>NZ_CM180980.1:0-1822500 GCF_059070475.1 Marivita sp. NO-S04
GAAGGGGTGTTGTAGGTCGGGTCCATTGGTCGGCGTCCAGTTACTTCTTCGCGTCCTTAGGGACGGTTTGCTGCGGGTCCTTGTCGGGCTCGCCGTCGGTCGGCGGCGCGGACGATTGCTCGGTCACCTCCTTGGGCTCGCGTTTCGCGCCGTCCAGTGGCCGTAGCGTGCCGAGCCGAACCTCGTGCTCGGCCTGTTTCTCGGTGAGTGTCAGCACCGTTCCGACGCCGGTATTGTTGGTCCCGGCGACGAAACGCCCGGCTGTCTCGGTGATTGCGTAGCGTGGCATGTGAGTTTTGTTCCTTTCTGGTTTGATGTCTCGTTGTCGTTTTTCGCTTGTGGCTACCAACCCAGTCCCCGTGAGCTGTCATCCACCTGCAAACACGTCCGGCGATCCGCCGGTGATGGCGCCTGCGTCGATGGTGTCACCGACGCGGGCAATTGAAACTCCGTTGACGAACACGGTGGCACTGCCGCCGGTGATCGGGACCGTGTGCGGGAGGCACAGCTTCCCGACGAGGCGCGTGTGTGACGCCGATGGATCACCGCGGCGCGAGACGCGGATGCCGTTGGCAAAGACGTTTCCACTCCCGCCCGCAATCGTGCTCGCCCCGTCACAAGGATGGCCCGTTGCAAACGGGTCCCCGATCCGCGCCACTGCTGGCATCTGCGCCTCCGTCAGTTGAGATCGATGCGCGCGCCTGTGATCTTCACGCCCGCATCTGTCATCTCGATGCTGCTGCCGCCCGTGGAGAGCGTGACCTTCGCCGAGCTCAGCTCGAACCGCGTGCTGCCCACATCGACCCGCACCAGATCATCCGCCAGCGTCATGCGGACATTGCCATAGGTCACGACATTCTGGTCGCCCGCCGTGGACGGGCTCGGATTGCCGCTGTGATGGGTCAGCGGCAGCGCCACCGCCTGCTGGAAATCCCCGCTGGGGGACATTGCCGTGAGCTGTTGGCCCACCGTGGGGGGCGTGTGCACGCGCAGCGCCCCCGAGAATTGCGCATAGGGCACCCAAGGCGACAGGAACCGCCCCTCAGCCCCATGGGCCGGGCCGAGGTCCAGCCGGACGCGCTGGCGCTCGGGATCCACCTCCGCCACCGTGCCGTGGCGCAGGACACCGGCAAACCGCCGCTCCAGCTCGGCCACGCGGGAGACCAGCTCGACCAATTCGCGCACCGCCATCAGGGCGCGTCCTCGGTCACGGTGACCACGCCGGCGCCGGTGCTGATTGCCCCGATAATAAACTCCACCGGGTCCACCAAAAGCACGTCACCCGCGCCAAGCCCGAGGCCGTCCGAGACCTCGAGCGGGACACCCAATGCATGCGCCGCGCGACGCCACTCGGGGACAAGCGTGCCCTCGATCTCTGCACGGATCAGCGATGCGATGCCGGCCATCGCCACGTCTGCTTCCATGAGCGTCAGCACCTTCGACCATGCCCCGGCCGCAGGGAGTGCAGCCCCGGGGACGGGAGCGTCGATCAGATCGCATGTCAGCACAAGCTGACGCGCTGCAAAGCGCACACCGTTCTCAGCGGAGGCCCCGCGTCGCGACACCTGCCGTGTGATCCGCGGCACCAGCATCATCCACGCTCTGGACCACGCCCCGTCATCCCGCGTCAGTGCCGAGACGACCTGGTGCTCCATGATATCCAGCGTTAGCTCCATCCCCTCGTCAGTATGGGGAATGGCGATGGTAATAGCTCCGCCGTCTCCGTCCTCGGCCGGCACCTCGACGCGCGAGGCAATGGCAAGCTCGATCACCAGATCACAGCGATGCGTGCCGCTGCCGAGATCGCGCCCGCTCACCTCTAGCGCATGCTCATCCGTGGTCAGCACCAGCAGCGGCTGGCGCTGCTCGGCGATCGTCTGGTCAATCGGGTCCACCGCGCTGTCGAACACCCGCGCGCCTGCTAGTGTCCTGTCCCGCACTGCGCGCGCCGCCGCAAGGCGCATGGCCAGTCGCGTCAGGCTCATGGCGTCTCGTCCTCCAGAACCAGGATCAGGGTCAGGTCCCCCATGTCCGACGGGTGGACCTGGGAGAGTGCATAGACCGGTGCACCCTCGCGCCCGGTCAGCGTCAGCGCATCACCCTTTTGGGGTCGGTCCACGAGTGACCGAACCGTCTCTGCTGAAAGCCAGAACGCGGCACTCTGCGACACGATGCGCGTGCCGCCGGAAAACGCAGCCCCCGCAGAACCGCCCTTGAGAGGGGCCTCTGCAGGCCCCGCCGAGAACACACCCGTCACGGTGGCAACCTGGCGGGACGGATCCTCTGCGCGCGCGACATAGGGCAGTGATGCGCGCGGTCTCAGGACAGCGACCTCCCCAAAGGCCGCGTCAATCGCACCGGAGACCTGCGCGTCCAGATCGTTGAAGAGAGTCATTCTCGGTCCTTTCCGTCTTCCCATCCCAAACCGCATCCCGAGTCGCCGCCCGGCACCGCATCGCGGTGTAAGGCAAGCGTTATTGCGCTCACAGAATCTGTGGATAAACCTGTGGAGCCAGCGGTATAGGACAGGCTAAGGCCCCGTTATCTGGGGTCTTTCATCAAAATGCCTAAAAAACAGGCGATTCATAACGCGTTGATTTGGCGCTGTATTTTGTCAGCGCGGCAGCCGCACAATCAAAAGCGTCTGTTTGTAACCTTTAGGTGTCAAGGATGAATAACCTTGACGTGGCATCATGTTGCCGTCGTGCAGCAAGTGTCAGAACTATCTGACATCACGTCCGCTTGCCCGGGATCAACACGCGCGGGCGGGTGCAGTATTGCAGCGCGTTCATCTGGAACTCGAGGTTCACACCCTTGCCGTTCTGCATCTCCCATTGCTTGCCGTAGAGGCGCTGACCCGGGGTGTTCACGGTCTCGATGTAATCGGCCGGGGCATAGACCGTGCGGAAAAGGCCGGGGACGCCCATGGGTACGAGGTGGCACTTGTCGGTCTCGATGCCGACATTCTGACCGCCGCGATAGTTCATCCAGGTGATGCCGCCGAACTCGAAGGCGCCGTAGATGCCGGACGACCCCGAATTGATATACGCGTTGCGCAAGCTCGCCGCGTCGGCATAGCCCTTGTAGGTCTCGCGCACTTCCGGGTGGGCGATCAGGTCATCAAAGAAGGCATCCCCGCACAGGGCCATGATGCCGGTATAGGGCAGACCGTCCAGAATGGCGGCCATCTGGCGGATGACCCCGGCGCATCTCTTGCGCAGCGCGCCGTCGGTGGCACTGGCATTGTCGAGGTCGAAGTCCACCACCGCCTGCTGGCTTTCGCCGAATTCGGTGAAGTAGTCAAAAAGGACGGAGCCATCCGCGTCGAGCAGCTGACCGGTCTTGAGGATGTTGAGCCGGTGGTATTCCTCGGTCAGCGCGAAGAACTGGCTGGCCTCTGCGGCGCGGTCGGCGATCTTCTGCTGCAGCCGCTCGACGGCGACTTCCTGACCAAAGGCGCGCACCTGCTGGACCTCGTCGGCATAGATGGCATCGTCCACCTGGAAGTGGGGCACCTTGAGCATGCGCATGGCGCGCTTTGATTTGTCGAAGGTCTGGCCGGGACCGCCCCTTGGGCTGGCGGACACCAGCATGCGGTTCTGTTCCTTGTCCTTCTCGATGGCGATATCCAGCGTGTCGATGCTGGTGGTCTGAAACAGCCCCATCTGTCCGATGCGGGACGGGGTGTACTTGATCTCACGAAGCGCGTCCGTGAGGCGCATGACGCTGAAGGCGTCCTGACTGAAGATGTTGAGGATCGACATGGGGGGTCCTTTACTGCGTCGGCGCGCCGGGGGATTTGGCACGCGGGAACGGCCCGCTGCTGTCAGAGCGCGGGGATTGGGCACGATAGATCAGCCTGCTTCCCGAGGATGCAGGGGATCGGTGTTCAGTCTGGTGGAAGGGCGGTGCGGCGGTTACCGCACGATGATGCCGACAGCGGCCAGATCAGCTTGGGCTGCGGCCTTTTCGGCGGCCTGATCACGGTCGGGATGCCAGGTCAGGATCTTGCCGTTCACTTCAGCATCCCGGGTGATGGCGGCAATCGCAACATTACGCGTGGTGGCATCACAGCCATAGAGCGCAATGGCCACTGCGGTCTGGCTGCCATCGGTGGCTCCAGCAGCGCTGGCGAGGTATTTGCCGCTTGCCGTGATTTTACCCAGCACCGTGCCGGGAGCGATGACGCCCGCGCCACTGGCGATGGTGATGCTGTCCCGGGAGCGCTGGCCATTGGCCTCCGCCATCAGGAATTCGCCGGGATGCCGGCCTTCAGTCAGAACTGTCATGGTATTGATCTCCTATTCAGCCGAACCGGGCATTGGCATTGGTGACGGCTTTGGCCCAGCCGGCGATGCTGCGTTCGGCGCGATTGTGGAACTCTGCCGGGGTTTCCGCCCCGAGCTCGGCTTCCTGTGCCGCCCTTTCGGCAATCGTTGTAGGTACCGATGCTTTGGGTGACGCCGCGAGGACCTTCGCCGCATCCGCGACGCTCATCTCGGTCTCGAGCGCAAGAACGCGGGCTTGCGCCTCTCGGCCTTCGGCCTCAGGTGACGTAAGGATCGCGGCAATGCGCGCCGTTGCGTCGGCTTTGCCGACGGCAACTCCAGCGGCATGGGCTTCGGTCCGCGCCGTATCCACGGCAGATTGCAGATCAGCGGGACTGATGGCACTGGCAGCCTGTTCTGCGCCGGCGAAGCTGGCGGACACGGGCGTTCCACTGCTTGGCGCTGTGTTTTGTGAAGTCTTGGTCATGGGTCCTCCCTTTCTCTGGGGGCTTGCCCCGGAGGGCGGTTGCGCAAAGGTGGCGATCACCTCGTCGAGGCTCGCCACACGGTCGGCGAGGCCTTGGGCAATGGCATCGGTGCCGAGATAGGTGCGGGCTTCTGTGGCTCGGATCGCTTGCTCAGTAATGGGGCCGGACCGCCCTTCGGCCACGAGACCGACGAACTGGTCGTAGATCTTCATCACCTCGGCCTGCAGGTCGGCGCGCACGGCGTCCGAGAGCGGTCCGAACGGATGGCCGTCCACCTTGTGGGCACCCGCGTGAATGAGCGTTGGCTTGACGCCGCGGTCCTCAAGTTCCCCCGAGCGATCGAAATGGGTCAGCACCACGCCGATCGATCCGACCATCGAGGTCGGCGAGACGACGATCTCACTGGCCGCGCTGGCAATGCCATAGGCGGCAGAAGCCGCGACATCATTGACGAAGGCCAAGACCGGTTTGGTCTGGTTGATCGCGCTCACCAGTCTGGCTGTCGCGAACATGCCCGTCGCCTCACCCCCGGGGCTGTCGATGTCGAGCAGGATCGCCCGAACTTCCGGATCAGCTCGTGCTTCCCTCAGCTGCGCCGCAATGCCCTCGTAAGACACGAGCCCCGAACTGGCCCCGATCCAGGCGCCGCGGTTCACCAGACTGCCGACGATCGGCAGGATCGCCACGCCGTTTTCCAAGCGCATGGACCCAACGCTGCCATTGTCGCGGCGGTATGTGCCGACGAAGCGGTTCGACTGTGGGTCTGGCGCCGCCAATGGCGCGATGCCGATCCGCCCCTGCAGCACATGCAGGATCAGATCGACCTTGTCCGGATGCAGCAGCAGCGGCCGGTTCAGCACCCGGCTCGCGATCTGGGCAAGCGACGGTGCTGCCAGGCTTTGAAGGATGTCCGGTGGTTCGGTCATCTCATCCCTCCTGCAGAAAGTGCAAATCGGCGCGGGCCGTGGCCCTGCAGCTTGGCACACTGCTCTTCAAAGCCCCGAATGACCCCCAGGAGCCGGTCGGGATGCGCGCTGTGATACCGCACCGAGCGTTCCACCCCGTTTGATCCCGCCCGGAACCGCACCTCCATGGCGCCTTCGCCCGCAACAAGCCGGACATAGACCTGCCGCAAGCTGGCCGCCGCCGCGCAGGGGTCAGCCTCATCAATGTGGATCGTCATGTCTCAGCCTCCGCATCCGCGTTGGCGGGGTCAGCGTCTTGGTCATCGTCGTCACCAGCCTCATCGCCGTCACCGCCTGTGGGACCACCGCCCTGCGCTCCCATCATCTGTGGCTCTGGCAGGCCGTATTCGGCCCGCAAGGCCCGTTCCTGCGCCAGCTGCTGGTAGACATCGTCCACATCGGCCCCAAGATCGGTGCAGATCATCGCATCCGACATCACGCCGAGCCGCTTCCAGACCTCATGCGCCTTGGCTTTCTTCAGATCATCCGCCTGCGGTCGCGGATCGCCGCGCCACTCCGCGCGACACGCCGCCGTGCGGTTGGCCATGAACCCGGCAATCCCTCCCGGAAACGGCACACCGCCCGCTTCGATCTCTTCCTCGAGCCAGGCCTCGTAGATCGGCTGGCAGAACGGCGCCATGATGGTCCGGCGTCGCGCCTTCGTGATCGCGAAAATCTCCGTCGTCGCCGCCTGCAGCGAGGAATAAGTCGCCCCCACATTGTCGCCCGTGGCGCTTTCATAGGTCAGCCCAAGGCACCGCGCGAGTTCCCGCAGCAGATGCATCGAGAAGGCCGCGTATTCCGAAGACGGCTGGTTGGCCGTGTGGAAGGTCAGCTCCTGACCCGGGAACAGATGCGCCAGCCGGCCATTGATCCCGACATCCAGCGTGCTGTCGTCATAATACCCCGCCACCATCTCGATATACGCCTCCATCGGCGACACACCCTGCGCCAGCATCTGCGCCTGCTCCTGCGGGGTCAGCAGCCCCGCCAGCACCTGCTCGGTCGGCTCGTCCGAGGTGATCGTCACCGCAAAGAGCGTCTGCACGATCGCCGCCATCAGCGTGGCATCCGCCAACTGGTCGAACTGCCGCGCCACCTGCAGCGCCGGAACAAGCGGCGAGATGCCCCGATGCGTGCCCGGCGCACCCTCGAAGACATGGATCACCCGCGGGCGTCCCGCCCGGTCCCGCGCCCGCACGTCATATTCCACATCATGACGAAACAGGTCCTTGCGGATCGCCCGGTACCCCACCGGCATGCCGTCGGCATCCGTATAGACCCCGTTGATCAGCCGTCGTAGGCTTTCGGTCTTGCGCGACAGCCGCTGTGGCGGC
This sequence comes from Marivita sp. NO-S04, assembly GCF_059070475.1. Lineage (NCBI taxonomy): Bacteria > Pseudomonadati > Pseudomonadota > Alphaproteobacteria > Rhodobacterales > Roseobacteraceae > Marivita > Marivita sp. NO-S04. Next base: position 7,059 of record NZ_CM180980.1, read on the forward strand.
AACAGGCGTACTTTCGTGCCGTAGCGGTTCCACGGGCGTTTGCGCCAGGGCAGCTCCGCGAGGATTTCGCCGGTCACCAACCAGGACCGAAACGCCGCCGCCTGCATCTGGCCAAACGTGCGCAGGCCCTGAATGTCGCACTCCTGGGCACTCCGGGACCAGAGCTCGAACCGCCGCTCCACCGTCTTGGCCCAATCGGACGCCTCCGCAGGCGTCATGCCAAAGGTCTCATTCTCCGGCAAGGCCTTCAGCTGCAGCCCCGTGCCCACGGTATTGGCCACACATTGTTCCATGGCGCCGGCCAGCCAGCCACTGTTGTGCAGCAGATCCTTGACCCGTGCCGCCGCATCATCCCAAGCCTCGCCAATATCGTCCTGCGCCTCCCGAAGTGCAGGCTTCCACCCCGCAAAGGTCACACCCCGACCGCCGCGCATGTATTTGCCCGAGGGGCGGGGCCGAGAGGTGGGCCCTTGTGGCCGGGCAAGCGGTATCGCCTCTGCAAGGAGAGATTTGAACCTTTGAAACATGTGCAATTGACCTTATAGGGCGCGCTTCGGCTTGAGCGTGCCTGCTCCGCGCCAGCCGCGCGCCGTCACCTCCACTTTCCTGAGTAACCGGGGGGTCGGTGGCGGCGCATCAGATACCTAAAACAATATTCATCGTTCTTGCGGTTTGCGCCGCGTCTGGGCTTTACGTTCTAGCGTAGTGCGAGACTCGTGACGGAACACGCCTGCACTCGCCTTTGTCGGTGTGTTCGAGGCGCGCGCATCGACACGGGCACCGGCAGCGCCCCCACGCCATTTTCTCAATGGTCATTGCCACCACTCGGGGCGCTGCCACCACGCGCGGTGATCCGCCGCGCTGCACGATCCTCATAGCACCTTCCCTGTTCCGTCTTCGCAGCTATTTGTTCAGCCTGCTGCCGTGGCGCGCAAATCGCGCCCGCAGCGCGCCGCCGCCTCCGCGGACTGCGGTACCACGCGATGTTGGCGGCGGCGCTTCGGGATCCTCGCCATCACCCTGCGTTCCATCATGTCCCCCGGGCACCGCCGCCTCGCGCTTCGGGGCCCGTTCAACGCCTTCCGGAATGCGCTGCACATTCATCGTGTAGCCGATCGCGGCACAGAGCGCCTCGCAGTCGAGATAGTGGTTGTGCCGCGAGCGTTTCACCCAGACCGGCTTGCCATCGATCACCACCCGGGCCTCCGAGGTCAGCTGCTTGCAATACTCTTCCGTGATCGCCTCATGCACATGAAACGCCCCCGGCTGATCCGCCGGCGTGCGGATGCGCGACATCACCAGCGACTTGAAGAAGTCGGTCGACAGCGTCACCAGATCGATCGAATAGAGCGCCTTTTTCCCGTCCGGCTTCACCTCGATCTTCGAGACCCGGTAGGGCGGGCTCTGCTGATCCCGCCCCTTGGTGGGCGAACAGAGCCAGCTGTAGCGGCGGCAGAACTCGTAGACCTTGTGCTCGTTGCCCAGCTCCGGCTTGTCCGGCCGGAAGCCTGAGTCGATGAACACCTTCTCGATCTGCAGCCCACCCACCTGTGTCAGCATCAGATCGGCCAGGGCCGACCAGACGTCATCGTCCTCTGTCGGACCGTAGAGCTGACCATTGTCGATCAACCAGGATGTTCCCCGCGCGCCAAAGGCCCGGATCACATAGACGAGGCTGAACTTCTGCACATCCACACCCATCACCAGCCGCAGCCCACCCGCGGGCACATCCCCGGGCCGGTAGGGCTGGCGCCGCTCCAGGATTTCCTGCCAGTCCGGCACATCCCCCGAGGCGGTCATGGCATGGCATTCGCCAAAGCCTGCATTCATCGCCGTCTGGATGCGGCCATGATCCCCGGACTGCAGCGCCGTGAGATAGGTCTCCGCCCGCTGGCCCCAGGTCACGAAGGGCGAGCAGAGCCCGGAGGTCCACATCGACAGCGTGGCGCTGTCTGCCGGCGCGCCCGTGACATGCGCCACGTCATCCTTGAGCGCCACCTGCTGACCGGGTGCGACCATCGCGCCCCGGGCATTCATCCAGACCTTATCGGTCTCCACATGCTGCGCGCCGCAGCGCGGGCATTCCAGCGTTGCGGCCTGCTTGGCCTGCGCGGGGCTGGCCGTCTTCGGCCAGCGCAGCAGCTTGAAGCGCGGGATGAAGTAGTCCTCGCAGGACCGGCAGGGCCAGGCCCAATGGTGCCGCGTGCCCTCCTGCCAGAGCCTCCAGATCGGGCTTTCCAGGTCCTCCGGGCTGGACCGCGCCCAGAACTCCAGACCGCTGGCATCATCCGGTTCGATCTCCACAAGGCCTCGCGCCGGGGTGCTGGTGATCGCGGTGACAAAATCCGCGTAGGTCTCGCCGCGCGCCTCCACCAGACCCAGCACATCCCCTTGGCCTTTCACATTGGCCATCATCTCGTCGTATTCATCGATCAGCGCCAGCGCCGCCGGGTCCGACTTCAGCGCCGTGGACGAGCCCGCATGCGCAAGGCGCAGCCGCACACCGGCGACATGCTTCAGCGTTTTCTTCATCCGCCGGCCGCGCACCACCTTGCCCGCCAGCGTCTCCGCCTCGTCCAGCAGCGCCATCAGCCGTGGCTCGAACTGGTCGGTCAGAAACTCTTTTGTCGGCCCGACATACAAGATCGGTGCTGGCTTCTGATCGAGCCGCGCCCCGATGATGTCCAGCATGCTGTCGGTCTTGCCCGACTGCGCCGAGGTCACCGCCACCACCCGGCGGTAGCCACCGCGATGCACCGCCGAGGACCACGGAATCATGTAGGGTGTCAGCCCTGGGTCCCGCGGTCCGGGAATACCCGCCGTCTCGGGATACACCCGGTGGGCTGCCGCCCAGGCCGCAGGGTCACGCTTCTCGCTCGGCCTCCAGATCGCCGCGACCAGCGCCCAGAGCTGCGCCCGCTTTGTCCGCGCCGCCGGCAATGCGCTGGAGGGAACCATCAATCACCTCTTCAAGCACCCGTCGCGCCTCCATGTCGCGCGTGTAGCGCGCTGCCAATCCCGCAAGTTCGGCGCGGACAAGGGCGGCCATTTCGCCAATGACCGCTCGGGCATCCTCCATGGCGATCAACTCGCGACTGCGTTCCTGAATGCGCAACTCGATCTCGCGGGTGCGCGCCTCCGAGGCGCGTGTGGCGGCTGCGGCCTTGTTGTTCTTGGTGATCTGGTCTTCGTAATAGGCCAAGGCACCGCGGATGACGGCCACCAATGTGTATTCGCCGCGATTGGCGCGCTCGATATAGCCCGCCTTCACCAAGCCCTGCACCCAGCGGTCGGAGCGCCCCAGCAAGGCCGCCGCTTGGGAGACGGTGATGGTCTGGCCGCGGGGGCGGGGAGTGGACATGGGACATTCCCTCCAGAAGGTAGCGCGTACACAACAAAGCGGCAGCCCCGAATGGGGGGCTGCCGTTCGTGATAAGTGAAACGTGCGTGTCAGACGTCGGTTTCTGCCAGAATGGCGTAATGGGTGACCCAGCCATCGAGATGGGGCAGGCCTTCGGGGATGCCGTGGCTGGCCTCGGTCTGGGCGGAGATGCCCCGGCGCTGCCATTTGTCGATCGTGGCCTCGAGGGCGGCCTTGGTGTTGGTCTCGCCAGAGCGCAGGGCGTCGATGACCTCGTCGGCGAAGTGACGTCCCATCTTGCTGTCGAGGAAGTCGCGGATGCCGATCATCTCGACTTCGCCTTGGGCATTGACCGCCTCGGCAATGAGGGTGCTGGCCAATGTCCAGAAGGTAGCGCTGGTGCAGTCGCGCAGCGGGCAGGTCGTGACGGTGCCGTAAAAGCCGTAGGCGGTGTTCTGGCTGGGCAGAATGGTGCGGTTGGTCAAATGGGCGTCTCCCTGTGTTCATGGCGCGCAGGATGGCGTGCCTTCTACGGACCCAAGCCCGGACCAGCCGGGCAGGGGGGTAGGCTGCGCGATCAGGACCAGGAGAACTCGATGCTCTTGAAGTCCTGTTTCTCGAACCCGTCGGCCTCAAAGGCGTCAAAGATGTCCTGCGGTGTCCGGTTGGTGTCGAAGTAGAACCCGCCCAGCAGGTGTTTTGCGGTTTTGGCCTCGGTTTCGAGAAGGATGCAGCCAAGAGCGCGGTCGACGCTGTCCGTGGCGGTGCGCGGGTCTGCAAAGCGGATGGTGACTTCCATGACGGTGTCTCCTGTTTCTGACAGCCGCGTGCATCGCGGGCCTTCTACCGCCGCGAGCCCGGAGGCTCCGGGCTGTTGGCGCGCGCCGCGGGTCAGGCGGCCGTGTGGGTCTTGATGCAGATCTCTGCGAGGTAGTCCCGCAGGGGCGTGTTCACCGTGAGTTCGGCGAGCATCTCCGTGATCGGCATATTCGCCTTCTTGGCGAAGACCTCGACGGCGGTGGGCAAAACGATGAGCGCCTCGGGCGGCATGCGCATCTGCGAGGCAATCGGGGCGAGGGCTTCAGTTGTGAGGGTCATGTCAGGTCCTCTAGGTTTGAGAGCCGTTTCCGGCGAAGGACCATCATGTTCGCTCTGTAGAACCCGATAGTGTAGAGAATTCGGCCTCATATGATTGCTGTTTTGCGCGGGCGATTGTTCAATCAGAGCACATCGAACCAGCGCATGGCGGTTTGCAGCAGCTGGTCATAATCGCCGGATGTGGCCTCGGTGACAAAGGCGGTGATCTCGCTTTCACGGAGACCGGCCTCGCGGGCCGCTTTGCGGCAGCGCCCAAGGATGGCAAAGGCGTTGCCATCCTCACCGGTGAGCGGAACGGTGATGTGCGGATGCTTGGGGGTCATGGTCATGTCCGTCTTTCCAACTGTTTGAATGCGATTTGCATGCGTCATGGGCGTGTCTCACTGCGCTTCGTTTTTCCAAATCGGGCTGTGTCCGCGGTCTTTCGCATGGGCGATGGCCGCCTCCACTGTCTCGAAGCTGGGGGCTTTCCACATCATGGGGTCGTTGGTTTCAGGGTCGCGGAATGCCCTCTGCCCCAGGATGGCAGCGCGGTCGGCGGGCACCTGTTCGCAGATGTCTGTGGGAACGAACCCGACATAGCCAAAGCGACCGGACGGGAATTCAATGATGTGCAGGCTGAGATTTGTATCAGTGATACCAAGCATGCTTACCTCCTCGCTGTTGCGTCGCGCCGCGCAGATCGCGCCGCTGCTACTGCCGCAAGCCCGGAGGGGCCGGGCAGACGCGGAGGAGGGGATGCCGTCAAAGGCTGTTTCGGCACACAGAATTGATCGTTTCGCTGCTGTTATCCACGATAATCGGGGTCAGAAGATGGCTTTCTCGCCGGCATCCTTGTCATGATCTTACCCGGGGTTGCCATCGGCTTCGCTGTCCGTGTCGTCCTCGGTAGCGCCCTTCGCGCCAGACCTTGCCCTGAACGCCTGTCCGGTGCTTTCCAACACGGCGACCTCTCCGGTGAAGTCCTGCCAGCGTGTGACGGCAACATCGACATAGGCCGGGTTCAACTCGATGCCGTAACACACCCGTCCGGTCATTTCCGCGGCAATCAGCGTGGTGCCTGATCCCATGAAGGGCTCGTAGACGGCCTGGCCCGGGCTCGAGTTGTTCTCGATGGGCCGACGCATGCAGGCCACCGGCTTCTGCGTGCCGTGGATGGTGCTGGCATCCTGATCCTTGCTGGAGATGTGCCACAGGGTGGTCTGCTTGCGATCCCCCGCCCAATGGCCCTTGCCGGAGGTGCGGACCGCGTACCAGCACGGCTCGTGCTGCCAGTGGTAATCGCCGCGGCTCAGAACAAGCCGCTCCTTGGCCCAGATGATCTGGGAGCGGATCGCAAACCCGCAGGCCTCAAGGCTCTCGGCCACGGTCGCAGAGTGCAAGGCGCCGTGCCAGACATAGGCCACATCCCCGGGAAAGAGCGCCCAGGCCTCGCGCCAATCGGCCCGGTCGTCATTCAGCACCTTGCCCGTCCGCTTGGTCTTGGCAGCACCCGCCTGGTTCCGCCAACCGGGATCATACGCCACCCCGTAGGGCGGATCGGTGCACATGAGCAGAGGTTTGACGCCTCCTAGCACCTGTTCAACATCCGTGGCCACGGTGCTGTCGCCGCAGAGCAGCCGGTGCGCGCCGAGGATCCACACATCACCCGGCCGTGTCACCGGGGTTTCGGGTAGGTCCGGCACATCGTCCGGATCGGTCAAGCCGCCTGTGGTCTCCACCAAGGCGTCAGGCAGCATCTCTGCCAGGTCGTCCGCGCTGAACCCGATCATCCCGAAATCCTCGATCCCGAACTCCGACCGCATGTCCTCGATCTCCAGGCGCAGCATCTCCGGGTCCCACTTGGCGATCTCGGCCAACCGGTTGTCCGCCAGCGTGTAGAGCCGTCGGTCTTCCTCCGTCCAGCCCCGGGCCACCATAACCGGCACTTCAGCGAGGCCCAGCTGTGCCGCCGCCATCAGCCGTCCGTGACCTGCGATGATCGTGCCATCCTCCGCCACCAGCATCGGGATGGTGAACCCGAACCGCTGCATGGACGCAGCAATCTGGTCGATCTGGTCCGCCGGGTGCTGCCGGGCATTGCGGGCATATGGCACGAGATCGGCGACCTGCCACATCTCGACCTGCGCCGCGGGCCAGGCCCGGGCGGTGTGTTCTGCATCAGCTGTCATCTGAGACCTGCTCGTCGGGTGCGAAAACTGGGCCGGCGAACCGAAACGGGGCCGGAGTTGGGTAAATCAATCTACGGTGGTGTTGCGCCAGTCTTGCGACTGATCACGCGGGTATTTCATGCAAAAAACACGCTGTTTTGCAGCGCCGACTATTCGCTAATTCGACGCCTAAGCCATTGAAATCATTCGGCCAGACGCCCTCTGAACCGAACAAGATCGCGGTTTCAATTGGCGAACCCAGCGGGGGGCATTTCGGCAATTCGAGACCTAAGCCATTGAAATCCTTGCATCGGACCCCCTCTGAAACGAAGCGAAATGGATTTTTCAAAAAATAAAAAACACGAAAATCCCGCGAGGCGGCGGCCCCGCATGAGATCAAACCCCCGGAAGGGACCCAAGGGGTGGGGGGGCTGGAGGCCGCGGCTGGCCGACACCGCGCCCGTTCGGGCGCCGGAGCGGCCGCACGCGTCTGCACCGGCGTCGGAAAGGGCATCTTTGTGCGGCATTTGGGGTTCTTTCGTCCCTGTCAGACCTGATCTTCGAGCAGGCGTTGGAGCCGTCTTGTGGCTTCTGCCAGCACGTTTGGCTGCGCGGCCTCGAATGCCGCGCGAATGGCGTCCTGTACCAACTCCTTCGAGATGGATGGGCCGAACATCTTCTTGATCGGGAACCTGGCCTTGCCCTCCCGGACAAAGGCGTTGTTGCCGAGCGAGCTGACGAGGAATGCGCTCTCAAAGCGCTGCCACCGGCCCCAGGGTTTGCCGCCGACCCCGTAGCCGAACTGCCGTGGGCTGAAATACGACAAGCTCACGGCATCACTTGTTCTGGTCTATTGCATTATCGCGTAGACGGAACCATTTCGCGCTCGCCATCCGCGGTTGTTGTCATCTCAAGTATGGTCATGGGATCCGAATTCAGATTGATCAGGATACGATCGCCATTGCCGATCGTGATCACTTCAAGAACCCTGTCGGTCTCGCGGCTGGGCGTGGGGACAGGACTTGGCTGCGGGCTTGGGATAAGCTCCGGTTCTTTCTGCGGACCTTGATCATGTTCTGGCGTCGGTGCAGGTTCTGGCACTGGGCTAAAGGGCAGCTCTGGCAGTGGTTCAGGCGGATTTCGAGAAACTGTCCGCGTTTCAGCATCGCTGCCGGCAGATTGGGTGACATACACGTCCCATTCCATGGGCCTTCCATCAATTTCGAAACGGACGACGTTGTGTCCTGGGCGCGCATCAACGATTAGTTGAACCAGTTCCGCGTCGCCGATCTCGGCACTCGAGACCGGCTCGCCATCGACCAGAACGTAAGCCCGGCCAGGTGCTCTGTCCGAGCCATCAATGGCGATAATCTGGATCAAGCTTGGCGTCGTAAGTTTGACGAGAATGCAGTCTGAAAAAACCGGGCCGCCTGTAGCTCGGTGGACATTGGAGAACTGGATGTCATCAACAGAGCTCGCTTGTTTTGGCTCGCCGTGATGGGCGCTCATCGTGCAAAATCTGGAAGTCTCGTTGGCAGCGTAGTCGAGAGACGATTGACAGCCCGCCAACCCCAAGAAAACAAAGATGACCGCACCGAACCTATAGGGTTTCATTCGCTGGCACCTTTGTGATTTCCGGTGTTATTTTATGACCTTACGGCCCAGCGCGCATGTAATGCAATATGGCCCGGTCACTCGAAAGCGGTTTGGGCAACTCCTGTGTCATTGTGATCGTTCAGAAGGCTAGACAGCCGCGCCACTTTGGCATGCAGCTTCAACGCGCCCCGATTGCAGAGTTTCGAACGCTGCAATCACCTGCCGGAACGCTTCTCACTCGTAGCCCGCCATGGCTTTCTCCATGTGAGCGACAAAACGTGCCTGCTTGGCTTGCGTCTCTGTTTTTAACCATTCGGTGCGGGTTTCACCTGGCTCATCAATGTTGCCCCAATGGTGGACCAACGACCAATCTCCGAAAAGACCAGGAACAATTTCCAAGCTGTAAAACTTCGCGGCGCGACCACTTTTGTTGTACCAAGTCAGGTCAATCATACGCACCACAACAGGATCAGGGATCACAGGTTGTCTGGTTTACAGCGGCGGCCCTTTTCTCTGCAAGTCTTGTCGAGGTGCAAATATAGAGGTCACGCTGTATCGCAATAACGTCATGTGAACTTAATTCAGCGTTTTGTATATTTTGATATCAAAACAATATTAACGCTTTTGCGAGATAACCAAGGAGGCCGAAGATAGTCATTCCGAAAATATTGTAATACAAGTCGTGGCCTGCAAAACGCTCTATTGCGAATGCAACAAAAGCCCAGATGATCAAGCCTAAACCTACAAAGAAGCTCGCAATTACGACATCAACCATGTGCTCAGTCCCAAAATCGACGACCCAATAGGCCCATTTTCCCTCGGCCAATAATCTCCCATAAAGGTATTCAAAATTCAAGGCCTTCACGGTCGGTGCGCGGTTCGTCAAAACTTTGGTCGTCGTTGACTGACAAAAGAGACAGAGCCCACGGCATTGCCTGGGCGCCAAATATAAATTGCGCTCACGCTGATCAGACTTTCGACGTTACCAGCAATCCGATCTGTCGTGTGGCTTCAGCCAGTACGTTTGGCTGCGCGGCCTCGAATGCCGCGCGTGTTGCGTCCTGGACCATCTCCTTCGGGATGGATGGGCCGAACATCTTCTTGATCGGAAACCTGGCCTTGCCCTCACGGACAAAGGCGTTGTTGCCGAGGGAGCCGACGAGGAACGCGCTCTCGAACCGTTGCCACCGACCCCAGGGCTTGGCGCGGACGCCGTAGCCGAACTGCCGTGGGCTGAAATGCGACAGACCGAGGTAATCCCCACGCGCCTCGATCGTGTAGGTCAGGTTTGCAAAGGTTGACCGGATCGTGCGTGTCTCGCGGTTGAACAGCGCGGCTTTTGCGCCGGTCTGTTTGCGCAGGGCGCGATGGACTTGCGTGCGGACCTTGTTGCCCTCGGAGTTGAGAGCCCGGTTAAAGGCACGCGTTGCAGCCTGTTCGCCAACCCGGTGGATCGCCGCTTCGAAATGCACACGGGTCTGGTCGAGATCGCGCAGGATCACGTTCATGGGCCACCTTTATCGAGTTGATTGTCATCGGCGCCAGAGCGACACCAGTCATGCTGCATCGCGCCAGGCCCGCCCAACTGCGGGCTCCATCCGGTAGAAGGCAGCGCGCGACGCGTTGTCCTTGACCACCGGAGGACAAGATGCTGAAACTCACTGATACCCAAAACCTGATCCTCAGCCGCGCCGCGACACGCCCCGGCAATCTGGCCATGCCGCTGCCAGACGGTCTGCATGGCGCTGCCGCCAAGAAGGTCGTCACAATGATGACCGACCGCGGCTGGCTTGAGGAGGTCGATGCAGACCTGCGCAAGGGCGAGCCGCTCTGGCGCGAAACCGGCGATGGCCATGGCACCACCCTGGTGGCCACCGCGTCCGGACTTGAAGCCATCGGCATTGAGCCCGTTGTGGCGCAGGTCACCGCAGCCGTACGAAAAGCCCGCACGCAGAAGGTCGCGCCCAGCGCGTGTGACACTCCCGCCCAGCGCGCCGGCACGAAGCAGGCTCAGGTGATCGAGATGCTGCAACGCCCCGACGGCGCGTCCATAAAAGAGATCGTGGCGGCCACGGCGTGGTTGCCGCACACAGCGCGCGGGGTGATTTCGTCCGCGCTGAAGAAACGTCTTGGTCTGCCGATCACCTCGCAGAAAGAACCGGGCAGGGGGACCGTGTACAGGTTACCGCCTGCGTGACGGTATCAATTATCGCCAGCGTTCAAACACACGGCGCAGCGCATAGCTGCGGACCAGCGAGACGCCGACAAAGGCTGCGCCGATGGCCAGGTTGTCCTGCAGGCTCGCGGTTAAGCCAAACCATGGGAACACAATGGGCTGTGTCAGCACGGCAAGCGCGTAGCCAACGACGACGTTGGTCAACGCCTCAAGGAATGACAACCGGCGAGACTGCGGCATGGGATGACGAGGTAGGAGAGGGGGTGAAAAGAATGCGGCGCGTTTGCAGGCGAACTGACGTGGTGCCCAGCACGCCATGGAACCAAAAGAAAAGCGCCCGGGTGAACTTTCATCCGGGCGCAGTTCTTCGATGATCAAGGGGTACGTCAAGGGGGGCAGCTTGTAAACCCTTAATGTGAATCAGAGTCACTTTTTTATGCAAAAGTGAGCGACCTACAGTGTCCAAATGTGGGGAACGGTCGCTCATCATCAAGCAAAGATCAGGGGCAACCGATCATACGAAAGCCATGGTCGTGTCAGCAAATCGTGCAGGCACGAGGTACTAAAGCGAGCATGAGCTTGAGCGCATCGAGGTAGGAGCGGTCCGTGTTGTTCCGGGCGGCATGCCAGCGGTCGTAGGCGGCAAGGTTCTGAGGCGGGGCCGCAGAAGGGGATGCATACAGGCGCGGAACCAATCGATTAGGGCGTTTACTGTTTTTATATGTTGGCTGCGAGGGGGGCGCTTCGTCCGCTGCCCGGCATTGAATGCGCAATGCGGGATGCGTTCGTCCTTCGCGACCCGCTCGTAGGCGGCAACTTGTCCGTGCAGAGCACCGCATCGCGCGCCATCAGGGGCAGCAGCGCACAGGAGATCGCCGCCTGGCCCACGCGTTCGTCTTTCGCGATCCGTTGTTCTCCCAGGCTGACCAGCCGCCGGGAGGCGCTGTCGCCTAATCGCCCCTGCACTCATAAGTGCGCGACTTCAGGCGCGGCAATGTTGGCTGGTTCGCAGGGTCGCGCTGGCGTCAGAGCCACTCTTGCCCACCGTTTCGGCTTTTGCGTTGGTCGGCTTGGTCGGCTTCGTCGGCTGTCACGCGACGCCTCCAGTGGCTCGGCCGCGCGGGGGGCATTACATTGGCTGTGATGCCTTGATCTTGGCTCGTGCCAGTGCGACCACCATGATGGACCCGCGTCAACGAAGCACCGCTGCGGCCTCACCACGTCGCGCCGCACCCCGAGCAGGTCCATCGCTGTGTTCCCGTTCTGCTCCGACTCCACCGGACGCGCGCGTTGGTTCCGCAGCGCGGATAGGCCGCCGGCGCGCTTCCGGCATGGGCCCGAGTATCGATCTCAAGAACGGCCTCAGCACGCGTGCGCACATCTGCAACAAGGCCCTTGGCCTGCCGCAGCACCTGCGGGCTCAGACGCAAACAGGAGGCCTAATTCAATCGAGTCGAAGCCGGGCATCGTGGTATACTCAGGCCTTGGAAGCCTTTGCATACCTCTCTGGCAGGGGAGACAAAAGAACGAGCCAACACGATTTTATGACACCGCCCAAGCCATGTTGTCATGGGGTGGTGATGCCCTGCCTTACGTTGTTCAAGTCGCATCAGGATTAAATCCGAATCCTCATTACATTTTCGAAAAAGACAGATTGGAACAACTCGGACGAAATAGTTTTCGCCGTTCTGAAATTCCCCAATCAACATATAAAGATTTTTCGGAAATCAGACGACTGAGTTTTCAAAAAAAGTTTAAACGTTATTAAACGTTATTAACTTTTTTGAATAACGCAATAGCGTTTCACTTGTTTCCGATTTCTCAAAATGAGAATGCCATGCGGAATATAAGGCTTTGATAGGAAACACTTATGGCGTTCAATCTAAGTGCATTGACTGCACAACAGCAGGCTGCGGCAATCTACATCGGTTACTATGATCGCGCACCGGATCCGTATGGTATGGACTTTTGGGAGGGCGCAGTCGCAAACCCGGTCGTGCCTCTTGTGGATATCGCAACGTACTTTGCGGCCCAGGAAGAAACATATGCCGTGCATCCGTTCTTCGTCGAGCCGTCGGCTGGTGCTGCAAACGCGTTCATTTCCGAGCTGTATCTGAACCTGTTCAACCGTACGCCCGATGCGGCTGGTCTGAATTTCTGGAGCTCGGTTCTTCAGGGGTCGATCGCTGGCACAAACGCGTTCTCGGTTGGTGAAATCATCCTCGAGATCATCCAGGGCGCGCAGAACACCATCGAAGGTCAGGACATCACAACCCTGCTGAACAAGATCGAGGTCGCAAACGCTTGGACGGATGCCGCCATCGAAGTTGGTTTGACAGAGCCCAATTCCTACGGTGACAGTGAGATTGCGCAGGACAGCGCCAAGGCAATCATCAATGACGTGACCTCGACATCCTCCACGGTAGATGCTGCCAAGGCCGTGATCGTCACCGCATTTGACGGGCTTTTCCCGGGTGTGACCGTCGATCTCACGCCGCAGGCAGACATCGTTGAACTGACCCGTGGCAGCGACACCGTGACCGGCGTTATCCTCGAGCTCAGCATCGGCGACACCATCATCGACCCGTCGACCACCGACGCTGATGTGCTGAATGTCGAACTGGTCGAAGACATTGCGTCTAACGTGACTGTTACGAATGTTGAAACCATTGTTCTCAACGCATTGTCTGGTAACCGGACGATTGATGTGACCAACTGGGATGGCATCAAGACCTACCAAGTTGTTGGTGAAGGTGATGTCACGCTTGTTGATGTTCAGACAACCGATCCGTCCTACGAGTTCAGCGGAACCGTTGGCACGAACATGACCGTCAGCATCAACGACCTCGCAACCAGCGGTCTTGCAGACGAAATCAGTGTCGAGTTGTCCAATGGCGTAGCAGGTGGCACATTCACTCTGACGCCGACAACAACTGTTGAAACAGCGCGTATCATTTCGAATGGTACAGACGAAAACGTGATTACCGACATTGTCGGTGCGAACATCAAGAACCTGATCGTCGAAGGCGATGCGGCGTTTGAAAACTCCAGCGCCTTCGCAAGCACAATCTCTGCAATTGACGCGCGCTATGTGTCGACGGCTGACATTCACTCTGATGGCGCTCTGACAATCCTGACCGGTGCGGGCAACGACCTGATCACACTGGAAAGCGCACTGACCGACAGCTCTGCGATCAGCATGGGTGCGGGCACCACAGACAACTTCCACATGATGAATTCCACCGGTGGTGCTCAGGCGGAACTGATCGCCATTGAAACCATCCGGACGCTTGACGCTGCGGACACCAACATCGACATGGCCAAATCGACCGCCACGCCGGAGTTCAACATCGCAGGTGGCTCGACCAGCATCACGCTGTCGAACCTGATCAATGGCTCGTCGGTCCGTACATCTGATCTCTCGACAAGCGGTGACATCTCCATCGGGTACCGCGACGCGGCGACCGATGTAGCTATCGTGGTGGACCTGGAAACTCAGCATGATGCAGCTGATGATGCGATCAGCTTCACAAACGTCTCCGACGTCACGCTGAACGTGCAGAACGGTCTCGGCGCTGCAGTTGCAAACGGTGTCATCGTTGCTGGTAGCTCTGCTCCGACAGTGACGCTGGACGACACGTCGCTGAACGACGGCGTTGTGTCTGACGTTGTCAAATCGTTGACCATCAACAACGCTGGTGTTGCGACAAACGCAACGGATAACGTTGTCCTTGGCAACGTGGCGTCTTCCTCGCGTCTGGAAACGCTGAGCCTCAACGCAACCGGCGCAGCCGTGACCGTTGGAACGATTGAAGAAGCAGAATCGCTCACAAACCTGAACATCGCTTCTACAGGTGGTGAAGTCACAGTCGGCGCCATCGGTGGCACCGCTGCGTCGACCGGTCTGTCCTCGATCAATGTGACCGCAACCGAGGACGTGGTCCTGGGTGCCGTTGCTGCAAACAACGTTGGTGGTGTGACCGACGTCACGCTGGCCGCTGCAGATGGGGACATCTCTGGTCTCGTTCTGACCAACGATGCCGGAAGCATCGACAAGGTCACCCTGTCGGGTGGTGGTGATGTCACAGCAACCTTTAACACCGTTCTGCTGGGCTCCGGCACTGCAGGCTACACGAAGGCGATCAACTCTACCAACACCGGCTCGGTCAACCTGTCCGTCAGCAACGCGGCGGCAAGTGGTTCGGGCACCGTGGTCACACTGGGCGACGGATCCAACACTGTCACTCTGCGGTCCAGCATGAACGACACCGTGACTGGCGGTGCCGGCGGCGACACTGTCAACCTCGGCGCTGGCGCAAATGGCAATGTTGGAACCAACAGTGTCGATCTGGGCGACGGTACGGACGTTCTGAACTTCGATATTGCGGATGCTGCAGAAGCAAACGGCATCATCATCAACATCGGAACAAGCGATGCGTTCCTGAACGGCGCAACTGGCGCGACTGCTGGATCGAGCGATCTTGTTGGCGCAATGACAGCCTATGCACGCTCCAATGACACTGGCAATATCGGCTCCGGCATGGTTACAACCTTCACGGGTGTCGAGCGCTTTGTGGGGACCGACCAGGCGGACATCATGATCTCCGGTGCAACCGGCGCGAACATGAACGGTGCGGCTGGTGACGACGCAATCACAGGCGGCGGCGGTGCTGACACCATCACAGGTGGTGAAGGTCAGGACTCCATCAACGCTGGCGGGGGTGCTGACACCATCATTCTTGGTGATGGCGCTGACAAGGTCATCGCAGGTGCTGGCGATGACATCATAAGATACACCTCTTCTGTGGTTGGTACGAACGATACAATCGATGGCGGCACCCCCATGTCACAGGCGCGATTGTGGGTCTCAGCGGTTGGTACAAACGATACAATCGATGGCGGCACCGGTGTGGACGTGCTGGAGATTGGTCACGGTCAGGCTGTTGTTATGAATAGGAATGATGCTCTTCTAGTGAGCATTGAGAACTTCAAGGTCGGCAATAATGGATCGTTGACGCTCACAGGCCAGACCGATGACTTCACGATCACGGGTGACGGTGGTGCTGAAACTATCATCTCCGGTGCGGGCAATGATGTCATCAACGCTGGTCTGGGAGACGACCTGATCATCAGTGGCGCCGGTGCAGATACGATCAATGGCCAGTCCGGCTTTGACACTATTTCGTATTCCGATGTGACACTTGCCGGATCTCACGGTACGTTGGCGACAACAGGTATGGCAATCAACCTGTCTGGGGCGGCAATCACCGAAGCAGATGTCAATGCAGCCATGGGCGGCACAACTGTTCTCGGTACCGTAGGGGTTGGTGACCTTGCTGCAGGTTCAGTCGAGTACATTGTCACGGCCGCAGCTGACGAAGATGACGATCTGTCCGTTGTAGACACCGTAGCAGGTATCGAAGGTGTCATTGGTTCTGCTCTGGCCGACTTTATCGTGCTGGGTGCTGGTAGCATGAGTGCGGCAGGTGGTGCTGGAGATGACGTCATTACTGGTGGGACCGGAAATGACACCATCGATGGTGGCGCAGGTTCCGATAACTTGAACGGCGGTGCCGGAGCTGACATTCTTGTCGCCGATGCTGCTGACGTTGCAGTCGGTGCTGGCGGGTCTATCGACGGTGGTGCCGGAGCGGACATCGTGCGTTTCGCAGCAGACGCATTGGTTGCGGCTGGAGCGGTCACCACTGTCGAGACTGCTGAACTTGCATCGAGTGCCGATCTGACCATTCTGCATGATGACGTTGCGGCCAATGGTGGTGATCTTATGACCATTACCGGCGTTGACGATGGTGCGGTCGAAATGCTGAAGGTCGGCGGTGCAGCTGACGCTCAGACGATCGACTTCTCTGCAATGACGCTGACCAATGTTTTGCTCGAATTCCAGGGTGGCGCAGGCAACGAAACCGTGACGGGGACGTCGGGCAATGACGTTCTTGACGGTGGCGAAGGCATAGATGTGCTGACCGGTGGTGCCGGCACAGACACGTTTTTCATCGCATCGGCAGCAGAAACCGACGCTGGCGAAGGTGCTGCAGCTTCGGCGGCTCAACCTGGTACTGCGGGGGTGTTCACTGTCACGTTTGCTGTTAAGCCAGACTTTGGCGAAACGTTGATCTTCGATGATTTTACGATGACATTTTCAAGCGTTCCTTCTGCATCAACAGCAGCAGGTGACTATGTAAACGCCCTCCCAGCAGGAGGAACGACAAACTTCACAGTCACTAGAAATGGTGCTGAGCTTACGTTCACTGCAAAGACTGCCGGTGATCTAACTGTCGATTTTACGGACTTCACTGGCACAGCAGCAAGCAAACTTGTTCCTAACGCTGCTTCAATTGTGGTGGTCACTCAAGGCCTCGACGCAGTTGACGCCATCACTTCTGGCAGTGGTGGTTTCTCTGCCGATGCGGCTTCGATGTTGTCGGTCACGGACTTCGTTGCGGGAACGGACAAGTTCCAGATCGGCACTGGGGCTGGTGCGTTTGATGACGGTGGAGGTTCTACCCTCACCTTCTCGAGCTCGACCGTCGCCAATGTGACAAACGTGGGAACGTTGGTTCTTGATGACTATGCGACATTGAATGACGCGCTGGCCCAGCTGGAAACCCAGTTTCCCGGTACCGCCTCCACAGGCAGTGTTGCACATGTTGCGATCTTCTCGGTTCTGGCCGATGGCACGAACGGGGATGACTTCGACAGCAATGCGCCAGGCACCTACATGATCATCAACGATGACTCTGCAGGATTCAGCGCTGCAACCGATGCGATCGTCAACATCACTGGGGTAACAGGCACGATCACGGCTGGCGATTTCACCTTCGGATCGCTAACTGATTATGGCGGCTTTGCCATCTCTTAGAGCAAAGAGAACCGAGAGCTGGGGAGTGTCCTGAACTTTGTGTATCAGGCCTGCTCCATGCGGTTTCAGATACTCAAGCGTCGAAGCGCTCGCCGAGTATGCACTCCGCAGTGTCACCCGCGACGCTTGTCAACATCGTTTGGGACGTTTCCAAAGGTGGCGTCGCTTCTTAACCTGAACACAGTCTAACTATGGGCGAAACAGGATCGGCTCGACCTTAGGACTGTCTTCCGGGTTGGCAGGCGCATAAATTACATCAATGATGCGCTTGCTACCCAGCATCCTGACCGTGCCGTGCATCCGATAGGAAAATGCATGGTCATCCTCGAACATAGTCGACTTAGTTGTGACACAGGACATTGCCACAATATTACCTTTTCCTATATTTCTTGCATTCTCATCGTTTTGGACGATTTGAGCGACTTCATTGACCAAATCATCCAGCAAGTAACGGCCTTCAATATAGTCAAGTGTTTTTCCTTGATGGTTCTTCGGCCACAGTTGGGCAAATCCGCCAGACCATGCCAAAAGTTTCAGTCCGTCAGCATCAAAAATAGCGCGCGGCGTAGTCAGATTTGAGATGCCAATACGTTCGATTTCGAGATCATGTTGAAGAGACCATTTGTCAAGAAGCCCAGTTATCTTGCGCATGTGACGAGGCGTCGGAGCATCTATCTCGCGCTCCCATCTCGAAATGGTCACCTGCGACACCCCAAGTTTGGTTGCCAAGGCTTGCTGATTAAGCCCGTTCTGCACGCGCCAGAGCTTAAGTTTGCGAGAGAAGTCTTCATGCATCCCGTGGACCCTTTTGCCTCGTCTTTAACATGACGTAGTTATATAGGTTTACCGAACAAAGCCACACGAGAGCCTTGAAAGCTGTTGTAGAAACGGCACACCCGCCAGCAACAAATCTCGTTTACCGCACTCGCTGCACCCATGGCCGACATTTCGGCATCACGCCTGTAACCTCAACCTCTCGCAGCAACCCCACGGCCTGCAGTCCGTCACGCAAGTACTCCAGCGCCTGCCACCAGTCGTGATACGCGCGTCGCGCGGCGTTGATCTGCTCTGGATAGGGCCGCCACATGACGGGGCAGGCTAGGACCTCAATGGTTCGCCATTTTCCGCGGGACCAGACACGCTCGGTGCCAACGACGACTGTGATAGCTTTTGGTCCATGCTGGTTTTCAAGGACATCCACGGGCAGGCAGCGTGGCACAACGCCCGGCATCCAGTCTGGCGTCATCCCAGCGCGGGCGAGCTCTGCCACACGAATGGCCATGCGCTTGCCGCCGTGACTGTCGGGGAGCCCGGCGACAATCGCAGCGATGACCTCGGCGTCGGGATGGGTGTAGCTGCCCAACTTGTAGCGCCCGCCGTCGACAGCGGTGCCAAGGACGGCGCGCTGCGCCAGCACGTGTTCCAATCCGAAGCTGCGGGGTTCCCCATCATCGGTCTCAGGCTCGGGCAGGTCGAGCTGGGCTTGCTCAACCCGGAAGGCCCATTCAAGGGCCTGCTGAATACTCAAGCTACGCTTGGCGCGGGCGCCTGTGCCGGAGCGGCCGTGCAGGCTTTGATCGTGTTTCACTGGATGTTCCTTTCGCGCAGGCGCTGGGCGGTGACGAGGCCGCGGTTCAGCATCTGATCGCGCATGGCGTTGGTGATGGCGTTGGAGGGCAGGTAGCGGTCCGAGTTGACCCAATCGGCGTAGAAGGCTGGTGGATCGGCGCTGGGCGGGTTGGCGGCCTTCGCCGAGACGCGACGCGGTGCGCCTGCTGCTTCCGCCTTGCGCTGGGCTGCACGCTGCATGACGCGGTCCAGCGCCTTGGGCCCATCCGGCGGGGCAGGGTGGGTGTCCCGAGAGGCCGCTGCCGCCGCAACGATCTCCGCCTCGGTCAGACCAAGATCGATCTGCCAGCGCCGGACGTGTTCCCGAGGTGGCCAGCCTTGCCACCAGCCGGGCAGGGCGCCGCTGGGATCGAAGCCCAGCGCCGTGAGCAGCGCTCCAAAAAAATCTTCGTCGAGGCTCGCGCGCGCCTGCGCGCCCTCCTCCTCCTTTACTGGTTTACTTAAAGGTTCCCTTACAGGGTTAGTGTCCCATTTTGAGACACGGGAATCGCCATTTTTGAGACACGGGTTTGCGCCAAAATGAGACACGGGCCCGTGTCCCGGTTCGAGACACGGCGGAGCCGGGGTGGGGGGCTGCGCACCCATGCCCTGCATGGCGGTGTCGCCTGTACCCCCGTGTCCCAAATCGAGACACGGGGTTTCTAGCGGCGCTGCAGGTGGATGTGACGGGGTTTCGGACCCGCCATCCGGATCCGGCGTGCCCTTGGTCAGACCAGTGAACTCGAAGCCGAGCAAATACCGGGTTGGGCGCTGCTGGCCGGTTTTCGTGTCGATGATCGGCACCCGGCGGATCAGACCACGCGCCTCCAGATCGTCGAGATGCCGGTTCAGCGTGGCGCGGCCGATCTCGCAATCCAGAGCCAGGCGCTCCTGCGTTGGGAAACACCCGAAGTCGGGATTGTAGCGATCGCACAGATGCCAGAGGACAATCTTTGTTGTGGGCTTCAGCCCGCGTTGCTGGATCGCCCAATTGGTGGCGGCGTGGCTCATGACGACGCCCTCCTGGAACAAGGTCGAGACCCGGAGACGCCCAGCACCGGGCTGCCGACAGCGCCGACCACCCGTGTGGTGAGCCCGTGATCCGCCAGTGCGCCCAGCGCGTCATCCAAGGCGCGCACCAGTGCCCAGCCAAACCCCTGCGCCTGCACCGCGTCGCGAAACGCCCGCTGCGCCGGGCTGAGCTGCCCCTTGCGGGATTTGAGCTCGAGAAACAGCACACGGCTATCACACAGCACCACCAGATCGGCAAAGCCGGGATGCACCCCCATGCCGGTCAGGATGGCCTGGCGCTTGGCGCCCCGAGGCCCGGCCTGCGCAACCTCGTTGGCGCTGTGATGCACGATCGCCCCTTTGGGCAGGACGACCCGCAAAGCGCTGACCACAGCGCGCTGCAGGTCCGCCTCCGGTGTTCCGCGCGTCTTCATCGCCGGTCCTCCGGATCGGCCGAGGCGGGGCGGCCGCGGCCATGGGCTTTACCACCCAGAACGACCAGCAGGATGCGGGCATCCTCGCGCTCCTCGGGCGTCTGGCCATGCTGGACCAGCACATTGCAGGCCAGCCGCACCATGTGGTCGGAATGGTGCACCACATCGGCCACCACGATGCGGGCCTCGCGCAGGCGCTCGTCGATCCAGTCCTGGCGGCTATCATCGCGCGCGCCGCGCCGGCGGCGGCTTTGCGCACGGAAGGGCAGGGGAATATTCATCGACGTGCCCCCCGGCGTCCACGACGCTGGCCGATCGTCTCTTGCTCCTCCAGCCAGTCGAGAACGGCACTGCGTCGGTAGAGGATCTTGCGTCCGGCTCGGATGTATGGCGGCCCTCGGCGCGCATCCGCCCAGCGCCGGAGCGTTTCCTCACATACGCCAAGTTCCAGGGCAAGGGCAGGCCGGCTGATCCAGCCGCTCAGAAGCGTGGGGCCCTCTGAATTCGATGACCGACCGGCGTCGGTGCACATCTGTGTCATGTCATGTTCTCCCGATGATCGCCGGGTGTCGGCGAATGTGGTCTCTCATCCAAAACACACCAGGAGGGGTGGCAGGGTGGCACTGACCGGCAGTGACCGGCAGTGACTTTGCAAAGTTTGCCGGTATGCGTGCCACCCCCTGTTTTATTGACGATTGCGGAGTTCACGCTGCGCTGCGGCAAAATTTACAGCGGTTGTAAATAATCTTGGCATCGACTGCTGGTGATCAAAACGCGCTGCGCGACCGCTGTAGCGGCGGATTCAGCCACATTCGCGGGATTTGAGCCAATTTGAGCAACATTCAGGGGTGGCAAGGGTGGCACTGACCGGCAGTGAAAATCAAAACCTGTGCCGGTCATTGATTTTATTGAGAAATCTCCTGTTTCCGCGGTTTCGGCCCAGTTTTGGAGGTGCAGGACGTCCTCCCCGTTTGCAGGCGGCAACCGGCATTTTGCCAAAACCGCAATAAAATATGGGGTGGCACGCAGACCGGCACGGTATGAAAAGTCACTGCCGGTCACTGCCGGTCAGTGCCACCCTGCCGGTTCGTTGCGCATGATTAACTTGATGGCGCCGCGTTTCTACGCGTGATGACGGGAAAGGAGGGTGCCGATGGCCAACAGAGTGCATTTGACAGAGAAAGTGCTGCGGGAGGCGTTGCCGGTCGCGGGACGGGACTATCAGATCTTCGATGATGACATCCGAGGGTTTGCGGTCTGTGTCTATCGGGGTGGGGGCAGGGCATTCACCTTCGACTACCGGGTTTCCGGGCGTCAGCGCCGCATGACCTTCGCGCGTTGGCCAGCATGGTCTGTCACGGCAGCACGGGATCGGGCGCGAGAGCTACGGCGTGCGGTTGATCTCGGGCAGGACCCATTGGCCGAACGTGACCTGCAGCGGTCTGTCCCACGCGTGCAGGATCTGATTGATCGATACCTCAAAGAGCATGCTGTTCGGCTTGCCCCGACAAGTGCGGCAGATCATAAATCGATGCTGGAAAAACTGGTGGCCCCGCATTGGGGAAAGAAGCTGGTGACGGAGATCACCAAATCCGACGTCGATCGGCTTTTGACCAAGATCGCCGAAGGGAGAGCGCGGCCGCACAAGGCCAAACCGAACAATCGGGCCCGCAAGCTGCAAGGCGTGAAGCGAACGCCGATCCGTGCGAACCGCGTTGGTGAAGTGCTGCGCAAGATGGCATTGTTGCAAAAGTCTGACGACGAAGGATTCACTTCGCGAATCCATGGCGTTAGACGCGGTGCATGAGCAAGCCATCTCCCGCCCGCTATCGCACGACGAACTGGTCCAGCTACAACGCGTCACTCAGGAAGCGGGGGTCTCTGCTCATCTGGGTCGACAAGGACATGACCTGGCGCGCGCCGCGTGACAGTCGACCCGGACGTCCGGCGGTGTTTTCCGATGCGGCCATACAGTTCTGCTTATCGATCAAAGTCCTGTTCAAGTTGCCGTTGCGCCAGACCGCCGGAATGGTGGCCAGCCTGCTGCGACTGGCCGGCCTGGACTGGCCCGTGCCGGACTTTTCCACGCTGTGCCGCAGGCAAAAGACCTTGGCCGTCCAGGTCCCGTATCGCCGTGCGGACGGCCCGCTGAACCTGCTGGTCGACAGCACCGGGATCAAGTTCCTCGGCGATGGCGAATGGCAGGCCCGCAAGCACGGGGTGCAAGGCCGACGCCAATGGCGCAAAGTCCATCTGGCCATGGACACCACCACCTCGGACATCCGGGCAGTCGAGTTCACCCCCAGCCGCGACGGCGACAGCCCCGTGCTGCCCGACCTGCTCGGCCAGATCCCGGCAGGTGAGCAGATAGGCACGGTCACCGCCGACGGCGCCTACGACACACGCCGCTGCCACAAGGCCATCATCGAACGCGACGCCGTTCCGATCATCCCGATCCGAAAGAACGGACGTCTCTGGAAAGAAGACTGCCCGGCTGCACGCGCCCGCAACGACACCCTGCGCGCGACGCGATACTACGGGCGGGCGTTCTGGAAACGCTGGACCGGATACCACGCCCGCAACCGGATCGAGGCGAAGATGCGCTGCCTGAAATCCTTCGGCGAGCGTATCATGGCAAGAGACCCCGACCGACAGACCGCCGAAATCCACATCCGCATCGCCCTCATGAACCGCTTCAACGCCCTCGGCACCGCCGAGATCGTCCGCGTGGCATAACGTCAGCGGGGTAAGGGGACGTCACGCCTCAGGCCGGGGTAATGCAACAACGCCGTTCGGATGTTTCGAGAGAACCGTACCGATTATTCCAGCGATACGGCCGCCTATAAGGCCATCGCGCCGAAGCTTGGCTGTTCGCCGGACAGTCTGCGGGTCTGGTGTCAGCAGGCCGAACGCGATGCCGGGCAGCGGGCCGGTCTGACAAGTGCCGAGAAGGATCGGATCAAGGAACTTGAGCGTGAGGTCCGTGAACTGCGCCAGGCCAACGAGATCCTGAAGAAGGCCAGCGCATATTTCGCAGCGGCGGAGCTCGACCGCCCATTCCGCAAATGATCGCGTTCATTGATGATCACCGTTGTGTCCATGGTGTCGGGCCGATCTGCCGGGTTCTGGGGATCGCACCATCGACTTATTACGCCTTCAAGGCCGTGGAGCGTGATCCGGATCTGGCATCGGACCGGGCCAGGCAGGATCAGCTGGACATGGCTGCGATCAAGCAGGCCTTCGAGGGCAGCCGGGGCCGATATGGCGCGCGCAAGGTCTGGCACCAGCTACGCCGCAGTGGCCATGATATCGCCCGCTGCACGGTGGAGAGGTTGATGCAGGTCATGGGATTACAAGGCGTTGTGCGGGGCAAGAAGGTGATCACCACCAACCCCGATACGGCACAACCTTGCCCGCACGATAAGGTAAACCGAGCCTTCGTGGCGGACATGCCAAACCAGCTTTGGGTCAGCGACTTCACCTATGTTTCCAGCTGGCAAGGAATGGTCTACGTGGCTTTCATCATCGACGTCTTCGCCCGCAAGATCGTTGGCTGGCGGGTCTCGACCTCGATGACGACTGGTTTCGTCTTGGATGCCCTGAACCAGGCCATCTGCCAGAGGGCGCCGTCTGAGGCTGACAAATTGATCCATCACAGTGATCGTGGCAGCCAATACCTGTCGATCCGATACACCGAGCGGCTCGCAGAGGCCGGCATCGATACCTCGGTCGGAAGCGTCGGCGATTCCTATGATAATGCCCTCGCCGAAAGCATCATCGGCCTGTTCAAGACCGAGGTCATCAAGTTCCTCGGCCCCTGGAAGTCGGTCGGTCAGGTCGAATGGGAAACTCTGAAATGGGTCGACTGGTATAACAACACCCGCCTTCACAGCGCCGTCGGTTACATCACGCCACAAGAAGCAGAGGAGGCATTCTACGCAAGCTTGAACGCTGACGAAAAAGCAGCCTAACTATTGAACCAGAAACTCTCCGGTAAACCCGGGGCGGTTCACTTTGGGTTTACGCGGGACGCGGGTGATGAGCGGCGGCCAGTCAGCCGCGCTCTCCATGTAGCTGGCGGGTGACTGGCCGCCTTGGACCGTCAGGTCCAAGTCTGGGCTTTGGATCAGTTGATGTTTTCGCCGGGCTTGCGTGCGCGGCTTTGCGCGAGGCGATAGCTTTCGCCGTTCATCTCGAGGATGTTGACGTGGTGGGTCAACCGGTCGAGGAGCGCGCCGGTCAGCCGCTCGGTGCCGAAGGTCTCGGTCCATTCATCGAAGGGCAGATTGCTGGTGATCAGCGTGGCGCCGCGCTCGTAGCGCTGGGAGATCATCTCAAAAAGCAGCTCGGCGCCGGTCTTGGACAGGGGCACGAATCCGAGCTCGTCGATGATCAGCAGCTTCACGGCAGCCATCTGCTTCTGGACGCGCAGCAGCCGACGTTCGTCTCGCGCCTCCATCAGCTCGTTGACCAGCGCGGCGGCGGTGGTGAAGCTGACAGACATGCCCTTCTGGCAGGCTGCCAGTCCCAAGCCCAGTGCAATGTGGGTTTTGCCGGTTCCGCTGGGCCCGAGGGCGATCACGTTCTCACGCCGGTCGATCCATTCGCAACGCCCCAGTTCCAGCACCTGCATCTTGTTCAGCTTCGGGATCGCCTTGAAGTCGAAGCTGTCGAGGCTTTTGGTGGCCGGGAACTTCGCGGCCTTGATGCGGCGCTCGACCATCCGCCGCTCGCGGTCAATGAGTTCCAGTTCCACGAGGCGCGACAGGAACTGGACATGGTCCAGTCCTTCGGCGGCGCATTGACGCGCAACCTTCTCGTGCTCCCGCAAGAATGTGGGCAGCTTCAGCGTCTTCAGATGGTGGGCAAGCAGGATCTTCGGGGCCTCGGTCATTCCGCCGCCTCCGACATCAAGGCCATGTAGCTGGCCGCCCGCGTCGTCTCGACATTCGCCCGCGGCAAGTAGGGGTAGACATCGAGATCAAGCCTCGGGGGGCGCTTCTCCACCTGACAAAGCACGAGGTGCTTCACGGCGTCGAAGCCGACCGCGCCCAGCTTCAGGGCCTTCTTCACGGCGGCATGCAGGTCATCCATCTCGAAGGTCTCGAGCAGACGCAGCACCTGCACATACTCGCGGCGCCCCATCTTGAGCATGCGCGCCTCCATCAGGCGGCGCAAAGTCTGGAACTCTTCGGGCAGGTCCCATTCCGCCAAGGGTGCGGCCTGGTCCAAGGCATTGATCTTGCGCTCGATCAGCGGGAGGTAGTGAACCGGATCAAAGATCATGTCCTCGCGATCGTAACAGCGCGGGTGTCGGGCGATCACCTCCCCGCGACAGCCGATCACGACCTCATCGACATAGCCGCGGATCCAGACATCCTGGTGGCCATAGGCGACCGGGACCGAGTAATCGTTGGTGTCATAGCGCACGAGAGACTGCGAGCTGACCCTGCCGCCCGCTTGGTCGCAGGCGTCGAACGGGGCGGCAGGCAGGGGGCGCATCGCGACCAGATCGCGCTGCAACCTCTCACCGATCGTCTCCTTGTGACCCCGAAGAATGCGCGTCAGGCGTGCGCGGCACTGCCCTTCAAGGTCTGCGTTGAAATCGTCCCAACTGGCAAAGTGGGGGATCGGCACCATGTGGTTGCGGCGGGCGTAGCCGACCATCCCCTCGACAGCGCCCTTGTCGTTCCCCTTCCCGGGCCGACCATAGCGATCCCGAAACAGGTAATGCGACTGCAAGCCGCTGAACAGCGCGGCGCGGATGCGCGTGCCGTCCGGTTGGATCTTCGACACCAGGCAGCGGTCGTTGTCGTAGAGCACCGACTGCGGCACCCCGCCGAAGAAGTCAAACGCGCGGACATGGCCGTCTATCCAGGCCTCCGCCGTCGCCGCTGGATAGGCCCGGACGAAATAGGCATCGCTGTGCGGCAGGTCCATGACGAAGAAGTGCGCCTTCTGCTCGACACCGCCGATGACGACAACCGCTTCGCCAAAATCGGCCTGAGCATGGCCCGGCGGATGAGCCAGCGGCACAAACATCTCCCGGGTCCGCCGCTCGCGATCACGCACGTAATCCTTGACGATCGTATAGCCTCCGGTGAAGCCGTGCTCGGCCTGAAGCCGTTCCCATATCCGCTTGGCCGTATGACGCTGCTTGCGATGCACGACCTTGTCGGCTTCAAGCCAGGCGTCAATGAACTCGGTGAACCCGTCCAGCTTCGGCCGCCTGATCGGCTTGTCCCGCCGGTAGCCAGGCGGCACCGAAAAGGCCAACATCTTATCAACCGTCCCACGCGAAATGTTGAAATGCTTCGCCGCCGCCCGCGCGCTCATGCCCTCGGAACACGCCAAGCGAACCTTCTTGTAAAGTTCCACGGTATAGATCTCCCCGCCCTCCCTGCCGATGCAAGAAGGGAAAAGTGGCAGGATTTTACTCCGCCCGCAGCGAGACTATCCCGCCGCTACCATGGCCTAATTTTGCACCGCCGTTTCCAGAAATCACTTCGGCCATGGCAACCGAGCCGCCACCGTCAAGGAAAGACGCGATTACCAGCGCCTGTTCTGCAAGGGCAGGGATATCGACCGACAGGCTGCCATCAGGTTGCATCAATGTCGTGAACATCAGCCCACTGTGATGCAGCGTCACCCGTTCGCTGCCGTGACAGGGTGCGGTGATGTCGATTGTCATCATAGCACCGGCAATGGGCGTGGCGGTCATGCTGACCTCGCAGGCGAACCCTGTTTCCACAGGTGCCTCGGGCACCAGAATCTCTGTGGTTTCGACTGTGCTTGTGACCGCCGCTGATACGACGTGATCGGGCAGCGTTTCCACCACGGGCATATCCCTCGGCAGAATGTTGCGTGGCGTAGAAGATACGGGTTGCACGTCGGATACGACCACCGGCGCCAGTTCAGCGTTGCGCGGCGGCTGCGACGACGGCAATGACTGCATGACGGCGCCAATCCCGAGGGCGGCGCAGAGTGTCACTGCGGCAATGCGCACTGTGAACTTCCGGTCCATGTCAGACTCCGTTGCACTTTTTACAACGGTCTATGTGACAGCCGATTGGGGTGCGCCTAAGGCGTCGGTTTGCTCAGATTAAGACGTCATTGTGGCGAACGGCTTCAGGCCAGCCGTCCGTGACAATGCTTGAACTTCTTGCCCGAACCACAAGGGCACGCGTCGTTGCGGCCGGGGTTGCCCCAGGTCGTTGGGTCGGTCTCATCAAAGGCCTCTAACGGGGCTTCTGCATCAACCGGCGGTGTGCCCTGCTGCGGGTTGGCAGCTTCTGCCGCACGTGACATCGCCGCTTGCTGTGCTGCCATCTGTTGCAGCATGGCTTTCTGCTCTTCCTCTGTCATCGGACGCACTTGGCCAAGCTGTTTGCTTACGTCCTCGCGCAGCGTATCGAGCATGGATTCGAACAGTTGGAATGCCTCAGACTTGTACTCGTTGAGCGGGTCACGCTGGGCATAGCCACGGAAACCAACAACCGACCGCAGATGTTCCAGCGTCAGCAGGTGCTCGCGCCACTTGCTGTCGATGGTTTGCAGCAGAACCTGTTTTTCAATCTGGCGCATGGTGTCGGGGCCAAAGGCTTCGGCCTTTTTCGCCATCATCTCGTCCGATGCCGCCTCCAGACGCTCGCGGATCACCTCGGCATCGACACCTTCCTCGTCACCCCATTCCATCACAGGGGCCTCCACACCGACCAAGTCTTTGATCGCAGTCTGCAATCCTTCGGTGTTCCACTGGTCGGCATAGCTTTTCGGCGGAATATACGTGTCGACCAGATCGTCGATCACCTGGTGCCGCATGTCCTGCGCGATCTCGGACAGGTCCTGCGCTTCCATGATTTCCCGGCGCTGGCTGAAGATCACCTTCCGCTGGTCATTCATCACGTCGTCGAACTTGAGCAACTGCTTACGAATGTCAAAGTTACGCCCTTCGACCTTGGCCTGCGCACGTTCCAGCGACTTGTTCACCCAAGGGTGCACGATCGCCTCGCCCTCTTTCATCCCCAGCGTCGACAACACCTTGTCCAGACGTTCAGACCCAAAAATACGCATCAGGTCATCATCCAACGACAGGAAGAATGAGGAACGGCCCGGATCACCCTGACGGCCCGAACGACCGCGCAACTGATTGTCGATACGACGGCTCTCGTGGCGTTCGGTGGCCAGAACAAACAGGCCCCCGGCCGCTTTGACAGCTTCTTCATCGGCAGTATGGCCTTCTTCGATCCGTTTCCGGATCGCTTCGGGATCACCTTCGGGGTCGGCGGCAATTGCCTCCATGATCTTGAATTCGACATTACCGCCAAGTTTGATATCCGTTCCACGACCGGCCATATTGGTGGCGATGGTGACGGCGCCCAACTTGCCCGCATCGGCAACGATCTGCGCTTCCTGCTCGTGCTGGCGTGCGTTCAGAACATTGTGCTTGAGATCGGCTTTGGTGAGCAATTGGCTCAGCATTTCGGACTTGTCGATCGAGGTGGTGCCCACAAGAACCGGCTGGCCTTTGGCATGTGCCTCTTTGATTTCCTGCACGATGGCGTCGTACTTTTCCTGTGCTGTACGATACACCTTATCGTCTTCGTCAATCCGCGCGATCTCGCGGTTTGTCGGCACTTCGACCACACCAAGCCCGTAAATTTCGGCGAATTCGGCGGCTTCGGTCACAGCCGTACCCGTCATGCCCGCCAGCTTGTCATAAAGGCGGAAATAGTTTTGGAAGGTGACCGAGGCGAGCGTCACGTTCTCGGGCTGAATCTTGCAGCCTTCCTTCGCTTCGATGGCCTGATGGAGACCTTCCGACAGGCGGCGTCCCGCCATCATACGCCCAGTGAATTCGTCGATCAGAACAACTTCGCTGTCGCGAACGATGTAATCCTTGTCTTTCTGGTACAGCTTGTGCGCCCGAAGTCCTTGGTTCACGTGGTGAATAAGCGTGGTGCTTTCCGGATCGTACAGCGACTGGTCATCTGGAAGCAGGCCAAGCCCGTGCAACGTTTCTTCCAGAAATTCGTTGCCTTCGTCGGTGAACGTCACGTTCCGTGTCTTTTCGTCCAATGAGAAATGTTCTTCGGTCAGCGACGGAATGACGGCGTCGATGGCGACATACAATTCGCTGCGGTCCTGTGCAGGGCCGGAAATGATCAGCGGTGTCCGTGCCTCGTCGATCAGGATCGAATCCACCTCGTCGACAATCGCCATGTAGTGATCGCGCTGGTACATCTGTTTCAGCTCGGACTTCATGTTGTCGCGCAGGTAATCAAAGCCAAGCTCGTTGTTCGTGGCATAGGTGATGTCACAGGCATAAGCCGCCTGCTTTTCCGCATCGGGCTGGCGTGGATAAACCACCCCCGTGGTCAGACCCAGCGCGCCATAGACCTTGGCCATCCATTCGCTGTCACGCTTGGCAAGGTAGTCGTTCACCGTCACGATATGCACGCCACGCCCCGTGAGCGCGTTCAGATAGGCAGGGAAGGTCGCCACAAGCGTCTTGCCCTCACCTGTCTTCATCTCAGAGATATTGCCCTGATGCAGGAAAATCCCGCCCATCAGCTGAACATCGAAGGCCCGCAGCCCCAGCGCACGTTTCGCCGCCTCGCGACAGTTTGCAAACGCCTCGGGCAGCAACGCATCCAATGCCTCACCGTTTGCATGGCGCGCCTTGAATTCGGCCGTTTTCTCGATCAACTGCGCATCGCTCAGCTTTTCGAAGTCCGCTTCCAGTGCGTTGACTTTCTCAACCAGCGGGCGGGTCGCCTTGACTTTACGGTCGTTCGGCGTTCCGAACACCTTGCGCGCGACTTTACCTAATCCCAGCATGCACTCACTTTCAGCTTTGACATCTTCGTGTGCGGCATCTGCTTGCTCGCCTCGCACACAGCCCATATGTCACAGGGGAACGACTGGCTTCACAGCGCCTTGAGGCGATGTAAGGTCAGGGCAATTCACTGTCAATGTCGCCCCCACGGTACGGGCGGCTCTGAAAGGATAAACATGACGAATCTCATCACGAAACTCTCCGCAAGCGCGTTCGCCCTGATGCTGGCTCTGCCGGTACAGGCGCAGGATACGCTGACGGCAGACTCGGTGGTGGCCACGGTCAATGGCACCGAAATCACGCTGGGTCATATGCTTATGGTGCGTGCGTCTCTGCCGGACCAGTATCAGCAGCTTCCCGATGACGTGCTTTGGGACGGCATCATGGACCAGATCGTTCAACAAACCGTGCTCAGCCAGCAAGACAGCGGTGAAGAGACCCGCCGCGTCCGGATTGCACTCGAAAATGAACGTCGTGCGCTGATGGCTGCGCAGGTGATCGAAGGCCTTGTGTCTTCTGCCGTCACGGATGACGCCGTGCAGGAAATCTACGAACAGACATACCTGCAGGCGGAACAGGCCGAAGAATTCAACGCCTCGCACATCCTTGTCGAATCCGAGGAAGAAGCTGCAGCTATCGTCGACGAACTGAACGGCGGCGCAGATTTTGCTGAAGTCGCCCGCGCGAAATCCACCGGCCCCTCTGGCCCGAATGGCGGCCAGCTTGGCTGGTTTGCCGCAGGGATGATGGTGCCGGAATTCCAGACCGCCGTCGAAGAGCTTGAGGTCGGCGCGATCTCTGGCCCGGTGCAAACGCAATTTGGCTGGCACGTGATCATTCTCAATGAAAAGCGCACCAAAGAGGCGCCCGCGCTCGACGCAGTACGCGGCGAGATCGAAAATCAACTCAGCCAGCAGGCGGTCACTCAGAAAATCGACGAACTGACCAACGCGGCCGAAGTTACCCGCACCGCCAAGGAAGAGGTCGACACCTCTGTCCTGAGCAACATTGGTCTTTTGGAGGACTAAGTATTGGCCAAGATCACATCGGTTTCGCCCCTCGCACCCGCCAGCTTTCCAACGCTGCCGGTCATCAAGGGGGCAAGGTTTTCAACCGCTGCTGCAGGCGTCAAGTACGCTGGACGAACCGACGTGATGCTGGCCGTTCTTGATCCGGGCAGCTGCGTGGCAGGCGCGTTCACCAAATCTGCCACGCGGTCGGCCAACGTGCTGGATTGCCAGTCGAAGATCCGCCTCGAGGACGAAGGCGGTGCTGCCATCATCGTCAACTCCGGCAATTCGAACGCTTTCACCGGACGGGCAGGGGACGAGAGCGTTCAGGCGATCTGCGCAGAGGTCGCCCGCGTAACGGGTCTGCCCACCACCCGTGTCTTCACAAGCTCCACTGGTGTGATCGGCGAACGCCTGCCGCATGACCGGATCGCTGCCAAGGTTGCGGAACTCTACGGCAATCTCGACGAGGCCGGTCTGCCGGGTGCCGCCAAGGCGATCATGACCACCGACACCTTCCCCAAGGGATCGACCACCAGTGTCGACCTGCCGGACGGTAAGGTCACCATCGCGGGCATCGCCAAAGGCTCGGGCATGATCGCCCCGGATATGGCAACGATGCTGGTCTACATCTTTACTGACGCCAAGATCGCGCAGTCCGATCTGCAGACGCTGGTCTCCGAGATCAACGAAAAGACCTTCAACAGCATCACCGTCGACAGTGATACCTCTACATCGGACACGCTTTTGGTGGCCGCTACCGGCGCATCCGACGTGACCGTCACCGCGCAGGACGCTGCCTTCCGCGATGCTTTGCACCACGTCATGCAAGATCTTGCCCATCAGGTCGTCCGCGACGGTGAAGGTGCCACGAAGTTCTTGGAAATTACCGTGACCGGGGCCCTGAACGATGCCGACGCCAAGATACACGCCATGTCCATCGCCAACTCCCCGCTGGTCAAAACCGCGATCGCGGGGGAAGATCCCAACTGGGGCCGCGTCGTGATGGCCATCGGCAAATCCGGCGCACCCGCCGACCGCGATACGCTCAGTATTTCCTTCGGCGATGTTAAAGTCGCTTCAAACGGCTGGGTCGATCCGGACTACCGAGAAGAGCAGGGTGCCGCGATCATGAAGCAGGAAAACATCTCCATGACCGTCGATCTCGGCATGGGAACCGGGACGGCAACCGTCTGGACCTGTGATCTGACCCACGGCTACATCTCGATCAACGCCGATTACCGCTCGTGACCGTCGTTCTCGTATCTGCCGTTGCGCTCAT
Source organism: Marivita sp. NO-S04 (assembly GCF_059070475.1). Lineage (NCBI taxonomy): Bacteria > Pseudomonadati > Pseudomonadota > Alphaproteobacteria > Rhodobacterales > Roseobacteraceae > Marivita > Marivita sp. NO-S04. The sequence continues at coordinate 39,503 of NZ_CM180980.1, forward strand.
CGACCCCGATGGGCGCATCCTCTTGGCTCAACGTCCCGAGGGCAAATCCATGGCCGGCCTGTGGGAATTTCCCGGTGGCAAGGTCGAACCGGACGAGACACCGGAACAGGCGCTGATCCGCGAATTGCAAGAAGAGCTGGGCATCGACACGTGGGAAAGCTGCCTTGCCCCGCTCACCTTTGCCTCGCACAGCTATGAAAAATTTCATCTGCTGATGCCGCTCTTTGCCTGCCGCAAGTGGAATGGCCCCCCCGAATCACGTGAAGGGCAGGCGCTGAAATGGGTGCGGGTGAACCAACTCAAAGACTATCCCATGCCGCCGGCGGATATCCCTCTTATCCCGATTTTGCGGGATTGGCTCTGATCAGCGTCCTATCTTCTCCAAAAAAGACAGCAACTATATTTTTTTTCTGGTAATGAATTAGGCAACAATCTAATTACAAACTGTCAGAACTTGGGGGAGATTTGACGTGCTGAAAACAATCATTATTGGAAGTTGCATGTCTGTGCAGGGTATTTTGGAAAAAACCCTGCCCGACGGGCGTATCTCTGTCCGTGTCGGAAGCCGGATCTTCACGGGTCTGCCAGTCGCCACATCAGGCTGAGACTTTTTTTAAACGCAAAAGAAAAAGGGCAGCGGTAACGCTGCCCTTTTCTGTTTCCGGGACCCTTCTGGATCAAGCCAGCGTACGTTCCACTTCCTGACGCTCGAAAATCTCGATGACGTCGCCCTGGCGAATATCCTCGTAGTTCTCGAAGGCCATACCGCATTCCTGACCCGACTGCACTTCGGACACTTCGTCCTTGAAGCGCTTGAGCGTCTTGAGAGTGCCTTCATGGATCACGACGTTGTCGCGCAGCAGACGCACACCAGCGCTGCGGCGGGCCACGCCTTCGGTGACCAGACAACCGGCAACCTTACCAACATTCGACACCTTGAAGACATCCTTGATCGTGGCGTAGCCGATAAAGGTCTCTTTGATCTCGTTGCTCAGCAGGCCAGAGGCTGCTGCTTTCACGTCGTCCACAAGATCGTAGATCACGCTGTAATAGCGAATCTCGACGCCCTTCTGATTCGCGGTGTTCCGTGCCGACGCATTGGCACGCACGTTGAACCCGATCACCGGACAGCCCGACGCTTCGGCCAAGCCGATATCGGTTTCGGTGATAGCGCCTACGCCAGAATGCAGCACGCGCACGCGGACTTCGTCGTTGCCGACCTTTTCCAACGCCTGAACAATCGCTTCGGCAGAACCCTGCACATCCGCTTTGACCAGCACCGGAAGCTCGGAGACGCTCTCGTCGTCCTTTGCTTTCTTCATCAGCTGTTCAAGCGTCGTTGCAGCACCCAGTGCCGCACGCTTTTCCTTGGCGACGTTTGCACGGTATTCCGCGATCTCGCGCGCCTGCGCTTCGGTCTCGGTCACGTTCAGCACGTCACCCGCTTCGGGTGTGCCGTTCAGACCCAGAACCTCGACAGGCACTGACGGACCAGCTTCTTTCACGCGCTCGCCCTTGTCGTTGATCAGCGCACGGACCTTGCCGTACTGCTCGCCCACAACAAAGATATCGCCCTGACGCAATGTACCGTTCTGAATCAGAACCGTCGCCACCGGACCACGACCCACGTCCAGCTGTGCTTCGATCACCGCACCCTGGGCTGCCCGATCCGGGTTCGCCTTGAGTTCGAGGATTTCCGCCTGCAACGCAATCGCTTCGAGCAGCTCAGGAAGACCCTGACCTGTATGCGCCGATACTTCCACGTCCTGCACGTCACCGGACATCTGTTCCACAACCACTTCGTGTTGCAGCAGGTCGGTCCGAACCTTGGTCGGGTTCGCGCTCGGCTTGTCGACCTTGTTGATTGCGACGATCATCGGCACCTTCGCCGCTTTGGCGTGGTTAATCGCCTCGATCGTCTGCGGCATCACGGCGTCATCCGCCGCAACAACCAGAACAACGATATCCGTTACCTGAGCACCGCGCGACCGCATCGACGTAAACGCCGCGTGGCCCGGAGTGTCGAGGAACGACAGAACCGCCCCATCTTTTGTGGTCACCTGATAGGCGCCGATATGCTGCGTGATCCCGCCCGCCTCTCCAGAGGTGACGTTCGCGTCGCGGATCGCGTCGAGCAGCGATGTCTTGCCGTGGTCGACGTGACCCATGATCGTGATGACCGGAGGACGTGGCTTGAGGTCTTCAGGCTTGTCGCTGACTTCCTTGATGACGTCTTCAACATCCGACGCGGAAACGCGGGTCACCCGATGGCCGAACTCTTCGATCATCAGTTCCGCTGTATCGGCGTCGATCGTCTGGTTCTGCGTTGCCATGATGCCGTTGTTCATCAACGCTTTCACAACATCGCCCACACGCTCTGCCATCCGGTTTGCCAATTCGGCAACCGTAATCGCTTCGGGCAACTGCACGGCGCGCACGACTTTTTCGCGCGGCTGGTTGCCACCCATGGCTTTCTGACGCGCACGCTCTTGCTTGCGCTTCATTGCCGCCATTGATTTCTGACGACCGCCTTCGCCACCCAAAGCCTGGTTCAGCGTGAGCTTGCCAGAACGGCGTTCGGAATCGTCACCTTTGCGACGACCGCGATCTTCGCGTTCACGGTCCACCTTGCGGGGGGCTGCTTGCGACGGCTTCGCACCGCCACCACCACCGCCACCGGCAGGTTGGCGCGCGGCAGGGGATTCGCTCGGACCGGCCGCAGCTTGCTTGGCCGCTTCTGCAGCTTCGCGTGCCTTGCGCTCTTCGTCTTCGGCTTTCTGGCGGGCGCGTTCTTCAGCCTCGCGCTGTTCGCGCTCCTTGGCCTCTTTTTCCGCGCGCATACGATCGCGTTCTTCGGCGCGGGCCTTCTCTTCGGCTTCGCGCTGTGCGGCTTCTTCGCCTTCGCGAGCCTTTGCTGCCTGAAGGGCCTTCAGCCGGCGTTCCATCTCCGCGTCGGAAATTCCTGCGGGGCGCTTGCTCCCGGCCAAGCTCATGGCCGTCGTGGCAGCACTTCCCGCGGCTGACTGGGCCGCACCGGGTTTCGGCACCACAACGCGCTTGCGCTTGGTCTCCACCACGACGTTCTTCGTCCGTCCGTGGCTAAAGCTCTGCTTTACGTTCCCTGACCGGGGACCGCCGCGCAAACCCAAAGTCTTTTTGCCGTCGTTATCGCTCATTTAGCTCTTTTTTCCTTCCCAACGGCCCCTGCCGCTGTCTTTGCATCAGACGTTCCGATGCGAAAGCCCTTCAATCTTTGGGCTTCCTCTACAACACGTTGCGTGAGTCCGCCAGCGCCAAGCGCGGCATGTATCACAGTTTGTCGCCCAAAGGCCATTCCAAGCTCATCCGCCGTGAGCCAACCTATGTAATGGCCGTAATGCGGAGTGCTGAGTTTCGATTTCCCGCGACTCGATCCGTCTTCCGCCTGCAAAAGCACCTCTGCGGTTTCCTTGGACAGGGCATCTTTGACCTTTTCATAGCCAGAAATCGCCACGCCGGATTTGCGGCTTAGACTTATCAGATCGACAACACGACGCGCAAGCTGCTGTTCAAGATCGGAAACAAGTGTCTCGGACAAGCGCAATTGCGTTTTCGCCGCACGATGAAACATGTTCTTTTTCAGCGCGGTTTCAAGAGCAGCGCGCGTTGCGCTCACCCAAATCCCCCGACCCGGCAGTTTTTCTGCCAGATCGGGAACAAGCTGATCCTCAGGACCGACGACAAAGCGGATCAGTTCGGCTTTCGGGCGCACCTCGCCGGTCGCAATGCATTTGCGTTCCGGTCCGCTGTCCCGATCTTTGTCTTTGCCACCGCGTGTCACGTGTGTCGTCGTCCTTCCGTCAGGGCAGGTCAGACCTGCTCTTCTTCCACATCGCCCAGTTCTTCGTCTTCGGCCTCTTCTTCAAGCTCGGTCGGATCGACCCAGCCCAGAAGCACGCGCGCTGTCATGACCAGATGCTGCGCCTCTTCAAGCGACATGTCGAACGGCTCCAGCAAACCTTCGTCCTTGTGCCGTTCGCCGTTCTCGGTGGTCCATCCACCAGCCAGTTCCCAATCCGCACAGGTCGCAAAGTCTTCGAGCGTCTTGACGCCGTCTTTTGCCAGCACTTCAACCATCTGAGGCGTGAGCCCTTCGAAGTTGATCAGGCTGTCTTCGGCACCCAAAGCGCGGGCGTTGTCCAGAGCGGCTTTTGCCTGGGCCTCAAGGTTCTCGCGGGCACGGGTCTGCAATTCCTCGGCAGTGCCTTCGTCGACACCGTCGATGACCAGCAATTCGTCAAGCTCGACATAGGCCACTTCTTCAAGGTTGGTGAACCCTTCGGACACCAGAAGCTGGGCAAAGAACTCGTCCAGATCGAGCGTGTCCATGAACAGCTGCGTCCGCTCTTCGAATTCTTTTTGACGACGCTGCGATTCTTCTTCCTCGGTCATGATGTCGATATCAAGCCCGGTCAGCTGCGACGCCAGACGCACGTTCTGACCGCGGCGACCAATCGCGAGGCTCAGTTGCTCGTCCGGGACCACGACTTCGATGCGCTCGGCATCTTCGTCCAGAACCACCTTGCTCACTTCCGCAGGCTGCAGCGCGTTCACAAGGAAGGTCGGCACATCTTCGTTCCATGGGATGATGTCGATCTTTTCGCCCTGCAGCTCGTTCACAACGGCCTGAACACGGGAACCACGCATACCCACACAGGCACCGACCGGGTCAATCGAGTTGTCATAGGAAATCACGGCGATCTTGGCGCGCGAACCCGGATCACGGGCTACAGCCTTGATCTCGATAATGCCGTCATAGATTTCCGGCACTTCCATCTTGAACAGTTCCGCCATGAATTCCGGTGCTGTGCGCGACAGGAAGATCTGCGGCCCACGGGTCTCGCGGCGCACATCTTTGATGAAGCAGCGGATGCGGTCCCCATTGCGATAGCTTTCGCGGCCAATCTTCTCGTTGCGGCGCAGGATGCCTTCGCCCCGGCCCACATCGACGATGACGTTGCCGTATTCCTCGCGCTTGACCACACCGTTGATGATGGTGCCTGCACGATCTTTGAATTCTTCGAACTGACGGTCCCGCTCGGCTTCGCGCACCTTCTGCAGGATCACCTGCTTTGCAGATTGCGCGGCGATGCGACCCATCTCGACCGGAGGCACCTCTTCGACGAACGTGTCACCCACCTGCGCCGCGCCAGAGAATTCCGTGATCGACTGTCCGTCGCGCAGCCAGACCGCGTTCTGGGTCGACTTTGGAGCGACGAAATACGGCTTGGCACTCTCCGAGGTGAATTCGGCCTGATAATTCTCAAGCTCTTCATCTTCGACCACGGTGCGCACGCGGGTGAACGTCGCGCGACCGGTCTTGCGGTCGATCTTCACGCGGATGTCCATCTCGGACCCGTAACGCGACTTGGCCGCACGGGCGAGGCTTTCTTCCATCGCTTCGACAACCAACCCGGGGTCGATCATCTTTTCGCGCGCCACCGCTTCGGCGGTCTGCAACAGTTCCAACTGGTTGGCGGAGGTGATTGCCATCGGTTCTTACTCCTCTTCGGGCCCTTCGGCCTCAATCACGTCGTCAAATTTGTCTTCTTCGAAGCCTTGGGCTTTCCGCGCCTTCAGCATTTCCTTGATCAGCTCGTCGGTCAGAACCAGCTTGGCATCGGTCAGCCAATCGAACTTTAGCCCGACAGTGCCCTCTTCGATATTGATCAGTACTTCGTCACCCTCGACCCCGGCCAGCACGCCCTTGAAGCGCTTGCGTCCGTCGATCATTTCGGATGTTTCGATCTTGGCCTCGTAACCTTCAAAGGTCTCGAAATCCTTGAGGCGGGTCAAAGGCCGGTCGATCCCCGGCGACGACACTTCCAAAGTGTAGGTATCGAGGATCGGATCTTCGACATCCAGCGTCGCGCTCACGGCGGTGCTTATGGCGGCGCATTCATCGACTTCGATCCCGCCTTCGGGGCGTTCAGCCATGATCTGCAATGTGGCCAACTTGCCGCTCATCAACCGGATACGCACCAGTTCGAACCCCATGTCCTCGATGACAGGGGCGATGATCTCGGCCAGACGTCGGTCCATCGCGGCTTTGGCGATCAGGTCAGACATTGTCTCGTAGGTCTCCAGACACAAAAAAACGGGCGCGCGGCCCGTTGAAGAATTCGGTGGGTGCCGACTTTCGTCAACACGCCGCTGTTGAGGTGCATATACGGAGCGTGCTCCGAGTCTGCAAGGGCTTTCGTGTGCGCCGCGCACAACGGCGCGACCGCACCTCAATAATCCCGTTCAAAGAAAACCCCCAGCGACGAATTGCCGGTATTGTCCACGCTCCCCCGCGCTGTGATATCCGAGGTCACATCAAGGTTCAGATTGATCTCGGCCCGACCGCCGCTTTCGACCACCACATCCGAATAGATGTTGTCCGAGATGTATTTGCCCGCACGCACAGCAGTGCCGCCATCCTCGGTTTGGCTCACGTCCAGATCATCCAGCCCAAAGCCATCGCGCAGTCGCGACAAAAGACCCATTCCGCCGCGCCCTGCTAGAGTGGCGACCGCATTGGCAAGTTCAAGCGCCTGCAACGCTGACAGGTTCGACAGGTTTCGCCCGAACAAAAGCTGTGCCAACACTTCGTCCTCGGGCAGTTCCGGGCTCGAGGAGAACGAAATCTCCGGCGACGAGGCCGGCCCATCCAGAATGACCCTCACGGTAATTCCGTTGGCATTTGTCTCGGCCACAAAGCGCAGCACCGGATCGAAACTGCCGCTCATCTGAATGCGCCCCTCGTCCAGAGTGAACCGCTGATTGAGAATATCCAATCGCCCGCGCACCAGCTCGAACCCGCCCTGCGGAATGATGTCCGAGGTTGGCCCAGTCAGCCGCAATTGTCCCGCCAGTTCGGCATCCAGCCCGCGTCCGCGCACAAACACCTGTCCCGGCGCGGTCAGCGTGATATCGAGCCTGGTGCTCGATGGCCCGCGTGCCGCTTCTACAGCAGTATCCTGCGCCGATGTGATCCCGGCCCGGTCCAGCGTCCGCATGACAGGACGTGTCGCGCCAAGATGGTCGATGGGGGGAATCTCTCCCAAAGCGGAAACGCCCGAAGATGGCACCTGAATCTCGGTCTCGTTCAACCGAAGATCGCCGCTCACCAGCAGATTGCGCCCAATCGGCCCATTCAATGAGACCGTTCCATCAACGCTGGTGTTGTACAGATCGGGGTCGCGCACGCCAAAACGGTTAAGCGTGGCAGTGATGCTGGCGTCCAGAGTGGACAGCCCCAGACGACCGCCCACATCGACGGACCCGCCATGGTTGCCCTGTGCCGACAATCCGATCTGCGCCGCACCATTGCTCAGCTGAATTTGTCCAGTAATCGGTGTGAGGATGATCCCAAGAGTAGGTGCGCTGAACTCCGCGCCTTGCGGTGTGATCGTGCCAGACAGGCTCGACACCCCAAGCGGGCCAGACACCCGCAAATCCAAGGCCGCCTGTCCGTTCAAACGCCGCGGCGCGATAAACACATTGGCAAGCCCCAGCGGCGCCGCGCCATTGATCGACAGATTGGCGCGGCCGCCATTGGCCACACGCCCATCCACAGCAAGCCGCGTGCCGCCCGGTCCGTCCAGATCAACATCCACCAGATAGCCATCGCTTTGCTGCCCAACCGTGCCATCGACAACCAGCGCGCCTTGGAAATCCGGTGCGATCAGTCCGACATTCGCCAACCGCGCGTCGATTTCCAGATTGCTCAACGGTCCATTCACCCGCGCGCTGATTTCGGGGTTCTGTACATCCGCTGAAAGCCGCGCCAATGCGCCGTCTTGCCCGGTTGCACCAACCTCAAACCGTGTCACCCCAGCCAACAACTGGTCCACGGTCGCATTGCCGATACCAAGCCCGCTGCCCTGACCGCGTGCGGTCACGTCGAAATCACCACCATCCTGATAGGCTCCGGTCACGTCAATGGTCGCCTGACCCCTAAGGTTCTGCCCGGCCAATCCCGACAACGGCGCAAGGCTGTCGGCCACCAGAGACAACGCAAATTGTGCGTCCGGCGCACTAAGAGCTTGTGTGATCATCGCCGATCCGGTGGCGTCGATTGCCCCGGTCGCCAGCCCAAAGGACTGCACCGTCAACCGCTCTGACGCCTGCACCCAGTCAAAAGTCGTCGTGATTGTCGGGTTGCTTCCGATTGCTTGGGCAAATCGCGCATCGCTCAGACGCAACGCCGATCCGGCCAGGCGCATGTCGCCCCCCACAGACACCAAACCGCCATCTTCGGATTGTGCGATATTTCCGTTGCCTGCCAGCGCCAAAGTGGTTGCCGAGGCTTGCGGCGACTCCAGGTCCCGCATGGCGACTTCGGCCTGCCATGCGCCGTCCGGCCCACCGGTGGCAGTCACGTCCACCGTGCCATTCGTCAGAGTCAACCCGCCGCCAAACGGCAGACGCACGGGCTGCGACTGGTTCGAAAGGTCAGCCGTAAGTTCAAGATTGCGCAACCTTGTTCCCGACAACATGACCGACCCGTTCAGCACGGCTGCACCATCGGCCTCGCCCGGATACACACGGTCCAGATTGCTCAGAAGGCCACCGAACCGCACCGCTGTATCGCCGCTGGTGATCTTGCCCGTCGCTTCCAGATTTGCCGCAGGCGTCACCACACGCGCAGACCGGATCGTCGTGCCGGTCTCGTCCCGGCGCACATCAACCCGCGCCGATCCGACGCCGGTCAACAGCCGGTCTGCCACGTCCTGACCTATCGCAAGGTCCAAGGTTGTGCCGTCCACAACCATATCGATCATGCCCGAAATCGGCCCAACAGTACCATCCGCCTGCAAGTCGATCCGACCGCCCAACGGCCGCCCGGCAATCGCGGAAAATCGGGTGATGTCCTCGGCAACCAGTCGCAGATCAACAGCCAACGGCATCGCATCTTCCGATGTCCAGGTCGCGTCGCCGGTCAGCCCGTATTCTGGTCCGTTAGCCTCAAGCCCCGTTACCCGGATCGGCTGACCGCTTTGATAATCGACACGCGCCGCACCCGACAATTCAGACCCAACCGCCTCTGCCAAAGCCGGGTCGGCCAAGGCCAGGGCCTCTGCGGCCCAAGTCAGGTCCAATGCAAACTGCCCGTCCTGCTGCGCAAAGCTCTGCTGGTCGATCTGCCCGCGCCCTGTGATCGACAGCGAATCCAGCGTTGCATCCGGGCTGACAAAACCGTCGAGCCGGGCATCAAAGGTCAGATCTCCGTTCAACGCCGCATCGAACGTCACCGATGCGACTTGCGTGTCGCCACCACCGAACGGCAGCACAACGGACCCGCCATCAGGGTTTGCGATCCGCCCCTCGGCATCCAACGCCTCGAGCCATCCGGTTTCAGAAATCGTGGCACTGCCGCTCAGCGACAGGGCATCGGCCGTCAACGCGAATTGCGGCAAATCGATCCGACCGTTCGCCTCGCGCATCACCTGCGCCTGCAACCCGATGTCTGTGCCGAAAAACGCACGGGTTTCCTCGGTCAAAAGCGGTGTTGGGTCCCCAGTGATGTCGACCCGTACATCCCATGTGCCGGTCTCTTGCGGCGCAAGGATTTCGACCGTCCCGGTGATGCGCGGTTGATCATCCGTCGCCAACGCGATCGCCGCTTCGAAATCGTCGACCATGCCTTCGCCCTGAACCGTCAGCGCAACAGATGGCGCGCCGGGGATACCCAGCAGCGTGGCCGCCAGCCCTCCAGCGGCCTCTTCAGCGTTCAGATCAACGGACAATTGCCGCGAGGACGGATCATAGCTGGCCGCCAGTGCGATCTGCGATTGCTGGCCGTCGACCCGCTCGAGGTTGAGGTCCAGATCGGCCCCACCCTCGGCAAGCTCGGCAGCCCCGGTGATGGCGAACTCGGCCGCCTCTCCCAAAAGTGGTGCGCCCAATTGCAAAGAGCCAACCGCAAACCGCTCGATCCGCACTTCAACGGGCAATTCAGGAATGCTGAACGGCTCTGCCTCTGCGCTGGGCAAGTCTTCTCCGGCATCCGGCGCCCGCGACACCACAACGGTCTCGGCGCTGAACGATGTCACATCAACGATGCCACGCAGCAATGCGGCCCGCCGCCAATCCAAAACGATGTTTTCCGCCCGGAACCATTCGCCCTGATCGTCAGAAATAATGATGGATGCAATCGTCGCCTCGCTTGACAACGCGCCTTGAACGCCACGGATGCGCACATCGCGTCCTGCGCCGGACAAGGCGTCCTGCAACAGGCCCGCCAAGTATCCGGGGTCTTCGTCACTGTCCTGTGCAAAGCTGGCCAGCGGCCACCACAGAAAGACAAGAAGCGTCGCGATAAAGCGCATATCAGAAAGCCTGACCAATGCCGATGTACAGTTCATAATCCTTGCCCGCGCCATCCCCGGTCACAGGCGTTGCGATGTCCACCCGAATGGGGCCGATCCCGGTGTTGTAGCGCAGGCCAAAACCAGCCCCGGCATGCCAGTCGCTGTCTCCGCCAAAGCCGCTCTCTTCGGTGATCATGCCCGCATCATAAAACCCGACCAGACCGATATTGTCCCGTACCTTGGCGCGCAGTTCGGCTGACACGGCGGCAAAGCTTTGACCGCCCGTAAACTCGTCATTGTCCAGCGTGACACCCAGCGATTGATACGGCACACCACGCACCGTCCCGCCGCCGCCCGAGTAAAACAGGTAGTCGGGAACTGTGTCCTCAAGACTTGGCCCCCAGACCGACCCGATCTGTGCCCGTCCCGCCAGCACGAAACGATCCTCGGCTCCTAACCCGAAATAGGCGCGCGCATCCGACGTAACGCGTATCCCGCTCTCGGTTTCATCCAGCCCAAGAAAGGGCGTGCTAGTCGCAGACAGATAGTACCCGTTGCTTGGGTTCAACGAATTGTTCCGCGTGTCATAGGTCGCGCCGAAAGTCGCCAGCAGCAACTGGAATTCGCGTTCCCCAAACGCGTCTTCCGTATCAAGATACCGGTATCCCAAACCGAACGACGCGCTCAGCTGATCAGAAAATCGATGCGACAATCCCGCGACCACACTTGCTTGGTTGCTGGTGAATCCCGGTTCGTTCAACTGCTCGATCCCGGCAGTCAAATAGAACTCCGTGTCCGGGGTGAACGTTGCGGGTCGACCATAGGTCAGCGTCAGCGCGTAATCCATTTCGTCTGTATCCGTGCCGATCCCGGACACCTCGCCTTCGACACGCAGCCGCTCGGCCCCTTGGAACAGATTGCGATGCAGCCAGAACGCGCTGACCTTGCCACCCTCCTGTGTCGACACCTCGGCCCCAAAGCCAAACCGCCGCGGCTTTTGCTCGGCCACCTGCAATGCAAGGTCCAGCGTGCCGTCCGTATTCGGAGTATCGGCTTCGGACACCGCAACCGAACTGAACACGCCAGTATCGCGCAACCGCCGTTCCGCGTCCGCAATCTCCTGCGGATCAAACACCTCACCCTGCGGCAAGCCTGCGATTTCTCGAATCCGTGTGCGCCGCACCCGGTCATTGCCCGTCACCACCACGTCGCCGAACCGCAACTGCGGCCCCGGTGCAAGGCGCAAGCGCACGTCCAATTCACGATTGGGATGGTCTGCGACGATCTGCTGGTCCTCTAGCCGTGCCTTGGCATGGCCAATAGCGCGCCAGCCCGTCACACCAGCGCTCACCGCGTCCCGGATGGGGGCTGTGCCCGCGCGTTCGCCTGTCCTGAACTCGGGCGGAATCTCGGTGCCTTCGGCCAATGGCGCAATCTCGGCGCGTCCATAGCGGAACCTTGGGCCCGGATCGACCTCGATCAGAATTGTGTTGATTGATTGCGGTGCCTCAAATGGCGAAATCCCCGCCGCCTCGCGCCCGTCGACAGTGATCGACACAGTGGGCGAGAACCGTCCGCCCCCGTAAAGCGCTGCCACGATCCGTGCATAATCGGCCTGCGCGGCCGCGATCAATGCCTGCGGTGTAGCATCCTCGGCATCCACCAACGCATACAAGGACATCGCGTCCTTAAGCTCGCTTCTCAACTCGTCGCTGCCGCCCGAGACGTTAAGATCAAAGTTCTGTGCCGCGCCGATCCCCGGAACGGCGACCCATGCCGCGCACAAGATAGTGCGTGTCAGACGGTTCATTTACCCAAAACCTCGTGCTTTGCCTGAGTTCAGCATAAACGTCCAACGACTCACCGTGCAAACGGGTTCCACAGATCCGGCCTCACAATTCCGGCAAAATACGCCCCGACATGAAAAAGCCCGCATGGTGGGGGGCCACCATGCGGGCAAGGTGCGGGGAACCAAGGACCACAGCCCCCGCAAATCTGGCGCTTTTCAGTAGCGCGCCAGTGTGTATCCACGATGCCGGAGGCAGGGCAGGGCATAGGCCCGCGACTCACTGCGCCGGGTTTCAACGGTCATGCGGCACGCTTTGGGCAAAGTCCGGGTGCTGATATTGTTGCGCTCAAGACAGCGGCCCATCACGACCCGCCCAACGCGCCCACCTTCGATCTGGCGCACACAATTGGCAGGCAGCACGTCTTTGTGACGCTGCTTTACGTCGCGGGGCATGACTTTCGGGATTGGCTTTTGCTGCGTATAGACCGGTTGCTTCGAAACATGTCCGGGGCGGTGGTCTGGAACATAGTGCCGAACCTCTTCTTTCTTTTTGTCCCGGCGATCATCGTCGCGTGAATTCTGGATCGCCTTGCCGATGATAAAGATCGTTGCGGCCCCCGCCAAAAGCTTGGCGATGTCCTCTTCTGATGCGGCGCGGGCAGGTGCGGCGGAAAGTGCAGCGATTGTGGTGGAAACGGCCAGAACGGCTGCGATGAATCTGCGTGACATGGTGGGGTTCCTTTCCCTGTCGGTTAAGCCTGAGATGGCGTCGTCGGGGGCAGGGGGGATGGCCCGCTGCCTGTGACATCCATCTCGGCTGACCCTGCAAAGTCAGGCAATATCGCCCCCTCGTTATGCGATAACCGTGCTGTCGTTATTGAATTTCTCTGAGCTTGGTCGCAGGGTGATCGCATGAAACACGCGCTCCCCTTTCTGCTCCTCGCCGCGCTCTGCATGCCCGCCGCCGCACAGGCGGTATGTTATGCTGATTACAAGGCGAAACAGGACGCCCCCCTCCGGTTGCACTACGGTGTGGCCGAGATTTCAGAACCCTGCACCTCGGCCTCTGCGCAGGATCAGTTGCAGACCCGTCTTGCACAGGCGGGCTGGACGCTGCTCAATGTGGTGTCGGTTTTTGATGAAACAGGGTTAGCCGAAAGGAAAGACAGTGCCGGACCAAACTACCTCCGTTACTGACGCGCGCCGCTCTGGCACCCGCCTCGTGGTGATTGGCATCAGCGGGATCGTGGCGCTTTTGGTGCTGGCGGGCGTCTTTCTTGTTCTGACCCTACCTGACGCCAACGCGTTCAATTCGAGGGTCGAGCAGATCTTTGTTGAAAACGACGACCTGACTTCACAGGCCGAGGTCAAGCTTCTAGAAATCCTCGCCCAATCCGGCACTGCGTTTTCCGACACGCTGGCGGGGTATCGCACGACCATCTTCGTGCTGCTTGTGTTCGCCACAGCCATGCTGATCGCGGCGCTCGTGTTTCTGGTGATGCTTGTCCTCCTCAACCGCCGTATGGCGCAGATCGAACGGTCGGGCATTCAGGTCAATTCATTGATTGTCAGCCGCGAGGAAAACACAGTCTATCTGAACACGATGGGGTTCAAACTGACCGACGCGATGATCGAAACCATCTCGATTCTTGCCGAAGCCCGTCTTGACGACGAATTGCTCTCCGGTGCCCAGATTGAAGCCATCATTTCGGGCCGCTCCGAATCCGATTGCGATGAGGCCGCAGGCGCCACCCGAATCAAGCGCCTGCGTGACGGCTTGGGCAACCAGTTGGTCAGCGAACTACTGATTAAGAACATCGCTCGTCGCGGTTACATGCTCGCCATCGACAAGGATGTGATCGAGGTGCTTTGACAGACTCGACGCGCCGCGAATTTTTCGGCTAACCGACTGCCGCATTTTGCATCCGACCGCCACATCACGTGGCTCTCGTTTTGAGGGCCAATGGGCGCTCACTCCACGCTTTGCGCCGACGCCAGAAAAATCGGGAAACCGTACGGTTGAACCGTACGGCTTAAGACGACAAACCGTACGGTTCAACCGTACGACACAGCCGAATTACCCGGTATAGACCAGCCTTTCAGCGATCTTTTCGTGCAATTCCGCACCCGCGCCGACCACACCTGCAGTCTGTGGCACGACGTTGTTAAATCGCAACGCCTCGCCCTTCCGGTCCGTCACCTTTGCTCCGGCTTCGGACAGGATCAACGCCCCTGCCGCAATGTCCCATTCCCAGCTTGGACGGAACGTCAACATCGCATCATAGCGCCCTTGTGCCACCAGACACAGCCGATAGGCCAGCGAGGGCCGATGCGACCGGGCGAAGTCTGGCACGGCGTCGCGCCAGTGTATCTGGTCCATGTTCGGCTTGGTCGCCAAAACCCGAGCAGCGTGAATATCACTGATATCAGAAACACTTAGTGGATCTCCGTTGCAGAACGCACCTTGCGTCCTGTCGGCGGAATACATCAGATCCATTTCGGGAAGGTAAACGACACCCTGCGTGACGACGCCCTGATCAACAACCGCCAGCGAATGCGCCCAAGTGCTTTCGCCTTTGACAAAACTGCGTGTTCCGTCGATCGGATCGACAATGAACACCCGGTCCCGGTTCAGCCGATCCGGTGTGTCGCGGGTTTCTTCGCTCAGCCAGCCATACCCGGGGCGCGCCGCGGTCAACGCCTCGCGTAGTGCCCGATCCACGGCGTAATCGGCTTGTGTGACTGGGCCCGCGTCGTCAGGTTTATGCTCTACTTCCAAGCCCTTAGCCTTGTGGTGAAGGGCGATCTCACCGGCGCGACGCGCAGCGTCGATCAAAAGATCAAGATCACTCTCCGGCAAGCGTCAGACCTTCCACCAGCAATGACGGGACCACCCGGCTCAGCCAAGGGCGTGCATCATTGGCCGGCGTGATTTTCTTGAGCATTTCTATGAGGTTACCTGCAATGGTCACCCCACTTACAGGATAGGTTACTTCGCCATTCTCGACCCAGAATCCAGCCGCGCCCCGCGAATAGTCGCCAGTATTGGGGTTGATGGTGGAGCCGATCATCGAGGTCACAACCAGCCCTGTCCCCATCTCTTTGATCAAACCGGCGCGGTCAGTAAACCCTTGGGAAAGCGCGACATTCGTTACGCTGGGCGACGGCCCGCCCGTTGTCCCACGCGCGGCACCAGCGGTGGATTCCAGCCCCAGCTTTCGCGCGGTCGCCAGATCAAGCGTCCAACCCATCAAAACCCCGTCCTTGACGATGTCCCGCTTTTGCGTCGCCAATCCTTCAGCATCGAATGGGCGCGACCCGCCGACCCGCACGCGATGTGGGTCTTCGATCAGGCTAAGCCCTTGTGGCAGAACCTCTTTTCCCAGCAAATCCAATGCCCAAGACGACCGTCGCGCAATCGCAGCACCGTTGATCGCCATCAGCAAATGTCCGATCAGCGACGATGAAATCCGTTCATCGAACAACACCGGATACGCGCCGGTTTTGGGTTTGCGCGGATTCATCCGTTCCAGCGTGCGTTCCGCCGCCGTTCGTCCGATCTCGGCAGGCGACCTCAGATCGCTTTGGAAAATCCGCTGATCCCCATCATAGTCCCGCTCCATCCCGGTGCCGGTGCCCGCAATCGCCACGCAGGATGTGGACCGTGATGAGCGTTGGTAGCCGCCAGAAAAGCCATTGCTTGCAGCAAGATAGACCTCTTGCGACCCATATCCGGCGGACGAAGCCGATACTTGCGTGATGCCGTCCACAGCCAGCGCCGCAGCCTCTGCATCGCGCGCATCCTGCTCCAGCTCGGCAGGTGAAGGCTCTGGGGTCGGATCGTAAAGCTCAAGCCAGGCCGACGCCCGGTTCTGTGCCAGCTGGTTCGGATCAGCCAAGCCCACATACGGATCTTCCGGAGCTTCCCGTGCCATGGCCACGGCACGCTCTGCCATGATCGCAAGACTGTCCGCCCGCACATCCGAGGACGATACGTTGGCAACCCGCTGACCAACGAAAACACGCAGACCGATATCGGTTGCCTCCGACCGCTCTGCCTGTTCCAGAACACCATTACGCACGTCGATGGACATCGAATTGCCCCGCACAGCCAGCACATCGGCTGCATCGGCCCCAGCCTCTTTGGCGCGCTGCAACAGGCTTTGCGTCAGGTCATCAAACGTGTCTGTCATGGGGCCTCCGGTGCCAATGGTCGTGCCGCAGAGAGGTAGAGCGGCGCGCGTGTCACCGCAACCCTGCTAGCGGTCAAGCGGGGCAACCACACCCACAATCGGCCCCAGCCAACGCCCAAAGTCCGATCGGTTCAACTGCGGCGCATGTAGACGCGAGACGCTGCCATCAAGGAACAACGCGTTCGGCAAGCCAAGGTCATCGCGGAAGATGCGGCCGAATTCATGAAACGTAACTGACTGATCAGAAATAACAAAAACCACGCGAGCCCCATCTTCCGAAGTGCCGAGCCCATTGCGGATATAGCGCGACGTGCTGTCCTTCAGAAACCTTGGGTGCAAGTCCCCGTCGATGACCAGCATCGGGCCAGACTGCGTGGCAAAACGGCAGTTGGGGCGCGCGGCGTCATAGGTCAGCGTTTCGATCACATCGGCGCGGTCGTTCTGAATGCAGAACACACCATTCGGCAGCAGCCCGAAATTGCCCGGCCCCGCGTTGGGGATGACGCGCATGATCTCTTGGCCATCCTCGATGTAGTGCCCAACTGGCGCGCGGTCATTGTGATACATCCCGCCATTCATGCCAAAGATCAGCGTTTTGCCTTCGTTGGCCAAGGCGCCATCAATGGTCGAGAACTGTCCGTATTTTTCACCCGAAGGCGCGTTAAGAAACAGCCGCAAATCGTCCACCCGTGGGTCAACCTCACAGGCCGTATAGGCGAGCCCGTCAAAGCTGCGCTCCGAACAGGTCACCTCGGCCTGTGCCGAAAGTCCGCCGATCGCAATCAGCGCAATAGCAACGAAGGCTGTCTTAGCTCTCGATGTCACGGCGCACATCGTCCTGTTCGAACATGCGGCGGGTATCGTCCATGCGGTCGAACGTATCGTCCAGCTTGAACCGCAATTCCGGAGAGAACTTCAATGTGAGGTTTTTGGCCACCACACGACGCAGTTCGCTGCGATTGCGATTGAGAAGCTCGAGGACATCTTCCTGTCCCTTCCCGCCAAGAGGCACGACATAGGCCGTGGCCATGCGCAAGTCTGGTGACGTGCGCACTTCGCCCACCGTGATGGAGTAGCGGTTCAGGTCGGGATCGTGAATGTCACCGCGAGTCAGCACATCGGACAATGTGCGGCGGATCAGTTCGCCCACACGCAGCTGACGCTGGCTGGGTCCCTCAGAGCTGTGAGATCGGTTTTTTGCCATACCCGGCACATAAGCGGTCTGGCGGCCTTTGCCAAGCAGGGGGGCAGCCGCTATTGAGGCGGAAATCCACTTGCGGAGAATGTCATGAGCGAAGAAATCGGGGTCGTCGTCACCGGAGTGTCCGGGCGGATGGGGCAGATGCTGGTGAACGAGATCGCCAAACACCCCCGGATGCACCTTGCCGGTGCTGTTGAACGTGCGGGTCACGACTGGGTGGGCAAGGATGTAGGCACCGCGATGGGTGGAGCCGCGATGGGCGTCATTGTTGCGGACGACCCGCTTGAATGTTTCGCGCGCGCACAGGCGGTTATCGACTTTACCGCGCCCGCGGCGACGGTCGCATTTGCTGAACTGGCCGCACAGGCGCGGGCGGTGCATGTGATCGGCACCACCGGTTTGTCCGAGAGTGATCTGACCAAGATCAAAGCAGCAGCGCGCCATGCCGTCGTGGTCCGTGCGGGCAACATGAGCCTTGGTGTGAATTTGTTGACTGTGCTGACCCGTAAGGTCGCAGCAGCCCTGGACGAAGACTATGACATCGAAGTGATCGAATATCATCACAACCAAAAGGTCGATGCGCCATCTGGCACTGCTCTGATGCTGGGTGAGGCGGCCGCTGAAGGGCGCGGTGTCGATCTGCGTGATGTATCCGACAGTGGGCGCGATGGTATCACCGGGGCGCGCAAGCGGGGTGATATCGGTTTCAGTGCCATTCGCGGCGGCGACATCGTGGGCGAACATGACGTGCTCTTCGCGGCTGCAGGCGAACGCATTACGTTGCGGCACGTCGCCAGTGACCGCGCGCTTTTTGCCCGCGGTGCTTTGAAAGCAGCGTTGTGGGGGCAGGACAAAGCACCGGGCGAGTATGATATGCTTGACGTGTTGGGGCTGTCTGACGACTGATCACGCGTGCGTTACGGGAACTTCTTGATCCATTCGTGCATTTCTAGCGTATCTTTATGTAAAAGGTATGCCCGGAGGATTTCATGTCGAACCGTTTTGCCATCGCCATTGCTGCTGCCCTGACATTCGCTGTGCCTCAAATTGCATTGGCCGAACTGAAACGTGTCGAAAATAAATCCGAATTTATGTCTCTGGTGCAAGGCAAGACGCTGTCGCGCCCCTTGGTGCGGTTGAATGTGTCGCCTGACGGCAAGATCACCGGGCGTGGCGCCACATGGGACGTCACAGGGTCGTGGGATTGGAAGAACGGGTTCTTCTGTCGCGACCTGAATTGGGGGGCGATGACCTTGGCTATAATTGCCAAGCAGTGCTCGCCAACGGGTCAGAGATGCGCTTCATCGCTGATCAGGGCGCAGGGCAGGCTGCGGATTTCCGTCTGCGCTGATACTTAGAAGTCGATCGCGAGACCGCCCTTTTCCCAATCTCCATAGCGCACAGGCTCAGGCCCGTCACGGCCGCCCAATTCTTTTGGCATAGGCTGGTCTGCGGCAGCTTTCTTGCGGCGCTCTTCTGCTTCGGCCAAGGCGCGTTGGGCGGCAGGGGGCAGGTCTTTGGGTGTGTCAGTGCTCATCGCGGTCTTCCATATCGCTTGCCTTTGATATACGCGCCTTCCGGTCCGGGACAACCCCGGCCCGCCACAGGATCGTTACGTGCCCGCACCCGCTTCTCCCCGCCTTGTCGCTCTTGATGGGCTAAGCCAGATTGTCGGCGAAGGCCGAATGTTGTCGGATGTCATCAGCGATCCAGTCTGGCAAGAGCTGAGCCCACCGGAACGGGCGACAGCGCAACGTCTGATTTCGGAAACGCTGCGATACTTGGGACGCGCTGATCACCTGCTGACATCGAACCTGCAACGCCAGCCACCCTTGCGAGTGATGAACCTGCTGCGCATGGCGACGGTCGAATTCATGACAGGCGGTGCAGCGCATGGCGTTGTAAACGAGGCGGTAAAGCTTGCCGGTCGCAATAAGAAAACCGCACCGATGAAGGGGCTGGTCAACGCGGTTCTGCGCAAAATCACGGCGCTTGATACGACCGAGTGGGACAAAGCACCGGATACCATGTTGCCGAAATGGCTGCGTCCCAAGCTGGCAAAGGCATGGAGCAAACCTGTCGTGGCGAAAATAGAACGCGCCCATGCGGTGCCGCCGCCTGTGGATGTGTCGGTCAAATCCAACGCCGCAGACTGGGCGGAAAAGCTGGGTGGCACGCTTCTTCCGACGGGGTCGGTTCGGCTTGCTGCTCGGGGGCAAGTGTCGGCGCTTGCGGGGTTCGATACCGGTGATTGGTGGGTGCAAGATGCGGCTGCCGCCTTGCCGGTTCAGCTGCTGGGGGATGTCAGCGGAAAGCGGGTCTTGGATATCTGTGCCGCGCCCGGTGGGAAAACAATGCAGCTTGCCGCCAAAGGTGCGGACGTGACCGCGCTGGATATTTCCGAGGCCCGCATGGCGCGGCTGACCGAAAACCTTGTGCGTACCAAGCTGACTGCCAAGACGGTGGTTGCTGACGCGCTGTCCTATGAGGATGGACCCTTCGACGCGATCCTGCTGGACGCGCCGTGTTCTGCAACCGGCACCATCCGGCGACATCCCGACCTGCCCTACGTCAAAACCCTGACTGGGATCGAGGATTTGGTCAAACTTCAACGTGCTTTGCTGACGCGAGCGCTGGAACAGATCGCCCCGCATGGAAGCTTGGTCTTTTGCACGTGTAGCTTGTTGCGCGAAGAGGGCGAGGACCAGATCAAGTGGCTTCTTTCCCAGAATGATGATGTCGAAATCATACCGCCTCATGCCCCTGGTCTTGATCCGGTTTGGATCAGCCCGGAGGGTGGAGTGCGTCTGCGCCCAGATTATTGGGCGGACATGGGCGGAATGGACGGGTTCTACATGGCGATTTTGCAGCGCAAAGGCAAAGCATCGCCCGCGTGACAATTGCACCGTGACTCGATTCATTCGCGCGGCTATGATGTCGCCATAAGAACGCTTGCGTAAACGCAAGACAGAGGCAGAGCTGATGTTCCGACTGGACGCCGCAAAACGGGCGCGGGCCCGGGTTTTGAACCGTGTTCATGCACGGCTGTCCACGCGTGCCAAGCCTGCAACTGCGTTTGTCGCCCAGCCTGAACCAAGAACCGTCGGATCTTATGCGCGGGGACGGCAATTGACAGCGGGCAACCTGCTTTTTGCCGGACATCTGGTCGAAGCGCCTGGCGCGATCCTGTGGGACATCGCGCCGCCTGACGAAGTGTTTCTTGAAGAAATTCACGGATTTGTGTGGCTTGACGACATGGCCAGCGTTGGTGATGCGGCTACTCGAAAGACCGCGCAAAGCTGGCTGTTCGAATGGATCGCGCGATACGGCAACGGCTCCGGTCCCGGATGGACACCAGAATTGGCCGGGCGCCGGGTCATTCGCTGGCTGCATCACGCGATTTTCGTACTAGGCGGCTGTACCCCGGAACAGTCGCGCACGTTCTTTCGGTCGATTGCGCAGCAGACGATCTTTCTCAATCGCCGGTGGCACAGCTCTACGCCGGGTCTGCCTCGGTTCGAGGCGCTTACCGGGTTGATCAGCGCCGGACTTTCACTGCAAGGCATGGAGGCGCAGGCCGACCCTGCGATCAAGGCGCTAGGACAGGAATGTGCCCGTCAGATCGATGATGCGGGTGGTATACCGACGCGCAATCCCGAGGAATTGCTTGAGGTATGCACGCTGTTGATCTGGGCGCGCGACGTGCTTGAGGATACCGCGCGGTCGCCGGAATTGTCGCATATTCAAGCTATCACACGGATAGTGCCGACCTTGCGCGTCCTGCGACATGCTGATGGTGGGCTTGCCCGCTTTCACGGCGGTGGACGCGGCGTCGAAGGTCGTCTGGACACGGCATTGGCAGCAGCCAACACAAAGGCACAGGCGCCCAAGGGCCTTGCAATGGGCTATGCACGGCTTTCGGCAGGGCGCACCACCATGGTGATCGACGCGTCTGCCCCGCCGGGAGGACAGGCAAGCTTTAATGCCCATGCGTCGACCCTTGCATTCGAATTAACCTCAGGGCGTCGCCCGCTGATTGTGAATTGCGGATCGGGGTCGACTTTTGGCGAAGATTGGCGCCGGGCCGGGCGGGCAACGCCGTCCCATTCCACATTGTGCCTCGATGGGTTTTCAAGTTCTCGGCTTGGCAGCACCTCGCGCGTTGGCACGATCGAGCGGGAATTGCTGGACGACATCCCGAAAGACGTTCCGATCGAGATGTCCCGCGCGATGGATGGTGTGCGGTTCGAAGGTGGGCATGATGGCTATCTCAAGACCCACGGTTTGACCCATGCGCGTATTCTCGAATTGACCTTCGATGGGCGCGGTGTGGTGGGTGAGGACTTGTTGATCGCGTTGGAGGGTCCCGGCAAAGCCCGGTTCGATCAAAAGCTTGAAGACAGCCGCCTTGCAGGCATCCCCTTTGACATCCGGTTTCACCTTCATCCCGAAGTCGACACTGCCATCGACATGAACGGAACTGCCGTCAGCATGGCGCTGCGCAGCGGCGAGATTTGGGTGTTTCGCTTTGAAGGGCGCTGCGATCTTGCGCTTGAACCGTCCGTTTATCTTGAAAAAGGCCGGTTGCGGCTTCGCGCGACCAAACAGATCGTTTTATCTGCCCGCGCAATGGAGTATGCGACCCGCGTTCGCTGGTCGTTGGCGAAGGCTCAGGAAACCGCGGTTGCGGTGCGGGACTTTGTTCAGGACGATGCGACAGAGCTGCTGAACTGAACATCTGGGACCTATCGCTGTCATGACCAATCTCGCCCCCCTTCGCCGTGCGCTTCTGTCCGTCTCGGACAAGACCGGACTTGTTGACCTTGCCAAGGCGCTGGATGGGCGCGGCGTGGAGCTGTTGTCCACGGGTGGATCGGCCAAGACGTTGCGCGATGCGGGTGTGCCCGTAAAGGATGTGGCCGAAGTGACGGGCTTTCCGGAAATGATGGACGGCCGGGTCAAGACGCTGCACCCGATGGTGCATGGTGGCTTGCTGGCGCTGCGCGACAATGACGTCCACGTTGCAGCGATGACCGAGCACGGCATTGGCCCGATCGACCTTTTGGTGGTGAATCTTTACCCGTTCGAGGAAACCGTTGCCAAAGGTGCCGATTATGACACGTGCATCGAAAACATCGACATCGGCGGCCCTGCGATGATCCGCGCTGCGGCCAAGAACCATGCTTTCGTGACCACTGTTGTAGATGTCGAGGATTACGACGCTTTGCTGGCCGAACTGGATGCGAACGAAGGTCAGACCACCTTGGCCTTTCGTCAGCGTCACGCCCAGATCGCTTACGCGCGCACCGGCGCCTATGATGCGGCGGTCAGCACATGGATGGCGGGTGCCATCGGCGAAGAAACCCCGCGCCGCCGCGTGTTTGCCGGGACACTGGCGCGGCCTTTGCGCTATGGCGAGAACCCACATCAGAGCGCGTCTTTCTACCACGATGGGTCCGCCCGTCCGGGGGTTGCCACAGCGACACAGCTTCAGGGCAAGGAACTGAGCTACAACAACATCAACGACACCGACGCGGCGTTTGAATTGGTGTCGGAATTCCTGCCGAAAGACGGCTTTGCCTGCGCGATCATCAAGCACGCCAACCCGTGCGGTGTGGCAACGGGCCGTACGCTGAAAGAGGCGTATCAAAAGGCGTTTGACTGCGACCGTACTTCAGCTTTTGGCGGGATCGTCGCGTTGAATTCCACCCTCGACGGTGAAACCGCCGAAGCGATTGCCGAGATCTTCACCGAGGTGGTCATCGCCCCTGGTGCCCATCAGGACGCGAAAGACGTGTTCGCCAAGAAAAAGAACCTCCGCCTTCTGACGGCACCGGGTTTGGCCAACACCGCAGAGCCGGGAACGGCGTGGAAACAGGTGTCGGGTGGTATCCTCGTGCAGAACCGCGACAACGGCCGGATCAATCTGGATGATCTCAAGGTCGTGACCAAGATCGCGCCGACAGACGAGCAGATGCGCGACCTGCTCTTTGCCTGGACCGTTGCAAAACACGTGAAATCCAACGCCATCGTCTACGTCAAGGATGGCGCGACCGTGGGTGTCGGCGCGGGTCAGATGAGCCGACTGGACAGCGCCCTGATCGCCGCCAAGAAGGCTGAACGCATGGCCGAGGCGCTGGGCCTGCCGGAGCCGTTGACCAAGGGCAGCGCCGTGGCGTCCGATGCGTTCTTCCCCTTCGCGGACGGCCTGATGGAAGCCGCTGCCGCAGGCGCGTCCTGCGTGATTCAGCCGGGTGGGTCGATGCGCGATGACGAAGTGATCAAAGCGGCTGACGAGGCTGGTCTGGCAATGGTGCTGACGGGGATGCGCCACTTCCGGCACTGAATTTGACCATCCGGTAAAATTACGGAGCAGGGCAAAGGAGACAACATGCGTCTGGTGGCCATCGTCGCAGCGGCGATCTTTCTTCTGGATCAACTGACCAAGTGGCTGGTGGTGCATGTGATGGACCTTGCCCGCGTCGGCGCCATCGACGTGTTTCCGCCTTACCTGAATTTTCGCATGGCTTGGAACACAGGCATCAATTTCGGCCTGTTGTCCGGACAGGCGGATTGGACGCGCTGGGTGCTTATCTCGGTCGCATTGGGGATTGTCCTGTTCGTGCTGGTCTGGATGCGCCGCGACCCACCGGGGCGCACAGGGCTCATCTTTGCGGGGCTGCTGATCGGTGGCGCGCTGGGCAATGTGGTGGACCGGCTGCTTTATGGTGCGGTCGCAGATTTTCTGAACATGTCCTGTTGCGGTTTCACCAATCCATATGCCTTTAATGTCGCTGACATTTCGGTGTTTATCGGGGCGATTGGGCTCGCACTGTTCTCGGGTGGGAAAAACGCCTCGTGACGAGTGCGGCTTGATGCGCTAAAGCAGGTTTGAGGCGATTACGGAGGCGGGCAGACACCATGATGCCACGCGCATGGATCATACTGGCACTGGTGGCATTGACCGCCTGCGGAACACGTCAGGATACGACGGATCGGGACACCAACCTGCGCCAATTGCGCAATCCAACCGGCACGCCGGAAGAATTCTCGATTGTTCCGCCGAAACCACTGCAAGCACCAGAAAGCCTGAGCGAATTGCCGATCCCGACGCCGGGAGGGGCAAACCGTACAGACCAGACGCCGTTGAAAGACGCGGTTGCGGTATTGGGTGGGGCACCATCCCGGCTTGATGCGCAGGACGGCATCGGTTCAGGCGATCAGGCATTGGTCTCTCGGGTGTCGCGCTTTGGACGTGACCCGGAAATTCGTGATCAATTGGCAACGGCGGATCAGGCATTCCGGGAACGCCGGAGGCTGTTCAACTGGCGGCTTGTGCCTGAGGACACCTACAATCGCATCTACCGCGGTCAGGCGCTTGACCCCCACGCCACGCTCGAAGCAGCGCGTCGGGCGGGGCTGCTGACGCCATCTGCACCTCCGCGCTGATGGTTGGCTGGTTTCCAAGGCTGGTCACGAAACTGTAGAACCGCTTGAAGTTGGCCGAACGCATCGTACCTTACCTTCAAACGGAGGAGTTTTGCCGATGCGCCGCATCTTAGCCTTTGCCGGGCTGTGCCTTATCACTGCCGTACCTTTGCGCGCCCAGTCGATCGAGGATCAAGTCACTAGCTTTCAACTTGAGAACGGAATGGACGTTGTGGTGATCGAAGACCACCGCGCTCCGGCCGCTGTTCATATGCTTTGGTACAGGGCAGGATCGGCGGATGAGCAACCCGGCGTGTCCGGCGTGGCGCATTTCCTTGAACATCTGCTGTTCAAAGGAACGGAAAAACTGGCGCCCGGAGAGTTCAGTGAAATCGTAAAGGCCAATGGCGGCACCGACAACGCCTTCACCAGCTTTGATTACACCGCTTACTTTCAGCGCGTGGCGGCTGATCGGCTTGGGCTGATGATGGAAATGGAAGCGGACCGGATGAAGAACATCCAGCTTGACCGCGAAGATATCCTCACAGAGCGTGACGTGATCATCGAAGAGCGCAACCAGCGGGTCGAAAACGATCCTGGATCGCTCTTCCGTGAACAGCGTATGGCGGCGCAATATCTCAACCATCCTTACGGCACCCCGATTATCGGCTGGCGCCACGAGATGGTGAACCTCGATCTGGACGACGCGCTGGCTTATTACGAACAGTTCTATTCACCGAACAATGCCGTCTTGGTTGTGGCAGGCGACGTGGAGCCGGACGAGGTATTGGCGCTGGCGCAGCAGCATTATGGCCCGATCCCGCGCAATGAGGCGCTTCCAGAGCGCGTGCGCCGGTCCGAGCCGCCGCAAATGGCAGAGCGACGGATTTCGTTCAGCGATCCACGTGTCGCGCAGCCCTATGTTATGCGTACCTATCTTGCACCGGAACGCGACCCGGGCGACCAGCGAAAAGCTGCGGCATTGACCCTGCTCGCCGAGGTGCTGGGCGGGTCACAAACTGCCGTTATGCCTCAGAAGCTGCAATTCGAGGAAAAGCGCGCTGTTTATGCCGGGGCCTTCTACAGCGGCCTGTCTTTGGACGACACGACATTTGGCGTGGTGAACGTGCCCGCCGAAGGTGTGAGCCTTGAAGACGCTGAGGCCGATATGGACCGGGTGATCGCAGAGTTCATCGAGACTGGCGTCGATCCAGTCCAACTGGACCGCATCAAGTTCCAGCTGCGGGCTGCACAGGTCTACGAGTTGGACAATTCCAACAGCCTTGCCCGCCGGTATGGGGCGGCGCTGACCTCGGGGTTGACCATAGATGATGTGCACGAATGGCCGAGGATCCTGCAATCCATCACACCCGAGGAGATCATCGCCGCCGCACAAGAGGTGTTTGACCGTGACAATGCCGTGACAGGGTTTCTGCGCACGGCCGAGGAGGTGACGCAATGAAGCTCTTTGGTTCTCTGATCGCGGTCATGTTGCTGGCCGCTGTCCCGGTGCGGGCAGAAATCGACATCACCGAAGTGACCAGCCCGGGTGGGATCAACGCGTGGCTGGTTCAGGAAGAGTCGATTCCCTTTGTTGCGCTAGAGCTGCGGTTCAAGGGCGGTGCGTCGCTTGATCTGCCGGGCAAGCGCGGGGCGACGAACCTGATGGTTGGGTTGCTTGAAGAGGGTGCTGGTGATCTTGATTCGCGTGCATTTTCTGAACGTGCGGAATCGCTGGCGGCCAGTTTCGAGTTTGACATCGGAGATGATGCGGTGTCGATTTCGGCCCGTTTTCTGGTCGAAAATCAGGACGAGGCATTGGCGCTTCTGCGCGATGCCATCACTCAGCCACGGTTTGATCAGGATGCGATCGACCGGGTGAAAGCCCAAATTGTTTCGGTGGTCCGGTCTGACGCGCAGGACCCTGACAACCTTGTTGGGGTTGCGTTCGACACCATGGTCTTCGGCAACCATCCCTATGGATCTGCAATCGAAGGCACGGAAGACAGCATTGCCGCTTTGACGCGGGACGACCTGATCGAGGCGCATCAGGGTGCCTTGGCCCGTGACCGAGTTTATGTCGGCGCGGCGGGTGACATCTCGGCGGAAGAACTGGCGGTGGTGTTGGACAAGTTGCTGGCCGATCTGCCGGAAACCGGCACACCACAAGCCGCGGCAGTCGACGTGTCTACAGAGGCTGGTATCACTGTTGTGCCATTCGATGTCCCGCAATCGGTTGCGATCTTCGGGCATGAGGGCATTGCGCGGGACGACCCGGACTTCTTTCCGGCGTTTGTGCTGAACGAAATTCTTGGTGGTGGCGGGTTTGAGGCGCGGCTCATGGAAGAGGTCCGCGAAAAGCGTGGTCTGACCTATGGGGTCTACAGCTACCTTGTACCCAAAGATCATGCGTCTCTGTATCTCGGCCGCGTGTCGAGCGCCAATGACCGCATCGCCGAAGCGATTCAGGTGATCCGCGATGAATGGTCCAAGATGGCCGAAGCTGGAGTAACCGAGGAAGAACTTGAGGTTGCCAAGACCTATCTCACGGGGGCGTATCCGCTACGCTTTGATGGGAACGGGCCTATCGCGAACATCCTTGTCGGAATGCAGATGGATGATTTGCCGGTGGACTACGTCAACACCCGGAATGCCAAGATTGAAGCGATCACGCTTGACGATATCAAAAGGGTTGCCGCGCGTGTGCTCAAACCTGAGGCGCTGCATTTTGTGGTTGTCGGACAGCCCGAGGGGCTCGATTCCTGAATTTTACCACTTGGTAAAAACAGAAAGGCCGCGCTCGCAAAGCGCGGCCTTTCTAGTTCCGAGTAGGTCAATCGCAGTAATCTGCTCAGTTCAGCAGTCCGGCATGGCGCAGGCCGTTGTCGATCAGGTCGCGCGTTGGCTGTGATACCGGGAACAGCGGCGGGCGCATTTCTTCATCACAAAGGCCCAGACGGCTCATGGCGTATTTCGCACCACACAGCCCCGGTTCGACGAAGATGCTGTGATGCAGCGGCATCAGCCGGTCCTGGATTTCCAATGCGGTGACATAGTCGCCCGCCAATGTCGCTTCTTGCATCTGCGAACACAAAGCCGGAGCCACATTGGCGGTGACCGAGATCATGCCAACACCACCTTGCGCGTTGAAACCGTGCGCTGTGGCATCTTCGCCCGATAGTTGGACAAAGTCCTTGCCGCAGGTCAGGCGCTGGGCGCAGACACGGGCCAGGTCTCCGGTCGCATCCTTGACGCCAATGATGCGTGGCAGTTTCGCCAATTCGCCCATCGTTTTGGGCAGCATGTCGACAACCGACCGACCAGGAATGTTGTAGATGATGATCGGCAGTTCGCAGCTGTCATGCAGCATGGTGAAGTGCCGGATCAGTCCATCCTGTGTCGGCTTGTTGTAGTAGGGCGTGACCACAAGGCCTGCCTGTGCGCCTGCCTTTTCGGCATGCTGCAAAAACCGGATCGCCTCGTCAGTGTTGTTCGAACCCGCACCGGCAATTACCGGGATGCGCCCGGCGGCGGCTTTGACCACGAAGGTCACGACTTCTTCGTGTTCCTCATGAGTCAGGGTCGGGCTTTCACCTGTGGTGCCGACGGGGACAAGCCCGTGGCTGCCCTGATCGACATGCCAATCCACGAGTTGTTTGAGCGTGTCAAAATCCACTGCACCGTTTTTGAACGGTGTGACCAGTGCAGGCATCGACCCTTTGAACATCGTCACGCTCCTTTTTCGTGTGTGGCGCTTGCGCCGTTGCACCCGTCCCGCGAATGTGAGTTGCAGGTCGCGGGGTGCGGGTTATCCTTTAGCGAGCCGTCTATCCTGTTTCATCGGAGAAAATGCAAGCCATGTTTCGGCGTATCGCGATCCTGACGGTGGTTCTTCTGTCGCTACCACTTGGCCTTCTCGCACAGGGAAATCCCCGGCCACTGGAGCGGGCAATGGACCTTATGCGCGACGGCAACTGGGCCGCAGCACAGATCGAAGCCCGTGGTGACGGGCAGGCGGCGTTGGATGTGATCCTGTGGCACTATCTGCGCGCCGGGCTTGGATCGCCGCGCGAGGTGCAGGATTTTCTGTCGCGCAATGCCGATTGGCCGGGCCTGCCGTTTCTCAAGGAAAAGAGCGAAGGTGCTATGGCGTCGGCACCTGCCGATGCGATCCGTGGGTTCTATGCTGATCACATTCCTGAAACTGGAGCGGGTGCTTTGTCTTTGGCGCGGGCTTTGTTAACGGCTGATGATCGGGCTGGGGCCGAATCCGTGGTTCTGCGGGCGTGGACAAGTCTGACGCTCACTTCGGGTGAGCAAGACGCCTTTCTTGCGAGTTACGGCGATTTGCTCAAGCCGCAACACGTGGCTCGTCTGGATGCGATGCTTTGGCGGGGCAGTGCTGGCAACGCACGTGCGATGTTACCTCTTGTGGATGAGGATTGGCGTGCGCTGGCCGAAGCGCGAATGGCCCTGCGTGAAGACGCCTCTGGGGTCGACACCCTAATCGAAGCAGTGCCCGCCGCGTTGAGCGCAGATGCTGGGCTGGCCTATGAACGGTTTGCATGGCGAGTGCGCAAGGGTCGGACCAATGATGCAGTAGAACTGCTGCTGGAGCGGTCCGCGTCGCGCGCCGCCTTGGGGCGGCCGGACATCTGGGCGCGACAGCGGGATGATCTTGTTCGGCGTCTTATGTGGGACAAGCAGTATCAGACGGCGTACGACATGGCTGCGGGTCATCATCCGGAGGAAGGGTCTGCTTTTGCGGATCTGGAGTGGCTTGCGGGGTACTTGTCTTTGCGGTTCCTCGACAGACCTGAGCGTGCCGCCCAGCATTTCCGCGATTTGCGCGGCGGGGTGGAATCTCCGATTTCGCTGGGCCGCGCCGGGTATTGGCTGGGCCGAGCGTTGGAGGCGGCTGGGGATGCAACCGGCGCAGCACAGGCCTATGCGTTCGGGGCGCAATACCAGACATCATTCTATGGCTTGTTGGCTGCCGAGGCGGGTGGTTTGCCGCCGGATCCTCTTTTGGCAGGCACCGAAGTGTTCCCGGATTGGCGCGACGCGCCCTTCACACAATCCTCTGTGTTCAGCGCTGCAATCCTGCTGCTCGATGCCGAGGAAAAGGTGCTGGCGGAACGCTTCCTCACACATCTGGCCGAGTCGCTTGACCGGACACAGATTGGGCAGATGGGACAAATGCTGGAGGATTTGGGCCTGCCGCATGTGCAGGTGATGCTGGGCAAGCGGGCGGCGCAATATGGGCACGAGGTTCATGCGCCTTACTACGCTTTGCATCCGCTTGCGCAGGTTGAGCATCCGGTGCCGACCGAGCTTGTTCTGTCGATTGCGCGACGCGAATCCGAATTCGATCCGGGTGTGATTTCGCCGGTGGGCGCGCGGGGGCTGATGCAGGTGATGCCACGCACCGCGCAAGAGGTCGCAGGTTGGCTGGATGTCGAATATTCAGAGGCCAAGCTTTTGACCGACCCGGTCTACAACGCGGTGCTTGGGGCGACCTATCTTGAACGCCTCGCACAGCAGTTCAACGGCAATGCGGTGATGATTGCGGCGGGCTACAACGCCGGGCCAAGCCGCCCTGAGCGTTGGATGCAGGAGCGAGGCGATCCACGGCGCGGCGACATGGATATCATCGATTGGATCGAGCACATCCCCTTTACCGAAACCCGCAACTACGTGATGCGCGTCACCGAAAGCCTACCGATATACCGTGCCCGGCTTGGGCGTGACCCACATCCGGTGCCATTTTCGGAAGAGCTGAAGGGATCAACCCTTTTGCCGCTGACGCCAGAGGGTGAATAGGCCCGCGCCCACAATCAGGCTTGCCCCGAAGACAACGTTGGGGCGGATCGCTTCTCCAAAGACCATGATTCCAAGGCTCGCTGCGAAGGGCAGTTGTAGGTAGGCAAAGGGTTGGACGGCGCTGGCCTCGGCCACGTCGTAGCATTTGATCAGCAGGTAATGTCCGGTTGCGCCGGTCACGCAGAGCAGCGCCATCATCGCCCAGTCCGTCGGAGTCATCGGCTCCCAGAACCAGATGCCGATCAACGTCATGAACACCGCGCCCACCGTGCCCGTCCAGAAAAAGCTGGTGGCGGCGCTGTCTTTGCGAGCGGCGTAGCGGGTGAGAAGGCCGTAAAGCGCGAACATCAGCGCGGAAACCGCCGGGATGATCGCGAGCGGAGAGAACACACCAAAGCCGGGCTGCAGGATGATCAGGATACCGATGAACCCGACTCCAATCGCCGCCCAACGCCGCCAGCCCACCTGTTCGCCAAGGATCGGGCCGGACAGGGCCGCGATGAGAAGCGGATAGCAGGCGAAGATCGCATGGCTTTCCACAAGGCCCAGATAGGTGAAGCCAAGCACCATGACGCAGATCTCGGCTGCAAGCAGCAATCCGCGAAACCCTTGGAGGAGCGGTTGCGTCGTGGCTGCCGCAGCCCGAAGGCCTCCGGCCCTTCGACTGGCGACGAACATAACGAAGGCGGCAAAGAACCAGTAACGGATCATCACCACCATCAGCACGTTATATTCGCTGGCAAGATGTTGGGACAATCCGTCCTGCATGGCGAAGACAAATGTGGTCGCCACCATGAGCCAGATGCCCAAGCGGTTGTTGGTCTCGGTCATGTCAGGAGGCTTTCCGGGCGATGGTCATGTGCCGCTTGCGGCCAAAGCCGGGAACACGGGTGGTGGTCAGGCCTGCCGCATCCAACGCGCGGCGGACATGGCCGGCAGCGGTATAGGTTGCGGCGGTGCCATGGGGGGCAGTTTTTTGGGCCACCAGAGACAGGAGTTCTGGTTCCCACAGTTCCGGGTTCTTGGCAGGGGCAAAGCCGTCGAGAAACCAGGCATCTGCCGGGGTTGGCATGTTGTTTAGAGTCTCTCTCGCGTCGCCTTCGACAAGAGTGAACTGCAGGTCAGGCAAGATGAACTTGCGTGCGCCGTTTGCCCAATAAGGGGCAAGTTCGTTGGCGATCGGGGCAAGGTCGGGGAAGGCCTGTTGCGCGCGGATCATGTCGTCAGGTTGCATAGGGAATGCTTCAAAACTGGTAAAGTGCAAGGTGCCGGTCTGTTGGCTGGACCGCCATAGATCAAGCGTGGCCAGCAGGTTCAGGCCTGTGCCGAAGCCCAGTTCAGCGATGTGAAACCCGTCCCTGAACCGCGCGGGCAGGTCATTGCCTGTCAGAAACACATAGCGCGTCTCCTCCAGTCCGTTGTCGAGCGAAAAATAGGGATCATCGAACCGGCGAGAGACAGGAACATCCCCATCGCGCCAGTCGAGCGGTTCCGTCTGGAGTTTCATGATGACATACCTTAGCGACAGCTGGACCTTGGCGAGGAGAGACCGGAATGGCAATGCCCGAAATCACGGTGCGCGGGGCAGGGATCTTTGGTCTGAGCATCGCCTGGATTTTGACATGCCGCGGCGCGCGCGTTCAGGTGGTCGACCCTTATGGCGCTGGAGCGGGATCAAGCGGGGGCTTGGTCGGGGCTTTGGCGCCGCATGTGCCGGAAAACTGGAACGACAAGAAGGCGTTTCAGTTGGAAAGCCTGCTTATGGCCGAGGCGTTCTGGGCCAATGTGTCGTCGGTTGGGGGGGGTGATCCCGGGTATGGACGCACGGGGCGATTGCAGCCGATTGCCGATGATCAAGCCTTGGCGTTGGCTCGGGCACGCTGTGATGGCGCGCGCGACTTGTGGCAGGGGCGGGCTGTCTGGGAGGTGATCTCAGTCGAAGATGCCGGGGCGTTTGCGCCGCTCTCGCCCTCGGGGTTCGTGATCCGGGACACGCTTACGGGAAGAATGCATCCAAGACAGGCGTGCGCGGCTTTGGTTGCTGCGTTGCGGGCGCGCGGTGTCGACATTGCGTCGGATGCGCCGGATCGGGGCGCTGTAATTTGGGCAACAGGTTGGCGCGGCTTGCTGGGGTTGTCGGAAGAGATTGGCAAGTCGGTCGGCGCTGGCATCAAAGGCCAGTCCGCCGCCTTGGCCTATGACGCCGGGCCGGTGCCGCAGGTCTTTGTCGATGGTTTGCATATCATTCCGCACGCGAATGGGACGGTCGCCATTGGATCTACCAGCGAGCGGGAGTTCGACAGTCCGGATGGTTTGGATGCGCAATGCGACGATCTGATCGCGCGAGCTGTTGCTGCCATGCCGATACTTGCAGATGCGCCGGTGGTGGATCGCTGGGCTGGGGTGCGCCCGCGTGCCCGATCACGTGCGCCGATGCTGGGCGCATGGCCTGGGCGCGCGGGTCACTTTATCGCCAACGGCGGGTTCAAGATCGGCTTTGGCATGGCACCAAAAGTGGCGGACGTGATGGCGGATCTGGTGCTTGAAGGGCGCGACAGCATTCCAGACGGGTTCCGTGTCGAGGCCTCTATGTGACGGGCGTCGCCTCTATGGCCTTGGCAATCTCGGCCACGCCGGGGTCAATACGGGCCTGCGCGATCGAACTGTAGGCAAGGCGGTAGTAATTGCGCGGTGGGGATTCTCCGGCAAAAAAAGCGGTGCCGGGTTCGATCAGAACACCAACCTTGCTCAGACGCTTGGCAAGGTCTTCGCAATCGACGTGATCTGGCGCCTGCATCCAAAAGCTTGAACCGCCGTATGTCCCTTTGCCCGCGATTGTCAGCCCGTATTTGCCGATTGCGTGTTCCATTATCACGCGCCGGTCGTTCAACGCTTTGCCCGTGCGGCGGATCAGGCTGTCATAATGACCTAGGCTCAGGAAATAGGCGGTGGTGCGCTGTGTCAGGCCGGGAGGATGGCGCAGGATTGCCGCGCGAAGCGCGCGCACCTCGCGGATGAAAGGGGCAGAACCGACAAGATAGCCAAGGCGGAGACCGGGAAAGAGCGACTTTGAAAAGCTGCCGACGTAAATCACCCGCCCGTCCTCATCGAGGCTTTTCAAAGCGGGCATCGGTGATTTGAGATAGGCCATCTCGAATTCGTAGTCATCCTCGACGATCAACGCATCCAATGCACGTGCACGGGTCAGCAGGGCCTGCCGCCGGGCAAGTGGCATCGTGTATGAAGTTGGGCATTGATGGCTTGGCGTTGTGAAGATCACATCGGTGTTTTCTGGGATCTGGTCAGGTGGCAATCCGTCCTCATCCACATCCAACGCACTCAGATGGCAGCGCGATTGAGTCAGCACGCCTCGCAAAGCTGGGTAACAGGGGTTTTCGATCACGGCATGTCGCCGTTGATTGAGCAAGACCTGTGACGTCATCCATAGCGCATTTTGCGCGCCCATCGTGATCAGCACCTCGTCCGGTTTCGCCGCAATCCCCCGTCTGGGAAGGGTGTGGCGCAAGATGAATTCGACCAATTGCGGGTCGTCCTGATCGTAATAGTCACGGGTCAGTGCGGCAAAGTCTTTGGCTCCGAGCGCCTGCAACGCACAAAGCCGCCAGTTCGCGTGGTCGAACAATTGTGGATCGGTTTGGCCGTATAGAAACGGATAGCGGTACTGTGCCCAATCTTGTGGTTTAACCAAAGCCACTGCGCCGGTGAATTTTTGACCCAGCGCGCGGGACCAGTCGACGGTGTCTTCCCGTTTCGGCGTATTTTCGAATTGCGGCGGCTCGGGCGCATCGTCAGAGACATAATACCCGGATCGGCCACGCGAGGTCAGGTAGTCGTTGGCCAAAAGCTCTGTGTACGCCAAAGTGACGGTGATCCGACTGACACCGAGATGATGCGCGAGTTTGCGGCTGGACGGCAGCTTTTCGCCCCGGCGAAACCGGCCTGACAGAATGCCCTCGGCCACCGTCTGTTGAATGCGGGCTTGCAGCGTGCCTTTGGTGTCGGGCTTGAGGAAAAAGTTTTCGACCGGGATTGCCATGCGTCGAGCGTAGATTGGACTTATGCGCTTGGCAATCTGGTCTTACGTTTTCAGCCCGTCATGTCGCAGCTTTCGACGATTCTTGAAACCAGGGTGGTCATTCTTGTTAAACCAGCATGGATGAGAACGTGATCTCATCCATGCTGGTGGTGGAAAGATGCTTTACTCTGACCAGCTCACGCCGGTCAGGTCAGTCGCCTGAGTTGGTGCGTTTTGCCAAAGTCCCTTGATGCGGGCATCCGCGACTGTTGGGAAGGCCAGCTGGAACAGGTAGCCGTTGACATAGTCATCCGCGATCATCGTCTGGGCCTGAGTCAGCAATTCGGACCGCGCGGCCGGGTCGCTGGTTGCACCCAAGGTGGTCATGAGTTCTTGGAACGCGGGGTTGTCGTACTGGAAATAGTAATCAGGACGCGCATAAATGCCGATGTCGAAGGGTTCTGTATGGCTGACGATGGTGAGGCCGAAATCCTTTCCCCGGAACACCTCTTCCAGCCACTGCGCCCATTCCAGATTGGTGATCTCGGTCTCGATCCCCACGGCACGCAATTGAGAAGCGATGATCTCACCGCCGCGCCGGGCGTAAGAGGGGGGCGGCAGTTTCAGCGTTGTGGTGAAGCCGTCGGCATACCCGGCCTCTGCCAGAAGGGCTTTGGACTTTTCGGGGTCGTAGTTCGATTGTGCAGTCAGATCGACGTAATCGGGGTTGTGCGGCGCAAAATGGGTGCCGATGGGTGTACCAAGGCCGAACATCGCGCCGTCGATGATCGCCTGACGGTCGATGGCATGGGCGATGGCTTCGCGCACACGCACGTCATCCAGCGGCGGAAGCTTGTTGTTCGTGCTCAGGATCGTTTCGCCTTCGGTCGAGCCGACCAGAACCTGAAAACGGGGATCAGCTTCGAATTGAGGCAGGTTCTCAGGAGCCGGGAAGCCTGCAAAAGCGTCGATGTCCTGCGCCATCATAGCGGCAAAGGCAGCGGTGGGATCAGAGATGAACTTGAATGTCGCCGCTTCGAGTGCGGGCGCGTCGCCCCAGTAGTTAGGATTACGGCTGATTTCGATCCGATCACCTTGGACCCAATTGTCGAACTTGAACGGTCCGGTGCCAATGGGGGTCTGCTTGATATTCTCGATGCTCTCGGGGGCCACGATCACCGCATCGCCCCATGCCATGTTGAACAGGAAGTTACCGTCCGGCGCAGAGAGTTTCACTTCAACCGTGGTCGGATCAATCACGGTGACTTCGGAAATTCCGGCAAACAGTGACTTCTGTGCATTGGCGCTGTCTTCGGCGCGGGCACGGTCCAAGGTGAACTTAACATCCTCGGCGTCCATCGTGGTGCCGTCATGGAAGGTCACACCGTTGCGAAGGGCGAAGGTGTAAGTTGTGCCGTCTTCGCTGATCTCCCAGCTTTCGGCGAGACCCGCCACAACCGATCCATCCGACATAAAGCGCGTGAGCCCTTCGAAGACGTTGGAATAAAGGACCGAGTCAATCGCCCCTGCGGCCGCACTTGTTGGGTCAAGATGTGGCGGTTCGAGTTGCAGCGCTATCGTGAGATCGGTCTGCTGCGCCATCGCAGGCGCAGTCAGAAGCGCCGCGAGGGCAACGCCCCGAAGGAAGTGATGTGTCATGGTGTCCCTCCAATTGTTGCGATCACTGTCAGCGCGAATCGTCCTGCAATCAAGCACATGCTGCAATTTGCGCAGTGCGTGGATTGGGCGGCCCTGCTAGATGCGCGCTCAGATGCGACCCAGAGGAGACGCCGGATGAGCGCCACCGCCCGAAAGACCGCCCCTTTGCCAGACGACATTCGCGCGCGAAAGGGTGGAACCCCCATAGTCAGTCTGACGGCCTACACGACGCCGATGGCCGAGTTGATGGATGCACATTGTGACTTTGTGCTCGTAGGGGACAGCGTCGGGATGGTTCTGCACGGTCTGCCTTCGACCCTTGGTGTCACGATGGAGATGATGATCCTGCACGGACAAGCGGTAAAGCGCGGGTTGCGGCAGGCGATGATGGTCGTCGACATGCCGTTCGGGTCCTACGAGGAAAGCCCACAGCAGGCATTTCGCAACGCGGCACGGATCATGTCCGAAACAGGCGCGGGTGCGGTGAAGCTTGAAGGGGGGCAGGGCATGGCCGAGACCATCGCGTTTCTGGTTGCCCGCGGTATTCCGGTGATGGCGCATATCGGTCTGACGCCACAGTCGATCAACACTCTTGGCGGCTACAAGGTACAGGGTCGCGGTGCGGCAGGCACACAGTTGATTGCAGATGCTCAGGCGGTGGCCGAGGCCGGGGCCTTTGCGGTGGTGCTGGAGAAGGTGCCGCAGACACTGGCTGATCGTATCACGGCAGACGTGCCGATCCCAACCATCGGCATCGGCGCGTCGGCCGGGTGCGATGGGCAGGTGTTGGTGGTCGACGACATGTTGGGGCTGTTTACCAAGTTCAAACCGAAATTCGTCAAACGCTATGCCAATTTGGGCGAACAGGCCGAGGCCGCAGTTGCAGCCTATGCTGAAGAGGTACGAACACGCGCCTTCCCGGCGGTCGAGCATGTGTTCGCGGATGCCGTGCCGGAGGCAAAGTCGTGATTGCACCTATTGTCAGAGATAAGGCCCAGCTTCGTGATATTGTCACGCCGTGGAAGCGCGCAGGCGAGGTGGTTGGCGTGGTGCCGACCATGGGCGCGTTGCATGATGGGCATCTGAGCCTTGTCGCGGCGGCCAAGGCTGTCTGTGACAGGGTGATCGTGACGATCTTTGTCAATCCAAAGCAGTTCAACAACCCCGAGGATCTTGCCAATTATCCACGCACCGAAGAAGCGGATGCGCGCAAGCTGGAACGGTTTGGTGTGGATGCGATCTGGGTGCCGGATGGGGATCAGATGTATCCCGAGGGGTTTGCGACCACGGTGTCTGTGTCCGGTGTGACCGACTGCCTATGCGGCACGACGCGACCTGGACACTTCGAAGGGGTGGCGACAGTGGTGGCAAAGTTGTTCCTGCAGACGCAGGCGGACAAGGCGTTTTTCGGGGAGAAAGACTACCAGCAATTGCAAGTTGTCACGCGCATGGCGGCTGACCTCGACATTCCTATCCAGGTGATCGGCTGTCCGACCATCCGAGAGGAGGATGGGTTGGCAATGTCGTCGCGCAACCTGCTGTTGTCTGATCGCGTGCGGGTTTATGCGTCGGTTTTATACGAAGTGATGGAAGACATAGCCGAGGCCTTGCGCGGCGGTGCGACCATGTCGGACGTGTTGCCGGACGCTTTGGCGCGGTTGAATAAAGCTGGGTTTACTGAAGTTGATTACCTCGAATTGCGTGCAGCGGACGGGTTGGACGCGCTGGAACGGGCGGATGTGTCGAGCCGCCTTTTTGCAGCGGCCTGGCTGGCCGGGGTGCGGTTGATCGACAATATTGCAGTGTGAGCGCGCGGACCTGCGTTTCTGCAGGCGGGCGTTTCTGTCTTCGGAAAGCTTGGGGGCTCTGCCCCCAAACCTCGAGGTATTTGGAAAAAAGAGAAGATCAGGGCAGCAGCAGGGTTTGCAGGCTGCGCCCCATGACCTTGGCGCTGTCAAGCATGTCGGAGATGCCGATCCATTCATCCGGTTTATGCGCCAGTTCCAAAACACCGGGACCATAGGCAATGCAATTCTTCAGCTTTCCGATCCGGTCGATATGTTTCTGGTCGTAGCTGCCGGGTGAGGCGACATAGGTCGGGTCTTGCCCAAGCACTGCGTGGATCGCGTCGTGTACGGTTGTGACGATGGGCGCTGCTTTGTCAGTCATTGATGGGATCACATGGTTGATTTCGCGGATCTCGTAGTCAAAGTTTGCGCGCCTTGCCTTGAGGTCTTCGAGAAGATCAATCACCTCTTGCCGGACGGCTTCTATGGGTTCTTCCATCAGGAAGCGGCGGTCGATGACGATGCGGCAGCTGTCCGGCACGCAATGGGCGGGCAGGCCGGTATAGTCGGCAGATTGCTCTGGCTGGCCGCCATGGATGGAATTGATGTTCATCGTGGATTGCCGCGCGCCTTCGGGCACGACGGGCATCTCGGTCCACCGGGCCGCCATCGCAGGGTAGAGGGTTTCTTCGAACGCGTGCAGCACGGCGCCCATGTGGCGTACGGCGCAGTCTCCTAGGAACGGCATGGAGCCATGGGCGATTTCGCCCTTGGTTTCGATCTCTGCCCACCAGCCGCCACGGTGGCCGAGGCAGATGCGGTCCTTGTTGAGTGGTTCGGGAATGATGACGTGTTGTACGCGCTTGGGGTCGAACCAGCCCTTTTCGGCGAGGTAAGCCACGCCGCCATAGCCGCCGGATTCTTCATCAGCTGTGCCGCTGATTTCGATAGCTCCGGCGTAGTCCGGGTGTTGGATGATGAACGCCTCGGCAGCGATGATCGATGCGGCAAGACCACCTTTCATGTCGCAGGCGCCACGCCCGTAGATTTTGTCACCTTCCACTGCGCCGCCGAACGGATCGCGAGTCCAGCCGTGGCCGATTTCGACCACATCGGTGTGGGAGTTGAAATGAACGCAATCACCATGGCGAGTGCCTTCGTGCCGCGCAATAAGGTTCCAGCGGGGATATCGGTCGCTGTCGCCGGGCGCCCCCTCCGCTCGGACCCAAGTGGTCTCGAACCCAGCGCGCGAAAGCCGCACGTCCAAGAGATCGCAGATCGCAGCATAGTTTTCGCCGGGTGGGTTGAGCGTCGGGATGCGGATCAAGTCCTGCGTCAGCGCGATAAGATCATCGCGCGCGTCGTCGATCCGTTGGAAAAGCCCGTCTGACATGTGTCACCTCGCGTTTGCCACCAGTGTTGCGGTGCATGGCGGGCTTGGCAAGGCTCAGCGCCAGTTTAGAGGTGGTAGTTTCCCGACCGGGATGGGGCCGATCAGGACTGTTCCGCGATCCAATTCGAGGGTCACGTCAAGCGCATCCCGCGCGCCACCGAAGGTGGACAGCATCGAAAGAAGCTCAACAAGGCCGTCGCTGAGGGCCGTTGGCAAGTCGCCACTCTCGCGTGCGTCCGCAATGGCATCGCGCCAGTTTTCAGCGGTGAGGGTGACTTC
Organism: Marivita sp. NO-S04; assembly: GCF_059070475.1. Classification (NCBI taxonomy): domain Bacteria; kingdom Pseudomonadati; phylum Pseudomonadota; class Alphaproteobacteria; order Rhodobacterales; family Roseobacteraceae; genus Marivita; species Marivita sp. NO-S04. The sequence continues at coordinate 79,428 of NZ_CM180980.1, forward strand.
ACCGGTGGCCCGGCCGTCTTTGTCGAACGTGGCATTTCCGGTGACCCTGAAAATCACGGCGCCGTAACTGATCTCGGATCGGGTAAGGGTCATTTCAGTTACATTCGGTGGCAATCCGGAGAGGACCTCCGTCGTTAGCGGTTGGTCAAAGCTGAGTTCCAGTTCGGCGCGTAGTGACCCAAGCGAGTCCGGTCCAATATTCTGGGCAGCCCGAGGCGGCGTAGCGGCAAGGCTGCCGACTGAGACGGCGACACGGTAGGCCGCCGGGGCCGCGTCGATCTTTTCCAGCGCGGCATTGACGTCTGCCATGGCCAGAGTCTGGTTCGGACCGGTCATATTCAAGACAGTGGATTCAAGGTTGCTTCGAATGAGTGTGCCTTCGTCATGAATCACGCTGGCACGCAGCCCATCCGATACGACGGCAATGTCGCCCTGTCCGGTTGTCAGCGTTTGGGTGTCCGGCCATGCGACGATCACGTGCCCGCGTTTGTAGCTGAGCGCCAGAATCTGCAAAAACGGTGCGCGCCAGTCGAGGGTGCCATCCCCTGCTGCGATCATGGGTTGGGTGATGGTCAGATCGGTACGGTTCGGAAATCCACGTACCGTCAGGTCGGCATACTTGGCCTGCAAACCTGCGCTACGCTGTGTGTCAAACCAATCCGTCACACTGCTGCGCAGGTCTTGTGCCGCGTAAAACCACCATCCGCTGTAGGCCAGCGTGGCCATGATGATCACCGCAAGAAGACGTTTCACCCGCGCACCCCCTTTTGTCTGCCGTGTCTTTGGTGTTTACCGCGCGCTGAAAGGCAGGGCCAGCATCATGACGCTTTGGGTATTCGGATACGGATCGCTTTTGTGGAACCCCGGCTTTACGCCTGTTGAAACGGCTCATGCCCGGCTTGAGGGATATGCACGCAGTTTCTGCATGCGGTCGATCCATCATCGCGGTACCGAGGATGATCCGGGTTTGGTGCTGGCATTGGACGCGCATCCAAATGGTGCTTGCGACGGGTTGGCGATGCAGATGCACGAGGCCGAGTACGACGCCACGATGGCTTACCTGCGGGAACGCGAATTGGTGTCCTCTGCCTATCTTGAGAAGGTTCTGCCGCTGACCTTCAAAGATGGCCGTGAGGTTTTGGCGGTCACGTATGTGATCGACCCGGACCATGTTCAGTATTGCGGATCGCTGGATTTGGAAGAACAGGCGCGGATCATCGCAACGGCGGTCGGTGGGCGTGGACCCAACAGTGAATATTTGTTCAACACGGCGTCACATCTGGCCGAATTGGGCATTCCAGATGCAGAGTTGGACTGGCTTTGCGCGCGTGTGCGAGCGCTGATCGCTTAACCGCTTGGCGATTGGCAGTGAACCGCCTAGAGTTGCCAGCGAAGAACAAGAAACGCGTCAGGAACTGTCCGAATGGATCAGCCGGACATCGAGGCCGAGCCACAGTTTTCACAGCCTGTCCGTCAGGTGTTGATGATGCTCCTAGTTTTGGGGCTGACCGGGTTTGGCGGTTTTCTTGCCTTGCCCCGGGTTCTTCCCGTGTTCCAAGCCAATCCTTATCTGAACGGATTTATCGCCTTCGTCTTCGTTCTGGGCGTACTGGCGTGCTTCTGGCAGGTCTGGCAATTGATCCAATCGGTGCGCTGGATCGAGAAATTTGCCCAAGAGAGGGAAGGTGGGTTCCAGAGCAAGGCGCCCTTGTTGCTTGCACCTTTGGCGACTCTGCTGCGGTCGCGCGGCAGGCGGATGCAAATCAACACTGCCTCAACCCGGTCTATTCTGGATTCCGTGGCCACGCGCATTGATGAGGCGCGCGAGATCACGCGCTATATCGTCAATCTCCTGATCTTTCTGGGTCTTTTGGGTACCTTTTATGGTCTGGCTACGACTGTACCGGCGCTCGTCGACACGATCCGTGGGCTCGCGCCAGAAGACGGGGAGAGTGGCGTCGAGGTGTTTGCCCGACTGATGAACGGTTTGGACAGTCAATTGTCGGGCATGGGCGTCGCGTTTGCATCGTCCCTGCTGGGACTTGCCGGGTCTTTGGTCGTCGGATTGCTCGAGCTTTTTGCTGGGCACGGTCAGAACCGATTTTACCGCGAGTTGGAGGAATGGCTGAGTTCCATCACCAAACTGGGCTTTTCCAGCGGAGATGGAGACGGCGCCGGTGACATGGGCACCGCAGGGGTCATCCTCGACCAAATGGTCGAGCAAATGGAAGCGATGCAGCTGCTGTTCGCCCGGTCCGAAGAAGGCCGCTCCGAAGTGGAATACCGTCTGGGTCAGCTGAGCGATACGCTGGAGCGGATGACCGAACGGATGGAGGCCACCGCGCCCAGTGCGACAGCCTTTGCCCGGATCGCCGACAGTCAGGATCGGTTGATCGACGTCCTGGCGCACAAGTCGGACAATGAGGGCCTGGATGCCGAAAGCCGGATGCGGTTGCGGTCGATCGACGTGCAGATGTTGCGCATTCTCGAAGAAGTGGCGGCGGGCCGTCAGGAGACGATGGCCGAATTGCGCACTGATCTGAACGCAATTGCGCGCGCTTTGGATCGCATGGCCCGCAATTCGGGGCGTAAGGCCGACAAGGGCGAGGGCTAAGCCGTGGCACTGTCACGTCGTACTGGTGCCCGGTTCCAGGCGTCGATCTGGCCCGGCTTTGTCGACGCGATGACCGGGCTCTTGCTGGTGCTGATGTTCGTGTTGACCATCTTCATGGTGGTGCAGGCGGTTCTGCGCGACACGATTACAGGGCAGGAGAACGAACTCAATTCGCTATCCTCTGAAATTGCGGAACTCGCCCGCGCACTAGGCGTGGAGCAGCAGCGGACCACGTCCTTGACCAACCAGTTGGGCGCCTTGAACGCAACGCTGGACGACTCACAGGCGCGGTTGACTGAACAAGAGGCGATCATTGCGTCTTTGTCGGCCACACGCGACCGGCAGGCTGCAGCATTGGAGGCGGCCGATGCGCGGATCGCGTCATTCGAAGAACAGGTTGCCGGGTTGCTGTCAGAGCGCGACACGGCTCGGGATCAGGTGGCCGAGCTTTCCGAAGCACGCGCCCAATTGCTGACCGAGCAGGAGGCTTTGAATCTCGCCTTGGCAACGGCGCGCAGCGAGATTGATGAACAGGTCGAAGCGGCACGATTGGCAGCTGCACGGCGCGAAGCACTGGAAGCTTTGGTGGCGGATCTGCGCGCCGAAAACGCAGAAACTACGGAGCAGGTTGGAGTGCTGACCGCGCAAGTGGCAGATCTCGAGAATGCGCTCAGCGACGAAGAAACGGCGAAACTGGCCGAGGCAGCCGCAGCAGAGGCCCTGCGTGAGCGGTTGGAGAACGCGGATGCCGAATTGACGGCAATGACTATGGCGCTTGAGGCGCAGCGGGCGCGGGCAGAAGAAACGCTTACCCTCTTGGCGGCCGCGCGACAGGCAGAGGAAGACCTGAACGCGCGTTTGGCAGCGGCTTTGGTCGAAGGACAGGAATCGACTGCGGCATTGCAAGCGCGTTTGGACGCAGCGATTGCCGCTAGCGAAGAGAGACTAGCCTCTCTGCAAGCGCAACTTCAGGCCGCGACCAACGAAGGGCAAGAGACCGAAGCGTCATTACAGGCGCAATTGGCAGAACAGGCCAACCGGATTGCATTGCTTGAACAGGAACTTTCGGCCTCGCAAGTTGATCGGACAACGATGTCTTCGTTGGAGGCGCAACTTTCGCAGGCCTTGATCCGGGTATCAGAGGCCAATGCGTTAGAAGCTAGGCTAGAAGAATTGCGAGCGGAAAACGCCGCTCTGACGTCTGATCTGAGCGGGTCAGAGCAGACCACCGCCGAATTGCAAGGAACCGTAGAGGCATTGCGTCAGGCGTTGGCAGACGCACAAGCAGAAGCGGCGACCCGCACTGAAAGCGAACAGACACTTGAGCAGCGCCTTGCCGCAGCCTTGGCCCAACAGACTGCCGTAGAGGCATCGTTGGCAGACACGCGCGATCAGTTGGCAGCGGCACTCGCGGCAAAGATCGCAGCAGAGACCACTCTTGAAGACCGTCTGACAGACGCCGAACAGCGGCAGCTTTTGTTGGAACAAGCGCGCAGCGAATTAGACGAGCAAACACAGCGCGCGACAGAAGCGCAGCGGCAGACGGAATTGCTCAACCAGCAGGTTGGTGCATTGCGTCGACAGTTGTCGTCCTTACAGGCGCTTCTCGATGAAGCGACCATGCGCGATGTCGAAGCGCAAATCCAGCTTGAGAGCCTTGGCAGCGAATTGAACACGGCCTTGGCCCGTGTGGCGGCAGAGGAACGGCGGCGACGTCAGTTGGAAGAGGCAGAGCGCATCCGACTTGAGCAAGAGCGGCAGAGGCTCGAAGAAGAAAGACAGCGTCTGGCGGGTGAGAACCAGGATCTTGAACAGTATCGCTCCGAGTTCTTTGGGCGGCTGCGTGAGGTCTTGGGAAATCGTGAAGGTGTCCGAATCGAAGGGGACCGTTTCGTCTTTTCGTCCGAGGTCTTGTTCCCGTCCGCACAGGCGGCGCTGTCTGTCGAAGGGCGTGCACAGGTGGCCAATGTTGCCGCCATTCTTAGGGACGTATCGCAGGACATTCCCGAAGGGATCAATTGGATCATCCGTGTCGATGGGCATACCGACAACGCACCATTGTCGGGGCAGGGGCTTTACGCAGATAACTGGGAGCTGTCGCAGGCGCGCGCTTTGTCAGTTGTACGCTACATGATCGACGATTTGGGTATCCCGCCGCGCCGTTTGTCGGCCAACGGGTTTGGCGAATACCAACCGATCAATGCCGACGACACAGCCGAAGCAAGGGCGCAGAACCGGCGGATCGAATTGAAACTGACCGAGCAATAGGCATTAGTCCACGATCACATCCGCATGTCGCACGGCCAAGATCGTGGTGCCACGGATCAGTTGGACATAGCCGCGATACTCGCCCTTGGCCCAGCCACCATCGGGTGCGCGTTTGCCATAGGCGCGCATCAGCTGCGCTTGATCATCGTCAAGCCGTGCTGTGTGAGCGAACACCATGCCGTCTGGGCCGTTCATTGTCATTTCGATGCGATCATAAGCGTCGCCATGAAATGCATGGGTATACAGCACCATCGCGTCTGTTGGCGAAAGCGAGGTGCGGCGTGCTTGGCCGGATTGGACCTGTCCGAACTCTGGGACCGTGTCGGAGACCCCGACTGTGAAGAGGCCGGCATCCGTGTAGCGGGGTGCGTCCAGCCATAAGGTATCGCGCGGTTCGGCGCATGCGTTGGTTTTGCCGGGCGCAAAAGGGTCGATGACGTCGGGGCCTTGGGTGATTGTCAGGTGAAGATGTGGGTAATTGGTCAATCCGCTCAGACCCACCTCGCCCAGCAACTGCCCCCGGACCACGCGTTGACCGGGTGTGACGCGTACAGAACCCAGCTTCATGTGGCAGTAAACGGATTGATAGCCATTGCCGTGGTTGATGCGCACCGCGTTGCTGCATTCCTCTCCATTAAGGTCCGTACCCGGCACATAGGGTTGATCGGGGCGGGTGTTTCGGATCGCCTCGACCCGGCCATCTGCGGCGGCGATCACGCGTACACCGTCTTCCATTTGCTCAAAGCTGAGAATGGCGAAATCTGTCCCGCTGTGACCGTCCCTCGTCTTGAACCCGCAGCGGTAATCAGCAGCGGTCTCTGTCGGATCGACATCGGGATAATCTTCGATCACGCATGTTTCGCCCAGAACGCAATCAATCGGCATTCCCAAAAAGGAAACGTCCGCCACAAGAGGTGTGGCGGACGTAATTATTATTGCGATCAGACTACGGATCACTCAGCCGTCAGAAGCGGGGGTTTCTTGCTGGACAGGCGCGGATTGTCCGGCCCGAAAGTTTCCAGCAGGAGGTTGCCGTCCTTAATGGACACACGCACCACGCCACCCTTGGCAAGCTTTCCGAAGAGCAATTCTTCCGCGAGCGGTTTCTTGATCTCTTCTTGGATCACGCGGCCCAAGGGGCGCGCGCCCATCTTGTCGTCGTAGCCCTTGTCGGCCAGCCATTCGGCTGCAGGCTTGGTCAGTTCGATGGTTACGTTGCGATCCATGAGCTGCGCTTCGAGCTGCAGCACGAACTTTTCCACGACCTGAAGAATTACCGACTTCGGCAGCGGCAAGAACGAGATCACGGCATCCAGACGGTTGCGGAATTCCGGCGTGAACGTCCGCTCGATTGCGGCGGTATCCTCACCTTCGCGGCGATCACGACCAAAGCCGATGGCGGCCTTCGCCTGTTCCGCAGCGCCTGCGTTCGACGTCATGATCAGGATCACATTGCGGAAGCTGACAGTGCGACCGTTGTGGTCGGTCAGCGAGCCGTGGTCCATCACCTGCAAGAGGATGTTGTAGACATCCGGGTGCGCCTTTTCGATTTCGTCGAGCAGCAGCACACAATGCGGATGCTGGTCCACGCCATCGGTAAGCTGACCACCCTGATCAAACCCGACATATCCCGGAGGCGCACCGATCAGACGGCTGACCGCATGTTTCTCCATGTATTCGGACATATCGAAGCGCAGAAGCTCTACACCCAGCGTATCTGCCAGTTGTTTTGCCACCTCGGTTTTCCCCACACCCGTCGGACCTGCAAACAGGTAGTTACCGATGGGCTTTTCCGGTTCCCGTAGGCCAGCGCGTGCCAGCTTGATCGCCGAAGACAGCGCGTGGATGGCGGCATCCTGACCAAAGACCACGCGCTTGAGCGATGCTTCGAGATCCTTGAGAACCTCTGCATCGTCCTTGGACACGTTCTTTGGCGGGATGCGGGCAATCTTGGCGACGACGGCTTCGATCTCTTTGGCGCCAAGCGATTTGCGCCGCTTGGATTCTGCAACCAGATGCTGAGCAGCACCAGCCTCGTCGATCACGTCGATGGCCTTGTCCGGTAGCTTACGGTCGTTGATGTAGCGTGCGGACAGTTCCACCGCAGTCTTGATCGCTTCGGCGGTGTATTTGACGCCGTGATGTTCCTCGAAATAGGGCTTGAGACCCTTGAGGATCTTGATGGTGTCTTCGACCGAAGGTTCGTTCACGTCGATCTTCTGGAACCGGCGGCTGAGTGCGCGGTCTTTTTCGAAGTGCTGACGGAATTCTTTGTAAGTTGTAGAGCCCATGCACCGCAGCTTGCCACCCTGAAGTGCAGGCTTCAGCAGGTTGGAGGCATCCATTGCGCCGCCGGAGGTGGCACCAGCACCAATGACAGTGTGGATCTCGTCGATGAAGAGCACCGCGTCGTCATGGTCTTCCAATTCGGTCATCACGGCCTTCAGACGTTCTTCAAAGTCACCACGGTAACGGGTGCCCGCAAGAAGCGCGCCCATGTCTAGCGAATAAATGGTTGTCTTCGACAGAACCTCGGGAGTCTCGCCAGCCACGATCTTACGTGCCAAGCCTTCCGCAATCGCGGTTTTGCCCACGCCGGGATCCCCCACAAGAAGCGGGTTATTTTTGCGGCGACGGCAGAGCACCTGGATGCAGCGCTCGACCTCGGAATCGCGGCCGATCAGCGGGTCGATATCGCCTTCGCGCGACTTGGCGTTCAGATCCACGCAATATTTGGCGAGCGCAGACTCTTTCTGTTCGCCTTGCGGTTCTTGCGCCTGGGTTTCTTCTTCGTTGTCGGACGCACCTGTGACCGGGCGGCTTTCACCGTATGCCGGGTTTTTGGCGACGCCATGTGCGATGAAGTTGACCGCGTCATATCGGGTCATGTCTTGATCTTGCAGGAAGTAGGCAGCGTTGCTTTCGCGTTCAGCGAAGATCGCGACCAGCACGTTGGCGCCAGTCACTTCGCTGCGGCCAGAACTTTGGACATGAATTGCGGCGCGCTGGATCACGCGCTGGAACGCTGCCGTCGGAACCGCCTCGGACCCTTCGATGTCGGTGACCAAGTTGGACAAATCGTCGTCGATATAATCGACCAGCGTCGTGCGCAACTCTTCCGTGTCGACCGAGCACGCTTTCATCACGCGAACCGCGTCAGGTTCGTCGATCAGCGCCAGCAGCAGATGCTCCAGCGTTGCGAACTCATGCGACCTCGAATTGGCCAACGCCAAAGCCGAGTGAATTGCCTGCTCAAGGGTATTCGAAAATGAAGGCACGGTTGAGTGCTCCTTCTTTTGGTGTCGCGTCGCAGGGTACGACACAACTGTCATCTTATTGTTAAACTGTGGTCGTTACCTACAAACCTTCAAGTTTTTTCTTTGTCTTGACAGGGTACATCAGTGCAATTGCTCGCACGTTCTTGTGAAATTGCCTCAGAAGCGGTCCTTGCGGGCGCGAATTTCGGCAAATACGTCAACCGGTTCGGCACCGATCATGTCGAAGTGGGCTTGGATTGCGGGGTCAGCGGCGCGCAGGAAGGGGTTTGTCGCCGCTTCTTCAGAAAGTTTGCTGGGAACCGTCGGTTCGTTTCTGTCTCGTAATGAATTTATGCGGTCTATCCGCGCTTTCAAGTCAGTATTGTCAGGGTCGACCGTGATCGCAAAACGGGCGTTGGCCTGAGTGTACTCGTGACCGGAACAGATCAATGTGTCGGGTTCCAAAGATGCGAGTTTCTGCAGGCTGTCCCACATTTGTGCTGCAGTCCCCTCAAACAGCCGGCCACATCCAAGCGCCATAAGGCTGTCTGCAGTAAACGCATATCCAGACGCTTGGGCCACAAAGGCTATGTGCCCAACTGTGTGCCCGGACACATCAAGGACGTCGATCACCTCACCGCCGAACTCGAAACGGTCGCCATCGCTGACTTCTCGGTTAAGTGAAGGCAGCCGATGGCGGTCTGCCTTTGCTCCGGTGACCTTGGCTTCATGGCTCTTCAAAAGGTCGTCCACCCCGCCGATATGGTCATGGTGATGATGCGTGAGCCAGATTTCGGTAAGGGTCCAGCCACGCTTGTTCAATTCGTCCAGAAGCGGCTGCGCCTCTGGCACATCGACACATGCCGTCGCACCGCTTGCGCTGTCATGCAGCAAGTATGTGTAATTGTCTGACAGGGCCGGCAGAGTGACGAGTTCAAGAGGCATGGCGTTTCTTTCCGTGGTAAGTACACTTAACGGCAAACTAGGCCAAAATGTTCGGAGGCCCAAATGCATCTCGACGTGCAGCGGTTGCACAGCTTCTACTATCGCAGTGCGATAGGTCGCGTGGCGCAGCGCGTAGTCCGGGATCAGGTGACTATGTTTTGGCCCGAAGCCAAACAACAATCGGTTGGAGGGTTCGGGTTCGCCGTACCGTTGTTGCGCCCTTATCTCCCGCATGCCCGCCGTGTCGTTGCGCTGATGCCGTCGCAGCAAGGTGTCATGCCGTGGCCTGCAGGGATGCCCAATGTCTCTGTGCTTTGCGAAGAAACGCTTTGGCCGATCGAAAATGGGCGCTTCGACAAGCTCGTTTTGATGCATGGTCTGGAAACGTCCGAGCGCCCCTCGGCTTTGCTTGATGAATGTTGGCGGGTTCTTGGGCCGGGCGGCAAAGCCTTGTTCATCGTACCCAACCGGTCGGGCCTGTGGGCGCGGTCCGATGCTACGCCGTTCGGGTTCGGGCGGCCTTATTCGATGGGCCAACTCGAAGCACAGCTCAAAGCGCACAATTTCGAACCACTTCGACATACTGCAGTGCTGTATCAGCCTCCGTCGACACGCCGTTTCTGGATGAAGACCGGGCGGTTCTGGGAACAGATGGGGCGGAGCGTATCTGCTCTTATCGCCGGGGGGGTGCTGATGGTTGAGGTATCGAAAACCAATCCAACGCCGCGCGGTACAAAGGCAGAAAGCCGTGTGCTCAATCCGCTGGGCAACCTTGTGCCGAAGCCGTCCAGCAAACCTGCGCGGGCGCGCGTGCAGGGCAAAAGTACCGCATTCGAGCGCGGGAATCCCTGATCTCGTCCACACTTTGCCCGCTTTTTGTGCAGTTGCGGCGAGGATGGGCAATGTCGCACGGCGCTTGAAATGGCGCTTTAGGCTGACAGGAATCGGCAAACATGACCAATCCGCTCGGAAAAGATGCACCTTTATTGCGCGCAATAGGTCGCACTTATGGCTAACTCTTTGTAAATAATAGGGATGTGGGTGATTTCAAAATCACCATACCGTGTTGCGGGCTGAGGAAGCCTCTGCTACATCCGCGCTGATTTCTATGCCATGCGGCATTTGCCAAACTGAAAACGTCTCTGACCACCGGTACTTCGGGGGATCGGAGACAGAATAGCGGAAGGGTGGACGTGTCTGAATCAGCATCCATTTCCTCTGGCATCGCGGATCGCTATGCCACGGCGGTCTTTGATCTCGCCAAAGAGGGTAAAGAGCTGGATAAGCTCGAAGCGAATCTCGACGATCTGTCGGCCGCACTTGCGAGCAGCCCAGAACTGACCGACCTGATCCATTCGCCGGTCTACAGCCGTGATGCGCAGTCCAATGCGATCACCGCGGTTGCAGCCAAGATGGGTTTGACAAAGACGATGCAGAACGTGCTGGCGCTGATGGCGTCCAAGCGTCGCCTGTTCGTGCTGCCGCAGATGATCAACCGTCTGCGCGACCAGATTGCGGAAGAAAAGGGCGAGGTCACGGCTGATGTCGTCTCCGCCGTCAAACTGACCGCCGCCCAGTCGAAAGAGCTTGCCAATACGCTCAAGACGAAAGTTGGCAAAGATGTTAAGATCAATGCGACCGTTGATGAATCCCTCATCGGCGGTCTTGTCGTTAAAGTGGGCTCGAAGATGATCGACACGTCGATCCGCTCCAAGCTTAACTCCCTGCAAAATGCTATGAAAGAGGTCGGATAAATGGGTATCCAAGCAGCCGAGATTTCTGCGATCCTAAAGGAGCAGATCAAGAACTTCGGGCAGGACGCCGAAGTCACCGAGGTGGGCCGCGTCCTTTCCGTTGGTGACGGTATCGCGCGCGTTTACGGCCTCGACAATGTGCAGGCCGGCGAAATGGTCGAATTCCCGGGCGGAATTCGCGGCATGGCGCTCAACCTTGAAGCCGACAACGTCGGTATCGTGATCTTCGGTTCTGACCGGGACATCAAGGAAGGCGACACAGTCAAGCGTACCAAGGCCATCGTGGACGTGCCTGTGGGCGACGAACTGCTGGGCCGCGTTGTTGATGGTCTGGGCAACCCGATTGACGGCAAAGGTCCGATCAAGACCGCCAACCGTTCCATAGCGGATGTGAAAGCCCCGGGCATCATCCCGCGTAAGTCGGTTCACGAACCGATGGCGACCGGCCTTAAGGCCGTCGACTCGATGATCCCGATTGGCCGTGGCCAGCGCGAACTCATCATCGGTGACCGTCAGACCGGTAAAACTGCCGTTGCTCTGGATGCGATCCTGAACCAGAAATCCTACAATGACGCGGCAGGCGATGACGAGAGCAAGAAGCTCTACTGCATCTATGTTGCGGTTGGCCAAAAGCGTTCCACAGTGGCGCAGCTGGTGAAGAAGCTCGAAGAGAGCGGCGCGATCGAATACACGATCGTGGTTGCGGCCACAGCGTCCGACCCCGCGCCGATGCAGTTCCTTGCACCCTACGCAGCGACCTCAATGGCCGAGCACTTCCGTGACAATGGCCGTCACGCTCTGATCATCTATGATGACCTGTCCAAGCAGGCCGTTGCTTACCGCCAGATGTCCCTGCTGCTGCGTCGCCCGCCGGGCCGCGAAGCCTATCCGGGTGACGTTTTCTATCTCCACTCGCGCCTGCTCGAGCGTTCGGCAAAGCTGAACGAAGACAACGGCTCTGGTTCGCTGACAGCTCTGCCGATCATCGAAACTCAGGGTGGTGACGTTTCGGCGTTTATTCCGACCAACGTGATCTCGATCACCGACGGCCAGATCTTCCTCGAAACCGAACTCTTCTACCAAGGTGTCCGTCCTGCCGTGAACACCGGTCTGTCGGTGTCTCGTGTGGGTTCGTCCGCTCAGACAAGCGCGATGTCCTCGGTTGCCGGTCCAGTTAAACTGTCCCTCGCTCAGTACCGTGAGATGGCAGCGTTCGCGCAGTTCGGTTCCGACCTCGATGCCTCGACACAGCAGCTGCTGAACCGTGGTGCGCGTCTGACTGAGCTGATGAAGCAGCCGCAGTATTCGCCCCTGACCAACGCCGAAATCGTCTGCGTCATCTTTGCAGGCACCAATGGTTATCTGGACAAGATTCCAATGGACCGCGTTAAGGATTTCGAAGCGGGTCTGCTGGGCCACATGCGCGGTAAGCGTAGTGACATTCTTGAATGGATCACGAACGACGATCCGAAGATCAAGGGTGACGCTGCCGACAAGCTCAAGGCCGCGATTGACGAATACGCCGCCGGCTTCTCGTAAGGAGACGAGGCAATGCCAAATCTCAAGGATTTGAAAAACCGGATCGCGTCGGTCAAATCGACCCGCAAGATCACCAAGGCCATGCAAATGGTGGCCGCCGCAAAATTGCGGCGGGCACAGGATGCTGCCGAAATGGCACGTCCTTACACAGAGCGGTTCAACGCCGTGATGGGTGCGCTTGCGTCCAGCGTCGGCGACAGCGACAGCGCGCCGAAACTGCTGAGCGGGACCGGCAAGGACGACGTGCATCTGCTTGTCGTTCTGACGGCGGAGCGTGGTCTGTGTGGCGGCTTCAACGCGAATATCGCGAAGCTGGCCAAGCAGAAGGCGACAGAGCTCAAGGCCAAAGGCAAGACGGTCAAGATTTTGACTGTTGGCAAAAAAGGCCGTGACGCGTTGAAGCGTGACTTCGGCAACCTGTCCGTCGGCCATATCGACATGAGCGATGTGAAACGGATCGGTTACGCGGATGCTCAGGGCATCGCCAAGGACATCCTTGGTCGCTTTGATGCAGGCGAATTCGATGTAGCGACGATCTTCTACGCAAAGTTCGTTAATGTCGTGAGCCAGACCCCGACGGCACAGCAGGTTATCCCGGCTGCCTTCGATGCACCCGAGCAAGGCACTGCTGAAGCCAGCACGCTTTACGATTACGAGCCGGACGAAGAGGCGATCCTTGCCGATCTTCTGCCGCGCGGTGTGGCGACGCAGATCTTTGCGGCGTTGCTGGAAAACGGAGCCTCCGAACAGGGTGCCCGGATGAGCGCGATGGACAATGCAACCCGCAACGCGGGCGAAATGATCGACAAGCTCACCATCGAATACAACCGTTCGCGTCAGGCCGTGATTACCAACGAACTGATCGAAATTATCTCGGGCGCCGAGGCGCTCTAAGAACCGGAGACGAAACATGGCAAACGCAAAAGGCAAAATCACGCAGGTGATCGGCGCCGTCGTGGACGTTCAGTTCGACGACCACCTGCCGGCTATTTTGAACTCGCTGACCACAAGCAACAACGGCAAGAAGCTCGTTCTTGAAGTGGCCCAGCACCTTGGCGAAAACACCGTGCGCACCATCGCGATGGACGCAACCGAAGGCCTCGTCCGGGGTCAGGAAGTTGTCGACACCGACGGTCCGATCTCGGTTCCGGTGGGTGCAGCGACACTCGGTCGTATCCTGAACGTCGTCGGTGAGCCGGTGGACGAAGGCGGCCCGGTCGAAGCGGAAGAGTACCGTCCGATCCACGCTCCTGCGCCCGAATTCGCAGAACAGTCGACCGAGTCCGAAATCCTCGTGACCGGCATCAAGGTGATCGATCTTCTCGCGCCCTATTCCAAGGGTGGTAAGATCGGTCTCTTCGGCGGTGCCGGCGTGGGCAAGACAGTTCTCATCATGGAACTGATCAACAACATCGCCAAAGTGCACTCGGGCTATTCGGTGTTTGCGGGTGTGGGTGAACGTACCCGTGAGGGCAACGACCTTTACCACGAGATGATCGAATCCAACGTTATCAAGCCGGACAACCTCAAGGAAAGCCAGGTGGCCCTTGTGTATGGTCAGATGAACGAGCCTCCGGGAGCGCGTGCGCGTGTAGCCCTGACAGGTCTGACACTGGCAGAACAGTTCCGTGACGCATCCGGCACAGACGTTCTGTTCTTCGTGGACAACATTTTCCGCTTTACACAGGCCGGCTCCGAAGTGTCCGCTCTGCTGGGTCGTATCCCGTCTGCTGTGGGCTACCAGCCGACACTGGCGACCGACATGGGCCAGATGCAGGAACGCATCACGTCGACCAAAGCAGGCTCGATTACGTCGATCCAGGCCGTGTACGTGCCTGCGGACGACCTTACCGACCCGGCGCCTGCGACGACGTTCGCCCACTTGGACGCAACAACCGTTCTGTCTCGTGCGATCTCCGAGCTTGGTATCTATCCGGCGGTTGACCCGCTCGACTCCAACTCGCGTTTGATGGACCCGCAGATCGTGGGTGAAGAGCACTACCAGGTGGCCCGTGACGTTCAGGGTATCCTGCAGCGCTACAAGTCGCTTCAGGACATCATCGCGATCCTCGGCATGGACGAACTGTCCGAAGAGGACAAGATGACCGTGGCACGTGCCCGTAAGATCCAGCGCTTCCTGTCGCAGCCGTTTGACGTGGCGAAGGTGTTTACCGGCTCTGACGGTGTTCAGGTTCCGTTGGAAGACACGATTTCGTCCTTCAAGGCCGTGGTTGCTGGTGAATACGACCACCTGCCCGAAGGTGCCTTCTACATGGTGGGCGGCATCGACGAAGTGAAAGCCAAAGCCGAAAAGATGGCGGCAGACGCGGCCTAATCCGGGCGCTTATCCGTCCTCGCGGGGTTCTTCGCGAGGACGCCACCCAAAAGGAGATCACACATGGCAGAGACCATGCAATTCGATCTGGTCAGCCCCGAGCGCAGCCTGATGTCGGCGCAGGTCAAATCTGTGCAGATCCCGGGTGCGGATGGCGATATGACAGCCATGCCGAACCATGCGCCGCTCATCACAACACTGCGCCCCGGTGTGCTGAAGGTCGAAACCGACAAAGGCATCGAAGAGTTCGTTGTGACAGGCGGTTTCGCAGAGCTAGGAGAGAGCCTTTCGGTTCTTGCCGAGCGTGCCGTTCCGAAAGCCGATATCGATCAAGCCGCCTATGAGGCGATGGTTGATGAGGCGCATGCGGCCTACAAGCAGACCAAGGAAACATTCAAAAACGAACCGGGCCCGGTAGACGATGCAGCCAAGCTGTTGGCTGACATGGTCGCGGTTGGCACACATATCGGCCTGTCGCCGAAACAGCCATCGCTCTGAACCAGCTTTTGGTTATACAATTATAGCCCCGCAGCAATGCGGGGCTTTTTTGCTTTGGACATAGCCTTGTCCTGCGATAGACCCCAATGACTTTGAGAAAAGGGTGTCATGCAGATCATCAACAGCGCGCGTGTCGGAATAGCTCAAGGCTCAGTCGATCTTTTCTCGGATTATGAGACTGGCGGAGAGATGTGGACCGGAGAGGGTTTCCGTGCACGCAACCAGTGGATCGGCTTTGATCGGCCGTTTTCGGGTCCGCCCACTGTGCATGTTTCCCTGACACTTTGGGATATGGACAGTGCCCACAACGTGCGCGCCGACCTCACGGCAGAAGATATCTCCGAAGCCGGCTTCACTGCTGTTTTTCGAACGTGGCTCGACACCAAGGTAGCACGGGTCCGCATCTCTTGGATTGCCATTGACGCTGTCGCATCAGACGACGATTGGGATGACCCTTAATCGGCGTCGTGCGCCGGCTTTTGGTGGAACATCAACACGTCTGCACGTTGGGGATTTAAAGGATGCCCTCATAGATCGGCCCCAGCGTTTCCGTCTCGAACAGGGACGACACAGATGTGCCGTTCCAGATGTTCAGGATCGCCTGCGCGAACATCGGCGCAGTTGGGACGATGCGGATGTTCTTGGCATTCGCAACAGCCTCCGTCGCCTGAATGGAATCCGTGATCACCAGCGACTTCATCACTGAATTCGTGATCCGTTCCACTGCAGGGCCAGACAACACCCCGTGGGTGATATACGAGTGCACTTCGGTTGCACCGTGTTGCATCAGGACCTCGGCTGCTTTGCAGAGGGTTCCGGCGGTGTCACAAATGTCGTCAACGATAATGCACTTCTTCCCGGTCACATCGCCGATCACGGTCATCTCGGCAACTTCGCCCGGCTTTTCGCGGCGCTTGTCCACGATAGAGAGCGGCGCGTTGATCCGCTTGGCCAGCTCGCGGGCACGGGCCACCCCGCCCACGTCCGGAGAGACGATCATTACGTCGGACGTATCGCCTTTGAACTGCTCTAGAATATCAAGAGCGAAAATTGGCGACGCATAAAGGTTGTCCACCGGGATATCGAAAAAGCCCTGAATCTGCGCTGCATGCAGGTCCATCGTCAAAACACGCTCAATGCCCGCTTCCGCGATCATGTTCGACACCAGTTTGGCGGTGATCGGGGTACGTGCCTTGGACCGACGATCCTGACGGGCATAGCCAAAATAAGGGATCACGGCAGTGATGCGGGCCGCGGAGGAACGACGCAGCGCGTCTGACATGATGAGCAGTTCCATCAAGTTGTCGTTCGCCGGATTCGAGGTCGGCTGGATGATGAACATGTCTTCACCACGAACGTTCTCGTAAACCTCGACAAAGATTTCCTGATCATTGAAGCGCTCGACCCGCGCATCGACGAGGCCAACGTTCATCCCGCGGTACATCGTCATCCGGCGTGCGATGCCTTTGGCCAATGGCATGTTCGCATTGCCGGAAATGAGTTTGGGTTCAACAATGCTGGGCATGGCGGCAGGCTCCATTGGGGCGGTCAATGATGACAGATTCGTGACGTTGCGCTCGCCTTAGCATGCGCCTACCGTCGCGCAAAGCAACTGACGCCCGGAGGGACCAAATGGCCCACATTGATTACTTTTTCTCAACACTGTCACCCTATGCCTACCTCGCGGGCACGCGGTTGGAAGATGTCGCGGCAAAACACGGTGCGACCATCACCTACAAACCTCTGGATGTGGTCGCTCTTTTTGGTCGGACGGGCGGCACCCCACCCAAAGAGCGGCATCCCAGCCGCCAGCAGCTACGGGCGCAGGAACTGACCCGGCAATCGAAAAAGCTGGGGCTTCCGCTGAATTTGCAACCAGCGTTCTGGCCGACCAACGGGGCGCCCTCATCCTACGCGATCATCGCAGCACAGAATGCGGGCGGCGGGGATCTTGGCAAGCTCGCACATGGTTTCCTGCGGGCTGTCTGGGTCGAAGACAAAGATATTGCGCAGGATGACGTGGTCCGAGCAATGCTGGCCGATGCAGGCTTTGACCCGGCCCTGGCCGACAGTGGGTTGCTTAGCGGTGCCGAAGCCTATGCCGCTAATCTGGAAGAGGCGGCGTTGCGCGGTGTATTCGGGGCGCCGTTCTATATCACCGACAATGATCAGCGTTTCTGGGGACAGGACCGGATTGGGGACCTTGACCTGCACCTTGCCGGAAAGCTCTGATGCTCGATGAGGTGAAAGGAGGTTTTCCAGTCTTCGTTCGGTCTTTTGGCAGCCGGCCGCAACCGGCCCTGCTGCTCCATTGCGCCCTTGCGCATTCCAAAATCTGGACGCCTCTCGCTTCACGGCTGTCGACCGCCTTGTCGATGGTCGCACCGGATATGCCGGGCCACGGGCGCAGTGCGCCCTGGGATCGCCGTTCCGATCTGCATGATCAGGTCACGGCCATTGCCAAGGACTGCCTTGCTGAAGGCGCCCATGTAATTGGGCACAGCTTTGGAGCAACCGTCGCCTTGCGGCTGGCGATAGAAGAACCAGGCAAGGTGCACAGTCTGACGCTTATTGAACCAGTGCTGTTCGCAGCAGCGCGTGAAAGCGACCCGCAAGTGTTCGACACCTATATTGATTCATCCCAGCGCTTCGGCGCGGCGCTCGCAAACGACAACTGGTCCGATGCTGCGGCTGATTTCATCCGCATCTGGGGGGATGGCCGCCCTTGGGACTCTCTGAGCGACACAGAAAGGACGTCATTTGCCGCACAGATGCCCTTTATCCGCGAAACAGAGCCCTGTCTGGTCGAGGATGCGAATGGTCTGCTGGCACCCGGACGCCTCGAAGGTATCAGGTGCCCGACACGTCTGATCCGCGGTGCCAACACGGAGCCAGTGATCGCGGCGATCCATACCACGCTGCAACGACGGATACCGGGTGCTGTGGATACGGTGATCGACGGGGCGGGTCATATGGTGCCGATCACGCATCCTGATGCGGTTGCCAGCTGTATCGGCGATTTGATCAATGGCTAACCCCTTGCAAGACGGGGTTCGGTGCGCCATCTACGCGGAGACTTCCCGGTAAACTCGACAGGAGACGCAGATGATCGAACTTGGACAAAGCCCCGCACCGGCTGATCTGATCAAGGACGTTTCTCAGGATGCGTTCATGGCCGAAGTGGTCGATGGCAGCATGGAAACGCCGGTCATCGTGGATTTCTGGGCGCCCTGGTGCGGCCCCTGCAAGACCCTTGGGCCACAGCTCGAGGCGGAAGTGACAAGCGCGCGCGGCGCGGTCAAGATGGCCAAAGTCAATGTCGACGAGGCGCAGGGACTTGTTCAGGCGTTGGCGCAGCAAGGCTTGCCGATCCAGTCCATCCCGACGGTCGTGGCCTTCGTCAAGGGACGTCCGATCGACATGTTCCAGGGCGCGCAACCGGCCTCTGAAATCAAGGCATTCGTGGAGCGTGTGGTCAAGGCGGCTGGGGGCGATGCCAGCGGTGGACTGGATGACGCGGTCGAGGCCGCGGAAGAAATGCTTGAAGCTGGTGCCGCGGTGGATGCCATGCAGACCTTCGCAGCCGTTCTCGAAGAAGATCCTCTGCACGTGCGCGCTTATGCCGGGCTGGTACGTTGCGCACTTGCTGCGGATGACCTTGAACAGGCTGAAGCCATTCTGAACGGTGCCCCTGCCGAGATTTCCGGCAAGCCGGAACTGGAAGCCGTGCACGCGCAATTGGAGCTTGCCAAACAGGCAAGCAATTCCGGACCTGTGGCCGAGTTGCAAGCGGCGGTTGAGGCGGATCCGGACAACCACCAAGCACGTTTTGACCTCGCGCAGGCTCTATATGCCAAGGGCGATGGACAGGCTGCGGTGGACCACCTGCTCGAGTTGTTCCGCCGAGATCGTGAATGGAACGATGCCGCTGCCAAGACGCAGTTGATGACCATCTTCGAAGCGCTCAAGCCGAATGATCCAGTGGCTTTGAACGGACGCCGTAAATTGAGCTCGATGATATTTGCCTGAACGGTTCGTCAGACTACGTCCGTTGTTATGACAAGAGTCACTGAATTGCCGGGGTCTATCCCTGTGTTTCCGTTGCCCGGGGCGCTGTTGCTGCCCCGCGCACGGCTTCCGTTGCATCTGTTCGAGCCGCGCTATCTGCAAATGCTTGAAGATGCTATGAAAACGCCTGACCGACTGATCGGCATGGTACAACCAAATGCACGGCCTAATGGTGACAAGGACGCCCTGCAGCGCATCGGCTGCGCCGGACGCGTGACCCAGTTTTCCGAAACCGAAGATGGCCGCTATATGATCACCCTTTCGGGGATATCGCGGTTCAGGGTGGGTGACGAGATCGAGGGCTTCACGCCATACCGACGGTTCGAGGTAAACTGGGATGGCTTTGACCGGGATCAGGGTGGTCCTGAACATGACCGGAGCTTTGATCGCGATGGCTTTCTTAACCTTCTGGACCGGTATTTCGCAGCTCGTGATCTGTCGGCTGATTGGGCCACGCTCAAGGATGCGGACAACGAGCTTTTGATCAATTCGCTGTCCATGCTTCTGGATTTCGAGCCGGAGGAAAAGCAGGCTTTGCTGGAAGCGCCTTCGCTGTCCACACGGCGGGAGACGTTGGTTACCCTGATCGAATATGCCCTGCGGGGGGGCCAGTCGGAGGATATCTTGCAATGAGCGAAACTCCGGGGTTCGATCGAAAAATGCTTGAGGCTTTGGTATGCCCGCAAACCCAAGGGCGGCTGGAATATGATGCCAGTCGTCAGGAGCTGATCAGTCACTCCGCGCATTTGGCCTATCCAATCCGGGATGGCATCCCGATCATGCTGATCGACGAAGCGCGCGAGATCGACTGAAGGTCTCAAGTTGAATTGACAGGCTTCTTGCCCTGCGATACCTCGCCGGTCTTTCAGAGACGCGAGAGGCAGGATGGCACGCAAACGCAAGGGTCGCGACATATCAGGATGGTTGGTGGTGGACAAACCCGCCGGCCTGACCTCGACGGCGGTGGTCAATAAGGTCCGTTGGGCGTTCGATGCCAAAAAGGCCGGGCACGCCGGCACGCTCGATCCTGAAGCCACTGGCGTGCTTGCCGTTGCCTTGGGTGAGGCCACCAAGACAGTGCCCTACATCACCGACGCTCTCAAAGCGTACGAGTTCACCGTACGGTTTGGACAGGCGACCCGTACGGATGATGCTGAAGGTGAGGTGATCGCCACCTCCGACCTGCGGCCCAGTGATGACGACATCAAAGAAGCGCTGCACGCGTTCGTAGGCGACATTCTGCAAGTTCCGCCGCAATTCTCGGCGGTGATGATCGACGGCGAGCGCGCCTACAAACGCGCCCGCGAGGGCGAAGAGATGGACATTGCCGCCCGACCGCTTTTTGTGGATGAACTTACCCTTCTCGACCGACCGGATGCCGATCATGCGGTTTTGATGCTGGTCTGTGGCAAGGGGGGCTATGTCCGATCCATCGCAAGAGATTTGGGCGCGGCTCTGGGCTGTTTGGGTCATGTTTTGCGCCTGAGGCGTATCTGGTCTGGCCCGTTCGATGCCGAAGATGGGATCAGCCTCGAGCAGATCGACGAATTGGCCAAAACGGCAGAGTTGGATGCTTATCTAAGGCCGCTGGAAGAAGGCTTGGCCGATCTGCCGGAATTGACCTGCACGCCAGAAGCGGCTGTAAAGCTGCGCAACGGCAATCCGGCGATGGTGATCGCATCCGGTGTCGAATATGGCGATGAATGCTGGGTCTCATGCGATGGCGCGCCGGTTGCAGTCGGACGCTACAAATCTGGTGAAGTGCATCCTTCCCGGGTGTTCGTTACGGCATGACGGGGCTGCCCGTAGCCGTCGCAGCAGGGTTGGTGCACAGGTCCCATATTGCCGACGGATGCGTGTCCCGCGTCTGGTATTCACCCTGTGACCGATATCGGTATGCACTGTCCCGAACGTGGGGCACAGATCAACCGGCGTTGTTGTTCGTTATGCTTAATCCGTCCACTGCGGATGAACATCGAAATGATCCGACCGTTGCACGCTGTGAAACCCGCGCCCGCAGCATGGGGTTTGGTGGCGTTATGATTGCCAACCTCTTTGCCTTTCGGGCAACCCGGCCAGACGACTTGAAGCGCGCGGACCATCCCGTTGGATCAGCGAATGATGGTATTCTGGAGCACTGGTCGGCAAGCGCCGGGATGACGATTGCGGCATGGGGCGTACATGGTGGACACGAAAGCCGGGCCTACGATGTGGCGTCACGGCTCCGGGGACAGGTCCATCATCTGGGATTGACGAAAGACGGACATCCCCGACATCCGCTTTACGTGTCGTTCAAAACACAGCCAATGTGTTGGCCGCACTCCGAGCGATATGTCCTCCGACAGTCTGTTTGAATAAAGGGGGCACGCCGCCAGATCGAAACGTTTGGTTTACCGGGGTAGGCTATGGTGTGGACCTCATTGGTTAAGGTGAGGGTCCATGGGTTTGGCGTTTCAGATTGGTGCTCTGGCCCCTCTTGTGGCTGTGGGTCTGGCGCTGATTGGCCGTCGTCCACGCCAAAAGTTGCAAGATTTGCATGTTCCGCAAGACAAGCCAGTCGGCGCGTTGATGGTGTTTCAGCGCACGGGGCGCATTCACGAACGGCCTTCCGAACTGTCGATCCCGGATCGGGTTTATTCGTTTGAAGATGCACAAGACCGGGTTCTTTCGATGATCACAGCCAAGAACATGTCACCGGCAACGCTCTCTTTGCGTCTGTGCGCAATGAATCCTTTTTGGACCGATGTGTTGGTAGAGGACGACGTGATCGTACAGGTTCCCACAGCAGTGTTGACTGGCCGCAGCGCAGGGCGATACCGGCAGGACCATTGCTCCGGCGCTTAAGGCTTCCCATCACCATTTTTTTCGCCTATACGCCCGCATCCGCATGACGTGCGGAGATTCTCCATGGGCCTTGCTGGACGACATCCCGGCTTGTGCCATTCACACAAACCTTCGAAAGGAGACCCCGATGTCGATTACTGTCGAAGAAAAGAACCGCTTGATGAAAGAATTCGCCACCAAAGAAGGCGATACAGGTTCCCCTGAAGTGCAGGTTGCCATTCTGACCAGCCGCATCTCTACCCTGACCGAGCATTTTAAGACCCACAAAAAAGACAACCACTCGCGTCGTGGTTTGCTCAAGCTGGTTGCACAGCGTCGTAAGCTTTTGGACTACACCAAAGGCAAAGACGAAGCGCGCTATCAGGACCTGATCAAGCGTCTTGGCATCCGCCGCTAAGGCTTGTCGATACACGGTTTCGGAGGGGCTCGCTTTGCGGGCCCTTTTCTTTTTGCGCGCTTCGCGAGCGACCATGTTTTGCGAAGTTTTGCGCCGGGTCACCCTTAAGTATAGCGACAAAACGAAGTGTTTTCTTTGATCCCGATTTCCTGTAAGGCCCACCTATCTGAGACGTGACGCTTCGACCCTGGCGCATGACATGATGAAAGGGTCGGCGGCAATGGGGCCGCCATGAAAACGGGAGACCCGGAGGGCCGGGAGTGCTCCCATACAGGAAACGATGATGTTCAACATTTCGACGAAAAGCATGCAGTGGGGCGAGGAAACGCTCACACTGGAAACGGGCAAGGTTGCCCGTCAGGCCGATGGCAGCGTGATTGCCACCCTCGGTGAGACCTCGGTCATGGCCAACGTGACGTTCGCCAAGCAGCCGAAACCCGGTCAGGATTTCTTTCCGCTGACCGTCCACTATCAGGAAAAATACTATGCTGCCGGTAAAGTGCCGGGTGGCTTCTTCAAGCGCGAAGCGCGTCCGACGGAAAAAGAAACGCTGACCGCGCGTTTGATTGACCGTCCGATCCGTCCGCTGTTTGTGCCGGGCTTCAAGAACGAAGTTCTGGTGATGTGTACCGTTCTGTCCCACGATCTGGTCAATGACCCTGACATCGTTGCGATGATTGCAGCTTCTGCTGCGCTGACCATTTCCGGCGCACCGTTCATGGGCCCGATCGCGGGCTGCCGCGTGGGTTATGTCGATGGCGAATATATCCTCAACCCCGAAGTCGAGGACATGGATCAGCTGCGCAACAACCCCGAGCAGCGGCTTGATCTGGTTGTCGCGGGCACCAAAGATGCCGTGATGATGGTGGAATCGGAAGCCTACGAGCTGACCGAGGAAGAAATGCTGGGTGCTGTGACATTCGCACACGAGCAGATCCAGCCTGTCATTGACCTGATCATTGACTTGGCCGAATCCGCAGCGAAAGAGCCGTTTGATTTCCAGCCGCCGGATTATTCCGATCTCTATGCCGCTGTGAAAGCTGCTGGAGAAGACAAGATCCGCGCAGCTTATGCGATCACCGACAAGCAAGAGCGGACAACTGCTTTGTCTGATGCCAAAACGGCGATCAAAGACGCGTTGACCGAAGAGCAGCTTGAAGATGCGAACCTTGGGTCCGCAATGAAAAAGCTCGAAGCGTCGATCCTGCGTGGCGACGTTGTGAAAACCGGCAAGCGGATCGACGGCCGTGCGCTGGACACAGTGCGTCCGATCGTTTGCGAAACCGGTCTTCTGCCGCGGACACACGGCTCAGCCTTGTTCACCCGTGGTGAAACACAGGGCTTGGTGGTGACCACGCTGGGCACGGGCGACGATGAACAGATCATCGACGCGCTGCACGGGAACTACCGCTCCAACTTCCTGCTGCACTATAACTTCCCGCCGTATTCGGTTGGCGAAGCGGGCCGCGTTGGCCCTCCGGGACGTCGCGAAATCGGCCACGGTAAACTGGCATGGCGTGCGCTTCAGGCGGTTCTGCCTGCGGCAACAGACTTCCCGTACACCGTGCGCGTTGTGTCCGAGATCACGGAATCCAACGGCTCGTCCTCGATGGCGTCGGTCTGTGGTGGTTCTTTGTCCATGATGGATGCAGGCGTGCCGCTGAAATCCGCTGTGGCGGGTGTCGCGATGGGTCTGATCCTCGAAGAGGACGGGTCCTACGCGGTTCTGACCGACATCCTCGGTGACGAAGATCACCTTGGCGACATGGACTTCAAAGTGGCAGGGACCGAGAACGGGATCACCTCGCTGCAGATGGACATCAAGGTTGCGGGCATCACGCCGGAAATCATGAAAAAGGCCCTCGCCCAAGCCAAGGAAGGCCGTCTGCATATCCTCGGCGAGATGGCCAAGGCGCTCACAGGTGCTGCGGAATTCAGCGTCCACGCGCCGCGCATCGAGACCATGCAGATCCCGACCGACAAGATCCGTGAAGTGATCGGTTCGGGCGGTAAGGTCATCCGCGAGATCGTGGAAGTGTCCGGTGCCAAGGTCGACATCAACGATGACGGTATCATCAAGATTGCCAGCCCGAACGGCGAAGCCATCCAAAAGGCCTATGACATGATCTATTCGATCGTCGCAGAGCCGGAAGAGGGCCATGTCTACAAAGGCAAGGTCGTGAAGATCGTCGATTTCGGTGCCTTCGTGAACTTCTTTGGCAAGCGGGACGGTCTGGTCCACGTATCTCAGATCGAAAACCGTCGCCTGAACCATCCGTCGGATGTGCTCAAGGAAGGTCAGGAAGTTTACGTAAAGCTTCTGGGCTTTGACGACCGTGGCAAGGTCCGCCTTGCGATGAAGATGGTCGATCAGGAAACCGGCGAAGAGCTGGCCCCCGAGAAAAAGACAGAGGACGCGGAGTAATCTGCTGCCAGCCAAGTCTTTGAAAGGAAAGCGCCTCTTTACGAGGCGCTTTTTTTATTTTTTGCGCGACCTACATTTGGGTCGGGAAAATGGGGGATGTGTTATGTCTGTCTTGTTTGCTGAACAATCGCTGACGGAGACCGTGTTTGACGACTTTTCCGGAGATGCTGCCGCGCGGTGGGATTTTGTGGCCGACACTGTCATGGGTGGCGTTTCGTCTGGGCACATAGAGGTTGTCACTTCTGGTCCGTCGAAAGCCCTGCGTCTTTGCGGCGATGTCAGTACCAGAAACAACGGTGGTTTCGTCCAAGCGCGGCGTCGCTTCTCTGCGCGTTGGTCCGCTGAGGCAATCGGCGTGCGCCTGTCGGTCATTGGCAACGGTGCGCGCTATTTCGTCTTCCTCAAGACGCCGCATCTGTCGCGTGTCTGGCATTCATACCGCGCCCCGTTTGTTGCGGGTGACACTTGGCAGACCGTCGACATTCCGTTCACCATGTTTGCACCGTCACATATGGGCATGCCGGCCATGGTCGCCCCTTCGGATGTCAACAGCGTGGCAATCGTGGCGTATGGGGATGACTATGACGCGGATGTCACGGTTCGCGAGATCAGGGTCTACTGAAAAAAAGACCCCGGATAAAATCCGGGGCCAGGTCCAACAGGGAGGTGCATATGATAACCCGCATATGCGACGGGAACTGTTACCATTCAGATAAAAGATGTGCATGCCATGCTTCTTTGATCTGAATCAAAATAGACTAAGGTCTTATGACACCAGGCGATAACCGCCAGACTCTGTCACGAGCAACCGGGCGTTTGAGGGATCGGGTTCGATCTTCTGGCGCAGGCGATAGATATGTGTTTCGAGCGTGTGTGTGGTCACGCCAGCATTGTAGCCCCACACTTCGTGCAGCAGTGTATCGCGCGCCACGACGCCGTCGGTGGAGCGATAGAGAAACTTGAGGATATTTGTCTCTTTTTCTGTCAGGCGGATTTTCTTGTCGTCCTCTGTCATCAACAGCTTCATTGAGGGCTTGAACGTGTACGGCCCAAGCGTGAACACGGCGTCCTCGGATTGCTCATGCTGACGCAGCTGCGCACGGATACGGGCCAGCAGCACAGGGAACTTGAACGGCTTGGTGACATAGTCGTTTGCCCCGGCATCAAGGCCAAGGATCGTGTCTGCATCCGAATCATGCCCCGTCAGCATCAGCACCGGCGCCTTGACACCCTGCTTGCGCATCAGCCGGCACAGTTCGCGGCCGTCGGTATCGGGAAGACCGACATCGAGAATGATAAGATCGTAAAGCTGTTCTTTGACCCGGCCCATTGCGGCAGTCCCGCAATCCGCCTCGAACACTTCAAAATCTTCCGTCATCACGAGCTGCTCGGCCAAAGCCTCGCGCAGGTCGTCGTCATCGTCGACCAGAAGAATATTCTTGAGCTGTGCCATTGTGTTGTCTCTCCGTCGGTTTCAAGACAGATGGGCAAGACGTTGCGCGCGGGCAAGAATTGCTGCAAGTGTTTCACGGCCTCGTGTATGCAGGGGCCAAATGTTTCATAAATCGGGGTCATTTGTTGCAGATGACCCCTGTGAAAGACCCAAGGTTAGATGGCACTGGCACCTGACATCACCGATCTTCTCGCCCGTGCGAGGGCCGATTTGCGCATGGGTGTGCCGATTGTTCTGGGCAATACGCATGGCATTCTGGTGCTGGCGGTCGAGTCGCTTGATGCCGACCGGCTGCAAGACGTGATCGCATTGGGGGCTGATGTTGATTTGGTGCTGACTGGGCGTCGCGCCGCAACGCTCAAGGCGCGGGCCTATGATGGTGATGTCGCGCGTGTGGCGCTCTCCAAGGATGCGACGCTGCGTTGGGTTCAGGCGGTCGCTGACCCCGCTGATGATTTGTCCCATCCGATGAAAGGCCCGTTGGTAACCCGCCGCGAAGGCGATCCAACACTGCATCGTCTGGCAGTGACACTCGCCAAATCCGCTCGACTTTTGCCGGCGGTGCTTGTTGCGCCCCTGACTGACCCGAAGACGTTTGCGGCTGAACATACGCTAACTGTGCTCGATCCGGCTGCGGCAGCGCCACGATTGGGTGCCTCGGTTGTTTTTGACAGCGTGGTGTCAGCGCGTGTGCCGCTGCGCGCGGCGCAAAATGCGCGTTTGCATGTCTTCCGACCCGAGGACGGATCGGAAGAACACTACGTGATAGAAATCGGACGCCCGAACCGGGCCAATCCCGTGCTCTCACGGTTGCACTCGGCGTGCTTTACCGGCGATCTCTTGGGCAGCCTCAAATGTGACTGCGGTCCGCAATTGAACGGCGCGTTGGCGGCGATGGGGGCCGAGGGCGAGGGCATACTGCTTTACCTGAACCAAGAAGGGCGCGGGATCGGGCTTGCCAACAAGATGCGCGCCTATGCCCTGCAGGATCAGGGCTTTGATACGGTCGAGGCAAATCACCGCCTTGGCTTTGAAGATGATGAACGGGATTTCCGCATCGGGGCCGAATTGCTGCGCAAACTGGGCTTCAACGCGGTCCGGCTGATGACGAACAACCCGGCCAAGATTGCGATGATGGAGAAGCAGGGCATCACTGTTGCTGAACGCGTACCCTTGAAGGTTGGGGAAAACCCGCACAATACCGACTATCTGGCCACTAAGGCGCGAAAGTCGGGGCATCTTCTATGACGCGGCACGACATGGTTCTGACCCGTCAGGGGCTGCGATTCATGGGGCAGTTGTGGCCCTGTACCATCGGCAAGGGTGGCATCCTTGCGAACAAGCGCGAAGGCGACGGCGGAACCCCTGTTGGGATGCACCGGATCGTCGGGCTGCTCTATCGTCCTGACCGTATGTCCCGGCCGACCGATTGGGCGGTGCCGATCAGGCCCGGTGATCTCTGGTCTGACGATCCGACCCATGAAGACTATAACCTCATGGTTCGAGCACCGTATCCTTATAGCCATGAAACCCTGCGCCGCGCAGATCCGCTTTATGATCTGGTTCTGCTGACTGACTGGAATTGGCCGCGCGCCGAAAAGGGGTGCGGCTCTGCGATCTTTCTGCACCGCTGGAGGCGTCCGGGCTATCCCACTGAAGGCTGCGTGGCGTTTCGTCCCGATCACCTACGCCGCATCGCGCGTCTGATCCGCTACGACACACGTTTGGTCGTGCCTGCATCATTGACCTGAGCCGCGAGGCATTACATCCGGTGACATGATTGTTCAGAACCGTCTTTCCAACTGCACTCTCTGTGCCGACCGCTTTGCCGCGACTGCGACCCGCCATCGACCCAAGCCCGTAGTCTGGTTTCGCGCTGGAGCGCGACTGCTGATCTGTAGCCAAGCGCCGGGGATGCGTGCGCACACCAGCCGCATTCCCTTTGATGATCCCTCTGGGGACCGCCTGCGCGATTGGCTCGGGCTGGACAGCGATGCGTTCTATGACCAAACCCGTGTTGCGATTGTACCGATGGGGTTTTGCTTCCCCGGCTATGATGCCGCGGGATCGGACCTGCCGCCGCCCGTGATCTGCCGTCAGACATGGCATGACGAGGTGTTGGACCATGTTGGCACAGTGCCTTTTAAACTGGTCGTCGGGGGGTATGCGCACAAGTATCACTTGCGCACAAAGGTTGGGGTCACGGAGACCGTGCGCGCGTGGCGCGACCATTGGCCTTCGGTTCTGCCCTTGCCGCACCCAAGCTGGCGCAATACGGCTTGGATCAAGAAAAACCCGTGGTTCGAGGCCGAGGTACTTCCTGCCCTGCGGGCCCGGGTTCAAGAGGTGATGGCATGACGTTGCAAACCCCACTGGACCAGGCACATGCGGCGATGGAGGCCGACGCTGACGCAGATGCGCCTCGCCTGCGGTTTTATGACAGGCTTGCCGAAGCAGAGCTGTTTCTCATGCTCGCGCGCGAGGCCGAAGGCGATCAGGCTGAACCGGAACTCTTCGATCTGGGTGACGCACGATTTGTGCTGGTGTTCGACACCGAAGAGAGGCTCGGTTCATTTTCCGGCCGCGCCGTACCCTATGCTGCTTTGTCAGGCCGCTCGATTGTCGGCATGCTGGCCGGGCAGGGGATCGGCATCGCGCTGAACCCCGAAGTTGCTCCGTCGTCGATTCTGTTGCCGTCCGAGGCGGTGGATTGGCTGGCAGAGACTGTGGCCCAAGGCCCATCCGAAGCCGAGGCACGTCCGGAAGAGCTGCGCGCGCCCGGTGCACTTCCTGCTGGATTGCTGGAAGCGATCGACGCCAAGCTGCGCACAGCGACCGGATTGGCGCGGAGAGGTTATCTGGCCGAAGTGGTCTATGACAGTGGTGTGCGTGGACATCTCATCGGCTTTACGGGCGCAGTGCCGGGGGCAGAGGGGGCCTTGGCGCGCGCCATACAGGAAGCGCTGGTGTTTTCCGGTTTGGAAGCCGCCGCGCTTGATGTGGTGTTCTTGCGAGACAGTGATCCGGTCACAGCGCAGTTGGCGCGCGTCGGGTTGCGGTTCGATCTGCCGGAGCCTGAAGTGCCAGCACCGGTCAAGCGTGTGGCGCCGGGGGGCAATCCGGACAAACCGCCGATCCTGAGATAAACAACCTCCGTCAACGGAGGTTGCAAAACTGATGAATCATTTTTGCCCGCGCTCTTGCCGGAATGTTGGTAGGCCGTCATCCGCGCGCGGGGTCGCTTCCCAGATCGCGCGCGCGATGGCGCGTGCCATGCAGACAGACGCGAAATGTCCGAGTAGGGGCATGATGTCCTCTGCAGGAGGGCCGCGTCGGGCGGTGCTGGACGCGAAGATCAGATCGCCGTCATAGGGTGTGTGCGCAGGCACAAGTGCCCGTGCGAACCCATCATGCGCCGCCGTGGCCAGACGTTTGCATCCGGCTTTGTCCAATGTGGCATCGGTGGCAACGATGCCGATGGTGGTGTTGCCATGCTGTGCCATTGCGGCTGTCTTGCGACTGGGGGGAAGAGGTTGGAGGTTTGCTGCCGGATCCGGCCCCAGCCCGCCGAACTCCGAGCCGATCTCGAACGGCGCGGCCCAGAAGTGTTTGCCGCTTGGAGTCGTAGCGCTGCCCAACGCGTTGACCACCACAAGCGCGCCGATGGTTGTGCCGTCCGACAGGACCAGAGAGGCCGACCCCAGCCCCCCTTTATGTTGCGCATCCGTTGCCCCGGTGCCTGCGCCTGCGGTGCCGAGGGTGAAATCCCGTGTTACAGCTGACAGAGCCATGCGTCCCAGACCCGGATAGGGGTTTTCCGTCCAGCCCTTCTGACCATTGTTGAGCAGATCGAAGATGATCGCTGCCGGCACAATCGGGACGCGGGCGGAATGCACCTGAAACCCACGCCCTTGCGTGGCCAGCGCGTCCATCACGCCTTGTGCCGCGGCAAGGCCAAATGCGGACCCGCCCGAGAGGACAATGGCGTCGACGCCGGGGACGGTCTTATCCGGTTCCAGCAGGTCTGTGTCGCGCGTGCCCGGAGCGCCGCCCATCACGGCGTAGCTTGTTGTCATTGGACCGTCCTCTGACAGCAGAACCGTGGTGCCGGACTTGAGGTCATCGTCCTGTGCGTTGCCAACCGCCAGACCCGCGACATCGGTGATCAAATTGCGGGGACCGGGCGTCATTTTGATGTACCGCCTTTGGCTGCGTCGGAGTGAGGGGCCAGCCCCTCACACTCCCCGAGGTATTTGGGGCCCAAAGAAGCCGGGCTCATATGCAGCGGCCTCCGTCGACTTCCATGCAGACGCCGGTGATCATGCTCGCCTCGTCCGAGCACAGAAAGGCTGCAGCGTTGCCAAGGTCTTCGGGTTGCGAAAAGCGACCCAGCGGGATGGTGGAAAGGAACTTGGCGCGAATTTCCGGCGTGTCTTCTCCCATGAAGCTTTTGAGCAGCGGCGTTTCGCCAGCCACCGGGTTGAGCGCGTTCACGCGGATGCCATCGGGTGCCAGTTCGACGGCCATGGTGAGCGTCGCGGTGATCACCCAACCCTTGGAGGCGTTGTACCAATTGAGACGTGGACGCGGCGAGACACCTGCAGTGGAGGCAATGTTGAGGATGTTACCTGATCCGCGATGCTTGAAATGCGGCACAAGGCTGCGCGCGCTAAGATAGACGGATTTGCAATTCACCGCAAAGACGCGGTCGAAATCGTCTTCGGTGATGTCTTCCAGCGGTCCGGGCAGATGGGTCACACCGGCATTGTTTACCATGATATCGACATGGCCCATTTTGCGGATCGCCGTTTCGATCATGTCAGCCACTTGATCGCCGTTCGAGATGTCGGCGGTGTGGGCATGGCCGTTTATTTCGGTCGCAATCGCTTGGGCGGCGTCGGTGTTCAGATCGACCACCATGACCCGAGCCCCTTCGGCTGCGAATTTACGAGCGATGCCTGCGCCAAAGCCGGACGCGGCGCCGGTGACGATGGCAGTTTTGCCGTTGAGCCTCATGTGTTTCCTCCCGATTCACCCGTGTTTCGCGGCAACCGTTTTGAGGGTCGAGAAGCCGTAGAGCGCCTCGAACCCCTTTTCCCGGCCATGGCCGGATTTGCCGACACCGCCAAAAGGCAGTTCGACACCGCCGCCCGCGCCGTAGTTGTTGAGGAAAACCTGCCCGGTTTTCAGCGCCTTGGCCAGCCGCATCTGGCGTGCGCCATTGGCGGTCCAGACACCGGCGACAAGGCCGTAGATTGTGCCGTTGGCAATCGCGACCGCCTCGTCTTCGGTGTCGAAGGGGATGAGCACTTGCACTGGGCCGAAAAGCTCGTCCTGCGACAAGGGGTGATCCGGGGGCACAGGGCCATAGAGGCGTGGCTGCACATAGGCGCCATTCGGTGGCAGGTCATCCGGCATCGGGGTTTGTGCAATGCAGGTCAGGTCATGGGCGGCTTTGAGCAGAGTCTCGAAGCGGGCTTTCTGTTTGGTCGAGATTAACGGGCCAATATCGGGATCGCTGCTGGCGGGACCGACGGTCTTGGCGCGGTACGCGTCGACCATGCGGGCTGCAACCGTATCGTAAATGTTGCGATGGATCAGAATGCGCGAGGCAGCGGAACAGGTCTGTCCTGCGTTCTGAAGCCCGGCGTTGACGAGGAACGGCAAAGCCGCGTCAAGATCGGCGTCGTCAAATACGATCTGCGGGGACTTGCCGCCAAGTTCCAGAGTGACGGGTACCACGTTTTCTGCAGCCAGCGTTTGGATCATGCGCCCGGTCTGGACCGAGCCTGTGAAGCTCAAATGCTGGACACCGGGATGGCGCGCAAGCGCGGCGCCCGCCTCGGCTCCAAGGCCGGGGACCACGTTCAGCGCACCATCGGGAAATCCCGCCGCCTTGGCCAGATGGGCAAACATCAGCGCGGTCAGGCAGGCATCTTCGGCGGGTTTCAAAACGCAGGCATTGCCCATGGCAAGCGCGGCCCCGACAGAGCGGCCGATGATCTGCATCGGGTAGTTCCACGGAACGATATGGCCTGTCACGCCATGCGGTTCGCGCAAGGTGTAGACGGTGTAGCCGTCGAGATAGGGTATGGTTTCGCCGTGCACCTTATCCGCGGCACCACCGTAGAATTCGCAATACCGTGCCAGTGCGAGGGCATCTGCATGGGCTTGGGTGATGGGTTTGCCCACGTCCAGTGTTTCCAATGTTGTCAGAAGGTCAGTGTGCTCAAGCACAAGCTGGCCGAGGCGGCTGAGGCAGCGACCGCGTTCCAGCGCGCTCATCTTGCCCCATTCACCGTCCAGCGCGATCTGGGCAGCAGTGACAGCGGCATCCACATCCGCGTCCGTGCTGCGGCCAATCCGGCACGGCGTGCTGCCATCGGAGGGGTTGATGAGCGGCAGCGTATCCGGTGTGGCGCGCCACGTGCCGCCGATCAGGACATGGCTGGGATCAAAGGGCAGGGTGGGGAGCATTTTGGGCCTCTGGAAAGTCGGGAAGTTGTGGCGCGGCGTCCATCAGCTCGCGGGTATAGGGATGGTTGGGCGTATGGAAGATATCCGCTGTTGGACGATCTTCGACAATCTCACCTGCGCGCATGACCATCACGCGGTCGGTGATAGAACGCACGACACTCAGATCGTGGCTGATGAACAGATATGTCAGGCCATAGGCGCGGCTGAGGTCGGCCATCAGGTCGAGGATCTGGGCTCGTACCCGCACGTCGAGGGCAGACACTGCTTCATCAAAGACGATTAGGTCAGGCTTGATGATCAACGCGCGGGCAATGGCGATGCGCTGGCGTTGGCCGCCGGAAAAGGCGTGGGTGTGGCGGTTGGCATCTTCGGGTTTCAGGCCCACGGCAATCAGGGCCTCGGCAATCGCGGTGTCGCGGTCTGTGCCCTTGGGCGGGTCGGGCAAGAGGTGGAAAGGTTCGGTGATCAGACGTGCAACGCGGTGGCGTGGGTTGAAGCTGCCATAGGGGTCCTGGAACACCACCTGCATTTTGCGACCGACTTTCAGGTTCGGATGGCCGTCCCGCCAGACAGGATCCCCGTCAAGGGTGATTTGGCCACCTTGCGTCGGTTCAAGGCCAAGGATGGCGCGGGTGAGGGTGGATTTGCCACACCCAGATTCGCCGACAAGCCCCACGCGTTCGCCGCGTTTGATCTCAAAGCTGACAGTGTTGACAGCGCGGAACATAGGGCGCGGCCCGAAGGGTGTTTTGCGGGGGAGCGGGAAGTCACGGCTGACGTTCTGAACCGAGAGCAGCGGCGCTTCGGCTTTGGCCTTACCCAGATCAGCCTGATGGCGCGACGCGTCGAACAAAGCCTTTGTGTAAGGATGGCGCATTTCGCGCAAGACCTGCGCGGTTGGCCCGGACTCCACGATTTCTCCGTGGCGCATGACGTTGAGCGTGTCGGCCATTTCGCTGACCACGGCAAGGTCGTGGGTGATCATCATCATCGCCATGCCGTCCTCTTTGACCAGCCGTTTGAGCAGGTCGAGGATCTGCGCCTGTGTCGTCAGATCGAGCGCCGTTGTCGGCTCATCCGCGATCAGAAGCCGGGGGCGCAGGGCGATTGCCATGGCGATGACGACGCGCTGGCGCTGTCCACCGCTGAGTTCGTGCGGGTAGCGCGTCAGGGGGAATCGGTCAGAGGGTAGGCCGACGCGGCTCAGGACTTCGCGGGCACGCTCTTCCGCCCGATCCGGAGGCATGGCCTTGTGAATAAGGATGGTCTCCATCACTTGTGCGCCGATTGTTTGCACCGGGTTCAGCGCAGTCATGGGTTCTTGAAAGACCATGCCGATCTCGCGCCCGCGCAGGTCGCACATCTTTGGTTCGGGCAGGGTCAGCAGATCGGTTCCGTCGAAAGTGATGGTGCCGCTGGTGCTCGCTCCTTTCGGCAACAGGCCCATTGTTGTGAAGGCGGTCATGGACTTTCCAGATCCGCTTTCCCCCGTCAGCGCCGTGATCTCACCCTCTGCGATCTTCAGTGAAATACCATGCAAGATCGGCGTGCCGTGGATCGCAAGCGACAGGTTCTCCATGCGTAACAGAGTCATGCGCGCACCACCTTGAGGCGCGGGTCCAGCGCATCGCGCAATCCGTCGCCCAAAAGGTTCAGCCCCAGCACCATCGCTATGATGGTCAGCCCCGGGATCAGAGCCACATGCGGAGCCAACGAAACCATGGTTTGTGCATCCGCCAACATGCGTCCCCAGCTTGGGATCGGGGGCTGCGCGCCAAGGCCGACATAGCTCAGACCCGCTTCGGCCAGTATGCCAAGGCTGAACTGGATGGTGCCCTGCACGATCAGCAGATTAGCCACGTTGGGCAATATGTGTTCGACGCTGATGCGGGTGCGGGTCTTGCCTGCCACCTGCGCTGCCATGATGAATTCGCGCTTCCAAAGGCTCAGCGCGGCACCACGGGTGATGCGGGCGAAGACGGGGATGTTGAATATCCCGATGGCGATGATCGCATTTGTGGCGCTTGGGCCGAAGACGGCCGTGATCAGGATCGCAATGACCAGTGATGGGAAAGCGAAGATCAGGTCGTTCATCCGCATGATCACTTCGTCCAGCATCCCGCCACGCCGTGCGGCTGCAGCCAGACCCAAAGGAACGCCAAGGCCCATCCCTATACCCACTGCAACCAAAGCCACTGCAATGGATGTGCGCGCACCGACCATCAGCATCGACAGGATGTCGCGCCCGAAGTGATCGGTGCCCAACCAGTTGTCCGAGCTAGGCGGTTTGAGGCGGCCCGCGATGTTCATCGCCTCCACGCTGTCGGGCGTCCAGACGAAGGACAGAAGCGCCGCGATGACAAAGAGGCTGGTGAGCAGCCCGCCCAAGATGAGGTTGCGGCTCATGTCCGTGTCCTTAGCCGGGGATCGACGGCGGCATAGGCCAGATCGACAAAGAAATTCACCATAATGACGGCAAAGACCAAGAGCATCACCACGGATTCCACCACGATCAAGTCGCGCTGGGTGATGGCCTGAAAGATCAGCCGCCCAAGGCCCGGTAAGAAGAAGACCTGTTCGATGATGATCGCACCCGCCAACAAGAAGGCGAATTGCAGACCGATGATCGTCAGCACGGGGATCAGAGCATTGCGCAGACCGTGCCGCCAGAGCGCCTGGCGTTCCGTAAGCCCCTTGGCGCGCGCGGTGCGCATGAAATCCTCGCCCAGAATGTCGAGCAGCGAGGATCGCATCACGCGGGTGAGGATCGCGGCTTGGGGCAGGGCAAGGGCAATGGCGGGCAGTGTAAGTGCTTTCATCCCTCCCCAGAAACCCTTGTCCCAACCGGGAAAGCCTCCTGCGCTGAACCAGCGTAAGTTGATGGCAAAGATCAGCACCAGCATCATTGCAAACCAGAAGTTTGGAATCGCGACGCCCAGCTGCGTCGCTCCGGTGACAGCCAGATCGCCGGGGCCACCGCGACGCGCAGCGGCGAAAATACCCGCCGGAAAAGCGATCAATGTCGACAGCGTCAGCGCATAAAGCGCAAGTGGCAGCGACACCCACATTCGGTCCGCGATCATCTGCACCACGGGGGTGCGGTACGTGTAGGACGTGCCGAAATCACCAGTAAGCATGCCGCCGACCCAACTTAGGTAACGGTCGAGTTTCGACTGGTCCAACCCAAGCTCGGTGCGCAAAGCGGCCACGGTGTCGGGCTGCGCGTTGATGCCCAGCATAAAGCTGGCCGGATCACCGGGTGCAATCTCGACCACGACGAAAATCACCACCGAAGCCACGATCAGGCTTATGGCAAGTGAGATCAGTCGTTTGACGATATAGCCCAGCATTGTGGGCAGGTTAGGCCAAGCCTTCGGGCAAGGGAACGCAGAAAGCGGTGCTGTCCCCTTGCCCGGAGTACGGTTGTTCAGCCGACCGGCGCGACCTGTTTCCGGCGCGATGTCGTCGCCATGGCGCGGGGCAGGGCAATCGGGGCTGCGTCGCCCGCGTTCAGAAGGCCTTGGCGCAGTGCGGCTTGGTGGATCACGAAACCAAGTTGTGGTTCCAGAAGCATCAGCCACGCCAGTTTGAACCCGGACAGCCGCGTTATGCCGGACAGGCCCACTGATCGCAGAAAATGCCGGGTTCCCATTGGGCAGAGGGGCGAGCAGTGCGCGTCTTCGATCAGGATGTCAAAGCGCGCCTGCCGACGTCGAAGGGCGCGCGCAATCCGCTGCAGCTCGGTCCAGCGCGACTTGATCTGGCGGCGTTGGGCAAGGGCGGCACGTGCTTCTTCAAATGCTTCGAAGGGACAATCCGCTTCGGAATGATATCCGCGTGCTTTGCCGTTGGAGAAGACGAACCAAAGCAGTTCGCCTCGTGTGGTGATGGCACGATAGGCATATTGACTGCCATCATCCGATGTCACCTTGTGAGCGCTGTCATAGAACAGCGAGATCCAGTCGGATCGTTGGGGGATGAAGTCGCCGCCTAAAGCTATGATATCCTGATCAATAAGGGACATCATCTGACGCTCCTGCGCCAAGCGCTCGTAGGCAGCGACCTTCGATAAAATATTTGGCATTACAAAGGGTTCTCTAAAAAGTTTTGGTGCTGAAAAAGGCTCAGTAAGATGACCTTAGGGAAGCACGATCTGACGCAATATCCCCATATGGGGACAAAGTGTCGGCAGGGCATTTTTTTCAGACCGTCGGGATCGTATAGATCCGATCATAGGGCTGAACGTCTAGCCCTGCTGCCCGCGCAACCATCCATGGCCAGCTTGAAATATGCTGGTAGTGGCCCCTGTCGTCGAAAAGCGTGAAACTGGCATTCGGCAAGTGCCGGGACAACAACTCGCCACCTTGTGCCGGAGCGACATTGTCGTCGGCACCGTGGTAAATTTCGGTCTCGGCCAGCACGTGCCGCACGTCGAAATCCCAACCACGTGCGTTGAGCAGATTTTCTTCGACCATGCCGTTGACCCCACCAGCGGTGCGTTCTTCCAGCATCTTCGAAGACCGGATGCTGATGGTCGGATGCGACAACAGTTCGGCATCATGTGCGCTGGGCGTCCGTTTGCAGTAGCGCTCCATGTAACGGGGCGCGTTCTGGATGATCGAGCGTACGAGGAACGGGATCAATTGCCGGAACATCGCGGGCCAACGCTGTGCCAGAACAGCTGACAAGTGATAGAACTGATCCAACTCGCGCCAATTGTCGTGTTTGTAACTGGGATAACTGGGGGACGAGAGCACGACTTTCCGGATTCGCCCCTGCAATTCATGTGCTGTTCCAAGCGCCACGCCAGAACCGAAGGAAAAGCTCATCAAGGAAACCTGATCATACCCCAACGCATCGAACAGGCATTCCAAATCCGGTGCAAATTCGCGAAGGCTGGTCATCTTCTTGAAATCCGACCGATAGATCCCCGGCCGACAGGGCATGATCAACCGCACGCCGTAGTGATCAAGATGTTCAAGGTATTGGCGTGGAAATCCGGTTAGATCAATCGACGATCCAGACAGTGCATCAAAGAGCACAACAGGTCTGCCGTCCTCAGGCCCAAGAATGAAGTATTCAAGCATCCGCCCGTCTGGAAGCCGCAGCAACCGCCGTACTTGAAACCGTTCGGCATCGGTGGTTTCGCGCTGCCGGAACATTGACAGCGGGCTTTTCGCGATGGTGTTGATCAGGTCGACTTGGCTGTTGAGGCCTGTCTTCTCAAACACCCGCTTAAGATAGGTCCGCCCGGACTCGTAGCTGATCCCCATTGCGGTACTCGCTTTGCGCAAGTCGCTGGTCTCCATCAACCCGCGCACCAAAGCCTGTTCCCGCAGGGTCAGGTCATGTGCGCTTGCCAATGCGCGGAGCCCGTCGGCGGTGTTCTGATTTGTGGCTACCAAAACGGCGGCTGCCTTTGCGGGGAATCCCATGCGGATCGCCTCTTGGCGGGGCAGAAGCAGATAGGTGGTTTCGCTCTCGCGGGTCATCAAGGATTGCGGGGTTTCAAGCCGGTTCGACTCGGACACCCAGCGAGACAGTGTTTTGGCCTTGGCTTCCTCTTCGTTACCACCCGTCGCCGGAAGAAGCTTGATCGGCGCATCAAGCGCCAACCCGGTTTCCCGCATTGCTTGATTGATGACCAAGGGCGCTCCGTTGTCGTCAACCAGTGCGATCCCTACTGCAAATGTCCCCAACACGGCTTCAAGATCGGATTCCCGTTCCTGCAGGCGCACCATCTTTTCCGAGATCTCGATGGCGCGTCGGAAATGAATCATCAGATCGCTCAGATCGTGACGCTGGTCGGCCTCGATCATCCGGCCATCGGCGGCCATCTGTACCTGTTCGGTCAACTCGAGGATCAACTCTGGCAAAAGCGAGTTGTCGAGCGACGCCTCGTAGACAAGATGGGTCAGACGTTCATTCGATGGAGAGGACATGTCACCACGCACATACTGTTAACCAATCTGAGGCTAGCAGAAGCCGAAACGTGGGAGCACTGAAAAAACTGTGAATTCCTTACCGTCTGGCGCGACACGCTCGATACAGGCTCAAAGCGTGTCCAATTTTCTAGCCAATTTGGCGTCCAAGGACGACAGACCGCCAACGTCATGCGTCGTCAGCGTGACCTCGACTCGATTGTAGACGTTAAACCATTCGGGATGGTGGTTCCATTTTTCAGCCCAAAGCGCCGCCCTGACCATCCAACTGAAGGCTTCCGTGAAGTCGCTGAACTTGAACGTTTTGCTGATTGCGTCTTTCTCTTCGTCTAGGCTCCAGCCTGTATCCAAAAGTGGGCCAAGGACTGTCTTGCGCGCTGTGTCGGAAAGTTTCTCGGTCATTCGTGATCCTCTGTATTCACTTTGCGGAAGGGGCCGTAATTCGTCAGAACCTCAATATCCTGTCCGACAGCGTCCGCTTCTGCCTCAAGGTAACGCGCGATGGCGTCCGAGAAACCCGGGTCTCCGACCCAATGCAGGGAATGGGTGTAAACCGGCAGATATCCGCGTGCCAGTTTGTGTTCGCCCTGTGCCCCGGCTTCGACGCGGGATTGGCCGTGCGCAATCGCGTAATCCATGGCCTGATAGTAGCACAGTTCGAAATGAAGGCAGGGGTGGTCCTCAACGCAGCCCCAGTAGCGCCCGAAAAGCGTGTCGCGCCCGATGACGTTCATGGCGCCTGCCACCCAACGCCCATCACGTTCCGCCAAGACCAGCAGGATGTCATCCCGCAGCCGCTCTTGTGCGATGTCAAAGAACTTGCGGGTGAGGTAGGGCGTTCCCCATTTGCGTGCGCCGGTGTCCTGATAGAACGTCCAGAACGCATCCCAGTGTTCGGGCTGGATCTGGTCGCCAGTGAACTGGTGGATCGTCCCGCCGAACCCCCGTGCACGTTCGCGTTCCTTGCGGATGGTCTTGCGCTTCCGCGAACTCAGGTCGGCAAGGAACGCGTCGAAATCGGCATAGCCCCGGTTTTCCCAATGGTATTGCTGCGTGCGACGGCGCAGTAGCCCGATCTGTTCTCCGACAATCGCTTCGGCTTCGGTGCAGAAGGTGATGTGGAGCGATGACAATTCGTTGTCTGACGCCACCTGAACCGCACCTTGGACCAAAGCGCTGATCCCCTCGGCCTCGAAACCTGGACGGGTCAGGAACCGACGGCCCGTGGCGGGTGTGAACGGAACCGCAATCTGGAGCTTGGGATAATACCGCCCGCCCGCGCGTTCCCATGCATGCGCCCAGTTGTGGTCGAAGATGTATTCACCCTGACTGTGGCTTTTCGCATAAAGTGGCGCACAGCCAATGATCTGCCCGTCCATCTCGGCTGTCATGTAGCGCGGATCCCAGCCTGTGCCTGTGCCGACGGACCGACTATCCTCAAATGCCTTGAGGAACCGGTAGGTCGTGAACGGATCATAGGCTCTCCCGCCGTCTGCCACTTCCGGGCAAGCGCAAGCGTCCCAATCCTCCGGCGCGATCTGCGACAGGGACCCGTGCATTGAGATGGCGATTGTGGGCGCGTCGGTTGGGTCGGACATGTCCGTTCCTTGGTTACGCGATGCTACGTGGGTCTGATCAGACGCGGATCAAGCCACATAACCTTCAAAGGTGATGTTGTCTGCGATTTTGCGGGCCTGACGTTCTTGCTCAGGGCTGCGGATCGTCCAGCACAGAATTGGAACACCCTGCGCCTTGAGTTGTTCCACGCGGGGCGAATCCAAATCGGTGTGATCATGGCTCAGGAAATCGGCGTCGATCTCTTTGAACCCCGGAATGGTGGCCAATTCGGCGCGCCGATCCACGGGTACATGCGGTTCGTCGATCTTGCGCCACGCACAACCAATGATCCCGCGCGGCGTATCTGGCGACAACTCTGCCACCTTGGCCACCATGCTCGGGTTGAACGACATAAGCGCAAACTGACCTTCGTAGCTTTTCAGGACATCCAACGCCGCCTTCTCGAGCGTGCCATCGGTTTCACCCATCGCGCCGTGCTGGTCCTTCAGTTCGATCAGCAGGGGCACGGCCCCATCGACCTGCTCCAACACACGCGCCAGCGTAGGAATCCGGTCGGTGCCGCCTTTGAGCGTGAACGTCTCAAGCTCGGCGGCATCCCGGTCTCGCACCGCCCCTGTTTCCGCAGTCAGCCGCTCCAACGTGTCGTCATGAAACACCATCGGCACACCATCGCGCGACAGTTGCAGGTCAAGTTCAATCGGATATCCGGCAGCGATGGCGGCGGCAAAAGCCGAGGGGCTGTTTTCGATCACCCCTTCGGCCTTGTTGTGATAGCCGCGATGCGCAATCGGGCGCGTCAGAAACGCGGGCGGCAGCCGGGTCATAGCAGTTCGAAAATCCCTTCGATTTCGACAGCCACACCAAATGGCAAGGATGCCGCCGACACTGCAGAACGGGCATGCCGGCCATTGTCGCCCAAAACGCTTACCATCAGATCCGACGCGCCATTCACGACTTTTGGCTGGTCACCGAAATCGGCGGTAGAGTTCACAAAACCCACCAGCTTGACCACGCGAACCTTGCTCAGATCGCCACCCGCTGCTTTGCGGGCCTGTGACAACAGTGCTAGAGCACAGTATTTGGCTGCTTCTGCGCCGGCCTCGGCATCGAGATCATCACCCAGCTTGCCTTTGACCAGACCATCTGGCCCGGTCGGCAATTGGCCCGACACATAAACCTGATTTCCGGTCTGCACGAACGGCACGTAATTCGCGGCGGGCGCAGGTGCGTCAGGCAAAGTCAGGCCCAGTTCCGCAAGGCGGGCGTCGATAGCATTGGTCATGGTGTCTCCCCTTTTTCGTTTGTGCGGACGCTATTGCCCACCGCCGGAAATGGGAAGGGGAAAGACGACGATCTGTCCTGTGATGAAGCCCGGTCAGTTTTGACCTAGAATATCGCGCAAGAGTTGGTTCAGCGCGTTTTCAAGCGCATTGCCACCTTGTTCCTGCTGCTGTGCGGGTTGTTGCGGTTGTGGTTGCGCAACCTGTCGCGGCGGGGTCGGTTCGATCATCGGCAAAGGGCGCACGGGCAGGCCTTCGTGGACACGCACCATCGCCTCGTGCCAGATCTCGGCAGGCAGGCCGCTTCCTGTCACCCCGGCAAGAGGTGTGTTGTCGTCATAACCCATCCAGACGCCAGTCACGTAATCCGCCGTGAACCCAATGAACCAAGCATCGCGCGCTTCCTGAGATGTGCCCGTCTTACCCGCGACCTGACGATCCGACAGTTTCGCACGCCCGCCTGTGCCTTGGCTGACCACCTTTTCCATCATCCATATGAGTTGGCGTGCGGCCTCTTCATTGATGACGCGCTCCCCGATTCCGCCGCCGGTGCCCATCAAGGGTTGATCTTCACCAACCAGACGCAATTCCCTGAGGCCATAGGGCGTCACGGAAGATCCACCATTCAGGATACCGGCATAGGCGCCTGTCATTTCCAGCAATGATGCTTCGGACGCGCCAAGCGCCAATGCTGGCGTGTCGGTCAAAGAGCTTTGGATACCGAAATCCTCGGAAACCTTGCGCACCAGATCGCGGCCCACGGATTCCGAAATCTTCACTGCCGGAATGTTCAGGCTTTTCGCCAAGGCTTCGGTCAGCGTGACCGCTCCGTAATATTGTCCCGAATAGTTCTCGGGGCACCAGCGGCCAGAGCCTGGAATGTTCATGCAGAACGGTTCGTCCGTCACCGAGTCATAGGGGCTGTAGCCCAACTCGAGCGCCGTCGCATAGACAAAGGGTTTGAAAGCTGATCCGGTCTGTCGCTTGGCTTGCGTCGCGCGGTTGAACACGCCTGACACATTGGTCTGTCGCCCACCCACCATGCCACGCACTGCGCCATCGGCTGACATCACGACAATCGCCGCCTGCGCTTTGGACCCTTCACGGACCTTGGTTGCAAAGACAGTCTTGATCGCGTCTTCGGCGGCCTTTTGGATACGCTGATCCAGCGTTGTCGAGATGACCACGTCCTCGGTTGTGTCACGGGTAAAGAAATCCGGGCCGGACTGCATGACCCAATCCGCGAAATAACCCCCAGTTTGTGTTTTGGCCTTGTCCGACAGCGTTGCAGGGTTCGCCTGCGCGGCGCGCGTCTGTTCGTCCGTCAAGAAACCCTGTTCATTCATCAACCGGAGCACAGTCGCTGCCCGCGCCTGTGACCGTTCAATGTTCGATGTCGGTGCAAGGCTGGACGGCGCAGTCAACAGACCGGCGATCATAGCACCTTCTTGTGGGCTCAACGCTGAGGCCGGTTTTGAGAAATATCGCTCTGCCGCCGCAGCCGCACCATAAGCGCCGCCGCCCATATATGCGCGGTTCAGATAGATCGAGAGGATCTCATCCTTGGAATACTTAAGCTCCATCGCCAGCGCGTAGACGGCTTCTTTGCCCTTGCGGTAAAGCGATCCGCGTCGGCAGTCGGCGACATACTCCGCTTCGTTCTTCCATGCGTTGGGGTCGAACGTCACACCAAGGCAAAGCAATTTCGCGGTTTGTTGTGTGATCGTGGACCCGCCATGCCCCGAAAGCGGCCCGCGCCCTTCGGATAGGTTGATCCTAACCGCTGATGCCACGCCACGAGGCGAAATGCCGAAGTGGCTGTAGAAGCGACGGTCTTCGGTCGCGATCACGGCGTTCTTGAGGTGTGGGGATACAGTGTCGGCTGTCACAACCCCACCGAACTGGTCGCCGCGCCATGCAAAGGCGACGCTGTCACGGTCCAAAAGTTGCACGGACCCTCGAGCGCGGCCATCCAGCGCTTCGGAAACCGGGGGCAATGTCGTGTATTCGTAGCCGACAAATCCGGCGATTATAATCGCAGCGACAAGGCCCGCGCGCAGAAACAGCCGAAAGAAAAATCGGAACACCCAGCCGATGATGCCGGTGAAGAACCCGACGATTCTGCCGCGCTTGGCCTTGGCACGCGTCGTCTTGCGCTTGGCTGGGGGCGCCTTGCGGGGCTTGGACGCTTTGGGTGGCGTCTTGGGATATCGCCGGTCCGCGACCAGACGGTTTTTCCCGCGTCGTGAATCAGTCATGGCGTTCGCCTGTGATGCTGCTCTTTTTTTATCAATCTAGTGGCTTTCGCCGTCGATGTGGACTGGTCAAGAACAGGTTACTTGGTTTTTTGATCGCACAAAAAATAATCAAAGTAGCAAATTTGTGCAAAATTTGTGCAACTTGATGTGCTGTAGCCCCCGGTCTCTTGGCTGGAAACTTCCATTCCCCTCCTGTGTGCCTCTTTTCTGCGCTTGCAAACAAGATCGACCTGCAAGGGAAAGGGACCAAGGTGAAGTTCATCA
Source organism: Marivita sp. NO-S04 (assembly GCF_059070475.1). Classification (NCBI taxonomy): domain Bacteria; kingdom Pseudomonadati; phylum Pseudomonadota; class Alphaproteobacteria; order Rhodobacterales; family Roseobacteraceae; genus Marivita; species Marivita sp. NO-S04. The sequence goes on from NZ_CM180980.1 coordinate 123,624, forward strand.
TAGCGACAATCAAGCCATTCAAGCTTGAAGAAGTCCGCGAGGCGCTCACAGACATTGGCGTCCGCGGCATGATGGTAACCGAGATCAAGGGGTTTGGCTCTCAGTCCGGCCATACCGAGATTTACCGTGGCGCGGAATACGCGGTGAACTTCGTGCCGAAAATCAAACTCGAAATCGTGGTCGGTGCCGACATGGCAGACCAAGTGATCGAGACCATCACCAAGACTGCCCGCACCGGCAAGATCGGCGACGGCAAGATCTTCGTGCTCGATGCGCAGCAGGCCATCCGCGTGCGCACAGGCGAAACCAATGGGGATGCGCTCTGAACAGGCGCTGTGACAGAGATTAGGGGACACATACAGATGAAACTACTCAAGACACTCCTGCCCGCTGCCGCGCTTGTTGCGCTGCCAGTCATGGGCATGGCTCAAGAGGCCGCCGCGCCGACCATGGACGAGGTCGGCCCGTATATCTTCACCACACTCCTGTTCCTCATGGCAGGCTTCCTCGTGTTCTTCATGGCAGCTGGTTTTGCCATGCTCGAAGCAGGCCTCGTGCGTTCCAAGAACGTGGCGATGCAGCTGACCAAGAACATCGCACTCTTCTCCATCGCCGCCATCATGTACTGGCTCGTCGGTTTCAACACGATGTATCCGGGCGACTTCAATGGCTTCTTCGCCATTGGCGGTCAGACCGTGCTTGACCCGGTCGGCGTTGCCGCTGCCGATGCCGCGCTTGATTATGCGTCGGTTGGCTCTGACTTCTTCTTCCAGCTGGTCTTCGTTGCAGCAACCGCGTCCATTGTGTCCGGTGCCGTGGCCGAACGCATCAAGCTGTGGCCCTTCCTTGCCTTCGTTGTCGTTCTGACCGGTCTCATGTACCCGATCTCCGGCTCCTGGCAGTGGGGCGGCGGCTGGCTGTCCGAAATGGGCTTCTCCGACTTCGCCGGTTCGACTGTCGTGCACTCTGTCGGTGGCTGGGCTGCTCTGGCTGGTGTGATCGTGCTTGGTCCGCGTCTGGGCAAGTACAAAGATGGCCGCGTCAATCCGATCCCGGGCTCCAACCTGGCACTCGCAACTCTCGGCACATTCATCCTGTGGCTCGGCTGGTTCGGCTTCAACGGTGGCTCGCAGCTCGCAATGGGCACTGTGGGTGATGTCTCCGACGTGTCGCGCATCTTTGCCAACACCAACATGGCGGCAGCCGCCGGTGCTGTAACCGCGCTGATCCTGACACAGCTGCTCTACAAAAAGGTCGACCTGACCATGGTGCTCAACGGTGCTCTGGCTGGCCTCGTGTCGATCACTGCTGAGCCGCTCGCTCCGACGCTCTTCGGCGCTCTGTGGATTGGTGCAGTCGGTGGTGTGATCGTGGTCTTCGCGGTTCCGTTCCTCGATAAGCTCAAGATCGACGACGTTGTCGGTGCCATCCCGGTCCACCTCTTTGCGGGCATCTGGGGCACCATCGCCGTTATTTTCTACGGTGAAGCGCAACTGATGACCCAGCTGACAGGTATCGTGGCTTACGGTGTGTTTACCTTCGTTGCCTCGCTGATCCTCTGGTTCATCCTGAAAGCAACCGTGGGCATCCGCGTCAGCGAAGAAGAAGAGATCAATGGTCTCGACATGGCTGAGCTGGGCATGGAAGCGTACCCTGAATTCTCCAAAGGCTGATCTCCTCCTTCCTATCAGTCTTTAGTGACCAACTGCCCGGGCGTTCGCGCCCGGGTTTTTTTATTGGCCGGAAAAGTCCTATCCGCTGCCGATCAGAACACCCGCCGCAAAGACCAGTGCGCCACCAAGAACCACTTGCATCGCCGCACGGAAAAACGGGGTATCCATGTACTTGTTCTGAATCCACGCAATCGCCCAAAGCTCAATGAACACCACCACAAAGGCCGTGATGGTCGCGGTCCAGAAATCCGGGATCAGGTAGGGCAGGGCGTGCCCCAGCCCGCCAACCGTTGTCATGATACCCGAAGCAAACCCCCGCTTGATGGGCGATCCACGACCGGACAACTGCCCATCATCGGACGCGGCCTCGGTAAAGCCCATCGAAATCCCTGCCCCCACCGACGCCGCCAGACCCACCAGAAACGTGGTCCATGTGTCCTGTGTCGCAAAGGCGGTGGCAAAGATCGGGGCCAACGTGGACACCGACCCGTCCATCAATCCGGCCAGACCCGGCTGCACCCATGTCAGAATGAACTTTCGATGGGCGTCCTCTTCTTCGCTGCTGCGGGCATCCTTGGTCAGGTGGTGCTGCTCCAGCTTCTCTGCCGTGTTTTGATGACCGGCCTCTGCTGCGGCCAGATCGCCCAACAACTTGCGTGTCGCTGCATCGCTCGTCCGTTTCGCCGCCTCGAGATAGAAGCGCTCCGCATCCCGTTCCATCGCCTCGGCTTCGGCGCGGATGCGATCCAGCCCGAGGTTTTCGATGAGCCAGACGGGACGCCGTGCGTAATACCCAGCGACGTGTTCACGACGGATCAATGGGATAACGTCACCGAATCTATCCCGGTGAAGGTCGACCAGCCTTTGCCGGTGACCGTCCTCTTCTGCCGCCATCCTGTCAAAAACCGTGGCGGTTGCCGGAAAGTCAGCCCGCAGACGTTCGGCGTAAGACCGATAGATACGGGCGTCATCCTCTTCAGAGGAAATGGCCAACGCCACGATTTCTTGTTCGGACAGATCCGAAAATCGACGTCGGTTCAATGAAAATCGCATAAGTGCAAACCTTTTGATCATGCCGGGAGTGTCGCACTTGCATCGGGTTCGGGTTGCTTTCGTCCGTGCGCACCACACATCCCCACTTGCGAGACTAAACCGATCCGTTTAGCTTTTGAACGCGACATAAGGGAAGAGAATGGCAACCGCTCAGGCGCAGATCCGAAAAGGCCGAAAGTTCGACCAAGTGGTCGATGGCGCGCGGGAAATCTTCCTGCGCGATGGCTTTGAAGGGGCAAGCGTCGATGACATTGCCCGCGCGGCGGGTGTCTCAAAGGCCACTCTTTACAGCTATTTTTCCGACAAGCGACTGCTGTTCATGGAGGTCGCAACCCGTCAATGTTCCGAACAGGCGCGCATTTCGATCGAACGCATCGACAGCACCCGCCCGCCGCAAGAAGTGCTGACCCTTATCGCGCAGCAGTTCCTTGGGTTCATCTATTCGGACATGGGGCAGCGCATCTTTCGGATCTGTGTGGCCGAGTCAGATCGTTTTCCGATGATTGGTCAGGAGTTCTATCATTCTGGCCCGATGATCATGCGCGCAGCCGTTGTCGATTATCTCAAACAGGCAGCAGGTCGCGGCGAACTTCAGATTGAGGATTACAACCTCGCGGCGGATCAGTTCGCCGAGCTGTGCAAAGCGGATCTGTGGCCGAAACTCATCTTCGGCATCATCACATCGGTCACAGCACCTGAAAAAGAGCGTGTGATCGACGGCGCTGTGACGACCTTCATGGCGCGCTATGGCGCACTAGGTGCCGCGCGCGTCACGGCCTGATACAGGGATTCAAGCGTTTCCACACAATGCTCCATCGACCCCGCTGCTGCATCGGCACCGGTGCGGATGGCAATGTCCTTCTCGATCTGAACGATATTACCGCTGATGAAAATCAGGGATCGTGGCGCTGCGATCCGAAGCTCGACAATGGTCCGCGTGAGGGCCCGCACGTGATCGGCTCCTGATGCTGACAGGCCGATTATCGGATATCCCCCGTCATGCACGATTTGGCACAGCTCGGTTTCGGTTCGCCCGATCTGCAGGTCGATATGCCAGCCCTTGTCGCGCAGGATATCCGTCGCCATCGTCACACCGATCACATGCTGCTCTCCGGGAACGGTCGCGAATAACGCTTCCCGCTGACCACGAATTGCCACAGGAGGCATGACCTTTCGCAAATCGCGGAGCATGTACAGCATACGGCCCGCCGCTACTGCCATGTCACTGAAATGGATGATATCCCGTTCCCACCATTCGCCCAGACGGAACGCCGCTGCGGCGATGTAGGCGATGCAGAGTTTCTCGTGGGTGGCCCCGCGCTCCTGCGCAATTCTCAGGATTCGGTTCGCATCGTCGGCTCTAGTTTCTACAAGAGCAATGCAAAATGCATCCAGATCAACGTCGCTGAGGTCCGGGTTCGCTTTGCGCGAGATATATGCCAACCGGGTGATCACCTCTTGTGCCATAACAAGAAGAGATGCGTCGGAAAGCCGTCTGTCCTGGCCGTGCATATCGTCATCGATCGCACGTACCAAGATTGGTGTGTCTACTGTTAGCATAGTCGGGTCTCCAACGCGCCTAGCGCAGAAACCCCTCGTCCCCTTGATCAAGATTGCACGCCTGCGATGCAGCCGCAATGACCCATCTCGGCTTTTGGACGACAAACCGCCAAGGTCAGTCCCGGCGGCGCACCATCAACTGATTGTTCGACCCGCGTTTGACTTCGAGCACTTTCATGTCGGCGACCAAATCGCTCAGCTTGCGCTTACCATAGGTGCGGGTGTCGAAATCCGGGTTGGCTGACACGATATGCTGTCCCAATTGGCCCAAACGATACCATTCGTCGTCCTGATCAATGGCATCCATCGCCTTGAGGATGAGATTGCGGGCCTCGTTCAGGTTGCTCTTGGATGCGGGTTTGACGGTGGTGTTGTCCACATCTGGGCCACCTTCGAGGTTCTCAAGAAAGATGAACCGTTTGCAGGCCCGCCGGAACGCTTCGGGCGTTTTCTGCATGCCCATGCCGTACACATCCAACCCCTGTTCCCGCAAACGCTGCGCCAACCGCGTGAAATCGCTGTCGGAACTGACCAGAACGAATCCATCAAACCGTCCGGTATGCATCAGGTCCATCGCGTCGATCACAAGCGCAATGTCGCTGGCGTTCTTGCCCACGGTGTTGGCCGGCTGGTGATGCGGCACAAGCCCGAATTCGGCCTGCACCTTAGACCAACCCGACATCTGCTGGCTGGAAAAGTCGCCGTAGCAGCGCCGCACGCTGGCTTCGCCCAGTGATGCGATCTCGTCGAAAATCGCGGCCGAGTATTTCGGAGAGGTGTTATCGGCGTCGATCAGAACGGCAAGCAGCGGGGGATTGTCGGACATGTGTCAGGAACCTTCTTGGTTGAGGCCTGGTTCCCGGACCGCCTGTGCGCCCCGGATGTCAAAGGCGGATGGAGGGGCAGAGCCCCTCCGAAAACCGCATCAGTAAATCACCACAGACCGGATGCTTTCACCTGCATGCATCAGGTCGAATCCCTTGTTGATGTCATCCAAAGGCATGGTGTGGGTGATCATCGGATCAATCTCGATCTTTCCGTCCATGTACCAATCGACGATCTTCGGAACATCCGTACGTCCGCGCGCACCACCAAAGGCCGTGCCTTTCCATGTCCGCCCGGTGACAAGCTGGAACGGACGCGTGGCAATCTCGGCACCGGCAGGGGCCACACCGATGATGATGCTTTCGCCCCAGCCTTTGTGGGCACATTCCAAAGCGTCGCGCATGACTTTGACGTTGCCGGTGGCATCGAATGTGTAATCCGCACCGCCTTTGGTCAGGTCCACCAGATACGGCACGAGATCGCCTTCGACTTCAGACGGATTGACGAAATGCGTCATGCCAAAGCGCGTTGCCATCTCGACCTTGTCGGGGTTCAGGTCAACGCCGACGATTTGGTCAGCCCCGGCCAGACGCAGGCCTTGGATCACGTTCAGACCAATGCCCCCCAGACCGAACACGACGGCGCGGCTGCCGATCTCGACCTTGGCAGTGTTGATAACCGCGCCGATGCCTGTGGTCACACCACACCCGATATAGCAAACCTTATCGAACGGCGCGTCTTCGCGAATTTTCGCAAGCGCGATTTCCGGCAGAACTGTGTGGTTCGAAAACGTCGAGCAGCCCATGTAATGCAGAATGGGTGTCCCATCGAGCATCGAGAACCGGCTGCTGCCGTCCGGCATCAGTCCCTGACCCTGTGTTGAGCGGATCGCCTGACACAGGTTGGTCTTGGGGTGCAGGCAGTATTCGCACTCGCGACATTCCGGCGTGTAAAGCGGGATCACGTGATCGCCCGGTTTCAGGCTTGTGACGCCCGGTCCCACTTCGACAACGATCCCGGCACCCTCGTGGCCGAGAATCGCTGGGAACATGCCTTCGGGGTCGGCACCTGACCGGGTGAACTCGTCGGTATGGCAAATCCCGGTTGCCTTGATCTCGACCAACACCTCTCCGGCGCGGGGGCCATCAAGGTTCACATCCATGATTTCCAATGGCTTGCCGGCTTGTACGGCAACGGCGGCGCGTGTGCGCATGATGACTCTCCCTCGTCTGTTTTTCGAAACCTTGCGGGAAAGCGCCGGGTTTGCAAGCATTGGCTTGGGTATTGGAAAGGTTTTGACATGCGGATTCATTCTATTCTTGGTCTTTGTCTGGCTCTTGTGGCCTGTCAGGAAGTCACTGTCGCTGAAAAGCCGGTTGAATCCTGCGGGGCGGAAGAGATGTCGCACCTCATGGGGCTGCAACGCGCACAACTGGAAAACATCGCATTCACCCAGCCGCATCGCATCCTTGGGCCGAACGACGCGGCGACGATGGATTTCCGCGGGGAGAGGGTGAATTTCGGGTTGAATGACAGCGATACGGTGGTGCGTATCTATTGCGGCTGATCTCTCGCTGTCAGATGTGACCATCAGGCGCGCTCCGATCTCGACTCGTCGGGCAGAAAGGATGTATGGAACAAAAGAAGAACAAACGCTGCCGCGAGTCCCATGCCCAACCGTCGTATTCTGTCCATATGGTTTCCCCGGCTGGCCGCCGAACGCCATATCAGGCGTGACCCCAATCTGGGGCAGGTGCCCTTTGCCGTCGTCCGCGATGTGGGGCAGGCGCAGGTGCTGGCCTCCCTCTCACCGCTGGCGCAGGCGGCGGGGCTTTACGAAGGCCAGCCCTTGCGCGATGCCCACGCCATGTGTGCCGACTTGCTCACCCGATTGTCGAACGTCCATGCCGAGACGGCGTTTCTGGGGGTGCTGCACCGCTGGGCGGGCAAGTTCTCCCCGTGGGTCGCACGCGAGGCACCGGATGCGCTTGTCGTCGATCTGACGGGATGCGCCCACCTCTTTGGCGGTGAAGAACAGCTTGCGCTGCAAGTTGAACAGGATTGCATTGATCTGGGCCTGTCGGTGCAACTGGGCATCGCCGACACGTTGGGCGGGGCATGGGCGCTGGCCCGGTTCGGCGGTGGACAGGGGGGTGATCACCACCGCAACGGCGACGCGATTGATCAAGAGGCCCGCGCGACCCGATCCCGCGCAGGCAAACGGCGGCATTGGGAACGCGGTGGCGCGGCACCGGCTGTGACAGTGGCAGCGGTGCAGGGGCGCGCCCGTATTGCGGCGCCGGGTGAGACCTACAAGGCGCTTGCCCCCCTGCCGATTGCGGCGCTCCGTCTGGAAGACTCTACCATGGCGCAGCTCTCGCGTCTCGGCCTCCGCCGGGTCAAGGATCTGGTCGAACAACCCCGCGCGGGTCTTGTTCGCCGCTTTGGGCGCGGGCTGGTGGCGCGGCTGGATCAGGCGCTGGGCGCGCTGCCCGAACCGGTCAGTCCGGCCCCACCGCCCGATCGCTTTGCCACACGAATGAGCCTGCCGGACCCCATCGGGCTGGAGGACGACGTGATGGCGGCCATCGACCGGATGTTGCCTCGGCTCTGTACTGCGCTGCGCAAAAAGGGGCGCGGCGCGCGCACGCTCCGGTTCGAGGCCTATCGCGCTGATGGCACCATGCAGTGGATGAACGTCACTGTGGCCAAACCCTCGGACGATCCCGATCACATCCGCCCACTGCTGCGGCTCAAGATCGAAGATCTGGATGCGGGCTACGGCATTGACATGCTCCGGCTTGAAGCCGTGCTGCACGAACCCATCCACCTGCGCACTGCGTCCGGCCATCTTGAGGCGGCAGAGGCGGGGCGCGCGCGCATGGCCGGGCCGAAACCCGGATCGCTGGATCGCCTGATCGGACGGTTGGGCACCCGGCTAGGGGTCGAGGCGATCACCCGCGTGCAGCCTGCCGACAGCCATATCCCGGAAAAGACATGGGTGACCGTGGCCGCCGCGTGGTCCGACCCTGTGACGCACTGGCCACAGCCCACCAAGCCGCGCCCGCTGCGGATGTGGGCACCAGAGCCGGTGATGATCCCGGACGTACCGCGCTTGCCCGAGGTCTTTCGCTGGCGTGGTCGCGATCACAAGGTCCACAGCGCCCGCGGTCCCGAGCGGATCGCCCCGGAATGGTGGCTGGACGATCCCGCATGGCGCAGCGGCCAGCGCGACTATTGGGACGTGATCACCGCCGAGGGGCAGCGCCTGTGGTTGTTCTATGCACATGGTGCGTCGAAATCTTCGGGCTGGTTTTGTCAGGGGGCGTTTGCGTGATCAAGCCGGTGGCGAAATGCGTCGACGCATTTCAGTCTTTTCTTTGAAGAAAAGCCCTCGCGCACTTCCAAAAGACTATTTATTAACAAAAGGTTAAAAGGTCCGATCCGGTCCTTTTGTTTCGCGCGCGAAACATTGGGTCCGGTCCGGACCTTTCCCGCATCTCCAGTCGCTCAAGTGTGCGTCAGCTCTCGTTGGCGCCGCGCATCCGGCGGATGCTGCCCCGGATCGCGCGCCAGTATTCCGCCTCTTCTTCGTTGCCGGCTGACGTGAATTCTTGCTCCCGCTGGGCAGCTTCATATTCCGCCCGACCACCGCGCACGCGGTACAGCGCATGTGCGATCTCGCTTGCTTTCATGGCATCCATGGGGTCCTCCTTTGCTGCCTCAGCGATACGCTGCGCAAAAGGCGTCTCCCGTCCTGTCGTCAGAGCCTTTTGGGCCTCTGCCCTGCGCTCCGGTCATCGCCGAGGGAAGTCCAGCATACACCTTTTGAGGTGTTGGATCAAATCCGCACCCGCGACGGTCTCCCTGCGAAACAGGTTTTGCGCCATCTGCCCCGACAGACGAATTTGCAACGCGCAGCAGTGACATCTGTCAAAATGCTTGATTTACCCCACGCCCTGCACACATCATCAGATATGAACAGTATCACACCGTTCCCGCAGTCCCATTCCACGCCCGAGCAGGTGGCTTTTCACCGGACCGAGCTGGGCGTCATCCTATCCCTCTATGGACGCATGGTCGCCGCCGGTGAATGGCGCGACTACGGCATCTCGACCCTGCGTGATGTGGCGGTGTTTTCCGTTTTCCGGCGCACCGCCGAAAACCCGCTTTACCGCATCGAAAAGCGCCCCAAGCTGCGGAATCGACAGGGGCAATACGCTGTGATCGGCATCGACGGTCAGGTGCTCAAGCGAGGGCATGACCTGCGCACGGTGATCCGGGTGCTCGAACGCAAATTGATCCGCGCGGTCGAATAACACCTCTCCACAATCGCCGCCAGACACGGTAATCCGCTGGCATGACGACCTTGCCCGAACTCTACGCCGCGCGTGTGGCTGATGGTAGCTTGACCCGCGATCCCGCGCAGCAAGCGGTGTTGCCGGAATTCGAGCGCATCCGTGCCGCCCTGGCCGAGCCTGTAAAGAAGGGGTTGTTTCGCAAGGCACCCGAACCCCCCAAGGGTCTGTACATTTGGGGTGGGGTCGGCCGAGGCAAGTCGATGTTGATGGACCTGTTTGTCGAAAGCTTGAATGCCCCAGCACGCCGCGTGCACTTTCATGCCTTTATGCAAGAGATCCACACGGCCATTCACAAGGCCCGTCAAGACGGGGTCGAAGACGCGATCAAGCCGGTGGCGAAATCGGTATCGGACTCTGTTCGTTTGCTGGCCTTTGACGAGATGCAGATCACCGACATCACCGATGCGATGATCGTTGGACGGCTGTTCGAAAAACTGTTCGCTGCGGGCGTTGTGGTGGTCACCACATCGAACCGGGTGCCAGATGACCTTTATAAGGATGGCCTGAACCGCCAGATCTTTCTGCCCTTCATCGACATGCTCAAGACTCGGATGGTGGTGCATGAACTGGTATCGGCCACAGATTACCGGCAGGATCGGCTCGCCGGGGCGCAGGTGTATTTCACCCCGAACGATGCGGCGGCCAAGAACGAAATCAACCGCATCTGGCAAGAACTCACTGGCGGTGAGCAACACAGTTTGACGCTGCATGTTAAGGGCCGTGAGATCGAACTGCCGCGCTTTCACAACGGGGTGGCTCGTGCCAAGTTCTACGACCTTTGTGGGCGGATGCTGGGGCCGGCGGACTACCTTGCACTGGCCGACGCAGTGCGGGTGCTGATCGTCGAGGACATCCCGCGCCTGAGCCGCAGTAACTTCAACGAAGCCAAACGGTTCGTCACGTTGATCGATGCGCTTTACGAAGCGAAGGTGCGGTTGATCGTGTCCGCTGCCGCCGAACCGGAGATGCTATATATCGAAGGTACTGGCACATTCGAATTCGAACGCACGGCCAGCCGTTTGCGGGAGATGCAGGCAGAAGGCTGGGGCGACGCGTAAGCCAAAAAAAGAGGTCCCGAAGGACCTCTAAGGCTGCTCGATATTTCTCGCCTGTGTTCAGGTCCTTGCTATACCTTACGTCGATGGTGGCGCGAGGGAGCGCCCGAGGGGTCTTTGAGGTCTTGGTGGTCGTTGCGTGAGGTGCTGCCAATTGAACGCCAACCTGAAAGGGCCGGTTCGATACACACTTGAATACTCGGTCACACCGTAAAATCCCCCGTTCCGTTGTCACTTTAGAAGCAAGTCACGAAGTCTGACACTGTTGTGCCATAGTGATTCGCACCGGTCAACATTTAGGTGAGGAGCGGTTCACTTTTTCCAACTGTAGCGGGAGTAGCTATATGTTGGGGGCTACGGCGTGGGCAGTTTTAGGACCATTCCGGGCTTCAGGCTGTCCGGGCTTGTCAGGATGTTCGTATTCTGACGGAAGATCTCGGAGGACATGGCGGTATCGTCGTAGACTTCCTTGGCAATGCTCAGAAGCGTGTCTCCGGGGCGCACGAAATACGATCCTGCCGTTGGCTGACGTGGCGTCCGGGTGCTGACGGGTTCGACCTCGGTCACCGTTGGCGCGGTGCTCTGTGCGCTGGTGCTGTTGGCGATGCTACGCTGCACAACACTGTGCAACAGGCTACCCGGTTGACCGGGCGCGGGGGCTTCTCCGGTCGTGACGGATTTCAGGTTCGAGATTGCGCTGAACGTCATGTCACGCATGTTTGTGGGTTGGGCAGCAGCTTGTTCTGGGACAGCGACCCGGGGCGTCGGCGCAGGTGCCTGAACCGGGCTGGGTGCGACCACAACGGTTTGTTCGGCTGCAGGTGGCGGCGTCAACGGGTCGGCCACGCGGGTGACTGTGTTGGGCGCCTCTGGTTCAAAGGTTGATTGTGCGTTGCGGGGTGACCCGGGCTGGAACACGATCAACACGATCGTCAGAGCGATGAAGGCGGTACCCATCAAGGCCATGCGTATATAGCCGGCGCTGTTGGAGCTTTGTGTCATTGTCCCACCGATATGTTGAGGCCAAGCGCGCTCCAGGTCGATGCGCCGCCGCGGTAATACTTGATCTTGCTGGGCGGGTAACCGGCGCCAAGCAAGTGCTGGATCGCATCGCGTGCTGCGCCATCGTCGGGGCCATTGCCGAAGATCACCAAACTGAACGCACCCGAAAAGTTGGGCGCTGTTTCAGGATTGCTGACGCCAAGAGCCGACAGAAGATCCGCGCGGTAGGGATTGTCGGGCTTGAAGGTTGCCACGGGCACATTCACGGAACCGGGAACCGACCCTGACGAAAAGGTTGCGGGCATGCGCACGTCAATCAAAAGACCGGCACCGGGACTGACGACGTTTTGCAGGAAACCGATCACTTCGAGTTCGCCAAGCGTGTCTACGCCAGCGGCCACTGTTAGCGGCTGTATGCAGGATGAAGGGCAGGACGGACCGCTGCGGGTGATCGTCATTTCTGCGCCGTTCATGGTAAATGCAAATGCACTCGCGCCTTCCGTGATCGCGGAAGACTGCGCACCCAACGGGCTACCTGCGGCAATGCCTGCCGCAATGACGGCACGCCGTACTGATACCATGTCGCCACCTATCCGTCTCGCTTGCGCGGACACTGCTCTTTTTTAAGCAATATATAGGCAGTTCAATGCATTTGGGTCAATATAAAGTGACTTTCGTGCAATTTGGGTCACCCGATCCGTCGCAGAATATGACCTGCAAGATACAGCGATCCACAGATCAGAACACGCGCTTGCGGTTCGGCTGACGCGATCTGACGCAGTGCAGTTTCCACGCTGTCGGCCTGATTGGCGTTCAAGCCGACATCCTTTGCCGCTTTTTCGGTATCTGCAGCGCTGAGCGTGTTGGTCTCACCGGGGATGGAAATCGCGGTCAGGTGATCGGCAACGCCAGCCAAGGGGCGCAGATAGCCGCGCACATCCTTGGTGTTGAGCATACCGCAGATCAGGTAGGTTGGTCGCTTGGGCAGCCCCCGCAGGTGCGCGGACAGTGCTTCTCCTGCTGCTGGGTTGTGCCCGCCGTCGAGCCAGAGGTCGGTCTGCGGCGCAAGGTCGTTGAGCGATGTGCCCTTGAGGTGCTGCATGCGGGCGGGCCAGTAGGCGTTTTGCACCGCACCGTCGAAGGATGTCTCGGGCATGTTCAGGTGCCGGAGCGCCGCCAATGCTGCGCCGGCGTTCTGGACTTGGTGCTGGCCGGGCAGGTTGGGCAGGTCGAGATCAAGCAGGCCTGTTTCGTCCTGATAGACCAGCCGCCCGCGTTCTTCGGATACGTGCCAGTGTTGCCCATAAGCAAGCAACGGCGCACCCAGACGCGCCGCTTGTGCTTCGATCACGTCCATCGCCTCGTCGGCTTGCGGACCGACAACGCAGGGGACGCCGCGTTTGATGATCCCGGCCTTTTCGCCTGCGATCTTGGCGAGCGTGTCACCAAGGAAGCCTTCGTGATCCATCGACACAGGTGTGATGATGGTCAGCGCGGGTGTGTCGATCACGTTGGTCGCGTCAAGCCGTCCGCCTAGGCCGACCTCAAGAAGCGTATAATCGGCAGGCGTGCGGGCAAAGGCCAACAGGGCGGCGCAGGTGGTGATTTCGAAATAGGTGATGTTGGCGCCGCCATTGGCGCGGTAGCATTCGTCGAGCACCTCGGTCAGGTGGGCTTCGGTGATCAGGTCACCTGAAAGGCGGATGCGTTCGTGGAATCGTGCCAGATGCGGAGACGTATACGCGTGTACGCTTTTGCCAGCAGCCTCGAGCCCGGCGCGGATCATGGCCTGTGTCGACCCTTTACCATTGGTTCCGGCGATATGGATCACGGGCGGTAAGGCGCGTTCGGGATTGTCGAGCGCGTTCAGCAGCGCCCAGACGCGGTCCAAGGTGAGGTCGATCACCTTCGGATGAAGCGCCATCATCCGGTCAAGGATGACGTCCGACCCGATTTGTGTGCTCATGATGTTTGTTCAGACGGCGGTGTGGGGGGCACCGGTGTGGGCTCGGCAGGGGAGGGTGCGGGCAAGTCGCCTGCGACAGGCGGTGGCATGTGCATGAGCATCCGGATGATCTGCACAAGTTCTTCGCGCAGTTTGCGACGGTCGGTTACGCGGTCGAGCATCCCGTGCTCCAGCAGGTATTCCGCGCGTTGGAAGCCTTCGGGCAGTTTCTCGCGGATGGTCTGTTCAATCACGCGGGGCCCGGCGAAACAGATCAGCGCGCCAGGTTCGGCGATTTGGATGTCGCCCAGCATGGCGTAGGAGGCTGTCACACCGCCGGTCGTCGGATGGGTGAGGACGACGATATAGGGCAGGTTCGCTTCTTTCAGCATCTGCACGGCGACGGTGGTGCGGGGCATTTGCATCAGGCTCAGGATGCCTTCCTGCATGCGCGCGCCACCCGCAGCCGAAAACAGCACCAGTGGGCGGCGCAGTTCAACGGCTTTCTCAGCCGCGGCGATGATGGCGTTGCCAACATACATGCCCATAGAGCCCGCCATGAAGCTGAAATCCTGCGCGGCGGCGACAATGGGGGTGCGACCGACCTCACCAGTGGCAACCAGCATCGCTTCTTTTTCGCCTGTGGCCTTTTGCGCAGCGCGCATCCGTTCGGGGTATTTCTTTTGGTCGCGGAATTGCAGCGGGTCGTGCAGGGGTTCCGGCACGTCTACCTCGGTGAAGATGCCGCCGTCGAACAAACCCTGAAAGCGGTCGCGCGGGGTTATGTTCATGTGGTGGCCGCAGTTGGAACACACATTGAGATTGTCCGACATTTCGCGGTGGAACAGCATGGTGCCGCAGTCGTCGCATTTGACCCAAAGGTTCTCGGGGATCTCGCGGCGCGAAAAGATCGAGTTGATCCGGGGTCGGACGTAGTTGGTGATCCAGTTCATGCAGTGCGGCTCCCGTCACCCTGTCTTAGCTGGATGTGATCTAAGACCCATTCGGGGGAAATGCAATCAACCGTGCGGAGTGAGGTTTGATCGGGCCGGGCCCCGTTTGACGCCGAGTTGGCGTTCGCGCCAAATGATCAGGACGCCTGCGCCGACGATCACGACCGAGCCGATCAGAGTGTGAATGGTCGGGATTTCGTCGAAGATCGTGTAGCCGATGATGAGCGCGAAAAGGATCGATGCATAATCAAACGGGGCGATCACCGCAGCCTCGGCATTGCGGTAGGCCTCGGTCAGCAGGATCTGTGCAACCCCGCCAATGAACCCCGCGCCGATCAGCTGGCTGGCGGTGAGCGCGTCAGGCATGACCCAGCCGAAGGGCGAGGTGAATAGCGACAGGCAGGTTGCGGTGACGGCAAAGTAGAACACGACAGAAGATGTCGTTTCATGCTGTACCAGCTTGCGGATATGCACATGCGCCAAGGCCTTGAACGCAGCAGACGCCAGAACCAATGCCACACCCCACTTGGCGGAGGTTCCCATCGACTCGTTGCCCAGTTGCGGCAACATCACGATTACCACGCCCACAAGACCGATGATGACGGCGGACATTCGCACCAACCGTATCTTTTCGCCCAGAAGCAGGGCGGCGAAAACCACAGTCAAAATCGGCGCGGCATAACCGAGCACTGTGACCTCGGGCAGTGGCAGGAGTCCGAGCGCCGCAAATCCACAAGCCATTGCGCTGACGCCGATCAGGCCGCGCCAGAAGTGCCCCGCGGGATTGCGGGTGCGCAAGCCGGTGCTGAGGTCGCGCCGCAGCACCAGCCACCCAAGAATGATCGGGATTGCAAAGAAGGATCGGAAGAACACGGCTTCGCCCGGCGGCACTACGTCGGAGCTTGCCTTGATCAGGGACGCCATGATGACGAAGAGCAAGACAGCGCTGAGTTTCAGCACCATGCCGCGCAGCGGTGACATAGGTTCTCCGGGTTAGGTTTGTAAATTTAACCTGCCTGTGCGGTGAAGGAAGGTCAATCCGCTGGAATGCCGTTCAACCGACCAAGACTTCGTACAGCAGTTTGATCGAGACCAGCGCCAGAGCGACTTCGATCAGGATAAAAAAGATGCGTTCGGGCAGGGCGCGGGAAATGCGCGATCCGGTCCACGCTCCGGCAAGGGCGAAGGGTGCGAGCCATACGGCTTGTGCGGCGCTGTCCCATGTGATCTGGCCTGCCAGAATGAAGGGCGGGACTTTCATCAGGTTTACGATCGTGAAGAAGATTGCGGTGGTTCCAAGATAGACCATCTTGTCGAGCTTTTGCGGCAGCACATAGGCCTGATAGGGCGGTCCCCCTGCGTGCGAGATGTAGCTGGTCAGGCCTGTGATCGTCCCCCAGAACAGCCCGCGGGGAACATCCGCAGGGCGGGGCGGCACCTGAGTTTTGGACAGGCGGTTGTACAGCGCATTTGCGAGATAATAAAAGCCGATCCCGGACACCAACAGCTTGCCCGCGTCGCCGGGCACGTAAGACACTGCTGCAAATCCGATCAGGATTCCGACGATAGAACCCGGTAGAAGGATCTTGAGGTTACGCAGCGAAAACGCTTTGCGGAACAGGTATATCGCGTACATGTCCGCGACGATGTAGATCGGCAGCAACAGGCCAGCCGCAAGTGCGGGGTCCATGAACAGGGACATCAGTGGCACGGCCAAGATCGCAATCATCGGCACGCCACCTTTCGACAGCCCCATCAAGAAGGCGGCAAGCCCTGCGATGATCCAGAAGTCCAAATCCTGCCTCGTGTGTTTCGAGGTTCACAGATTGCATGCCGGGTCGAACATGCCAAGCACGGTCACGATCATTTGCCGTGTGGGGCTGTGTCAGGAATGGTTTGCTAATCTGACAGGCGATTACGCCGTTTCGCGGCAATGCCTGCGGAATGACCGTTTGAGCATGTCGAGTTCTGCCCGCAGCAACGACATTTCTGCGCGAATGTCTTCTCCGGCAGCGTCACCTGCGATGATTGAGAAATTGCCAAGTGCCTGACCGAGCGATGATTCCGAGATCATAAAGGTGTGAACCCCGTCGGCCAGAAGAGTTGTTGGCACCGGCACCTTGAGTAGCCAAGACCCCGGATCGGGGAGCGGATCGAGCGACACGTTCGGGATCGGCTTGTCATGCACGCGGACGTCGATCTTAGGGGTTGGGCTGTCGTCGGAATCTCCGGCGATCACACCTTCCCAGACGCCTTCGAAAAAACGGGCTTTCGACATGGAATACGCGGTCATAATCGGGTCCTCACATCTCGGCTCGGGGGCGACGGCTGAAGAACAGGTCGCGCAGGATGACCTGGCTCATTTCGGGGTTTTCGAAAATCAGGTCGATCCAGATCTTTTCGATCCGTTTCTCGTTCAGCTTTGTGTACGCAAGATCAAATTCCACCGAGAGTTGACGGTCGTTTACGGGCAATTCGCGGACGATTTGTTCAGTATTCGGCCCGTGCTGGATGTTCAGCCGGGCGAAGATTTCAAGCGGGCGTTCCAGTTCGACGATCAAGTCGCAGCGGACCAGGTGTTTGCGTTTTAGGTCGACCGTTGCCTGCGTGGGAAGGTCGATCACCAGCGACAGGTACGAGCCGTCGAACCGGAACACATCGAGGCGTAGACCATAGGCCGCCAGATCCTCGGCGTGAGTGTTGCGGAGTTGGCGAAGCGTCAGTTCGGATTGGGCACAGTCGTGAAACAGTGTCACTTCCTGTCCCAGCATCGACTTGTTGGCAACCGACGAGATGCCCTGCACGGGCAACGGCCCGCACCACACTTCGGGGCGCCACGACCAATCGGCATCATATGGAATCGGCACCGCTTGATTGCCGATCACCGGCAAAGCAAGGCGGTCGTCGGCCACGTGCAGCAATTCGTCGAGAAAGTATTTCAGGCGCCGCGCCGAAGCCCGGTTCCGTCGCAAATCGCGGAGGTCCATGTCTCGAGCGGTTTCAGCCCATCGGCGGAACCGCCTGAGGGCCGACTGCTGAATGACACGATCAAGCAGACCGGGTTTCATTTCCGTCATGAGCTGCTCGCCCTAAATGATGCCTTTTGTCCGTCACTGTTTCGTTCCGGTTGCGGGCCATATTACAGATCGTTGCTTGCAAATAAACGGCCAAGTCGCATCGCCAGTGGATCAACCGACGATTGCGACTGTTCTGCACGCGCTGAAGCGTCCAATTTGGCATTAGCACGAATGGCTGAAGAAACCGTATTCACAAACGCAGCCCCTTGCGCCCCGAGCAGCGGGCTGTCTGTCGGGGCATAGAGCGTGACACCAATCATATGTGGGCCAAGTACAAACGCGCCGCGCCAGTGTTTGGGATCGCTGCCTGAAAACGCGACCTCTCCTCCGGTCGCCATTTGGCCAAGATCCAGCGCGCTGAGTTCGCGGTTTTGCAAGAGCGTCGTGCCCAATGCCTGGGCGAGTTCGGCCGGGTTCGGGGCGGGTCCGGATGCGGGGCTGACGGTCACCGTAATCAGCATTGGTTCGACAATGGGGCCGGATTGACCGCCGGACATGATGTGGCAACTGGCGAGGGCTGCAAATCCGGAGTTTGCCGTACTGCGCATGGTGGCTGGGTCGATGCAATAGCCGTCCGGTCCGGTCACCGTGATGGCATTCCCGGCAAGTCGGGTCGAGGCAAGTATCAGCGCCTCAGATGTCTCTTGGTTCTGGAGTAATGACATGCGCCCGAGTGCGCCTGTCTCGGAACATCCGGCAAGGTATGCCGCGCCCAAGAGCGCGGCATAGAAGGTGGTGCGTGTCCGGATCAAAGATCAGAATACACGTGTTTTTCGCCTTCGGCACCGGGGTGCGTCACGGCACCTTTGTAGGTCGGGCCGACAAGTTTGGCGAACTTCCAGATAGCGCCCGACGTGTATATCGTCTCGCGCGGGCCGGTCCATGCCGCCTTGCGCTGGGCAAGTTCCTCGTCCGAGAGGTCGACCGTCAGAGCGCCGTTTACCGCGTCGATGGTGATCATGTCGCCATTCTTGAGAAGAGCGATCGGGCCACCTTGTGCGGCTTCGGGGCCGACATGGCCCACGCAGAAGCCACGGGTTGCCCCCGAGAAGCGCCCATCTGTGATGAGCGCGACCTTCTTGCCCATGCCCTGACCGGACAGGGCCGCGGTTGTGGACAGCATTTCGCGCATGCCGGGGCCACCAGCGGGGCCTTCGTTGCGGATGACAAGCACTTCGCCTTCCTTGTAGTCGCGCGCTTTGACAGCGGCAAAGGCGTCTTCTTCACATTCGAACACGCGGGCCGGGCCGGTAAAGACCTGACCTTCTGCCGGAATGCCAGCAACCTTCACAATCGCACCTTCAGGGGCAAGGTTGCCCTTGAGACCAACGACGCCGCCGGTTTTGGTGATCGGGGTTTCGATGGAGTAGATCACTTTGCCGTCCGCTTCGCGTTCGATGCGGTCAAGCTCTTCGCCGATGGTGCGGGTGGAGGCGGTGACGCAATCCTCGTGGATCAGACCCGCCTTGCGCAGTTCCTTCATCACGACGGGAATGCCGCCTGCGTCGTAGAGATCCTTGGCGACATAGGTGCCGCCCGGCTTCAAGTCGACGAAATAGGGCGTGTCGCGGAAGATCTCGCACACGTCTTCGAGGAAGAATTCGATCCCCGCTTCGTGCGCGATGGCGGGCAGGTGCAGACCGGCATTGGTCGACCCACCTGTGCAGGCCACGACGCGTGCCGCGTTTTCCAGAGCCTTGCGGGTGACCACGTCACGGGCACGGATGTTCTGTTCGATCAGGTCCATGACCGCGCGACCCGACGCTTCGCCATAGGCATCGCGGGATTCGTAGGGCGCGGGCATGCCGGAAGAGTTGAACAGCGCCAGACCGATGGCCTCAGACACGCAGGCCATGGTGTTGGCGGTAAACTGGCCACCGCAGGCACCTGCGGACGGGCACGCCACGCGTTCCAGCATATCCAGCGCCTTGTCCGACATCTCGTTGTTTTGGTGACGGCCAACCGCTTCGAACATGTCCTGAACGGTCAGGTCGCGCGAGCGGAAATCAGCAGGGATTTCTTCGACCTGCGGAGCGCGGCCCGGCAGAATCGATCCGCCATAGATGAACACTGACGGCACGTTGAGACGGACCATCGCCATCATCATGCCGGGCAGGGATTTGTCGCAGCCCGCGAGGCCGACAACCGCGTCATAGGAATGGCCGCGCATAGTCAGTTCGACCGTATCGGCAATCGCTTCGCGCGAGGCGAGCGAAGAGCGCATGCCTTCGTGACCCATCGCGATGCCGTCGGTGACAGTGATTGTGGTGAATTCGCGGGGTGTGCCCATCGCCTGCTTCACGCCCATCTTCACGGCCTGAGCCTGACGGTTGAGGGCGATGTTACAGGGGGCGGCTTCGTTCCAGCATGTGGCGACGCCGACCAGAGGCTGGTGGATTTCTTCCTCGGTCATGCCCATCGCATAGTAATACGACCGGTGCGGCGCGCGCTCGGGGCCTTCGGTGACGTGACGGCTGGGCAGTTTCGACTTGTCGAATGGACGCTTGAGCATGACGCTCCTCCCTGAATTCGTGGTTCCGTCTGGAATAGCGAACCGGGGAGAGCGGCACAAGAGATTGGGCGGGTTTCTAGACTTTTCAAAATGGTTAAGGGCAAACGCGATCGAGCGCGCTTGAGGCGCAGTTTCGAAACTGCGTGCCCACCGCGTGTCGAAAGCCGGCTCTAGCGATCGAACAGGGTTGCTGCGGAATAGGCTGGCGCAAGTAGCAGTCGTCGCAAAGTTCCCAGTGGAAACCGTGCCGGAGGTGCCGAGAGGAAAGCTGGCAGCGGCCCCGAAGGGCGTTGCCCCACCATGGTCTCAGCCAGTCGCGCGCCAAGATAACTGCCCATCGCGACGCCGTTGCCATGATAGCCCATGGCTGCGAACAGGCCGGGGTGATCGGGCACAGCCCCCGCAAAAGGTGTCAGCCTGCGCATCAGGCACAGCAGGCCGGACCATTCATGGCTGATGTCGATATCGCGCCATTCTGGAAAAAGCGTGTGGAAATCCGCGCGGATTTTTCGCGACAGAGCGGCTTCGGCATTTGGCGTTGCGCGCAATCCGCCCCGCATCCCGAACAGGAAACGCCCATCGGGCATCAATCGGAAATAGTGCAGCAGGATGCGACTGTCGTAGCACATTTGAAGACTGGTCCAGCCTTGGCGGTCTTGCTCGCTTTGGGTGATTGGACGGGTGACGATGATGCTTGATTGCACCGGAAGATACC
Organism: Marivita sp. NO-S04; assembly: GCF_059070475.1. Classification (NCBI taxonomy): domain Bacteria; kingdom Pseudomonadati; phylum Pseudomonadota; class Alphaproteobacteria; order Rhodobacterales; family Roseobacteraceae; genus Marivita; species Marivita sp. NO-S04. The sequence continues at coordinate 144,355 of NZ_CM180980.1, forward strand.
GTGCGCGAAGCCAGTCGGGGATGTCTTCGGATGAATATCCATTGGTGGCGAGGATCACCTTGTCGGCGGTGATCGTCCCGGTGGGCGTGGTGACGCGCCATGTGGCACCGGTGCGGACGATCGACAAAGCTGGTGATTGTCCAAATAGTTGCACCCCGACCGCCTGCGCGCTTTGTGCCAGCCCTGCGTGGTATTTGGCGGGGTTAAGCGCGAAGCCGATCGGCAGCGTGATGCCGCCATAGAACGTGCCGCCAAGACCGCGTTGGCGGAGTTCCTCTGCCGCGATGATCTCGGGTGTCACGCCGTAGGTCGCCTTGGCGTCATCGCGACTTGCCAATATGTCCTGCATGGCTTTCGGCGTGTGGGCGAAGAGCGTTTCACCGTCGGAATGGCGGTCGGCATTGATCTGGTTGTCCGAAAGCAAGGCGTCTACATGGTTGACCGCCGCGCGTTCGGTCTTGTGCCACTCGGCGCGTTGGTCTTGGCCGAAACGGCGCGCCATTATCCCGCCGCTCAGTTTGGAGCCGCCGAGGCAGCAAAACCCGCCATTGCGCCCAGATGCGCCCCAACCGGGCTGTTCGGCATCAATGACGGTCGCTTCGACACCCGCTTTTGCCAAGACCAGCGCGGCGTTCAAGCCGGTGAACCCCCCGCCGATGATAGCAACCTCGGTTCTGTGATCCCCATCTAACCGTGGCTGATCCGCAGGCGGTCTGGTGTCACGCCACCAACAGGACTGTGGTGTCTGGTACGCTGCCGACTCGTAGATGCGTTTCATGCAGGGCGTTCGGCCATTCGCTCGTCGCGCGCCTGCCGGACCGCCGCTTGTTTGGTGATCAGCGATGCGGTGATCACTCCGACTGTGACGATGGCTATCATGATCGTGGAGAGCGCGTTGATTTCAGGGCTGACGCCAAGGCGCACCGCCGAGAAGATCTTGATCGGCAGGGTGGTGGCGGATGGCCCTGTGGTGAAGCTCGCGATCACCAGATCATCCAGCGACAGGGTGAAGGCCAAAAGCCAGCCCGAGATCACGGCGGGTGCGATGATCGGCAGGGTAACAAGACGGAACGCTTCGAATGGAGAGCAGCCCAGATCAAGTGCTGCCTCCTCAAGTGATCGGTCAAAGCTGACGAGGCGAGACGAGACAACGACTGATACGTAGCACATCGAAAATGTGGTGTGCGCAAGGACGATGGTCAGGACACCGCGGTCCAGCCCGATGCCGATGAAGAGCAGCAGAAGAGACAGGCCGGTAATGACTTCGGGCATCACCAGCGGAGCGTAGATCATGCCGGAAAAGAGCGTTCGGCCGCTGAACCGGCCTGCGCGGACAAGCACGTACGCTGCCATCGTGCCGAGAACCGTGGCGATGCTCGAACTCATCACCGCAACCTTTATGGTGACCCATGCGGCATTCAGGAATTCTTCGTTGCGGATTAATTCGCCGTACCATTGGGTTGAAAAGCCGGCCCAGACGGTGACCAGTTTGGACGCGTTGAAGCTATAGACCACCAAGATGATCATGGGCACGTAGAGAAACGCAAAGCCAAGCGTGAGCGATGTGGCGTTGAACCAGGAAAACCGTTTCATCCTTCAGCCTCGCGCTGTTTTTGTTCGTTGCGTTGGAACAGGATGATCGGGATCACGAGGATCAAGAGCAGGATCACCGCCACTGCCGAGGCCACGGGCCAGTCGCGGTTGGAGAAAAATTCCTCCCACAGCACCTTGCCGATCATCAGGGTGCCCGATCCGCCCAGCAGGGACGGGATTACGAATTCACCGATCACCGGAATGAAGACAAGGAAACAGCCTGCGATGATGCCGTTTTTCGACAGTGGGATCGTTACCAGCCAAAATGCGCTCAGGCGGGAACACCCGAGGTCTTCGGCAGCTTCCAGAAGGCTGTCATCCATCCGTTCCAGCGCCGAATAAATCGGCAGGATCATGAAAGGCAGGTAGGTGTAGACGATGCCGATATAGACGGCGGTGTTGGTGTTCAGGATCGTCAGCGGTTCGTTGATAAGGCCGAGCCAGAGCAGGAACTGGTTCAACAGGCCTTCGTTCGACAGGATGCCCATCCATGCGTAGACGCGGATCAGGAAGCTGGTCCAGAAGGGCAGGATCACCAGCATCAGCAGTGTGGGCCGCCATTCCGGGGCCGCGCGTGCCATGGCATAAGCGATGGGATAGCCGACCAGCAGTGTTATTACCGTCGAGGTGAGCGCGATCTGAAGCGAGCTGAGATAGGCTTTCCAGTAAAGATCGTCAGTGGTCAGGAACCAGAAGTTCTCGAAATCGAGCGCAGCGAAGAACGCTTTGAACCCCTCCCACCCGGCAGCGAAATCGAGTTGTGGCATGTAGGGTGGACGCGCCAGAGCCACGTCCGACAGCGAGATTTTCAGAACGATAACAAACGGGATCAGGAAAAGCGCGACCAGCCAAAGGTACGGCACCGCGATGAGGATGAAGCGGCGCATCCTCTAGCGCTCCAACAGGACACCGGCGGTGTCTGTCCAGCTGATCCAAACCGGGTCTTCCCATGTGATCTGACGACGTGACAGTCGGCGGGTGTTTGCGGTCTGCGCCTTGATGACGTGGCCGGTGGGCAATTCAACGTGATAGGTCGAGATGTTGCCAAGATAGGCGATATCGAGGACTTTGCCCCGCACTTTGTTTGCGGCGTCCTGCGGTTCTTCTGTGCTGATCGCGACCTTTTCGGGGCGGATGGCAAAGTGGATTTCCTGCCCGGCGTCGAATTTGGTGGCGGTCGTGCCGATGATGTCGGGCTGACCTTCGGCCCATTGTGTGGCGACCTTTTCTCCATTGGGCTTAGCGCGGCCCGAGATGATGTTCACGTCGCCGATAAAATCCGCCACATAAACGGAATTCGGTGCTTCGTATATTTGCGCCGGTGTGGCGACCTGGATGATCTGGCCTTCGTCCATCACGGCGACGCGGCTTGCGACGGTCATCGCCTCTTCCTGATCATGGGTCACGATCAAAAAGGTGGTGCCGGTTTTTTCCTGAATGTCCATCAGCTCGAACTGGGTGTCCTGGCGCAGCTTTTTATCAAGCGCGCCGAGTGGTTCATCGAGCAGAAGCAATTTTGGGGCTTTGGCCAAGGAGCGGGCGAGTGCCACGCGCTGCCTTTGGCCGCCGGAAATCTGGTGGGGTTTGCGTTTCGCGAATTTGCTCAGACGGGTGAGGCGCAGCATCTCTTCGACGCGCGCCGCGATTGCGTCCTTGTCTTTGCCTTCGCGCTTGAGGCCAAAGGCGATGTTTTCCCAGACCGACAAGTGCGGAAACAGTGCGTATGACTGGAACATCATGTTCACCGCGCGCTTGTTCGGTGGGATCTTGGCCATGTCCTGACCCGCGATGAAAATCTGCCCTTGGGTCGGTGCCTCGAACCCTGCAAGCATCCGCATCATGGTGGTTTTGCCGCAGCCCGAGGGCCCGAGCAAGGCAAAGAACTCTTTGGCAAAGATATCCTGCGTGAGATTGTCAATCGCGACGAAGTCACCGAAGCGCTTGGTGACGTTCTTGAATTGGATAAGCGGCTTTTCGTTGGGGTCTTCCCATGGGGCGAAAACGGTTTGCGACACTTGAGGCACCTCCGAGCCAAGACACTATCCGGCGGGAGAACCCCGCCGGATACTTAGAGCGCTTCGGATCAGGTGCCCGACTTTACCTTGGTCCACATCCGCGTCAGCGACCGCTGTTCGCGCGGCGGGAAGGGTGTCACAGTATACAGTTTATCGAGCGTGGCCTCGTCCGGGTAGATTGCGGTATCGCCGATCACATCCTCTACCAGGAACTCTTTGGAGGCCGCGTTGCCATTGGCGTAGTACACATAGTTCGATGCCGCCGCCATGTTCTGCGCGTCCATGATGAAGTTCAGGAACGTGTGCGCAGCCTCTGGATTCGGGGCATCAACCGGGATCGCCATTTGGTCGAACCACATCAGAGCCCCTTCGACCGGAGCGTTATAGGCGACTTCGACGCCATTGTCGGCTTCGGCGGCACGGTCCCGCGCCTGAAGAATGTCACCTGACCAGCCGAAGGCCACGCAGATGTCGCCGTTTGCCAGTGCATTGATGTATTCAGAGCTGTGGAATTTCTGAATATAGGGGCGAACCGCCATCAGAACTTCTTCGGCCGCAGCCAGCGCTTCGTCATCCTTACGATCCGGATCGAGACCTGCATAGGTCAAAGCGGCAGGAATCATTTCCGTCGGAGCGTCAAGGAAATGCACGCCGCAAGAGGCCAGCTTTTCCATATTCTCGGGGTTGAAGACGAGGTCGAGCGAGCTGATCGGCGCGTCCGCACCAAGCACTTCGGTCACCTTAACGGTATTCACACCGATTCCAGTGGTGCCCCACATGTAGTTGATCGAGTATTCGTTGCCCGGATCGTATTGCGCTGTGCGCTTTTCGATCACGTCCCACATGTTGTCTTTGTTCGACAGTTTCGACATGTCGAGTTTCTGGAACGCGCCTGCTTGGATCTGGCGTTGCAAGAACGTGCCTGTCGGAACCACGACATCATAGCCCGACCCGCCGGCCAGCATCTTGGTTTCGAGCAGTTCGTTGCTGTCGAACACGTCGTAGATCAGGTCGATCCCGGTTTCTTCTTCGAACTTGGTGAGCAGCCCTTCGTCGATGTAGTCAGACCAGTTGTAGACGCGCACTTCCTCGGCCGTTGCGAGTGAAGCCATAAGTGCGGCACCTGCGGTCATGGTCAGCAGATGGGTTTTCATGAAAGTCTCCCGTTGATCCCAGAGCACTTCCGGCCCTGTGGATTTGAATTTGATCAAATCTTGCCCGGTCTGGCAATACTCCAGATGTTTCCACTTCCGTTTGGAACGTGCAAGATGACTTGTCAGAGGCAGGTAATCAGGCATTCTGCCCAAACGTGCAGCAGTTCGTAAGGAAAGAGATGGCCGGACAGATTTCATTGAAACCAATGGCAGAGCCGGTCCGCTTGCCCGTGCATGAGCTGGTGTATCGACAATTGCGCGATCAGATTCTGTTCGGAGAATTCGAGCCCGGCCAACCGGTGACGATTCAGGGTTTGACCGAAGCATTGGGTGTCGGAATGACCCCTGTGCGGGAGGCTTTGCGCCGTTTGACAGCGGAAGGGGCGCTTGAATTTCTGGGCAACCGCCGAATCGCAGTCCCCGTTCTGGATGCGCAGGCGATCGAAGAACTGAGCATTGCGCGTAAGGCGTTGGAGCCTGAACTTGCTCGGAGGGCGGCGTATCGCGCAACACCACACGATGTCGTGCGGCTGGCGGAGATCGACCAGCGTCTGGATGCCGCGATCCGGCGCGGAGATGTTCAGCGCTACCTTGTCGAGAACCACAGCTTCCACGCCGATCTGAACGCTTTGGCGCAAGCGCCGATCCTGACCGAGATGGTGGATCGGCTTTGGTTGCGCTTTGGTCCATCGCTGCGAGTGGTCTGCGGGCAATTCGGAACGCGCAACCTTCCGGACCGTCACAAGGATGTGTTGGCTGCCCTTGGGTCAAGCGATGGTGAAGCGGCGGCAGATGCGATGGTGGGGGATGTGGAGCAGGGCATGGAACAAATCCGTCAGGGACTCATCTGATTCGATTGACTTGAAATAATTTGATCATATTTTGGCAGCAACCTTCTGGAAAAGGATTTGCTTCCATGGTCACCATCACCAACCACATGCCCACGGCAGAATTGCAGGCCCTCGATGCGGCGCATCACATGCACCCTTTCACACATGGGTCTGGACTGGCCGCAAAAGGCGCGCGGGTCATCACGAGGGCGGATGGTGTTTGGCTGACTGACAGTGACGGGCACCGCATTCTCGATGCTATGGCGGGTCTCTGGTGCGTGAATATCGGCTATGGTCGCAAGGAACTTGCGCAGGCCGCAGCACGGCAGATGGAAGAGCTGCCCTATTACAACACCTTCTTCCAAACGACGCATGTGCCGGCGATCGCGTTGGCGCAGAAACTGGCTGAACTGGCGCCCGAGGGGTTCAATCAGGTCTTTTTCGCAGGCTCCGGTTCCGAAGCGAACGACACCAATCTGCGGCTTGTGCGCACCTATTGGGCCGAGAAGGGCCAGCCTGAGAAGAATATCGTGATCTCGCGTTGGAATGCCTATCACGGCTCGTCCGTGGGCTCTGGCTCGCTGGGTGGTATGAAGGGCATGCACATGCAGGGCGGCATGCCTATTCCGAACATTCACCATATCGACCAGCCAAACTGGTGGTCCGAAGGCGGTGACATGACACCCGAGGAATTCGGGTTAGAGCGAGCGCGTCAGCTTGAGGCAGCTATTGAGGAGCTCGGACCGGACCGGGTTGCCGCCTTCATCGCAGAGCCGGTGCAGGGCGCAGGTGGCGTGATCGTGCCGCCCGAGACCTACTGGCCCGAGATTCAGCGCATCGTCGACAAATACGGTATCCTGTTGATTGCGGATGAGGTGATCTGTGGATTCGGCCGAACCGGTAATTGGTTCGGATCGCAGACGATGAATATCCGTCCGCATATCATGACCATCGCAAAGGGTCTGTCCTCGGGGTACCAGCCCATCGGCGGATCGTTGATCTGTGACGAGGTGGCCGAGGTCATCAACAATGTCGAGTTCAACCACGGCTACACCTATTCGGGCCATCCAGTTGCCTGCGCTGTGGCGTTGGAAAACCTGCGTATCCTTGATGAAGAAGGCATCGTGACCCGCGTGCGGGAACAAACCGGACCTTATCTGAAGGAAAAGTTTGAGAGCCTGGCAGAGCATCCGCTGGTGGGCGAAGCCAAGATCATCGGCATGATGGGGTCCATTGCCCTGACGCCGGATAAGGCGTCGCGCGCGGCGTTCGAGGCCGAAGCCGGGACTGTCGGGTTCGTGTGTCGGGAACGCTGCTTTGCCAACAACCTGATCATGCGCCATGTCGGTGACCGGATGATCATTTCACCGTCGCTGGTGATTTCGCACGAGGAGATCGACACGCTGATCGAACGGGCTTGGCAGTCGCTGGATGAATGCCACGCCAAGCTCAAGGAAGATGGGCTGATGAAAGCGCGCGTGGCGAGCTAGGACGCTAAGCATTCATGGTTTCGCTGAAATGCATTGACGCATTTCAGCCCTTCGCCAGCGTGTGCTCGTATCGTTGCCGCGCTACGGCTTCATGCGCCTCTGCCTTGCGGTTGTCCGCGAGGCACGATTCGACATAGGTCAGATGATCCACCACAGCCTTGCGGGCTGCTTCGGGTTCCCGCGCCTGCAGCGCATCGTTGATCGCCCGGTGCTGGTCGAGCAGCGTTGCGCGGGTCGTGCGTTGGCGGAACATGATCTGACGGTTGTAGAACACGCCCTCGCGCAAAAGCTGGTACATTGATCGCATCATGTGAAGCATGATAACGTTGTGGCTGGCTTCGATGATCGACAGATGAAACTCTGCATCAAGTGCGGCCTCATCGCCGGGATTGCGTTTTTGGTGGGCGGCTTCCATGCGCTCGAACACAGTGTTGATGACCTTGAGGTCCGTGTCAGACGCCAACCTAGCAGCGCGTTCCGCCGCCAGCCCTTCCATGTCGCGGCGGAAGGACAGGTAGTCGAACACCGCTTCGTCGTGGTTGGCAAACAGTTGGATCAATGCATCCGAGAACGCCGAGCCAAGGACATCTGCCACGTAGACCCCGGCCCCGGCGCGGCTGGTGAGCAAACCGCGCTCGGACAGGTCCGCGATGGATTCCCGCAGGGACGGGCGCGAGACATTCAGTCGTTCCGCAAGTTCGCGTTCCGACGGCAAACGTTCGCCAGGCCGCAGAATGCCTTGCAGGATCAGCTTTTCAATCTGGCGGGTGACCGAGGTGGACAGCTTTTCTGGTGTGACTGGTTGAAAAGGCATGGTGCTCGTGACTGGTTGAATTGGTCAAATCATATGACCGATCATGCCATCAAACAAGCTACCACCGCGTGAGCGCGTTCTCGTCTTCGTCTTTCGCGGCCACCCAATTGGTTTCACCGGTCGTTGCGTGTTCTTTCTTCCAGAACGGCGCACGGGACTTGAGGTAGTCCATCAGGTATTGCGCCGCTTCGAACGCGTCCTTGCGATGCGGTGCTGCGGTGGCAACCATCATGATTTTTTCGCCCGGCTCCATCCGTCCATAACGGTGGATCACGAGAACGTCGCCCAAGGACCACCGAGTCACCGCATCGGAGGCAATGGCTTCCAGCGCTTTCTGCGTCATACCGGGGTAGTGCTCGATCTCCATGGTATCCAGCCCGCCATAGCCGAAATCCCGCACCACGCCTGTAAAGGTGACGATCGCGCCCATATCGTGGCGACCATTTGCAAAGGCTTCCGCCTCTGCTCCAAAATCGAACGGGGCCTCTTGGACAACGATGCGCATCAGCCGCCCGTCATCGGTGGAAAGAATGCCACTTCCCGTGCACCTTTGATCGACGCGTCGAAGTCGGTGAGTTCCTGATCGACCGCAACTCGCAACGCACTGAGGTCGGAAAAAGCGAGATCATAGCGGTCTTCGCGGGCGCGCAGTTCAGCCACAAGATCCGACACGGTTTCCGCATCCGTGGTCACGGTCTCCTTGGGCAATCCAATCCGTTCCCGGACCCAAGCGAAGTACAACACGTCCATCTGGTCAATCCTTCAAAAACGGCGCGGCCTTGCGGAAGTAATCCCAGCCAGTGATCAGGGTAAGGAAAGCCGCAAGCCATAGCAGCACGATACCTGCATTGCCTGTCCAGACCATTCCGGCATGTTTCCACCAAAGACCGTGCAAGTCTTCAATATCGCCCATCATCACACCTTGAACTATCTCGGGGCTCATGCCCATGGCAGAGATACCAAGGTAGTGTTCAAAGACGCCCTGTGCGAACAGGATTGCAATGGCGACCATCTGGAGTGTGGTTTTCCACTTGGCCAGCGGCGTTACTTTCAGTGTGCCCGCCGTGTCCCCCAGAAATTCGCGTAAGCCCGAGACAAAGACTTCGCGGAATAGGATGAAGGTCGCGGGCAATACCAGCCAAGGCGACATTGATGAATAGCCCACGATGACCATAAGGGCGATCACAACCATCGCCTTGTCGGCGATCGGATCGAGCATCGCACCCAGCTTACTTTCCTGCTTCCAGGCGCGGGCGAGGTAGCCGTCGAACCAGTCTGTTATGGCGGCCAGCACGAAAAGGGTCAGAGCAAACCAATCTGCAGCTGGGCGCGAGAAGTAGAGGAACATGAGAGCCACTCCCGGCGCAGCCAGAAGGCGCAAGACAGTCAAGATATTTGGCACCGTCATCGTCATGCCCTTTACCTATCGTGCCTACGTGTGACTGAAAAGGCGGCGTTTTGGTGTTTTCAAAACTTCGCTCATCCTGCGTGAAATGTGACTGTTCAAAAGGCTGTTCTTGGCTCGGTCACTGCGCGGTTCAGCATGTCTATGTACCGCGCCCGCGCTTCGGGCAGCGGTTTGCCCACTTGGCCGGCTGCCAGCTTGTGTTCGAGGAAGTAGCCCGTCAGCCCCAAAGCGTCTGCGATATCGGAAATCTCTGTTGCGCCGCCGTCGTGTAGGGCGCTGGGCAAAGGCAGCAACCTGTCGGCCCAATCGCCCGCGCCTTTGGCGGATACCGCACGGCCAGATTTGGGGGAGACATAGATCAGCCCTTCGGTCGCCCCGGTGACGGCACAACAGCTCAGATCGAGACCGTACCCCAGATCATCCAACAGTGCGGTTTCCCAGCGCAGATAGGCCAGCGGCCAAAGATCTGTCTGATCCAACAAGTCTAGCAGGTTCTGTGTGTGAGCATACAAGACGGGATGTGGTTCACGTTCGGGCAGGACGAATGCCAAAAGTGCAAGCGTGGCGTTCAGACCGGCCAGCGTCGTACGGTTCTGCATGGCAATCGCCGCGCGAGAACGTTGGAGTTCCACGGTAAAGCTGCCCAGATGGTCCTCAAGCCGTGCCCGCCACGCCAGATCAAGCTGCGCCCCCGGTTGCAGGATCGGCGCAACTTTGCGCGACGCACCGCCCCGCACCACGCCCGCGTGACGCCCGCGTTCGGGTGTGAACACGTCGATGATCATTGCGCTTTCGCCATGTCGACGGCTGCTCAGAAGGATACCTGTATCGCGCCAATCCATGGTAGGAACTTAGCCCGACAGCCCGTCTTCATCCAGAAGATGCCGCCCGGCCCTGTCCTCTACTTCGATAACCCAAAGGTCGCTGTCAAAGCTGCGCTGTTTTGCGATGCTGGCATCGACATCTGATTCGGAACCGTCCGCCAGAACCTGCCAAGCGCGGGCGCCTGTCATCAGGTCGTATTGGCGCATGAACGCCTTGGCCCGACCGTCCAGAGTGTTCAGCTTCACCAACACGGCCCCCGCCGTGTCATCTCCATGAGCAGTCACAAATGCCGGGATGTCGAACAAGGACAGACGGCGCATGTAGGCGTGCACCCAGAAGCCGCTGGCGAGGCGTGCCTCAGCCATTGCCGTCCTTGAAATCAAGACCCATCTCGGAATAGCGCTCGGCCTCGTCCAGCCATTTCTCGCGGACTTTCACCTGCATAAAGAGGTGAATGCGTCGGCCAAGGAACTCTTCAAGCTCTTCGCGCGCGGCCTTGCTGATGGCTTTGATAGTTTCGCCCTTGTTGCCAAGTACGATACCTTTGTGACCGTCACGGACCACGTAGATGATCTGATCGATCCGGGCTGATCCGTCGTCGCGTTCTTCCCAGTGCTCGGTCTCGACAGTCAGCTGATAGGGCAATTCCTGATGCAGGCGCAGCGTCAGCTTTTCGCGGGTCATTTCGGACGCGATCATGCGCAAGGGCAGATCGGCAATCTGGTCTTCGGGATACAGCCACGGGCTTTCGGGGAGTTCCGCGGCCAGCCATTTGCGCAGCGCATTGACGCCGTGACCCTTTTCCGCCGAGATGAGGAAGGTTTCAGTGAAAGGGAACTTTTCGTTCATCTGTTGGGTCAGGGCGAGCAGGCGCGGGGCCTCGACCCGGTCGATCTTGTTGATGGCGAGTGCGACCGGGCGTTTGCCCACGACCTCGCCAAGGTTCTCAAGGATCGCCTCAACACCTTCAGTGATGCCGCGATGTGCTTCGATCAGGAGCACGACAATGTCGGCGTCCGACGCTCCGCTCCAAGCTGCAGCAACCATCGCGCGGTCCAGACGGCGGCGCGGTTTGAACAGGCCGGGCGTGTCCACCAGAACGATCTGCGCGTCGCCTTCGATGGCGACACCGCGGATGCGCGCGCGGGTGGTCTGCACCTTGTGGGTCACGATCGACACTTTCGCGCCGACCATCTGATTGGTCAGCGTGGATTTGCCCGCATTGGGCTCTCCGATCAAAGCGACGAAACCGGCGCGCGTGGTCATAGGTGCATCCATCCTTAGAAGTCCGGCGTCATACGCCAGATCTTGGTGCAGAGCCAGCCCTGTCTTTGCGCCCGCTGCGCACCAAGGTGTAGACGCCGCTGCCCACAATCAATGTAGCCCCAATCAGCGTCAGCGCGTCGGGCCGTTCGCCGAAGATCAGATAGGCAAAGACCAGCGCGATCAAGAGGCGCGAATATCGGAACGGGGCCACAACCGACACTTCTCCGGTGCGCATCGCTTTGGTCAGGGCACTGTAGCCCACTAACCCGGCCAGTCCGGTGCCCATCAGCATCGTCAAGGCAGGCACACTGGGCGCGGAGATAGGGGCGCTTTCGAACATGGTGATCACGACCCCGGCGATGAAAACCATTAGAAACCCCAGAATGCCAAGCTGCGTCGCCGACACTTCGGGCGGGCTGGCGCGGGTCATCAGGTCGCGTCCGGCAAAGCCGATCATGCCCAAGATGGCAAAGACCGCTGTTGCGTCAAAGCCAGAGGGCGTGGGCCGCAGGATCAAAAGAACGCCGACAAAGCCGATGGACATTGCTACCCAACGCCGTAACCCGACCTTTTCCTTGAGAACCAGCGCTGCACCCAATGTGACAACCAATGGCGCTGCTTGAAGAATGGCGGATGTGGTCGACAAGGGCGCAAAGGCAAGGCTGAGGGCAAAGAACAGGCGGCCCAGAATTTCGAACGCGGACCGGATCAAAAGCGGGCCTTGGACATAGGCGCGGCTGACCAGAGGCTCCTTGATCCAGAGCGCGTAAAGAACAAAGAAGCTGGTGCCGAAGATGCCAAAGAGCATCGTCCCGACTCCGGCAGAGACATCCCCCGTGCCCGTCGCTGCTTTGAAGAACGCGTCTTCTATGGCAAAGCCCAGCATGGCCAGCACCATGAACAGGCTGCCCCGCAGGTTGTCGCTCAAGGCGCGTTCTTTTCGACAGTGGCAAGCAGCGTTTTGGCCGCGGCTTGTTCCGCCTGACGTTTGGACCCGGCTTTCGCCTTGGCTGTTTGGCCATCCTCGAGGCGGACCTCGATTACGAAAACCGGGGCGTGATCCGGGCCTTCTCGCGACAGTTCGCGATAGCTTGGCGGTGGCATGGCACGGGCCTGCGCCCATTCCTGTAGGGCGGTCTTGGCATCACGCGCGTCATCTTCGACGGACCCGATCCTGTCGCCCCAAAGCCGCAGGACCATGCCTTTGGCAGTGTCAAACCCGGCATCGAGATAGACCGCAGCGATCACGGCCTCCATCGCGTCGCCAAGCAGCGCCTGTTTGCGCCGCCCACCAGACATCATCTCGGACCGGCCCAGTTTGAGAGAGTCTCCAAGGTCGATCTGACGTGCCACGTCAGCACATGTTTCTTTGCGGACAAGGGCATTGAACCGCGGGGCGAGTTGACCTTCAGAGGCGCCTTTGTCCTCTGCCAGCAACGCTTCGGCCATAACCAGCCCAAGCACCCGGTCACCAAGAAACTCAAGTCTTTGGTTGTCTTCGCGATTCACTCCGGCGCGCGACGAATGGGTCACGGCGCGCACCAGCAATTCTGGGCGTTCGAACCGATGCCCCAAACGCGCCGAGAGCGCCTGAAGGTCAGCCGAAAGCTTCACTACTCGATCTTCTCGAAAAAGCGGTCGCCACGCCATGTCCAGAAGAACAGCATGGACGATCCGGCAGACGAGAACACGACGCGGTTTGCTTTGCCGATCATGTTTTCATAGGGCACGAAGCCGACGCCACCCGCGACGCTGGGTACGCGGCTGTCCGACGAGTTGTCGCGGTTGTCGCCCATCATGAAATAATGGCCTTCTGGCACGCTGTAGACCGGTGTGTTGTCCGACCCTTGTGTGCCAATGTTCAGGATTGAATGGGTCCGACCATTGGGCAGGGTTTCGGCAAAGCGTTCCTTGATGCAGGTGCCGCCCGTGCCGACAGGCCCATTGGCGCAGCGCGGGCGCAGACCTTGCGGACCTTGGGGCGAGGCGGTTTCCTCGAAGTCGGGTTGCTGTGCCAGTTCAACCGCGGTGCCGTTGATGTGCAGCACGCCGCGGATCATCTGGATCTCGTCACCTGGCAAGCCGATCACGCGCTTGATGAAATCGCGTCCGGAAACAGGGTGACGGAACACGGCGACATCACCGCGTTCGGGTTCCGATCCGAACAAGCGGCTGTTGTCGCCATCGGCCCAGCCACACAAATCCTTTGCATCCACGTCGATGCCGAAGTTCGGCAGGTAGAGCGACGGGCAGGAGGCATAGGAATAGCCGTAGGACATCTTGTTGACGAACAAGAAATCGCCAATCAGAAGAGTGTCCTTCATTGATCCAGACGGAATCCAGAAAGGCTGGAAGAATAGGGTCCGGAACACCCCGGCGATCAGGAGGGCATAGACGATGGTCTTGATCGTCTCGACGATCCCGCCGCTTTTCTTGGATTCAGACGCCATGTTCCTGCCTTCTGCTCGGTTGTCCCGCGCTTCATGAGCGGGGGCGGCGCGGGTGTCAAGCCAAGCGCCGGTTACTTAGGCCGTGCCTCGATCAGCACGGTGGCCTGCGCCCAAGGGTGATCGTCAGTCAGGGTCACGTGAATGATTGCCATATGCCCTTCGGGTGTCAGGTCATCCAGCCGCTTTTTCGCCCAGCCGGTGACCTCCATGATGGGCTGCCCTGTGTGCAGGTTGCGCACCGACATGTCTTTCCAAGCGATGCCCATCCGCAGCCCAGTGCCAAGCGCCTTGGAGCACGCCTCCTTTGCGGCCCAGCGTTTCGCGTAAGTGCCCGCCACATCGCGGCGGCGTTCGGCTTTGCGCTGCTCGGTTTCGGTGAACACGCGATTGCGAAAGCGGTCACCGAACCGATCCAGCGTAGCTGCGATGCGTTCGATATTCGCAAGATCTGTACCGATGCCGATGATCATGTCCCACCTCCGGTGGTTGCAAACATGGGGAAGCTGACGCCCAGCGCCCAGGCTAGGATGATCCCAAGTGCAATCCCCGCCAACAGGGGCCCGGCGCGTTTGCCAAAAGCGCGCCCCATCGCACCGTGGACAAAGAAAAACAGAAGGATCACGGGTGCAATGATTAGCAGGAAGAACAGCCCTTCCAGGTCAAGAGCCACGGCAATGCCCAACGACACCAACAACGCGATCCGCGCCGCGATGCGCCGCCAGAGCGGCGCTTTCCAGACCAGTTGCGCATCGGCCACCATGAACGGGATCGCTCCAATGACCAAGGCGGCGATGATCGGCAGGCGTTCCGCGATCGGAAAGAAGTTGGCGCCGTAGCCGTCCAGTGCAAATCCGAACACGCCGATCCCCCAAACGAGTAAAGCCACGAGAGCGAGTGTGAACGGCTCCACTCCGGGCCAGCCAAGCGTGAGCCGACCCCATAGCCAGCGTTGCATGGCAAGGCTGAGCAACCCAAACACACCCAGATGAATCGCCAGATAATCTGCGACCAACACAGGCAAGACGCCGAAATCCAGCGGCAGTGCGATGAAGGGCGTAAGGATTGCGGGCACAAGCAGAGTGCCGAGATATCGCAGGATACCCGGCTGATGGCTGGGTGGCAGGGGGGCTTCCGGGACGACCAGCCGCGCCAAGAGGGACGCCAGTACCGTGATGGACGCCATCAAGGCCAAAAACGCCCAACCCGTTGGCGGAGCCGATACCAGCGTATCGCGCCCATAGGCGCGGTTCAGCCAATCCAGCGCAGCCTGACGCCCGGCGCGGGATTGCAGGATCGACACGTGTTCTGTCCACGGCGCAAAGATTGCTGACCGGATCACATCGCCCTTTTGGATGGTTTCGCCTTCTTGCGCGTCGGCGTTCACCATCTGCACCGCATCAACGCCGAAGTCTCGCAGATGCGGTTCCCACTGGCCCGAGATCAGCAGCATGTCTTTTGGCTCTTCCGCCGTGACCGCCTGCGAAAAGGCAGACAGAAGGACAAGGGGGCCGGTGTCTGCTTCCAAAGCGACGCGGATCAGAACGTCCGTTGCCATCGAATGACCCAGTAGGGCGACGGGTGTGCCGTCTGCCACATCGTCGATCACCGAGCGTGTCTGGTCCATCAGAAGGCGGGTTGTGCCTTCGATCTGTGTCACATCGCCCGACATCGGCAAGGGGTGCGCGCCATGGCCTTCGAAGTCGAACATGTGCACGCGATACCCCGCCTGCGCGAGGATCAGACCGTAGCCCTGCATCATCTCGCGCGATCCGGCAAATCCGTGGGCAATAACCACATTTGGCCCGTCAGCGCCGTCCTGTGCCAGTGTGGTCACCGGTGTTGGCCCAACGAAACGATCCGTGAACGTTACGCCGGATCGGGCAACTTCGAGCACAAGGATCGAAACGCCCGCGATCAGTATCGCCAGATAAGTCAGAAGCGGGCGGGCCATACTCCCTCGTCAGGCCCGTGTTGCATCCATCAGGCGACGCATTTCCGCGATCGCTGGCCCAAGCCCGCGGAACACCGACTCTCCGATCAGGAAGTGTCCGATATTGAGCTCGACCACCTCGGGGAAGGCCGCGACAGGTGCGACGGTGTCGTAGTTCAGCCCGTGTCCTGCATGAACCTCAAGACCCAGCGAATGGGCATAGGCGGACATCTCGCGCATCATCTCCAATTCACGATCACGGGTTTCGAAATCGCCTTCGGCGTGGGCGTCGCAATAGGCCCCGGTGTGCAGTTCGATGACTTGCGCGCCAATGCGATGGGCCGCTGCGATCTGGCGTTCGTCCGCGCCGATGAAGATAGACACGCGGCACCCAGCCTCGCGCAGGGGAGCGATATACCCGGCCAGCTTGTTTTCCTCGCGCGCAACCTCAAGACCACCTTCGGTTGTCCGTTCTTCGCGCTTCTCGGGGACAATGCATACTGCGTGCGGTTTGTGGCGCAGCGCGATCTTCTGCATTTCTTCGGTCGCGGCCATTTCGAAATTCAGCGGCACGCGCAGCGTTTCCATAAGGCGGTCGATGTCGCTGTCGATGATATGGCGGCGGTCTTCACGGAGGTGCGCGGTGATGCCATCGGCGCCAGCCTCTTCTGCCAATTGAGCGGCGCGGACAGGGTCGGGAAGGTCGCCTCCACGCGCATTGCGCAAGGTGGCCACGTGGTCGATATTCACACCGAGCCGCAAGCGGCCTGCATTGTCAGTCATTCTCGCCTCCATTATTGAGGCTGAACCTAGTCCGCCGCTTGCCCGTCGTCAGCCTGTTTCTTCTTTTTCTTCAACGAGGCCAACTTGGCCTTGAGCGCGCCTTTGCGACGGTTCTGGTAAGCGCGGATCAGCGGCACAGACAGATAGTAGCAAACCAGACCGCAAAGGATGCCGGGAAGGATGCCCCCGACGAGCCAAGGGAAGAACACCTCGTCATAGAAGATGCGCAAGCCTTCCCAATTTGCGGTGGCGTCGGTGAACATGGCCATGAAGTTGCGCCAGAGGTCTTCCCCGGCTTTCGCAAACTTGTAACCAATACTGCCGTGACTGTGCCGGATTTCCCCGAGACCCAAAAGCCAGTAGCCGGTTTGCAATGACGCCACGCTGATGGGTACATAGGTCAGCGGATTGCCGAAAAAGGTGGACAGCAGTGCAGCTAGGATGTTGCCGCGCATCACCCAAGCGATGATGCCAGCCGTGATAAAATGAAGGCCGTAAAACGGGGTAAAGGTCGTCAAGACGCCAGCAAAGATGCCGCGTGCAATCCGTTCCGGGGGATCGGGCAGGCGGTTCAAACGGTGCTGGACATACCGTGCGGCACGAGTCCAGCCGCCGCGCGGCCAAAGCGCCTCACGGAGGGTGGTCAAGATCGACCGCCTGTCCCGCCGTTTGAATACCAACTCGCGTCCCTTCGATCTTCTTATTCGGCCGCAGCCGCTTGAGTCGACAATGCAGGATTCCGCCGCCGAACTACGGACGCCACATCACTTTCCGCTCCGAGCGCCGACATGACCGCGTGGAGATGGTTTGCATCACTCAGGTCGATGTCTAGAAGCAGTTTGTAAAAGTCCGGTTTGCGATCCACAAAAATCAGGTCAGAGATATTGGCCTTTTTTTCTCCGATCAATGTGCAAATCCGTCCCAGTACACCGGCATCGTTGCCGATCGTCAGTTCAAGGGAAACCGCATAGACTGGTGGGTGGTTCCCCGCAGCCCAATGCAGATCAAGCCAGCGCGACGGATGATCTTCGTAGGCTGCCAGCGCGCCACAGTCGATTGAATGAACGGTCACGCCTTTGCCGCGTTGGACGATTCCAACGATCCTTTCACCGGGAAGGGGTTGGCAACATGGCGCACGATCAAAGGCCTGGCCCTTGCCGAGGCCGATGACGGCGCTTTGCATTTCGATGAAATCGGATGGTTCTGGTGCCAGATCGGGATAAACGGCGGCGACCACTTCGCGCGCCGACATCTCCGCGCTGCCTAGGCGCGCCAGAAGTTCTTGCGCGTCCGGGATACGCAGGTTGCGCGCGGCCATTTCGAGAACCTTGTCGCTGGCTTTTTTGCCAACGTTTTCGAAAGCAGAGCGCGCCAATTCGCGGCCCAATTGCGCGTAGCGTTCGCGCCCCGCCTCGCGAAGTTCGCGTCGGATGGCTGATTTCGCCTTGCCCGTCGTTGCGATGTCCAACCACGTCGCCTGCGGGCTTTGGCCTTCGGCGGTGACGATATCGACGGATTGTCCGTTCTTGAGACGGGTCCAAAGCGGCACGCGGATGCCATCGACCTTGGCACCGACGCAGCCGGAACCGATCCGAGTGTGGATTGCATATGCGAAATCCAGAGGTGTTGCGCCTCGTGGCAGTTTCACTACGTCACCTTTCGGTGTGAAGCAAAACACCTTGTCGGGATACATCTCGAGTTTGACCGCTTCGAGGAAGTCTTCGTGATCATCCTCGCCGTCGAACTGTTCAGTCAGCGACGCCACCCACTTTGCAGGGTCCACCGCAAACGGGTTCTCGCTGCGCACACCGTCGCGATAGGACCAATGTGCGGCGACCCCGGTTTCAGCGACGTCGTGCATCTGGCGGGTGCGAATCTGCACCTCGACGCGCTTGCCATCACGGCCTGAAACGGTTGTGTGAATCGACCGATAGCCGTTTGATTTGGGCTCGCTGATATAATCCTTGAAGCGCCCCGGAATCGCGCGCCACCTTTGGTGAATCACGCCCAGTGTGGCATAGCATTCTGCCTTGGAGCGCGTGATAATCCGAAAGCCGTAGATGTCGGACAAACGGGAGAATCCGATCTCTTTCTCCTGCATCTTGCGCCAGATCGAATAGGGTTTCTTGGCGCGACCGAACACTTTGGCTTCGATGCCCGCCTTTTCCAATTCGTGCCGCATGTCGCCGGTGATCCGGTGGATCACGTCGCCGGTTTCTTTTTGCAGCGTGATGAAGCGGCGGATGATGCTGGCGCGGCCTTCTGGGTTCAAGACCCGGAACGCCAGATCCTCCAGCTCTTCGCGCATCCATTGCATCCCCATGCGACCTGCGAGAGGCGCATAGATGTCCATCGTTTCGCGGGCTTTCTGGATTTGCTTTTCTGGCCGCATCGCCTTGATTGTCCGCATGTTGTGCAGACGGTCGGCGAGTTTGACGAGAATGACTCGTAAATCCTTCGACATGGCCATGAAGAGCTTGCGGAAGTTCTCGGCTTGTTTGGTCTCGGAGCTGGAAAGCTGGAGATTGGTCAGCTTGGTGACGCCATCGACCAGCATGGCAACCTCATTGCCGAATCGCGTGGCCACCTCGGAATAGGTGGATTTTGTGTCTTCGATGGTGTCGTGCAGAAGGGCGGTGATGATCGTTGCATCATCAAGCTGTTGCTCGGTCAGAATGGCGGCGACAGCGACAGGGTGCGAGAAATAGGGTTCGCCGGAATGGCGGAACTGACCTTCATGCATCTCGCGGCCATAATCATAGGCCGCGCGAATGAGCACCTCGTTGGTCTTTGGGTTGTAGTTGCGCACCAGCGCAACAAGGTCGTCAGCCGCGATCATCGGCGCCTCATTCTCATGCGGCCCGCATCGCGGCAGGCCTTAGCCCTGACCCTGCGCCTCCATCAGCGCGCGGAGCAGTTTTTCTTCGGAAAGATCGTCGTCGGCGGGCCTGTCAGGTTCTGCACCCATAAGCAGCGCCATTGCGTCTTCTTCCGGCTCGTCGACTTCGATTTGTGTCTGGTTCGATTCGATCAGACGTTCGCGAAGTTCGTCCGCTGATTGAGTTTCGTCCGCAATTTCACGAAGTGCAACAACAGGGTTCTTGTCATTGTCGCGATCAACCGTGATTGCAGCACCTGCAGACACTTCGCGAGCGCGATGCGCCGCAAGCATAACGAGCTCAAAACGATTTGGGACTTTGTCTACGCAATCTTCAACCGTCACGCGGGCCATGGGAACTCCAATTCATCGGGCAGCCTTTGAGAGGTTGTTAGATATCGCTGTGATAGGCTGAATACAAGTCGATATCAGGGTTCGAGCACAACAATCTCGGCCAGAGCCTCTGGCGCGAGCGCATTGCACATCTCGATCACAGTCTTTTTCAGGACCGGATGCGTCCATTCTGCCGCAATATCCCTAAGCGGCACAAGAACAAATGCACGGTCTTGCAATCGGGGGTGTGGCAAAATCAGATCGGTTGGGGCCGCTTGCCGCTGCAAATCTGGCGATAGGGTGCACCAATGTTCAAAAGTCGCCAAATCGGGCAAGATCGAGTCGCCACAGGCAACCAAATCCAGGTCGAGCGTGCGCATCCCCCAACGCTGGAGGCGTTGCCGACCATGCTTTGCTTCGATTTCATGAAGATGCGCGAGCATATCTTTGGATGACAGGTCAGACTTAAGATGTACGGCCGCATTGATGTAATCTGGCCCTGCACCAGCCGGAAAACACGGCGTGCGATAAAATGCGCTTATGCCCTCAACCATCATATTTCTTTGGCCAAAGTCACTGATGGCAGCATTCAGAGTGTCCCTTGGCGAACACTTGCCTGACGGCAAATTCGCGCCCATGGCGATGTAAAAATCATTCATAATTTTGTCATATGTGCGAGAGTGTCCGAAATTCTCACCTTGCGATGCTATGTCAAACCATTAAATCACCGGACGCGACTTGGCCATGCGCCCTCGGATCCACCACTCCCGATTGCCGGTCCGGTCGCGTCTATTTTTGAAAGGCTCAATTCATGTTCTACAAAGACGAGCGTTTGGCGCTGTTCATTGATGGTTCAAATCTCTACGCGGCCGCTAAGTCGCTTGGGTTCGACATCGACTACAAGCTGTTGCGTCAGGAGTTCGTGCGCCGAGGCAAACTTCTGCGCGCTTTCTACTACACAGCGCTTCTGGAAAATGACGAGTATTCGCCGATCCGCCCCTTGGTTGATTGGCTTCATTACAACGGTTTCAACATGCGTACGAAACCGGCCAAGGAATATACCGACAGCCAAGGTCGCCGGAAGGTCAAAGGCAACATGGATATCGAACTGACCGTCGATGCCATGGAACTGGCCGAGCACGTGGATCACATTGTCCTTTTCTCGGGCGATGGCGATTTCCGTCCGTTGATTGAAAGCCTGCAACGCAAGGGCGTTCGGGTGTCTGTCGTGTCCACGATCCGCAGTCAGCCGCCGATGATTGCGGATGAACTGCGCCGTCAGGCTGACAACTTTATCGAACTTGACGAACTGCGCGATGTCATCGGCCGCCCACCCCGCGATCCGATGCCTGAGCGTCAGCCTGTTGCGGCCGAACAGGACTAAAGCTTGATCCTGCCCCGGATGCCTTATGTGGAGTGATCTGCTCTCACTCGGCAGTCTTTTTGTCGTTGCGTTCGGGGCGGCGACCATTCTTCCGTTCCAATCCGAAATCGTGTTCGTTGCGCTTCAATTGCGCGGCGACATTCCGATTGAATGGATCATCCTCTTTGCCAGTGTTGGAAACATTCTCGGCTCCGGGCTCAACTATGCTTTGGGGAGGGTGATCGAACGGTATCGTGGGCGACGCTGGTTCCCGGTGTCCGACGCACAGTTGGACAAAGCGCGGGCATGGTATCTCAAATGGGGAGTCTGGACGCTTTTGTTCAGTTGGGCCCCTTTAGGCGACGCGTTGACCATTGTGGCCGGGGTCATGAGGACTAACGTCTGGCTGTTTTTTCTGTTGGTCAGTATTGCCAAGACAGTGCGCTATATCGTGGTCGCCTTGGTTACGGCTGCTGCGTTCTGATTTCGGTGGCGACTTGGGCCAAAGGCAGGTCGCGCGCAGCGCGGGTGATTCCCAAAACCATCAAAGCAGTGGTGACGAAGAAATACGCGGCGACGCCGATGAACTGTGTTTCAATGCCGACGCCGATGTCGATCAACAAGCCCGTCATGCCAGGGCCTATGGCGGACCCCAGAACCATCACCGCCGTTGCCATCGACTTGATCGCACCGATATGGGCTGTGCCATAGAACTCTGCCCAGAATGCGTTGGGCAGAGTCGAATTTGCACCTGACGTGATCCCGAGGAAGACAAAACCCAAGGCAAGCACGGCTGGGCTTTCGCTAACGGCAAACAGCAGAAATGCCACGACCATCGGCAATTGATAGAACGGCGTCAGCCGCGCGGTCCCCAGCTTGTCCAGCGCCCAACCTGACACCACCATCGAGGTGATGCCGACGGCGGTATAAAGCGGAAAGAAGCTGACAAAGACCAAGTGTTCCAGCCCCTTGACCTCGGCAACATGCACCTGATGGAAAAAGAAAGCCGTGTTGAACGCGGCAGGGCCAAGAACAGCGGGAACCATGCACCAAAACAGCGGGTGGCGCAGCACGTCCATGCGACGCCAATGCCGACCGAACATGCCCAGCGACACGTCCGTTTCGGCGTGCGAAGCGGGGGTACGTTCTTGTGCCAGAAGTCGGCCAAGAATCGGAACAGCACCAATGCAGATTAGCGCGCCGATGATCCAGAGGCTTTGCCAGGCCATGACTGTCATGGCGGCGACCACGGTCAAAGGCACCAGAGCCTCTCCCACGGCAAATCCCAGCGTGGCAATCGACAAGGCGCGTCCTCGGGTCGCCACGAACCAGCGCGCCATGGCCACGACCGCGATATGCGAGCACATGCCCTGCCCAAAGAACCTCAGCGCAAAGATGATCACGGGCAGCGCCCATACCCATGGGTTGAACGCCATTGCCAGACAGGACAGCGCCAGCCCCACGAGAACCACCGGCCCCAGAAGCCGCACGCGGAACAGATCGGTCAGACCCCCGGCCCAGACCATCACCGCCGCAGATGCCATTGTGCCGACCATGTAAATGCCGCCCCAAGCCCCATGGCTCAGATCAAAGGCCAACCGAATTTCCCCTGCGAAAAGCGAGATGAAATAGGTCTGCCCAAAGGACGACAGGAAGGTGAGCATGGCACCAGCCGTCAGAAAGGGCGCATTGGCGCGGAGATACTCAGTCAGGCGCATAACACCGCCATGACTCCAACATCACGCCGTTGCAAGCGGCAAACGTTTAGAAGCAGGCAGTGTTTGCGGCGCGCATCGTCAGGGAAGAACGCGGGCGTTGATCTCGTTATGGATATCCTGAATTTCTGTTGGCCACGTGCTCTTGATGTACCCCAAAATGCTGGCGATCTCATCATCGCGCAGAACGTCCCCGAATCCGATCATGTTCGACTTGTATGTCCCGCCGACAATCGCTTCGGTGCCGTCGCGCACAATCCGCATCAACAAGGCATTGTCATGGTGCCACGTGTGACCGGTTTCATCATGTGGCGGCGCAGGGAGGTAGCCATCAGCATCACGGTCTTGCCAATTGGGCTGCTGACCTTCGAGATTAGCGCCATGACAGCTTGCACAGTAATCAACGTAAAGCGTGGCACCTTCTGCAACGCGCGCCGCGTCGGTATAAGGCAGATTGGGCCGCACATCGTCCGCGGTCCATGCAGGGGAAATCCAGATCGCACCTATGGCAATCATGGCCGCAGTCAGGCCTGTGATGATAGGTTTTTTCATCGGCACTCCTTGTACTTGTTGACGTCTATCGCGGGCTTCCTGCGCAGGAAGGTCAACTCACACCTAAGTGAAAGACGCATTCCACTGGAAACGTGACTGCTGAGGCTTTAGGTCTTGGGCAAGACGGAGACCGACATGACCAAACCGCCCCTGACCCTATACCTTGCTGCACCGCGCGGCTTTTGCGCCGGTGTGGACCGCGCCATCAAGATCGTTGAGATGGCACTCGAGAAATGGGGCGCGCCTGTCTATGTGCGACACGAGATCGTGCACAACAAATACGTCGTTGATGGCCTGCGTGACAAAGGTGCGGTGTTTGTCGAGGAACTGGAAGATTGCCCCGATGACCGACCGGTGATCTTTTCCGCGCACGGGGTGCCCAAGGCGGTGCCCGCCGAAGCCGCCAAGCGCGAAATGATCTATGTCGATGCGACCTGCCCGTTGGTCAGCAAGGTTCATATCGAAGCAGCCCGGCACCATGAAAACGGTTTGCAGATGATCATGATCGGTCACGAAGGCCACCCGGAAACCGTTGGCACCATGGGTCAATTGCCTGATGGCGAAGTTTTGCTTGTGGAAACCGTCGAGGACGTGGCCACCGTTCAGGTGCGTGATCCCGAACGATTGGCTTTTGTCACGCAAACCACGCTGAGCGTCGACGATACCATCGACATCGTGGCAGCACTGCACGCCCGCTTCCCCAAGATCGTCGGCCCGCACAAGGAAGACATCTGTTACGCCACCACCAACCGCCAGGAAGCGGTCAAGGCAATGGCCCCAAAATGCGATGCCATGCTGGTCGTCGGTGCGCCCAATTCGTCAAATTCAAAGCGGTTGGTCGAGGTGGGCAGCAAAGCAGGTTGCGCTTATTCGCAGCTTGTCCAACGTGCGCCCGACATCGACTGGCGGCCGCTTGAGGGGATCGCAAGCGTTGGCATCACCGCAGGTGCCAGTGCACCTGAAGAGTTGATCACCGAGGTGATCGACGCGTTCCGGGATCGGTACAATGTAACGGTGGAGATGGTCGAAACAGCAGTCGAGAACGTGGAGTTCAAGGTGCCTCGCGTGTTGCGCGTGCCCGCATAACGGTGCGTGCAAGCACATATCCTGGTGATTGAGTGGTAATGTAGGGTGCGTGTTTACACGCACCTCTTATTTTTTTCCGCCCGGTTTACCACCGAACTTGCCAGCAGGCTTCCCACCCGGCTTCCCACCGAATTTACCCGCAGGTTTTCCACCCGGTTTCGCACCTCCCGCACGCGGTTTGCGCATGCTTTGTGACGGATCACCTGCATTTGCGCGAGCGGCGGCACGGGCGATGTTCTTTTTGCTGTCGGGGCGGCCTTCGGGTGGGGGCGGACCTTTGGGTTTGCCTTTTCCCTTGTAGGGCTGCGCCTGAAATTCGCTTTCCGAACGACGCGGCGGACGGTCAACGCTCGGCTTGTCGCCGTACGGCTTACGCCCGCGGGCCGGACCGTCAGATTTGCCTTGATAGGGCTTACGCTCGCGCGCCGGGCCATCAGACTTTCCGTAAGGTTTGCCCGCCGGCTTGCGATCCGCCGGTTTCGGCTTGCGCGCGCGGGGTGTGGGTGCGTCGTTCCAGTCGATTGGTGCTGCTGATTTAGGGGCCGGTTTGGCTGCAACCTCTTGAGCAGCCTCGACCGCCGGTTGTGCCCGCTCTTCGCGGGGCTCACGCTTGGGCCGATCATCGTAGGACTTGCGCTCGGGTTTGTCGCCATATGGCTTGCGCTCGGGCTTCGGGCCGCGGTTTGCGGCAGGTCGTGCCCCACGATCAAAATCAGGCGCCTTATCGAGCTTGGTCAGGGTCACACCCTTTTCCAACTCCATGGAAGGTCCAACCGCGTTCAGCAACCGCGCGACCGACGATTCTTTGATCTGCACCAGCGAATGATCCTGCTGGATGCGAATCGCGCCGATATCATCTTTGCTCAGATCGCCTGCACCACAGACCATTGGCAAAATGCGGCGCGGTTCGGCGTCTGCAGCACGCCCCCCGGACACTGCAAACCAAACGCTTGGACCAAACTCTTCACGCTTTTCAGGCTTGGCGCCGGGATCAGACAGTTCCTCGGGCGCAGTATGCTGTTCGCGGAACATGCGCAGATAGGCCACCGCGATCTGCTCGGGCGTCTTTTCCGCAACAAGCCGGGTCACTACGGTTTCCTCGGATTCACCAACAGGTGTCTCCCATGCGGGGTCGGCAAACATGCGATCTTCGTCGCGCTCCAACACTTCATCGGCCGAAGGTGCAGAGCCCCAGTCGGATTTCAGCTTGGCCATACTCAGAATGCGCTCGGCCTTCTTGCGCACCTTGGGCGTCACGATCAGTGCGGACACACCCTTGCGCCCGGCACGACCCGTCCGGCCCGAGCGGTGCAGCAAAGTTTCATGGTTGGACGGTAGTTCGGCATGGACCACCAGGTCGAGGTTTGGAAGGTCGATACCGCGTGCGGCGACGTCTGTCGCCACACAAACCTGCGCCCGACCATCGCGCATGGCTTGCAGCGCGTGGGTACGTTCGGTCTGAGACAGTTCACCCGAAAGTGCCACGACCTGAAACCCGCGATTCGACAGGCGGGTCGTCAGGCGGTTCACCATTGCGCGGGTGTTGGCAAAAACAATCGCGTTGGGGGCTTCGTAATACCGCAGCGTATTGATCACCGCGTTGTCGGTGTCGCGGTCGCTCACCATCATGGCGCGGTAGGCGATATCCGCATGCTGGCTTGTTTCGGATTTCGTGACCACGCGAATGGCATCGCGCTGGTAGCTTTTCGCCAGCTTCGCGATCATCGGCGGCACGGTGGCCGAGAAGAGCAGTGTCTGACGGTCTTCGGGGGCTTCGCCGAGGATAAACTCAAGGTCTTCGCGGAAGCCCAGGTCGAGCATTTCGTCAGCCTCGTCCAGCACAACGGCGCGACACTGCGACAGGTCGATGGAGTTGCGCATGATGTGGTCGCGCAGACGGCCCGGAGTCGCGACGACGATATGCGCGCCCCGCTCTAGCGCGCGGCGTTCGTCGCGCATGTCCATGCCGCCAACAGTTGACGCCATGACCACACCGGCTTGAGCGTAAAGCCATGCCAGTTCGCGTTTTACCTGCATTGCCAATTCACGCGTCGGCGCGATCACCAATGCCAAAGGCGCGCCCGCAGGGCCGAATACTTCGTCCTCGAGAATCGTCGGCGCAATGGCAAGGCCGAAGCCCAATGTCTTGCCCGATCCTGTCTGCGCCGAGACCAAAAGGTCGGCACCGACATATCCGGGATTGAGAACCGCCTCCTGAACCGGGGTCAGCGTTTCGTATCCACGGGCATCAAGGGCATCTTGCAGGGCTTTTTTCACGAGGGTCGTCTTCTTTGTATCAGCAGCCCGTCAGTGGGCCAAACCGCGCGTCTAGATCATTGTCCACCAAATGTATAGCGTCATCACAGCACACCCAGAGAGGATCCGCTATGCTTTCCCTGCAATTCCTTCTGACGGCGTTTGTCGTGGTCATCGCACCCGGAACCGGCGTCATCTATACGCTCGCCATCGGCTTGGGGCAGGGGCGTTGGCCGTCGATATGGGCCGCATTGGGATGCACTTTCGGGATCGTGCCGCATTTGCTGGCCGCGACTCTGGGCCTTGCGGCGGTGCTGCATACGTCGGCGGTGTTGTTCAACGTGGTGAAGTTCGCCGGTGTCGCCTACCTGCTCTGGCTGGCTTGGCAGGCGGTGCGCTCGGGCGGTGCGCTTTCGGTGTCCGCCGAAAAGCAGGCTGAGACAGGTTTGCGAATTGCACGGCGTGGCGCTCTGATCAACATTTTGAATCCCAAGCTGTCGATTTTCTTCCTCGCATTGCTGCCGCCGTTCCTGTCGGGCAACCCGGCGACTGCGACGGTAGAAATGGCGCTGATGGGCGGGGTTTTCATGCTGATGACCTTCGTGATCTTTGTCCTCTACGGCGTGTTCGCTGCTGCGGCGCGCACATGGCTCTTGGGCAGCGAACGTGTCATGCGTTGGCTCAACCGATCCTTTGCGGCGCTCTTCGCCGCCCTTGCTGGACGGTTGGCGCTCGAACGCGCCTGAGCTATGTCGCGGCCCAGAATATGACGATGGACCAACAATGACCCAGATACCCCGTTCCGCGCTTATCCTTGGCCTTGCCGGCGTGATCCCGTTTGCATGGGGCGCGCTTACGCTGCTGTCTGATGCGGCATCGCAGTGGGGGATGGATGTTCTGGGGCCAAGGTTCATCGGCCCCTATGTCCAGCTCAGCTACGGCATGGTGATCCTCAGCTTTATGTCTGGGGTACTGTGGGGCTTTGCAACCAAGGCCAAGGACGGGCAGGCGGCAACGGGCTATGCGCTGTCGGTCATTCCGGCGCTGTGGGCGTTCTTTATGACTGGCGGAGGGCCGGTGTCTGCCGGAACAAACCTGATCTTTGGATTTCTGGGACTTCTGGTGCTGGACTTCGCCTTCTGGAAATGGGGCCTCGCGCCGGCATGGTGGATGCAGTTGCGTGCCTTGCTGACCGGGCTGGTCGTTCTATCCCTCTCGATCGGAGTGTTCCTGTGACCGACCGCGAAACCGTTGCCGTCTATGATGCCCGCGCAGGCGACTATGCCAAACTTGACCCGTCAGACACACCAAGCGAAACGCTCGCGACGTTCATAGCTGCTTTGCCTACACATGCGCGGGTTCTTGACCTTGGATGCGGGCCGGGTACGTCGGCGCGGCACATGGCGCGCGCCGGGTGCATGGTTGATGCGCTGGATGCCTCGGCTGAGATGATCGCGCTGGCGTCGGCCATTGAAGGCGTCAAAGCGCAACTGGCGAGTTTCGACGACATCAGCGGCACCGCAATCTATGATGGCGTTTGGGCCAATTTCAGCCTTCTTCACGCTGCGCGTTCTGAAATGCGCAAGCATCTGACGGCCATCCACACGGCGTTGAAATCTGGCGGTCTCTTTCACATTGCGGTCAAAGAGGGCATTGGCGAAGGCCGTGATGCCCTTGGCCGACATTACACCTATTACACCGAACCCGACCTGACCGCACTCCTGCAAACGGCTGGGTTTTCCGTCGGCCCCTATCGACGCGGGCGTGACAAAGGGCTAAGCGGCACCGACGATAACTGGATCTCCGTAACTGCCCATGCCTGACCTCTATGCCTATACCGACGGAGCCTGTTCCGGAAATCCCGGGCCGGGTGGTTGGGGTGCGCTGCTACAGGCGAAAGACGGCGATACAGTGGTCAAGGAACGCACCCTGTCCGGGGGTGAGGCGAACACCACCAATAACCGGATGGAGCTTCTGGCTGCGATCCACGCTCTGGAGACATTGGCGCGTCCGTCCTCGCTGACCATTGTGACCGACAGCGCCTATGTGAAGAACGGCGTGACCAGTTGGATTCATGGCTGGAAGCGCAATGGCTGGAAGACTGCCAACAAGAAGCCGGTCAAGAATGTAGAACTCTGGCAGCGTCTGGACGAAGCCCAGCAACGCCATGATGTGACCTGGGAATGGGTCAAGGGCCATGCAGGCCACCCCGAAAACGAACGCGCTGATGAATTGGCACGCGAAGGTATGAAGCCGTTCAAAAAAGGCGCGGCGTGACCCTGATCGCTTGGATCGATCATGCGGCTGTGTTGGTCTTTGCCCTGACCGGAGCTTTGGTCGCCAGCCGCGCACAGCTTGATATCATTGGTTTCGCCTTTCTCGCGATCCTGACCGGCGTTGGCGGTGGTACGGTCCGTGATGTGCTGCTGGATCGAAACCCAGTGTTCTGGATGGCAGATCCCACCTATCTGGGTGTGGCTGTGATTGCCGCATTCGTGGTCTTCTTTACCGCGCATCTGTTCGAAAGCCGCTACAAGGCGATCCTTTGGCTCGACGCTGCGGCCTTGGCATTTGCGGTGGCGGCTGGGGCCAACATTGCCGCTACTCTTGGGCAAAGCGCGGCCATCGTCGTGGCCATGGGTACAGTCACTGGTTGTCTAGGCGGGTTGATGCGCGACGTGGTTGCAAACGAGGTGCCGCTGGTCCTGAAACAGAGTGAGCTTTACGTGACCTGCGCTGTCGCAGGGTCGTCCGTGATGGCCTTCGCGCCAATGCTCGGTCTTAGCCAGACGACAACCGTGCTGGCCGCCGCCGCAATCACCTTTGCTCTGCGCGCAGGCTCCATCGCATTCGGATGGAGCTTGCCAGTCTACAAATCCCGCCCACCGCGCAACTGATCTTATTGGAGGTCGCGGAACGCCTCTTGCAGACGTTTTGCGGCCTCTTCGACACGGTAGGTTTGCGTCGCAAGGTTGAAGCGCAGGAAGGTCTCGCCTCCGGGGCCGAATTCCGGTCCGGGGCTTGGTGCGATGCGGGCATCCTTGCGGACCCTGCTGCTGATCTCTTCGAAGTCCATGCCAGTGCCTGAGAAATCCACCCACGCCAGATAGGTGGACGCCAAAGGCAAGGAATGCACACCGGGGATCGCGTTCATCGCGTCATCAAAGATGCGGCGGTTTTCGATCAGGTGATCAATCTGCGCGTCGACCCATTCCGCACCTTCCGGGGTGTAGGCGGCTGTTACCATCTCAAGCCCCATGCGGTTCGGAGAATAGTCCAGTGACCGTAACCGCTGCGCCATCGCTTCGCGCAATGTTGCGTCGGGAATGATGATGTTTCCGGTCTTCAGGCCCGCAATGTTGAACGTCTTTGACGACGCAGTCAGGATCACCGACCGATCGCGTGCGTCCGGCGCGGCGACGTCGTAAGGCACAAACGTATGGCCCGGATAAATGAAGTCGTGGTGAATCTCGTCGGCCACGACGATCAGGTCGTTCCGTGCAGCGAATTCGGCCACCTGCCGCAACTCTTCGGCGCTCCAGATGCGCCCAGACGGGTTCTGCGGGGAACAGAAGATCAGCATCTTCTCAGTGCCGTCCAGCCGCGACTGTGCATCGTCAAAGTCGATCTGGTAGGTATCGCCATCCCGCGTCAGTGGGCACTGCACCGGTACCCGTCCGGCACGTCGGATCTTGAATTCGAACTCGTGATACACCGGGTTGAAGGTGACGATCCGGTCGCCGGGTTCGGACCAGACGTCGAGACAAAGAGCAATCGCGTTGCCCAGGCCCTGCGTTGTCATGATCCAGTCGGTGTCGATGTTCCATCCGTGCCGGTTTTTCATCCACCATTGGATCGCCGCGTGATAGTCGGTGTTGTCGGTCCAGTACCCGAACACACCATGATCCACCGCCGCCTGAATCGCGCGCAGCACACAGGGCGCTGTCGGATAATCACTGTCCGCAGTCCACATCGCGATGCCGTCCGCGTTTGGAACGTCGAACTTGCTTTCCAGCACGTCCCATTTTGAACAGTGCGTCCCGCGTCGATCATTGGGAACATTGAAAAGATCGCGCATCTAGGGCTCCATCTGCTTATTGGATTTCAGTCGAACGCTAATCCAGTGAACGACAGGTGCAAGCCCCGACCTATTGCCCTTGGGACATGGATTGCCTAAATGCCTGCCATGAAATTGCCGATCCTCATCCATCCGGACCCGCGTCTGAAAAAGGTCTGTGACCCCGTGCCCGATTTGTCGGACGATTTGCGCACTCTGGCCAAGGACATGCTGGAAACCATGTATGACGCACCGGGCATCGGCCTTGCCGCGCCGCAGGTGGGTGTGTTGTCGCGGCTGATCGTTGTCGATTGCATTAAGGACGAGGAATCGACTCCGCGCCCGCTGATCATGTTCAACCCCGAAATCCTTGCGTCTTCGGATGATCTGAACGTCTACGAGGAAGGCTGCCTGTCGATCCCGGACCAGTTTGCGGATGTGACCCGGCCCGAGGCGGTCAAGGTCGCTTGGATAGACGAGAACGGCAATCCGAAGGAAGAAGAGTTCGACGGGTTATGGGCGACCTGTGTTCAACACGAGATCGACCACCTGAACGGGAAGCTGTTTATCGACTATCTCAAGCCGCTCAAGCGTCAGATGATCACCCGCAAGATGGTCAAGCTCAAGCGAGAGATGGCGCGGGCATGAGTGTTCGGCCGATTGTCGCATGGCCTGACGCCCGATTGTCTGAGGTTTGCACGCCGGTTGAAGACCTGACGGACATCGCTGATCTCGTCCGAGACATGTTCGACACAATGTACGACGCTCCGGGGCGCGGGCTTGCGGCGCCTCAGATTGGTGTGATGCTAAGGGTGTTCGTGATGGACCCGACTTGGAAAGAGGGCGACCGCACGCCGTTCGTGTGCATCAACCCTGAAATCCTTGCTTCTGGCGATGCCACCGCCGCAGGGAACGAGGCTTGCCTCTCCATTCTCGGGGTCTCGGCTGAAGTGACACGGCCAACGGACATCACTCTTGGATACACTGATCTGGATGGTGTCCGGCACGAAACACGCCTGAGCGGATTTGCTGCGACCTGTGCGCAACACGAATTGGATCATCTGAACGGCGTCGTGATCTTTGACCGTGTGACGCCTGAAATGCGTGCACAGATCGAAGCCGACTATGCGGCGCTTGCATGACGACGCGGCTTTGCCTGGCTTGGCCGAACAAGTGCCTGCGGACACCTGCCGAGCCGGTGGACACGATCACCGATGAGATCCGCGGGATCTGGGACGACATGATCGACACAATGGAGGCAATGCCCGGTGTCGGTCTTGCGGCCAACCAGATCGGTATTCTGAAACGTCTGGCCGTGGTGGATGCCTCCGAAGATCGTGGCCGCGCCGTACGGATGGCGAACCCGGAAATTCTGCACGCCTCGGTCCAGCTTCGGTCACACGAAGAGGCCAGCCCAAATCTGCCCGGTGTCTTCGCAAAGATCGAACGCCTGCGCGCCGTGACCGTACGTTTCATGGGGGCGGACGGTACGGTTCATGAACAAGACTTTGTCGGCCTCTGGGCCACGTCGGTACAGCACCAGATCGACCATCTGAACGGCAAGATGTATTTCGACCATCTGAGCAAAACCAAGCGCGACATGCTTTTGCGGCGGGCGAACAAGCTGAAAGGCTAGAACATGCGGATCATCTTCATGGGGACGCCCGATTTCTCGGTTCCGGTTCTCAACGCGCTGGTCGAGGCCGGGCACGAGATTGCCGCTGTCTATTGCCAACCGCCCCGTCCTGCGGGTCGGGGCAAGAAGGACCGCCCGACACCGGTTCATGCGCGTGCCGAGGCGCTGGGCTTTGAGGTGCGGCATCCGACATCGCTGCGCAATGAAGAGGCGCAGCACGATTTCGCCGCTTTGAACGCCGATATTGCCGTTGTTGTGGCTTATGGGCTGATCCTTCCGCAAGCGGTTCTGGATGCTCCAAAACAGGGGTGCCTCAATATTCACGCATCGCTATTGCCGCGATGGCGCGGCGCGGCGCCGATCCATCGTGCGATCATGGCTGGCGATGCAGAGACCGGCATTTGCATCATGCAGATGGAAGCAGGGCTGGACACCGGGCCGGTCCTTATGCGCAAGGCGACGGCCATTGGCGCGACCGAAACAACAGGTGAATTACATGATAGGCTAAGCGCTATGGGGGCCGAGCTGATCGTGCACGCCTTGCAGCGGATCGACAGTCTTACGCCAGAGGCCCAGCCTGAAGACGGTGTGACCTATGCGCAAAAGATCGACAAGACCGAAGCGCAGATCGATTGGACCCGTCCCGCAGTTGACCTGGACCGTCAGATACGGGGTCTTTCGCCGTTCCCCGGAGCATGGACGATGATCGGTACGGAACGCGTCAAATTGTTGGGCAGTCGCCTGTCGGATCAGCGCGGCACTGCCGGGACGGCGCTGGATAATGCCTTCACCATTGCCTGTGGCTCAGGAGCGGTTACGATCACGCGTGCGCAACGTGCGGGTAAAGGCGCGCAGGACACCGAGACATTCCTGCATGGCATGGCGGTTTCTATGGGAACGCGTTTGGGAGAGTAGGCATGTTCATGGTGCTAATGGGAACCGTCATTATCGCAGGGATCGTCGGTTATATCTGTGAGCGATCTGGCTTCACCAACAATGGTATTCTGCAAAGCATCATCATCTGCATCGGTGGGGCGTTTCTGGCCTATTTCGTGCGGATCATGTTTGGTATCGGATTCAGCTCTCCGGGTATTAACGCGATTGTGTCGTCGCTGGGTGCGTTGATCATCGTGCCGACCCACTGGCGCAGCACCGTGCGCGACCGGCGTCGGAGGTAGATGATGCCGATCCTGTTTCTACTGGTCATCGGAGCGGCGGCTGGTTTTCTGGCAACGCGCGTCATGCGCGTAGAGATGAGCACTCTCGCCACGGTGATGGTAGGGGTTGCGGGCGCTTTGATCGGCGGGATGGTGATCCGTCTGCTTTTGGCCGCAACTGGTGCGGTGGCAGGCCTTGTTGGTGCAATCCTTGGCGCAATGATCGTAATCTGGATTGTGCAGAAACTGCGATCCTGACTTATCGCGCCTCAGCGCATGATCAGGATCGGTACCTTGCAGGACCGGATCATCTCGGTAGTGGTCGATCCGATGATAAAGCTTCGGACCCGGCTGTGGCCATAAGCGCCCATAACAAGCAATTCGTGCGCGCCAGTCGATGTGATCTGGGCCAGCACCTTTTCCGGCTCTCCGCTTTCGACGATTGTCTTGGCTTCAAATCCGCCGGCCTTGAGCGTTGCTGTGGCATCGGACAGCGATTTCTGAATGACCGGTGTGTCCTTGCCCGCGAATACCAGCGTCACGGTAATGCCCGCGAACATGGGGCTGCGCGCGATGTAGTCTATGGCCTTGAGCGAGGAAGGCCCGCCGTCAAACGCGACAAGCACTGAATTGATTGGTTTGAACGCGCGGTTTGCAATGTAAACCGGCCTATGGCTAGCGCGGACAATGCGTTCAAGGTTTGAGCCAAGATGCTCCATCGCCAGCCCTGCGGCCTCGCCGCGTTTGCCGATGACGATCATATCGCCGGACTCTTCCTTGGCGGTCACGGTCTCAACCAGATCACCTTGGCGCAGTCGGGTTTCGACGGCGATATCCCCATCTCCGACAATGATCGCCTTAGCGTCTTCAAGTATCGCACGACCATGCTCGTGCGCCAGTTTGGCGCGGGTGGCGTCCAGTTCTGACAGTTGTTCAAGCAGTGCCGATCGCGCGCCAAGCCGGATCGCGCCAGACAGATCTTGTTTATCAACGGCGTCACGGCGACCCATCACGTGGTACACTTTGACCTTCCAGGAATTACGTCCGGCAATCCAAGCTGCGTGATGGCAGACGCTCTCGGCGTAGGCGGATGCGTCCACAAGGGCGATAAGGGTGTTCGTTGTCATGGTGTGGCTCCCTAGTGGCCGAGCAATTCGTCCATCGCACCGGGCTTGTCATGGATGGCAAGCTTGTCGACGATGGTATCGGACGCCTCATTGAGACCGATCAATTCGACCTCTGCGCCTTCGCGGCGGAACTTGAGCACAGCCATGTCCAAGGCCGCAACCGATGATATATCCCAAATATGTGCGCGGCTGAGGTCGATGGTCACGCGGGCCGGAGCCTCGCGGAAGTCGAAAGCCTTCATGAAATCCTCGGATGAAGCAAAGAACAATTGGCCCTCGATGATGTAGGTGCGGTGTTCGCCGTCCGGTGTGATGGTCGACCGAACGCGGAACAGTTGCGAAATCTTCCACGCAAAGAAGATGCCGGACAGCAGCACACCGAACAACACCCCGATGGCAAGGTTATGGGTGTAGATGACGAAGAACACAGTCGCCAGCATTACGATGGACGACGATTTCGGATGGTCGCGCAGGTTCTTTATCGATGACCACGAGAATGTACCGATGGAGACCATGATCATAATCGCGACGAGCGCTGCCATAGGAATGATCGCGACGATATCCCCCAAGGCAACCACAAGGATCAGCAGAAACAGACCTGCCACAAAACTCGACAAACGCCCGCGCCCGCCGGATTTTACGTTGATGATCGACTGACCGATCATGGCGCAGCCCGCCATGCCACCGATGAACCCGGTGGCGGTGTTGGCCAAACCCTGACCGATGCATTCCTGGTTGCGGTTGGAACTGGTGTCGGTGAGGTCATCGACGATTTGCTGGGTCATCAGGCTTTCCAGCAGACCTACGACAGCCACAGCGACCGAGTAGGGAAAGATGATCTGCAGTGTTTCGAATGTCAGCGGAATGTCCGGGATCAAGAACACCGGCAGCGTATCGGGCAATTCACCCATGTCGCCAACGGTGCGGACATCCCACCCCATAAGCACGACAACGGCGGTCAGCACGACGATCGTCACAAGCGGCGAGGGCACGGCCTTTGTCAGCAAAGGGAAAAGATAGATGATCAACAGGCCTGATGCGACAAGCGCGTAAGTCAGCATCGGCACGCGGCTTGGATCAAGTTCGGGAAGCTGTGCCATGAAGATCAGGATCGCCAATGCGTTGACGAACCCCGTCATCACGGATTTCGACACAAAGCGCATGACGTAACCCAGCTTCAAAAGCCCTGCGCCGATCTGCAAAAGACCAGCAAGCACAGTGGCAGCCAGCAGGTATTGCAGCCCGTGATCCTTGACCAGCGTGACCATGAGAACCGCCGTGGCAGCGGTTGCTGCAGAAATCATGCCCGGCCGTCCACCAGTGATCGCGGTGATCACGGCGATGGAGAACGATGCGTATAGACCGATCTTGGGGTCGACACCGGCGATGATCGAGAACGCAATCGCTTCGGGGATCAGGGCAAGGGCGACCACCAGTCCGGACAACAGATCGCCGCGGATGTTGTGTGTCCATTGCCGTTTGTACTGTGCGATTGAGATCATGAAATATTTTGCCCATAGGCCGCAGACAGGTCTCGCGGTCTTTGTCGGTGTCGTCGTGTTGGGGTTCCAGCGGAGAACTGGCCGTTGGCCAGCGCGGGTGTCACCCGATCAATTTCGTGGTCCCATACCTTGGCATGGCCAAGATGCCAAGTTGAACGGTGCCTGACTTTGCAGCTTTTGGGATATTGTCATGGTGTTTGTGGGCAAGGCAGGCATATCCGGCAGGTTTGCCCATCGGTGAAGGGATGGTAGACCTATCTGTGCGGTTATCCGTGATAGTCTGCGCGAATGTGGGTGTTTTGTGAAACTGTGCAGAGCTCTAAGTGTTGATATGACAGAGACAGGAGGAGCACGAGATGGGACATCTGGTTGACGGCGTTTGGAAAGACCAATGGTACGACACCAAGAGCACGGGTGGCGCGTTCAAGCGCAGTACCTCTCGATATCGCAACTGGATTACCGCAGATGGCAGCGCCGGCCCCAACGGCGAGAGCGGCTTCAAGGCCGAGTCCGGCCGCTATCACCTCTATGTCAGCCTTGCCTGCCCTTGGGCCCATCGGACACTCATCTTCCGTGCCATAAAGGGGCTGACAGACCATATCGGTGTGTCGGTCGTTCACCCCGACATGTTGACGGATGGCTGGACGTTTGATCCTGATTTTCCGGCTGCCACCGGAGATACGCTCTATGGGCTGCCCTTCGCGCGCGACATCTATCTCAAGGCCGATCCCAAAGCGTCTGGCCGCGTGACGGTTCCGATCCTGTGGGACACTCAGCGTGAGACCATCGTTTCCAACGAGAGTTCCGAAATTATCCGGATGCTGAACTCGGCGTTCGATGGCTTGACCGGAAATTCCGACGATTTTTGGCCCGTTGCACTGCGAGACGAGATCGAAAAGGTCAATGATCGTGTCTATGACACAGTGAACAACGGTGTCTACAAATCCGGTTTCGCGACCACGCAAGAAGCCTATGACGCGGCTGTCGGACCTCTCTTTGACAGCCTCGACTGGCTCGAAGATCGGCTGTCACGGCAGCGCTATCTTGTCGGAGACCGGATCACCGAGGCGGATTGGCGCGTGTTCACGACGCTTGTGCGGTTCGATTCGGTGTATCATCTGCATTTCAAATGCAATCGCCGCAGGATTGTCGACTATCCTAACCTCTGGGCCTATACACGCGAGTTGTACCAATGGCCGGGTGTGGCCGAGACTGTTAACCTTGACCACATCGTACGGCACTACCACTACAGTCATGAGACCATCAATCCGTACCGGATCATCCCGATCAATCCGGTTCTTGATTTTGACGCACCCCATGAGCGTGACAGGCTGGCCGCAGCCTAGGCGGTTTTGGCGTAATGCTCGACCATCGCCGCCAAGTCTTCGGGTTGGGTGGCGATGGGCAC
Source organism: Marivita sp. NO-S04 (assembly GCF_059070475.1). Taxonomy (NCBI): domain Bacteria; kingdom Pseudomonadati; phylum Pseudomonadota; class Alphaproteobacteria; order Rhodobacterales; family Roseobacteraceae; genus Marivita; species Marivita sp. NO-S04. The sequence continues at coordinate 181,983 of NZ_CM180980.1, forward strand.
GAAGGCACAAGCATTTGCGCAAAGCTGGAAAATGGAGCCGTCCGAAAAAAAGCTTGTGTTGGTGACAAAGATCACGCGGGCATCGGGGTGCCGAAAGCTGGCATAATCTGCGACGGCAATCGCGCTTCCGCCATCCAGCACCACGTCCAGGATGATAATCGGGTAGAACTGTTCCTGAAGCCGAACGATCGCGCTGTCCTGATCTTGCACGACGTCTGCAACGTGGTCATGACGCTGCAAATGGCGTTGCCAGAACTGGCCAAGTTTGGCGTCGTTTTGCACGATCAGCACATTCATTCGGGCAACGGGGCTTTCATATGAGGTGGTCATTTCTTGGCTAGAGTCCGCCTTCATTAGATAACAAACGGTTAATTGCAGGGTAATGAATTTGATCAAGTTCTTAAAATAGGCGAAACATGGCCTATTTTGTTTGAAATCGTCGCGTCATGCAGAAGTCTGCCGCGATGCATTGGACCTGTCTCTTGCGTTCTTGTGATTCACCGGCGGGTAGGAAACCTGTCGCCACTTGCGGTGATGATGATCAATCTGCCATCGGTGTCGGTCACGTAAAGGTCGCACCGCGAGAACCCAGTAACGAATTCAATGCAGATCGTGCTGTCCTCCATCACGGTAAAATAGCCGTACCCCGTGCCGCCATTGTTCGCATAGGTGTAGGTGTAGCGACCATCTTCGAAAAACTTGGATTCACCATCATCGAAGAAGGTGATTGTCGTGCCGCGCAGTAATGATTCGAGGCCGACCTGATCGAACAGAACATCGCTGTCTCTGGGGGCCCAGTTTTGGGCATGGAGCGCGACCGGAAACAGCGCAAACAATAGGAGAGACCTGAACATCTGTTGAGTGTAGTCACAAACACGACCACGGCGCAGACACGTTTACGCGACCAGACGTTCCGCTTTCTTGAGGTCAACAGAGACAAGCTGGCTGACCCCCTGTTCCTGCATGGTCACGCCGAATAGGCGATCCATGCGCGCCATCGTCACCGCATGGTGCGTGATGATGAGGAAGCGGGTTTCCGTACGACGGCACATTTCATCAAGCAGGTCACAAAAGCGGGTCACATTTGCATCGTCCAGCGGCGCGTCCACCTCGTCGAGAACACAGATCGGCGCGGGATTCGCAAGAAACACTGCAAAGATCAGTGCGAGCGCGGTGAGTGTCTGTTCTCCCCCGGAAAGCAGCGACAGCGTCGACAGCTTTTTACCCGGCGGTTGGCACATGATTTCAAGCCCGGCATCCAGCGGATCGTCGCTCTCGACCATTACAAGGTTTGCCTCGCCGCCACCGAAAAGGTGCGTGAAAAGCAAAGTAAAATTGCTGTTAACCTGCTCAAACGCCGTCAAAAGGCGTTCGCGTCCTTCGCGGTTCAGGCTGGCAATACCAGACCGCAATGTCTTGATCGCTTCTTCCAGATCCAGCTTTTCACTCAGCAGCGTATCGTGCTCTTCCTGTACCTCGCGCGCATCTTCCTCCGCGCGCAGGTTCACGGCACCCAGGGCATCGCGTTGCCGCTTGAGCCGGTTCACATCGGCATCGATCGCTTCTGCGCGGGGCAGGTTGTCGGGATCAGCCCCAAGCTTCTGCAAAAGATTGGTCGGGCTGGTTTCCTGCTCCTCCGCGATCCGCTCTGACGCTGCGTTGACCGCATCGCGCGCAGCTTCTGCGCGGGCTTCGGATCTTGCACGGGCCTCGCGTGCTTCGGACGCTTTGCGCTCAGCCTCGCGTTCGGCCTGATCTGCGGTTCTCAGAGCCGCTTCACCTGTCGACAAATTATCATCCGACGCAGCCTTTCGGGCTTCTGCCTGCGAAATCTCGTACCCCAGCGTGTCGCGTTGCGCAGCCAGTTCCGCCGGAAGGCCTGATGCATCCTCAAGCTCCGCCTGCGCTGCCGAACGCCGCTCTGCGAGTTCGGCACTCCGCTTTTCGGCGGTTTCCAAACGGTGACGCCACCCGCTGAGTTCCTTGCTCACCTGCTGCGACCGCGCCTTGCGGGCATCACCTTCCCGGCGAAGCTCGTCTTGCGCAGACCGGCGCGACATCATGGTCATGCGGGCCGCTTCGACCGTCATCTTGAGGTCTTCCACCTCGGCACGGGCCGACTCGAGGTCTTCAAGATCGGCCACGGCACGTTGCGCCTCGACCATCTGCGCCCGGGCGGTCGTGGCTTCGTCCTCGTGGCGTTTCACAGCAAGTGACAGGCTTTCCAACTTGCCCTCTGCCATGTCGCGATCGGCTTCGGCACGGCTGAGCTTGCGGGCCGCATCGGTCACCGACGCATCAGCATCCCGGCGCGCCTGACGGGCGGCTTTTTCGGCCATGGCGAGGTCCGCCAGTCGCTGTGTCAGGCTCTCATGCGCTGCTCGCGCGCCATCGGCACGGGCTGAAGCGCGGGCGGTTTCCTGTTTCAGCGCTTCCAGCCGGTTCAACTGCTCCAGACGCAGTGCCGCAGCAGACGGGGCATCTTCCGCCCAAGCGCGGTAGCCATCCCAGCGCCAAAGATCGCCTTCGAGGCTGACCAGACGTTGACCGGGTTTGAGCAGCGGTTGAAGGCGGGCGGCGTCTTCAGGATCCGCCAGACCGATCTGAGCCATGCGCCGTTCCAGCACTTCAGGCACCGAAACATGGTTGGTGAGCGGTGTGATGCCCGGTGGTAGCGGTTGGTCAGTGTCATAGCGCGGTAGAGCTGTCCATCCCGTGGGGCCATCGTCTTCGACCTCGGGTGCGCGCAGATCGTCGGCCAGTGCGGCACCCAACGCTTTTTCGAACCCTTGTTCCACCTGAAGCCGGTCGAGGATCTGGCCGCCTTCAGCGGTATCCCGATCCAAAAGGCGCGCCAAGGCGGTGGTCTCCGCGCTCAGCGCATTCATCTCGCCTTCGGCTTCGGATCGCTCCGCGCGGGCGTCGGCTTCGCGCGACTGGGTTTCGGCACGCGCTGCTTCGGCCTCGGTCAGGACTTGGTCTGCACGGTCGGCCAGATCGCGTGCTGCGACCTGTTCGGCGTCTGCTGCCGCCGCCGCGTTCTTGGCATCCGCCAATGATTGTTTCGCCGCCGCCATCGCCTCGCGGGCGCGCAAGGCATCTGCCTCGTTCCGGTCGAGTGTTTTCTGGCTGTCGGACAGCAGTCGGTGCGCCGATTGATGTCGCGCAGCAAGGCGCGCCACGTCTTCTGTCTTCTGGCTCAGATCGGCCTCGCGCGCCTGCAAGACGGCACCCGCCTCCTGCGCCGCCTCAATAGCATCAGCCAGCTTGTCGTCATGTCCTTCTGCGGCTTTGGCCAGCTCGCGGGCTTCCCATTCCAGTTGCTGGATGGTTTCGCCAGCATCCCGGTTCAGACCGCTTTCCCGCTCCATGTCCTTGGTCATCTGGTCGATGCGGCGGGTCAGGGTTTCGATGGTCTCAGCGGCGCGGCGTTCCTGTTCGGTCAGCGTATCCCGCTGCAGCGTCAGGCGCTGCACAATCGCAGCCGCAATCGCCGCTTCCTCTCGAAAGGGGGGGAGAGCCGCATCGGCCTGCTCACGCGCCTTGGTGGCCTCGCGTGCGGCGGCTTCGGCCTTGGCGGCTTCGGTTGTGCGTTCTCGTAACTGCCCGTCTGCTTCTGCACGGGCGATGTCTGCGTCTTTCCATCGACGGTACAGCAGCAGCCCTTCGGCATGGCGCAGTTCTTCGCCGATGGCGCGATACCGCGCCGCCTGACGGGCCTGTCGCGCCAGTTGTGCAAGCTGCGCGGCCAATTGTTCGATGACATCATCTACGCGCAGCAGGTTCGCTTCGGTGTTCTTGAGCTTCAGTTCTGCCTCGTGACGCCGCTGGTAAAGGCCCGAGATGCCTGCCGCTTCTTCTAGGATGCGGCGGCGGTTTTTCGGCTTGGCGTTGATCAACTCGCTGATTTGGCCCTGCCGCACCAGCGCCGGCGAATGCGCCCCGGTCGAGGCATCTGCGAAAAGCATCTGCACGTCGCGGGCGCGCACGTCCTTGCCGTTGACCTTGTAGGCGCTGCCCACGTCGCGGGTGATGCGGCGAACGATGTCGATTTGATCCTGATCGTTGAAGCCAGCAGGTGCCAGACGGTCGCTGTTTTCGATCTGGATCGATACTTCGGCAAAGTTGCGGGCAGGGCGCGTTGCGGCGCCTGCGAAGATTACGTCTTCCATCCCGCCGCCCCGCATCGCGGTCGGGCGGTTTTCGCCCATCACCCAACGCAGCGCCTCAAGAAGGTTGGATTTCCCACAGCCGTTGGGCCCCACAACGCCGGTCAGACCATCCGCGATGATCAGATCGGTGGGGTCAACGAAGCTTTTGAAGCCCGTCAGACGGAGTTTGGAAAAGCGCACCTGTAAAGCCTGCCTGATTCCCGATGTGAAGGACAGTCTGTCGCGGGCGTCGGCGCCGAGTCAACGATTTGGTTCCGCATGTGGTAAGTCTGTACAGCTTATCCACAAGATATTGCGGTTTTGTTAAGGATTTTTCAGCGCGTGATCTCAACAGCACGAGAACGCAAAAGTCGAAAGGCCTTTACATTCCGAATTTTGAATGTAAATATATTCCAAACGCGGAATATAAGGAGACTCGCCATGGACCATTCCGTATCCAGACCCGCTGACACCTTTTCACCGATCTACTTTTTGGCCTCGCTTGGGGCTGGGGGTATTGCGGTTACGTTTTTCATGTTCCTGATGTTCTGGGTGCCGCATCCGGGCCAGCCGGTTCCGGTGTTCGAAGACATCGCAGCCGCCTTTGCGACCGGTGGCGTCGCCATGCAGGCCGCTATTGCCGCAGCATTGATTGGCATTGCGGTCTTTGCGTTCCTCAACATCAAATCACTGATCTGGAACCTGCAATCCCTGTCAGCCTTCAAGAAAACCGACGCTTACGCCAAGCTGCGCGAGACCAATGCCGAAGCCACTCTTTTGGCGATGCCGCTTGCACTTGCAATGACCGTCAACGCGATGTTCATCGTCGGACTTGTCTTCGTACCGCAGCTTTGGAGTGTGGTGGAATACCTGTTCCCAATGGCTTTGATCGCCTTTGCCGCCATCGGTGTGCTGGCTCTGCGTATGATCGGAGCTTTCCTTGGCCGTGTCCTGTCCACAGGTGGCGTGTTCGACGTGACCGCACATAACTCGTTCGCGCAGCTTTTGCCCGCGTTCAGCATCGCAATGGTCGGCGTTGGCTTTGCCGCACCCGCCGCGATGAGCACCTCTGCCACTACCGTGGCTGTCGCCCTGATGCTGTCGACATTCTTTGGCGTCGCTGCGATCCTTTACACCGTGATTGCCGCCACCACCGCCTTTGCGTCAATGCTCCAGCACGGTACTGCACGCGAAGCGGGCCCGACCTTAATGATCATTGTTCCGATCGTCACGGTCCTTGGCATCCTCTTTCTGCGCCAGAGCCACGGCCTGCATGTTGCCTTCGACACCCATGCGCAAGCAGGTGAGACCATGGTCTTCCTCGCACGGCTCCTGTCGATCCAGATCGTGTTCCTGCTGCTGGGCGCGGTTGTGATGATGCGCCAAGGCTATTTCAGCGACTTCGTCATGGGCACCAAGACCTCGCCGGGCTCCTATGCTCTGGTCTGCCCGGCGGTTGCACTGTCTGTGATGACTCACTTCTTCGTCAACAAGGGTCTTGTCGCTGCCGGAGCGATCGAAAAGTTCGGTGTGGCCTATTGGACTGTGACCGGCATTGCCATCGTGGCGCAGATTGTGGCCATCGCATTGGTTCTGCGGCTCAACCGTCAGCACTTTGCACGCCGCGCCGTTCCTGCCATTGCGATGCCCGCCGAATAAGCCAGGCACACAGCGAAACTGCGAGAGCCCGGATCAGGTGGTCCGGGCTTTCCACGTTTTCACAAGCCCGCGCATCGCATCGGCCAGCAAAAGTACATCGGCGCCCAAAGCGACGAAGTTTGCACCGGCGTCGATGTCCTGCTGAATGAGTGCCGGATCCCCGTCGATGATGCCCGCCGCCTTGCCCGTGGCTCGGATGCGCCGGAGGCCGTCTTGTACGGCGGCGCGGACATCGGGGTGGGTGATATTCGGCAAGAGACCCATATCGGCGCAGAGATCGGCGGGGCCAATAAAGACCCCGTCCACACCATCGACGGCGCAAATCTCTTCCAGCGCGTCCATTGCAGCAACACTTTCAGCCTGAACGATAAGACAAATCTGATTTTCAGCGGTTTCCAAATAATCCGGGATGCCATTGAACGCCGAAGCCCGCCCAAGCATATGCCCAACGCCACGGATCCCACGCGGTGGATAACGCGTTGCGGCCACGATAGCGCGGGCCTCTTCGGCGGAATTGACCATTGGGCACAGCAAGGATTGCGCACCAAGGTCGAGCACCTGTTTGATCAGCACCGGATCGTTGTGCGGGATGCGTACGACAGGAGACACATCGTGACCTGCCAGCGCCATCATTTGCTCATGGAGCGTCACCAGATCATTTGGCGCGTGTTCGCCATCAATCAGCAGCCAATCGAACCCTGCGGTCGCCGCGATTTCCGCCGCGTATCCGGTGCCCAAGGCCAGCCACAAACCAAGTGTTGGGGTGTCTGATGCCAATGCGGCTTTGAAACGATTGAGGGGGGCTGGCATGGGGGCGCTCCTTTTGAGGCGATCAGACACCACCGCCTTGGGTAAGGCAAGTCACTCGCGGTGGCGTGCCAGCTTGAGTGCGGACCAGATCGCACTGCCCCCAAAGAACGCGCCTGCGATGCCCACAACCTCGACCAGAGCTGCGGAATTCGAGATGCCACGCACCATCACTGCGACGATCAGCAAAGCCAATCCGCCAAGGCTGAAGAGCAGGCGAAACCAAAGCTCGTTTTTCGTAGGTCCTGTCACGCGCCTCTCCTCCTTGCTTTGCAAGAACTTAGGCGGCGCGGCGCGTGTGGCCAGTGATCTAGAACGTGACCGAGACACCGGGCAGGTTTAGCGCCTTGATCAGATCGCGCAACTCCTGGCGCGCCGCGATGTTCGAGATGTTGAGCTGCTTCACACCCACATCCTTGAGGTCGAGCAGTGTCATGCCACGGGGAAAGAGTTCGCGGAAGATCACACGCTCGTTGAAACCGGGGGACACGCGAAATCCGATCCGTTTGGACAGACGTTCCAGCGCCTTTTCCATCTTGGCCTTGTTGACCATCTGTTGCGCACCCAGACGGTTGCGCAGGACAACCCAGTCGATGGGGGGCAGCCCGGCCTGCGCCCGAAGCTGGCGGGCGTTCCAGACCATTTCGGAATAAACCGACGGGCCTTCGATCTTTTCGCCGGTGGCATCGGTATGGGCCAGCAGATCGAAATCGACGAAACTGTCATTCAACGGTGTAATCAGCGTGTCCGCCAGCGAGTGTGCGACCTGGCTAAGCCGCGTGTGCGATCCGGGACAGTCGATCAGAATGAAATCGCTGCCCGGCTCAAGTTCGGCCACAGCGGCGGACAGGCGGTGATCGTAGATATTTTCACCCGGTTGAAGGGTGTCGGGGTCGATCTCGGGCAATTCGATATAGCGCGGGCTGGGCAGATCCAGATCGTCGGTTTCAAGCGTCTTCATCCGGTTGGTGATGTAGCGCCCCATCGTCTTTTGGCGCAGGTCAAGGTCCAGCGCACCGATCTTGTGGCCCATCCGCGCAAGCGCCGTGGCGACATGCATCGACACGGTCGACTTCCCAGCACCGCCCTTTTCGTTTCCGACAACTATGATGTGTGCCATGTTTCTGCTCTTGCATGCTTTTGATCAGCTATGCGCATAGACGCTGCGGGTTGCAACGCCAGATGCGTGAACGGGCGCAATCCGTTGCGGAACGGTGCAGTGGCGACTCACCTTCACAAGATGCCGGTAGCGCCCCAGATCAATCCCAGCGCCATCGTCAACGCTGTCAGAATCGCGGAATAGGCCGCCAGCTTCCATGGAGAGAACGGACGCTCACCAAAGGTGCGACCGTCGATCCCTGACACCACGACTTTCTTTGCAGTGCCGCGGTAGCTGTAGTGCAAAATCCAGACCGGAAGCAGAATGCGCCGGTAGTGGATGCCGGTCGTGTCGGTTCTGTAGCGGTCGACTCGCGCGTTTTGTCGACCAACATGCTTCTTGATCTTGTTGCGGATCAAAAGATCCTTGTTCTGCTTTTTAAGCCGTAACCCTTTGCGCACTGGCATGGTGTGCCGCTCTGCCGCAAATCCGGCGAGGTATCCCGCCCGATAGGGGCGTAAATATTCGGGGCGAAAGTCATGCAAGATACCATCGCGGATCAGGGGCGTGACATGGTCTGACGCAGGCACAAGAAGGTCGTCAAAAAAGACGTCCATCGTGCCGGACACATGGTGTCTGCGCCGATTGTCGCCAGAGCCAGTTGTGTAAGATGCCCAATACTCAATCGCTTCTTTGGAATCGAACGTCCAAAATGGGGCGTAAATGCTGGCAACGCGCCCATCTTCGGCAAAGCTTGCCAGATCGTTTGGCGCGGCAATTCGGCGGCTGACCCAGTCGGTGATGCGATGGGTGGCGTAGTCACGGTTAACTCTGAACGGCACCAGTGCCATGGTTGCATAGGCTTTGTCCTCGATCCCGAGCACAACCGGTCCGTTGCAGTAGGGGCAGTTCTCGGAGAGCGCCGAACCGGTGAAGACCACTGCGCCGCCACAGGTTTCGCATTGGTGGATTTGGTCGCCTTGCAGGCCCGGGAATTCTTCCATCGGCGCGTCGGGATTGAACGGAAACTCTTCGGCGGCTTTGTGGTCATCCTCTGTCGCCAACGGCCAGAGCGATCCGCAGCTTTTGCACAGTAGGTCCTGCTGCGCCGGGTCGAAGGCGCACTGCCCGCCGCAGCTGTCGCACTGAATCTCTGATTGGCTGACTGCGGTCTGCTCCATCAATCCGATCCTAGCGCCGCCATGATTTCCAGCAGGATCTGCAACCGCAGCCAAGACCGATCGAGCGCGCCCTCGAGATCACCGCTGACATGCCAGTCCCCGATGATCGTGGCCAGAAACCATGTGATGAGCAGCCAAAACACCACCAGCGTCCAACCAGAGATCGACCTGATCCAGCCGGCAGACCCTTGCTTCAGTTCGTGTTTCGCTTCGTAGATTGTGATGATTTTGACCACGTTCGCCATGCCGATCGCGGTGGAGGCTGCGAACAGAAATACGGCAGCGATCAGAGGTGACAGGTCCAACGCGGTGATCCTTCCCACACGTGCAAATAGCACAGTCTCGGGCAGCCTAGAGAAGTGCGTCTCATGTCGGAAGGGCAGACTTGCCGAGGCGGATCAGGAAGCAGCGTTGTGACAACGAAAAAGGCCGCCCTGTGAGGGGCGGCCTAATCTTTTACCAACTGGTAAAATCTTAGAAGCCGAGGCCTTCGTATTTCTTCTTGAACTTCGACACGCGGCCGCCAGAGTCCAGCAGGCGCGAGCTGCCACCGGTCCAGGCCGGGTGAACAGTCGGGTCGATGTCGAGCGACAGCGTGTCGCCTTCCTTGCCCCAGCACGAACGCATTTCGAGCATTGTGCCATCGGTCATCTTGACGTTGATGACGTGGTATTCGGGATGGATGTCTTTTTTCATCTCGGCACTCCTTACGCGTCTGCGCCCTTGAGGGGCTTGTAGTTTGCATCTTCCGCGATACGGGCCGATTTGCCACGACGCGAACGGAGGTAGTACAGCTTGGCGCGACGGACGCGGCCACGACGAACAACCTCGATGCTGTCGATGTTTGTGGAATAGAGCGGGAACACACGCTCCACGCCTTCACCGAACGAAATCTTGCGAACCGTGAACGAACCGGCAATGCCAGAACCCTGACGGCGGCTGATGCAGACGCCTTCGTAGTTCTGCACACGGGTGCGGGTGCCTTCGGTTACTTTGTAGCCGACACGGATGGTGTCGCCGGCTTTGAAATCGGGAATGGTCTTCCCGAGGGCGGCAATTTGTTCCGCCTCCAACTGAGCGATCAGATCCATCGCTTCTCTCCTAATACTGCTTGCGGTTGCTCCGCAAAGGTGTGCGCGTCCTAAGAGCTCTTGGTCTTCGTCCGGGTCCGCCTGTTCCGAATGATCGGAGCGCCCGCCAGAGATCAGGTCGTCTTTGTCTTGTCATGTTCGGGAAGGGTACGATTTTGCCATGTCCGAAGAGCACACGGAATCACCGCACCGGGCTGACACCCAGAACACGCGCCGTAAACCAGAAGCGTCGCCGTAAATCAAGGGTCGTTTGAGGAGACGGCCCCTGTGCCTTGTCTGGTGTGATCATCCGGGGCAGAGATCAGGCGATCACCTCTCCGATCAGCATTTGCGGTTGCGTGTTGGTGAAATTGGCAATGTCGGCGACCACCGGCCCAGACGCGCCAAGCGCCGCATCAAGAGCGGATTTGTCGGCAAAGGTCATCGTGGCAACAGCATAGCTTTGCGGCGGTGCATCGGGGCCACTGGCCAGACCTTTGGTCACCAGCACGGATGCGATATGCGCGCCCATGTGTTCACCAACCATCGGCATATGGGTGCCAAGGTAATAGTCGTAGTCGAAATGGGTCTCGTTCGTGATGGGGTAAATCACCTGTAGGGAAAGTGCCATTGCTATCTCCTCCGAGTCGGGCAATGGCTTTTGCTTAGCACAAAACGCACATGCACTGTCGGATCAATCGGACGTGTCGTTCCTCGTACACCAGTCGGCCCAAAGATCGGGGCGCCGTTTGCGGGTCAGCTCTTCGGATTGTGCGCGTCGCCATTTGGCGATTTCGCCGTGATGACCAGACATAAGAACTGGTGGAATCTCTCGGTCGCGCCACTCGGCCGGGCGGGTGTATTGCGGATGCTCCAAAAGCCCATTTGAAAAGCTCTCCTCTTCAGTTGACGCCTCATTGCCCAAAACGCCGGGCAACAGGCGCACGGTTGCGTCGATCATGGCCTGAGCCGCAATCTCTCCGCCCGTTAGAACAAAGTCGCCAAGGCTGACTTCGATCATCTTGTAATGGTCGATCACGCGTTGATCCAACCCTTCGAAGCGTCCGCAAATCAGCGTCATTCCCGGCCCCGTGGCTAGCGATTGGGCCATTTTCTGCGTCAAAGGTCGCCCGCGTGGGCTGAGATAGATCAGTGGCGCAGACGGTTCGATCCGGTCGCGCGCGGTGTCGATTGCGGCTGCCATGATATCGGGGCGCAGCACCATACCTGCGCCACCACCTGCGGGTGTGTCATCAACATTGCGATGTTTGCCTTCGCCGAATTGGCGCAGTGGCACGGTCTCCAAGTGCCACAGCCCGTCCTTGAGCGCGCGTCCCGTCAGAGACTGCCCCAGTATACCGGGAAACGCCTCGGGCAGCAGCGTGATCACTTGGGCCTTCCACACGCGCACCAGGTCCGGGGATGCCTCCATCAATTCGCGCGGTTTGAGCGATGGCCTTATGGTCTTGCGGCCATGGGATCTGGCGGGCGGGGTCTTTGGATCGTCCATTCTTGCGGCCTCTTGGTGATACGACAGGCTTTAGTCCGTCGTCACCGGAATGGCCACAGGTCAGACAGAAACAGGATTGGCCAAGGCATCCCGCATTGCGAGCATGGCATTGGGCGACACAAAGAAATGCGCCAGCGCCCCGGCCTCTGCCGGGCTCGCGCGCATCAATCGCTCAACCAGCCAGAGTTCGCGGACCTGGTCGTCGGTCAATTCGGTCAAGGAGGGGCTGTCCCATCTTGCGAGGATTTGTGACAGGACCATCGCGATCTGATCATCTTCCGTCAGAAAACGCGGTGAGCCTTTGTCCTGACCCATGAGCATCTGCAAGTGGGCGCGAATGATGGTTGGATCGGGTGCCATGGTTGCCAGTCTGGCAAGGGATGAAGACAGAAGCAGCGAAGGGGAAGCTTTTTTCGTCGCGCTCTCCATCATCGGGGACGGCCCGATTTGCGGGAACACCGACAGTGTGGCTGCAGCGATGCTCAGCGCGCCGAACACACCCAAAACCATAAAGGCGAATGACACAGCCACTTCCTGCAGGGTGATGGACACCACACCCGGCGACAGAGCGGCAAAAGTTAACAATGCTCGACGTTTTACTCGATCCACAACACGCTGTCCCCACTGCAACCTGTGCTGATTAGCAGTCGGGAGTGGCGGTTTCTTGCTTGAATATTGGCGTACAAACGGCATTTGTGCGGCAAAAGCGCGACGCGTTTTACGGATCGGGTTGCTGGGCCATCCGGCGCACGAGGCGTTTGGCTTCTTGGATGTCTTTTTCGGACAGTGCGCTGCGGTTCAGGGCAAGAAACACATCGTGGATACCCATATCCGGCTGCACATTCTCAGGCGGCAGAATGGCCAGTTGTGTTCGGTCAAGCTCGGTTAGTTCCAACAGGGCAAGCAAAGGGTCCAATGGCCCCAGCGGCAGATCGGCCGTGTCTTCCAGAAGGAACGATGTCACCCGCGCTGGCGCGACATCCAGCGCAATTTCTTCTAGGATGTCGTCAAGACTGCGCGCCGCGTCGAATTGGGCGCTGTACGCTTGCAAGTCGTCGGTCAGCCGCGTGCTGCGCAAGTTCTGCCACCACGTGCTGCGCAACCAAGCATCGTGGCCGCGTGTGGAGAAATAGAAAGTCAGGTCCGTCGTGGGACCAAAGCGCCGCAATGCCACATCCGTCAGGCACTTCATAACCAGACCTGCGCTGTCGTAACACTCCAAGCCATGCCTGCCGGGCATATGGCCGGACAGATCTTCGGAAGACATGACGATGGGGCGCGGGTCTGTAACGGACAGCGCATCGAAAAAGGCCGCGGCAGTCTTGGCGATCTGCGACAAGGTTCGTTTCTTCGGGTCGATCGAGAACGCGCGGGCGCAATCGGTCAGGGATTCGAAGGCTTCCTTGAGAAAGACGCGCACATGTGGTTCCAGCAAGGCTGCGTTCTCACGCAGCATGGACTGGACGCTCGTTGTCCCTGTTTTGTGAAATCCTGCATGGATGACGATCCTTGTCGTCACGAAAACAGGCCCTCGGGCGGATCAGCGACAATCCGTCCCTGAGCAAGATCGACCGTCGGGACAACCGCTTTGGTGAAGGGCAGGAGAACCGTCTGTTTCTGTCCCGGTGCGCGCAGTTCAAGAAGGTCGTCTGCGCCATTGTTGATCACAGCCATCACCTTGCCCAAAGGTGTCCCGCCAGTATCGGTCACCTCCAACCCGATCAGGTCGGCGTGATAAAACTCGTCATCCGGGAGTGAGGGCAGCCTCTCGCGCGGAACATAAAGTTGGGTGCCACGCAAAGCATCGGCTGCTTCCTTGCTCGAGACCCCCGACAGCCGCGCGGCAAGACCGTTTTTGATCTGTCGGGTGATCTTGACTGTATAGCTATGCTTTCCGTCCTCGGTCTCGAGCGGTGCGTATATGGCGATGTCTTCGGGGATTGCGGTAAAGCTTTTCAGGCGCACTTCACCCCTGACCCCGAAGGACCCGGCAATCGCGCCGACGCAGACTTTTTCACTCACGAATGTGCTCCCGGTCATTTCGACAGTCTGGATAGACCAGACTGCCCTGCCGAGGCAATTGCCAGTCGCTCAGCCGCCGATGCTGAACACACGGGTCACGCCAAAGCGTACGCCCCACTGTTCGTCCGAGCCCTGCTGGACGATCGGGCTGTCTGCGGCGTCGTCGGTGAACTTTTCCCAAGTCACAGCACCTTCAAGACCCCAGACATCGTTGATCTGGTAGCGCGCGCCAAATTCCACACCGGCAGAGACCATGCCGCCGTCCGGATCATAAGCGGGAAGGGCAGCACTGGATTCGGCTGCGGTTATGCCGAAATAGGTGTCGCTATAGGCATCATCGCCGAAAAACAGGCGCGGACCCATCGAAAGACGCAAACGATCAGTTGGCCGCAGGATCGCATCGGCACCGACTTCGCCAACCCAGCCCTCGTGCCCGCCAAAGCCGCGGCGGACTTCGCCGAACGCTGCGAAATGTTCGGTGCCGTAACGCATGGACACACCCAGTTCGACAGCCGCGTCGATATCATCAAGACCGGCCAGTTCGTCAAAATCATTTGTCTTGCGTTCCTCGATGAAGCGGAACGACCCTCCAAAGGTCAGACCCATGCTGTCTGCCCAGGGATCAGGGTTACCGAAGGTGCGTCCGTTGCGCAGCGACAGGTAATTGAACGAAAAGCCCAAATCCGCGCCAATGGCGTTCTCGTCAGAACCAAAATACTCCGGGTTCGAGGCCACGCCGCCACGCAGGGTGAACATGAGCTGTGGCTTGGCTGGTGCCGGCGCAGCGACCATCACGTCAGGCTGTGTTGCTGTTTGCTCAGGGCCTGCAGCCAACGCTGGGGCGGCTATACCGAGGGCGAGGCTGGAAACGGTTGCAAGGCGGATGAGCATGGCGATTGGCTCCTGTAGGGCTGCATGCGGTTGGCGTATCACATGGCCCGGACAGCATGCAGGGTCAAGCAAACTGCACCCGGTCGCGCAAAATGACGCGCGTGGCATGCGGGATTGTGACCATGTTATGAATGGGAAGACGTTGGTCGGTTTTCACACCGGAAAGGTGCAGATGACCGGGTGGGCCGGCCATCTGCGAGGGCAGTCCGCGATTATTCCGCGGTTGCTTCTTCTGCGGCCGGAGTGGCGTCGGCAGCGTCTGCTGCTTTGGCGGCCTTGGCTTCGGCGCGTTCTGTTGCAGCTTTGCCCGGTACGGCTTTCTTCGGGTTGCTGCGCTCTTTCTTCTCAACAACGCCAGCCGCTTCGAGGAAGCGCGCGACGCGGTCTGTGGTCTGGGCGCCCTGGCTCATCCAGTACTGGATGCGCTCCAAGTCCATCTTCACGCGCTCTTCGCTGTCTTTCGGCAGGAGCGGGTTGTAGGTGCCCAGCTTTTCGATGAAGCGACCGTCGCGCGGCATGCGGCTGTCGGCAGCAACGATGCGGTAGAAGGGGCGCTTTTTAGAACCGCCACGGGCGAGACGAATTTTGATAGCCATTTGATATTCTCCTAGGGTTTTCGAGATGACGGGAGGACCCGTCAGGATTGCTTCTGTTTGTGGTGTTGGATGACTTCCTGAATGATGAAATTCAGGAATTTCTTGGCGAACTCAGGATCAAGGTCTGCCTGGGTCGCAAGCTCTTCGAGCCGCGCGATCTGTTTTTCTTCGCGTGCGGGGTCTGAGGGCGGGAGGTCGTGCTGTGCCTTCAGCACACCCACGGCCTGCGTGTGTTTGAACCGCTCGGCAAGCGTGAACACGAGGATCGCGTCCAGACGGTCGATGCTTTCGCGGTGACCCTTGAGCAGCTCTGCGGCACGGGTCACGAGATCGGTGGTCATGTCAGTCAATGGCCCAGCCTTTCGGTTTGAACAGGGGGTCTTGGTAATGGGCGATTTCCATGTCGATGCCGTGCGACAACTGACTGCCGCGCAGCGCGTCGGGGCTGGGGTGGCGATAGACCACGTCGCTTCCATCGACGGTCGGGGCACCGTGATCTTTCTTGGCTCCAAGACGCTCGGCCAGACGGATGCTGTCGAGGTTTTTGGGGTCAAGATAGCTGACCGCAGTGGTCCAGCCTTTCTCATCATAGAAATAGCGGCGCACGCGGTGGGTCGCTTCGAGTGCGAAACCCTTGCCCGCGCGATCCGGCCAGATGATCCAGGCGATTTCCCGTTCGGGCCATTTTGCCGGCGACCAGCCACCTGCCATGCCGACGGTTTCGCCGGTGTCCTTGAGATGCACCATCCACATGCCGAAACCCCGGATTTCCCAATGCCCGATCTCGGCGGCATACAGCATCCACGCCTCATAGCCATTGAGCGGCCCACCCATGAAGCGGGACCGGTACGAGGCGAAGGTCGCCTTGAAATCGGGGTAATCCTCGGCCTTTGGGCTGCGCAAAGACAGGCGCTTGGTTTCCAGAACTGGAATGTCGCGGTGACCCATGTCAAAAAGCCTCCGTATTGGGGTGCCGATAGACGGTCGCGATCCTGTCCCGGAGCGCGATATCAGCCTCGCGAATAGCGCCCATGCGCAATGCCAGCGCCTGAGAGCGCGCGTTGTCGGGTGCGATGAAGCTGGGCAGGCCATTCAGGTCAAAATGGTCTGCTGCGGCTTTCCGGGCGGCCAAGGAAGCCTCGAATGCAATACCTTTACCTTCGTATTCTGCAGCGATGCCATAGCCGAGATCGGGCTCCGGCCAGTCAAACGGATGGAAGATTCCAGAAAAGCCGATGGCGGTTTCGTCGCCCTTGAGTGTCACAAACCAGAGGCCATAGCCGCGTAAGGCCCAACCGCCTGCAGCCGAAGTGATCATGCCTTCGACTTCACGCGGGCCAAGCGGTCCACCGTTCCACTTGCTGCGCGGCTCGGCGAAATACGCACAGAACGCTGCGTGGTCCGACAGGCGCGGAGCGCGCAGGATCAGGCGGTCGGTTTCGATCACGGGGACATCCAAACTCATACCAGCGCCTCCGGTCCCGGATGTCGGTAGAGCATGTCTTCGCCCATGTTCGGGTTGTCGTAGGTCCGCTCATAGGTGGCGCCCATGCGCTCGGCCAGCCGGATCGACCGGGTGTTGCCCGGCACAATGTTCGAGGTCAGCGTGGTAAAGCCAAGGTCGTCATAGGCCCACTGGCGCACGCGGGTTGCGGCCTCAAATGCGATGCCTTTGCCCTCGAACCCGTCGAACACCACCCAGCCCACCTCGGGTTCGGGCCAGCCTTCCGGGTTCCAGATGCCAGAAATGCCCGCTGGTTTGCCGGTGGCCTTGTCTTGAATCGTGAAGTAGCCATAGCCATGCCAGTGCCAGTGGCCCACGTTGAGCGTGAACCAGCGCCACGAATCCGAGCGG
Organism: Marivita sp. NO-S04; assembly: GCF_059070475.1. NCBI lineage: Bacteria > Pseudomonadati > Pseudomonadota > Alphaproteobacteria > Rhodobacterales > Roseobacteraceae > Marivita > Marivita sp. NO-S04. Next base: position 198,824 of record NZ_CM180980.1, read on the forward strand.
TTGGTGTAGCCGCCAAAGCCTTCGGCGCGGGTGTTGTCCATCAGGAATGCGATCATTGCTTCCGCATCGGCTTTTTCAGGGCCGCGCAAAATCAGGCGTTCAGTTTCAAGCGTGGGCGCGTTGGTGAGGCTCATGTGTACGCCTCCGGGCTTCCGTCGCTGTCCGGGCTGTGGCGGTAAACGATGGTTTCTTCCGGTGTTTCGCCTTCTGGCAATGGTGCGTCCGGGTCATGCAAGGCACCCAGCCGTTCCGCGAGCGCGATCGACCGTGTGTTCGCGGGGTCGATATATGACACCAAGGTTTCGAAACCTTTGTCCCACGCCCAGAGCATTGCGCCCATCGCCGCCTCAAACGCATAGCCCTTGCCCTCGGCCTGCTCGAGCAGCGTCCAACCCAATTCGACCTCTGGGAAGTGCGGTGGCTTGAGCAAACCGACCTGACCGATGAATTCGCCCTCGGTCGTCTCGATACCCCACGCGCCGTGGCCCATCAGGTCCCACATGGCAACTTCAGACGCAATCCAACGCCACGCCTGCTTGCGCGGGATCGGGCCGCCCATATGCACGGCACGATCCGTTTCGAACAGATCGCACAACTGTTCGAGATCGGCCGACGTGTGACCGCGCAGGCGCAGACGCGCCGTGTTTATGATCGGGGCGGTCGTCACTTACTTCTTCTTGCCGAACCCGCTCAGGCCCGGTGGCAAACCACCCATGCCGCCCATGCCGGGCAATCCGCCTTTGCCACCCATCGCCTTGGCCGCCTGTTCCAGAGCCTTCGGGTCCATCTGGCCCATCATCTCTTCCGGGCTGCCGCCGCCCTTTCCCATCATGCCTTTCATGGCCTGTTTCAGCATGCCGCCTTTGCCCATCTTGCCCATCTTCTTCATCATGTCGCCCATCTGGCGCTGCATCTTGAGAAGCTTGTTGAGTTCCGACACTTCCATGCCCGCACCCTTGGCGATGCGTTTCTTGCGGCTGGCCTGAAGGATCTGCGGATTGGCGCGTTCCTTCTTTGTCATGGAGTTGATCAGTGCGATCTGCTGACGCAACATGCGGTCGTCAATGCCTGCGCCGTCCATCTGCTTTTGCATCTTCTGCGCGCCGGGCATCATGGCAAGCATGCCTTCCATGCCGCCCATCTTCATCATCTGTTCCAGCTGCATCTTGAGGTCGTTCATGTTGAACATCCCCTTCTGGAAGCGCTTCATCATCCGCTCGGCCTGTTCGACCTCGAGCGTCTGCTGCGCTTTCTCGACCAGCGCGACGATGTCGCCCATGCCAAGGATGCGGCCTGCGATCCGGTCCGGCTCGAAGGTTTCGAGCGCGTCCATCTTTTCGCCAAGGCCCACAAAGCGGATCGGCTTGCCGGTCACTGCGCGCATCGATAGCGCCGCACCGCCGCGTCCGTCACCGTCCATCCGGGTGAGGACCACACCGGTGATGCCAATGCGTTCGTCAAAGTTTTCCGCTGTGTGCACGGCGTCTTGGCCGGTCAGGCCATCGACAACCAGCAGCGTTTCGCGCGGGTTGGCAACATCGCGCACCGCTTCGACCTGCGCCATCAGCTCTTCGTCGATGGACAGACGGCCCGCAGTGTCGAGCATATAAACATCGTAGCCACCCAGCGACGCCTGCGTTTTGGCACGCTTGGCGATGGCGACAGGGTCTTCGCCTTTTACGATGGGCAGGGTATCCACACCGATCTGGGTGCCGAGGATCTGCAACTGCTCCATCGCCGCCGGGCGGTTGACGTCGAGCGAGGCCATGAGCACGCGCTTGCCCTCGCGCTCTTTCAGGCGCTTGGCAATCTTAGCTGTGGTGGTGGTTTTGCCGCCACCCTGCAGCCCGACCATCAGGATCGGTGCGGGCGGATTGTCGATTTTGAGCGCGCCTGGGTCTTCGTCGCCGGTCAGAACGTGCTTGAGTTCGTCATGGACGATCTTAACGACCTGCTGACCGGGCGTGATCGACTTTGTGACCGCCTGACCAGTCGCCTTTTCCTGTACCGCTTTGATAAAGTCGCGGGCCACCGGCAGCGACACATCGGCTTCAAGGAGTGCAACGCGTACTTCACGCAGCGCGGTTTTTACGTCGTCCTCGGACAACGCGCCCTGTTTGGTGAGCCGATCAAAAACGCCTGACAGGCGGTCGGACAGATTTTCAAACATGGGCTTTCGCCTCCTTTGCTGCTGGCTGTGTCCCCGATGTAAGGGCCAGCAACGGTTTTACCAAACGTCAAACGCCCCCACGGGCGTGACACGCTGGTGGGGGGCGATCCCGGACTGTGTCCAAGGGACCGGAAAGTCAGACTTCCCGGAATTTCGCGGCTTGTAGGGCAGAACGAGGCGCAGAGTCAAGTTGGGTGGTGGGATGCTAGGCTGAAAGCCACTGGTTGATTGTATCCACCGTTTCGCGATGCCGCCCCAGATTCGAATAGAGATTGCGAAGGGGGCGAAGCGTGCCGTCTACTCGCAAGGCCGGGCAGTAGACATCAATGGTTCCATTACCACCTGACTGCCGGTGCTGCTTGACGTCAAGTTCTGCGCTTTCGACATCGGCCAAGTCGATCGTGTCGGACCGATAGCTGGTCAGAGTGCGATGGCGCAGTGTAACAGTGCCGCTTGTCCGATCGAAAATCACCTGATCTCGCCGCACAAAGCCCTTGAACAGGAGTGTTCCGACAATCAGGAACGGCACAGCGAAGAAACCTTCCGGATAGCCGTTGAAGGGCAGAATTGCGATGCAGATGGTTGATGCCAGGATAATGACGCCAAACAGAATGCCAAACATCCAAGGCGTGTGATCAAGGATCAGTTGATCTGGTGTGTGTCGCGTGATTTTCATGGGGCGCAAGCCTAGCTGCGCCCCTGTTGTCTGGTCCAGACTTTTGCGTCTCAGGCGGCAAGGGCCTCAAGCGCCGCGTTTGCCTTGGCGTGCGATGCGTCTGCATCGACCATCAACTGGTCCGCAGCGACAAACTGCACATCGGTGATGCCGACAAAGCCCAGCACATGGCGCAGGTAGCCGCTGGCAAAGTCGATCTCGGACCCGACCTGTGTGCCGCCGGACGTGATCGCCACAATGGCGCGTTTGCCGGTCAGCAGGCCTTGGGGGCCGGATTCGGAGTACTTGAAGGTGATCCCGGCACGGGCAATCAGATCGACCCATGTTTTCAGGGTCGCGGGAATGCCGAAGTTGTAGATCGGCGCACCGATGACGATGGTATCGGCAGCCTTGAGTTCTGCGATCAGCGTGTCGGACAGTGCGAGTGTCTCGCGCTGTGTGTCGGTGCGCTGGTCCTCGGGTGTCCAATTGGCGTTAAGCCAATCGCCGTCGATGGCAGGCACGGCAACGGCCAGATCGCGAGTGATCACGGTCGTGGGGGCAAGTCGGTCGACAATGCGTTGTGTCAGGGCGCGGCTTTCAGAGCCGGTGTGGCGGGCGGATGCGTCGATCCGAAGTACGGTTTTTGTCATGGGACTCTCCAGTCACGAACTTGTTTGTCTGTGCTGAGTACTTATGTCTTGCGCCAGCGCACGAAATGGGAAGAAATGCGCGGTACGTGTGAGTTGTTGCACAGAGGAATTTATGGAACATTGGGACGAGGTGCGCACTGCGTACCAGGTAGCCCGGCAGGGCACGGTGAGCGGTGCGGCCGAGGTATTGGGCGTTCACCACGCCACTGTCATCCGACACATCGACGCCCTAGAGGCGCGGTTAGGAGTCAAGCTTTTTCAACGTCATGCGCGCGGATATACCCCGACCGAATCCGGCGAAGACCTGGCGCGTGTCGCTCAGACAACGGAGGATCAACTCCAGCAACTGGTTGGTCGCATCCGCGGGCGTGGGGCGGATGTGAGCGGTGATCTGATGGTCACATCGATTGTCGAGCTTTCAGATTTCCTTGTCCCGGTCCTGTCTGATTTCAAGGATGGCTACCCCGATGTTGTCGTGCGCTATCTGACGGATGCTCGTGTGTTTCGGCTGGAGTATGGCGAAGCGCATGTTGCGATCCGGGCGGGGTCAGTACCCGATGAGCCAGACAACGTTGTGCAGCCGCTGACGAAGCTCAAGATCGGGCTCTATGCCTCGAAACGGTACATTGAAAAGCATGGGATGCCAAAAGATGTGGACGATCTGCCCAATCACGTCTTCGTCGGGAACGACAATCCCGATGGGCGCGCGCCGTTCCAGCAATGGCTGCGCTCCAAGGTGCCCTACGACCGCGTGGTGTTCCGGGCAACAGACACCTACAGCATGATCACCGCCGTCCGAAGTGGCGCTGGGATCGGGTTCATGCCGGTTGCGCAGGGAACTGCAGATCCCGAACTGGTCGAAGTGATGCCGCCGAAAGAGGAATGGGCCGCCCCACTGTGGCTTGTGACCCATGTCGATCTGCACCGGACAGCCAAGGTTCAGGCATTGCTGGCGCATCTCAAGGAAGCCGTCAAAGTCTTCGATGCGTCCGAGACCTGACATGGTCGAAGCGCATCGTGGCCACTTTGCCATGCTGGCGTTTTCGGCTTTGGTTGCGGGGTCGTTTTCGCTTGGGTCGATGGCAGCACCGCATATCGCACCGGAGGCATTGAACGCGGTTCGATTTGTGATCGCGTCAGTCATTTTAGCCATTCTGGTCTTTGCAACTGGAGGTATCGACCGTGATGCCTTGCGTGCGCCGTGGCGCTATCTTGTGTTGGCGGTTTTCCTCGTCGCGTATTTCGTTCTGATGTTCGAAGGGCTGAAGACCGGCGCACCTGTGTCGATGGCGGCTGTGTTCACGCTGACGCCTTTGATCGCAGCAGGGTTCGGGTGGGTGCTGCTGCGGCAGGTGATGACAGGGCGGATGGCAATCGCGCTGACGATTGGTGGTTTTGGCGCGTTATGGGTGATTTTTCGCGCGGATCTTGATGTGTTTCTGGCCTTTGGGATAGGCCGAGGCGAGATGATCTATTTCGTCGGCTGCGTTGCCCATGCCGTCTATGCCCCGCTTCTGCCAAAACTGAACCAAGGAGAGCGGCCCGCCGTTTTTACCTTTGGTGTCTTGGTTGCCGGAACGGCCTTGTTGATGATCTTCGGGTATCCGTCGATCACAAAAACCGATTGGGCGGCTTTGCCACCGGTTGTTTGGGTGACGATCCTCTACACCTCCGTCTTTGCCAGCGCGTTGACATTTCTATTGTTGCAGTACGCCAGCATGCGGCTGCCATCAGCCAAGGTCATGGCCTACACCTATTTGACACCAAGCTGGGTGATCCTGTGGGAAATGGCACTGGGCCGCCCGCTACCACCGGTGCTGATTTTGGTTGGCGTTGCGTTGACGATGATAGCTCTTGGGCTTCTTCTTAAAGATGACAGTCAGGTGCGTGGGCGCGTCGCGTCAGAAGGGTAGCCGTTCCAGCGTGAACCCTTCGGCCTGAAGCAGCGCAAGGACGCCATTTTGTCCTGGCAAATGGGCCGCACCGAACGCGGCGACCACGGTGTCGTGCGTCTTTGTCGCCTCGATCAGGACAGGTATCCACGCGCGATTGCGGTCGATCAGAAGCGCCTGCTCCATCGTCGCAAAGATTTTGGCGGCGGAGTCGGATGCGACAGGGCTGTAGCGTTCGGCAAGGATGGTGGACATTGCCCAGCCTTCGGCGGGGGCCTCGTCGAAATAGCTCGCCAGCATGGTTGCGAACAAATCCTCGTTGATGGCCGGATCGACCAAAGAGGACAGCATCATGTCGATTTGTGTCTGTCTGGGTTGGTTCGAGAACGCGGCAAAGATGGTCTCGACGTCTTCGAGGGCTGCGCTTGGGATGCCTTGAGTTTCGGCGATCTCTTCGATCCGAGCATCCATGCCACCCTCCGAGAGATCACCTTGCGCCGCGCATGGCGGGATCGCCAGAAGGATCGACACATACCACGGCTGAAACCGTGCGGCCATGAACGGTGGAACGCCCCGTGCATTCAATGCCTTAGACATCTGATCCCATTGGTCTTCGGTCAAAAGTTCGGGCAGTGTTGTGTCTGGCATGAGTAGCAGACTTGGGTCGGTCGTCAGACGGTTCTGCAGCGCAAGTTCGTCTTCATTGGTCATCTCGAGCAAAAGAAGATCGGCGCTTTCGACGGTTGGCTTGAGCCTGCCTAAAGGCGCATCAAGGCGTGGATCGGACAGATGCATCGTGCCAATCAAATGCAGCGTGGCATCTCCGCGTGTCGCTTTCCAGTGATTGCCGTCAGCAAAAGGCGCATTCGCCAACGCCGCGTCGAGGCGCGATCGTTCCTCCGTTCCAAGCGTGGGGCGCAGATCATTGCCTGAACAGGTCGCAAAGGCAGGCTGTGTCAGGGCCAGAAAACACAGAAGCGACAGCAGGCGGGCAATCATTTAGGCATCCTTTTCCCTTTACTGGCTCTGAAGCTAGGCGCTGTGCTTGTCAGCGGCAAGGCAGTCGCGCATTGATGGGACATGGAGCGTGAAGCCGATCTCTATCCGTTTGTGAAAGCCTTTCTCGAGTTTCAGGGCTATACCGTTAAAGGCGAAGTCGGGGCGGTTGATCTTGTTGCTGTGCGAGGTGACGAAGATCCTCTCGTTGTCGAACTCAAGCTGCGGCTGAACCTGACGCTGTACCATCAAGCGGTGACCCGGCTGCGATTGACGGATCTGGTCTATATTGCCGTGCCTAAGCCTTCAGGCCGCAATGCGCGCCGGGCATTGCGCGAAAACACCATCATGTGCCGGCGTCTTGGTTTGGGGTTCCTGACTGTTCGCAAAGATGGCGTTGTAGAGGCTCAATGCGACCCCGGCCCGTATCTTCCGCGCCGCAATAAAGCCAAGCGGGAAAAGCTGCTGCGCGAGTTTCATCGGCTTGAGGGTGATCCCAATTCCGGTGGCGCAACGCGACATGGGATTGTCACCGCCTACCGGCAAGACGCGCTGCGCTGTGCGATGTATCTGGCCGAGACAGGTGCCGAAAAAGGGGCAATCGTTGCGAAGGCAACGGGTGTCGCAAATGCAACGACCCTGATGCGGGACAACCATTATGGGTGGTTCTGCAAGGTCGAGACAGGTGTTTATGACCTGACGCCGGAAGGCCGTCAGGGCTTGACGGATTGGGGCGAAAGCCTTGGCTAGACAGCAACGCGCCTATTCGACCTTGATCGTCGTCGATGCGATGCTTTCCCGATCCTGTCGGATGAAATATTGCACCACATAATCACCCGGAGTGTCGGGCAAGGTGATCGTCGCCGGGTTGCCGCTTCGGGTATAGGCCCAGCTTTGCCATTGCGCTGAGCCGTTTGCTCCCGCCGGACCAACACCGATGTAGTCTTCGGCATAGTCTGGTCCCGTCCAGCCGATTTCGATGGTCGCACCCGGTGCGGCTGTTTCAGGCGCGATCAGGGTTGCTTCGACAGGTGTTACGGTGATCGGGGTTTCTGCAATGGCCGACCGGTCCTGTCTGACGAAGTACCGAATGACATATTCACCCGGCGTGGCGGGAACCAACAGCTTTGCGGGCGCGCCGTCGCGAGTGTAGGTCCAGTTCTCCCATTGGTTTGAACCATCCGCACCTGCGCGCCCGATCCCAAGGTAATCCTCGCTGTAGTTCGGTCCTGTCCAAACAACGTCGATGGTTGAACCGGCCGGAGCGCTGGCCGGAGCCTGAAGCGATGCTTCGACGGGCTTTAGGGAAATCGGCACTGTCGTGAGAGGCGTGCGGTCCTGCCGTTGGAAATAGGTGATAATGTAATCGCCCGGCTCAACAGGCATCACCAGATCAAGCGGGCTGCCTTGGCGGGTATAGGTCCAGTTCTCTCATTGGTTGGCCCCGTCTGCGCCAGCGCGCCCGATGCCGATATAATCTTCAGCATAGTTTGGGCCGGTCCAGCCAACTTCAATGGTGGCGCCGACGAACGCCTCGGTCGGTGCGGTGATGCTTGCACTGACTGCCGTCAGTGTGATCGGCACCGTTGTGAGAGGCGTACGATCCTGCCGTTGGAAATAGGTGATCACGTAGTCGCCCGGTTCGGCTGGCATCTCAAGGTCAAGAGGGCTGCCCTCACGAGTGTAGGTCCAGTTCTCCCATTGGTTTGCGCCGCTTGCGTCTGACCGCCCGATGCCGATGTAGTCTTCGGCGTAATCAGGACCTGTCCAGCCGACTTCGATGGTCGACCCGGCGACCGCCTCTGTCGGCGCGATGATGCTGGCTGTCACATCTGTTGCGGTGAAGGCAATGGTTGCGAGCGGCGTCCTGTCCTGACGCATGAAATACGTGATTGCATAGTCGCCTGGGTCCGATGGGATGGTCAGTTTTGCTGGTGATCCGTTTCGGACATAGACCCAGTTCTCCCACTGGTTTGCACCGTCAGATCCGACCTTGCCGATACCGATATAGTCCTCGTTATAGTTTGGTCCTGTCCAGTCGACCATGATTTCAGACCCAGCGGCGGCGCTGTCTACGGTCTGCAAGGTCGCCGTTGCGGGCGTGACCATGATCTCGGTTTGACCCAGCGGCTCGCGCCCGTCGCGTTTGAAGTAGCGGATGACATGCGCGCCTGGTGTCGGCGGAACCAACAGATCCACCGGGTTGCCCGACGATGTGTGGCTCCAGTTGCGCCATTGGTTTGCGCCTTCGGCATCCGCGGCGCCGATCCCGATATAATCTTCCGCTCCGTTCGGCCCGTCCCAACCCACTTGGATCGTGCTTCCTGCAACCGCTTCGGCGGGGGCAAGAACCCGCGCTGTTTCTTGCGGTTCGGGAAACGCGATTTGTACCGTTGCGCTGTCCCCGACGGCCACGAATTGGCGCGTCATCTCGGTTTCAAGCGCGACGCTGTATGCGATTACCGTGTAGGACGCTTCCGGCAGTTGCAGATCGAGAGGATTGCCTTCGGTATCGCTGAGGACGGTTTCGGTGTTGCTGGTCAGTTCCCAAAGAACCGGGCCGGACACCAATAAGTCCGTTCCTTCGATCACGGCTGTTAGCGTGGTTGGAACCAAAACAGGTTCGGGTTCCGGTTCGGGCGCTGCTGCGACCTGAGTCAATGCCGCCGTCAACTGGTCTGCCGTGTCGGCAGTAAGGAACTGCCCGCCTGTTTCTTCGGCGATACATTGCATCTGGGCCAGCGCTTCGGGATCAGAGCCAACATCGAAGCCGATCACATGGGCGGTGAAATCAATGCCAGCCTCTTCCAGCAGACGCGCCGCCGCGCATGGATCAGGATTGCAGGTTTCCACCCCGTCGCTGACCAGAATGACGGTCGCTTTTTCTTCGGTGTAGCGCAACGCTTGTGCGGCGGCGATGACGGCATCGGTCATGGGCGTTTTGCCCAAAGGTTTGATCCCGTTCACAGCCGCAACAATATCCGCTGCAGTTCCCGGTGCGGGTGCGACGACGGTTTCGATATCCGTGCATTCACCACGTTCGCGGTGCCCATAAACTGTCAGGCCAAGCCCTTGTTCTGCCGGAAAATCCGAAAGCAGGTTGGCCACCACGTCCTGCGCGATGGTGATCTTGGCAACGCCATCAACCTGCCCCCACATCGAACCCGACCCGTCCATAACCAATACCGTGTTGGGTTGTGTCTGTGCCGACGCCAGTGTCGCAAACAAGGTCAGAGAGAGGGCAAGCAATCGTTGCATCTGTATATCCTGAAATTCAGTGATTCAATAATCTCAGAAAAGCACGTTGAAGCGGTTCTGCACAGACGTTGCGTCTTCGATAGGGCGCTTTTTTCATTTGGCAGGCAGATGGTGCATGCTAATCGTTTGAGCAGCATCATCATAACTGCGTAGGAATTGTGCACAACATGACTGCGGGCTCGTGCAAGCGGTGCTTCGTGTTCCGTTTTCCAAGGTGATGGAACAGGTTTGCGTGCAAATGAAACGGAGAGATACCTGATGTTAAAACAAACGCTGGCGGCGTTCGCCACAACTCTGAGTTTTGCAAGTGCGGCTTTTGCTCAGGCGGATTTTCCGTTCGCGCTCGACTGGAAATTTGAAGGCCCTGCTGCGCCGTATTTCGTCGCGATCGACAACGGCCATTTCGAAGCGGCAGGTCTAAAGGTCGAGATCTCGGCAGGGCAGGGTTCACTTGACGCGATCCCGAAAGTTGCGACTGGCGCATTCCCCGTTGGGTTTGCGGATATCAACTCGTTGATCAAGTTTCTTGACCAAAACCCCGGTGCCCCCGTGACGGCTGTGATGATGGTCTATGACAAGCCACCTTTCGCCATCATCGGCCGCAAGTCTCTGGGCGTTGAAACGCCGAAAGACCTCGAAGGCAAAGTTCTTGGCGCACCTCCGCCCGATGGCGCGTGGGCGCAGTTCCCGGCCTTTGCTATTGCCAATGATCTGGATGTGGCCTCCATCACGGTTGAGCCGGTTGGTTTCCCGACCCGCGAACCGATGTTGGCCGAGGGCAACGTGGCCGCCATCACCGGCTTCTCGTTTTCGTCCTATCTGAACCTCGTGCGTCTTGGCGTCCCGGAAGAGGATATCTCGACCATCCTGATGGCGGATTATGGCCTCTCGCTCTATGGCAACGCGATCATCGCGAACACAAACTTCGCCGCGGACAATCCCGAGCTGATCACAGGCTTTCTTGGTGCTGTGGCAGCGGGTTGGAAAGATGTGATCGCAGACCCGGATACGGCAATCGCAAGCTTGATCGAACGCAACCCGGCCGCCGACGCAGAGCTTGAAAAGCGTCGTCTGGAACTGTCCATCAACGCCAACGTCGCCACGGACTTTGCGATGGAAAATGGCATGGGCGGAATTGATGATGCGCGTATGGCAAAAGCCATCGAGCAAATCGCGCAGACATACGAGTTCCAGAATGAACCAACTGCGAGTCTCTATTTCACCGATGCGTATCTGCCTGACGCCAGCGCGCGTATGTTGAAATAAATCTACCATCGGGCCGGTCATGCTCACATGATCGGCCCTTGATCTCAGGCGGTGCGCGTGTCGGAAAATCTTATTGAAATCAAAGGCGTGCGGCACGCCTACCCAACCAAGTCTGGGCCATTGCCGGTTCTTGACGGTCTAGAACTTAGTGTTCCGGAAGGTGGATTTGCCGCCGTTGTCGGGCCGTCGGGCTGCGGAAAATCCACTTTGACCAGATTGATCGCGGGTTTGATGAAACCTGATCATGGTGAAGTCTGGTTGCATGGCGAATTGGTCAAAGGGCCTAAGTCGACAGTGGGTATGGCCTTTCAGAACCCCGTTCTGCTGGAATGGCGCACGATTTTGCAAAACGTGATGCTGCCGTTGGAAATCGTGCCGACCAAACTCAGCAAACGTGAACAGGAAGACCGGGCACGCAAGCTTCTGGCGCTGGTCGGTCTTGAGGGGTTCGAGGAAAAACGCCCCAGCGAATTGTCTGGCGGGATGCGCCAGCGCGCGTCGCTGTGCCGGTCGATTGTTCATAAACCTGACGTTTTGATCTTGGACGAACCGTTCGGTGCGCTGGATGCCTTCACCCGTGAAGACTTGTGGCAAACCATGCACAAAGTGAAGGCAGAAGAGCCGTTCACCGGTGTTCTCATCACCCACGACCTGCGCGAGTCAATCTTTCTGGCCGATCAGGTGGTGGTGCTGTCCGGGCGTCCTGCAAAAACCCAATACGTGATGGACGTGCACCTGACCGGGGACCGGGACATCGAACATCTGTATACGCCCGAATCCGCCGAGGCGTTGAATATCCTGCGCCACCAGATTCAGATCGCGCAGGGCCGCACCGAAGCGGAGGAGCCTGCAAAATGACTTTTCGTCAGATCCTTGTTCCACTCTCTGCGATTGTGCTTTTCGGGGTGCTTTGGGAATTTCTTGTGTGGGTAAACGGCTGGCCGAATTATGTGATGGCCTCGCCGTCCGACCTGCCGCCGGCCTATGCCCGCTATTGGGAGCTGTTCCTTGTGATGGGCTGGCAAACCCTTTGGAGGACTGTCGTCGGCCTGCTTTTGGCCATCGCATTCGGCATCTTTCTGGGGATGGTCATGGGCTTCTCGCGCACGATGCGGGACGCGCTCTATCCGCTTCTTGTGGGGTTCAACGCGATCCCCAAGGCGACAGTAGTGCCCATCGTGGCCTTGTTGTTTGTGGGGGATCACAACTTCAACACGATCCTCATCGCATTCATGATCTCGTTCTTTCCGATCGCGGTTTCGGTCTCTATCGGCCTCAGTACTCTAGAGCCGGAGTACCGGGACATTCTCGCCTCTCTAGGGGCATCCAAGACTACGATCTTCTGGAAAATCGCATTGCCGAAAACGCTTCCCGAATTCTTCGGCGCGCTCAAAGTGGCTGTGACACTTGCGTTCATCGGCACCAATCTGATGGAAATCGTGTCGCCGCACGGCCGTGGCCTCGGGGCATTGTTCGACTCCGGCAAGACGAACTCGGACTATCCGCTTATGTTCGCTGTGTTGATTGCTTTGGCGCTGATGGGGATTGTTCTTTATTACGTGGTCGTTGCGTTGGAAAAGATCTTTGCAGGATGGGCGGAACGGTCGCCGAGCTACTGAATACAAGCCCTATCAACCCTCTATTTTCGTGAAAAATTTACAATTGAGCATGTTGACTCACGCTTTCGCGATGCCTAGTTATCCGCCGTTAGCACTCAGCTACAGAGAGTGACAACAGTCCTTCGGGGAGCGAGGGACTTTTAGTGGAAACTTTGAGTAAGGAGACTCGAAGATGGCATTCAAACCGCTTCATGACCGCGTGCTGGTCCGTCGCACAGAAAGTGACGAAAAAACTGCTGGTGGCCTGATCATCCCAGATAGCGCCAAAGAAAAGCCGGCAGAAGGCGTGGTTGTTGCGTGTGGCGAAGGCGCGCGCAAGGACAGTGGCGAGCTGATCGAGATGGCTGTTGCAGCCGGCGACAAGGTCCTTTTCGGCAAATGGTCGGGCACAGAAGTGACGGTCAATGGCGAAGAACTCCTCATCATGAAGGAGTCGGACATCCTCGGCATCATCACGGACGACGCAGCAGCGAAAGCTGCCTGAACACCCGTCGTGGTTCCAAACAAATACCTCTGACTACATTAGTGGAGACTAAGCGATGTCTGCGAAAGACGTAAAATTCAATACAGACGCCCGTTCGCGCATGCTGAAGGGTGTCAACATCCTCGCCGACGCGGTGAAGGTGACACTCGGCCCGAAAGGCCGTAACGTCGTGCTTGATAAATCCTTCGGCGCACCGCGCATCACAAAAGACGGTGTGTCTGTTGCCAAGGAAATCGAACTGGAAGACAAGTTCGAGAACATGGGCGCACAGATGGTGAAGGAAGTTGCTTCCCGCACCAACGACGAAGCCGGTGACGGCACCACCACAGCAACCGTTCTGGCCCAAGCCATCGTAAAAGAAGGCATGAAGTCGGTTGCAGCGGGCATGAACCCGATGGACCTCAAGCGCGGCATTGACCTCGCGACGTCCAAGGTTGTTGAAGCCATCAAAGCCGCAGCACGTGACGTGACCGACAGCGACGAAGTCGCACAGGTTGGTACGATCTCTGCAAACGGCGAAGCTGAAATCGGTCGCCAGATCGCGGACGCAATGCAGAAAGTCGGCAACGAGGGTGTGATCACCGTCGAAGAAAACAAAGGCCTCGAGACCGAGACCGATGTCGTCGAAGGCATGCAGTTCGACCGTGGCTACCTCAGCCCCTATTTCGTGACAAACGCTGACAAGATGACAGCCGAGCTGGAGGACTGCATTGTCCTGCTGCACGAGAAAAAGCTGTCCTCGCTTCAGCCGATGGTTCCGCTGCTCGAGCAGGTGATCCAGTCGCAGAAACCGCTGCTGATCATCGCAGAAGACGTCGAAGGCGAAGCGCTGGCGACCCTCGTGGTCAACAAGCTGCGTGGCGGCCTCAAGATTGCTGCCGTGAAAGCACCGGGCTTTGGTGATCGCCGCAAGGCAATGTTGCAGGACATCGCGATCCTGACAGGTGGCCAGGTCATCTCCGAAGACCTGGGCATGAAGCTCGAAAACGTGACCATGGACATGCTTGGTTCCGCCAAGAAAATCCAGATCACCAAAGACGAGACCACCATCGTTGACGGCGCAGGCGAGAAGGCCGAGATTGAGGCACGCGTTGCTCAGATCCGTAACCAGATCGAAGAAACCACGTCCGATTACGATCGTGAAAAGCTTCAGGAACGCGTTGCGAAACTCGCAGGCGGTGTTGCAGTCATCCGCGTTGGCGGCATGACCGAAATCGAAGTGAAAGAGCGCAAAGACCGCGTTGACGATGCACTGAATGCGACACGTGCCGCTGTTCAGGAAGGTATCGTCGTTGGTGGTGGTGTTGCTCTGGTTCAGGCCGGCAAAAAGCTTGAAGGTCTCACAGGTGCAAACAGCGACCAGAACGCCGGTATCGCCATTGTCCGCAAGGCACTGGAAGCACCGCTGCGTCAGATCGCGGAAAACGCAGGCGTCGACGGTTCCGTCGTTGCTGGCAAAATCCGTGAAAGCGAAGACCTCAAGTTCGGCTACAACGCGCAGACCGACGAATATGGCGACATGTTCAAGTTCGGCGTTATTGACCCGGCCAAGGTTGTGCGTACCGCTCTGGAAGATGCGTCCTCCATCGCTGGTCTGCTGATCACAACCGAAGCCATGGTTGCCGACAAGCCGCAGAAAGAAGGCGCTGGTGGCGGCGGCATGCCCGACATGGGTGGCATGGGCGGCATGATGTAATCAGCAGATGTCCTTCGGGACGTCTGTCGATCAAGCCGACACAAGTTTTGAGCAAGGGCGCCTTTGGGCGCCTTTGTTTTTGAAGGCAAGGTCGGCGCTTACGACTTCGTCAACACTGCTCCAAATTCTTCGAAAGACGAAGCTGGGGCTGTGGCTTCGGACACGGTGCAAACGCGCAGATGGTGTCTGGCAACTGGCAGCGCAAAGCGGTAGCCAATCGCATGCGCCTTTTTTTCCTGACCATCCTGACTCTGATTGCCTTCGCGTCGAACTCGATTCTGAACCGCGTCGCACTTGCGTCAGGCGACATTGACGCTGTTGCGTTCGGGGTTGTCCGTTTGTGCGCTGGCGCAGTTATGCTGACGGTTCTCGTGATGCTACGTGATCGACGGCTGGCGCTTGGTGGAACTGGCCGCACGGTGGGCGTGCTGTCGCTGCTGATCTATATCTTCGGGTTTTCCCTTGCCTATGTCAGTCTTGATGCGGGATTGGGCGCCCTTATTCTATTTGGGCTTGTGCAGATCACGATGTTTGCTGGCTCTCTGATCAGCGGCGAAAGGCCCGCCGCGAGGCGTTGGATTGGCGCTGCAGTCGCGTTTGGTGGGTTGGTATGGCTGTTGTGGCCGGGTCATTCTGCGACCCCCAGCCTTTGGCACGCGGGTCTGATGGCCATCGCAGGTGTGGCTTGGGGGATCTATTCGCTCAATGGACGCAGCACCTCTGATGCCTTGGGGGCCACCGCTGCGAATTTCTGTATTTCAGCAGCCATCGCCTGTGCAGGTTCGGGTGTGGCCATCGGAGTCTTCGGTGGCATCCATCTTTCAGAGGCGACAATGTTTGGTATCGCGATGGCTGTTCTTGCGGGCGCGGTGACATCCGGTATTGGGTACTCCATGTGGTACACGGTGCTTCCGCATCTGCGGGGCAGCACCGCTGCGGTCACACAACTGACTGTGCCTGTGATCGCCATTGCTGGCGGAGCCGTGCTTTTGTCCGAGTCGGTCACACCACGATTGATCGTGGCGGCACTGCTTGTTTTGGGTGGCGTTCTTCTCGCCGTGACGTCGCGGCGCTAGGGCCTTCCTAAACTTGTGTGCAGCGCGTATCTGACAGTCATGTTCCGACATTTTGCCCTGTCTCTTGCAGCTGCGTTATCTGTTGCCTCCGCATCGCCGGCCAAGGCGGATTGCGTCGTGCTGTTGCATGGGTTGGCGCGCACAGAGACCTCCTTTGCTCTGATGCAGTCCGTCCTCGAAGCAAAAGGTTACACAGTTCACGCACCGGGGTATCCTTCGACCACGGCCCGTATCCAGACTTTGGTTGAGGAAACGCTCCCAAGCGCAGTCGCCGCATGTGGCGAAGAGCGTGTGCATTTTGTCACCCACTCGATGGGAGGCATCCTGCTGCGCTTCTGGCTCAAGGATCAGCGCCCGGCAAACCTTGGGCGGGTTGTCATGTTGGCCCCGCCGAACAAAGGCAGTGAGCTGGTCGATGAACTTGGCGGGTTAGAGCTGTTCGAGTGGCTCAATGGCCCTGCGGGGCAGCAGTTGGGTACTGCGCCCGGTGATCTTCCGAAATCCTTGCCTCCGGTGACGTTCGAACTTGGGGTGATTGCAGGCACACGGTCCTTAAATCCGTTCTTTTCCAGCCTCATCCCGGGCGATGATGATGGAAAGGTCTCTGTCGAATCTACCAAGGTCGCTGGAATGAAAGCGCATCTGACGATGTCCGTTAGCCATACATTCATTATGCAGGCTCCGTCTGTCATTGCGCAGGTCGATCTTTTTCTGCGGACGGGTCGATTCGACCCGGAACTGGACTGGACCCAATCCATCAACACTGAAGAATTGGTCTGTATGTTCGGGATGTGTCCGGAGCCCGCAAATGAGCCTTGAGATAACCCTTGTCGGAGCGCGCGTTCTTACCCCTGACGGCTGGTCCGAAGCTCCTGTCGGTCTCGCCGAGGGGCGACTTGTGGTCGGAGGTTCTGGGCGTGAAGTTGATCTGTCCGGATATCTTGTCCTTCCGGGAATTGTTGATCCGCATGGGGATGGGTTCGAACGCCACATGGCTCCGCGCCGGGGCGCTTTGAGAGAAGCGGAACACGGTGTTGTTGCAGCGGCGGCCGAACTGGCGGCCAATGGCATCACCACCGCTATTCTGGCGCAGTTCTTTTCATGGGAAGGTGGCATGCGCGGCCCCGACTTTGCCGAGCATGTGTTCGAAAGTGTCACTGCGGTGCGCGATGCGGTTCCCGTTGATCTACGCCTGCAGTTGCGGCTTGAGACCCATCTCCTCGACGACTTTGCCCGGGCGGAGGCAGCGGTTGACCGGTTTGGCATCGGCTATGTTGTGTTTAACGATCACCTGCCGCACCAGCGCCTAGCGGAAGGGCGCAAGCCGCCGCGTCTGACCGGGCAAGCGCTCAAGAGCGGAAGAAGCCCCGAAACACACCTGGCTTTGATGCAGAGCCTGCATGAGCGGACCTCAGAAGTGCCTGCCGCCCTTGATGCGCTGACTGTGCGGCTTGTCAAAAAAGCAATTGTCCTTGGAAGCCATGACGACAGCACCCCCGAAGACCGTCGGGAATGGGCCGCGCGCGGTGCGACTGTCAGCGAATTTCCCGAAACACTCGAAGCGGCGCAAGCGGCGCGAGAGGACGGTTCGCATATTGTGTTGGGTGCGCCAAATGTCGTGCGCGGGGCCAGCCATGCTGGCAACATCGCAGCATCGGAACTGGTGGCGCACGGTCTGTGCGATGCACTGGCGTCGGATTACCATTACCCGTCCCCCTTGCGTGCAGCATTCCGGCTCGAAGAGCTGGGCCTCTGCGACCTCGCCTCTTCTTGGGCCATGCTGTCCTCAGGGCCAGCGCAGATGCTTGGCCTCGCGGATCGTGGCACCCTTGAGATTGGTAAGCGTGCCGATCTGATCGTCGTTGATCCAACCACCCGCCGGGTAGAGGCGACCATTGCCGCCGGTCGCGTTGCGCATCTCACCGGTACAGTCGCGGAACGCTTCCTGCGCAGTTAGCCCCGCTTGATGTGGTTCACATGGCCCATCTTGCGACCGGGCTTGACCTCGGCCTTACCGTAAAGGTGCAGCGCGCAGTCCGGCGTATTCGCAAGCTCAGGCACCCGATCCATATCATCGCCGATCAGGTTCTCCATCACGACATCCGCATGACGTTGACCGTCGCCCAAGGGCCAGCCAGTGATGGCGCGGATGTGCTGTTCGAACTGATCCACAGAGCAGCCGTTTTGTGTCCAATGTCCGGAATTATGCACACGCGGCGCGATCTCGTTCACGATAAGGCCGCTGGAGGTGACGAACAACTCAACACCCATCACACCCACATAGTTCAAGGCATTGGCGATCTTGGCAGCGAGAAGCACCGCATCGGTGCGTTGGCTGGCAGTGAGGCGTGCGGGAACTGTCGTCGTGCGCAGGATGCCGTCGCTGTGTACGTTCTCGCCAGGATCAAAGGCCGCGACGGCCCCATCCAGACTGCGTGCGGCGATCACCGACACTTCGTGCGAGAAATTCACAAACCCTTCCAGAAGGGCAGGTGCCCCCTGCATATCTGCCAATGCCAACGCGGCATCGTCGCGCGACATGATGCGGGCCTGCCCTTTGCCATCATAGCCGAAGCGGCGGGTCTTCAGGATCGACGGTGTGCCGATCTCGTCCAGCGCCGTCTCGAGGCTGGCTGCATCGGTGATGTCCGCAAATGGCGCTGTCTGCAGGCCCAAATCCTGAAGAAACGTCTTTTCTGTCAAACGGTCCTGACTGACACGAAGCGCCTCGCGACCGGGATGGATCGGGGCAAGATCCTGCAACAGGTCAAGCGCGGCTGTCGGGATGTTCTCGAACTCATAGGTGATGATGTCCACCGACTGACCGAAAGCCCGCAAGGCGGCCTCGTCGTCATAGGCGGCTGTGGTTACCTGATCGGCGACGTGCCCAGCTGGTGGGGTCGCGCCGGGTTCAAAGATGTGGCAGCGAAAACCAAGACGGCTGGCCGCCACCGACAGCATTCGGCCCAATTGACCACCACCAATGATGCCAATGGTCGATCCGATGGGAAGCGCAAGCGTCATGGCGTTATCCGTCGTCAGAGGGAGTATCAGGGATGGACGCCGACAGATCGGCGCGCCACTGGTCAAGACGGGCGGCAAGATCACCATCCTGCAAGGCCAGAATGCCCGCAGCCATCAATCCGGCATTGGCTGCACCGGCAGACCCGATAGCCATTGTGGCCACTGGAAATCCTCGCGGCATCTGCAAGATCGAATAAAGACTATCGACACCCGAAAGGGCGCGCGTCTGTACCGGCACACCAATCACCGGAATACGGGTCTTCGACGCCATCATTCCGGGCAAGTGCGCCGCCCCACCTGCACCTGCGATGATGACCTGCAAACCGCGCTCGACGGCAGTTTTGCCATAGTCCCAAAGCCGGTCAGGTGTGCGATGTGCGGACACAATCTTTGTCTCGTAGGGCACGTTCAGCGCGTCCAGCATTTCGGCCGCTTCTTTCATAGTCGGCCAGTCTGACTGGCTTCCCATTATGATGCCGACCTTGATCGATTCTGACATGGCGCTGCGCCCCTTCAGGTGTTCGGAGCGCGCACTATAGCCAGATCGGATCGGGGGGCAACTCGGCCCTGATATCAGGCGATGATATCAGGCAGAAGCCGATCTTCGATCTGGGCGATCTTGTCCTTCAAGACCAGCTTTTTCTTTTTCAGCCGCTGCAGGGTCAGCTGATCCGCTGTTCCGGTTTCCTGCAACGCGCGAATGGCCTCGTCCAAATCGCGGTGCTCGCGGCGAAACACCTCGAGTTCGACCTTCAGGACGTCGTCTGTTTTCATCGACAGATCAGTAGGAGCATTCATGATGCAGCGCGGTCCCCGAAAAGTGGCTGAGACCAGCAAGATAACCGCATTCTGCGATTCCGCAAAGCCCTTGCGTCTTGCTTGTCGCGCCCCCATATTTCTTTGTGAACGGTCGCCAGAATGGGGCCGCACCAACACAGTCGCTTGCACAAAGGACGTGTCGATGACGAAACTGACCTTGGGATCCTATCCCCATCTGCTTGGATTCGAGCAATTGGAGCGTTTGCTGGAACGCACTGCGAAATCCGGCAACGAAGGTTATCCCCCCTTCAATATCGAACAGACCTCCGAAGGATCGTACAGGATCACTTTGGCAGTGGCAGGTTTTCGGGAACAAGATCTGGCGATCACCGTTGAGGATAGACAGCTTGTGATCCGCGGACGCCAGCACGACGACACAGCCGATCGGGTGTTCCTGCATCGTGGGATCGCCGCGCGCCAGTTCCAGCGCAGCTTTGTGCTTGCTGATGGGGTCGAAGTCGGTGAGGCGATCATGGAAAACGGGCTGCTGCATGTCGATCTGACCATGTTGCGTCCCGAGACCGTGGTTCAGACAATCCAGATCAGGAAGGGTTAATCCATGAATACGCCATTTGATTTCAAAGATGCCGACCAGTCCAACCTTGTCTATGTGCGCCCGGTGGCAGTTGCGGACTTGCCGGATGAAGTGCGGGGCGAGCTTGGGGACGAAACAACCATCTACGCCGTCCACCGTGCCGATGGGGAGCGTTTGGCACTTGTGAAGGACCGCAAGCTGGCATTCATGCTGGCGCGACAGAATGATTTTGCACCCGTCACGGTGCACTGAGCTCGTCTAGTTTTCTGCGCGCAGCGTCGTACCTGCGGCGGGGCATTTTAATGGCCCCGCAGATGTGGCAAAGCGAAATGGCAGCGTTTCGCTTGTCACACCTACATCGCCTCGAACCACATCGAAATGCAGGTGTGGTCCGGTGGATTGCCCGGTGTTTCCTGAATAACCGATCAGCGTACCCGCGCGGACGCGGTCTCCCATGTTCACGCTGACGCCTCCCTGCTGCAGGTGAAAATACTGCGCAAGGGTGCGGTCCGAATGCTGGATGATCACGTAGTTGCCAAGATCCTGATACTGCGCACCCGGCCCTCCGCTGCGGGAATCTTCTTTTAGATCGACGACAATCCCATCACGCGCTGCGTGAATCGGTGTCCCTTGGGGCATGTCGAAATCGACGGCAAAGCGCCGTGCGCCAAAATGGGTAAAACTGCCGTTGCAGCTCTGACCGACAGTGAAGGCCTGTCCCGGGGCAAACGGCAGCATATATGCGTGTCGATCGTCGTGTCGCGCGGTGTAATCGCCTCGGCTCCACGTGAAATTGTAACGATAGGACCAAGCGCCAGCCTGCCTCTGAGACAGTTTGAAAAGCTGCACCCGTTGGTTGCCGTCCAGAACAAAAGGACCCGCGCCGCCCTCGCTGCGCCCAAGGTTTTTCAGGTCCAGCGTGATGTCCAGCGTGACCGGCAGGAAGGGATAAAGGTTCTCAGCATAAAACGTGATCGTATTGCCGTTCTGCACGGTCTCGATGCAAACCTTCTGAAATTTGGTGTCACACGACCGATCTGCCGCAGCGAGTGTTGGCGCACATAGAGCCAAAGCGAAAAGAAATCGTCGAAACATGGCACCAGCCCTTCTCGAGAACTTGAGACAGTTGGACATGTCGCTGTGTCGTGCGCAACCGTGTTCCGGCACAGGCCGTGGCAAAAAAGAAAGGGACGGATGTGCTCCGTCCCTTCTATCTTGGTCTTACTGACCTGCGATCAGTCCTAGGCTTTCGAGTTTCAGGATCACCTGATGAGCGCAGTTGTCGACTTCGACATTCTCGGTCTCGACACGCAATTCCGGTGTTTCCGGCACGTCGTACGGGTCAGAGATCCCTGTGAATTCCTTGATCTTGCCTTCCCGCGCAAGCTTGTAGAGCCCCTTGCGGTCGCGGCGTTCGCATTCCTCAAGACTCGTCGCCACATGGACCTCGAGGAACGCACCGAACTGTTCGATCTCTTCCCGAACGGCACGGCGTGTTGTGGCATATGGCGCAATGGGCGCACAGATTGCGATCCCACCGTTCTTGGTGATTTCTGACGCCACATAGCCGATGCGGCGAATGTTCAGGTCGCGGTGTTCCTTGCTGAATCCCAGCTCCGAGGACAGGTTCTTGCGCACGATATCGCCATCCAAAAGGGTCACCGGGCGACCGCCCATCTCCATCAGCTTGACCATCAAAGCGTTGGCGATGGTGGATTTACCCGAGCCAGAGAAGCCGGTGAAGAAGACGGTAAAGCCCTGCTGTGACCGCGGCGGGCGCGTTTTGCGCAGCTCGGTGACCACTTCGGGAAAGCTGAACCATTCCGGAATGTCCAGACCTTCGGTCAGGCGGCGGCGCAGTTCGGTGCCCGAAATGTTAAGGATTGTCACGTTATCCTTGTCGGCGATCTCGTCCATCGGCTCGTATTGCGCACGTTCTTGAACGTAGACCATGTGTTTGAAATCGACCATCTCGATGCCGATCTCAGCCTCATGCTCGCGGAAGAGGTCCTGCGCATCATAGGGCCCGTAGAAATCCTCGCCCGCCGAATTCTTTCCGGGTCCCGCGTGATCGCGGCCAACGATAAAATGGGTACAGCCGTGGTTCTTGCGGATCAGGCCATGCCAAACCGCCTCGCGGGGGCCGGCCATGCGCATCGCAAGGTTCAAAAGGCTCATCGTCGTGGTAGATTGCGGGTACTTGTCTAGCACCGCTTCATAGCAGCGGACGCGGGTGAAATGGTCTACGTCACCCGGCTTTGTCATGCCGACAACCGGATGGATCAGCAGGTTGGCCTGCGCTTCTTTCGCAGCACGGAAGGTCAGTTCCTGATGTGCGCGGTGCAGCGGGTTGCGGGTTTGAAATGCCACCACCTTGCGCCAACCCAGCTTGCGGAACAGTGCGCGCAATTCGTTCGGAGTGTCGCGACGCCCGCGGAAATCATAATGGACGGGTTGCTGGATACCGGTGACGGGACCACCCAGATAAACTTTTCCTGCCTTGTTGTGCAGGTAGTTGACTGCCGGATGCGCATCGTCATCTGCACCGAACACCTTTTCCGCCTCGCGCGCCTTGTTCGGCACCCAGCGGTCGGTAACGGTCATCGTACCAAGGATCACACCTTCCTGATCCCGGAGCGCGATGTCTTGCCCGATCTCAAGGCTGTCTGCAAAAGCTTCGGACACGTCCAGCGTGATCGGCATCGGCCAAAGCGACCCATCGACCAGGCGCATGTTTTCGACAACGCTATTGTAGTCCTCTTCGCCCATAAACCCTTTCAGCGGATTGAACCCGCCATTCATCAAGAGTTCCAGGTCGCAAATCTGGCGTGGCGTCAGATCGTGGCTCAACAGTTCAGCCGCTTCCAGCTTGAGCTTTTGGGCGCTGTCATACGAGACATAAAGTTCAGGGATTGGGGCAAGGTTTTGCGGGTACATTGTTCTGCTCACTGCCCAAATTTGGGCGCTGGTTACGCCTCCACCGGGACAGAAGTCCAGTGACAAGGTCGCGCACCTCATGAATTCGGGAAAATGTGCGGAATTTACGCCAGTTTTGAAAATGGTTTACCGAAAAAAAAGCCAACGCGCCGGGATGTGGGTCGGACCTCTCAGTCAGACCCATCTCGCGTCCTACTCCGCAGCTGGTACTTCGGCGCCATAGCCCAAGGGAGCTGAAACAACCTTGCCTGAATCATCGCCAACTTCCGCAAGGAACCGCTCGGCCTCAAGAGCGGCCATGCACCCCATGCCAGCCGATGTGACCGCTTGCCGGTACTTGTGGTCGGTCAAATCACCAGCCGCAAACACACCGGGAATCGATGTTTCCGTGCTGTCTGGTTTGGTCACGACATACCCACCCATATGGGTTTCCAGCACGTCCTTGACCAATTCATTGGCGGGGGCGTGACCGATGGCGATGAACACGCCTTTACATGGAATCTCCGTGATCTCGCCGGTATCGACGTGTTTGACGCGCACGCCTTCGACGCCCTTGGGCATGTCCGTCCCGAACACTTCGTCCAACTGGTGATGCCACAGTGTTTCGATCTTGGGGTTCTTGAACAGACGGTCCTGAAGGATTTTCTCGGCCCGCAGCTCGTCGCGGCGGTGGATCAGTGTCACTTTGGATGCGAAATTCGTCAGGAACAGCGCCTCTTCCACAGCGGTGTTGCCGCCGCCAAACACCACAATTTCCTGACCGCGATAAAAGAACCCATCACAGGTTGCGCAGGCTGACACGCCAAAACCCTTGAACGCGTCCTCTGATGGCAGCCCAAGCCACTTGGCGCGTGCCCCTGTCGCAAGGATCAGCGCATCCGCCGTATACACCGTGCCGCTGTCGGACTGCGCTGTGAACGGGCGTTTGGACAGGTCCAGCGAGGTGATGAGGTCGCCGATAATATCGGTGCCCATGGCGCGTGCATGGGCTTCCATGCGCACCATCAGGTCTGGTCCCTGCACCTCTGTGTCGCCGGGCCAGTTCTCGACCTCGGTGGTCGTGGTCAACTGCCCGCCCGGTTCCATGCCCTGAACGAGAAGCGGCTCCAGCATGGCGCGGCTTGCATAGACACCAGCGGTGTAACCGGCAGGACCGGAGCCGATGATCAAAACTTTGGTGTGGCGTGTGTCGGACATGGCAGCCTCGCGTCGCAGAGTACGGTTTTTGTCTAGTCTTTGGATATATGCGCCCATGCGTGTCTTCGCAAATCAATGACACCGCGTCGTGTGAAAAATTCACAGTCTAAAATGTATAGAAAGATTGTTGCTCAATGTTGAAACAATATTGCGCGCAACAAACCTATGCTATAACAATGTCGAAAAATGCAGGGGTGCTTCAGGATGCCGGCACATCGGTTGGATCCAATAGATCGCAAGATTTTGGCAGAGCTTCAAGCAGACGGACGCATGACCAATGTCGAATTGGCCCGCAGGGTCGGTATTTCGGCGCCACCGTGTCTGCGGCGTGTGCGCACCTTGGAAGAGCAAGGCTTTATCCGGGGCTACCATGCCGAGGTTGATCCGCGCGAATTGGGGTTTGAGGTTCAAGTTTTCGCGATGGTCGGACTGCAAAGTCAGGCCGAAGCAGATCTGCGCGCCTTTGAAGACCGCTGCCGCAGTTGGCCGCTTGTACGTGAATGCCATATGCTCAACGGAGAAGTGGACTTCATCCTGAAATGTGTCGCTCCTGACCTGAGCACGTTCCAAAGCTTTCTGACAGGGGATCTGCTGACATCGCCAAACGTCGGCAGCGTCAAGACTTCGCTTGTGATCCGCGGGGCAAAGGACGAACCCGGTGTGCCTTTCGACGTATTGGAAGCGCGGCTGGGCGGCACGGACTGACACCGCGCCAACGCAGTGATGCTTGACGTGTCAGGCGACTCGCAACGTTTCGATCACGTCGCGTGTTGTGCGCGGGAAAGCAAGGTCGCCAAAGCCTTCGAGAGACCCAAGATGCGGGAACATCGACTGCAGCATGTCGCGAACAGAGCTTCCGATTTCCGCAGCTGAAACCCGTCCCGGATGGTAACTTTCCAATTCGTGCCCATTGGCCCGAATGATCCCGTGGCTTTGCAAGGCGAAATGGTATAATTGCACCGATCCCGGCGGCGTGATGCGTAAGACCCGGTCACCGTCGATATAGTCGCTGGCTGGGGCAAGTACCGCATCGCAGTTGAGCAAATCAGCAAAACGATCTTGACGGACCACAAGCCGGGCTGCGGGACCAAGCAGCAGATCGCTTTGGTCCATGCCAACTCCCGGCATACGGAGCAAGTAGGACAGAGAGGTCGTTTCGGCGGCGAAATCCGGAAGATAGGGCGTGCTGCCAATCCATACGACGGGCTGTGGGCCGCGATGTGTTTCGACCAGATCCCCGGGAATCAGATCTTCGACAGCAATCGGCCCCATAACCGTTGAAATGAGCGTGCCCCGGGCGAAGGCGGACGCGCAGGCTTCGAAAGTCGAAGATGCAGGAACTGTGAAACTGGACTCGGATATCGACTGATCTTGCAGAAGGGCGGCAGCCTCGATGGTGCGGGTGAGAGGGATGTCGCGTCGAGGCTGCCCGTCGAACGTGGCAACTTTGTCTGTTGAAACAGCATAGGCGTTGAAGTCGGTCGTCGCAGCGCGATCGGTCGAGGTCTGAGCCATGTGATACCTTTTAACTTAGGTCACATCCGCGTTGGCCCCCACCAACAACACCAGAAGGACGGTGCAATATCGTTGAATAAAAGATGGCTCAGAAGTGTTTGATTCGTCAAAGCTCAACGAAAATTGGCCGCGAAATCGCGGCCAATTCTTCGATATGGGGAGGATTGTCTGGGTCTTCGGAACAGCGCTGCCACAATTGGGGAAGATCGTGACAGGTCGGCTGTATTCCGTAGGTTTGATCAGGCGCGTTTGCGGGCCAGTTGGTCGGCCTTTTCAGCCTTGATGCGGGCAAACATCGCCTTGCGGGCTGCGCCGCGCTGGAAAGGAAGCGCTGGCATGTCCTCTTTCGAGGTTGCAACGACAGAGGCGATGAATTTCGAAGTGCGCGACATTGGACTGCTCCGGTGGTGTTCCGTTGTTTCTTGATCCTAATTAACCCGTGCAATTGGGCGCGTTTGTGACCAAACGTGGACAATCCCGGTGTATTCCTGTGATTGATTTAGGCACTGCGCCAATGGCGCTGGCGCGGTTCAGAGCCGGATCACCGAAATCAAACGGCCGTAATCCGCCTCCCGCGCATGGGTCGCGCGGCGGTAGGAATAAAAGCGATCTGCGTCAGAATACGTGCAGTGCCGTGTCCATTCCGCGTCCACCCCGGCGCTGCGCAGCTTGTAAAGACCAAAGCCTGGCAGATCGAAGTGGAACTTGTCTTCATCCCCATTGACGAAGAACCGAGCGTATTGTGGATCTTCGGCGAGAAAAGAATCGAGGAATTCGGGTCCGACCTCGTAGGCACGTTGGCTTATACTGGGTCCGATCACCGCTTTGATTGTTTCGCGATTGGCACCAAGGCGGGTCATCGCATCAATCGTTGCTTCCAAAACACCGTCCAGAGCTCCGCGCCATCCGGCATGGGCAGCGCCGATGACACCGGTATCGTGATCGGCAAAGAGCACAGGCTGGCAATCCGCCGTCAGCACACCCAGCGCGACACCTGGCGTTTTTGTCACCATGGCGTCGGCCTGTGGTTTCGACGATCCCAACGGTCCCTCCACAACTTCCACCTTGGCAGAGTGCACTTGGTGAACGCTGACCAGCTGATCTCCGGCAACCTCCATCGCATCCGCGACACGGGCGCGGTTGATGGCAACGATTTCGGACTGGTCGGATGATCCAGCGCCGCAGTTGAGCCCTGCAAACACCCCGGAAGATGCACCGCCGCGCCGCGTGAAAAATCCGTGGCGTATAGGTCCGAGGCTATCTGCTGTGATGATTTCCAGCGTCATGGATCCAGTCCGGGCGGCGGCGACTCGTTCACTGGGTACAGACCCAGCACTTTGAACAAGGAACCCATTTCATCGGGATGGGTCAACCGTCGATGTGCAGCCACATGCGCAGCAAGTGGTTCTCCGGTCAGACCCTTTGCCAAACTCTGGGCGCGCGGCGTGACCCCCAGCCGTTCAAGAAACACGCCTTGATTGGTCAATTGGCTGGCCGCGCATCCCGCAATCAACGCAGCACGTGCCAACGCTTCGAAATCGACATGGGCGGTCAGGTCGGCCTGTCCCGGTTCAGCGAAAGGATCAACGGGTCGGTGTGCACGCACCGCCTGAAACGTGTCACCATTGGAATGCCACCCGCCATAGTCAATGAACAGCGCCATTCCACCTTGTGTCGCGATCCGGCGGGCTAGAGCATCCACAACCGCAGTGCCGTGTGCGCAGGTTTCCACAAGGGCACCCGGCTGTGTGTCGTCCAGGCGGCTGTTAAGCGCTTCAATCGGTGCTGCATCACTTAGCCCGCGTTGCAGCACACCGGTTTCCGACAGCCCCACCATGATCTCGCGCCAACCTTTTGGGTCACGCTGAAACTGTCTGATTGGAAGCGCATCGAAAAACTCGTTGGCCATGACGAAAATCGGAATGTCTTCGGGCAGAGTTTCTACCGTGTCATGCCACGTTGGGTGATAGGCGGGCAGGGCGGCCGCCTGCAATCTGCGCATGCGCGCCGATGCCTCGACCAGATGCAAATCGACTGCAGCGTGAAACCCCGTCACCTGTACCGTGGACCGCAGGATATCTGCGATCAGCGTGCCACGCCCCGGTCCCAATTCTACCAAGCCAAACCGATCTGGCGCGCCCTGATCCATCCAGGATTGCGCAACACAGAGGCCGATGAGTTCCCCGAACATCTGGCTGATCTCAGGAGCTGTGGTGAAATCCCCATCGACGCCAAGCGCGTCTTGGGTCGTGTAATACCCGTGTTTGGGATGAAGCAGGCAAGCAGACATATAGTCGGCCAAGGTAATCGGCCCGGTCGCCTCGATTTGGCGGCGCAGGATTTTTGAAAGCTCCGTCATGTGTCCCGTACGGCTCCGGCGCGGCGTGCGGACAGCCAGAGATAAATGCCGATTGCAATCATCGGAACAGAGAGAAGTTGTCCCATGGTCAGACCATACCCGCCGATGTGCCAAGCAAGGCCGAGCGGGTTGCCGTCCGAAATGAACTGCGCATCAGGCTGGCGCACGAACTCTACCAAGAAACGCGCTGCGCCATAGCCACCAATGAACAGGCCAACGATCCGACCCGGCACTTTGAGTGCCCCACGACGGAAAGCCAGCCACAGCAGAACGGCACCCAAAAGCAGACCTTCCAGCAGCGCTTCGTAAAGCTGCGACGGATGGCGTGCGCAAATTTCTCCCAGCGTCTGTCCACAAGATTGTGCGGCCTGACCGGGAAACTGAACCCCCCAAGGCAGGCTGGTTGGCCGCCCCCACAGTTCTGCGTTGATGAAATTCGAAAGCCGCCCCAGCAAAAGTCCCGGCGGCGTGGCCATCGCCATCATGTCTGCAGTGGGGCGCAAGGGGAGGCCGTTTTTGAAGCAAAACATCAGCGCAGCGCCAATCACCCCGATAAGCCCCCCGTGAAACGACATGCCACCCTGCCAGACAGCAAGGATTTCCGCTGGGTTCTGCAAATAATACCCCGGCTGATAAAACAGCACGAATCCAAGCCGTCCGCCCAGAATGACCCCAAGGATCACCCAAGTGAGCAATTCCTCGACCTGTTCGGGGCGCATCGGAGGAGTATCATCGGCCCAAAGCGTCGGGCGTTTGACTGCCGCAACCGCAATCCGCCACCCAATCAGAATGCCTGCGATGTAAGCCAGCGCATACCAACGCAGCGCAAATTCAATCCCGAAGATCGAGATCGAAAACAGCTCTGGCGAGACATTCGGAAAAGGCAGACCCGTAGACATGCGCGCAGATGTTCAATTCTCTGCGGCGAAGTCAACCTTGTGCCGCGCGGGTGTGAAGACCATATAGAGATCAAGCAAACGCCGGAGGCAGACATGCAAACCCGAAACAAGGTATTTGAAGACCTTTCGCAATTGATGACCAACGCCATGGGCGTGGCTCAGGGCGCGAAAGACGAGGCTGAGACTGCGATGAAATCGCTGGTCGACCGTTGGCTGGCGGATCGCGATTTCGTCACGCGCGAAGAATTCGACGCAGTGCGCGCGATGGCGATGAAGGCCCGCGAAGAGAACGAAATGCTCAAAGCCCGTCTGGACGCTTTGGAAGCGGCCAAGAAATGATTTCTAGCTTCGGGGCCGGACGATCGCTTCGGCCTCGATCTCTACTTTGTAGTCGCCGATCAGCTGGCCGATCTGGAACAGCGTATTGGCCGGTTTGATATCGCCAAAGATGCGCCCATGCGCTTTGGACACGGCAACCACATCTTCGGCATCACTCATGAACACACGCGTGCGGACAACGTCGTCAATGCTTGATCCAAGCGCAGTGAGAGCTGCGCTGATCTTGTCCAAGACATAGGTCGTCTGCGCGCCTGCATCCTTCGGGGCCACCGCCCGATCAACACCCGCGGTCGCTGTTGTGCCAGACACAAAGATGCGATCCCCGATCCGATGTGCGCGGCAATATCCTGCGATGTCTTCCCACTCGCTTCCTGACAGAACGCGTTTTTCACCGGGGCGGTTCGGCACGTCCTCGACTGTCATGGCGCTGGGCATTGTATCAAGGTGATGGCTGAGGTCCCCGCTGGCCGTCAGGAAGGGTGGCTTACGGTATTCGTCGCCGCAATCGCCGGGCAGGGGGGTTGTCACTGCAAAAGCCGCGTTCAAGCGGGCGTGGTCCTCTTCGTCCAACCTGAATTGGAACAGCTTGAGGTTATCGTCCGTATGCTGGGCCTCACCCAGCCTCGCGCCAATGATGACCCCGGCAACGGCTTCATTCTCCAGCACCCAACGCGTGGCGACATTGGCAATCGACACGCCATGCTTAGCCGCCACATCTGCAGCCGCCTGCAACACCGTCTGATAGGCGTCCCATCCCCCGGCGGTGTCGATGAAGCGTTTGTACTTCATCTTGCTCCAGTCCGTGATCTCGGTCGGCTCTGCTTTGCCCAGCCATTTCTCCGATAGAAACCCGCCTTGCAAAGTACCATAGCACACAAGCTTGACGCCCCACGCTGCGCAAACCTCGGACAAGGGGCCGGTCGCGCGGCGATCCAAAAGCGAACAGGGCACCTGATTGCTGACAATCGGGATGCCATCGGCCAAGGCAAGATGCAGGTGCGCCGCGTCGAAATTGGTCAGGCCGATTTCTCCGATCAACCCTTCTTCGCGCAATTTGGCCATCTCGTGCAGCGCGTCGAGCCAAGCTGGGTGCTCGAAACTCCACCAGTGGAATTGCAACAGGTCCACGCGGTCCACTCCCAGCCGATCCAACCGCTCCTGCACTCCGACGCGCACGACATCGGCCGTCATCGGGCCGGGCACCGGGCACCACTTGGTGCCGACGGTGGCCTTGACCCCGCGCTTCAACAACGCTCCGGTGATCACCTCCGCAGTGCCATAGTGATCCGCCATATCGAAACTATCGAACCCGGCATCCGCATAAGCCGCCAGATGATCCGCGCCGACCTCCGGATCGATGAGGTCTCCGTCTTTCTCGATATCCGCCACCTGCCAAAGGCCCACCAGCGCACGGCGGATGGTCAGGCGGTCGCTCAGGGCGATGGTGTCGGGGTGGGTCATAGAGTGGTCCTTTCGGCTGTCGCCCCATGAGTTGCCGCCCTGAACCCGTTTGACAAGCCCGAAAGATCCCAGCAACCATATGGTTAACAATAGGGAACAACCGCGCGGAACCGCGTGTCAGGGGAACGATGAGCGCGGCGCAGGACGCGGACGAATTCTGGCTGTACGACCTGCGCGTTGAAACCGTAGTGGGCGACCGCACGTCTGTTTGTCGTCATGTCGAGGGCGAAAGCTTCCGCGTTGAAGGCGAATTGCTGATCTTCGACGACCAGCAGAAAGTGTCGATGTACGCGCTCGCCGCTCTGTTGCCTCTGCTTCCCGCAAAACAACGCCCGACCTCACCCAATGACTGGATGTCCACTGATGCCGAGATCGCCTGCCCAGACCCCAATTGCGGCGGTCGGTTCCGGGTGACACGGACGGCCAAGCGCACGTTCCGCCATTCCGAAACCACCGGCCTGCCGGATCAGCGCAGCACACCCTACTGGAAAGACGAAACATGAGCGTCGAGACCACCCAACTGCGCCCCGGCCATACAATCAGCCGAGTCATTCGCGGTGGGTGGCAACTCGCGGGCGATCACGGCCCGGTGGACCGCGCACAGGCGATCCGTGATATGGAAGCCTTTGTCGATGAGGGCCTGTTCACATTCGATTGCGCCGACATCTACACCGGCGTGGAAGAGATGATCGGTGATTTCATCGCCGACCTGCGCGCGCGGCGAGGCGCGTCGGTTGCAGATCGTGTCTGCGTTCACACCAAACTGGTGCCCGACCTCACGAGACTGGCCGATCTGCGGCCAGATGAAGTGACCGCCATCATTGATCGGTCGTTGCAAAGGCTCAAGATCGACCAGCTGGACCTCGTTCAGTTCTTCTGGTGGGACCTGTCACAGGGAAATGCCGTTGACTCCCTTGATGTGCTGAAAGACCTGCGCAAAGAGGGCAAGATCAAGAACCTCGGCACCACCAATTGGGACAGGCAAGCGATGCAGCGGTTTGTCGATGCGGGCTTCGATATCGCCTCAGCACAGGTTCAATTTTCGGTGCTGGACCGCCGCCCGCAAAACGGGCTCACCAATTGGGCGGCGCAGAACGACCTGCAATTGATTTGCTACGGCACGCTTGCTGGTGGCTTCATCACTGAGAAATGGCTGGGTGAGCCAGACCCCGGGTTCCAGTTCGAGAACCGCAGTCTGATCAAGTACCGCCTGATCATCGACGAATTCGGCCCGTGGGACCGCTTTCAGGCGCTTCTTCAAGCACTGAAAACGGTGGGTGACAAGCATGGCGTCTCGCTTTCTGCCGTCGCCACCCGCTGGGTGCTGGATCAGCCACAAGTCGCGGCGGGTATTGTTGGCGCACGCTATGCCCGCCACTTGCCACAGACGCTCCAGACCTTCGCCTTTGCGTTGGATGAAGAGGATCATGTGACGCTCAATGCGGTGTTGGATCAGGCCGATGGTCCCAAGGGTGACGTCTATTCGCTCGAAGGGGACAGGAGCAGTCGTCATGGCCGGATCATGAAGTACAACCTGAACACCAACCCGAACGACGCGGTGCATGGGTAGCATGGCTGACCCGATCCTCAGCATCCGGAACGTCAGCAAGACCTTCGGCGAGTTCCGCGCCGTCAACGATGTATCGCTCGACATCCACGCGGGCACAATCACCGGGCTGATCGGACCAAATGGCGCGGGCAAGACGACGCTCTTCAACGTGCTGACCGGAATGCTGAAACCGACCAGCGGGACTGTCCATCTCGACGGTCAGGACGTGACCGGGTTCTCACCCGATGCCTTGTTCAGCCTCGGACTTGGCCGCACCTTCCAAATCCCACGCCCCTTCGCAAAGATGAGCGTTCTCGAAAACGTCATGCTCGCCCCGATGGCGCAGGTGGGTGAACGCCTTTGGGGTCCGTTCTTTGGCGCTGCCAAGATGCGAAATCAGGAATCCACCATTCGCAAACGCGCGATTGAGGTGCTCGATTTCGTCACCCTCGCCCCATTGGCCGATCAGGCGGCGGGGCAGATCTCCGGTGGTCAGATGAAGCTGCTGGAACTGGCCCGCATCCTGATGGGCGATCCCAAACTGATCCTGCTGGATGAACCCGCCGCCGGGGTGAACCCGAGCCTGACACGGACGCTGATCGAAAAGATCGAAGAACTGAACCGCGGCGGCAAAACCTTTGTCATCATCGAACATGACATGGATTTCGTCATGCAGCATTGCGATCCGGTCATTGCACTGGCCGAGGGCCGCAAGGTGTTCGAAGGCACGGCGGATGAGGCGCAAAGCAATCCCGTTCTGCTGGACGCATATCTAGGGGCGCAGGTCGAATGACGGCGGTTGTGGCACAGGATATCGTCGCTGGATACGTACCGGATTTACCGATCCTCAAGGGCGTGTCACTGACCGCAGAGACCGCCAAGGTAACGGTCATCATCGGTCCCAACGGGGCGGGCAAATCAACCCTGATCAAAGCGATTGCCGGGCTGGTGCCGGTGACCAGCGGTTCGGTACTGCTTAATGGCGCGCATATCACAAACCCGCGGCCGGACCAGATGGGCGGCTTGGGCGTGGCCTACGTCCCGCAATCGGACAACATCTTCCGCTCGCTGACGATCCGGCAGAACCTTGACCTTGTCTTGCGAAACGCAGGCAAAGAGGCTGCTTTGCGGCGCGACGCGTTGTTCACGCAGTTTCCGGCCTTGGCCGACAAGCAGACCGAGAAAGCTGGCGCGCTGTCTGGTGGGCAACGCCAGTTTCTTGCGGTTGCCATGGCACTGGCCATCAACCCGTCTGTGATCCTGATGGACGAACCGTCTGCCGGGCTGTCCCCCAAGGCCGCGCAAGAGGTGCTGGAATACACGCGCGCCCTGACCGAACAAGGCGTGACCATCCTGCTCGTCGAACAGAACGTCAAACAGGCGCTTCGGATGGCGGATCACTGTTACATCCTCGCCGATGGCCGCAATCAAGTCGATGGCGCGGCGCAGGATCTGCTGAACGATCCGGTGGTCGGGCAAATCTACCTTGGCGGCAAGCGGGTGACACCGGCATGATCCAGAACCTTGTGGACGGAGTGCTGGTCGGCTCAATCCTGTCGCTGGGCGCGATTGGTCTGACCATGGCGATGCACATGCTCCGCTTTGCCAATTTCTCGCATGCCGAACTGCTCTCCATCGGGGCCTATGCCGCTTTGTTGTTTGACGGCCTCTTCGGTGCGATCCACCCCGCACTGGCCGAGGCGATCCCGCCGCTCAGTCTCACCTGGTCGCTGACCCTGGCGCTCTTGCTCTCGATGGCGCTGACGGGCCTTTCCGCTGTGGCTGTCGACAAGCTCGTGTTCAAACGCGTCCGCGCCAAGGGCGGAGAGCTGTCGATGGTCTTCGCGTCCTTCGGCGTTGCCATGATCATCCGCAACATCCTCGGCCTGATCTTTGGCTTGAACCCAAAGCTCTATTCACAGGACATCGTCTTTGCCATCGTTGTCAGCCGTGATCCGTTCCTCTTGATCAAACCAGATCAGGTATTCACGCTGGTGGCGGCGCTGCTGATCATGTTCATCCTGCATCTGGTCCTGTCGCGCACGACCTTCGGCTATTCCTTGCGCGCAGTGGCCGAAAACCCGACCCTGGCGCAGGTATCGGGCATCAACCTCAACCGCATGATCGTGCTGATCTGGCTGATCGGTGGCGGGCTGGCGGCGGCAGCGGGGGTATTCTACGGCCTGACCAACCAGATCAGCCCGGTGCTTGGCCGCGATCTCGTGCTGCCGATCTTCGCCGCCACCATCGTCGGTGGCATCGGCAGCATCTACGGCGCGGTGCTGGGGGGCTTCCTCGTTGGTCTCGCGTCCAACCTTGCGCTGGTGATCCTGCCCTCGGGCTACAGCCCGGCGGTGCCCTTCCTCATCATCCTTGCCGTACTGATCCTGCGCCCGCATGGGCTGTTTGGGGAAGAGCGCACATGATCGGCATCATCTCCTACCTCGTCTTTTTCGCCACGGTCGCCTCGATCCTGTCGATTGCGGTGCTGGGGCTTAACCTGCAATGGGGCAACACCGGCCTTTTCAACGGCGGCGTAGTCGCGTTCTTCGGGGCAGGGGCCTATGGCACGCTGATCCTTGGCGGGACGCCGCAAGCGGGGCAGCTGGGTGGGTTCGGCCTGCCATACCTGCTGGCCCTTTTGGGCGGCATGGCCTGCGCCGGGGTCGTCGCCTGGATCGTCGGGCTGCTGACCATCCGCCTTAGGCATGACTACCTTGCCATCGCGACCTTCGGTGTCGCCGTCGCATTCGAGACCGTGATGCGCAACACCGACGCTTTGGGCGGGGCGCAGGGCATTCGTGGGTTTGAACGGCCTTTGCGCGAAACACTTGGCAACGGGTTCACCTACAACCTCGCCTTCTTTGCCTTTGTCCTGATCCTGCTGATCGCCACATACCTGTTTCTCGAACGGCTGATCCAGTCCCCATTCGGGCGCCTCCTTCGTGCGATCCGAGAGGACGAGACTGCCGCGCAGTCGCTCGGTAAATCGCCGTCCCGCGTGCGCCTCACGTCTTTTGTGGCCGGTTCGGTGATCATGGGCCTTGCCGGTGGACTCTACGCCACCTTTTATGCCTTCATCAGCCCACAAGACGTGCTTCCGATCCTCACCTTCCAGATCTGGGCGATGCTGATCGTCGGCGGCGCGGGCAACAACAAGGGCGCGGTGATGGGGACCTTCCTGATCTGGGCCGCATGGACCGCCAGCGGCTGGGCGCTGTCACGTTTCGCACCGCTGGAGGTGCAACTCTATACCGGGTCGATCCAGTTCGTGCTGATCGGCTTCGTGATCGTGGGGATGCTTCTGTGGCGACCACAGGGGCTCTTCCCGGAAAAACTGGTCGTGTCGCAATCGGCCAAGAATAAATGAAAACTTTCCAAAAAATGAACAATAGGGAGTTACGGAATGAACGGACTTAAGACTTCGGCCCTTGCCCTGGGCCTTGCTGCGGGTTTTGCCAGCTTTGGCACTGATGCCGCGGCACAAGATTGCACAACCAAGATCGGCGCTGTGCTGCCCACGTCTGTCGATTGGGGCAAGCCCATCGCCGCCACCGCGCAATACGCCGTGGACATCGCCAACGAAGCAGGCGGTGTTGCGGGCTGCCAGATCGAAATGGTCCTGCGCGATACGCAGGTTGACCCGAAAGTGGGTGTGGACGCGGCCAAGGCGCTGGTCGATCTCGATGGCGTGCAACTGCTGCTAGGTGCAGTGTCCTCTGGTGTGTCCATGCCGATCCTGACCTCGGTCACAGTGCCCGCCGGTGTGATGCAGATGTCCTGCTGTTCATCCTCGACCGCGTTCACCCGTCTGGCCGAAGAGGGCAAGACCAACGGTCTCTTCTACCGTACCTTCGCCACATCCGGTGTGCAGGCCGCAGTCGGTGCCATGGTGGCACAAGAAGCAGGCTACAAATCGGTGGCCGTCTTCTACAAGAACGACGACTGGGGGCAGGACATTGGCGGCTTGGTCGCGGACGACCTTAAGGCGCTTGGCATCGACGTGACCGCGTCCATCGCCATCAATGACGGGCAGGCATCGTTCCGGGCCGAAGTGACCGAGGCGCTCAAGGGCAATCCCGAGGCGATCTATATGGCGCTTTATCCCAAAGAAGGCACACAGGTCGTGCGCGAATGGATCTCGCTGGGTGGATCGCAGAACATGATCGCGGCGAACGCGCTGAAATCCGATGAATTCCGCGACAATGTCGGCATGCAATACCTTGCGAATTTCACCGGAACAGACACCGCGTCACCGCGCACTGACTCGGCCTCGGCCTTTGTCGACGCCTACACGGCGAAGTTCGATGGCCCGCCCAACGGTCCGGGACTGGCCAACAGCTATGATGCGACCATGATTGCCCTAATGGCGATGCATGCAGCGGGCAAAGACGCCACCGGTGCGGATATCGCCGCCAAGGTTGCGTCGATCACCGACCCCAATGGTACCCCCGTCACCGCCGACGCGGCTGGGTTCACCATGGCGAAAGAGGTTCTCGATGGAGGTGGCACGGTGTCCTATCAGGGTGCCACGGGCAACGTGCAGTTTGACAAGAACGGCGACGTATCTGCCCCTGCCGTGACATGGACCTTCTCGGAAAGCGGGATCGAAGAGCAGAAGTACATCTCGCTTACCGAGGTCAACGACTTCATGGCGTCGCTGAACTGACATCAGTATCGTATTGGCTGTGCCAATTCGACGGAGGACGATGCGACAACGCATCGTCCTTTTTCGTTTTCGAAAAAGAGGGGGCGCTACCCCCGTCGCCCTTGGGCGACTCCCGCGAGGTATTTGGAAAACACAAAAGCAGGACCGGGCACGTTCTCCGTGCGATCCTGCCTAATTTTTGAGCAGAGTTGGTGTCCAGCTGGAAAGGCCGGTTAGGGCAGCCGGATGATGCAGGCTCAGCGCAGTTGTGCATCCAACAGCACCGCGGGCCATTTTTCATGTGATTTTATCCACAGATTGTGGCACTATTCGCGCTCACCACATCGGGTAGACTTCTCCACAACTTATTGCGTTTGTCATGGAAATATCGCTTTACGCGACCGCTCCGGCCATGCAGCATATG
This sequence comes from Marivita sp. NO-S04, assembly GCF_059070475.1. Taxonomy (NCBI): domain Bacteria; kingdom Pseudomonadati; phylum Pseudomonadota; class Alphaproteobacteria; order Rhodobacterales; family Roseobacteraceae; genus Marivita; species Marivita sp. NO-S04. The sequence continues at coordinate 236,295 of NZ_CM180980.1, forward strand.
TTGTAGGGGGACGGCATTTCACCGCAGCCCCTAGAGCAGGCACCGAAGGGTAGGGCAAAGCCCGCCTTTCCGCACAGGTAACAGGAGGCGGCATCATGGCCCTGTCCGAGCAGTATCTTGAAGACGACATCCACCCGATCGATATCGTTGAGCACATCGCCGAGCATCATGACTGGGACTTTGACCGCATTGCGGAAGACCAGATTGCGATGGCTGTCGAAGGGCAATGGCGGACTTATTCGATCACCTTGGCATGGTCCCCCTATGACGAAACGTTGCGCCTGATCTGCACCTTCGACATGGACCCGCCCGCAGATCGGATGCCAGCGTTGTTCGAAAGTCTGAACTCGGTCAATGACCAGTGCTGGGCAGGCGCTTTTACCTATTGGGCGGATGCCAAGCTGATGGTCTATCGCTACGGTCTGGTTCTGGCGGGTGGCAACGTTGCCAGCGCCGAACAGATCGATACGATGATCAATTGCGCCGTCATGAGCGCAGAGCGCTATTACCCGGCATTCCAACTGGTCGTCTGGGGCAACCGCACACCGAAAGATGCGCTTCAGGTCGCCATTGCAGAGGCCTACGGCCGCGCGTAACACTGGCCCCCGACGCAAAGAAACGTGGGGGGCTTCATGCAAAATTCTGATATCGCCAAGCGTGGGCTTGTTCTGTTGGGCTGTGGCAAGATGGGATCAGCCATGCTCGAAGGCTGGCTTGCCGGGGGACTGCCTGCAAGTTCGGTCTGGGTGACCGATCCGAACCCGTCAGATTGGGTACAGGCACAAAGCGTACACCTGAATACGGATTTACCAGAAAACCCAGCCATTGTGCTGGTCGCCGTCAAACCTCAGATCATGCGCGATGCATTGCCGACGCTGGCGCCGCTGGGAAATGGCGACACGACCTTCCTGTCGGTCGCGGCGGGCATCACCATCTCCTCCTTCGAAGACATGCTGGGCGACAAGACGCCGGTGATCCGGTCGATCCCAAACACGCCCGCCGCTGTGAAGCAGGGCATTACGGCGATCATCGGCAATGCCCATGTGACCGAAGCGCAATTGCAGATGGCGGAAACGCTGCTGTCTGCGATTGGCCAGACCGTAAGGCTTGAGACCGAAGATCAGATGGATGCTGTCACAGGGCTTAGCGGGTCCGGCCCGGCCTACGTGTTTCACATGATCGAGTGTCTGGCTCGCGCGGGCGAAGCACAGGGGCTTGACCCCGAACTCGCCATGACGCTGGCCAAGGCAACGGTTGCAGGATCGGGCGCGCTGGCCATGCAGGCCGATGAAACGCCGAGCCAGTTGCGCGTCAACGTGACCAGCCCCAACGGCACCACGCAGGCGGGACTGAACGTGCTGATGGACGAAGAAACCGGCCTGCCGCCGCTCATCGCCCAGACCATCGACGTTGCAACCAAGCGGTCCAAGGAATTGGCCAATGGCTGATCAGATCAGTTTCGACGATTTCATGAAGGTGGATATTCGCGTCGGCACCGTCATACAGGCAGAACCCTTCCCCGAAGCGCGCAAGCCCGCGATCAAGCTGTGGGTTGATTACGGGAACGAGATCGGCGTCAAGAAATCCTCGGCCCAGATTACCGTGCATTACGACCCTGCCACCCTTGTCGGCAAAAAGGTCATGGGCGTCGTCAATTTCCCGCCGCGCCAGATCGGACCGTTCATGTCCGAGGCGCTGGTCTTGGGCTTTTACGACGCAGACGAGGCGATTGTCTTGGCCGTACCCGACAAAGACACCCCGAACGGAGCGCGCCTGTGCTGAAACTTCTGATCACCCGCAAACTCCCCGACCCGGTGCTGACCCGCGCGCGGGAGGTGTTCGACGTGAGCGTGCGCGACAACACTGCACCGCTGAGCCGCGATGAACTCACTCAAAGCCTGATCGACCATGACGTTGTGCTGCCTACATTGGGGGATGCCTATAGCGCTGACATCTTTTCTGCGGTGCCTGAAAAAAGGACCAAGCTGCTGGCGAATTTCGGTGTCGGTTATAATCACATCGACGCGACTGCGGCGCGGGCTGCCGGGATCGAAGTTACCAACACCCCGGGTGCGGTAACCGATGCCACCGCCGATATCGCCCTGACCCTGATGCTCATGACCTGCCGTCGCGCGGGTGAGGGAGAACGCATGCTGCGTGCAGGGCAGTGGGAGGGGTGGCACCCAACGCAGCTTTTGGGGCTGCACATGTCCGGCAAGACGCTTGGTGTGGTCGGTATGGGCCGCATCGGTCAGGCCATCGCACAGCGCGCACATTTCGGCTTTGGCATGGCGGTCAAGTTTTACAACCGGTCTTTGAAAAAGGTGCCATTCCCGGCGGAACAGGTCGCCCAATTGATGGACCTTGCCGCCCAAGTGGACGTCCTTGTCGTCGCCGTACCTGGCGGTGGCGAAACCCACCACCTGATCAACGCGGCTGTGCTGAAGGCAATGCAACCCCACGCGCATGTGGTGAACATTGCGCGCGGGGATGTGGTGAACGAGACTGATCTGATCGATGCCTTATCGACTGGTCGGATCGCAGGTGCTGGGCTCGATGTGTACGAGTTTGAACCCAAGGTGCCACAGGCGTTGATCGACATGGAGAACGTCACGCTTCTGCCGCATCTGGGAACGGCCGCACTCGAAGTGCGTACGGCGATGGGGCTGATGGCGGTCGACAATGCAATCGCCTTCGCCAAAGGTGAGCCTTTGCCCAACGCAGTTTAAACCTCGCGGTCGCCCGGGCGCGGGATCGGTCCGTGGTCGAACGGATCGCGGTGCGGCGACCATTGTGTGTCATTGTTCTTGATGAGGCGCGACACGTAGTACGCGCTGGGCCACGCCATCACGAAACCGATGATGGCAGCGGCACCGATCACCCACCATGAATAATAGCCCATGGTGAACGCGGTTGTTACAATAGTGCCGGTGATCAAGGCACCGCTTAGAAGCGAAAGTATGATGGATAGACGGTCCATTGTGTATCTCCTTTGATAGATCAACGCGTGCCCTGCGGAGCAAGTTCCGAAGTCGCGCAGCGTCGCACTTGACCCCGGCGTGTGTGTGCAGTCTGGTCCCTGCACGCAAAAAGGACCCGAGCCATGATCCAGCCCGCCATCACCGGAAGCGGTGTGTTCACCCCGGAGAACATCATCACCAATGACGAACTCGTGGTGGCTTTCAACGCCTATGCCGACAGGATCAATTCCGAAAACGCTGATGCGATTGCCTCCGGCGACGTGGAACCGGTGCCGCATTCCAGTGCGGAGTTCATTGTCTCGGCATCGGGCATCGAACAGCGCTACGTGATGGACAAGTCCGGTGTTCTCGACCCCAATCGCATGTTCCCACATTTGAAGGCGCGCTCGGATGAAGAGCCGTCGATCATGGCTGAAATGGCGGTCGATGCGATCAACAAGGCACTGGCGAAAGCCGGGCGCGATGCGTCAGAGGTCGATTTGGTAATTTGTGCGGCCTCGAACCACGAACGCGCCTATCCGGCGGTGGCGGTCGAGATCCAAAGCCTGATTGGGGCAGGCGGTTTTGCGTTTGATATGAACGTTGCCTGTTCATCGGCCACATTCGGCATTCAGGCGGCGGCTGACATGGTGCGGTCGGGATCGGTCAAATGTGCCATCGTCGTAAACCCCGAGATCTGTTCTGCGCATTTGGAATGGCGGGATCGGGATTGTCACTTCATCTTTGGGGATGTGGCCACGGCCGTGGTGATTGAACCCGACGCCAACGCCAAGGGCGCGCATTTCACCATTCATGGCACACGTTGTGCGACCGAGTTCTCGAACAACATCCGCAACAACAACGGCTTTTTGCGTCGCACCCGGGACCAGATGGAAGATCGCCGCGACATGCAGTTCATGCAGAACGGGCGCAAGGTGTTCAAGGAAGTGCTGCCGATGGTGTCGGCGCACATCCTTGGTCATCTAAAGGACGAAGGCTGGAGTGCAGACAGCCTGAAACGGCTTTGGCTGCATCAGGCTAACAAGACGATGAACGACTTTATCGGCAAGAAAGTTCTAGGTCGGACGCCTGAGCCGGGCGAACAACCAAACATCCTTCAGGATTACGCCAACACATCGTCTGCCGGGTCAATCATCGCCTTTTCGAAATACTCGGACGACATGCAGCCGGGTGACCGCGGTGTGATCTGTTCGTTTGGGGCAGGCTATTCGGTCGGGTCAGTGTTGATCGAACGCGCATAGAAAAAGAGGGCCAATCGGCCCTCTTCTCTGTAGATCGTTCAAGGCTGGATCAGTTCCAGAAACCTTCGTCGACCGATTCCATCTGCTCAAGCTCTTCTTCGTTGAACTTGGTCACGAAGGCATAGCTGCGATCATCTACGGCCACGAGGTTCACGTCCGATACCGGGATCATCACATGCTTGTCTGCGATGTCGAGGAAGCCGCCGATCTCTGCGATGATGCCGATCATCTGGCCGCTCTTGTTCAGAATGATGTCCTCGATTTCGCCGATGTCATTCCAGTCGGCGCTGACTTCGGTGTAGACCGTGTCCATCGACCAGCCTTCATCATTGGCGGCGTTCGTTGTGTAGACATTGCCACCGGTGATGTCGCGGGTGCGGATCAGGTTGGTCGCGTCATCCAACGACATGTTGTCCGCCATGTTGGTGCTGTCCATCATCTCGGAGTTGGTGTTCTCAGTCGCCATTTCGCCAGACGAATGGTTTTCCGCCCATGCACCGGTGGTTGCGACTGTCAGGGCGAGTGCGCTTACAAAAAGCTTGTTCATGATATCCTCCTGGATTGTGTTGCTTCTGAGGACACAACCAACGCCGCCACACGGCGTTCCACGGAATATTTTTGCGATGTGATGGAACTTTTCGGGCTCAGAGCGAACCGGTTTCCTGCCGCCAATGCTTGCGACAGAGGCTTACATAGGTCTCGTTTCCACCGATCTGCACCTGCGCGCCCTCGGTCAGAACACTGCCCTGATCGTCTTTGCGCACCACCATCGTCGCCTTGCGCCCGCAATGGCAGATCGTGCGCACCTCGCGCAGCGAATCCGCCAGCGCCAAAAGCGTGGCCGAGCCTGGGAAAAGCTGCCCCTGAAAATCGACGCGCAACCCGTAGGCCATCACTGGGACACCCAGATCATCGGCCACGCGCGCCAGTTGCCAGACCTGATCCGGGGTCAGGAATTGTGCCTCATCTATAAAAATGCAGGCCAATTCGGTTTTCGCCAAGATCCCTTCGACCCGTGCGAATAGATCGTCAGTGGGTGAAAACGTGTCCGCCTCACGTGCGAAGCCGATGCGGGATCCAATCTTGCCCATCCCGGCCCGATCGTCGAAGGCCGCGGTCATCCGGTAGACCGACATACCGCGCTCTTCATAATTGTGCGCAGCCTGAAGCAGCAGGGTCGATTTGCCTGCGTTCATGGTGGAATAGTTGAAATAGAGCTTCGCCATATCCTGCCACATGCCCCAACCTGCACGGCCGCGCAAGAGAGCCAAGTTCAGGATGCGCCTCAGTGTGGGGTGCAAGTGGTGACCCGTGCAGAGCAAGCAGATGCCTGTGGCGTTGCTCTGCCAGCGCATCCTGACTCCGGGACAGCGATAGGGAACGGACTGCACCCGGTGTGCCTTGACGCCCGATTATTTCGGGTCTGGACCAGCTGTGGCATTGCGTTACGATGAAAGTCAGGGGAAAGAGGCGTTTATGTTCCCATCGCGAAGGGTCACTTTAAGGGGTTTGCCATGCCGTCATTCGGTCCGTACCTGAAAAAGCACACCGAATTGCTGGTCAAAGAAGTCGGCATCGAAAAGGCGTGTGAACTCACCGGAAAATCAAAAGCGACGCTTGGCCGGTACTACGCAGACCATGATGAACACGCAGACAGGTTCATCCCCGTGGATGCCGTTGCGGCGTTGGAGCAAGTGTCCAGCTATCCACATGTCACCTCTGCATTGGCTGAGTTGAACGGGATCACGCTGTCCTTCGAACAGCGGCGTGACAATTCAAGCAACAAGGGCGGCGTGAATTCGGATGTCGTGGCGCTGAGCCAGCGCTTTGCGATGTTGATGTCTGAATATCACCAATCCATCGCGGATGGCGTTATCAGTGCGAACGAAGCGCGGCGTCTTCTGCGCGAAACGCTTGCGCTGCAACAGGTGCTGGTCGACATGAAACTGCATCTGGAAGATGAGACAGTTTGAAGGCGTCATCTCGGATCGCGGCTCCAAATACGCGGTCTGTGGAGGGCCAGTGGCCAGCCGCGCAGATGTGGATGGCTTTCTCAAGACTTTGAAGCGCGCCAAGAAATACGCCAAGGCCACGCACAACACATGGGCTGTTGTGTTCTCGGATGGTACGCCTCTCAAGAACGATGATGGTGAAGGCGGAGCCGGTCAGATCATTTTGCAAATGCTCGAACGCGAGGGGCTAAAAGATCACGTGATCGTTGTCACCCGCTGGTATGGTGGCAAGCATCTGGGCGGCGACCGGTTTCGCCATGTGCAGGATTGCGTGCGGCATTACCTTGATAACACCTAGGCGCAGCGATGGAGTTTTTCAGACGTCTCAAACTGCGCTGCATTTGGTCCTGGGCCGGAGTCGTGGCCACATGGCGCACTGAACACAGCTTTCGCAGTTGGGTCTGGGCCAATCTTGCTTCCGCTGTGTTGGCTTTCGCGTTGCCGCTCACCCCCGCTGAACGGGCGTTGATCCTTGCCCTTGGCCTTTTGGTTCTGGCGGCTGAGTTGTTCAATACAGCCATCGAAGATACGGTCGATTACATCTCAACCAAAGATCATCCGCTGGCCAAACGCGCCAAAGACGCAGGCAGCGCCGGGGTTGCCGTAGCGGCGATTGCCGCAGGTGTGGCGTGGTTGGTTATCCTGATTGGGTAGCTGCGCGGGCCTTGCGGCGCAGATGCCAGCGATAGATAAGCGGAGCCAAGGCATGATCGTAGACAATCGAGGCCAGTTGTTTGATCCCCGGCAATCCGACGACCTTTGCCAACCACCGATAGCGCGGCATCTCGCGCCAAAGAACAAGGAAGGCCGGTATGCCGCTGGTCAATTCACCGTCACGTAGAACGTACAGGCGCCGCGCTGCTGTGTCTTCGTCAATGCCCCAAGCCGCACGTTCTACTCCGTTCAGATCATCGAACTGGATCGCAAGCCCTTCGCGCTTGGCATAAGCGGCGTAGTGGTTGATCTCGAACGAACAGACCGGGCATTGGTCGTTGTAAAGCACGCGGGTTTCGGATATCATTGTCATGTATCGGAGATAAGTCAGTCTGTGCAGCAGGCAAGCTGCGACGACGGATTGCCGGTCTTCTTGTTTCGAATACCTTTTGAGCTTTGGGAACAGAGCACTGAACGGACCGGTCTTCAGATAGCCATGGCCGTTCAGAACAGCTTGAATTTGCGAAAAAGAACGTATTCCAGCACCCCGATCATCACCATCAGACCACAAATGATCCAGAAGCCGTAGTCGCTTTGCGACAGTGGCATGCCTCCGACGTTGATCCCCAAAAGTCCGCTCAGGAAACTGATAGGAAGGAAGAACGCAGCAACAACGGTCAACACCAGCATTTGCTGGTTCATCGCTTCGGCGCGGATGTCCAGCATGTGGTCCTGCACCACCTGACAGCGCTCGCGGATCATGTCGAGCTCCTCGCATAGCCGCGACAAGCGATCCACAGCCTCGCGCAAATGCCCCTTTGCCAATTCCGAAATCCAGTCAAAGGCTTCCACCTCCAGCGTGGTCAGCGCGTCGCGTTGCGGAAACAAGTAACGCCGCAGGGCAATGGCGACCCGACGCGTGTCAGAAATGGTGCGGCGCGTTTTGGCGATATCAATGTCATCGAGCCCGTCTTCGACCTCGTCGAGCACTTCGTTGAGGTCGGCAATCACCGGATCGGCCCGATCCACCAGACGCAGGGCAATGCTGGCCAGCATGTCGCCGGTCGAAACGGGCGCGTGGTTGCGGTCGACCATCGACAGGATGTCGTCCAGCGCGCCCAGGGGCCGGATGCCGACGCTGATGATCTTGTCTTCTTCGATCCAGACGCGCAGGGAAATCATATCCTCGGGCTCGGCACACTCGATCAGGTTGATCCCGCGCAGGATCACCACCGCGCCATCGCCATGCGGGGTGCAGCGCGGGCGCGTTTCGACCGCCGAAAGGGCGGATGCGACAACCGCCTCCAAGGGAAGATCAGACAGCACCCCGGCGACGTAGTCCACGTCGCCCTGAACATGGGTCCAGCGATAGACTGCGTCTGGATCATTGTCTTTAACGGATCTCCCCGAACGCGAAATCAGATGGGTAAAGCTGTGGTTTTCAGGTCTCATGACGTCAGTGTAGCGCGACCACGGGGCAGCGCACCACAATTACGAAACCAGCCGTCCCCACAGATCGTATTCCCCGGCCTCGTCTACCTCGACCGACACGATCTCACCAACACTCAAGCCGTCGGTGCCTTCGTCGATAAAAAGGTTACCGTCGATCTCGGGCGCGTCCGACTTGGTGCGGCAGGTCGCAATACCATCGGCGTCAATATCATCGATAATGACATCCATCCGCTGGCCGACCTTGGCTGCCAGTTTGGCCTCGGAAATCGCCTGCGCTTTTTCCATGAACCGATCCCAGCGCTCTTGCTTGACCTCGTCCGGAACATGATCCGGCAGCGCGTTTGACCGTGCGCCGTCGACATTCTCGTACTGAAAACACCCGACGCGATCCAATTGCGCCTCGTCCATCCAGTCCAGCAGCGTCTGGAACTCGTCCTCAGTCTCGCCCGGATAGCCTACGATGAAGGTCGAGCGCAGCGTGATGTCGGGGCATACCTCGCGCCAGGCTGCGATTTCGTCCAGCGTCCGTGCGGCTGCGGCAGGGCGGGCCATCCGTTTCAACGTGTCAGGGTGGGCGTGCTGGAAAGGAATGTCGAGGTAGGGCAGCACAAGACCATCGGCCATCAGCGGCACCAGTTCCCGTACATGCGGATACGGATAGACGTAATGCATCCGCACCCAAGCGCCCAGTGATCCCAGATCGCGGGCCAACGACAGGATCGGGAACTTCTCGTCCCGATCTTTCCAATCGGTGCCATAGGCGGATGTGTCCTGGCTGATCACCAACAATTCGCGCACGCCGGACTCAACCAGCTTTTCCGCCTCACGCAGCACCGCCTTGGCGGGACGCGAGGTTAGCAGGCCACGCATATCCGGGATGATGCAGAACTTGCATTTGTGATTGCAGCCCTCGGAAATCTTCAGGTAGCTGTAGTGGCGCGGCGTCAGGCTCACTCCGGTCGCGGGTAGCAGGTCGATGAACGGATCGGGATCGGGCGGCACGGCTTTGTGCACGGCGTCCAGCACTTGCTCGTATTGATGCGGGCCAGTGACGGCCAGCACCTTGGGGTGCGCGCCGGTGATGTATTCCGGCTCTGCCCCCAGACAGCCCGTCACAATCACCCGACCGTTTTCGGCCAGCGCCTCACCAATCGCCTCAAGGCTTTCCGCCTTGGCGCTGTCGAGAAACCCGCAGGTGTTCACGATCACCGCATCGGCACCGGAATAGTCCGGGCTGATTCCGTACCCTTCGGCCCGCAGGCGCGTCAGAACCCGCTCTGAATCCACCAGCGCCTTGGGACAGCCAAGCGAGACCATGCCGATGGTCGGCTGACCCGCACGGGGCGCATCGGAAAACCGCGCAGTGGGCGCAAGGTCGGGGCGAAGAGAGGGCGGGTTCTGGGACATGCGCGGCATATAGAGATTTGCGGGTGTTTGGGGAAGGGCCGATTGCAGAGCGAGGCGGGACATTCGTTCACAGACAGGGTAAAGCTGAACAAGCATATCTGAGTAAGAAAGCCCTATGATCCTGCATTGCGTTTTTTGTGATGTCCGACCGGATGCCAACCGGGCAGAATGTCATGCCGTTTTGTCGGACCTCGCCCAGTTCAGCCACACGCTGGATGGGGTTCTGGGCTTTGACCACGGTCCCAATGCCGATTACGAGGGCAAGTCGCCCCAAGTCACCGATGGCTTCGTCATCCGCTTTCGTGATCGTGAGGCGCTGGCCCACTATGCGGATCATCCGACACACAAAGCGCTGGGCGCACGGCTCTGCGATCTGTGCGAAGGTGGGGCAACTGGGATCATGGTCGTCGATCTGGTCACCAACGACTGATGACAAGGTAGGGATCGTAGTATGCTAATTGAGCTCAATCAGATCGGTCGGACGGATCAGATTGCCCAATTGTTCAAAGACGCCTTCACTGCGTCCGAGGGTGCAGAAGAGGGGGCATTGGTCCACGATCTTGCGCGCGATCTGCTGACCTCGACACAGGATGAGGATATCCGTGTCTTTGTGTCCGAAGACGATGGAACACTCTGCGGCTGTGCGATCTTCACGCGACTGCGGTTTGCTGGTGACGCGCGCAGCGCGTTTCTTCTGTCGCCGATGGCAGTGGCAACGGCACATCAGGGACTGGGAGTAGGTCAACACCTGCTTAGGGGCGCTCTCGATGCGTTGCATGCCGAAGGTATCGACCTTGCGGTGACCTATGGCGATCCAAGCTTCTACTGGCGCATTGGCTTCCAACCAGTGAGCACGGACACCGTTCCCCCGCCGCTATCGCTCAAGATGCCCCATGGATGGCCCGCCCGATCCCTGAACGACGCGCCTATGACCTCATATAACGGGCCGTCGATATGCGCGCCTGCGCTGAACAATCCCGACTTCTGGTAGCCGTGCCTTCAGGCCGGGCTTTTCTACGGCTTGAAGGCGTCTGGCCTTAGCGACGACGATCGCGGCGCGAGCTCATCGGCTGGAACGCCACCCCGACATGCGCCTCGCAGTAAGGTTTGCCCTGTTGCACCGGCAGGCCGCAGAACCAGAAATTCGGTGTCGCGGGATCGCCCACCGGCCACTTGCAGGTCTTTTCGGTCAATTCCATCAGGGTCAGCTTCTTGGCCTTCTTCTCAACAGCGTTCACCTTGGCCAAAGCCTCGGGGCTGATCTCGTTGGCCGAAGGCTGCGGCGGCAAGGGCTGACCGGCAGGAATGATTTGGCGGCGTGGGCTGGGCGGAGGCGTGGCTGACTTGGTCTCCATCACCACTTCGGGTTCCGCAGGCTTGGGGGCAGGCGCAGGTTTAGGAGCTGCTGCCTTGGGTTTTGGAGCCTCCGCTTTGGGTGCGGGTTTCGCTTCGGCTTTGGCAGGACCAGCGGCCCCGGCGCGGTTCGACAGGCCCAGACGATGCACTTTCCCGATCACAGCATTGCGGGTCACGCCGCCAAGCTCCTTGGCGATCTGGCTCGCCGACTGGCCTTCGCCCCACATCTTCTTCAACAGCTCTACGCGTTCATCGGTCCAGGACATCGTGCCCTCCATCAAAAAGAGCGGCCGTTTGCGTTGGCCGCCCGAAATCTCTAAGTCGCTCCTTATTCTAATCATGCGCGGGCGAGTTACAACCCGAACTGACAGGCAAGAGGACTCCAATGCAGCAGACTGGACAGATGATCGCGAACGAACGCCGCTTTGGGCGTGTGAACTGGCTTGGCCTTTACACATTGGGCCAGCGCGAGATCCTGCGTTTCCTCAATGTCTGGACGCAAACCTTGCTTGCCCCTTTGGTGACGGCGGGGTTGTTCATGCTGATCTTCACCATCGCCATCGGACCCCGCCGGGGTGACGTGATGGGGGTGGATTTCACCACATTTATCGCGCCGGGCATCCTGATGATGACGGTGATCCAGAACGCCTTTGCCAACACATCATCGTCGATTGTCGTGTCCAAAGTGCAGGGCAATATCGTTGACACTCTGATGCCGCCGCTGTCTGCGAGTGAATTGGTGCTTGGCTACCTTGCCGGAGGCGTTGCGCGCGGGCTGATGGTCGCTATTGCCATCGCCGTCGCGCTTTGGGTGTTCCTTGGCATCGTACCGCAGCATCCGATTGCCGCGTTGTTCTTTGTCATCGTCGGTGCGGGGCTGTTGTCGGGCATTGGCATGGTCGCGGGCATCTATGCGGAAAAGTTCGACCAGATGGCCGCGATCACCAATTTCGTCGTGACCCCGCTCGCCTTCTTGTCGGGCACCTTCTACTCGGTCGAGGCCCTGCCGCCGGTGATGTATGACATCACCCATGCGAACCCGATCTTCTATCTGATCGACGGGGTGCGCTGGGGTATAATCGGGGTGTCCGATAGTAGCCCGGCTTTAGGTGCGGTGATTGCCGTCGCGAGTACGGTCGCGATCAATCTGCTTGCGTGGGTATTTTTCCGACGGGGCTACCGGCTGAAGGCCTGATCCGGCCTTCGCGCCACATCAATAGACCGGCGCCGCACAGGATGATCAGCGTCCCGATGACCGACACCGCATCGGGACGGACACCAAAGACAAGAAAATCGTAGAACGCAGCAAAGACCAGCGTGGCATAAAAGAACGGCCCCACAAAGCTTGCGTCAGCGCGGGCAATGGCGTTGATGAAGCAGGTCTGCGCGGCCGCCATCAAGAACCCGATCCCCGCCAGCGCCATCCATTGCTGTGGCGTCGGTGCGATCCAAACCCAGACAGCAGCAGCCGACGCGATGCCAACCCCAATCACGTTATTGATCAGTAGAATTTGCAATGGCCCCTCGCGCCCGGTCAGCCGCTTGATCACGATCACCTCGAACCCAAGCGACAGGGCTGCGCCAACCGCCAATAGTGCAGCAGGCTGAAACGCGTCAGGCGTCGGACGCAGCAGAATCATGGCGCCGATCAACGCAATCGCCACCGCGCTAAGGCGGACGGGTCCGACCCGCTCTCCCAAAAGCGGAATTGCCAGCAACATCCCGATCACGGGGTTCAGAAAGCTGATCGCGGTGGCGTCCGACAATGGGATAAATGCCGCCGCCGCAAACATGAGCGTCACGCCACCCCAGCCGAATGCCACCCGCAACGTGTGTGTTTTCCAAGCGATTTCGGTGAAGTGCAACCGCATCGCCAACGCAGCCACTGCAAAGGCGAAAAAGGCAAAAATGAACCGGCCCTGACTGATCTGAAGCGGGTTGAGCGCAGGGCCCAAAACATCCGTTCCCAGCATCTTGGCCAATAGCGTGGTGCCTGCGACGAAAGCCGAGGCCAGCAGCGTCAACAGCGCAGCAAGAAGCGGATTCTGGGCTTTGGGCACGAACATGGTTCAGCCATGATCAGCTTTTCAGACGATGGCAATCACTGGTTGCGTATCGGTACAATCTGCTGAACGATCCCGACAAGGATCAGGTAAAGCGACGTTGCAATCAGACCCCAATGCGCCCAGCTTTCGGGGTGAAAATCAACCCAAGCTGCCCAGCCCGCAAAGAAGGTCCACGCAAGCGCAATCGGCAATGACACGTTGCGCCAGCGCTCGGTGCGCACCGGGTGAATGAACTTGAGCGGCAGGAACATCGCCACGGCCAGAAGTGCCACCATACTCAACGAGACCCAGAAGTTTGGCTCGATGGCGAAGAGCACCAGCACCAGCATATTCCAACAGCCCGGAAAGCCCTGGAACGAATTGTCCGAGGTCTTCATCCGGCTGTCCGCGAAATACATGGCCGAGGCGAAGGTGATCACGATGATCGCAAACCAGCCCGTCCAGCCCGGCAGAAGACCTGATTGGAACAGTGCGAAAGCAGGAATGAAAACGTAGGTCAGGTAGTCGATGATAAGGTCAAGCAGTACCCCGTCAAAGCGTGGGGCGTTGGTCTTCACATCGTATTTCCGCGCCAACGGGCCATCGATGCCGTCCACCGCAAAGGCCACCACCAGCCACAGGAACATGATCGACCACTTCTCCTGAGCGGCTGCCAGCAGTGCCAGCATGGCAAAGACGGCTCCAGTGGCGGTCAGGAGATGGACGCACAACGCGCGAGATTGATCAGTCATTCCGAGGTTTTGGCCGAATTGTCGAAGCGGTGCAATTGGGGGTGCGCATTTTTCCCGCTGTTGTGAGCGGCACCGATGCCTCGACGCATCGGACGTTTGCGTTGACGCAAACGCATACCGGCTCTTAGGCGACGAGTTGATGCCCGTCCTGCCCGGTGATCGTCGCGCGCACGATCTGTCCCACGGGTTGTTCTGCCGCAAACCTGACTTCGGTGAATTGTTCTGTCCTGCCCATGTCCGGCGCTTCCATCAGCACGCTGTGCATCACTCCCTGCTGCGCCGCCAGATGGCGCGACACGGCAACCTCACCCGCCGCCCGCAATCGCGCGGCACGGTCCTTGATCGCGCGCCCGTCCACCTGCGGCATCCGGGCCGCCGGAGTGCCTTCGCGCGGCGAATAGGGGAAGACGTGCAGCCAAGTCAGTTTGCATTCTTCGACCAGCTTCAGCGAGTTTGCGAAATGCGCCTCGGTCTCGGTCGGGAACCCTGCGATAATGTCTGCGCCAAAGGTCATGTCGGGACGCAGTGAACGCGCCTCTTCGGCGAAGCGAATCGCATCGTCACGCAGATGGCGGCGTTTCATCCGCTTGAGGATCAGGTCGTCGCCATGCTGAAGGCTCAGATGCAGATGCGGCATCAGACGCGGTTCGGTCGCAATCGCCTGCATCAGGTTCTCGTCAACCTCGATGCTGTCGATCGAACTGATCCGCAGGCGCGGCAAGTCCGGCACCAGCTTGAGGATGCGCATCACCAGATCGCCCAGTTTTGGCTGCGCGGGCAGGTCTGCCCCCCAGGATGTCAGATCGACCCCGGTCAGCACCACCTCGTTGAAGCCCTTGTCGACGAGCCGCTTGATCTGATCCACGATCACACCGGCAGGCACCGACCGCGAATTGCCGCGACCATAGGGAATGATGCAAAACGTGCAGCGGTGATCGCAGCCGTTCTGGACCTGCACATAAGCGCGCGACCGCGTGCCGAATCCGTCGATTAGATGTTGCGCGGTTTCCGTCACGGACATGATGTCGTTGACCTGCACCGCCTCAGTCTCACCGATGAAGTCCGCCGCCAAACCTTTCCAAGTATCGGGCGTCATCTTCTCGGTATTGCCGATCACCGCATCAACTTCGGCCATCTTGGCAAAAGTTTCCGGTTCGGTCTGCGCGGCGCATCCAGTCACGATAAGTTTGGCATCCGGGTTCTCCCGACGCAGCTTGCGGATCTCCTGACGCGCCTTGCGCACAGCCTCGGCGGTGACGGCGCAGGTGTTGACCACAACAGCGTTCTGAAGCCCCGCCTGTGCGGCAAGGTCTTTCATTGCCTCGGTCTCATAGGCGTTCAGGCGACAGCCCAGAGTGGTGAACTTGGGCGGGGTCATGACACGCGCTCCAGCCAGTCCGCCATAAAGGTGCCCGAGAACACATGCGCCGTCGGTCCGGTCATCCAGACCCCATCCTCGCGCCAGTCGATCTCGATCCGCCCGCCATCCAGGTCGATGCTCACCCGACGCCCGGTCAACCCGCGCCGCGACGCTGCAACCGCCGTGGCACAGGAAGACGAGCCAGAGGCCAAGGTAACGCCCACGCCCCGCTCCCACACGCGCATCCGCAGATGGTTGGGGCCGATGACGCTGGCAAACTGCACATTGGTGCGCTGCGGATAAAGCGGGTGATGCTCGATCTCGGCCCCGCGCGCGGCAAGGTCCACCGATTCGGCGTTCGCGACAAAGAACGTGCAATGCGGGTTGCCCATCCCTGTCGCCGTGGGCGCGCCCTCTATAGGCAACTCCAACGTGTCCATTTCATGCGCCAACGGAACCTCGTCCCAGCGCAACTGAGGCTGCCCCATATTCACCGACGTGAGCCCGTCACCGGCATCGCGCGCCAGCAAGCGCCCACGTTCGGTGGTCAACACGACCTCAGACCGGCCCGACTCGTCGATCAAATGCCGCGCAATGCATCGCGTTGCATTGCCACAGGCGCCAGCCGTCGATCCATCCGAATTGTAGAAGGTCAATCGCGCATCGGCATCACCGTCGCCAGTTTCGATCACCGCAAGCTGGTCGAATCCCACACCGCGATGACGGTCCCCGATTGCCTGCGCGAGCGCGGCCGTCATGCCAACAGGGCGCACACGCGCATCTAGCACGACAAAATCATTGCCGAGTCCGTGCATCTTCATGAAGGCGATATCGCGCGTTGCATGGGTCATCATGGCCGCGCATATACGCCTGTCATGGGCATCTTTCCAGCCCACCGCACCGCGCCCATTTCGGCAAACTGTGAGATTGGTTTGAATTCTGCCGTTTTGGGGGTTGACCACCCCGGTGCGTCTTTCTAGACAACGCGCCAGTGGGCCGTTAGCTCAGTTGGTAGAGCAACTGACTTTTAATCAGTGGGTCGCAGGTTCGAATCCTGCACGGCTCACCACTGATCTCCTCAAAAATGCAGTTCTGCGTAGGAATACCCCCGGTACATCACGGGATATTTTTGTGTCGTACCCCTTGTGGGGGCGGTCTGTCTTCCTACGTTGTTGCGAGTGATTTGCATTTTCAAAACTGAACGGGCATAGTCAACACGGAGGGTCAAAACATGAGAACGAAGTTCACCGCGCTGGTATCGGCCGGGCTTTTGGCTGTCGCGGCCAGTGGGGCGACAGCGGACGAGAAAATGAAAGTGGTCACCACCTTTACCGTTCTTGCCGATATGGCGGCGAACGTGGCGGGGGATGCCGCCGAAGTGGTGTCGATTACCAAACCGGGTGCGGAGATTCACGGCTATGAGCCAACCCCGCAAGATATTGTGCGGGCCTATGACGCCGATCTGATCCTGTGGAACGGTCTGAACCTCGAACTGTGGTTCGAACAATTCATCGCCAATATGGACGATGTGCCGTCGGTGACGCTCAGCGATGGCACCGACCCGATTTCGATCTCGTCTGGCAGCTACGAAGGCAAGCCCAACCCGCATGCCTGGATGGGGCTGGATAACGCTTTGATCTATATCGACAATATCACCAAAGCTTTTGCTGACGCAGACCCGGACAATGCCACGCTCTATGCCGAGAACGCCGACCGCTACAAAGCCGAGCTGCGCGCCACGATCGAGCCGCTGCGCGCGGCGGTTGCGGACATCCCCGAAGATCAGCGCTGGCTTGTGACCTGCGAAGGTGCGTTCAGTTACCTTGCCCGCGACATGGGGCTGAAAGAACTGTATCTATGGCCGATGAACGCCGACCAGAACGGCACACCACAGCAGGTCCGCGCGGTGATCGACGGGGTCCGGGACAATGACATCCCAGTTGTTTTCTGCGAAAGCACCGTCAACACCGCTCCGGCGGAACAGGTCGCGCGCGAAACGGGTGCCACCTATGGCGGCGTGCTCTATGTCGATTCGCTAAGCGAGGAAGGCGGTCCGGTGCCGACCTACCTTGACCTACTGACCGTGACGACCCGCACTGTTGCCGAAGGTCTGACCACCGCCGTCAGCAACTAGGCGGCGCAAAACCGGATACAAAGGCCGGCAGCTGCAAGGCTGCGGGCGCACCCATGCCAGGACCAAGCGCCTGCAACACTAAGGACACGCCATGCTCGATGAGCAGAGCCAGACGACCCTGACCACCAGCAGCGCCGCAAAAGGCGGTGGACTGTCTGCACAGGACGTGACCGTCACATATCGCAACGGCCACACCGCGCTTTGGAACGCCAGTTTCGAAATCCCGCGCGGCACCGTGACGGCGCTTGTGGGGATCAACGGCGCGGGCAAGTCCACACTGTTCAAGGCGATCATGGGGTTTGTGCCCGCCGCCAAGGGCGAGATTCGCATCCTTGGATTGACCGTAAAAGAAGCGCTGGCCCGCAATCTCGTGGCCTACGTGCCGCAATCCGAAGAGGTGGACTGGGCTTTCCCGGTGCTGGTCGAAGATGTCGTGATGATGGGCCGGTACGGCAAAATGGGGTTTCTACGTCGCCCCAAAGCCGCCGACCACGCAGCGGTTGATCAGGCGCTGGCCCGCGTAAACATGACCGAGTTTCGCCACCGCCAGATCGGTGAACTCTCCGGCGGTCAGCGCAAGCGCGTGTTCCTTGCACGCGCCTTGGCGCAGGACGGGCAGGTGATCCTGCTGGATGAACCGTTCACAGGCGTAGACGTCAAAACCGAGGACCAAATCGTGGCGTTGCTGCGCGAACTCCGCGACGAAGGCCGGGTGATGCTGGTCTCGACCCACAACCTTGGTTCGGTGCCCGAATTCTGCGACGGCACGGTTCTGGTGAAAGGCACCGTGCTCAGCTACGGCCCGACGGAAACCACCTTCACCCGCGAGAACCTCGAACAGGCGTTCGGTGGGGTGCTGCGCCACTTCACGCTGGGCGGTGATGCGCTGCACGACGACGAAGACGCCCGCGCCATCACGATCTTTACCGACGATGAACGCCCCTTCGTGCAATACGGCGACAAGACCCAGATCACGGAAAGCAAACCGTGATGGACCTTCTGCTCGAACCCTTCGGCTACAATTACATGGTCAACGCCATGTGGGTCTCGGCACTGGTTGGCGCCGTCTGTGCGTTCCTTTCAGCCTATCTGATGCTCAAGGGCTGGTCCCTGATCGGCGACGCGCTGTCCCATTCGGTCGTGCCGGGGGTGGCGGGGGCCTATATCCTTGGCCTGCCGTTCGCACTGGGTGCCTTCATCGCAGGCGGGCTGGCGGCCGGAGCGATGCTGTTTTTATCGGAACGCTCTGGGCTGAAACCGGATGTTATCATCGGGCTGATCTTCACCTCGTTCTTCGGGCTAGGCCTGTTCATGGTGTCCGTGAACCCGATGTCGGTTTCGGTGCAGACCATCACCATGGGCAACATCCTCGCCATCACACCCGAGGACACGCTCCAGCTTGCCATCATCGGCTTTGTGTCGCTGGCGGTGCTGCTGCTCAAATGGAAAGACCTCATGGTCACCTTCTTTGACGAAAACCATGCCCGCACCATCGGCCTGCGCCCACAACTGCTCAAGGCGGTGTTCTTCATCCTGTTGTCGGCCTCCGTCGTGGCGGCCATGCAAACCGTGGGCGCGTTCCTCGTAATCGCCATGGTGGTGACACCGGGGGCGACCGCCTACCTGCTCTGCGACCGCTTCTCGCGCCTGATCATCACATCCGTGATCATCGGGTCGGTGACCAGCTTCACCGGAGCCTATATCAGCTACTTCCTCGACGGCGCGACCGGTGGCATCATCGTCTGCCTGCAAACGCTGATCTTCCTTGTGGCTTTTGTGTTTGCCCCGCAGCACGGCCTGCTTGCTGCACGTCGCAAGGCGAACGCAGCGCTGAGGGATGGGCCAAAGGACAGCCTCGTGCAGGCCGCCCCTGCAAAAGGCGGTGCATGATGGACGTCGAAGCGCTGCTTTTGCCGTTTCGCTTTGCATTTATGCAAAACGCCTTCCTCATCTCGATGATGGTGGCTGTGCCCACTGCGCTGCTCTCCTGCTTTCTGGTGCTCAAAGGCTGGGCGCTCATGGGCGACGCGGTCAGCCACGCCGTGCTGCCGGGGATCGTGCTGGCCTATATCCTCGGCATCCCGCTGATCGTGGGAGCGTTTGCCGCTGGAATGACCTGCGCTTTGGCGACGGGGTATTTGTCCACCAACAGCCGGGTCAAGGAAGACACGGTGATGGGCGTGGTGTTCTCCGGCATGTTCGGTCTCGGGATCGTGCTCTATGTCTCGGTCGAGACAAACGTTCATCTTGATCACATCCTGTTCGGCAACATGCTGGGGGTCGAGCCGCATGAGCTTTGGACGGCAGGCATCATCTCAGCGCTGGTCGCCGGGGCGCTGGTTCTCAAGTGGAAAGACTGGCTGTTGCACAGCTTTGATCCCGCGCAGGCACAAGCCTCGGGTCTCTGGGTCAATGCGCTGCATTACGGGATGTTGACAGCCCTGTCGCTGACTATTGT
Organism: Marivita sp. NO-S04; assembly: GCF_059070475.1. NCBI lineage: Bacteria > Pseudomonadati > Pseudomonadota > Alphaproteobacteria > Rhodobacterales > Roseobacteraceae > Marivita > Marivita sp. NO-S04. The sequence goes on from NZ_CM180980.1 coordinate 256,147, forward strand.
GGCCACGCTTTCTGCGGCTGGCCTGATCCTTGCCATCGGGTTACTGATCGCGCCGGGGGCAATTGCGTTCCTGCTGGTGCGACAGTTCAAGGCGATGCTTTGGGTCGCGGTCGGGGTGAACATAGCCGCTATGCTCCTTGGCACCTATCTCAGCTTTTTTCTCGACAGCGCGCCGGCACCGACGATCATCTTGATCCTCAGCGCGCTCTTCGTCGTGGCCTTCGTCCGCCGTCAAATGCTGACCCGCCGCGCGTCCCGACAGCGCGTCCAGCAGGTGTAGGGCCGAGGATTTTCGAAACTCCTTTCGAAAGGGCTTCCCCGCTCAGGTCATCACGTCAGGCGCTGTCCGTCCGGTGCGCTCGGTCAAGCCACTGATCAACGCGGTCGCCTCCGCGATGTCCTTAAGCGCCGCCTGCGTCTCGATGTTCAGATCGCCTTCGGGCGCTTCATACCGCTCCAGATAGACACGCAGCGTCGCACCCTCAGTGCCGGTGCCGGACAACCGCAGCACCGCACGACCACCGCCCTCGAAATTGATCCGAAGCCCCTGATTATGGCTCACCGACCCGTCCACCGGATCATGGTAGGAAAAGCTGTCCGCCATCGTCACGGTACACGCCCCGAAGGTCTGCCCCGCCAAAGCGTCCAGCTTCATCGTCAGGTCGGCCATCAACCCGTTCGCCGCCGCCGAGTCCACGGCTTCGTAATCGTGGCGCAAATAATAGTTGCGGCCATAGGTCTGCCAATGGTCCTGCAGAATGTCCTTCACCGACATCTTGCGCACCGCCAGAATGTTGAGCCACAGCAGAACCGCCCAAAGCCCGTCCTTCTCGCGCACATGGTCGCTGCCGGTGCCAGCGCTTTCCTCGCCGCAGAGCGTCACGCGCCCGGCGTCCAGCAGGTTGCCAAAGAACTTCCAGCCTGTCGGTGTTTCGAAACACTCAACCGCCAGCGCCTCGGCCACTCGGTCACACGCACCACTGGTCGGCATGGATCGCGCCACGCCGGCGATACCGCGCTCGTATCCGGGGGCCAGATGCGCGTTGGCTGCCAGCACAGCCAGCGAGTCTGATGGCGTGACATAGACGCCCTTGCCAAGGATCATGTTCCGGTCGCCATCCCCGTCAGACGCCGCCGCGAAATCAGGCCCGTCGTCGGACATCACCATGTCGACCAGCGGCTTGGCCCAGATCGGGTTCGGGTCGGGGTGGCCCTTGCCGAAATCCACCGACGGCACACCGTTCAGCACCGTACCCGCAGGCGCGCCCAGAGTGTCTTCCAGAATGGTCTTGGCATAGGGTCCGGTCACGGCATGCATCGCGTCGAATTTCATGGTGAAGCCGCTGGCGAACAGCGCCCGCAGGGCTGCGAAGTCGAACAGGTCTTCCATCAGCGCGGCGTAGTCGTCGACCGGATCGACGATCTCCACCGCCATCTCGCCCAATGACACTGTTCCGATCTGGCCAAGGTCGATATCTGCCGTGTCCAGTGTCTTGTAGCTGCTGAGTGTTTTGGTTTGCTCGAAGATCGCGTCGGTGATCGCTTCGGGCGCAGGCCCCCCGTTCGAGATGTTGTATTTCAGTCCAAAATCTTCGTCGATGCCACCGGGATTGTGGCTGGCCGACAGGATCAACCCACCATCCGCCCCACGCTGGCGGATCAGGTTCGATGCCGCCGGGGTGGACAGCAGCCCGCTTTGACCGACAATCGCCAGCGCAGCGCCATTGGCCGAGGCCATGCGCAGGATCGTCTGGATCGCCTCGGCGTTGAAGTACCGACCGTCGCCGCCGATCACCAATGCCTTACCCGCAACGCCACCGATTGCCTTGAAGATCGACTGAACGAAACACTCCACGTAGCCCGGTTGCATGTAAACGCGGGTCTTCTTGCGCAGCCCCGATGTGCCGGGCTTCTGGCCCTCAAACGGGGTGCAGGTCTGGGTCAGGATCGTCATGCGGGTACCTCCTTGGGGTGGTCCGTCTCGTCTTGGTGAGCGGGTGCGCCGCGCGCATTGCTCATCACATCTGAAATATGCAGCAAGGCCGCGCTCTGTTCCATCGCGTCGATGGGCAGGCTCAGCCGTCGTCGCCAATTGGGGTGTTCGTTGATCGTGCCGGGCAGGTTTTGCGCTTCAAGCTCGCCAAACACATCGTCCATCTGCACCGACACCAACGCCGCCGGAGAGTGCGCCAAACCGCCGTGGATGGCGTCAACGATGTCTCCAATCTGCGCAGTGCTTGGGATCGCGCAAACGTCGCGCAGGCTGGCGCGCTGTTTGGCCCGTTGGCTATGGCGCGCGGCACGGTCGCCCGAAGACAGCCAGCCAACCCGTTGCCACCAGTCAATGTCGGTGCCGTGCCAGAAGCCGCTGAGCGTTGGCGTGTCGTGGGTGCCGAAACAGGCTAGGCTTTGGGGCGGCAAAGTGTCGGCCGGCAGGATGTCCCCCAGATGGTTCGCCTCGAACTGCCAGACGGCATAGCTGTACAGACCCGCGTCGTTCATCGCCTGACGAAAACCATCCGGCACCAGCCCAAGGTCTTCGCCCACCACCAAACACCCGGCCTGATGCGCCTCGATGGTGATCACGGCCAAAAGCGCGTCCAATGGTTGCGTGATGTATCCGCCCGGACTGCCATCGTCTGGCAGCCAATAGCTGCGCAACAGCCCCAGCGCATGGTCGATCCGCAGCACGCCGCATTTCGCCATCAAACGCCGCAGCATTGACCTGAGCGGCGCGTAGCGTGCTTGTGCCAACGGCCCCGGCGCATGCGCGGCCAGCGCCCAGGATTGACCCTCGGGGCTCAGATGATCGGGGGGCGCACCGATGGTGACGCCGTGCGCGATGGTGTCCGCGTTGACCCAGACCTCGGCCCCGTCGGGGCGTGGACCCACTGCAAGATCAAGGTAAAGGCCAAGCGCCATACCCGAGGCACAGGCGTCGCGCTGTGCCGCGTCGATCTGGGTGGCGGCCAGGTATTGCAGCCACAGATGGAATTCCGCCCGTTTTCCAGCAGCCTTGCGCGCCGCTGCTCCGGGTATTTGCAACGGTACAGGCCAAGTGCGGAAATCATGCCCATGGATTTCGCTGATCGCCTCGAACTCGGCGAACTGACGGGTCTCGTCAGAGCAGGTCTCGCACCAATCTGCAAACGCGTCCTTGTCGCGCGTTTTGAATTGCACCTCCAACGCTGCGCGATGCCGTTCACGGAATGCCGCATAGTCTATGAGGCCTGCGTCCGGTGTCGGCCCTAACCCACCTTCAACCGCGATATGGTCGATGTTGAACATGCCGCGATGCGACGGCGAATAGGGGCTGATGATCTCCTCCATCGCCCAGCCCAGTGCGTGCAGCGGATTGACCCCCAGGAACTCTGCCCCGGCCCGTCCGAACGTGGTGGCAACGGCGCCCAGATCGCGGTAATTTCCCAGCCCGCCATTCGTGGCTGAGCGCAAACCATAAAGCGCCCCAGTCGTGCCCCAGCAAGCGTCGATATGCGCCTTCGACGCCAGATCAGGCGCGCGGTGCGGGCGCACCATGACAAAGCACCGGCCGGATTGCGCACCCGTGATGTGCAGGTCGTAATAACCAACACCCAACCGAGGGAGGTTAATCACGCCGCTCGCATGGCCTTCGTCAATGATGTCCCCTTGCTCATTCACCAGCGACCAGTCGCAGGTGCCGGGCATGGGAACGGTGATCGGGTCTCCGGCAAAGGCAATCACCTCTGTCGGCCGCGCGTCCGCAGTCTGCGCCGCCAATGCCTCGGCCACCTGTGCCGGGCTGTCTGCCTCCGTCCCCAAAGCCTTGAGCAAGGCTCGCAGCGTGTCGGGACAGGTCTCGTGCCGGATGCCATGCAAGTCGAAAAAGTCGAGGTAGATGCCTTGCGCCTGTGCTAGCGCGCGCAAACTTTCGTCGGTGTCGCTCATCTGGCAGAACCGGGCTTGAGAACAAAGGCACTGACCGATTGGGCCGGGACGCAGACCCGCTCTGCGGAAATGGGCGTTGCGGTCTGGGCAGGTTCTGAACTGTCTATTTCGCGCACCCAAACGTCCGGCGCGGTTGGCAGCACAAGATCAAGATCGTCGTCGCTCCGATTGAAGGCCAAGAGCACTTCGTCGGTCAGCGCTTTGCCCGCCACGCTTTCCGCATTGCCGCGCAAATGCAGGCACAGGCTGGACAGTGTGTCGTCGCTCCAATTCAAAGGTTTGCCATCGAAACCGCGCCATTCCACGTCTTTGCGGCGGTCTGTCTCACGCGTGGCCCCGTGCAGGAAATCCATCTGCCGCAGGATCGGTGTTTCGTGCCGGAACCGGGAAAGTTCTGCAGTAAAGCCAATCATCTCAGGGTTTAGCGCCGCCCAGTCGATCCATGTGGTCTCATTATCCTGACAATAGGCGTTGTTGTTGCCGTGCTGCGTGTGTCCGCCCTCATCCCCGGCCAAGAGCATCGGCGTGCCTTGGGACAGGAACACCGTGGCCAGCATGTTGCGCTGTCGCCTTGCGCGTTGGGCGCGGATCGCTGGGTCGTCGCTTGGTCCTTCGACGCCGAAATTGTCGCTGTAATTTTCTTTATGTCCGTCGCGATTGCCTTCGCCATTGGCCTCGTTGTGGCGGTTCTCGAATTGCGTTGTGTCGGCCAGCGTGTAGCCATCATGCGAGGCGGCATAGTTGACGGATGACCACACCCGCCGCCCGCGTTTGTCGAACAGGTAAGCGGTGCCAAGCAGTGCTGATCCCAACTCCTGCGCGCCATGTGCATCGCCACGCCAGAATTTGCGCACCGTATCGCGATAACGGTCGTTCCATTCGGCGACTTTGGCCGGGAAGCCGCCCAACTGGTATCCGTCCGGGCCGATATCCCAGGGTTCCGCGATGAGTTTCACGTCCGCCAACACCGGGTCTTGCCGTAGCGCGCTCATGAAGCGCCCCGAGCGGTCGAACCCATCCGTTTCGCGGCACAGCGTTGTGGCAAGATCAAAGCGGAACCCATCGACTCCCATCGCCTGTACCCAGAACCGCAGACTGTCGAGGATCATGCGGATGACAAAAGGGTGCGTCACGTTCAGCGTGTTGCCACAGCCTGTATCGTTCACATAATAGCGCGGCTGGTCGTCCTGCAGGCGATAATACGCAGCATTGTCGAGCCCGCGAAACGACAGGGTCGGGCCAAGGTGATCGCCTTCCGCTGAATGGTTGTAGACCACATCAAGAATGACCTCGATCCCAGCAGCATGGAACCTGTCCACCATCGCGCGGAAGCCGCGCACGCCATCGGGGCCGAAATAGCGCGGCTCGGGCGCAAAGAACCCGACCGTGTTGTAGCCCCAGTAGTTCACAAGGCCGCGCCCCGAGAGCGCCCCTTCGGACTTGATCGCCTGTACCGGCAGCAGTTCGACCGCCGTCACGCCAAGCTTGGTCAAATGCTCCAGCATGACGGGCGAGGCCAGACCTTCATAGGTGCCGCGTAGGTTCTCGGGCATCCCCGGATGGCGCTTGGTCAACCCTTTGACATGGGCTTCATAGATCAGCGTGTCTTGCCATCCCTTGGACAACGGCTGCGCATCCATCGGGAAAAGCGCCGGGTCCGACACCACCGACTTCGCCACAAACGGTGCGCTGTCGCGGCTGTCAAAGGACAGATCCGCCTCGGGTGCGGCGTGCTGATACCCAAAACTTGCCGTGTGATCGGTGAACGCGCCATGAAACTCGCGCGTGTACGGGTCGATCAGCAGCTTGTTGCGGTTAAAGCGATGCCCAGCCTCGGGCGCATAAGGCCCTGACGCGCGGTAGCCATAAAGCGTACCGGGCTGTACCCCCGGCAGATACCCATGCCACACCGCCCCTGTACGTTCGGGCAGCGGAAGACGCATCTCTTCGCGCGTGCCGTCCTGTGAAAACAGACACAGGGAGACCTGTTCGGCATGTTCCGAGAACACCGCGAAATTCGTGCCGCCCCCATCGTAATGCGCACCCAACCGCGACGGTGAGCCGGGTTCAAGCGTTGCGGAAACGGTGGCGTGATAGGTCATCAGACAAGATCGGTGTAAAGGTCACGATAGGCTTGGGCAGAGCTGTCCCAGCTCACAGGATGACGCATAGCGGCGCGTTGCAGGGATTGCCACAGTTTCGGGTCAGCATAGGCGTCAACCACCCGGTCGATGACCTGCGCAATCCCGAAGGCACTCACATCTATGAAGACAAAACCTGTGGCCGCTTTGGCAAGGATCGCTGCGACGTTGGCGTCGATCACCGTATCGGCCAGTCCCCCGGTGCGCGCGACAACGGGCAGGGTGCCATAGCGCAGGCCGTACAGCTGGGTCAGTCCGCAGGGTTCGAACCGCGACGGGATCAGAATCGCATCGCTGCCCGCCTGAAACAGATGTGACAGCGCCTCGTCGTAGCCGATATGGGTAGCAACCTGACCGGGATGGGCCTGTGCCGCATCGCGGAAGCCTTGTTCGAGCTCGGGTTGGCCCGTGCCCAAAACGGCAAGCTGTGCGCCCCGTTCCACCAGATGCGGTACGGCGTCCAGCAAAGCATCCAGACCTTTTTGGTTGGTCAGACGGCTGACCACGCAGAACAGCGGACCAGCGGAGTCGGTGTTCAGTCCCAGCCGCTCGCTCAGCGCGGTACGGTTCGCCGCTTTGCGCTTTAGCGTTTTGGCCTCATAGGGCTCGGCCAAAGCGGTATCATCGGCAGGATTCCATGCGTCGATGTCGATCCCGTTCAGCACTCCGCTCAGAACCGAGGCACGCGCCTGCAACACGCCCTCAAGCCCCATACCGAAGTCCGGCGTGAGTATTTCGCGCGCATAGGTCGGGCTGACCGTGGTGATCCGATCCGCGTACATCAATGCGCCCTTGAGGAAGCTCAGATCGCCATGGAACTCCAGCCCCTCAGGATGAAACCAATCGGTCTTGAGGTGCAGCCGGTCCAGAACCTGCGGGCCAAACCGGCCTTGGAAGGCGATATTGTGGATGGTGATGATCGACCTCGGCGTGTCGCGCCCGGCCATCCGCAAGTAGACCGGCGCAAGCGCCGCCTGCCAGTCATGGGCGTGCAGGACATCGGGCTGATAGCCGTCGATTGCCCCCATTGCGATGCGCGCCCCCGCCATCGATAACGCGCCAAAGCGCAGATGGTTGTCGGCCCAATCTTTGCCCGCTTCATCGACATAAAGCCCACCGGGCCGGTCAAAGAGTTGGGGCGCGTCCAGCAGCTGAAGCGTAATCCCCTGTACGGTTACTCTGACGATGCGGCCGGGGCCGCCCGGCAGGTCGTCAAATCGTGCAACTTCTTCGCCCTTGGGCAGCAACGGAAAAAGCGGCGGATATGCGGGCAACACCACCTGTGCGTCCACATCCACCCGTGCCAAAGCGGCAGGCAATGCGCCGACCACATCCGCCAATCCACCCGTTTTCACGAAAGGCGCACATTCCGAAGCCACCATCAGGACGTTCATGTTACTTACCCAGCTTGTCGATCATCTCTTGCGTGATAAGGCAGATGCCGCTCTCGGTGCGTCGGAACCGCATGGCATCTTCCTTGGGATCTTCACCCACGATCAGCCCCGGCGGGATTTTCACACCCCGATCGAGGATCACGTTCTTCAGTTAGGCGCGGCGTCCCACCTCGGCATAGGGCAGGGCGACCACCCCTTCGAGCTGCGAGAACGAATGCGTCTTCACGCCGGTGAACAGCAGACACCGATAAAGCGACGACCCCGAAATGATACACCCACCCGACACCATCGACGACACCGCTTGTCCGCGACGGCCTTCTTCGTTGTGGATGAACTTGGCCGGTGGCGTCAGTTCCGAATAGGTCCAGATCGGCCAGTCGGTCGCGTAGATATCCAGCGCTGGTTCGAAATCCGTGAGGTCGATATTGGCCTGCCAATAGGCGTCGATCGTTCCAACGTCGCGCCAGTAAGGTTCGGTCTCAAGCCCCGACATGACGCAGGAGCGGCTGAACGGATGCGCCCGCGCGCCGCCTGCGGCAACGATACCCGGAATGATGTCCTTGCCGAAATCGTTTTCCGAGTCCGGGTTCAGAGCATCCTTTTCAAGGATCTCGTAAAGATACTCGGCCTCGAACACGTAAATCCCCATGCTGGCCAGCGACTTGGTCTCGTCACCGGGCATTGCGGGAGGATCTGCAGGCTTTTCCACGAAATCGAGGATCTTGTCGCTGTCGTCCACCGCCATCACGCCAAAGCCCTTGGCCTCTTCGCGTGGCACCGCGATGCAGCCCACCGTGACCTTGGCACCAGAGCGGACATGCTCTTCGATCATCAGCGAATAGTCCTGTTTGTAGATGTGGTCACGGGCAAGGATCAGCACGTATTTCGGACCATACCCGCGAATGACCGAGATGTTCTGGGTCACCGCATCTGCGGTGCCCTTGTACCAGTTGTCCTCGTTGATCTGCTGCGAGGCTGGCAGGATATCCAGCGACTCGTTGCGTTCGGCCCGGAAAAAGCTCCAGCCGCGCTGCATGTGCCGGATCAGGCTGTGTGCCTTGTACTGCGTCGCGACACCGATCCGCCGGATGCCGGAATTCACCGCGTTGGACAGGGCAAAGTCGATGATGCGAGTCTTGCCGCCGAAATAGACGGCGGGTTTGGCGCGGATGTCGGTCATTTCCTTCAGGCGGCTCCCCCGTCCGCCAGCCAGAATGAACGCCATAGATTGCTGCGCCAGGCTGAACCTGTCTTCTCTCATGTCTTTCCTCCCCCTTTTTGTCATCTGCGTCCTCAACTGTCTGACAGTTGAAAGAACACGGTCGCCAGCGGCGGCACGGTGATCTCGATGGAATATGGGCAGCCGTGCATCGACACCTCCTGTGCGTCAGCACCCCCCGGATTGCCCGTGTCCGTTCCGCCATAGATCGCGGCGTCCGAATTCAGCTTCTCGGCCCAATGGCCCGCATGCGGCACGCCGATGCGGTAATTGGTGCGCGGCACGGGGGTAAAGTTCGACACCACGAGAACCGGCGGTGTGCCCTCTTTGCCGTAGCGCACCCACGAAAACACCGAATCCGCCGCGTTGCCGCCGTCGATCCAGCGGAACCCGTCCTCAGACGTGTCTTTCTCGTAAAGCGCGGGCGTCGTGCGGTAGAGCGAGTTCAGATCGCGCACGAGGCTCTGCATGCCCTTATGCGGCGCATGGTCCAACAGATGCCAATCAAGACTGGTTTCGTTGTTCCATTCGCCGCCTTGGGCAAACTCGCAGCCCATGAACAACAGCTTCTTGCCGGGATGGCCCCACATGAACCCGTAATAGGCGCGCAGGTTGGCAAAGCGCTGCCAGTCGTCGCCCGGCATCTTGCCCAGCATCGACCCTTTGCCATGCACCACTTCGTCATGGCTGATCGGCAGGATGAAGTTTTCCGAAAAGGCGTAATGCAGCCCAAACGTCATCTTGTCGTGATGATATTTCCGGTTGATCGGGTCTTCGGCCATGTAGCGCAGGGTGTCGTTCATCCACCCCATGTTCCACTTGAACCCAAAGCCCAGACCGCCTGTACTGGTCGGCGCGCTGACCCCAGGAAAGGCGGTGCTTTCCTCGGCGGCGGTCAGGATGCTGTCATCGGCGGCATAAACCACTTCGTTCATGCGCTGCATGAAGGCGATGGCTTCAAGGTTTTAGCGCCCGCCATGCTGATTGGGCACCCATTCGCCCTCTTTGCGCGAATAATCGCGGTAGAGCATCGACGCCACGGCATCCACGCGCAGCCCGTCGATGTGATATTCCTCGAACCAGAATTTCGCGTTGGCGATCAGGAAGTTCTGCACTTCCGTCCGGCCATAGTTATAGACCAGCGTGTTCCAGTCGGGGTGGAAGCCTTCCTTGGGGTCGGCATGTTCATACAGCGGCGTGCCATCGAACTGGCCCAACCCGTGTTGGTCGGTCGGGAAATGCCCCGGCACCCAGTCGATAATGAGGCCGAGCCCCGCCTGATGGCAGGCATCGACAAAGGCGCGAAACTCCTGCGGTGTGCCGAACCGTGATGTGGGCGCGAACAGGCCCACCGGCTGATAGCCCCACGACCCGCCGAACGGGTATTCGGACACGGGCCTCAGCTCGATATGAGTGAAGCCCATGTCGCGGGCGTACTTCACCAGCATCGACGCGTGTTCAAGATAGGTCAGCGACCGGTTGCCCTCTTCCGGGACGCGCCGCCAGCTTTCCAGATGCACCTCGTAGATCGAAATCGGCTGGTCGATCTTGTACTTTGCCCCGCGCTTGGTCAGCCAGCCCGAATCCGACCACTCATACCCCCGCAAGTCGCGAACGACCGACGCCGTAGCAGGGGGCAGTTCCGCGCCAAACCCCACCGGGTCGGCTTTGAGTGGCAGCAGATTGCCAGCGCCATCAAGGATTTCATATTTGTAGACGGTGCCATCGCCCAATGCGGGCAGGAAAATCTCGTGCACGCCTGTTGCACCCCGGCGGCGCATCACGTGGCGGCGACCATCCCAGCCGTTGAAATCGCCAACGACGGAAACGCGCAAGGCATTGGGTGCCCAAACAGCGAAATGCGTGCCCTCGACGCCTTGATGTGTGCAGACATGCGCACCGACCGCATCCCAAAGCTGGTTATGTGTGCCCTCGCCCAGAAGGTACTCGTCCATCTCGCCCAGCTTGGGGCCAAAGGCATAGGCGTCTTGTTCCTCCCAAACATCACTGCCGCGCGTCATGCGCAGATGGTAGTCAAACCGCTTTTTCCGGCGCGGAATCACGCCTGCGAACAGACCATCGGCCACCCGCTCCAACGTCACCAGCGCCCGACCGGTCTTGGCGTCGATCACCTCTACGCTGTCGGCCTCCGGCCGCATCGCCCGCATCACCAGCGCGCCATCCACCTCGTGCAAGCCCAAAACGGCGAATGGATCGCCATGCCGCCCCTGAGCGATGTCGTTTGCGGTCTTTGCGTCGATCAGAGGCGCTGCCTGTGTCATGCCGATTTCTCAAGCTTGGCTTGGGTCACGCTCTTGGCCCCCCAGATATCGCGGGCATAGCCCTTGATCGTACGGTCGGACGAGAACCAGCCCATGCTGGCGGTGTTCACCAGAGCCATCGCTGCCCAGTTCGCCGGGTTGCGATAGGCGGTGTCGGCGCGGCGCTGCGTGTCAAAATAGCTGTCGAAATCGCAGGTCACGAGGAAATAATCATGGTCATAAAGCATCCCCACAAGCCCATGATAGCGGCTTGGGTCATGTGGTGCAAAACGCCCCTCGGCGATCTGGCCCAGCACCCGCTGCAGACGCGGGCTGGCCTCGATGGCGGCCCGGGAATAGCCGTGATGCGTGCGGCGCTCCATCACTTCTTGTGCGGTCAGACCGAAGAGGAAGAAGTTTTCCGACCCGACATGGTCGCGGATTTCGACATTCGCACCGTCGAGCGTGCCGATGGTCAGCGCACCGTTCAGGGCGAATTTCATGTTTCCTGTGCCCGACGCCTCTTTGCCAGCGGTCGAGATCTGTTCCGACAGGTCAGCCGCCGGGATCAGCCGTTCGGCCATCGTCACGTTGTAGTTCGGCGGATACACGATCTTGAGCCGGTCGCCGGTGATCGGATCGGCATTGATCACCTGTGCCACGTCATTGATCAGGCGGATGATGTCCTTGGCCACGAAATATCCCGGCGCTGCCTTGCCGCCAAAAATCTTTACTCGCGGTGTCCAGTCTGCGTTCGGGTTGTCGCGCATGTCATTCCACAACGCGACAGTCTCCAAAAGGTTCATCAATTGACGTTTGTATTCGTGGATGCGCTTGATCTGCACGTCGAACATCGCGTCGGGGTCAAGCGTCACGCCCATCGTCTGACCGATCCAGTTGGACAGGTTGACCTTGTTCTCGCGCTTGGACGCGGTGAAGGCTTCGATAAACGCCGCATCATCCCGCTTGGATTTGAGCGCGGTCAGCTGTTCCAGATCAGCCACCCAGTCTTCTCCGATGGTGTCAGTGATCAGATGGCGTAGTGAACCGCCCCGGGTTTACCGGAGAGTAAAACACTCAAAGGATGAGCCCTATGACAAAGCAGAGATTCACCCCCGCCTATCCGGCCGAGCTTCGCGAACGCGGTGTTCGGATGTTTCGAGAGAACCGTACCGATTATTCCAGCGATACGGCCGCCTATAAGGCCATCGCGCCGAAGCTTGGCTGTTCGCCGGACAGTCTGCGGGTCTGGTGTCAGCAGGCCGAACGCGATGCCGGGCAGCGGGCCGGTCTGACAAGTGCCGAGAAGGATCGGATCAAGGAACTTGAGCGTGAGGTCCGTGAACTGCGCCAGGCCAACGAGATCCTGAAGAAGGCCAGCGCATATTTCGCAGCGGCGGAGCTCGACCGCCCATTCCGCAAATGATCGCGTTCATTGATGATCACCGTTGTGTCCATGGTGTCGGGCCGATCTGCCGGGTTCTGGGGATCGCACCATCGACTTATTACGCCTTCAAGGCCGTGGAGCGTGATCCGGATCTGGCATCGGACCGGGCCAGGCAGGATCAGCTGGACATGGCTGCGATCAAGCAGGCCTTCGAGGGCAGCCGGGGCCGATATGGCGCGCGCAAGGTCTGGCACCAGCTACGCCGCAGTGGCCATGATATCGCCCGCTGCACGGTGGAGAGGTTGATGCAGGTCATGGGATTACAAGGCGTTGTGCAGGGCAAGAAGGTGATCACCACCAACCCCGATACGGCACAACCTTGCCCGCACGATAAGGTAAACCGAGCCTTCGTGGCGGACATGCCAAACCAGCTTTGGGTCAGCGACTTCACCTATGTTTCCAGCTGGCAAGGAATGGTCTACGTGGCTTTCATCATCGACGTCTTCGCTCGCAAGATCGTTGGCTGGCGGGTCTCGACCTCGATGACGACTGGTTTCGTCTTGGATGCCCTGAACCAGGCCATCTGCCAGAGGGCGCCGTCTGAGGCTGACAAATTGATCCATCACAGTGATCGTGGCAGCCAATACCTGTCGATCCGATACACCGAGCGGCTCGCAGAGGCCGGCATCGATACCTCGGTCGGAAGCGTCGGCGATTCCTATGATAATGCCCTCGCCGAAAGCATCATCGGCCTGTTCAAGACCGAGGTCATCAAGTTCCTCGGCCCCTGGAAGTCGGTCGGTCAGGTCGAATGGGAAACTCTGAAATGGGTCGACTGGTATAACAACACCCGCCTTCACAGCGCCGTCGGTTACATCACGCCACAAGAAGCAGAGGAGGCATTCTACGCAAGCTTGAACGCTGACGAAAAAGCAGCCTAACTATTGAACCAGAAACTCTCCGGTAAACCCGGGGCGGTTCATAGCGATGGGTTGCAGCCATAAAGCCAGCGGCGCGGCGTGATGCCGTTGGTCTGGTTGATGATCCGGGTCGGGTGGATGCGGTGCAGATCGGCAAAGACCGTTTCTTTGACCAGTTCGGTGTGCAGCGCCGAAACACCGTTGACCTTGTGCGCCATGATGAACGCCAACTCGCCCATGCGAACGTCACCGTGCTCTAGGATACGTGGGCTGTCGGGGAACTCGGTCTGATGCGCGTGTTCGATGGCGCGGATGATCTCAAGATGACGCGGCAGAATGCGACCCATCAGATGTTCGCTCCATCGTTCCAATGCTTCGGGCAAAAGCGTGTGATTGGTGTAGGCCAGACATTTGCGCGCAAGCGGGATCGCCTCATCCATCGGGATCTCATGCTCGTCCACCAGAATGCGCACCAGTTCCGGACCAGCAATGGCCGGGTGCGTGTCGTTCAATTGGATCGCCACGTAATCCGGCAGCGCGCGGATATCGTCGTGGTCTTTCAAATAGCGGCGCAGCAGGTCCATGAGAGAGGCGGCGGTAAAGAAATACTCTTGCTTGAGGCGCAGTTCCTTGCCGCTTTCGGTGGTGTCGTCGGGATACAGCACCCGGCTGATCGTGCGTGCAAGTGCCTCGGACCAGCCAGCGGCAAGGTAATCACCGCGGTTAAAGCTTTCGAGGTCGAACTCCTTGGCGGGTTCTGCCGACCACAGCCGCAGCGTGTTGCCCCATTCGCCCTTCCAGCCGACGACTGGCGTGTCATGTGCTGTTGCCATCACCACTTCGCCGGGGTGCCAATGTGCCTTGCCTTCATGGTGTTCGACATGTCCGCCAAAGCCGATCCGATACCGCGCTTCGGGGCGTTCGAATTCCCACGCATGGCGCTGGGTGAGCCAAGTCTCAGGCTTCTCGACCTGTTGTCCTTGGGCAAAGCTTTGCTCGAACAATCCGTGTTCATACCGGATTCCATAACCGAAGGCTGGAATGCCCAGCGTGGCCAGTGAATCCATGAAACACGCGGCCAAACGCCCAAGCCCACCATTGCCAAGTGCTGCGTCCGGTTCGTCATGCACGATGGTGTTGTAGTCCTGACCCAATTCGGCAATCGCCGCTTTGACTGTGTCTTCCATCTGCAGGTTCGAGATCATGTCTTCGATCAGACGCCCGATCAGGAATTCCATCGACAGGTAATAGACTCGCTTTGGCGATGCCTCGTAAGTTTCCTTGGTCGACCGGAACCATGTCTCGACCATCTGGTCCCGCAAAACGAGCGACACTGCGATCCGCCAATCATAGGTCGATGCGTTTTCGGCATCCTTGCCCAGCGAATATTTCAGACGGTTCAGAATATCGGTTTTCATGCTCATCCAGATGGGTTCCACGGAGGGTTCAAGATTTACGATAGCGCTAACATGAGTCCCTCATACCCGAAAACGCACCAAATACCATTGCGCATTTTGCAGGGGTGGTCGCCGTATTCGTCATGGTGAGGGCCATGTGACACCAGTTTGGCTTTATGGGATAGACCCATTGCGGCGCAGATCAAGGCGCAGCTTTGTGGCTCGGCCTGCGCGTCACTCCGCTGTCACACTGTGGACAAGCTGTGTTTCTGGAGACCGGCCGCGTCGAAATTCTCTGGCGAAAGCCAGCGTTCGAAGCGTTGCTTCAGGCTGGACCATTCGCTGTCGATGATCGAAAACCACGCCGTATCCCGGTTCCGACCCTTGTAATGCGTTGCCTGCCGGAACGTACCTTCATAGGTGAACCCAAGTCGTTCTGCCGCCTTGCGCGATGGCGTGTTCAACGCGTCGCATTTCCATTCGTAGCGGCGATAGCCCAGCTCATCAAAAGCGCGCTGCATCATCAGGAACTGGAACTCAGTCGCGGCACGGGTGCGTTGCAGCGCGGGGGACAGATTGATGTATCCCACCTCGATGCTGGCGCTGGCTGGGGCGATGCGCAGGTAGCTCGCGTGACCCACAGCACGACCATCGACAAGGATCGCATGCATCAGCGGGTCATCCCAAGATACCGCCTCTTCGACCCATGCGCGAAACGTGACAGGGTCGTGGTAGGGGCCGTTGGGCAGATAGGTCCAGATGCGGTCTTCAGTGTCTGCGCGAAAGGCGTTGTAAAGATCATCTGCGTGATCCGCGCAAAGCGGCACCACAGAACAATTGCGCCCCACCATATCGGTGCGCGGCGGCACCGGGCGGGGCGATGTGTCGGCAAGAGGAAAACCGACGGGTTGGCCCAGCGCGTTCAGGCGCTGGGCCGTGATCAGAGGGTCACTCACCCAAATTCGCGGCCCAAGGCCTCGTCAACCGATGCGATGATCTGGTCGATGTCATCCTTGGTGGCGATCAGCGCAGGGCTGAAGCAGAGCGTATTGTTATAGCCTGGCAGGGAGCGGTTGGTGGCACCAATGATGATGCCTTGCTGCATGCAGTCAGCGACCACTTTCTGAACCCGCTTTTCCGCCATCGGCTTACGGGACTCGCGATCCTCGACCAGTTCTGCACCGAGGAACAGACCCTTGCCGCGCACATCGCCAATCACGCTGTGCTTGTCGGCCAGCGCATGAAGCTGGTCCAGCATGTAGTGGCCCATCGCCGTCGTGTTTCCGAGCAGGTCTTCGTCTTCGATGATCCGCATGTTCTCGAGCGCCGCTGCCGGACCAGCCGTACAGCCGCCAAAGGTGGAAATGTCGCGGAAGTAGTTCATCGGATCGTCAGCATTGTCCTTGAACATCGAGAACACGTCCTCGGTGGTCACAAGGCAGGCAATCGCGGCATAGCCCGAGGCCACACCCTTGGCCATCGTCACCATGTCGGGCTGCACGCCGTAGTGCTGATAGCCGAACCATGTGCCGGTGCGGCCCACGCCACAGACCACTTCGTCGATATGCAGCAGGATGTCGTATTTGCGGCAAATCTCCTGCACGCGGTCCCAATAGCCCTGCGGTGGGGTGATGACGCCGCCACCAGCGGTCACCGGCTCAAGGCAGAGTGCGCCCACGGTGTCCGGGCCTTCGCGCAGGATCACCTGTTCGATCTGGTCGGCGGCCCATTCGCCGTAATTCTCGGTCGGAGCGCCCTGATCGCCCGCGCGGTACTCAAGGCAATGCGGCACGCGCACGAAGCCGGGCGTGAACGGCCCGTACTGCGCGTTGCGCTCGTCCTGACCGCCTGCCGACAAGGCGCTTATGGTGGTGCCGTGGTAATCGCGGTCGCGGTAAAGGATCTTGTGCTTGGTGCCGCCATAGCGCTTGTGCGCGATCTGGCGGACCATCTTGAACGCTTTCTCATTCGCCTCGGACCCCGAGTTTGTGTAATACACCCGCGTCATGCCCGGCATCTTCGAGATCAGCTTTTCCGAGAAAAGCGCACCGGGGATCGACCCGGCAGAGCCTGCGAAATAGTTGAGCTTCAAGAGCTGGTCGTACACTGCCTTGGCAATGCTTTCGCGGCCGTAGCCGACGTTCACCGTCCAGACGCCACCGGACACGGCATCAAGATGCTCTTTGCCCTTCTGGTCCCAGACCCGCATGCCCTTGCCTTCTACGATGATCCGGGGATCGTTCGTCTCGAAGGGTTTGTGCTGGATCAGGTGGTGCCACACATGGGCGCGATCGGCTTCGACCACGTGGCTCAGGTCGTTCTTGGTCAGTGTACCGTCCATGGTCGTCACCTCCGTTTGAGAATCACAATGGGCCGGATGCGACAGTCGCTCTGGCGCTTTCATCTTGATCAGAACAGGTGTCCGGCGTTAGGGCCAGACCTATTGGACAGATAAGTCCAAATATCGAGGCGTGCCGACCCGTCCTGCCAAAGCTTTCAGCGGTTCAAGACCCGTCTGTTGCTGTTGCATCCGCAGGTGCACCGCTGATCAAACCCATAAGCATGGCAACCTGTTGATCCAGCCATGCCCGAAGCTGATCGACCATCGTCACATAAGACTCCATAGGAGCCTTCAACTGCGGCACGGTTTCGCCGACCTGCGGTGCATACACGTAAAGAGCTGCAGCAATAGCGAAAAGCAGGATCGCGTAGATGAAACCGCGGCCAAAGCCACCGGTGGGTTCGTCGTCATCTTCCAAATCGGCCTGAACGCTGCGCATTTCCTTGCGTTCGTTCGAAGCGCGTAGGGTCTGATTGATCTCTTCCACGTCCGGCAGCATGTCGCGCCGGGATTTCGGGCGGTCCGCGACAGCCGAGGCAGCGGCAGCCACTGCAGCGGCGTCGGGGTCTTCGCCACGTAGCTTGCGCATCCGTTCCTGCGCTTGGCGGGCACGCTTTGCCGCCTCGTCCTCGGGTTCTTGCAACCCAAGATCAGGCTGCTCTTCAAGGCTCCCGCCTTGGGCCTGACGAGCGCGGGCTTCAAGCTCGGCCTCTTCGCGCAGGATGTCCGCAACCGATGGGTCCAATTCACGGCGCTTGGGTGGCGTCGATGGCGGAGTGCTGCCCGGCGCGGCCTCTTGATTCACGGAAGGACGGTCGTCGACATCCGCATCCACCTCGGGATGCCAAACGGCATCTTTCGGGGCTTTCGCTTCGGCTTCAAGAGCTTCCGGAGTGGCGCTGCGATCAGGGGCTTGGAACCACGTGTTGCCGCAATTGGAACACTGAACGTCCCGGCCATCTTCTGGGATGACATCGTCCGGGACTTCGTACTGCGCCCCACAACTCGGACATTTCAGCCGCATATTGCCTGTTGCCCCTTAACCCAGTTGGCCTGAATTTTGCGGCCAACTCACATGCTCCTTGGTGAAATCGCACAATAGGCTTCGGTTTGCGCATGTAAATGCCTATTGTGGCTGTCCCGGCGCATTGAAACCTGCACGATGCTCAGGCACAACAACGCCGAACCAGTGGCAGGGACCAGACCGCCGTGATCGAGTTGGAAAATGTGGCCTATAGTTATGGCGGCGGAGAATTGTTGACGGATATGACCCTGAACGTGGCGCCGGGGTCGTTTCATTTCCTCACCGGCCCGTCAGGATCGGGAAAAACCACTTTCCTCAAACTGTGCTACGGTGCGCTTCAGGCAACAGCCGGACATGTCCGATTGTTCGACCGGGATGTGCGTGGCCTGAGCCGCGATGACGTGGCGCTCCTGCGTCGCAAGATCGGTGTGGTACATCAGGATTGCCAGTTTCTTGACCATCTGCCCGTGACCGAAAACGTCGCCTTGCCGCTTACAGTGTCCGGGCAGGATCCGGGTGGTGCTGATGCCAATCTCAAAGAGCTTTTGGCATGGGTCGGTTTGACCGGTCGGGCCGATGCGCTGCCGCCCGAACTCTCTGGCGGCGAACGCCAGCGTGCGGCATTGGCCCGTGCGGTGATTATGTCGCCCGAGGTGATCCTTGCGGATGAACCCACCGGCAATATCGACTGGGAGATGTCACAGCGCCTGCTCACGCTGCTGGTCGAACTCAACCGGATGGGCAAAACGATCATGATCGCCACCCATGATCTGGGCCTGATCCGGGCCGCCAAGGCACAGGTGCAGACACGGGTTCTGCGGATCTCGAACCGCAGGCTTCAGATGGCCGGAGCCGACCTGTGAGGCTCGACCTGCGCACAGCGGCGCGGATGCTGCAATTTGATGAACGCGCGGATCGTGTCGTGCCACCGACGGGCTTCACCGCGCGTCTGACCTTGTTCAGCGCCTTTGCGATGTCGTTCCTCGTGGTCTTTGCGCTGGCCTTGTCTTTGGCTGCGGGTCGCGTGGCAGATCGCTGGGGCAATGAACTCGCACAATCCTCGACCCTGCGGATTTCTGCCCCTGCAGGCGAAGTGGCGACCCAGACCGAAGCAGCCCTGCGTGTATTGCGGACCACACCGGGTATCGTCGATGCCCGCGCACTTACACTGGACGAGCAACGCGCGTTGCTGAGCCCTTGGTTTGGTGCTGATCTGCCCATCGACGACCTGCCGCTGCCGCAACTGATCGACATCACCGAGACTGACGGCGGGTATGATGCCGCTGGCCTGCGCCTGCGTCTGGCCGCAGAAGCGCCTGCCGCCGTTCTGGACGACCACGCCCGTTGGCGCCGTCCTTTGATCGACGCGGCAGCCCGGTTGCGCCTGCTGGGGTGGGCGTCGATCCTGCTGATCGCCACCGCCACTGCCGCGATGGTGACGCTGGCCGCCAATGCGGCCCTTGCCGCCAATGCGCAGGTGATCGCTGTGCTGCGATTGGTGGGGGCCAAGGACACCTATATCGCCAGCGCCTTTGTCCGGCGGTTTGCCCTGCGCGCCCTGACTGGGGCCGCCTTTGGTACGCTGACCGGGATTGTTGCACTGATGATCGTGCCATCGGGCAGCGGTAGCGCAGGCGTGCTTACAGATCTGAGCATTCAGGGCATCGGCTGGGTCTGGGTTCTGCTCATCCCACCGCTGTCAGGGCTGGTCGCGTTTGTCGCCACGCGCTATGCGGCAGGACGCGTTTTGGAGGACTTGGCCTGATGGCATACGCAATCCAGTGGGTGCGCTCGCTGCTGTTCGTGATCTCGGTCTATGTTGCCATCGCGGTGGTGGGCCTTGGGCTGTTCCCATGGGCCTTGGTGTCGCGCAAAGGCGCGCGCGCAGGCTGCATGAACGTCTGCCGGTACGTGCGCTGGGCTGCGCCTTGGATGATCGGGTTAAAGACCGAAATCCGGGGTACACCGCCGGACTACGCATGTATCGTTGCCTCCAAACATCAAAGCTTTCTGGACGTGTTTCTTGTCTTCTCGGCAGTGCCCGCGGGCAAGTTCATTATGAAGAGCATCCTGAAATACGCCCCCATCGTCGGTCAATACGGGCTGCGGATCGGCTGCGTCCCTGTGGACCGGGGCAAACGCGCCGCTGCGATCAAACAGATGGTTGACGGTGTGAAAAAGGGTTCGGCCACGCCGGGGCAACTCATCATCTACCCGCAAGGCACCCGTATCGCGCCGGGCGTCAGGGCCCCCTACAAGGTGGGCACGGCGGTGCTTTATGAACAGCTTGGCCAGCCCTGCGTCCCCGTGGCGGCCAATGTCGGGCTATTCTGGCCGAAACGCGGCATATACCGCAAACAGGGCACAGCGGTTGTCGAGTTTCTTGAGCCGATCCAACCGGGTCTGCCACGTGATGAGTTCCTGACACTGCTGGAAACGCGGATCGAGACTGCATCGAACCGCCTGAACCAGGAGGCTGGATTCCATGCGCCGCATTGAAACCATCAACGATCTTGAAGCGCTTTACGGTGCGCCCAATCCGGCATCTCTCAGCAAGGTGGCGGATCACCTGACTCCCAGCTATCGCCGCTGGGTCGAAGCCGCAAAGTTCTGCGTGATCTCGACGGCGGGCGCACGCGGCACCCATGGCACGCCACGCGGTGATATCGATCCGGTGGTTCGGGTTGCCGATCCGCGCACGATCCTGCTGCCGGACTGGCGCGGCAACAATCGGCTGGACGGGCTGCGTGACCTGATCGAAGATCCGCGCATCGCGTTTCTGTTCATGATCCCCGGCACCAAGACCACCGTGCGGGTCAACGGCAAGGCGTGGATCACTGACGACGCCGATCTGCGCGCTTCGTTCGAAAAGAAGAACATTCAGCCTGCCACCGTCATCGTGACAGAAGTGTCCGAGGTCTACACCCAATGCGCCAAAGCGTTGATGCGATCGGGACTATGGGAGGGTGCGCCGCTCCCTGACGGCTTGCCGACCGTGGGAGATATCCTAGCGGACATGACCGACGGTGCTTTGGGTGGTCCGGAGTATGATGCCAACTATGAAGTGAACGCCATCCCGCGCATGTGGTGATCAGCGATGCTGGTCGATCAGCACCGGATTGCCGTCTGGATCGGTAAGCACGATATGCGTGGGGCCGGTGCCTTCGGGGTCGGTTGCCACGTCTAGCGTCAGACCCTTTGATTTCAGATCGGCCTGAATGGCCCGCACATCCATGAAGTCGTCCAAGGGCTGTGCCGACTGATCCCATCCGGGGTTAAAGGTCAGGGTGTTCTTTTCGAACATTCCCTGAAACAAGCCCAAAACGGTGTCTCCGCTCTTGAGCATGAGCTAGCCTGCCGCCGCATCGCCACCCAGCGTTTCGAACCCGATGGCTTCGTAGAAGGTTTTTGAGGCGGTGAGGTCCTTGACCGCGAGGCTGACCGAAAATGCGCCCAGATGCATGCTCTGTCCTTTCCGTTTTCCGACACGTGTGAGTGTAGCACAAAACTGGACCGTACGGGCGGTTTCGGAAACCTTAACGGATGGGATGCAGGGTTCCCCCACGTTGCGCAACGAGCGGAGAGGGTCACTCCCACACCGCGAAAGACATGATGGTTTTCCGTATTGGCGGTGACGCGCCGACCTTGAGAAACCGGTTTCACGTAGGCCCGGAGACGGGCACAGGTCCGGGGAGCGATCCTCGATATTTCGGAAGACCGTCAGCCCAACGGGGCGGCGCCGCTTCTTTTAGAGACAGGAAAGGCTCTTCGAAGAGCCTTGATGACGCGGTTTCGAAACCGCGTTTGCAAGCGCGTTGACACGCGCTTGGGGGACGCCTTTTCGAAAAGGCGTCCCCCAGCACATGCGTTTACATATGGATGGCACCGTCGCCGCAAGCCAGCGCGGCTTCGCGTACCGCTTCGGAATAGGTCGGGTGGGCGTGGCAGGTGAGGGCCAGATCCTCAGCTGACGCGCCGAACTCCATCGCAACACAGATCTCGTGAATGAGATCGCCTGCCATCGGTCCGATGATATGTGCGCCTAGAATGCGGTCGGTGTCCTTGTCTGCGAGGATCTTCACAAAGCCGTCGGCGGCAAAGTTCGCCTTGGCGCGACCATTGCCCATGAAACTGAACTTGCCGACCTTGTAGTTGCGGCCCGCTTCCTTGAGCTGTTCCTCGGTCTGGCCAACATTGGCCACCTCGGGGTGGGTATAGATCACGCCCGGAATGACGCCGTAATTCACATGGCCTGCCTTGCCCGCGATCACCTCGGCGCAGGCCATGCCTTCGTCTTCCGCCTTGTGGGCCAGCATCGGGCCATCAATGCAATCACCGATGGCGTAGATGCCTTTGACGTTGGTCTGCCAGTGGCTGTCGGTTTTGATCTGACCGCGCTGGGACATCTCGATCCCCAGCGCATCGAGGCCCAGCCCGTCTGTATAGGGGCGACGACCCGTTGAGACGAGCACCACATCCGCGTCCATCGTGTGTTCGCTGTCGTCCTTGCGCAGTTTGTAGGTGACTTTGGCTTTGGACTTGGATGCGTCAACGGATTGAACGGCGGCGCCCATGGTGAATTTCAGACCCTGTTTCTGCAGCAGTTTCTGGAAAGTTTTCTGGACCTCGCCATCCATGCCGGGGGTGATGGCATCGAGGAATTCGATCACTTCGACTTCGGTGCCCAGACGGCTGTAGACCGAGCCCAGTTCCAGACCGATCACACCCGCGCCGATCACGATCATCTTTTTCGGGATCTTCGGCAGTTCCAGCGCGCCGGTGGAGGTCACGACGACCTTCTCGTCAATCTCGATGCCGGGCAGGGAGGACGCTTCGGAGCCGGAGGCCACAATGATGTTCTTGGCCTCATGCACGTCGTCGCCGACCTTGACCTTGCCCGCTTCGGGAATGGAGCCCCAGCCCTTGAGCCAGTCGATCTTGTTTTTCTTGAACAGGAACTCGATGCCCTTGGTGTTCTGGCCGATCACGTCGTCCTTGTAAGCGAGCATCTGCTTCCAGTCGACCGAGGGGCTTTTGCCCTTCAGGCCCATCTTGGCGAAGTTGTGTTCCGCTTCGTGCAACTGGTGGCTGGCATGCAGCAGCGCTTTGGAGGGGATGCAGCCGACGTTCAGGCAGGTTCCGCCCAAGGTCTCGCGGCCTTCGACGCAGGCGGTTTTCAGACCGAGCTGCGCGCAGCGGATCGCGGCCACATAGCCGCCCGGGCCTGAGCCGATGACGATGACGTCGTATTGTGCCATTTTGCGGTGTCCTTTGTATTGGGTGGGGAGAGGGGGCGCTGCCCCCGCCGCCGTTCCGGCGACTCCCCCGGAGTTTATGGGCAAGATGAAGCTACATAAGTGCGCTGAGTAGCAGGTAGAGCGTGGCTGTAAAACCAATCGCCCAGATCAGGGAGCGCCACGGCACCCAGCCGAAGACATAGGCGGGCACGTAGAGGACCCGTGCGGCGAGGTATATGGCGCAGGCGATGGCGGTGCTGCCGTTGCCCTGACCGGAATAGGTGATCACCATGACGGCGATGCCGAACAGGATCAGCCCTTCGAAATGGTTGTTCATCGCCCTTTGCAGGCGGCCTGCTTTGCCCGTCAGTTGCACCGGCGTGTCGCGCGGGCTGAGCGCCTTTTTCGTGCCGACCTGCAGTTGCGCCGTGATGGAATAGGCTGCGAATTGCAGCACTTGCAGCAGGGCGGCGAGGGTGAGGGCGGTGAGTTCGGGGGTCATGGGCGCATCCCGTGATGCCTGAGATCACGCACCCTACCGTGTGGCAGGGTGCGTGCACACGTCTTTACAGATCCATCAGCAAACGGCGCGGATCCTCGAGCGCTTCTTTCACGCGGACGAGGAAAGTCACGGCGCCTTTGCCGTCGACGATGCGGTGGTCGTAGCTGAGGGCCAGATACATCATCGGGCGGATCTTGATCTCGCCGTTGATGACCATCGGGCGGTCCTGGATCTTGTGCATGCCGAGGATGCCCGATTGCGGCGGGTTGAGGATCGGCGAGGACATGAGCGAGCCGTAGACACCGCCGTTGGAGATGGTGAAGGTGCCGCCCTGCATTTCCGCCATGCTGAGCTTGCCATCGCGGGCGCGGCGGCCTTTTTCGGCAATCGCCTTTTCGATCTCGGCAAAGCTCATCTGGTCGGCATCGCGGATGACCGGAACCACCAGCCCCTGCGGGGTGCCTGCGGCGACGCCCATGTGGACGAAGTTCTTGTAGACGATGTCGGTGCCGTCGATCTCGGCATTGACTTCGGGCACTTCGCGGAGCGCGTGGCAGCATGCCTTGGTGAAGAAGGACATGAAGCCAAGGCGCACGCCGTGTTTCTTTTCGAAGAGGTCCTTGTATTCGCTGCGCAGGGCCATCGTCTCGGTCATGTCCACCTCGTTATAGGTGGTCAGGATCGCGGCGGTGTTCTGCGCATCCTTGAGGCGGCGAGCGATGGTCTGGCGCAGGCGGGTCATCTTGACCCGTTCTTCGCGGGCGGCATCATCGGCGCTGACGGGTGCGCGTGGCGTCGGAGCGGGTGCAGATGTCTGGGCGGCAGGTGCGCTGGATGCAGCGGCCACGGCCTTGGCCACGTCTTCCTTCATCACGCGGCCATCGCGACCCGAGCCCTGAACCTGCTCGGCGGAAAGACCTGCTTCGGCCATGGCTTTTTTGGCGGAGGGGGCGTTTTCCACATCGCCGCTGGCGCGGCCCTGGCCGGCACTGGGTGTCGTGTACTGTTCGCCACCCGCGGCATCGCTGCCCGGCATGCTTGGTGCGGCTGCAGCGCCTGCGCTGCCACCGATCACACCAAGCTTGCCACCGGCTGCAACGGTTGCGCCTTCCGCGGCCACGATTTCGGACAGGACGCCAGCGGTTGGGGCGGGCACTTCGACCGAGACCTTGTCGGTTTCCAACTCGCAGAGCATTTCGTCCTGCGCGACGGTGTCGCCGACTTTCTTGAACCATGTGGAAACAGTCGCCTCGGACACGGATTCACCCAAGGTTGGGACCATCACGTCAACCGATTTGCCACTGCCGCCAGAGGGCGCGGCTGCCGCTGCCGGAGCTTCGGCTTTGGCGGGGGCGGCAGTTGCTGCGCCACCTTCGGCGATGTTGGCAAGCAGGGCATCGACGCCCACTGTTTCGCCTTCACCCGCCACGATATCGGCCAATGTGCCCGCAGCGGGCGAGGGCACTTCGACCGTCACCTTGTCGGTTTCCAGTTCACACAGCATCTCGTCCACGGCAACGCTGTCACCCGGTTTCTTGAACCATGTGGCGACCGTGGCTTCTGTCACGGATTCACCCAAGGTGGGCACACGCACTTCGGTTGTCATGTCTTAGTTCCCTTCGATCGTCAGCGCATCGTTCACGAGCGCGGCTTGCTGTGCTTTGTGTTGGCTGGCCAGACCCGTTGCCGGGGAGGCCGATGTGGCGCGGCCCACGTAGCGGGGGCGCAGGTGCTTGGCGTTGATGCGGCCCAGAACCCATTCGAGGTTTGGCTCCATGAACGTCCAGCCACCTTGGTTCTTGGGTTCTTCCTGGCACCAGATCATTTCGGCTTGCGGGAAGCGTTCCAGTTCCTTGACCGCCGAGATGGCCGGGAACGGGTAGAACTGCTCGAACCGGAGGATGTAGACGTCGTCGATGCCACGTGCGTCGCGCTCTTCGAGAAGGTCGTAATAGACCTTGCCCGAACACATCACAACGCGCTTGATCTTGTCGTCACTGACCAAAGTGGTGTCCGAGTTTCCATATTGCGCATCGTCCCACAGCACCCGGTGGAAGCTGGAGCCAGTGGTGAATTCCTCGGTCTTGGAGACCGCTAGCTTGTGACGCAGAAGCGATTTCGGTGTCATCAGGATGAGCGGCTTGCGGAAAGAGCGGTGCAGCTGACGGCGCAGGATGTGGAAGTAGTTGGCCGGGGTGGTGCAGTTGGCCACGATCCAGTTGTCCTGACCGCTCATCTGCAGGAAGCGTTCAAGGCGCGCGGAGGAGTGTTCTGGGCCCTGACCTTCGAACCCGTGCGGCAGCAGGCAAACAAGGCCCGACATGCGCAGCCACTTGCTTTCGCCCGAGCTGACGAATTGGTCGAACATGATCTGCGCGCCGTTGGCGAAGTCGCCAAACTGGGCTTCCCACAAGGTCAGTGCGTTCGGTTCTGCCAGCGAGTAACCGTATTCGAAACCAAGCACCGCGTATTCCGACAGGGCGGAGTCGATCACTTCGTAACGCGACTGGCCTTCGCGGATGTGGTTGAGCGGATAGTACCGTTCTTCCGTGTCCTGATTGACGATGCCCGAATGACGCTGGCTGAACGTGCCGCGCGTGCTGTCCTGACCGGCAAGACGGACGGGGTAGCCTTCGGTAAGCAACGAGCCAAAGGCCAGAGCCTCTGCCGTGGCCCAGTCAAAGCCCACGCCGGTTTCGAACATCTCTTTTCGGGTTTCGAGCAGACGCGCCACGGTTTTATGCACCGGAAAACCATCAGGCAGGCGGCTGAGGGATTCACCCACCTGAGACATGGTTTCAGGGCTGATCGCGGTCTGGCCGCGTTGGTAGTCGTCTTTGTCCTGACGGTCGAGATGGCTCCAGCGCCCGTCTAGCCAGTCGGCCTTGTTGGGCTTGTAGGTTTTGCCCGCTTCGAACTCTTCGTTCAGATGCGCCTGGAACGCAGCCTTCATATCCTCGATTTCGCCTTCGGGGATGAGGCCGTCCTTGACCAGACGTTCGGTGTAGAGCGACAGCGTTGTCTTCTGCTGTTTGATCTTCTTGTACATCAAGGGGTTGGTGAACATCGGTTCATCCCCCTCGTTGTGGCCAAAGCGACGGTAGCAGAAAATGTCGATGACAACGTCCTTGCCGAATTTCTGGCGGAACTCGGTCGCCACTTTGGCGGCGTGGACCACGGCTTCGGGATCGTCGCCGTTGACGTGGAAAATCGGCGCTTCGACCACCAGTGCGTTGTCAGTTGGGTAGGGTGACGAGCGCGAGAAGTGCGGCGCGGTGGTGAAGCCGATCTGGTTGTTCACAACGATATGAACCGTGCCGCCGCTGCGGTGGCCGCGCAGGCCCGACAGGGCGAAACATTCGGCCACAACGCCCTGACCTGCAAAGGCCGCATCGCCGTGCAACAGGATTGGCATGACCTTGCGGCGCTCGGTATCGCCGATCTGGTCTTGCTTGGCGCGGACCTTGCCCAGAACCACCGGGTTCACCGCTTCGAGGTGCGACGGGTTGGCGGTCAGCGACAGGTGGACGGTGTTGTTGTCAAACTCGCGGTCGGAGGAGGCACCGAGGTGGTATTTCACGTCGCCCGAGCCATCGACATCTTCCGGTTTGAAGCTGCCGCCCTGAAATTCGTTGAAGATCGCGCGGTAGGGTTTCTGCATCACGTTGGCCAGAACCGACAGGCGGCCCCGGTGTGGCATGCCGATGACGATTTCCTGAACGCCAAGGTTGCCGCCGCGCTTGATGATCTGCTCCATCGCGGGGATCAGGCTTTCGCCGCCATCAAGACCAAAGCGCTTGGTGCCCATGTATTTGACGTGGAGGAATTTCTCGAAACCTTCGGCTTCGACCATCTTGTTCAGGATCGCTTTGCGGCCTTCGCGGGTAAAGGCGACTTCCTTGCCGTAGCCTTCGATCCGTTCCTTGAGCCACGCGGACTGTTCGGGATCGGAGATGTGCATGTATTGCAGCGCGAAGGTGCCGCAATAGGTGCGGCGCACGATGTCGAGGATCTCTCGCATTGACGCGATCTGGAGGCCCAGCACGTTGTCGATAAAGATCGGACGGTCCATGTCGGCCTCGGTGAAGCCATAGGATTTCGGATCGAGTTCTGGATGTGCCGTCTGCTCGCGCATGCCCAATGGGTCAAGATCGGCGGCAAGGTGCCCCCGGATGCGGTAGGCGCGGATGATCATCAGGGCGCGGATGGAGTCGAGCACCGCGCGTTGGATCGCGTCGTCGGTGACCTGAACGCCCTTCTCCTCGGCCTTGGCCTTGATCTTGTCTCCGGCGCCTTTGATCTCTGCCGGTGCGACGGGCCATTGGCCATCCAACGCGGCGGTCAGGTCGTCGTTCGGCATCGGCGGCCAATCCGTGCGCGCCCAGCTTGGGCCGGTCGCCTCTTTCTTGACGCTGATATCGTCGTCGCCCAATTGCCGGAAGAACGCCTGCCATGCCTCATCGACCGCGTTGGGGTCGTTTGCGTAGCGCGCGTACATCTGTTCCAGATACGCGGCGTTGTGCCCCTGCATAAAGCTGGAAGCGTGGAAGAGATCGTTAGGGCTCTGATCCGTCATGTGTCGTGGTCCTCCCGAACCGGTCTGATCAAGCAGCAGGAAAGAGGATCGTCCGATCCGCTATCGCGCGGCTTTCTGGTTGTGCGCAAGCCGGGCACATGCCCGGCTCACTGTTTTTCACGCAGTCCGGTCCAAGGCCCGGTGTCTGCCTTAACCCTTGATCGCAGCCAGCACCGCTTCGCCAAGGCTGGCGGGGCTTTCAGCAACAACGATGCCTGCGGACTTCATCGCTTCGATTTTGTCGTCGGCACCACCTTTGCCGCCTGCAACAATTGCGCCAGCGTGGCCCATGCGGCGACCCGGAGGGGCAGTGCGGCCTGCAATGAAGCCTGCGGTCGGCTTCCAACGGCCTTTTTTCTTCTCATCGGCGAGGAACTGCGCCGCTTCTTCTTCGGCCGATCCACCGATCTCACCGATCATGATGATGCTCTCGGTCTCGTCATCCGCGAGGAACCATTCCAACACGTCGATATGCTCTGTGCCTTTGATCGGGTCGCCACCGATGCCGACGCAGGTGGACTGGCCAAGGCCGACGTCAGTGGTCTGTTTCACGGCTTCGTAGGTAAGCGTGCCAGAGCGCGACACAACCCCGACGCTGCCGCGACGGTGGATGTGGCCGGGCATGATGCCGATCTTGCAGGCGTCGGGTGTGATGACACCAGGGCAGTTCGGGCCGATCAGACGCGACTTGGAGGTCTCGAGCGCGCGCTTGACGCGCATCATGTCCATGACCGGGATACCTTCGGTGATGCAAACGATCACTTCCATTTCGGCGTCAATCGCTTCGAGGATCGAATCTGCGGCGAAGGGCGGCGGCACGTAGATCACGGTCGCGTTCGCCTCTGTTGCGTGCTTGGCCTCGTGGACCGAGTTGAAGACCGGCAGATCAAGATGGGTCATCCCCCCTTTGCCCGGTGTGACGCCGCCGACCATCTTGGTGCCATAGGCGATGGCCTGTTCGGTGTGGAAGGTGCCCTGCGAGCCGGTCAGGCCCTGGCAGATCACTTTGGTGTTTTCGTCGATGAGTACGGCCACGGTGGCTCTCCTACTTCTGTCGTTCGGTCCGCGCGGAGCGGAATTATTCGTAAATCTGGCTGTAGCCGATCGAGAGGGAGACCCCCCTGTCGCGGATCCAGCTGTGCGAGACGGCGAAATGGCGTTCCTTGGGGACGCGGAAGACCCATTGATGTGCGGCCTCGTGTGGCGATGGTTTGTCCATCTCATCTGAGAGCGCACCGGGGTATGTCGCGTCGATCCGGGCCTGCATGATGTCGCGCAGGTTGGCAAAGAACGCCTCGGTTCCGGGGTCGGGTGGGATGGTGAGCTGGCAAGCCATGGAGTCGATCCGACGTGAGAACACCACATGTGCACCGCCGGGATTGCCGAACATGGCAGCTTCGTCAGAAGCCATCACTTGCGGCAACCCTGCAGCGATTGCGCGTTCTTGTGCGGATGCAAACAGGGCATCGAAGTCGAGAGATGTGGTAACACACGCCTCACCCATCAAAGCGCCTGCGTCTGCCGGATCGTCAAACGGCCCGGCTGCGACCCAGCCGGGAATGGCCACACAGGCAAGTGCGGTTATCCAGCCAGCCCGGATCATCAGCCCTTGACCGCTTTCACGATCTTCTGCGCACCGTCCTTGAGGTCGTCGGCAGCGATCACGTCGAGGCCGGAGTTCTGGATGATCTCCTTGCCCTTTTCGACGTTCGTGCCTTCGAGCCGCACAACCAGCGGCACCTTGAGGCCAACCTCTTTGACGGCCGCGATCACGCCTTCGGCGATCACGTCACAGCGCATGATGCCGCCGAAGATGTTGACGAGGATGCCTTTGACCTGCGGGTCAGAGGTGATGATCTTGAACGCCTCGGTGACCTTTTCTTTGGTCGCACCGCCGCCCACGTCGAGGAAGTTGGCAGGCTCGGCCCCGTAGAGTTTGATGATGTCCATCGTCGCCATGGCTAGGCCCGCGCCGTTGACCATGCAGCCGATCTCACCGTCCAGAGCGATGTAGTTGAGGTCGTACTTGGACGCCTCAAGCTCTTTGGGGTCTTCTTCTGTCTCGTCGCGCAGTTCTGCGATTTCCGGGTGGCGGTAGATCGCGTTGCCGTCAAAACCCATCTTGGCATCAAGGCATTTCAGATCGCCGTCGTCAGACACGATGAGCGGGTTGATCTCGAGCATCTCCATGTCTTTGTCGGTGAAGAGCTTGTAGAGCGTGCCCATGAGTGCCACGCATTGCTTCACCTGCTTGCCTTCAAGGCCAAGGTTGAACGCGATGCGGCGACCGTGGAACGCTTGGTATCCCGTGGCCGGATCGACCGAGAAGCTGAGAATTTTCTCGGGCGTGCTTTCTGCCACCTCTTCGATGTCCATGCCGCCTTCGGTGGAGGCGACGAAAGAGACGCGGGAGGTCTGGCGGTCAACAAGAAGGGCCAGATACATCTCGGTCTGGATGCCCGAGCCATCTTCGATATAGATGCGGTTGACCTGCTTGCCCGCTTCGCCTGTCTGCTTGGTCACAAGGGTGCGGCCCAGCATCTTTTTGGCTTCTTCAGCGGCTTCCTCAACCGAACGGGCAAGGCGCACACCGCCAGCTTCGCCAGCGCTTTCTTCTTTGAACTTGCCCTTGCCACGGCCACCCGCGTGGATCTGGGCCTTGACCACCCAGAGCGGGCCGTCCATTTCGCCTGCCTTGGTCTTGGCCTCTTCGGCCTTGAGGACCACGCGGCCATCCGACACCGGGGCGCCGTAGCTGCGTAGCAGGGCTTTCGCCTGATACTCGTGGATGTTCATCGGTCAACTGTCCCGTCTATTGCTTCGATTTTGGCCGATATAAGAGGGTGAAGACCGAACACTTAACGGTTTTTTTGCCGCAGGGCGGGCAAATCGGCAAAAAACCGACATTTGTGATCACAGCTAAAAATAGTGTGATCACAGAAGGTGCGGGTTATGGGAGGAATTGTCTGGGCTGTGATTCCCGACTGAGGATGGCCGCTCCGAAATCCATGTTTTTTGAAACCTCTTTGACCAAGGACCGAATCAATTCCCAAGAATTTTCTTCGTATTCTCCGAGGTCTTTGTTATCCCTTGGGAAACACTAAGGGGTTTCTCGGGCAAGATGAGTGAACCCAATGCTACCGGCAGGCAGGGCAATGATCGCAAAGCACGTGCTATCCGAGATTCATGAGACACCGGATGGTCTTGCCTACGTCGGTGGTCTGGTGGGGCAGGCGGGGCGTGCAACGCTATTTGGCGTTGTCGACGCCCAAGGAAACGTTGCACCACACAGCGATTTTCGCACTACTTTTGCGAGGTCAATTTGGCCGAAAGGCCCAATTGATGTACCAGAGAACATCATTCGCTTAGAGGGACCAGCGCTCTTTGCGGGATGCATCAACCACATGTTCGGCCATTTGCTGACGTCTGCGTTGGGACGGATCTGGGCCGTCGATAGATTGCCGCCAGACACCACGCTTCATTATCTCGTCAGACCGCATCTAAAAACAAAGTCCGAGGCAATTGCGGCAACACTTTATAAGATCAACGCGCTTTTTGGCGTCAAAAACCCGATACTGGTGACGTACGACTCTGTGCAGGCCGATCCGTATTACACGGCACAAGATCGATATGGTGAAGCTTGGTTCGGCGGAGCGGATACGCATTTCGTTCAATGGGTTCAAAAGCGAACGGCGCAATACAGGTCAATCCCAATCGTTCCAGGAAAAAAGCTCTTCGTATCCCGTTTCCGGATGCCGACGAACACAGGCGGGATCGCTTGTGAAGACATTTTGACCCGTAATTTCGAGGCTGCCGGATTTGAGGTGTTTGCGCCCGAAGAACATTCGATAGAAGAACAGGCCCGACAATATTCAGAGTCCGAAATGATCGTCTTTACTGAAGGATCTGCACTGCATTTGTATTCATTTCTCAAGAAGCCCGAGCAAAAAATCGCGATCATTCAGCGGCGCGAAATGGTTTCAAAGATGATCACAAGTCAATTTTATGCCTTTGATCCCCAGCCTGCGCTTTTTCTGAATGTGATCGACAGGATGCTTTTTCCGGCGGTAGTCCATACAAATCAGCAGATCGCACTGATTAATTTCCAAAAATGCTTCGATGCGCTCTGCTTGTTTGGATTTTTGGACCAGAATACAGATTGGTATGTGCCCAGCGAAACCGAAATTGCCGAGTTTATTGCGGAACGTCAACGAGATCAAATCCTCTTCGAGACGGAAGACGAGTGGCAGTCTTGGCGCGGCGATTTTCGCAAGCGCAAACAAGCGCTACGTGCTCGGCGATTGGAAGCCCGATCTAAGTGATTGGCAATATCAATCTATCAATTATAAAAAACCGGCGGCTGCGGGGCCGCCGGTTACAATTCACATCGGTTTGTTCCAAGTTGATCAATTCAGGCTTTCGTCGATGCCTTTGCACGCCTCAACCAAGCCTTTGACAGCGTTGACGGAGTTGTCGAACATCGTCTGCTCGTCTTTAGTCAGAGTGATGTCGACGATCTTTTCAATGCCGCCTGCGCCGATGATGGTGGGCACGCCAACATAGAAGCCATCAAGGCCGAATTCGCCGTCGCAATAGGCCGCGCAGGGCAGGAGGCGTTTCTGGTCCTTGAGGTACGCTTCGGCCATTTCGATAGCCGAGGTGGCAGGCGCGTAGAAGGCGGAGCCGGTTTTCAGCAGACCCACAATCTCTGCGCCGCCGTCGCGGGTGCGCTGGACGATTGCGTCTAGCTTGTCTTGGGTGGTCCAGCCCATTTTGACCAGATCGGGCAGAGGGATGCCTGCGACGGTGGAATAGCGTGTGAGCGGAACCATCGTGTCGCCGTGGCCACCAAGAACGAAGGCTGTGACGTCTTTCATCGACACATCGAATTCGAGCGACAGGAAGTGACGGAAGCGGGCGCTGTCCAAAACGCCGGCCATGCCGCAGACCTTGTTCGCGGGCAGGCCCGAGAACTGCTGGAGCGCCCAGACCATCGCGTCGAGCGGGTTGGTGATGCAGATCACGAACGCGTCGGGCGCGTTGGCGGCGATGCCTTCGCCGACGGATTTCATGACCTTGAGGTTGATGCCCAGCAGGTCGTCGCGGCTCATGCCGGGCTTGCGCGGCACACCGGCTGTGACGATGCAGACGTCTGCGCCGGCGATATCGGCGTAGTCCTGTGTGCCTTTAAGTTTGGCATCGAACCCTTCGGACGGGCCGGATTCGGCGATGTCGAGCGCCTTGCCCTCGGGGGTGCCTTCGGCGATGTCGAAGAGAACGACGTCACCCAGCTCTTTGAGTGCCACGAGGTGAGCAAGGGTGCCACCGATCTGTCCCGCGCCGATGAGGGCAATCTTGGGTCTGGCCATGGAATTTGTCTCCGGTCCGTTTTGAATTTTCGCTGTGCTAGTCCGACTTGGGTTATTTCGCAAGTGCGGCGGAGACGCACGTCTTGGCTGGCAGGTTGGGACGGGTCGCGATATGTCAATGAAACGCCTTGGGAAAGTGGGGGTTTCATGGATGCTCTGAGCTGGACAGTTTTTGCGCTGGGCGTGCCTGCTGTGCTGTTTGCAGGTGTTTCGAAGGGCGGTTTTGGGTCGGGTGCCGCCTTTGCCAGCGCGTCGATTCTGGCGCTGGTGGTGGAACCGGCGATTGCGCTGGGCATCATGCTGCCGCTTCTCATGCTGATCGACGTTGTGAGCCTGCCTGCCTATTGGAAAAAGTGGAGCTGGCCGGAAACGCGGCTTTTGCTGTGGGGCGGCGTGCCGGGCACGTTTCTGGGTGCGTTGTTTTTTGGCTGGGCGGATGACGATGCGATCCGGTTTCTGATCGGGGGGATCTCTATCGGGTTCGTGGTCTGGCAATTGGTACAGGCCGCAGGCTTGGTGAAGATCGGGGATCGGCCGATGTCGCCTACGGCGGGGGTGTCGGCGGGTGTTGCGCTGGGGTTTACCAGTTTTGTCAGCCACGCGGGTGGGCCTGTTGCGGCGGTGTATCTGCTGGGACGAAAGCTGAGCAAAACGGCGTTTCAGGCGACGACCGTGATCGTGTTCTGGGCGATGAACGTGCTGAAAGCGGGGATCTATGCCGCGATGGGCTTTTTCACGCTGGAGACGCTGACGCTGAATCTTGCGCTGGCGCCGTTTGCGATTTTGGGGACCTATCTGGGTGTCCGGGCACATCACATCGTGCCCGAACGGGTGTTTTTCGGTCTGACCTATGTGTTGCTTATGGTGACCGGATCAAAGCTGATCTTTGACGCGTTGACCTAGGCGTCCTCGGCAGGTGTTGGCAGGGTTTCCGTGGTCCGTTCAAACGCCTGACCGCTGGCGACAAGACAGGTAAGGCCCGAGGCGTTGGTGACGGTGATCGTCCATGTGCCGGTGGTGGTAGAGGCGAAGACCTCGACCATGGTGTTGTTCTGCGCGAGGCCGATGGACTGGCGGGTTTCGCCATAGGCGCTGGCCAATCGTTCGATCACAGTCTCGCGCGCCGCGCAGTTTTGTTGCGCTTGTGTCAGTGTCGAAGACGCCATCAGCGCGCCGATGGCCAGCACGGTCATTGTCCAGAAGTTCTGTTTCATCGCCTTACCCCTTTGTCGGCTGTGATGGGGCAGAGCGTCCGGTGGATCGGTGAGAAAAGAGTTAACGAACCGTACGGAATGCGGGTGCAGCAGCTTTTTTCTGCGGTGCGGCACATCTGCTCTTGCAGTTTTTGCAAAAGAATGTAGCTCTCTGGCGCAACATTATTACTCAAGACTCGCTCAGGAGACCGTCATGGACATGCGCAGCCGCCCTTATCGCTCGGTTCTTTATATTCCGGGATCGAAGGACCGAGCGCTGGAAAAAGCGCGTGGTTTGCCAGTGGATGCGATCATCTTTGACCTCGAGGATGCTGTGGCCGTGGATGAAAAGCCCGCCGCGCGAGAAACGCTGAAAGCGGCGCTGGCGGCTGGTGGCTATGGTGCGCGGGTGCGGATTGTGCGGATCAACGCGCTGGACACCGAATGGGGCCGGGCGGATGCGGAAGCGGTGGCACAGATGGACTGCGACGCGGTGCTGCTGCCCAAGGTGGAAAGCGCGGCGCAGTTGGATGCGCTGGCCAAGATCACTGGCGACCTGCCGATTTGGGCGATGATGGAAACGCCGCGCGGGATGCTGAACGCGGCCGAGATTGCGGCGCATCCTAAGATGGCGGGTATGGTGATGGGCACCAATGACCTTGCCAAAGAATTGCAGACCCGGTTCCGCGCGGATCGTTTGCCGCTGCTGACCTCTTTGTCGATGTGCCTGCTGGCGGCCAAGGCCGAGGGGCTGGTGATCGTGGACGGTGTGTACAACGCGTTCAAGGATGATGAGGGGCTGAAGGCGGAATGTACGCAGGGCCGCGATATGGGCTTTGACGGCAAGACGCTGATCCATCCCGCGCAGGTGGACATCGCCAACATCGCTTATGCGCCTGCCCCTGAAGAGATCGACCTTGCGCGCCGCCAGATCGAAGCGTTCGAGGCGGCGGCGGCCGAGGGCCAAGGGGTGGCCGTGGTCGATGGCAAGATTGTCGAGAACCTTCACGTTGCCACGGCGCGTGAAATACTGGCAAAAGCAGAGGCAATCGAAACCATCCAAGCGGGGTAAGCCATGATGGGCCTTCTAGTTCTCGGACTGCTGATTTGGGTTGGAGCCCATATTTTCAAACGCGTCGCGCCCGAACAGCGCGCGGCGATGGGCGACAAGGGTAAGGGCGTGGTGGCGGTGCTGCTGCTTGTCAGCCTGGGCCTGATGATCTGGGGTTATCGCGGGGCCGAGTTTATCCCTGTGTGGAACCCGCCCTCTTTCATGGTGCACATCAACAACCTGCTGATGGTGATTGCTGTGTTCGTCTTTGGCATGAGCGCGACGACGGGCCGTCTGCGTGGGAAAATGCGGCATCCGCAGCTGACCTCGGTCAAGATTTGGGCGGTGGCGCACCTGTTGGTGAATGGCGATCTGGCGTCGCTCATCCTGTTTGGCGGGATGCTGGCCTGGGCGGTGCTTGAGGTTATCCTGATCAACAAGGCCGTGCCTGTGTGGGATCGTCCGCAGCCGGGCGAGGCAAAGAAAGACGTGGTTCTTGTTGTGATCACGCTGGTGATGTTCGGTCTGATGACGGGTATTCACGCGTGGCTCGGCGTTTGGCCGTTTCCGGGGTAAGCCATGAAGATTTATCGACTTTTGACCGAAGATGACACGTCGGCCTTTTGCCACAAGGTGTCGCTGGCCCTGAGCAAGGGGTGGGAGCTTTATGGCGATCCCACCTATGCTTTCGATCATGCCAATGGTGTGATGCGTTGCGGGCAGGCGGTGACCAAAGAGATCGACACCCCCTACAGCCCGGAGATGAAACTTGGCGAACAGTGACACACTCGACCGACCCGCGACCGCAACGAAGGGCGCTGTGATGACGAAAACGAATGAAGGCCGTTTCTTTGAGGATTACGCGGTCGGGCAGGTGATCCGCCACGCGGTGCCGCGTACCGTCAAGATGGGAGAGCGGGCGCTTTATCATGCGCTTTATCCCGCGCGGCATGCGCTTTATTCGTCCGATCAGTTCGCACAAGCCTGTGGTTTGCCGTTCAGCCCGCTGGACGACATGATCGCGTTTCACGTGATTTTTGGCAAAACCGTTCCGGATGTGTCCCTGAATGCGGTCGCCAATCTGGGTTATGCCGAGGGACGTTGGGTGACGCCCGTTTGGCCTGGGGATACGCTGCGGTCAGAGTCCGAGGTGATCGGGCTCAAGCAGAATTCCAACGGCAAGACTGGTGTCGTCTGGGTGCGGACACGCGGGCTCAACCAGCATGACGAACTGGTCATGGAGTATGTGCGCTGGGTGATGGTGCGTAAGCGGGACGCGGATGCGGCGGCGCCCGAGGCTGTCGTGCCGGAGTTGAAGCCGGTATTGGCGGTTGAAGACCTGACCATCCCGCGCGGTTTGGACTTTACCGATTACGATTTCGAACTGGCGGGCGAACCGCATCGCTGGGGCGACTACGCCATCGGTGAAAAGATTGACCATGTGGACGGTGTGACCATCGAGGAAGCCGAGCACATGATGGCGACGCGGCTTTGGCAGAACACGGCCAAGGTGCATTTCGATGCGACCTTCCGGCCTGATGGGCAGCGGTTGATCTATGGCGGGCACGTGATCAGCATGGCGCGGGCACTGTCGTTTAATGGGCTGGCTAACGCGCAGATGATCGTCGGTCTGAATGGCGGAGCGCATGCGAACCCGTGTTTCAGTGGGACGACCGTTCGTGCGTGGTCCGAGGTGCTGGACAAGGCCAAGACCGATGCGCCCGGTGTGGGCGCGGTGCGGTTGCGGCTGGTGGCGACATCGGCGGGTGGGTCGATGGAGCTTAAGGGCGAAGATGGGAAGTACCTGAGCCATGTCTTGCTTGATTTGGATTACTGGGCTTTGATGCCAGTGTGAGATACGCGCTTGCCCTCTTGGTTGCTGGTGTCCCCGGCAGTCTGATGGCCGACGAGGCGGAAGATGCCTTTGTCGAAGCGAACATCCTTGGGATTTTCTATCACGAACTGGGGCATGCTCTGATCGACGTGATGCAAATGCCGGTGTTCGGGCAGGAGGAAGATGCGGCGGATGTGGCGTCGATCCTGTTGATCGATCATTTGTTCGAGCCCGAGTCGGCGTTGGACATGGCCTATGACGTGGCCAACGGGTTCTGGGCCGAGGCGGTGGCGAATGCCGAATACCCTGTGCCCTATTGGGATACGCACGGCCCGGATGAGCAGCGGTTCTACAACACGGTTTGCCTGTTCTATGGAGGCGACCCCGACACGCGGGACGATTTTGCCGAGGACATGGAGCTGCCCGAGGACCGGGCGGAGTATTGTGTCGAGGAATACGAATTGGCGGCCGATAGTTGGGGGGCGGTGTTCGACGAGCTTTCGGAGGGAGGCGAGCCGATGCTGTTCACTGCGGAGGTGGCAGGCAGTTTTACTGCCAGGATCATTGAAGCCGAGGTCGAGGCGCTGAATGCGGATTTCGGGTTCCCGAGCACGGTGCAAGTGATCACGGGCGAATGTGACGAGGCCAATGCGTTTTATGACCCATCGGATCAGTCGATCATCATGTGCGAAGAGTTCGAGGATCACCTTCGGACGCTGTATCGGATGCTGGAGTCCTGACCGCGCCGTGTCACGGTTTATCGCCAAGCCATAACCCAGTGACCTACATGCAAATTGACAGGCGACTCAGCGCGACGTCGAAAAATCAATATGTTGGCGGTAACGAAAGTGCTCCGAAACACGCACGATATGGTCTGTTTCCTGATTTGTGATCACAGTTTTCGTACGTGTGATCACATAATTCAAGAAATCTGGCCTGTTGCGCCAAAAAACCGCGCCTAAGGGCGGTTGGTCGGCGTGACACAGCTTTTAAAAGCAATAAAAAGGCTTTCAGGAACCGGAAAGGACTCAGATCATGGCTGACGTCAATCGGGGCAATCGACCCCTGTCACCACACCTGCAAGTTTATCGCCCCCAGCTTACTTCTATGACGTCGATCCTCACACGGATCACAGGCAACGCGTTGATCGTTGCGGCGCTGATGATTGTCTGGTGGTTGCTCGCGGCCTCGACAGGGCCGGAATATTTCGCCTTCGCCAATGGCTTTGTCACAAGCTGGTTTGGCGATCTGGTGATGTTCCTGTCGCTCTGGGCGCTGTGGTATCACACGCTGGCGGGTATCAGGCATTTGATCTGGGATAACGCCAAGATGCTTGAAATCGACAAGGCCGAGATGCTGGGCTGGATGGTGATTATCGGCTCTGCTGTCCTGACTGTCTTTTCTGTCATTGTTCTTTGGTAAAGGGGGCGCATCATGGCTTTTCTGACTGACCGCAAACGCGCCACCGGATGGGGTGCTGCAAAATCCGGGACCGAGCATTTCTGGGCGATGAAGAAATCATCTGTCGCGCTGCTTGTCCTTATCCCATTCTTTGTCTTCACGTTCGGGGGCATCCTTGGGTCGTCCTTCGAAGAGGTGCAGGCCTACTATGCCCGCCCATTCCCGGCGATTATTGCGGCGCTGACCCTGATCGTGGGCTTCAAGCACTTCAATGATGGTTTCCAGGTTCTGATCGAAGACTATGTCCATGGTATCTGGGAGAAGATCCTGATCCTTGGCATGACCTGCATCAGCTACGGCGCGGCTGCCGTTGGCGTTTTTGCAATCGCCAAAATGGCCCTTTGAAAAGCGGAGTTTCCAGCAACATGGCTGAATACGAATACGAGACGCATGAATATGACGTCGTGGTCGTCGGCGCAGGCGGCGCAGGTTTGCGCGCCACGCTAGGCATGGCCGAACAAGGGTTGCGCACAGCGTGTGTGACCAAGGTGTTCCCGACCCGCTCGCATACGGTTGCGGCGCAGGGTGGTATTGCGGCTTCGCTGTCGAATATGGGGCCGGACCACTGGCAGTGGCACATGTACGACACTGTCAAAGGGTCGGACTGGCTGGGTGACACGGACGCAATGGAGTACCTTGCCCGTGAAGCGCCCAAAGCGGTTTACGAGCTTGAGCATTACGGCGTTCCGTTCTCGCGGACCGAGGAAGGCAAGATTTACCAGCGCCCGTTCGGGGGTCACACGACCGAATTCGGTGAAGGCCCGCCCGTGCAGCGCACCTGTGCGGCTGCGGACCGGACCGGTCACGCGATCCTGCACACCCTTTATGGTCAGTCGCTCAAGAACAACGCGGAATTCTATATCGAGTATTTCGCCATTGATCTGGTGATGTCCGACGATGGCGTCTGTACTGGCGTTGTCTGCTGGAAACTTGACGATGGCACGATGCATGTCTTCAACGCCAAGATGGTTGTGCTGGCGACAGGTGGCTATGGCCGCGCGTATTTCAGCGCGACGTCTGCCCACACCTGCACCGGCGACGGCGGTGGCATGGTGGCGCGTGCCGGTCTGCCGCTTCAGGATATGGAGTTCGTGCAGTTCCACCCGACGGGCATCTACGGCTCTGGCTGTCTGATCACTGAAGGCGCGCGTGGGGAAGGTGGTTACCTGACCAACTCCGAAGGCGAACGGTTCATGGAGCGCTATGCGCCGAACTACAAAGACCTCGCGCCGCGCGATTACGTGTCCCGGTCGATGACGATGGAGATCCGCGAAGGGCGCGGCGTGGGTGAAGAGGGGGATCATATCCACCTGAACCTGTCGCACTTGCCGAAAGAGGCTTTGGCTGAACGTCTGCCGGGTATTTCGGAAAGCGCCAAGATCTTTGCCGGTGTGGATGTCACCAAGGAACCGATCCCGGTTCTGCCGACGGTGCACTATAACATGGGCGGCATCCCGACCAACTATTGGGGTGAGGTGCTGAACCCGACGGCCAAGGACCCGAACGCGGTTGTTCCCGGCCTGATGGCTGTTGGCGAGGCGGGCTGTGCGTCGGTGCATGGGGCGAACCGGCTTGGGTCGAACTCTCTTATCGACCTTGTGGTGTTTGGCCGGGCTGCCGCCATCCGCGCGGGCAAGGTTGTGGACCGTGACAGCGCTGTGCCGTCAACCAACACCGCGTCGGTAGACAAGGCGTTTGATCGCTTCGACGGGCTGCGCAATGCCAAGGGCACTGTGCCGACCGCTGAACTGCGGCTTGAGATGCAGAAGACGATGCAGGCCGATGCTGCCGTATTCCGTACGTCCAAGACGATGAAAGAAGGTCTTGATAAGATGGTCGCGATTGCGGGCAAGATGGATGACATTCAAGTCACCGATCGCAGCCTTGTCTGGAACTCGGACCTGATGGAGACGCTGGAACTCACCAACCTGATGCCCAACGCGCTGGCGACGATTGCCGGGGCCGAGGCGCGCAAGGAAAGCCGTGGTGCCCATGCGCACGAGGACTTCACCACGCGCGACGACGAGAAATGGCGTGTGCACACCATTGCAAGGATCGAGGGCAACAAGACCGATCTGACATACCGTCCAGTGGTAAAAGACCCGCTGACGACGGAACAGCAGGGCGGGATTTCGCTTGAGAAGATCAAGCCGAAAGAACGGACGTTCTGATGCGTTTCGCGTTCGCCGCGTGTCTGGTTCTGGCGGGCTGTTCCGTGCAGCAGCAGGACCAGCTTGCGCGCGATGCGGCGCGGTCGGCGATCACACCTGTTTTGGTCGAGCGGTTCCCCGGTGTTCCCCTTGAGCCCGCGCTGAACTGCGTGATCGACAATGCGACTGCGGTACAGATTAGGGCGCTGGCGCTGGACAGCGTGACGGGCCCCACAGAAAGCACGGTGCAGATCGTGACCGATATCGTCTCGCAACCCGAGACACTGACTTGTCTGGCGGCCGAGGGCCTGCCAGCTTTGCTTCGCTAAGGAGAGAGACATGGTTCAACTGACGCTCCCCAAGAATTCGACGATCCGCACTGGCAAGACATGGCCCAAGCCGGAAGGCGCCACGAATGTCCGCAAGTTCAGCATTTATCGCTGGAACCCGGATGACGGGAAGAACCCGCAAGTGGACACGTATTTCGTGGACATGGACAAGTGCGGCCCAATGGTTCTGGACGCGCTGATCAAGATCAAGAACGAGATCGACCCCACGCTGACCTTCCGCCGGTCCTGCCGCGAAGGTATTTGTGGCTCTTGCGCGATGAACATCGACGGGATCAATACGCTGGCCTGTATCTATGGCCTGGACGAAATCACGGGCGACGTGAAAATCTACCCGCTGCCGCACATGCCGGTGGTCAAGGACCTGATCCCGGATCTGACCCACTTCTATGCGCAGCACGCGTCGATCATGCCGTGGCTTGAGACAAAAACGAACCGTCCGGCGAAAGAGTGGAAGCAGTCCATTGAAGACCGCAAGAAACTGGACGGTCTTTATGAATGCGTGATGTGTGCATCCT
Source organism: Marivita sp. NO-S04 (assembly GCF_059070475.1). Taxonomy (NCBI): domain Bacteria; kingdom Pseudomonadati; phylum Pseudomonadota; class Alphaproteobacteria; order Rhodobacterales; family Roseobacteraceae; genus Marivita; species Marivita sp. NO-S04. The sequence continues at coordinate 298,396 of NZ_CM180980.1, forward strand.
GCTCAACAGCGTGCCCGTCCTATTGGTGGAATGGTGATCGGTATCTCGGGCCAGCCGCGCTCTTGCATGCGTATCGCTGGATCATCGACAGCCGCGATGAGGCGACAGGTGAACGGTTGGACGATCTGGAGGATCCCTTCAAGCTCTATCGCTGCCACACGATCATGAACTGCGCCAAGACCTGCCCCAAGGGTCTGAACCCGGCCAAGGCGATTGCCGAGATCAAGAAAATGATGGTCGAACGCCACGTTTGATCCTTGCAGCGCATCCTGCCTTCCGAGGTTGGATGCGCTGTGCCGCAATCGGGCGGCACAAGATCCGCGCCGCATCATTTCGATAAGGACGTGGCGCGGGATGTAGGGTAGGCTATCCTTGTCCTTGCAGAACATCCGGCCTCGTCCGATGTTCACATAAGGCTCACAGGAGTAGCCACCATCACCCAACTCATCCAGATCATCTATTCTTCGCGGCCATTTGGCTATGATGAGGCCATGCTGAACGGTGTTTTGCTGGACGCGCGGCGCTGTAATGAGCGGGACGATGTGACCGGCGCGCTGATCTGTCGTCAGGATGTATATTTGCAACTGCTCGAAGGGCCGACAGCCGCTGTTCAGGCCACGTGTGAGCGCATAAAGCGGGACGACAGACATGTCGAAATGACCGTTCGTGTGACCGAAAACGTGGCAGAGCGGATGTTTGGAGACTGGGCGATGTTTCACGATCCGGCGCAAACTTGGATCTGGTCTGCCAAGGATATCTCTAACGGGGCGCTGGATCGGGCAAGCGTCGAAGAGTTCAAAACTGTTTTCGAGACCATCGCAGCAAAAGCGCGGTAAACCGCCCTCGTCACGGGGTTGCGTTCTGGGCCAGTGGGTCGATAGACACCAGCTATGCCCATCCTTTTGATCTTTCTGCTGCTTGGTGTGCTGGCCTATCTCTTTTGGCGGCGCAAGACGACGACATTGACGCGGGAATGTCGGTGGCGGCGAACAGCACCCGGTGCGTGGCGTTGCGCCTTTTGTGGAGCGGAGATGGCGTCGGATGAAAGTCCGATTGTTTGTTTGCGGCGGTAAAACGAGCCGTTCTGACAAAAATGAATCCGCAATGTTTTTTTATTGCGTCCGTGGGATGCAACGGCTTTCCGCCGCTGCATATGATCGCGATCTGATCGAAAGGTTCCGTGGGTGCGCCCGGTGGTGCGCATCGGATTTTTTTTGCATATTTTTGAAAAAGAGAAGATGCCATGGGCTTGCGCCTATGATCGCTCTGCGGTCCTTTGATCCGAAAGTAAAAGGATCCTGCCCATGATACATGCCCCAGAGGATGCAGATACGCGCCGCGCGATTGAACCGGTGATTTGTTATCCGAACGACACGTTGCCAGTGCCGGACCTTGAGCTTTATGCGCAGACTTTGGCCGGGGCCGAAGTTGTGGATGTGGCGATTGCAGCGCCGCGTGAGGCTTGCACGTTTCGTGTGCCTGCCGGCTCTTTCTTTCGCATCGTGAGCGTCGATGGTCCTCAGGTGGGGGATTTGAACCTGTGGAACGCGCACGATCTGTCCGAGCGGTTCTATTCCGGCAAAACCCGCGCGTTGCATGGGACGCATGTCACAACGGGTGAGCGGCTTTGGTCTTCTTTCCCGACGCTGCGCCCGATGGCGACCATCGTGGAGGACACGCTGGGCTGGTACGGGATCGACACCTATGGCGGGTCGGTGCATGACGTGATCGGCACGCGCTGTGATCCGTATACGGGTAATCTTCTGTCCGGTGTGCAGTATCACCATTGCTGCCATTCGAACCTGACGCGTGCTTTGTCAGATGCCACCGGCCTGACCTTGGCTGAGGCCGAGCTACATGTTCATGATGTGCTCAACGTGTTCATGTGCACTGGGTTCACGCGGGATACCGGACAGTATTTCATGAAAGCCAGCCCAGTGCGGCCGGGCGACCATCTGACATTCTTTGCCGAGATCGACCTGTTGGGCGCGTTGTCGGCCTGTCCGGGTGGGGATTGTTCGGCCGAGCATACCAGCGATATGGCTGCGTGTTATCCCTTGCGGGTGGAGGTGTTGCAGCCCGCGGAACGCGCGTTGGATGGGTGGTCATCGCCAGCGGTAAACGCCTATGACCGGAGCCACGGGCGGGGTTAATCCGGGCGCGGTGTTTCTTTGTAGGGATGCGTCGCGACGATTGTCCAATACATCAGGTAATGCAGCGCGATGGGGCCAAGCGTGATCGCCACGATCCAATCCAATGCTGTGCCGTGACGCGCGGCGAGTTCGTTCAGCAGGATCAGGGCAACGAGGCGAACCACCTGCCAATTGGCGGCATTGCGTTGGCCTTCGTCCCAGTCGCGGGCGAACCAGCCGATCTTGTCGCCATCGCCTAGCATGTAGAAGACCACGACAAACAAGCACAGATAGATGCCGAGCCCAAGGCTAAGTGCGGCCTGTGCCGCTGCAAGTGACGGAAGAGCCATCATGCCAGCATAAGCGGCGAGCCAAATCAGGACCAGCTTGCTTCCTGCGTTGGGAAGTCCGATCCTTTCATAGGTCGAAAGTGTGTCCGGCATTTTGACCGCGACCACCGCGACATGACCAAGCAGCGCGCACATTACCGGCAGGACTAGCCCAATCTCGTTCAATGCGGCGTGGTGATGGGCGGTCAGCGTGAAGAGCGAAAGAGTGATAACGCTGAACAGAAACAACATGCGCGGGATCGGCACACGTGTCGTCAGAAGGACGTAGATATCAAAGACCCAATTCGGCATTCCTCTTGGGTGACAGAAGAATGTGGCGGGATTAGGAAAGGACCGGGACAATCGTGATCGCCCCGGTTTTTAGGTCATTCAGGTGAAAGCCGCCGTGAGGGCGATTTCGACCATATCGCCAAAGCTGCGTTCGCGGTCTTCGGACGGCAACGCTTCTCCGGTTTGCAGGTGGTCCGAAACGGTCAGAATAGCCAATGCGCGAACCGAGTGGCGGGCCGCAAGATTGTAGAGTTCTGCCGCTTCCATTTCGACGCCAAGAATGCCGTGGCGGGTCATCTGTTCATTCAAGTCGGGGCGTTCGTCGTAAAACACATCCGATGAATAAATGCCGCCGACATGGGTTTTGGTTCCCTTGGCTTCGGCTGCTGCAACGGCGGCCCGCAACAAGCTCCAATCCGCGCAAGGAGCGAAATTCAATTCCTTGAAAATCCCCCGTGACGGTGTGGACAGTGTGCTTGCCGTCATTGCGATGATGACATCCCGAATCTCGACATAGGATTGCATCCCGCCGCACGACCCGATGCGAATGAGTGTTTTCGCACCGTAGTCGCGGATTAATTCATTGGCATAGATGGACAGCGAGGGCATGCCCATTCCAGACCCTTGAATTGTAACGGGATGACCATTCCAAGTCCCGGTAAAGCCCAGCATGCCGCGGACTTCGTTTACAAGACGGACGTCAGTCAGAAATGTCTCTGCAGCCCATTTGGCGCGATAGGGATCACCGGGCATCAGCACGGTTTCGGCAATCTCGCCTTTTTGGGCTCCGATGTGAACGGTCATGTCAGATCTTCAGATCGTCCATGTTTTTGCCTGCGGCCAATGCATCGTTAACCCAATTCGGCTTGCGGCCTTTTCCAGTCCAGGTTTGGGACGGATCGGCTGGGTTTTTATACTTGGGTTCGCTCTTAGAGCCCTTTTTGGGCTGGCCACCCAAAAGCTCATCGAGCGAGAAGCCATATTCCTTGGCCGCCGACTCGGCCGCTTTCTTGGCTTCCGAGAGGCGTCGTGATTCGATTGTCTTGAGTGCTTTTTCTGCGTCCTTGATGAGCTTGGTCAGCTCGTCTTTGGACATATTGTTGAGATCAATACTCATGTGTTTCTCCGAGTGGGTTTCTTCTGGAACAATAAATTTTGGATACTCCTCGGATTGATTAAGTCAATTCGAGAAGCATCTTTAGTTAAATAAGATTCACTTTAGCGCTATATAAGGTTGACCGCTTTTCAATAAATCGCAAGGGCAAGTTGTTTTGACGCTGATCAGCGTCAATTTCCGCTCATGGACTGCATCACTGCCGCCGTGAAGCCGGATTCTTCCATTCGGTCGAGCATGACGTCAGCCATTCCGCAGTCTTGATTGACGGAGATGGAGTAGTCTTCGGATACGCCCTCGGGCAAAAAATCGGTTTCGTCTCCTAGAGCATCGAGATCCATTTCTGCCATTTCGGGAATGAAAGCTTCCATTTTATCAAGCATCTCATCCACCGCGGAACCGCTTGAGGCGGAGATGTACTTGTCCAGCACGCAAGCCCCGGCGTTGCGGAAGGTGTCGTCCCATTCGGAACTTGGGATGGCAGCCCGCAGCGGCTCGGGATTGCCGCCTTGCTTTTCGACCATGCGGATCATGGCGTTGTACATGGCATCGGTCATGTCTTCTGAAATTGTTTCAAGACGTTCCAAACGCGTTTCGGCAAAAGCGACTGCAGGAACGGATGCGACAAGGGCGGCGAAAATGAGGTGTTTCATAAAGCTCTTTCCAAAACGAAAACGGGTACGACCGAAACCGTACCCGTTCAGAAGGATCAAGAAAAGGCTGGGGTCAGGTTATTCAGCCGCGACCGCTTTGGGATCGGCGAGGGTGACTATGTCCATCATGATGGCGTTCAATTCAAAGTCTTTCGGGGTGTAGACCTTTGACACGCCCATTGCGCGCAGGCGCTTGGCGTCATCATCGGGAATGATGCCACCGACGATCACCGGGATATGGCCAAGACCTGCATCGCGCATCTTGGCCATCATGTCTTCGACCAGCGGGATGTGGCTGCCCGATAGGATCGACAAGCCAACCACGTGGACTTCGTTCTCTTGCGCCGCGGTGACGATCTGGTCGGGGGTCAGGCGGATGCCTTCGTAGTCGATCTCCATACCGCAGTCGCGGGCGCGGAAGGCGATCTGTTCGGCGCCGTTGGAGTGACCGTCAAGGCCGGGCTTGCCGACAAGGAATTTAAGGCGGCGGCCGAGTTTGTCGCTGACGCCGTTGACCGCATCGCGGATGTCGTCGAGTCCTTCGGTCTTGTTCGACACGGATTTCGACACGCCGGTCGGGCCTCGGTATTCACCGAAGACAGCGCGCATTTCACCCGCCCATTCACCTGTGGTGACGCCGGCCTTGGCGCAGGCGATGGAGGCGGGCATGACGTTTGAGCCTTCCTTGGCGGCGGAACGCAGGTCGGCCAGTGCCTTTTGCACCGCGTCGCCGTCCCGTTCAGCCCGCCATGCGTTCAGGCGATTGATCTGTTCCTGTTCGACTGCCGGGTCAACAACCATGATGCCGCCATCTTCGGTCTGCAGCGGGGAAGGTTCGCCTTCGACCCATTTGTTGACGCCTACCACGATGGTTTCGTTGCGTTCGATCTTGTTCAGGCGGTCGGCGTTGGAGTCGACCAGACGGCCCTTCATGTATTCGATGGCGCCGATGGCACCGCCCATGGAGTCGAGGTTCGCAAGTTCGGCGCGTGCGCCTTCCTTGAGCTGTTCCACTTTGGCGTCAACAGCAGGGTTGCCGTCGAACAGATCATCGAATTCCAGAAGGTCGGTTTCGTAAGCGAGGATCTGTTGCATCCGCATGGACCATTGCTGATCCCAGGGCCGGGGCAGGCCAAGCGCTTCGTTCCATGCAGGAAGCTGTACGGCGCGGGCGCGGGCTTTCTTGGACAATGTCACGGCCAGCATCTCGATCAGGATGCGGTAGACGTTGTTTTCCGGCTGCTGTTCGGTCAGACCCAGCGAGTTCACCTGCACGCCATAGCGGAAGCGGCGGTACTTGGCGTCGGTCACACCGTAGCGCTGTTCTAAAATTTCGTCCCAAAGGTCCACGAAAGCGCGCATCTTGCACATCTCGGTGACGAAGCGGATGCCTGCGTTTACGAAGAAGCTGATCCGACCGCAGAGCGCCGGGAAGTCTTCCGCTGGTACGCGGGGCTTGAGCTCGTCCAGAACGGCGATGGCGGTGGCAAGGGCGAAGGACAGTTCCTGTTCCGGCGTCGCGCCCGCCTCTTGCAGGTGGTAGGAACACACGTTCATCGGGTTCCATTTGGGGATATGCGTGTAGCAGTATTCGGCCACGTCCCCGATCATTTTGAGTGACGGTTTCGGCGGGCAGATATAGGTGCCGCGCGACAGGTATTCTTTGATCAGGTCGTTCTGAACAGTGCCTTGCAACTTTGCGACATCGGCGCCCTGTTCCTCGGCCACGGCGACATAGAGCGCGAGGAGCCATGGCGCGGTCGCGTTGATCGTCATGGAGGTGTTCATCTGTTCCAGCGGGATCTGATCAAAGAGCGTGCGCATGTCGCCCAGATGGCTGACCGGCACGCCAACCTTTCCGACTTCGCCGCGTGCCAGAACATGATCGCTGTCATAGCCAGTTTGTGTCGGCAGGTCGAAAGCGACGGATAGCCCGGTCTGGCCTTTGGACAGGTTGGAGCGGTAGAGGGCGTTCGAGGCCTGCGCGGTCGAGTGGCCCGCATAGGTGCGGATGAGCCAGGGTTTGTCACGTGTGGGTGTCTGTGCGTCGGTCATGTCGGCTCCGTCAAAGGCGGGATTCGGTATTGTAATCTTGTTGCGTGATGCGATGCATACGCGAAACTTTATGTCGCTGTCAATTCGCCGCGCTGCGGCGAGGCGATTGGTGCTGCATGACAGCATATGTCACGTGCCACTCCAAGGGAAAGCGAGACCGTTGTCGCATGAAACACAGGGCGGACATGAGTCTGGTTGCGGCAGGAGAACGCGGCTGCACCAGTCATGATCTTTAGTCATTTACCCCGGCGCACTTCGTTGCAAGAGTGATCTCATGACATCGCAGGTGACACTACCTCTTTGGGCTTTTGTTCTGATCCTGCTGTTCGCGGCGGTGACGTTTGCGTCGCATTTTCTGTTTCCGTCGGTGCGCTGGTTCTTTCGCAGGCGCATGGAACGCGCGGTCAAGCGACTGAACGCACGGCTTGAGCACCCAATCCAGCCATTCAAGCTTTTGCGTCGTCAGGACATGATCCAACGGTTGATCTATGATCCCGAAATCACACAGGCGATTGTTGAGCATGCCAAAGCGGAAGGTGTCCGCGAAGACGTGGCCTTCGAAAGGGCACGGCGCTATGCGCGGGAAATCGTGCCGTCGTTTTCGGCATCGGTCTATTTCGGATTTGCCATCAGCGCAGCCCGCCTTCTGAGCACGACACTTTACCGGGTACGCATGGTGCATCAGGATTCCGGTCTGGCCAACATCGACCCGAATGCGACTGTTGTCTTCGTCATGAACCATCGTTCGAATATGGATTACGTGCTGGTGACCTATCTGGCGGCGGATCGATCGGCGCTGTCTTATGCCGTAGGCGAGTGGGCGCGGGTTTGGCCGCTGTCGCGTCTGATCCGGGCGATGGGGGCCTATTTCATTCGGCGGCGATCACGCAGCGATCTGTATCGCAGGGTTTTGGCGAAATATGTGCAGCAGGCCACAGGAGCGGGTGTGACACAGGCTGTGTTCCCGGAAGGCGGTCTGAGTCTTGATGGTGGTCTGGCCACGCCGAAGATCGGTATTCTCAAATATATTCTCGAGGGTGCCGAACGGGCAAAGCGGGACGTTGTCTTTGTGCCGATCGCGCTGAACTATGACCGGGTTCTGGAGGATACAATCCTTCTGCGCGCGCAGGCCAAAGGCAATCGCAAGTTCCATGCGCGTATCAGCGTCGTGTTCCGAGCCATCCTGCGGCAAGTCTGGTTGCGGATCACTGGCAAGTTCCATCGGTTCGGCTATGCCGCCGTCAGTTTTGGCAAGCCCCTGACGCTCAGCCATGTCGCCCCGGCCGATAGCACGGCCGAGGCGCTTTCGGAGACGATCATGACCCGTATTGCGGACGCAGTGCCGGTCTTGCCAGTGCCGTTGTTGTCTCATCTGCTGCTGACATCCGGGCCGATGCCGCGTGATGCGCTGGAAAAGGCATTCGGTCAGGCATTGAAACGCCTAGAAGATGCGCAAGTTCATTTGCCGCGCCACAATCGTGATTATGCGGTCGAATTCGGCCTGCGCAACCTGCAGGAACGCGGGATCGTGGTCGAGGAGGCGGCCGGGCTTCGGATAGCGTCGGGCAAGGAAGACCTGGCCGGGTTCTATGCGAATTCGGTCCGACATTTGATGTAAATCCGTTCTGCGGGTGCAAAGTAGTTTCTGCAGTCGCTCGGTCATAAAATTACAAAATAGACCGAAATCTTGTTGCATAATTTCAAGGAGGGTCCTATTTCAGGGTCAGAAGCCGCGATTCTGCATTGCGGCACGACACAACATGTTTCTAGGAGGTTCGGATGGCACTGGATCAGCAGACCGGCATCGCAGCGTATGATGCGCCAGAAAAAGACTTGTACGAGATCGGCGAAATGCCCCCGCTGGGCTATGTGCCCAAGAAAATGTACGCGTGGTCAATCCGTCGTGAACGTCATGGTGAACCGGAAACAGCGTTCCAGGTCGAAGTTGTGGACACTTGGGAAATCGACAGCCACGAGGTGCTGGTTCTCGTGATGGCGGCTGGTGTGAACTACAACGGTGTGTGGGCAGGGCTCGGACAGCCGATCAGCCCGTTCGATGGCCACAAGCAACCGTATCACATTGCAGGGTCCGATGCGTCGGGGATCGTCTGGAAAGTCGGTGACAAGGTTAAGCGATGGAAGGTCGGTGACGAAGTGGTCATCCACTGCAATCAGGATGACGGCGACGATGAGGAATGCAACGGCGGCGATCCGATGTATTCCCCGACACAGCGCATCTGGGGCTATGAAACGCCAGATGGATCGTTCTCGCAGTTCACGCGCGTTCAGGCGCAGCAGTTGATGCCACGTCCCAAGCACCTGACCTGGGAAGAAAGCGCCTGCTACACGCTGACATTGGCAACAGCCTACCGGATGTTGTTCGGCCATCAGCCGCATGAATTGCGCCCGGGTCAGAACGTTCTGGTTTGGGGGGCGTCTGGTGGTCTGGGGTCGTATGCGATCCAGCTGGCTAACACTGCAGGTGCCAACGCAATCGGTGTGATCTCGGACGAGGACAAGCGCGATTTCGTAATGTCGATGGGCGCCAAGGGCGTCATCAACCGCAAGGATTTCAAATGCTGGGGTCAGCTGCCGACCGTGAACACACCTGAATACAAGGAGTGGTTCAACGAGGCCCGTAAATTCGGCAAGGCGATCTGGGATATCACCGGCAAAGGCAATAACGTGGATATGGTATTCGAACACCCCGGTGAATCGACGTTCCCGGTGTCCACGCTGGTCTGCAAAAAAGGTGGTATGGTCGTGATCTGCGCGGGCACCACAGGGTTCAACTGTACATTTGACGTGCGGTATATGTGGATGCACCAGAAACGCTTGCAGGGCTCGCACTTTGCGCACCTCAAGCAGGCCGCGTCGGCGAACCAATTGATGGTCGAGCGCCGTCTGGACCCGTGTATGTCTGAAGTCTTTCCGTGGAACGAGATCCCGCAAGCGCATACCAAGATGCTGCGCAATGAACATAAGCCGGGCAATATGGCCGTGCTTGTTCAATCCCCAAAAACCGGACTGCGCACATTCGAGGATGCTTTGGCGGCGCGTTCGTAACCTTCTGCTTACTTCTGTTTGCTGTCCAGACCCGCGGGCCATCCGGCCTGCGGGTTTTTTGTTGGGCAGCTTGTTTTGGCAGGCGAAAGACGGTGACCTCATACCCTCACCAGAATTGGGGAGTTGGAATCAGGGAGTTTGCCAAATTTTTGCCACATGTTATGGTTGTATTAACCTTCTGTTAACTATCTCAGGGTGACGGTGTCATGGGACATGACTGGATCATAGATGTGTTGACCGACCTCAAGACGTTTGCAGTGGCAAACGATCTGGATGCGTTGGCTGCCAAGCTGGATGATACGCAATTGGTGGCACAGGCAGAGATTGGTTCACGCGGTAAAGGGATAGACCGTGGGCTTCTTGGAACGAGTGCCGCAACTGGACGACGTGATCGCACGATTGGAGTGCGCCGCTCGTCTTGAGGAATTGCAGAGCATCATTGAATGGCTGCGCGATTACTATGCAGTCGATGACATGGTCTATCATTGGGTGTCCAGCAACGGCACGCAATACGGCTGTGGGACATATGACCCAAAATGGGTCGCGAGATATCTTGAAAAGGGTTATCTGCGCGTCGATCCAGTGGTGATTGGCTGTTATCAACGCTTCCACCCTGTTGATTGGAAACGGCTGGACTGGTCTGGGAAGGCTGCCCGTGCGTTTATGACCGATGCCATGGCACACGGAATCGGCAATCAGGGGTATTCCATTCCGATCCGAGGGCCGAACGGCCAATTTGCCTTGTTCACGGTCAGCCACACTTGTGCAGACGATGAATGGGCGCGGTTTACTGAATTGAACCGACGTGATCTGATTTTGCTGGCGCATTACTTTAACCAAACCGCGCTCAAGCTGGAGCCGGGCCGCAAACCAGAAGCGACGCAGCCATTGTCGCCACGCGAGGTTGAAACGATGACGCTGCTGGCGGTGGGCTATAGCCGTGCCCAAGTCGCCGATACTCTGTCGATCTCGGAACATACGCTGCGGGTGTATATCGAGAGCGCACGGTTCAAACTCGGTGCGCTCAACACCACACATGCGGTGGCCCGCGCTATGGCGCGTGGACAGATCGTCGTTTGATTCAACGCAACGAACGGTTTTTCGCCTAACGCAACGCACGGTGCTGCAAGTCTCCATTTACGAATAAGACCGAGCGTGCCCCCGGCAACGGAGGGCATTTTCATGATTCGATATCTCTACGGGGATCAACTGGCCAAGCACCCGCGTTTGGCCCGTACCATGTTCGAGGACCGCGCCGACCAGTTCAAAACGCGGCTAGGCTGGGATGTTACGGTCAATGCACATGGGCAAGAGCGGGACGAGTATGATGATCTCAACCCGCTTTATGTGATCTGGGAAAGCGCAACTGGGGTCCATGGTGGGTCTATGCGGTTTCTGCCAACGACCGGGCGCACGATGGTCAATGATCACTTCCTCGAGCTGACCAAAGGCGTGCCGTTTCAAAGCCCCTTCATCTGGGAATGCACGCGTTTTTGCTTGTCGTGCCATGCCGAACCGGGAACGGCGGCGGCGCTTATGCTGGCGGGCGGTGAGGTCATGCAGGGATTTGGCGTTAAGCATTTTGTCGGTGTGTTCGATGCCCGCATGGTGCGGATCTACAATCGGATCGGGGCCGCGCCAGACGTACTGGGCACGCAAGGCGAAGGCCGTCAGTCGATTAGCGTGGGTCTGTGGGAGTTCAGTGCGGCGGCGCAGGAACGGGTGTCGCGTGTCGCAGGCATCCCGTTGCGCGCGTCACGTGGTTGGTTCGAGGCGTCTTTTGGTGACGTGGTGCCACAAAGGGATGTGAGCGCCGCCTGACGCTGGTGCCTGTCGCGCGAGCGCTATAGGGTCTGCGCATGACCTTGCCCGCGCTTACCTATTCTGAAGATCAGGCCGCTGCACATGATGCGGTGGCCGATATGTTGCGCGAGGCGGGCATCGACCTTGATGATGGTCTGCTGCTGCCTCCGCGCGATGGCAAGGCCAAGATCATGGCGATCACGGGCAAGGCCGGATCGGGGAAGACGCTGCTTTTGGCGGAGCTTTGTAAATCCCTGCAGACCGCAGGTGTCGAGGTTGTGTCGGGCGACTACGAAGGGCGCAGGCGGAAAGACCGCCGAACGCTTGCAGTTCTGGCGCCGACCAACAAAGCGGCGTTCGTGTTGCGGATGCGTGGTGTGCCTGCAACGACCATTCACCGCATTCTTTATACGCCGGTTTATGACCCCGAATACGAGCGCATCGCCGAATGGCTGATGGGCAATGATGACAAGCCCGAGATCGAAGGCTTGACCGAAGAGGCATTGGCACGCGCGCAGACGTCTTTTGAATCGCACAAATCGGTTCCGGCGGCTTTGGCCGCAGCGGGGTTGCGCGGATCGGATTTCATCACAGGCTGGAAGCGGCGGGAAGACCCGCTGGACATCGGCTTTGTCGATGAGGCGTCGATGCTGGATGAACGACAGGTCGAGGATCTGCGCGAGATTTTCCCGAACCTGCTGCTCTTCGGCGATCCGGCGCAGTTGGCGCCTGTGAACCAGTCCGGCAAGATGGTGTTCGAAACCTTGGATCCCAGCCAAGTGTTGAACCTGAACCGCATTCACCGGCAGGACGCGGATAATCCCATTCTTGATCTGGCCCATGCTTTGGCCGATCCGCAGCTTGATTTCTACGGATTCGAGCGAATGGTCGAAGATATTTCCCGCACAGATGATCGGGTTGTTCTGGGGCAACGGGTCGAGGTCGATCTGATGGCGCGCTCCCCGGTTCTGGTTTGGCGTAATGCGACCCGGATCCGCCTGATCAACGCCTTCCGCGCGGTGCATGGCGCGCCGGAGGATTCGCTGCTCGAAGGGGAACCCCTGATCTGTGACGGGCTGGAGCTGCCGTTGAAGCACCGCAAGAAACGGCTGGATTTGGAAGCGCGGGGGCTGATCAAGGGTGCGCAGGTGATCTACCTTGGGCCGGGGCGCAAGCCGGGATTTTCGCGGCTCCATGTGATTGGGGCGGAAGATCCGCAGGTTTCGGCGGCATCGATTGTGAAGATCGAAAAGCCCGACGAGGAAGAGCCGTTCATCCCCTTTGCCGCGCGCATGGGGGCGACGTTCCTGCACGGTGCTGCGGTGACGATCCACAAGGCGCAGGGGTCGCAATGGGACACAGTTCAGGTGTTTGCGCCCGATCTTGAAGTCGCGGCACGCATGGGGCGGAGCGAAGCAGGCCAGCCTTTGTGGAAACGGTTGGCCTATGTTGCGATCACCCGCGCATCGACCCGTCTGCATTGGGTGGTGCGCAATCGGTTGTCGAAACCCACCGGACCGTTGCAGGTGGATGATCTGAGGGCCGCGCCTGCGGCCCCCTTGGCGCTTGAAGTCGAAGCTGACTTCTAAAGCTTGACGATCTGCTTGCCGGTATTGCCGCCCTTGAGCATGGCAATGAACGCATTGGGTGCGTTTTCCAGACCTTCGGCCACGTCTTCGAGATAGGCAAGCTCGCCCGCCGCGACCTTGGGGCCAACGTCTTTTAGGAACGCCGGGTACTGATCCCAATGGTCGAAGATGATGAAGCCCGAGACCTGAAGCCGCTTGACCAGAATGCTGCGCCACATTGCGGGCAGTTGGTTTTCGGGTGCGATGTTCGACCCGCCATACCACGCGATCATGCCGCACACGGGGATGCGCCCGTGCACGTTCATCAGCGGCATCACTGCCTCGAGCACCTGCCCGGCCACGTTCTCCCAGTAGATGTCCACGCCATCGGGGGCGGCCTCGGCAATCGCCTTGCGCAGGGACGCAGCGTCATCATGGGTACGGTGGTCGATGGCGGCGTCGAAACCGAAGGTCTCAGTAGCAAGGCGGCATTTCTCAGCGCCCCCGGCAATGGCGATGGTGCGCAGGCCCATCTGTTTTGCCAATTGCCCGACCATTGACCCGACCGGACCGGTGGCCGCACCGACAACCAGCGTTTCGCCTGCTTTGGGTTTGCCAAATTCGTTCAGGCCGACCCAGCCGGTCAGGCCGGGCATGCCGAGAACGCCAAGGGCTGTGGACGGCGGCAGAGCCGGGTCAAGCTTGCGCAATTCACTGCCCGGCAGGCAGGCGTGGCTGGCCCAACCGGTCATGCCTGTGACCATGTCGCCTGTCCCAATGCCCTCGGCTTTGCTTTGCAGTACGCGACCGACACCTTGGCCTGTCATGGTGCCACCTAGATCGACCGAGGGCGCATAGCTTTTGACGTCGTCCATGCGGCCCCGCATGTAGGGGTCAAGCGACAGGTGGGTGACTTCGATCACCACCTCGCCACTCGCGGGCGTAGGAACGGCGCCGGTTTCCAGTTTGAAGTCCTCCGGCACAGGAGCGCCTTTGGGGCGGCGGGCCAGCGTGATGCGGGACATCGTGTCGGACATGAATTTGCTTCCTCACGGTTAGGGGTTGCGCGTGTTCGGTCGGATCATCAGTGTATCTGAAAGCACAGCGCAGAAGGCAAGGGAGGGCTTGATGCACGGAATGATGATGAACCGGCCATTGTCGGTGATCGAATTGCTTCGCTACGCCGCGGAAATTCACAGTGCCGGCGAAATTGTTTCGGTGCGGACCGAGGGCGACTTGCACAGCCAGACCTATGCCGAAACTTTCAAACGCACGGCGCAACTGGCACATGGTTTGGCGGCTTTGGGTGTTCAGCAGGGCGACCGAGTGGCGACATTGGCGTGGAACGGGTATCGCCACTTCGAGCTGTATTACGCAGTTTCGGGCATGGGGGCTGTGTGCCACACGATCAACCCGCGCCTCTCGGCGGAACAGATGCTCTACATCATCGGCCATGCCGAGGACCGGGTTCTGTTTGTCGATCTGACTTTTGTGCCGATCCTTGAGGCGTTGAAGGATCACCTGCCTGCCGGTTTAAAACTGGTGGTGATGACAGATGCGGCGCATATGCCGACATCCGCTCTGGACCTGCACTGTTATGAAGACCTGATCGCACCACACCAGACAGAGTATGACTGGCCCGACTTGCCCGAGGAGACGGCTGCCAGTCTGTGTTACACATCCGGGACTACAGGCAATCCGAAGGGGTCGCTGTATTCGCATAGGTCTACGGTGTTGCACGCGCTGTTCATCGCTGTGACGTTGCCTCGTTCGTTGCATGAGGGCGCGCGTCTTTTGCCGGTTGTGCCAATGTTCCACGTCAATTCCTGGGGCATGCCCTATGCCGCGCCGATCGTTGGGGCATCACTGATCATGCCGGGGGGCAAGCTGGATGGGCCGTCGCTGTATGATCTGATGGAAAGCGAAAAAGTCACGGCAAGCTGGGGCGTACCAACCGTCTGGCTGGGTCTGCGGGCCGAGATCGAGGCGCGGGGCAAGCCGCCATCATCTTTGGATCAGGTGGTGATCGGTGGCTCTGCCGCGCCGCGCAGCATGATCGAGGCATTCGAGAAGATGGGCGTTGACGTCTGCCATGCGTGGGGCATGACCGAGATGAGCCCGGTGGGCACCACGGGTCAGTTGCCCAATACGATGCAGGATGCGCCGTTTGAGGAACGGATGGCTAAGAAGTCCTTGCAGGGGCGGCGCATCTTTGGTGTTGACCTGAAGATCGTAAGCGAAGATGGCCAGCGTCTGCCGCATGATGGCAAAGCGGTAGGAGAGCTTTACGTGCGAGGCAACGCCGTAATCGCGGGCTATTTCAACAATGAAGAGGCGACCAAGGCGGCGGTCGATGCAGAAGGCTGGTTCGGCACGGGGGACGTGGCGAGCATTTCACCGGATGGGTTCCTAAGCATTCAGGACCGGTCCAAAGACCTGATCAAGTCTGGTGGTGAATGGATCAGTTCGATTGATCTGGAAAATATCGCCATGGCGCATCCCGAGGTTGCCAACTGCGCCGTGATCGCAATTGCGCATCCCAAATGGGACGAACGCCCGGTGCTTGTGGTGGTCGCGAAAGAGGGGTGTGAGCCGACACTGACCGATATTCACGCCTTGATGGAGCCTCATTTTGCCAAGTGGCAGTTGCCAGATGATCTGGTCTTCGTGGACGCGTTGCCGCTGACTGCGACGGGCAAGGTGTCCAAACTGACCCTGCGCAAACAGTTTGCCGATTACGTGCTACCGGATGTCCGCTGACATTTTGCGGAACATGCCGCCCAGCCTGTCGCGCTGGTACGAGGTGGGACAGGACCGGATCAATGCCTTTGCCGATGTGACCGAGGATTGGCAGTTCATCCATCTGGACACGGAACGCATGGCCCCGCAAGGCGGGACCATGGCGCATGGGTTTTTGACCCTGTCGATGCTGTCGGCCATGTCCTACGACGTGCAGCCCGAGATCCCGGGCATGGTGCAGGGGCTGAACTATGGCTTCGACCGCATTCGCTTTGTCAGTCCGGTGCGGGCGGGGCAGCGGATAAGGGGGCGGTTCAGCGTGGCGGAAGTAGTGGAAAAGCCGGGGCGCTATGATGTGACATGGGATGTGGCGGTCGAAATCGACGGGTCCGAGCGCCCCGCCATCGTTGCCAAATGGATCAACGTGTTCGAGGTCGAGGGTTAGGACTTCATCGCGTTCAGAAGGTCGAGCAGTCCCTTGCGGTCGTCATCATCCGCGTAGTCCTTCGACGCAAGCCTTTCGGCGATCCGCAATCGCAACCGTTCTTGCTGGGTCCGCACGTCCTCGCTTGCGGTTTCGGCGAGCGTCTTCATGATGGCGGCGACGGCTTGCTGTCGTTTCGTCGTTGGATTGGCAACGAAATCGACAAGGCTTTTTTGCCCGGAGTCGAGAATGCTCTCCGCCAGAACACGAAGCTGATCGCCGTTGGTCAGAAAAGGCATTGTGTCCGAGGCAGGCGGTAAAACGTCCTGTTTTTTGGGATCAAGCAATTTGACGGCATTTGTCCCGTCAACAAAGGCCTCAGTGATCATTCGAGTGATGCGGATGGCGCGTTTGTCTTTGAAAAGTGCCGAGGCGATGGCGACACCATAGTCGGTATAGACCCATGGATTCACCCGACGCCCACCGCGCCCTTCCGGCTTTGCGATCACGTTCCGTGATTCCAAAGCCTGCACTTCTTCGTTGGTGAGCTGGAAACGGTAGCCTTCGAACAAGGCTTCGTTCCGGGTAACGGCCTGATTGAATGCGCTGACAGACTTGCCATAGAAATTGGCGAGGTCTTCAGCCAAGACAACACGCACGTCGCGAATACGGTGGATCGCGCTCGCAATATGTTCTGTGCTTGGAAGGGTCGAATCCGATGTCATGTGGCCGCGATGGGATCACAGAATGTGATTTCAAACAAAGGTTGTCACAGGTCTATGTGCCGTGTGCGAATGGTGTGTAGGTGCGAGAACTACACCGACGCGCGGATCGCGCGGATGTTTTCGCCGTAGGGCGCGGGGTTCTGGACCGACCCGCCTTTGAATACGGCAGAGCCTGCAACCAGAACGTCGGCACCTGCGGCAACAACCAAGGGCGCGGTGGAGGGGTCAACGCCACCGTCGATCTCAATGTGAACTTCGCGGTCGCCGATCATCTCGCGCAGTTCGGTGACTTTCTGAACGCAGGAATGGATGAACTTTTGACCGCCAAAGCCGGGGTTCACCGTCATCACGCAGATCAGATCGACCATGTCGAGCAGTGGGGCGGCCACTTCGACTGGAGTGCCGGGGTTCAAGGCCAATCCTGCCTTTGCACCCGTGGCGCGGATCGCCTGAAGCGTGCGGTGAATGTGTGGCCCGGCTTCGACATGGGCGGTGATCACGTCGGCGCCGGCATCTGCGAAAGCCTGAATGTAGGGATCAACAGGCGCAATCATCAAGTGAACGTCCATCACCGTTTTGATATGCGGGCGGATCGCGGCGCAGGTCGCGGGGCCGAAGGTGATGTTGGGTACGAAATGACCGTCCATGACATCGACGTGAATCCAGTCAGCACCCTGCGCCTCGACCGCCTGAATCTCGGCACCGAAATTGGCGAAGTCGGCAGAGAGAATGGATGGGGCGATTTTTACCGAACGGTCAAATTTCATGGCGGCAGCTCCTGACAAGTTGCGCAGGGCTTAGTACCCGGCGTCCCGATCCACAAGATACAAGAACGGCTCACCTGCTTCGCCGCGGCGGATATTCTCGGCTATTGCACGCGACGCGCTGGGCGCGCGGGTTTCGGAGGCGATATGGGGCGTGACCGTCACTTTCGGGTGTCCCCAGAAAGGGTGAGCCTGCGGCAAGGGTTCAACGCGAAACACGTCAAGCGTGGCGTGACCGATCTGGCCACTGTCGAGTGCGGCGATCAGCGCGTCATCGTCAATGAGTGTCCCGCGTCCGGGATTGATGATGAACGCGCCCTTGGGTAGCATCGCCAGTGTTTCGGCGTTGAGCGTGTTTTCGGTGGCTGCGGTGCTGGGCAGCAGTAGGATCAAGATCTGCGACTGACGCAGGACTGTGTTTAATCCGTCGGTGCCGGTGTGGCATGTGATGCCGTCGATCTGCTTTTGGCTTCGTGCCCAGCCGCTGACCGGGAACCCAAGCCGTGCAATGGCCTGACCGCAGGCGCTGCCAAGCTCGCCCAACCCGAGGATGCCGACTGGGCGATCCGCCGAAACGGGCGGCGCATCGGGCACCCATGAATGGTCTGGGTTCATGATATGCGCATCCATGCCAAGATGGTGCCGCAGGGTATGGCCTGTGACCCATTCGACCATACCTTGGGTCAAGCCTCCGTCATCGACCATACGCGCGAACGGCACCTTGAGCGTGGGGTTGCCGACCGCATCCTCGACGCCGGCCCAGAGGTTCAGGACCGCCTTGAGACGTGTGTAGGGCGTGAAATCCTGCACGTCCGAGTTTGGCGCATAGACGATGTAGTCCACCTCGGAAGGCGGCATGTCAGTACCAAGCGTATAGTCCACACCGATATCGTCCAGAGCGGTGCGCAAAGGTGCTTCGTATTGCGCCCAGCGTTTTTCGTGGGCGGCGAAGAGGACGTTGATCGGCATGGCTTACCTCGGTCGGTGGATATGAGCGCTCTGTACCAAGCCGAACGCGAGCATCAAGACCAACATGGCTGATCCGCCATAACTGACCAGTGGCAGCGGCACGCCGACGACCGGGGCAAGGCCCATGACCATCGACATGTTGACGGCAAAGAACAAGAAGAAGGTCACGCCGATTCCGAGGATAAGAAGCGATGAGTATCGGTCGCGGTTTTGCAACGCTGAGACGATGCAGAAGACGAGGATCAGCACGTAAAGGATCAGCAGTGAGATGCCGCCGATAAAGCCGAACTCTTCAGCGAGGGTGTTGAAGATGAAGTCGGTGTGCTTTTCCGGCAGGAAGTTCAGTCGCGATTGCGTGCCTTGCATAAAGCCGCGCCCTGTCCAGCCACCCGAGCCCATCGCGATCTTGGCCTGCGTGATATGATAGCCTGCGCCCAGAGGGTCGGAGGACGGGTCGAGAAAAGTGTCGATGCGTCGGAACTGGTAGTCCTTAAGCAACTGCCATTCAGTGCCTCGGCTGAGGAACACCGTATAAATTCCCCCGATGCCGGCCGCGATGATAGTGGCGAAATAGGCCCAGTGCACGCCAGCGAGGAACATCATCAGCCCACCGCCTGCGACAAGCAGAATGGCTGTGCCAAGGTCAGGCTGTGTCAGAACCAGAAAAGTCGGCAGCAGAATGATAAATACCGGGACCAGCACCCAGAATGGGTGCGAGGTCTTCTTGATCGGCAGCCAATCGTAATAGGCCGCGAGGACCATCACCATGGCGATCTTCATCAGCTCGGACGGCTGCAAGCGCATAAAGCCAAGGTTGATCCAGCGCTGTGCTCCCATGCCGACTGTGCCGAAGAATTCGACAGCAACCAACAGCGCAAGTGCGACAAGGTAGGCCATCACCGACATGTTGCGCCAAAACCAGATCGGCACCATCGCGACGATGAACATGACGGCCAAACCAAGCGCGTACCGCTTCATCTGTGGTTCGGCCCACGGGCTCATCGACCCGCCCGCCACAGAGTAGAGCATCAAGAGACCAACACCGGCAATGGCGGTTAGCAGGATCACCAGCGGCCAGTTGATGAACAGCATCTTGCGCCATCCGGCAGGGACGGTCTTGACGGTATATTCAAGATAACTCATGCGCGGCTCCGGCCATCCGGGTCGTTCTCGCGCAGAACCTGTTGCAAGCGTTCCTGTTGAGATCGGATGCGTTCGCGGTCCTTGGACGGGTAAGCGTCAAGCGGTGGGTCGTTGCCATAGAGCGCTTGCAGTGTCACGTCGCGGGCGATGGGCGCGGCTGCAGCCGACCCGCCGCCGCCATGTTCGACCACGACCGAAACGGCGATCTTGGGCGCCTCGTACGGCGCGTAATTGACGAACAAGGCGTGGTCTCGCCGGTTCCAAGGCAGGTCTTCGTTGCGGGTCACACCGCGTGCACGTTCTGCGGCGGTGATGTTGCGCACCTGGCTTGTCCCGGTTTTGCCAGCCATGCGGAAGGTTTCGTCGATAATGCGCGAGCCGTAGGCGGTGCCTCGTCGGTTGTTGCTGACGGCAAACATGGCACGCCTGATCTGGCGCAGGTGGTTTTCATTGAACCCAAGATCATTACCGACGCCTTCGGCGGTTTCTGTATCGCCGATCCGGCGGACAAGACGGGGTGTGACCTCTTTTCCGGTCGCAAGTCGGGCTGTCATCACGGCAAGTTGCAAGGGTGAGCTGAGCACGAAGCCTTGCCCGATCGAGGCGTTGACAGTGTCGCCGATGACCCAGCCAGACCCGCGTTCCCGTTCTTTCCATTCCTTGTTCGGCACAAGCCCTTCGGTCACGGCTGACATGCCGATGCTGAATGCTTCGCCCAGACCAAGACGGCGTGCAGTTTCCGCAATGCGTTCGATCCCCACCTTGAGCGCGAGATCGTAATAATAGACGTCACAGCTTTCGCGGAGCGATTGCTCCAGGTTCATGTGGCCGTGTCCCGCGCGTTTCCAGCAATGGAACCTGCGGCCTGCGACTTCCATGTGACCGGGGCACCAGACCGTTTCGTCGGGGGCGACCACGCCTGCATCCAATGCCGCCAAAATGGTAACCATCTTGAAGGTCGAGCCTGGAGGATATGCGTCTTGCACGGTTTTCGATGCCAGAGGGCGGTGATCGTTCTCACGCAGTTCGCCGAAATCGGAGACTGAAATACCGCGCACAAACTTGTTGGGGTCGTAGGAGGGTGACGAGGCGATGCCGAGGAGGTCACCATTGGTGACGTCCATTACGACGACTGACGCGCTTTCCTCACCCAAGCGCGCGTTGATGTAGCTTTGCAACTTGGTATCGACCGTCAATTGCATGTCTGCACCGGGCGTGCCTTCGCGGCGATCCAATTCGCGCATCACGCGACCAACGGCGTTCACCTCGACCCGTTTGGCACCGGCGCGTCCGCGCAGGACTTCTTCGTGGCGTGCCTCGATACCCACTTTGCCGATCTGGAAGCGCGGAATGCGCAGCACAGGGTCGGGGATTTCATAACGGGCCAAATCGCGTTCGCTGACCGGGCCGACATAGCCAACCACATGGGCAAAATCGCCACGACGGGGGTAACTGCGCGACAGACCCACCTCGGGTGTGACGCCGGGCAGGGCAGGGGCGTTGACGGCAACGCGGCTGATGTCGTCCCATGTGACGCGTTCAGCGACGGTGACGGGAAGGAACGGCGCGCTGCGTTGCATTTCAGTGAGTGCGCGGTTGAGTTCATCCTCGTCGAGTTCGACCAGCGCGGAAAGACGGGTGATGACCTCGTCGACATTGCCGGCATCTTCCTTGACCATCGTGATACGGTAGGACGGCTCATTGCCGGCGATGATGACCCCGTTGCGGTCAAAGATCTGGCCACGGGTTGGAGGAATCAGGCGGATGTTGATTCTGTTTTCTTCGGCGAGGAGCCGGAACTCATCGGCTTGGTCGACTTGCAGGTGTTGCATCCGCAAGCCCAAGGCACCGGCAAAGGCCAGCTGCACGCCGCCAAGGAACAGCCCCCGACGCGAGATTTTGCGGACGCTCTCCGCGGTGTCTTTTGGCGCTCGTCTCATAGCGTTCGCCCCAACCGATCCATGTCTCCGGGTGCGGATCGCCGCACTCCGAAAATGAAATAGGACACGCCCACGACCGCTGGGTAGATGGCAATCGTCATCATGACTTGCACGAAGCTCAGCATGAGCGCTCCGGGTGCAAGGATAAGGACCATCATGACCGCGCGATAGAGGATCGTGATCACAATCAGGGTACCCGCGAAGGTCAGCCATTCAAGAAAAAATGTTGTTTCCCGTTGCCGCCGTTCGCGGGATTTGAGCCATTCGGTGGCACACACCACCAGAACCGACCACAGGCCCGGTGGGCGTTGCAGCATCATGTCGGCCAGCAGCATCACACCTGTCACCAAAAGGATCGGCACGTATTCGGGGCGGCGCACGGCCCAGGCAAACACCATCGCCACCAACAAGTCTGGGCTGGCCCATTGACTGGGCGCCGGGTTGAGCGGCAGGAGGTGGAAAAATAGGATCAGCAGCGTCAGCAGAACAAAAAGCAGACGCATACCCCAAATTTGCAGAGCCCCGGAATCCATTACTGCTCGGGCTCGGCTGCGGCGGCATCGGTTGCGCCGGGAGGTGTTTCAGGCAGGATCAGCGCCGAGGGGTTGGACACGCGGCGTGCACCATGGTCACGCAGAACGCGCAGGAATTCGAGCCGTTCATAGTCTGCGGCAAGACGGGTGCGCAGGCGACCTCCGGGGTCTTGGGCGACTTGTCCGATCAAAAGGCCGGGTGGGAACACATCACCATCCCCAGAGGTGACGATACGGTCACCGGGGCGGACTTGATCGGGGTTTTCAAGAAAGTCGATGGGTGGCGCAGACGTGTTGTCGCCGACGATCAGCGCGCGCTGGCCGGAGGGTTGGATTGTCGCGGGGATGCGGCTGGTCGCGTCAGTGAGCATGATCACACGGCTGGTGTTCGGGCCGACGCCAGAGATGCGTCCGACAAGACCGGTGCCATCCATTGTTGCCCAACCGTCAACAATCCCATCGCGCGAGCCGACATTGATCAAAACGGATTGGCGGAAAGGAGAGCCGGAATCTGCAAGCACCACCCCAGTGATATAGGTCAGACGGGGGTCAAGGCGCACGTTGTTCAGGTCACGCAGTTTGGCGTTTTCCTGTTCGAGCTGAAGGGCGGCCTCTTTCCACGCGGTCATCTGGCGTAATTCGCGGCGGAGTTCCTGGTTTTGTTCGTAGATGCGCTGATAGCTGCGGAAATCGCGGACGATGTTCACAGTTGCTGTGACTGGGGCCATCGCCCAATCAAAGCTGGGAATGACCGTGTCGATCACCGCCGCGCGGAATCGTTCGACACGCGGGCTGTCGATCCGCCATATGAAAAACAGGCCAAGAAGGCATAGGATAACGACCGCGAGCAGAAGCCTCCGCAGCGGGGTTGTGTAGTCTTCGCTATTGGTGCCGTTTTTCGCCAAAACTTCCCTTTCCAAGCGCAACCCGAAAAAAGGGAACCGGTTTTCGGATCAGGTTGCGCGCACTCTTACCATACACTGGGACAATTGGGTGGTCAGATCAGCTGTCGTAGTCAATTGCGTGGCGCAGTTGTTTTTCGTATTCCAGAGCCTTGCCGGTGCCGAGGGCCACGCAATTCAGGCTTTCATCGGCAATCGACACAGCCAAACCAGTCTGTTCGCGCAGGGCGAGATCGAGATCCCCGAGCAACGCACCACCACCAGTGAGCATCACGCCTCGGTCGACAATGTCGGCAGCAAGGTCTGGAGGTGTAGCCTCCAAAGCGGTCATCACCGCTTCGCAGATTGCCTGTACGGGCTCCGACAGTGCCTCTGCGACCTGCGCTTGGCTGATCTCTGTTTCCTTCGGGACACCGTTCAACAGATCGCGACCCCGAATCATCATGGACGTGCCACGCCCGTCATCTGGCATACGGGCTGTTCCAATGGAGGTCTTGATGCGTTCGGCAGTCGATTCGCCGACCAGAAGGTTTTGCTGGCGGCGCAGGTAGTTGATGATCGCTTCGTCCATACGGTCACCACCGACACGGACGGACCGTGCATAGACGATGTCGCCCAGCGACAGGACTGCGACTTCAGTTGTCCCGCCGCCGATGTCGACAACCATGTTTCCGGTGGGATCGGTGATTGGCATTCCGGCACCGATGGCGGCTGCAATGGGTTCGGCGATCAGCCCCGCTTTGCGTGCACCGGCAGACAGAACCGACTGACGGATCGCACGCTTTTCGACAGGTGTCGCGCCATGGGGGACGCAAACGATGATCTTGGGTTTGGAGAAGGTCGAGCGCTTGTGAACCTTGCGGATGAAGTGCTTGATCATTTCTTCGGCCACGTCGAAGTCAGCGATGACCCCTTCGCGCATTGGGCGGATCGCCTCGATGCTGCCCGGTGTCCGGCCCAGCATCAGCTTGGCATCTTCACCCACGGCGAGCACTTTCTTCTGTCCGTCCTTGATGTGGTACGCGACCACCGAAGGTTCGGACAGGACGACGCCGCGTCCCTTGACGTAGACAAGCGTATTCGCTGTCCCAAGGTCGATGGCCATGTCCGACGAAAACATGCCCAACAGTTTGTCCAGTCCAAACATCTGCGATTTGCCCCGCGCCAATAACTCTTAGGCCTGCGACTCTGTAGGCCGCAAGCCGAGGGTCTTATAGGTGTGGATGCACGGGGGCGAAAGGGCCAGAACGCGCTTCGCCAGCGTGAATCTGCCACATGGGCAAGGTTAACCACCAGCCGGCCGAAGATTGCAGGCAGAACTGCACTCTCTGCCCATTGGGTAACGATGTGCCGGGACCTAGCAGACTGTTGATGACCTGGAAACAATTGCAGGGACATCGCCAAAGAATTTTCACGATTGAAACGCATTGATACCGCTATTCCGACCCAGAATGGCCGCAAGTCTGCTTGGGGTTTTTATGATTGGTAAACTGATTAAAAGTGTTTTCATGCTGTGCTTTTACGCCGCCAGCTTGAGCCTCGTGGTTGGGATCTGGGATTACACCAGACAGGCCAAGGAAGCCGATTATCAATACTCCTTTGAGGACTACAAACTGTCGGTCATCGACAGGTACGGCGCAGAAGCGGCGATCGTGTTCGCAGTGGCAGAGACGGTCAAGGGCGGTGCATTGCGCGGACTAGCGATTGTCGAGGAGACAGGTCTGCTGGCCAAGTTTGGCATATCTCTGCCCGACACAGGCCTTGAGCCGTCGGACGCGATATCCGGCGCGGTTGATCCGCTTCAAGCCTCCTTGATCCTTGCATCGACACGCGTGGGCTTCGCCCCGGAAACGTCGCTTTACCCACGTGCTCGGGTTCTGCGCTGAGGTCGCGAAATGACAGCGCGTCGTTTTCCAGCCGCAACGTGTCGGCTGAGTTTGGCGTGGCGCGCAGCACATAGGTAATGACGGGGTCAAACACCTTGGAGTGAAGACCCATGAAGACGCATGTCAAAGCTTTGGTTGTCGGTGGCGGCGCTGTCGGCACCTCGATCGCCTACCATCTGGCCCGAGCGGGCTGGAACGACGTGATGCTGCTCGAACGGGACGAATTGACGTCCGGTTCGACTTGGCATGCGGCGGGACTCTTGCCCTATTTCAACATGTCCTATGCGACGACCCATATCCACGACTACTCGATCAAGTATTACAAGACGCTTGAGGAAGAGACTGGGCTCAATGCCGGTTTTTCGGTAGTCGGCAACCTGCGCATGGCGCAAACGCGCGAACGCATGGACGAATACATGGTTTACGCGACAACGGCGGAAACCTGTGGTGTGCCGTATGAATGGCTCAAGCCCGCGCAGATCAAAGAGCGCTATCCGCTGGTGAATTGCGACGATCTGGTTGGCGCGATTTATCATCCGACCGATGGCTACATCAATCCAGCGGATGTGACGATGGCGATGGCCAAAGGTGCGCGCCAGCGTGGGGTGATGATTGAGCGCAAGTGGCAAGCGGACGCCTTTCACTGGACCGGTCATCATTGGGACGTGACCTGCACTAAGATGGTGGAGAAAGGTGGCAATCTTGTGCCGTCTGACGAACAGATCGTCATCCATGCGGAACATGTTGTGACGGCCACGGGCAATCACCCGCAGCGGACTGCCAAGCTGTTAGGGCTGAAAATCCCCGCGATCCCGGTGGAGCATCAGTTCATCGTGACGGAACCCGATCCGGCGCTGGTTGAGTGGCGCAAGGCGGGCAATCCAGAACACCCAGTGCTGCGCGATGCGGACGCCAAGTGGTACGTGCGCGAAGAGCGGGGTGGCTGGATTCTGGGCCCCTACGAGCGTAACGCGCCAGCGCGTTTTGAATACGGTGTGCCGGACAGTTTCCGCGCTGACCTCTTCCCGCTTGATCTCGAGCGGATCGAAGAAGAATACATGAGCATGATCCACCGTATTCCGTCGTCGGAAACCGTGGGTCTCAAGGACGATTTCAATGGGCCGATCTGCTATACGCCGGATGGCAACCCGCTGGTCGGTCCGGCTCCGGGCTTGCGCAACATGTGGTTGGCGGAAGGGTTCTCGTTCGGGATCACGGCGGCAGGCGGCACCGGCTACTACCTTGCCCAGTTGATGGTCGAGGGAGAGGCCGAGATCGACATGGCGTCGCTTGACCCCAAGCGGTACGGGTCTTGGATGACGACGGAATACGCCGCACGCAAGAACGAAGAGGCGTATGAGCACGTCTACATCCTGCACCACCCGGATGAGGAACGCCCTGCCTGTCGGCCTTTGCGGACAGCCCCGGTGTACGATCGGCAAAAGGCGCTGGGCGCGCAGTTTGGTCACGTGAACGGTTGGGAGCGTCCGAACTATTACGGGCCTTTGGATGCGGACGATAATTTTGACCACGACGCACGGTCATTCCGTCGTGGCGGTTGGTGGAAATACGCGGTTGAGGAAGCCAAGGCGATCCGCGAAGGCGTCGGCCTGATCGACGCGACGGCGTTCACCAAGCATGTGGTCAAAGGGCCGGGCGCAACCGAGTTCCTTGACTGGTTCACCTGCAACAAACTGCCGAAGGTTGGCCGCATCAACCTAACCTACGCGTTGACCTCGAATGGTACGACGCGGACGGAATACACCATCGTCCGTCTGGCTGAGCATGAATACTATCTTGTCTCTGCTGGTGCGTGGACTGCTTATGACTCGGATTACTTGCGCAAGGCAGCCGAGGACAAGGCAGGCGAATTCGGATATATTGAAATCCAAGATGTGACCACCCAATGGGGTGTCTTTGCCATCGCGGGTCCGAAGTCGCGCGATGTTCTGAAGGAAATCGTCAAAGATGCAGATCCGGCGACCGTTCTGGGCAACAAGCGGTTCCCGTGGCTGTCTTGCCGCGACATCGAACTGGGTATGTGCCCGGTGCGGGCAATCCGCGTGGCTTATACCGGTGAATTGGGATGGGAGCTACATCACCCGATCGAGATGCAGAACTACCTCTGGGATCAGCTGATGGCGGCGGGTGCCAAGCATGGGTTGAAGCTGGTTGGCGCACGGGCGCAGAACTGGCTGCGGCAGGAGAAATCCTACCGTGCCTTCGGCAACGAACTGGGCCGCGACGCAACCCCGCTGGAAGCCGATCTGCCGCGCTTTGTGGATCTCGACAAGGATTTCCACGGCAAAGAGGCCCTGGTGGCCACAGGCGTACGCTCCAAGTGCTGCACGCTGCTGATCGACGGGCCGGCGGATGCCGATCCATGGGGGCGTGAGGCGCTGTATGATGGAGATACCCGCGTTGGGCGTCTGACGTCGGGCGGTTATTCAGTGGCGTTCGGGAAATCCATCGGTCTGGCCTATGTGAAGCCTGAACTGGCGGTGCCGGGTACGAAATTGCAGGTCAAGATGTTCGACCAGCTTTGGACGGCCGAAGTGGTCGAGGACAGCCCCTATGATCCCAAGAACGAAGTCATACGTATCGACGGCTGATTTGGGCGAAACCGGACGCGTTAACGCGTCCGGTTTTTCCGCGGACGGAAAAACGCCTCTGTCGGGCGCGGTGTTTTAGCCCCGGCCGAAATCTGCAGTGGTGACCACGTTGTCACCATTGCGGTCCATGCCTGCGAACCAGGCCGGGACGGCATTCAGGAATTCTTCGCGAGTGACGTTTCCATCGCCATTGGCGTCCGTCACTTCGCGCAGCATGCCATTGGCAGGATTGCGTTTTCCGGTGCCGTGGCCTTCGCCGTTTTCGGCCATATCCATCGCGCGGGCTTCGTCAAAGAGGTCGTGCTCTTCGCTAGTGAGCATGCCGTTTTCATCGGCGTCAAAGGTCTGGAACACGTCGCCGCGCCGTTCGGTGGCTTCGGCCAAAGTGACCTGACCGTCACCGTCCAGATCCCAGCTTTCAACGAAATGCCCGCCGGGGACATTTTGTTGGGCGGTTGCGGTTGTTGCTGCGAAAAGAAGGGCGAGAAGGATGGGGGATTTGGACATGATGACCTCATACATATTAATTATTTGGAATATGTATTGCTGATCTCTCAGATCTACATCCCCCCAAAGTGTCGCAGCCTCATGCCGTGAGTTCGTCGAACACATCCAAGGCCTTGCCCGCATACATCAGGCCAGGGCCACCCCCCATCTGGATGCAGGTGGCCAGCACCTCGGACACCTCTTCGCGGGTCGCGCCCAGACGGATCAGTGCTTCTGTGTGGAAGAGGATGCACGGCTCGCAACGGGTCGCAACCGCAATGCCAAGGGCCACGTATTCCTTTTCCTTGAAGGTGAGAGCCGCGTCTTTCTTGACGGTCTTGCCCAAGGCACCGAAGGCGGCGGTTGTGTCGGGAATGGCACCGTTGAGGGATTTCAACTGCGCTTTCATGTCGGTGAGTTTGGCTTTCCAACTCATATTGTGCTCCTGCGATGTGTTTGGCTTGCAAGAGCATTCTGGTTCGTTCCGGTCTTTGATGCAGATCAGGCACGCGGGCCGGGTGCAAAAAAGAAGGCCGGACACAGTGTCCGGCCATTGTGATTTCTCTGATCTGTTCTGCGCCTTACCCAAGCAGACGCCGCGCAATGACCTGAGCCTGAATCTCGGCGGCCCCTTCAAAGATGTTCAGGATGCGCGCGTCACATAGGATACGGCTGATTTTGTACTCAAGCGCAAAGCCGTTGCCGCCGTGGATCTGCAGTGCGTTGTCGGCGGCTGCCCATGCAACACGGGCACCAAGCAGCTTGGCCATACCTGCTTCGAGGTCACAGCGACGACCTTCGTCCTTTTCGCGGGCCGAGAAGTAGGTCAGCTGGCGCGCGATCATGATTTCGACGGCCATCATTGCCAGTTTGGATGCCACACGTGGGAAGTTGATCAGCGATTTGCCGAACTGCTTGCGATCCTGCGCGTATTTCATGCCCTCATCCAGCGCGGATTGCGCGACGCCGATGGCGCGGGCGGCGGTCTGGATGCGGGCCGATTCAAACGTCTCCATCAACTGCTTGAAGCCTTTGCCCTCTTCCATGCCCAAGAGGTTCTCGCCTTTGACTTTGAAGTCATCGAAATTGAGCGTGTATTCCTTCATGCCGCGATAGCCGAGGACTTCAATCTCGCCACCCGAAATGCCGGGGTCTTGCCAAGGCGCTTCGTCGGTGCCGGGGGTCTTTTCGGCAAGGAACATGGACAGCCCCTTGTAGTCGGTTGTGTCCGGAACAGTGCGGGCCAGAACGGTCATCACATGAGTCCGGGCGGCATGGGTGATCCACGTCTTGTTGCCGTTGATGACCCAATCGCCATTTTCGTCTTTCACTGCCTTGGTGCGCAGCGCGCCAAGATCGGAGCCTGTATTCGGTTCGGTGAACACGGCTGTGGGTAGAATCTCGCCCGAGGCAAGGCCGGGCAGCCACTTCGCCTTTTGCTCGTCGGTGCCGCCTGTTATCACCAGTTCTGCCGCGATCTCGGACCTCGTGCCGAGGGAACCGACGCCGATATAGCCGCGTGACAGCTCTTCGGAGACGACACACATGGAGTTCTTGGTGAGGCCAAAACCACCATGTTCTTCGGGTATGGTAAGACCGAAGACGCCCATTTCGGCCAATTCGTCGATGATCTCCATCGGGATGAGCTCATCCTTGAGATGCCATTCGTGGGCGTAGGGTTCCACCTTGTCCAGCGAGAAGCGGCGGAACTGTTCGCGGATCATCTCAAGTTCGTCGTCAAGGCCGCAGGCGCCGACTGTCAGTTCCGCACTGCGTTCCTGCATGAGCTCCACAAGGCGGACGCGGGCAGCTTGGGTGTTGCCACTTTGGGTCAATTGCATCACTTCGGGCGTCATCAGAACGCGCATTTCGTCCTGACCCAGTCCGATATCCTGAAGCCGCACCATTTCGCCTTGGTTCATCTGGATGCCGCCATAGATCTGCCAGAGGTATTCACCAAAGGCGATCTGGTGGATCAATTGTTCGACCTCGCCGAATTTGCCTTCAGCGGACAGGCGTTCGGCCCAGCCCTGCATCTGGCGCAGCGATTCCACGTAGGTTGCAAGCCACGCAAACCCGTGTGCTGCGGTCTGGTTTTCTTCGATCAGGGCACCGGACACGCGGCCGTCGGATTGGACCATGTCGCGCACGCGGGCATTTGCCATCTCAAGGATTGCGTTTGCCGGTTTGATTGCCGCGCCTGTCAGAGTGAGAAGGTCGGGCAGGATCGTTTCGGTGGTCAGGGTCAGGTCTTGTCCGTCATGGGCCATGAATCGTGTCCTTTTCAGCTTTGCCGCTGGATATCTACTTTGCAGGTTCAGCGCAACAAAAATACCTATTTCACCCTAAATTTGTTCCAATCTTTCGTGTTGAATTGCTGCTATGCGGCGCTTTGCCGAATGCAGGTGCAGAAAAAAGAAAGGGCGAGTGCACCTGAGTATGGTGCGCTCGCCCCTGTGTTTCCAAGCGCCTTTCGACGCAGGTGCCTTAGTCGATGGCGGCGGCTTTCACATCATCGTCGATATAGGGGACGTATTGTGCAAAGTTGTCGGCAAACATCTGGACAAGCTTTTCGGCCTGCGCATCGTAGGCTTCCTTGTCATTCCAAGTGCGGCGCGGGTCGAGCAGCATGTCTGGCACGCCTTCTACCTTGACCGGCACTTCAAAGCCGAAGTTGGGATCCTTGCGGAATTCGGCCTCGGCGAGGCTACCATCGAGGGCTGCGGTCAGAAGCGCACGGGTCGCTTTGATCGGCATCCGCTGACCAGAGCCGTAGGCGCCTCCCGTCCAGCCTGTGTTGACAAGCCAGCAGGTCGCACCGTGTGACGCGATCTTTTCACGCAGCAGGTTGCCATAAACCTCGGGGCGACGCGGCATGAAGGGGGCGCCGAAGCAGGTCGAGAACGTAGGCTCCGGCTCAGTCACGCCACGCTCTGTCCCGGCCACCTTGGAGGTGAAGCCGGACAGGAAGTGATACATCGCCTGTGCCGGTGTCAGCCGCGCGATCGGAGGCAGAACACCGAACGCATCGCAAGTCAGCATAATGATGTTCTTGGGGTGGCCGCCAAGGGCACTTTCGGACGCGTTCGAGATGTACTCGAGCGGGTAGGCGCAGCGCATGTTTGCGGTCAGGCTGTCGTCTTTGAAATCAAGCTCGAAGGTTTCGGGATCGAAAACCATGTTTTCGATGACGGTGCCGAACTTGGTGGTCGTTGCGTAGATCTCGGGCTCCGCCTCGGCCGACAGGTTGATCGTCTTGGCGTAACAGCCGCCTTCGAAGTTGAAGGTGCCCCGATCCGACCAGCCGTGTTCGTCGTCACCGATCAGAACACGGTTCGGATCAGCAGAGAGCGTGGTTTTGCCAGTGCCGGACAGGCCAAAGAATATCGCGGTGTCGACCGGGTTGCCGACAGCGTGGTTTGCCGAGCAATGCATCGGCATGATGCCCTTTTCAGGCAACAGATAGTTCAGCAAGGAGAAGATAGATTTCTTGTTCTCGCCTGCGTATTCGGTGCCGCCGATCAGGATCAGCTTCTTGTCGAAGTTCATCGCGATCACGGTTTCGGACCGGCAATTGTGTTTCTTGGGGTCTGCCTGAAACGACGGGCAGTTGATCACTGTGAAATCGGCAGTGAAGCTGTCGAGGTCTTCACGCTCGGGGCGGCGCATCATGTGGCGGATGAAGAGGTTGTGCCACGCGAGTTCCTGCACGAAGCGCACGTCGATCGAATGCTTGGGGTCCGCACCGCCAACAAGGTCCTGAACGAAATATTCGCGGCCCTTCATGTGTTCGAGCATGTCTGCGTACAGCGCGTCGAAACCTTCGGGTGACATGGGAGCGTTGTTTTCCCACCAGATCGTGTCGGTCACGCTGTCGGTCTTGACGACGTGCTTGTCCTTGGGGGACCGCCCGGTGAATTTGCCGGTGGTGACAAGGAACGCCCCACCATTGCCCAGCGTGCCCTCGCCGCGTTTTAGCGCCGCTTCGATCAGTGCAGGCTCTGTGAGGTTGTAATAGACATTACCAAGCCCGTTGATCTGTTGATCTTCCAGCCGGAATTCCGGGTTCACCCGTCCAAATGTCATTTGCCAAGCTCCTGTAGCCGCGCTCGTTGCGGCGGTATTGAAGAGGGACGAAGAGTGCGCGTCCCACTCACGGCGGTGCGCCGGAGATGATTGCCTCTTAGCATGTCGTTTCCAAATCTGAACAGGACGCAATCACGCAGTTAGCGCAACCAATACGGGTTTAGCGCAACCATGGCCGCTCTCCGCCGAGCAGTGTGATGCAAATTAGCCATCCGTAAGGGATTTTCCGTCTCAATATGACCGTCGCTTCTGAGTGATTCGCAAATATGAGTTGGCGCAAACGGAAAAAAGACACATAATGGCGGAAAAAACATAATTGAGAGCAGTACAAGGAACACACTCCATGTCGAAAATCGCCCTTGTGGACGATGACAGGAATATCCTGACATCGGTCGCGATCACACTCGAAGCCGAGGGTTTCGAAGTCGAGACCTACAACGACGGACAGGCCGCGTTGGACGCGTTCAACAAGAAGATGCCGGACATGGCTGTCTTCGATATCAAGATGCCGCGGATGGACGGCATGGACCTGCTTCAGCGGGTACGCCAGAAATCAAAGATGCCGGTGATCTTTCTCACCTCCAAGGACGACGAGATTGACGAGGTTCTGGGACTTCGCATGGGCGCAGACGACTACGTCAAGAAGCCGTTTTCGCAACGTCTACTTGTCGAGCGGATTCGCGCGCTCCTGCGTCGTCAGGATGCCATTTCGGGTGACGCCAGCGGTGTCGAGGTCGAAGAGACCAAACTGATGGTGCGTGGCAACCTGAGCATGGACCCGCTGCGGCACTCGGTGTCGTGGAAAGGGCTGGATGTGTCGCTGACGGTGACAGAATTCCTTTTGCTACAGGCGCTTGCGCAGCGTCCCGGCTTTGTGAAGTCACGCGATCAGCTGATGGATGTCGCTTATGACGACCAAGTCTATGTCGACGACCGTACAATCGACAGTCACATCAAGCGCTTGCGCAAGAAGATGCGCATGGTCGACAATGATTTCTCGGCGATCGAAACGCTTTACGGGATCGGTTACCGTTACAACGAAGAATGACCATGGCTTTGGTTGAGGGTGAGACCCACGGCAAGGACGGCGGGCGCAAGGATGCGGATGTGGTGCTCGGGGACGATTGGGTCGCCCCCGACAAAACAGTCGAGTCCGAAGTGCGCAGTATCCGCGAAAAGCGTGGTTTGTTTTCCCTCAACCGGTCGCCGCTGACCCGCAAGATCATTACGTTCAACCTCGTTGCCCTCAACTTTCTTGTTGCGGGCATTCTCTTCCTCAATTCCTCACGCGACACTTTGGCAGAACAAAAAGCCGAAGCTGTCCGGGTCGAGGCGGAACTGATCGCCAATGTCTTTGAAGTGCAGGCGATGCAGGCCCAATCGGTCAATCTTGGCACGGGCGAAGGCGTCAATGTCGCGGACACACTCGACACTCTCGAAATTCGGCCCGGTTTGCAGGTGTTCGTGTTCGATGCTGCGCGGTTTCTGGTTGGAAATGCCGATGCAACCGCACAAAGTGCTGGGCTATCCATTGCGGAGAAGCCAACGGTCATCTCTGATTTCCTGCTGACGGTTTGGAGCAGCATTTCCGCGGTCTTTCATACAGACACCAACCAGCAACCCTTAACGCTTGAAGATATCCTGCGACGCCAGATCGAGGAAACTGATCCAACGCAGACGCGGATCGAACGATCAGAAGGCCCGAACGGTGAAACCATCTTTACCGCGCTCAGCCCGATAGAAGTACAAAGCGGCGTAGCTGGCACCATCGCGCTGGTCAGCTTTGCGCCGCAAATCGACGCCGCAGTCCGGTTGGAGCGCGAAAGCGTATTGCAGATGTTTGTGATCGCCACGCTTGTGTCGATTGGTCTTAGCCTTGTTCTGGCATCAACGATTTCAAACCCGATTTCAAACCTTGCCGACGCCGCTGAAGTCGGGCGTGACCGCCACCGCCGCAATGTGTCATCCGGCAGAATTCGCATTCCCGACCTCACCGCACGCCCCGATGAAATCGGACGATTGTCCGGCGCGCTTCGAGGGATGGTGGCTGCGCTTTATGACAGGATCGACGCGAACGAGCAATTCGCGGCGGATGTCGCGCATGAAATCAAGAACCCTTTGGCATCACTCCGGTCGGCTGTCGGGACGTTGCGGCTGGCCAAGCGGCCTGATCAAGTGGAACGCCTGCTGGATGTCATTGATCACGATGTGCGCCGACTGGACCGCCTTGTCAGCGACATTTCGAACGCATCGCGGTTGGACAGCGAACTGGTCAAAGAAGAAGAGGCCGAATTCAACCTTCTCGACATGCTCAAGAACCTGTCTCAATTTCTTGGGGAAGACGCAAAACGTCGTGGAATCGAGTTTATCTCTGACCTGCCGGATCGTCCGATCATGGTGCATGGCCTCGAGGCGCGTCTGGCGCAGGTTTTTGTCAATTTGATTACCAATGCGGTCAGCTTTTGCGAAGATGGTGATGCAATCCGCATTTGGGCGCGCCGTCGCGAGAACCGCGTTTTGGTCGTGGTCGAAGATACTGGACCTGGGATTCCTGACGAGGCGTTGACCAAGATTTTCAAGCGCTTTTACTCGCAGCGTCCTGAAACGGACTTCGGCAACAACTCGGGACTTGGGCTGGCGATTTCGAAACAGATCGTCGAAGCACATGGCGGTGTGATCTGGGCAGAAAACATCCGTCCAACTGAGGCGGATGCAACCTCGGAACCGCTCGGAGCACGCTTTGTTGTCGGTTTGCCGCTTTAGGCCCCGATATGCCTGACCCGGAAACACTGATCATGCATGCGACGTCCGTGGCCGTCGGAAACAAAGCAGTGTTGATGACCGGAGACTCCGGTCGTGGGAAATCTGCGTTAGCGCTTGAGATGATGGCGCGCGGCGCGACGCTTGTTGCTGATGATCAGGTGATCCTGACCCGCAGAGAGTCTGACCTGGTGTTGACTTGCCCGGAACCGTTGCGGGGGCTGATCGAGGCGCGCGGCGTCGGGCTGCTGCATGCGCCCTACGCTTCGGAAGCGATCCTCGCGCTGGTCGTGGACATGGATCAGACCGAAACGGAGCGTTTACCGCCACCGCGCACCATCACGACACTCTCAAAAACGTTTCCATTGCTTCACAATGTGGAGTCACGGCATTTTCCTGCCGCGATTTTGCAATATCTACGCGCCAACGGACGGGCCGATTGAAATCCCTGAGTGCGGGTCAGAGAAGTGACATGATATCCCAAGGCAATCCAACGCGTGTGGTTCTCGTGACCGGTCCATCGGGAGCGGGACGCAGCACTGCGATCAATGTATTGGAAGATCTGGGTTTCGAGGCGATCGACAACATTCCGTTTCGGATGATCCCACGGCTCTTTGAAACTGAAACCCTATCACATCCGCTTGCTCTTGGGATCGACGTGCGGAACCGAGACTTCTCCCTCGCCCGCTTGCTGGACCTGCATCAAGACCTCATTCGGCAAACCGATGGCAATGCGACGCTTCTCTACCTTGATTGCCGCCCCGATATCCTTCTGCGCCGCTATTCCGAGACGCGACGTCGCCATCCGATGGCGCAGGCCGAAACACCCGAGATTGGCATCGCGCGGGAAATCGACTTGCTGCGACCGGTCGAAAATCGTGCGGACATCCTGATCGACACATCGCACTTGTCGCCGCATGATCTCAAGGCGGAGCTGCATGGCTGGTTTGCTGATGCGTCGTCGCAACGTCTTTCGGTCGCTTTGCAATCGTTTTCGTTCAAGCGCGGCATCCCGCATGGTGTCGACATGGTTTTCGATTGCCGCTTTCTGGCGAACCCGCACTGGGAGCAGGGCTTGCGGGAAAAAACCGGATTGGACGAAGCCGTGCAAGGTTTTGTCGCTTCGGATGCCCGCCTCTTGCCTTTTCTGAACAAGATCCTCGATCTGCTGGCATTTTTACTGCCCGAGGTGGATCGTGAGGGAAAGACACATGTCTCGGTCGGAATCGGATGCACCGGGGGGCAACACAGATCGGTTGTCGTTACGGAACATGTTGCGCGAACCCTTGCAGAGCAGGGCTGGCGGGTGTCAATTGGCCACAAGGAACTGGCTCGACGGGGGATCGCACCCGCCGGAGGCGTTGTGTTGTCGGGTCTTGGAGGAACGGAAGAGTGATCGGGATCGTGATTGTGGCTCACGGTGGTTTGGCGCAGGAGTATCTTTCTGCGGTTGAACATGTGGTTGGCCATCAACCCGGTATGGTCGCCGTTTCGATCGACGCGGATCACAACCGGGACGCCAAGCAAAACGAGATTTGTACACTTGCCGATGAGGTTGATAATGGCGGCGGTGTGGTGATCGTAACAGACATGTTTGGCGGTTCACCCTCGAACCTCAGTTTGCGGGCTTGCCAGCCTGAAAACCGCAGGATCGTCTACGGCGCGAATTTGCCGATGTTGATCAAACTGGCCAAAAGCCGCGACAAATCCGTGCCTGAAGCGGTGCGCGCGGCGTTGGATGCGGGGCGGAAATACATTGACAGCCAAGACATAACTCTGGATCAGAGCGTTTGATCACGAGGGTTCAGGGAGGCCCGGCACTATGTCCGCCACGGCGCAGCGCGTTTTGAAAATCGTAAACGAAAAGGGTTTGCACGCACGAGCGTCGGCAAAACTGGTCGAAGTTGTTGAAGGGTTCGATGCCTCTGCAGAGGTGCGCAAGGATGGCATGAGCGCGTCTGGTGACAGCATCATGGGGCTTTTGATGTTGGCAGCCTCCAAAGGAACCTCTATTGAGGTACTCACGTCCGGGCCGGATGCCGAGGCCCTTGCCACCGCAATCGAGACCCTGGTGGCTGACCGCTTTGGAGAGGGCTGCTGATCTTTTGGGTCAGCCACAGCCGCTGGGAACAGGACTTCACACTTCTATATGGTTGAAAGCTATCAGCATACGTCGACCGATGCGCACCCTGTGGGGCAGGTAGAGGTGCCCTATGACAAGCGCAAGCTGAGCTACGCCAATACGTTTACCAATCCGTGGAAAGCGAACACCATTCGAGCCATGGAATGGATGACGGGAAAAATCCCGCTGCTTCGTTTGGTGCGGCGGTTCGAGCGTATGGGGCCAGCAGAAGGGCAAGCATTCTGGGGCCAAGCGCTGAACCTGATGAAGATTCGCCTCGATACACCAGCTGAACAAATCGCGCGCATTCCCAAAGACGGCCCCGTCATCATTGTCGCCAACCATCCACATGGACTTATCGACGGGATGATCCTTGCCGAATTGGTCGGACGGGTGCGCACTGACTACAAGATCCTCACGCGGTCGCTTCTGACCGGTGTGACGGAGATCGAAGAATTCATGATCCCGGTGCCGTTCCCTCATGAAGAGGACGCACGCGAGCAAAGCCTTGAGATGCGAAGCCGCGCCATGGCTCATCTCAAACAGGGTGGGGTGATTGCACTTTTCCCGTCGGGTGTGGTCGCCTCGAGTGACAGTTTCTTTGGACCCGCCATCGAGCGGACGTGGAATCCGTTTACCGCCAACCTGATCCAGCGATCCGGTGCAACGGTGGTTCCGATCTTCTTTCCCGGGCAGAATTCACGTGCGTACCAGATTGCGACGCAAATCTCTGCCACGTTGCGGCAGGGTTTGCTGCTTCACGAGGTGATCCACGCCTGCGGCAAACCACAGGCACCGATTGTCGGTGAGCCGATTTCCCCCGAGGCAATCGAAGCGTTTGCTGGGCGCAGCCGAGATTTCGTGGCCTCGCTGCGAGATACGACGATTGGACTTGGTAAAAACGACTAGCGGGTCGGAACCGGAGTTTCTCCGCGATAATCGTAGAAGCCACGCTGTGTCTTGCGGCCAAGCCAACCGGCCTCGACGTACTTCGTGAGCAGCGGGCAAGGGCGGTACTTCGTGTCTGCCAATCCATCATGCAGCACGTTCATGATGGCAAGACAAGTGTCGAGCCCAATGAAATCTGCAAGTTCAAGCGGGCCCATAGGATGGTTCGCCCCGAGCTTCATCGACTGGTCAATGGAGTTCACGTTTCCGACGCCTTCATACAGCGTGTAGACCGCTTCGTTGATCATCGGCATCAAGATGCGATTGACGATGAAGGCCGGGAAATCTTCGGCTGAGGCAGCTGTCTTGCCCAGCTTTTCGACCACGCCGAGACAGGTGTCATAGGTCTGCTTGTCTGTTGCAATGCCGCGGATCAGTTCGACCAATTGCATCACGGGCACAGGGTTCATGAAGTGGAACCCCATGAATTTCTCAGGTCGATCGGTGCGGCTGGCCAGCCGTGTAATCGAGATCGAGGACGTGTTCGAGGTCAGGATCGTGTGATCTTGGAGATGTGGCAGAAGGCTGTCGAAAATCTTCTGCTTGATGATTTCCTGTTCGGTCGCCGCTTCGATGATGATGTCAGTTTGCGCAACTTGTGGCAGGTCTTGAGTGGTGACGATCCGGGACATCGCCTGATCACGTTCGGCCTGAGTAATCTTTTCGCGGCTCACCTGTCGATCCAAGTTCCGCGAGATGAGGTCGATAGAGCGTTTGAGAGCGTCCTCGTTGATGTCGTTCAGCACAACATCGTACCCTGCCAAAGCCATCACATGCGCGATCCCGTTGCCCATCTGGCCGGCACCGACCACGCCAATCGAATTGACCTTCATGCACTTGCTCCGTCCGTTTCGCGGCAACAATGACTTGTGGGGAAGGGGGCTGCAAGGTGGATCGGGGCGATCCGTCCATTTTTAGCTTTAGCTCTTTGGGAACCGAATCGACGGAGGATCGTCATCGGGTGAAGAAAAGGGTGTGAGCATGGATATTTCCTCCACGCGCGATCAAGCTATTGATTATGCGCCCTGCCGATATGGCGGGTCGCGGCTTTGGTTTCGGGGGCCACGAAGGTCACTTCGCGCCTCCTACATAGCCTGCGTCGGCGGGTGTGGTGTCTACGGGCGCTATGTCCCGTCGCCGTGGTCGCAAATTTTGGAAGACCGAGTTGGAAGAACGGTGGTGAATCTCGGCATCGAGAATGCCGGCATTGACGCTTATCTCAATGATCCAGGAGCTTTGGCGACGGCGGCCAATGCAAGCGTGGTCGTGATCCAGATGACCTGTGCACACAACACGTCTAACCGCTTTTATGCGACCCATCCACGTCGAAACGACCGGTTTCTAAAGGCGTCGCCATCTTTGATGTCCCTTTATCCGGAAATGGATTTCACCGACATCCATTTTACCCGACATCTTCTTGTGCGATTGCATGGCATCTGCCCTGACCGCTTCCGCATGGTCGCGCAAGAGGTGCAAATGGCTTGGCAATCACGCATGAAATCGCTCGTTTCCAGAATGCATGGCGAGGTGTTTCTTCTGTGGTTCGCGCCGACCGCACTTGACGATATCAGAGCCGACATCCCGATGGAGGAACCATTCCTGGATCGGGAACTGCTGCGCGCGGTGATGCCCCATGCGAAGAAACTGATCGAAGTTGTGCCGTCTGATTGGCGGACCGAGGACGAGGTCGCAACCGTTCCTCAGCTGGAGCAGCATCGGGCGCGCCATTTGCCCGGTTTGCGGGCGCATTGCGAGGTTGCCGAAGCGGTGGCACGGGCTATTGTTCCGGCCCTTCAATAAAAAACGGCGCGCCAAAAAGAGGCGCGCCGCTTGGAACAACAGAAGCCCGTTGTTCAGCCGAGCTTTTCGGTCAGTTCCGGGACAGCATCAAAGAGGTCTGCAACAAGACCGTAATCCGCAACCTGGAAGATCGGGGCTTCTTCATCCTTGTTGATGGCGACAATGATCTTGCTGTCCTTCATGCCGGCAAGGTGCTGGATCGCACCGGAAATCCCGACAGCAATATACAGGTCAGGAGCCACGACCTTGCCAGTTTGGCCAACCTGCCAGTCATTCGGCGCAAAACCCGAATCGACAGCCGCACGCGATGCACCTACTGCAGCACCCAAGGTGTCGGCCAGTTTTTCGATCATGGCAAAGTCGCTTTCCGACCCAACGCCACGACCACCGGACACAACGACACCTGCCGACGTCAGCTCGGGGCGATCGCTTGCCGCAACCTTGTCTTCGATCCATTCCGACAAGCCGGGATTGTCGCCCGATGCAATGGTTTCCACCGCGGCTGAGCCACCTGTTGCGGCCGCCTCAAAGGTCGAGGTCCGGAACGAAATGACCTTGGTCGCGTCCTTGGACTTGATCGTTTGAATCGCGTTGCCTGCGTAGATCGGACGTTCGAATGTGTCGGCATCCACCACGGCAGTCACATCGGTCAGAACCATAACATCAAGAAGCGCAGCAACGCGCGGTAGGATGTTCTTGGCGTCGGTTGTGGCGGGTGCAACGACATGGCTGTAATCGCCAGCAAGCGATGCGATCAGCGCTGCGACAGGCTCGGCCAGACGATGCCCGTAAAGCGCATCTTCCGCCAGCAGAACCTTGGACACCCCGTCGATGGTCGCGGCTTCGTCAGCGGCAGCTTTCGCAGTTGCACCTGCTGCCAGAACGGTGACGTCGCCCAGCGACTTTGCGGCGGTCACGGCTTTGGATGTCGCATCCATTGCCAGCGCGCCATCGGTGATTTCGGCAATCAGAAGAACGGCCATTACACAGCTCCCACTTCTTTGAGTTTCGCAACCAGCTCGTCGACGGATCCCACCTTGATCCCTGCGGCCCGCTCTTCGGGTTCGGAAGTTTTCACGATCTCGAGGCGCGGTGTCACATCGACGCCGTAATCAGCGGCTGTCTTTTCATCCAGCGGCTTTTTCTTGGCTTTCATGATGTTCGGCAGCGACGCGTAGCGCGGTTCATTCAGGCGCAGATCGGTCGAAATGATCGCTGGCATCTTGACCTTGATTGTCTGCAGGCCGCCATCAACTTCGCGGGTCACAACAGCGCTGTCGCCGTCGATATCCACGTTGTTCGCATACATCGCCTGCGACCAGCCCAAGAGCGCCGACAGCATCTGGCCGGTGGCGTTCATGTCGTTGTCGATGGCTTGCTTGCCGCAGAGCACAAGACCGGGCTCTTCTTCCTTGACGATGGCGGCAAGGATTTTCGCCACGGCCAGCGGTTCAATGTCGGTGTGGACATCATCAGCAGCAACCACAAGGATCGCGCGGTCAGCACCCATGGCAAGCGCGGTGCGCAGGGTTTCCTGGCTCTGTTTGACGCCGATGCTGACGGCAATGATTTCCTCAGCCTTGCCTGCTTCTTTAAGGCGAATGGCCTCTTCCACGGCGATCTCGTCAAAGGGGTTCATCGACATCTTGACGTTGGCGAGATCGACACCGGAACCATCCGCTTTGACGCGAACCTTCACGTTGTAGTCAATCACGCGTTTGACAGGTACCAAGACCTTCATGGGCGCGTTCCTCTCGTTGGGATCGCAGGCAAATCTGCGATTCTGACGTTTCGTTCCGGTGAAGGGATACCCAACCCTGAACAGGTGAAACAGGGCAAAATCGTCACGTTGGCGCCATCGGACGTCGCGTTTTTCAGTATTTGCTCCGCGTGATGCTGTGACGCGGCATCAATCACAAATGTTCTGAAGGGCGCGCCATTCCTGTGCAGACAACACGGGAACGGCTTCGAAACCGCGAGGCGTTGCATCGCGTGCGGCTTGAATGCGGTCGCCAAGCGATGGATGGCTTAGGAAATGCTCGATAAACGGACTGGCATCTCCTCCGAGTTCACGGAAGCGCTCGAACATCGTGGCCAGCGCGGCGGGGGCGATCTTGGCCTCTACCAGCACCGCATGAGCAAAAACATCGGCGTCGGCTTCAGCCTCTTGGCTGTATTGCGCTTCGATAAGGCGTTCTGCCAATAAGAGAACAGCGGCACCGCCTGCGAAATCGCCGAACAGCAGGCCTAACACCCCAAGCGATCCGGCAGAGCGCAACGCGTGGCGGGTGGGATCGCGGCTGACGACATGGCCGATCTCATGTGCAAAGACCGCAGCGACTTCTTCTGGGGTTTGGGCTTTTTCGATAAGGCCCCGGAAAAACACGATGTAATTACCGGGCAGCGCGAAAGCGTTGATCATGTCGTGATCCAGAACGGACACTGTGAGGGTTTGCGCGTTTGGTAATGCGTTTTGCAGCCGTGTTTCCATTTTGGCCAAGGCGGCCAAGCCTTCGGGATTGTCGCAAACCGGGACCGGGTTCAGACCTGTCTGATCCAATGCAGTTCTGATCTGGTTAAGCGTGACTGCTCCCAAGGCGCGTTCGCCTTCGGGTGGGATGAAGCGGGCCAATTGGTTTGCCATGGTTGGCACTAGAACGAAAATGATCAGCGCAACCGAGGCAACTGCGGTAACTGCCCAGCCAATCAGGGGGCCGCGCTTGGTGACTTTTGGCCGCTTGTGTCTGTTGGGCAAGCGCGGGGCGAGGCTATGATCGGTCAGGATAATGCGTCTCACCGGATCATTCGAGAGTTGCAGAACCATTTGATCGCCGCCGGCTTGGTCCGGGACTTCGCGAATCTCTGCCAGAGGCCAGCGAATCTCGGCTCCGCTGTCGGAAAGTCCCACAAGCGACCGGATGTCTTCGTCTATGGTCAGCGTTACGGCAGAAGGCGCAGAATGTGTGCCGTCGAAATATGTGCCGGTTGTAGAAAAGGTCTCTGGCACCGTGCCCACACGCAAAACAGTCATAGCGATGCTCCCACGTCCAGCGCATCGGCAAACCCTTCGGCTTCGGCGAATTCATCTCTTGGCCGCTGCTGAATATTCGCCGCCGCTTCTGCTGGGGCAAGTGTGAGCGACGAGAAATAATGCCGGATCACGGGAAGGGTGATGAACACGTTGGTCAGCGCCGACCAAAGCAGGAAAATGGTAAAGTAGATCATGACGCTGAGGCCGATGATGGCATAACGCCCCATCCCTGCAACGGGGGCGATCATGTCCTCGATCCCCATTTCTGTCAGTACATCTGCGGACTGGATCAACAACATAAAGACACCAAGAACGACAAGCGGGAAGAAAACCGCAGCCGATGCGAGGAAAGTGCCCAACACGTAGATCATCAAGACGCGAAATGCGTTTGGGGACAGGGTGAACGCGACACCGTTTACAGTTTTGGTTTCCGTGAGCCTGCGCAAGCTGTCGACGCGGTAGTGCACCAGTCCATAGATTCCGACAAAGGCCGCGAGGATGCAGATGCCGATGCCCGCAGGATAGTTCTCGGACAGGAACGCCACACCTCCGCCAAGCGCAATCGCAAGTGCGGCAAACATCGGTTTCATGGATGGGTAAAGCATTTTCCAACTGCCGCCCTGAGAGATCCGGGCGGTTCCGAAAAAGGTGCGGTCGGTTTTGTACTTCTCCAGCCAGAACGTCATGCGCGGCAGCAGAAGACCAAGGCTGAGGATCGTCACGATCCAGTGCAAAACCGCGCGCCAAGCATAACCTAAGGCGCCCTGTTCCAATCCGAACCGAAGACCGCGCCACCGCGTTCGGGCAAGGACGTAGCGACGTGCCCTGTATTGGGCGAAGAACCAGAGCGGGATCACGCCGACTAGGCTTACGGCATAGGCTGCGAAATTGTCCTGAAACAGCGAGAAACTCGCAAACATCAGGATCAGATTCACGATGCCGATGTAGAAAGCCAGAACGACAACGGCAAAGAGAAATCCCAAAAGCTTTTCGATGGGGTCGCCCACGTATTCCAGCGGGTGACCGCCGGGGCGTATGGACGACCAATACCACCGGCGCAGGCGCGTTCGCATCCAGAAGCGGTAGAAGCCGAGTGTCAGGACGGTGAGAAAACCGGTCCTGAGCGCGAGCCAGAATAGCGTTCTCCGAGTGCCAACGACCTCGGTGCGTAGGGTGTCCGGGTTAGGTGAAGGTGTTGTCTCTGGGGAAACCGCGTGGGGCCATACGCCCTGAACCGGCGCGTTTTCCTGTCCACTCGGCAAGGTCTGTCTCTGTCCTGGTACGTCCTGCAGGGTCGCGCCAGGTGAGGCCTTCTCCCAGGGTGAAGGTGGTCGCATCCGACAGGCCCCCGTCCTTGTACTTTTGCAGCCGCACGCCTTTCCCGCG
This sequence comes from Marivita sp. NO-S04, assembly GCF_059070475.1. Taxonomy (NCBI): domain Bacteria; kingdom Pseudomonadati; phylum Pseudomonadota; class Alphaproteobacteria; order Rhodobacterales; family Roseobacteraceae; genus Marivita; species Marivita sp. NO-S04. The sequence goes on from NZ_CM180980.1 coordinate 342,663, forward strand.
TCCCATCTCAGGTAGTTCGTCCAAAGCAAAAACCAGCACTTTGCGGTTTTCGCCGACAACTGCGACCGCATCACCGTTGACAGGCTTGCACACTTTGGCGCGCACGTCGCCCTTTACGTTCAACACTTGTTTGCCCGCTCTTGTCTGTGCGACCACCTCGGGTTCCGGTACGATAAAGCCGTCGCCCGCGCTTGATGCGACCATCAACTTGCGCTCCGGCTTGTGGATGAACAGGTCCACAATGGCCGCCTCGTTCGGCAGGTCCACCATCAGGCGTAAGGGTTCGCCCATGCCACGCCCGCCGGGCAGGTTCGCTGCCGGGATCGTGTAGAAACGGCCATTTGACCCGAATACCAGCAAGCGGTCGGTGGTTTCCGCATGGAAGATGAAACGAGGGCCATCACCGTCTTTGAACTTTAATTCGCGATTCAGGTCGATATGGCCAGTCATGGCGCGAATCCAGCCCATTTCCGAACAGACCACGGTAATCGGTTCCCGTTCGATCATCGCTTCGATCGGCACATCTTCAACTTCGCCTGCTTCGGCGAATGTGGTGCGTCGTTCGCCGCCGGGATAATTCTTGCCGAAGGTCTTTTTGGTTTCGCGAAGCTGATCCGCAATCGCGTCCCATTGCAGATCGCCGCTTTCCAGCAGGTCTTCAAGACCTGCGCGTTCTTCCATCAGGCGGTCCCGTTCGGCGACCAGTTCCATCTCTTCGAGTTTGCGCAAACTGCGCAAACGCATGTTCAAGATCGCTTCGGTCTGCACCTCGGTCAGGCCAAGCTCGTCGTCCCCGGTGACCATTGGTGGCGATACATAATCGCGCTCGTTCATGGCGCGGACATGATCTTTGCCCCAATCCTCGCGCATCAACGCCGCCTTGGGGTCGTCATCATACCGAATGATGTCAATCACGCGGTCGAGGTTAAGGAAGGCGACGATCAGACCTTCGAGCACCTCAAGGCGGTGGTCGATCTTGTCCATCCGGTGTTGGCTGCGGCGGATCAGCACTTCACGTCGGAAGTCGAGGAAGGCGCGAAGCACTTCCTTCATCGAACAGACCTTGGGTGTCAGCCCGTCGATCAGAACGTTCATGTTCAGCGAGAACCGGGTTTCCAGGTCGGAATTGCGGAACAGCATGTTCATCAGAACGTCGGGGTCCACGTTCTTAGACCGTGGCTCTAGCACCATGCGGATGTCGTCGGCGGATTCGTCCCGGATGTCTGCGAGGATCGGCACCTTCTTGGTCTGGATCACCTCGGCCAGACGTTCGACGAGCTTGGATTTCTGAACCTGATAGGGGATTTCTGTGACAACAATCTGCCACTGCCCCCGGCCCAAATCCTCCACTTCCCAGCGGCAGCGCAGGCGGATGGATCCACGGCCAGTCCGATAGGCTTGCGCGATGGATTCGCGGTCTTCGACGATCACACCACCGGTTGGGAAATCTGGTCCCGGCACGTAATTCAAAAGCGTATCATCGCGCGCGTCTGGCACCTTGATCAGATGCAAACAGGCGTCGATCAGCTCGGCGATGTTGTGTGGCGGAATATTGGTCGCCATGCCAACAGCGATCCCGCTCGATCCATTTGCGAGTAGATTCGGAAATTGCGCCGGAAGCACAATTGGTTCTTCAAGCGTGCCATCGTAATTCGCACGAAAATCGACGGCATCCTCGTTCAGGCCGTCCAGCAAAGCTTCGGCGACGGCCGTCAGGCGCGCCTCTGTGTATCGTGCTGCGGCGGGGTTATCGCCATCGATATTGCCGAAATTTCCCTGACCATCCACCAACGGATAGCGGACGTTGAAATCCTGCGCGAGGCGGGCCATCGCATCATAGATCGCGGCATCACCGTGCGGGTGATAGTTGCCCATGACGTCGCCCGAGATTTTGGCCGATTTTCGGAAGCCGCCACTGGAACTCAATCGCAGCTCGCGCATTGCATACAGAATGCGGCGGTGTACAGGTTTCAGCCCGTCACGTGCGTCTGGAAGCGCCCGGTGCATGATCGTCGACAATGCATAGGTCAAATACCGTTCGCCGATGGCTCGGCGGAGCGGTTCCGCGAAGTCGCGGGGGGTCATCTTGGGGTCGTCGACATCATCAGCCATAGATGATGTGATACTCACCCCCTCTGAGGCCGTAAAGCAATTGCGGGAATATTTTTTCTCTTTCCCCTTCGGGTTGAATGGGGAATCACGGTATCCGTAAATATGTGGCAGGTGAACAGCCCGGCCCAGGGGGATAGTATGAACAAGTACATTCTGATCGCGTTTGCGGTCATGGTGATGGCATTTTACGAGTTATCCGGCGGCGCGGATTTTGAACCTGGGAACAACTCCCTCGTTATTTTCGCGGAACCCAAACCCGTCCAGCCTGATCTTTCGTCAAGACCTGAAATCGTTGCGCGCTCGGATACAGACACTGGGCTTGCAGGTTTGACGGATATCGCCCCTGCACGGGCAGTGATCGACCCGGTGGGCCTCAATTCCACGCCTGTCATTGTCCCGGTGGCACTCGAGTCGGAACCCGTTGAGACGCAAGACTCTGCGATCGGGGCATTACAAGACGTTGCTGCTGTCGATGAAATCCAGCTTGATCTGCGGTTCGTCGATGGTGACCGCGTGAACGTGCGTGGCGGTCCGGGAACCGGTTATGCCGTCGTGGGCAAGCTCTTCCGCAATGACATGGTTGAAATTCTTGCGGATGAAGGCAACGGCTGGCTTCACCTGCGGGACACTGTGACGGGTGAGGAAGGCTGGATCGCCGATTGGCTTGTGACGGCAGCGAATTAAAGTGACGTCGAAGACCATTCTTATCACCGGCTGCTCTTCTGGGATCGGCCTCGATACGGCGCGGCGACTGAAGTCCCTGGGTTGGACGGTGTTCGCCTCGTGTCGCGCGCAGGCAGATTGCGATGCGCGCCAAGCCGAGGGGTTTGCAGCACCGCAACTGGATTACGAAGACCCGGCCAGCATAGCCCGGTGTGCGGACGATGTGCTGGGTCAGACGGGCGGCAACCTGGATGCCGTCTTCCATAACGGGGCCTACGCCTTGCCTGGCCCACTGGAGGATATTCCAGCACAGGGAATGCGCGCGCAATTCGAGGCGAACTTTTTGGGTTGGCACGATCTGAACCGTCAGCTGATCCCGGTAATGCGGCGTGCTGGGGCGGGGCGTATTCTGTTCAATTCTTCTGTGCTCGGCATTGTCGGCATGAAGTATCGCGGGCCGTATGTAGCAACCAAGTTCGCCTTGGAAGGCTACGCCGATGTGTTGCGCATGGAGATGGCGGAGACTGGCATTCAGGTTGTGCTGATCGAACCCGGCCCGATTGAGACCGATTTTCGTAAGAATGCGATCAAGCAGTTCGAGAAATGGGTTGATTGGCAAAAGTCACCACGGCGGGCCCAATACGAAGCCACTTTACTTGATTTGCTGAAAAAGGGTGGCAGCTCTGGAGTGCAATGGCCAGCATCTGCGGTGACCGACGCCGTGGTCAAGGCGCTGACCGCCCGCCGCCCCAAGGCGCGCTACCGTGTGACAACGCCGACCCACTTGATGGCAGTCGCCCGCCGCCTGCTGCCAACCCGCGCGTTGGACTGGGTTTTGTCCAAGGGCTGACTTTTCATTCGCCTTGTGGCGCGATACGGCTACATCACCGGGAACATCAATCAAAGGACACCCCCGCCATGATGCAAGACCCGCTATTCATCATTGCAGCCATCGCCTGTCTGGCGGTGGTTGCCGTTTTGCTGTTCGGCATCGGCAGCTTTGCCAAGGGCGGTGAGTTCAACAAAAAATACGCCAACAGGGCAATGCGCTGGCGGATCATTGCACAATTCGTGGCGGTGATCCTGATCCTGCTCTTTGTTTGGCTGCGAGGGGAATAAGCGATGGTCGTTCTGAACAAAATTTACACCAAAACCGGCGATGACGGTGAAACTGCGTTGGGCAATGGTGCGCGGGTGGCGAAACACTCGATGCGCGTCACCGCATATGGCACTGTGGATGAACTGAATTCGGTGGTCGGGCTTGCGCGATTGCAGGCAGAGGGCGACGTCGACGCAAGCCTGTCGCGGATTCAGAACGATCTGTTCGATCTGGGCGCTGATCTGTGCCGCCCGGACATGGAAAAGGACGGCGAGGCAGAATACACACCGCTGCGGATGGTGGCATCTCAGGTGGATAAGCTCGAGGCCGAAATCGACGGCATGAACGGCAATCTGAACCCGCTGCGAAGCTTCATCCTGCCGGGTGGTACCGCGCTGTCCGCCTATCTGCATCAATGCCGCACCGTGGCTCGGCGGGCCGAGCGCCTGACAGTGGAACTGGCGACGATGGAAAGTGTGAACCCGGCGGCTGTCAAATATCTCAATCGTTTGAGCGACTGGTTCTTTGTCGCGGCGCGGATGGCCAACGATGGCGGGAAGGCCGACGTGCTTTGGGTGCCCGGTGCCAACCGCTAGAGCAGGCCGTTTTGGTGGACCAAACCGGGCGATGCGTTGATGCATTGCCCGGCTCTGATGTTCAGCTTTCTTTGTCGGTCACGTTCTCTTTGAACGCGACTTCGAATGCTGCTTTCTGCGTGTCACTCGCTTCGGTCTGATAGCGCGTTTTCCATTCGGACATCGCCATCCCGTAGAACGCTTCGCGCCCCGCGTCCTTGTCCATCTCGATGCCGCGCTCGTTCGCGGCTTCCTGATACCATCGGCTAAGGCAGTTTCGACAGAAACCAGTCAGGTTCATCATGTCGATGTTTTGCACATCAGGCCGATCTTCGATCAGGTGCTGGCGCAAACGGCGAAACGCGGCTGCTTCGATCTCAAGTTGGGTTTGTTCGTCCATCTCTTCTGTCCTCCGGTTCAATCTGTCATCTGTGCTAAGGCCGCTTGCAGAAGTGGCGCGAGGCGTTCGCCCCAAGCGGTCTGTGTGGCCTCGGTCGCGATCAGATCATTGCGCACTTCGATAAGTGTGTTCAGGCGGCCATGATGCAAAGCGTGTCGGTCAATCGCATCGCCCGGCAGATGTCCCGGATAAGGTTCGTTCCGACCGACCACCAGATCGGGCTCTGCCTCCAGTGCTGCGATCAGCGGGTCGGACAGTCGGCGGTCGTAGGCATGCAGGATGCCGACATGCCACGGACGGCTTGGGCGCGATTTGAGCTGTCGAGTATAGGAATGCACTGCCACGATCACCGTATCATTGCGCCGTGCCGCCAACGCGGACAGCGCGTCATGATAAGGTCGATAGTAGGCGTCTAGACGGCGTGCCTTTTCCGCGGAATCGGCGTTTCGATTGCCGGGAATGACGGACCCGTCGTACAGTCGCATCAAAAGCGTCGGATCATCCTCGCCCCGGTTCGGGTCTATGACGAGACGGGAAAAGTTCGACAGTATCGCCGTTCCCCCCAAAGCATCGGCCAAGGCACGGGTTACACCTGCCGCACCGGGATCGAAGGCAATGTGTCGGGCCATGTCTGCTTCGGGCAGTCCAAGCGTTCCTCCTAATTCAGGTGGCACAGTGTTCGTCGCGTGATCGCAGGTGATCAGCCAACGCGAGGACCGGTTCTCTCCATGCACAAAAAAAGGCACATGTGTCATAGGTGTGTGATCTCCCGGGCGCATCAGATAGTTGAGTTGCGCAGGAAAGGGAAATGGGCAATAACCCAAAGCTGAAGTTAGCGGTAACATGGCAGTGTTATCTTGCCCCATCGCGCGTGATTCCAGCGAGCCCTGATCGGCAGCGGGATCGCCCAAAACACAGTTGAAGGACGGAATTCCCGATGAGACGTTTGCGGAGTGTGAAAATCGTGGCCACCCTTGGCCCAGCCTCGAGCACCTATGAGATGATCCGAGCCTTGCACGAGGCCGGAGCCGACGTCTTCCGCTTGAACATGAGCCATGGGAGCCATTCCGAGATCGCCGAGCGCCATGCCATCATCCGGCAGGTGGAAAAGGATTGTGATAGTACAATCGGCATTCTGGCCGACCTTCAGGGGCCAAAGCTTCGGGTTGGCGTGTTCGCCAATGGTGAAGAGGAATTGGTTGAAGGCGCGTCGTTCCGGCTTGATCTGTCCGAAGAAGAGGGTTCCATCAACCGGGTTACGCTTCCGCACCCCGAGATTTTCGCGGCGCTGGAACCCGGCGCGCATCTATTGGTAAATGATGGGAAAATCCGCCTGAAGGTCGAAGCTTGTGGTGAAGATTTTGCAGATTGCTCGGTGATGACCGGAGGCACGATCTCCAACCGCAAAGGTGTGAACGTGCCGGACGTGGTGCTGCCATTGGCGGCGTTGTCGGAAAAGGATCGTGGCGATCTGGAATTCGTGGCCGATCTTGGTGTTGATTGGCTCGCGCTCAGCTTCGTGCAGCGGGCGCAGGACGTGATTGAGGCGCGTGAGCTTTGCAAGGGCCGCGCTGCGATCTTGTCAAAGATCGAAAAGCCTGCAGGCGTAAAAGCGTTCGATGAAATCCTCGAAGTGTCTGATGGGATCATGGTCGCACGCGGCGATCTGGGGGTGGAACTGCCGGTGCAGAACGTACCGCCCATCCAGAAGCGTTTGATCCGTCGCTGCCGTGCCGCGGCGAAACCCGTGATCGTGGCGACTCAGATGCTCGAATCAATGATCGAATCTCCGATGCCCACCCGCGCCGAAGTGTCGGATGTGGCAACGGCGATCTACGAAGGATCGGATGCAATCATGTTGTCTGCGGAATCCGCTGCGGGGGATTATCCGGTCGAAGCTGTGACGACGATGAACAACGTGGCCATCGAAGTGGAAAGCGACCCCACGTATACAGAGATCATGGAAGCTTCACGGGTCGCAAAGCGGGCCACTGTGGCCGACGGAATCGTGGCGGCCGCACGCGAGATTGCGGAAACTACCGACATCAAAGCGATCTGTTGTTTTACGTCGTCTGGGACAACTGCGCTACTGACTGCGCGGGAACGTCCGCGCGTGCCGATTATCGCCATGACCAACTCTGTTCGAACTGCGCGCCGTCTCGCTCTTACTTGGGGAACGGAATGCGTCATCACCGGTGAATTGGAGCGCTTTAAACAAGCTGTGGTCAACGCGGCCCGTGCAGCGCGTGCAGGTGGATATGCGGAAACGACGGATCAGATCCTCGTGACAGCCGGTGTGCCGTTCAACACTCCGGGCACAACAAACATTCTTCGTGTTGCACCCTGCGACGAACGTTTGATCTACAACACCGATCCGGAGTAATCTCCCCACTGTGTAACCAGTGGGAGCATGTCGGTCATGGAACCTGACACTCTTTTTGTTGTGGGCCTCGCTCTTGGGGTTCTGTCCATTCCTGCGGTCGTCTCCTCTGTCTCAAGGGGGGAAAGGCCTAGGATCGCCACCATCACCTTGATGATCGCCGGGACGATGTTGGTCTGGGCGATCTCGAACAAGCCCGGGGGCTATTCGATCGAGGCGATTCCCGCGATGGTCAAACGCGTGCTGCAGGGCTTCACCTGATCCAAGTATCAGACGTTTGTGACGTTCGATCACTATAGATCAATCTGCTTTATGCCTTTAGCTATTCTCTGAAAAGCACCGCTTGTTCCGTGGAGGGGGCACGACGATGCATTGAGAGGAGAATGGCATGACACCAGAAGCGCGTCCGTGGACAGCGTTTTACGGTCCGACAGTCCGAAAGGATATCGAAACCGCATCGTATCGCACCCTTGCGCATTTGATCCGTTCGGTGTCGAGCACATTTGGCACCGCACCGGCATTTACGACCTGCCTGCCCAACGGCATGAACGGCACGCTGAGTTTTCAGCAGGTCGACGAGATGTCTGACGCGTTTGCCGTCTACCTGCGCGAGGTCGCAGGCTTGGGGCAGGGGGATCGCGTCGCGCTTCAGATGCCGAACTGTCTGTCCTTCCCGATTGCCGCCTTCGGTATTCTAAAGGCGGGTTGCATTCTCGTGAACGTCAACCCGCTTTATACGGCGGACGAGATGGCCAAGCAGTTCTCCGATGCCGAACCGCATGCGCTGGTGATCGTGGACATGTTTGCCGACAAGATACCGGCGGCCACCCAAGGGCATCCGATCCCCAACATCATCGTGACCCGCGTCGCGGAATTCCTGCCCGTCTTGCCACGCGGCATTGTTGGGTTGGTGCAAAAGCATTGGGACAAGTCGGTCAAGCCCATCGAGGTGGCTCATATTCGCTTTCCCGATGCCGTGACTGCCGGACGCGATCATATGAAGCGCGAACGGATTGAGGCGGATGTCTACACCCAAAGCGTCGATGCTCATGATGTGGCTTGTCTCCAGTACACCGGCGGCACCACAGGTGTGGCCAAGGGTGCGATGCTGACCCATGCCAACCTGATCATGAACATGGAACAAACGATGGAGATGCTGGAAGGCGTGGAAAAGGGCAAGGAAGTCGCCCTGACCGCGCTGCCACTCTATCACATCTTCGCCTTCACGGTGAACATGCTGGCCTTCTACTGGCTGGGCGCACGCAACATCCTGATCCCCAATCCACGGCCCCTGTCGAACCTCAAACGCGCGTTCGAGAACTACAAGATCACGTGGATGAGCGGTGTGAACACACTGTTCAACGGGCTGACCAACGAGGTCTGGTTTACCGACAGCCCACCCAAGTTTCTTAAGTTTTCGTCCGCCGGCGGCATGGCGCTGCAAGCGGCTGTGGCGCAGAAATGGGAAGGCGTCACCGGCAAGCCCGTGTTGCAGGGATATGGTCTGACTGAAACGTCGCCGGTCCTGACGTTCAACCCACTTGGCAAGACGCGCGATGGGTCCATCGGAATACCCGTGCCCGGTACCATGGTCGTCTGTCTGGACGAAGCTGGAATGCCGGTTGCCCAAGGCCAAACCGGAGAGATCGCCGCCAAAGGTCCGCAGATTATGGCCGGGTATTGGAACAAACCTGATGAAAGTGGGCATGCTCTGCGCGATGGATGGTTCCTGACCGGGGATATCGGTGTCATGGACCCTGATGGCTATTTCCGGATCGTTGACCGGAAAAAGGACATGGTGGTTGTCTCGGGTTTCAACGTCTATCCGAACGAGGTCGAAGACTGTCTTGCCCTGCACCCCGGTATCTTGGAGGCGGCGGTGATCGGCGTTCCTGACGATGGAACAGGCGAAGCGGTGAAAGCTTTTGTCGTCAAACGAGACAGCGGTCTGTCCGAAGCGGACATCCGTACGCACTGTAAGAAACATCTGACGGCCTACAAAGTACCCAAGCGGGTCGAATTTCGCGATGAGCTGCCGAAATCGAACGTCGGCAAAATCCTCAGAAAAGACCTGCGCGCCGAAGAACTGGCCCGCATCGCAGCGGAGTAATCGGCATGGTTGGTGCATTTGAGCAGGCGCTGCTGGCGCTAATGATCTTTGTTATCATGCTGGGCATGGGCGCGTCCCTCACACCACGCGACTTCTATCTGGCTTTGCGCCGTCCCTACGGATTGGCCATCGGGGTGATCTCGCAATACGGGTTCATGCCGCTGATCGGGTTCCTGCTGGCGACTTTCCTAGTTGTGCCGGAAACCATCGCGCTGGGTATCCTGATCATGGCATGTATGCCGGGCGGGACGACGTCGAACATCTTTACCTACTTTTCGAAAGGCAACTTGGCCCTGTCGGTTCTGATGACCGTCACATCGACGGTGACCGGCGTGGTGATGATCCCGCTTGTTCTGGTGCTTTATGCCTCGGCGCTTAACCTCGAGATCCCGCGCGAAAATATCATTGTCACGCTGGTTTTGCTGCTGGTGCCAGTGGCCATTGGAATGTTGCTGCGCAAGCTGAGTGCCAACGTGGGCGCAGTGACAGAGTTCTTCGGCTCTGCGCTGGCGCTGTTCTTTATTCTGTTCCTGATGGTCAGCTGGATTCCCCGCAACTGGCAGTTCCTTCTCGAAACCACGTCGGCCACTTATATCGCGTCGATTGGTCTGGGGCTGTTCGGGATCACCATCGGCTATCTTTTTGCCCGCGCCCTTCGGCTGCATCCCCGAAATGCCCGAACCGTCGCGCTTGAGACCGGCATTCAGAACGGTCCACTTGCGATTGCGATCATCGTTTTCACCTTTCAGGGAACCGAGGCGCAGGCGATTATGGCGGTTCCGGTTCTCTATTCGCTGTTCATCGTGATTGTCTCAACCTGCGTGACATTGGTGTTTCGGCGCGCCAACACAGCGGCAGAGCAGAAAATCCCCGACAGTCTGCTCTGAAACAGTTGCATCGCCCTCAAAGCCCGCCTATACGGCGCGCTCTACCCGCGGGACCGGTCGAATTGGCATACCGAGTCGCGCGCACACCGACCCAATGACAGGAGACGGAAATGCCGAAGATGAAGACGAAGTCGAGCTGCAAAAAGCGGTTCAAGGTGACGGCCACGGGCCGCATCAAGGCAGGTCAGGCTGGCAAACGCCACGGTATGATCAAGCGCCACAAGAAGTTCATCCGCGACGCGCGCGGAACAACCGTGTTGTCCAAGGCTGATGAGCAAATCATCAAGCCGATGATGCCCTACGCGCGCTAAGGAGGAATTGATATGTCCCGAGTAAAAGGCGGAACCACCACACACGCCCGTCACAAGAAGGTCATCAAGGCCGCCAAAGGTTACTATGGCCGCCGCAAGAACACCTTCAAGGTTGCACGTCAGGCCGTTGACAAGGCCAACCAGTACGCCACACGCGATCGCAAGAACCGCAAGCGCAACTTCCGCGCGCTGTGGATCCAGCGGATCAACGCAGCTGTGCGTCTGCACGACGAAGCGCTGACATATTCCCGTTTCATCAACGGCCTGAATCTGGCCGGGATCGAAGTGGACCGCAAAGTGCTGGCCGATCTGGCCGTGCACGAGCCCGAAGCGTTCAACGCGATCGTTGATCAAGCCAAAGGCGCACTGGCCGCATAAGCGACTCAGAGTTTTGAATTCAGAAAGCCCCGCTGGTTCAGCGGGGCTTTTTACGTCTCGGCATCAGACACTGGAAACCGCCGATCCCGCAACACGACCAAAGTTTCCCTAGCGTCAAAGCGTCGCTGTTGGCACTCTCAGATCAGAACAGCAAAAATCTGGGAGGAATTTATGCTCGACTCGACATTGTCTGACACAACGCAGGCCTTTCTTGATGAATTCGGGAAAGCGCTGGAAGACGGTGACATCGCCCGCGCCCGCGAGATGTTCGCAGATGATTGTTACTGGCGCGACCTTGTCACCTTCACCTGGAATATCAAAACAGTCGAAGGCAAGGATCAGGTTGGGGATATGCTGAAGCACCAGCTGGCCACGACCAAACCGCACAATTGGGCCATTGCCGAAGGCGAGGTGGTGACCGAAGACGGCGGGATCGTGACCGCCTGGATCACGTTCGAGACGGAAGTGGCGCGCGGCTATGGTCTGATCCGGCTGCGCGAAGGGAAGATCTGGACGTTGTTGACCACGATGGTCGAGTTGAAGGGCCATGAAGAACCCAAAGGGTTTGATCGTCCTCTGGGGGCAAAACACGGCGCCGGCAAAAACCGCGAAACCTGGGCGGAAGAGCGTGAGCGCGAGGCCAAGGAGTTGGGCTACACGACCCAGCCCTACACTCTCATTATCGGCGGCGGGCAGGGCGGGATCGCCCTTGGGGCGCGTCTGCGACAGTTGGGTGTGCCGACCATCATCGTCGAACGCAATGAACGGCCCGGTGACAGCTGGCGAAAGCGCTACAAGTCGCTCTGCCTGCATGACCCGGTGTGGTATGATCATCTTCCCTACATCAAGTTCCCCGAGAATTGGCCTGTCTTTGCGCCGAAGGACAAGATCGGTGACTGGCTCGAGATGTACACCAAGGTGATGGAGCTGAATTACTGGACTCGCACCACCGCCAAATCCGCGACCTATGACGAGGCCAAGCAGGAATGGACCGTCGTGGTCGACCGCGACGGGGAAGAAGTCACCCTGCGCCCCAAGCAGCTTGTCATGGCGACGGGCATGTCCGGCAAGGCGCGCATTCCTGACTTTCCGGGCATGGACACATTCAAAGGCGATATCCATCATTCTTCGCAGCATCCGGGCCCGGATCTCTACAAGGGAAAAAAATGCGTTGTCGTTGGTTCCAATAACTCGGCGCACGACATCTGTGCCGCTCTTTGGGAGCATGACGCCGATGTGACGATGGTGCAGCGCTCGTCGACCCATATCGTGCGCTCTGACACGTTGATGGAGATCGGTCTGGGAGACCTTTATTCCGAACGTGCGGTCAATGCCGGTGTGACGACCGAAAAGGCGGACCTGATCTTTGCCTCACTGCCCTATGCCATCCTGCACGAATTCCAGATCCCGGCCTATGCCGCGATGAAGGAACAGGACAAAGAATTCTACGATGGTTTGGAGAAGGCCGGCTTCTGGCTCGATTGGGGGGATGACGAGTCCGGTCTGTTCCTGAAATACCTGCGCCGTGGATCCGGCTATTACATCGACGTGGGCGCAAGCCAGCTTATCATCGATGGTGAGGTCAAGCTCAAGCGTGGGCAGGTCACCGAGATCGTCGACGACGGTGTGATCCTCGATTCGGGCGAAAAGCTTGAAGCGGACTTGATCGTTTTTGCCACAGGCTACAACTCGATGAATGGTTGGGTCGCTGATCTGATGGGTCAGGACATGGCCGACAAGGTGGGCAAGGTCTGGGGACTGGGGTCGGACACCACCAAAGACCCCGGCCCATGGGAGGGCGAACAGCGCAACATGTGGAAGCCGACGCAGCAGGATAATCTGTGGTTCCACGGCGGAAACCTTCACCAGTCCCGGCACTATTCGCAGTTCCTTGCCCTGCAGATCAAGGCCCGGATGGAGGGCATTCCAACCCCGGTCTATGCCCTGCAAGAAGTGCATCACTTAGGCTGACGCAAGCATGGGGCGGGTCATATGATCCGCCCCAGTGCACGTAGTCGTGAAAGTGCTGTTCTGGACACGCGGCTGCGGGGCGTTACACCCAACCTCATGATGTATCGCCGCACTTTCCTCGCAGCGACAGCCGCCGCGCTGTCCACACCGTTCATCGCGCGGGCACAGGCCGACGACCTGCGCAGCGCTCTTGATGCTCTGCCACAGTTACACTCGCTCCAGATCAGCCGCGGCGCAGACACGCTTTTTGCCGAAGCGCCGCGCGGTCCCGGTCTGGGTCGTCTGGCCAATATCAAATCCTGCTCCAAGAGCATCGTGGCACTTTTGCTTGGGGCGGCCATCGACCGGGATGAGGTCACGTCAGTGACGGCATCCCTGTCCGAAGTTGCGCCCAATATTCTGCCCGCCAGTGCGACCGCCGGGGCAGGGGAAATCACGCTGGAAGACCTTGTTACTCTCCGCGCCGGGCTTGAGCGGACTTCGGGACAGAATTACGGCGCGTGGGTCAATTCCCGAAACTGGCTGGCCGATGCCCTGTCCCGGCCGATGGTTGCTGAACCCGGTGGGCAGATGCTCTATTCGACCGGATCGACACATATCCTTGGGGCTGCTTTGACCGAGGCCACGGGGCAAAGCCTTCTGGCGCAAGCCCGCGAACGGCTGGGGCGACCCTTGGATATCGAGATCCCGCCATGGACGCGTGATCCGCAAGGCTACTACATGGGTGGCAATGAAATGGCATTGCGCCCGACGGCCATGCTTAAGATCGCCAAGCTGATGCGTGACGGCGGGCGATATGAAAACGCACAAGTGATCCCAGAAAGCTGGATCACCGCCTCAACTGTGCCCTACGCTCGGTCACCTTGGTCGGGTCTGTCCTATGGCTATGGCTGGTTCCTGTCGCCCTCGGGCTACACGTTGGCGCGGGGCTATGGCGGGCAGATCATCGCGTCGCACAAAGCCCGCAATCTCGCGGTGTCGATCACCTCAGATCCAAACCAGCCCGCCCGGTCTGGCGGCTATTTCGGCGACCTGATGCGCCTGCTGGATGGGCCTGTTCTGGCACTGGCCTAAGACAAACCTCCCTTGCCTTCGCGCGCATGCTCCGCAAGATGCGGCAAACGCAAACGCGCGGAGTTATCATGCCCACAGCGCCCCTTTGGCTGCTTGTCGCCCTGCAAGCCACCGTATCAGCCGCCTCGATGGTGGTGGAAATCGTCGCTGGGCGGATGCTCGCGCCCTACGTCGGTATGTCGCTCTATACGTGGACCTCGGTCATTGCCGTTGTCTTGGCGGGCTTTTCCGCCGGGCATTGGTGGGGTGGGCGTTTGGCGGATCGCCCCGGCATCAACCCGATGGCAGCAACCGCTTGGGCGTTGGTTGCTGCAGCTGTCACAACTGCTCTTGCGGGTGTCGCGCTGCGTGCCTCGGCTGAGCCCGTGTTGTCCGCGTTCCCGCAACCTGTCTGGGGCATTACCGGCCTGACGCTGGCGGCGTTTTTTCTGCCCTCGCTCTTTGCAGGCATCCCGGCTCCGTTGCTGACGCAGGTGTCGCTGTCCGGCCCGTCGCGGCAAGGGCAGGCATTGGGCGCTATGTTCGCGTCGGGCGCTATTGGTGCCATCGTCGGCACGCTGCTTGCCGGGTTTGTGTTTATCTCGTTTCTGGGCAGCCTGTGGACGCTGACCACGGTAACGCTTGTTTATACTGCAGGAGCCGCGCTGTGCTTTGCCTTGGGCAAACGGTTGCAATTGGTACAGGGGACAAGCCTTGTCGCGCTGGCAGCGCTGGCGCTGTACTCGGGCCTGTCAAAAGGTCCTTGCACGCTTGAAAGCCGGTATTTCTGCCTGCAGTCGGTTGATGTGTCTGCCGATGCGTCACGCCCGACACGCGCAATGGTGATCGACCATTTGGTGCACGGGATTTCCGCCCAAGACGCACCTGACGTCATGTTCACCGATCACGCCGCGATGCTCGACGCCCTGACCCGCCTTCGCGCTCCAACTGCCGATCCTGCGACGTTCCACATTGGCGGTGGCAATTACGCGCTTCCCCGAGCCTTTGCGCATCGCGGGTTTACTCAGACAACCGTGGCCGAGATCGACCCGGCGGTGACAGACCTCGCGCAGCGGGATTTCTGGTTTGACCCGACACAGGTTCGTGTGCTGCACATGGATGCGCGGCGAGCGCTTTTGACTGAGGATCAGCGCTACGACGTTGTGATCGGGGATGCATTCACCGATACCGCCGTTCCGCAGCATCTGGTGACGGCCGAGTTCTTTGCGCTGATCCGCGACCGGCTGACACCGGAGGGCACGTACCTGATGAACGTGATCGACTATGCGGATCGGATGCAGGCGGTGGGCAGCCTTGTCACAACGCTCCGCGACGTGTTCCCGGTGGTTGAGGTTTGGGCCGAAGCGAGGCGTCCAGCACCCGGTGAGCGGGTCGTGATGGTGATTGCCGCAGGCGTGTCGGAAACTCCGACAAGCAGCTTTTCAGTGCCCGCGCCTGAACAAACGACCTTTGCCGCGCTTGGTCCCGGATTTGTGGACCAGCTTGCAGCGGCAGGCGTCTATCTGACCGACGATTACGCACCGATTGATCGCTTGGTCGGACCGCGCGATTAACGTGATCCGACCAAGCCCATGCCAGCACCCTCGCCGGAGAGGCGCTGGATGTCTGGATTACGCTGCTTTGAGCAGCGTTTTTGGTTCTGTCACATCAAGACCAAGCGCCTGACCCACCGCATCATAAGTCAGCTTCCCAGCGTGCACGTTCAGGCCTGCAAGCAAGTGTGGATCGTCGGCACAGGCCTGCTGCCAGCCTTTGTCGGCAAGCGCCAGCATGAACGGCATCGTTGCGTTGCCAAGCGCGATAGTCGAGGTGCGGGCAACAGCCCCCGGCATGTTGGCGACGCAATAATGCATGATGCCATCCACGTCGTAGATCGGGTTTTCGTGCGTTGTGGCTTTCGATGTCTCGAAGCAACCGCCTTGGTCGATAGCCACGTCCACAAGCGCGGAACCCGGCTTCATCAGGCCAAGATCAGCACGGCTTACCAGTTTGGGGGCAGCAGCACCGGGGATAAGCACGGCACCGACAACCATGTCGGCGGTCGTGATCATCTCGGCAATGTTCGCTTGGCTGGCGTAGCGGGTGCGGAAGGTGCCCCCGAACACGTCATCGAGATAGCGCATGCGGGGCAGGGAGCGGTCCAGAACCGTTACGTCTGCGCCCATGCCAGCAGCGACGCGGGCCGCATGGGTGCCGACAACACCGCCACCGATCACCACAACCTGTGCCGGAGTAACGCCGGGCACGCCGCCCATCAGAACGCCGCGGCCGCCATTGGCCTTTTGCAGGGTCCATGCGCCCATTTGCGGGGCCAGCTTGCCAGCCACTTCGGACATCGGGGCCAGCAGGGGCAGGCCGCCAGTGCGGTCGGTTACGGTTTCATAGGCGATCGCGGTGCAGCCCGAGGCGAGCAGATCACGGGTCTGCTCGGGGTCCGGCGCAAGGTGCAGGTAGGTGAACAGCAACTGGCCTTCGCGTAGCATCTTGCGCTCGACTGCCTGCGGTTCCTTGACCTTGACGATCATGTCAGCGGTCGCAAACACTTCTTCCGCGGTGTCGATGATCTGTGCGCCGGCATCCGAATAAGCCGCGTCGTCAAAGCCTGCGCCAATGCCTGCACCTTTCTGGATCAGAACAGTATGGCCATGTGCAACGGCTTCCTGTGCCGCGCTCGGAGTGACGCCGACGCGGAATTCCTGGGGTTTGATTTCGGTTGGGCATCCGATTTTCATGACTGTCTCCTCCGACTCTGTCTATGGAGAGGATGCGCCTCTTTCGTTGCAATTTCGTATGGATCTTTGGCGGCAGACGGACCATCTTGCGAAGACCCTTCGAAGAATGGGGAATTTATCGGGAGGAAACTTGCGTCATGTCCCTAGATGACACAGATCGGCGGATTCTGCGCGTCCTGCAGCGCAAGGGTCGTATCTCGAATGCGGAACTGGCCGAGTCGGTGAACCTGTCGGCATCGGCCTGCCATCGCAGGGTTCAGAGGCTTGAAGCGGATGGGTATATCCGGGACTACGTCGCACTGCTCAATGCCCGAAAGCTGGGAATCCCGACAACTGTCTTTGTTGAAATCAAACTCAGCAGTCAGGCGGATGAGCTGCTTGAAGCGTTCGAAAAAGCCGTGGCGCGGGTGCCGGATGTTCTGGAATGTCATCTGATGGCGGGCACAGCTGATTACATCCTCAAGATCGTGGCCGAGGACACCGAGGATTTCGCCCGCATCCACCGGCAATACCTCACCCGGCTACCGGGAGTGGCGCAGATGCAAAGCTCTTTCGCGCTGCGCACGGTGTTTAAGACAACTGCACTTCCGGTCTAACAGCTCGTAGGACTCGAGTCTGTGCATCGCAGAAAATGCGCTCTGGCATAGGTGGTTTGTGTCTTTGCCGTCGTTTTGGTATTGTAGACTTATACGCTGGAGCACCCGCCTGAGATGCGGCCTCCCACATTCATCCCCCTACATACGGAGTATTCATGAGCCAGGTAAAAACGGGCGATACCGTTTCGATTCATTATACTGGAACCCTGACTGACGGTTCGACATTCGACAGTTCCGCCGGGCGTGACCCGTTGGAGTTTACGGTCGGCGCAGGCCAGATCATCCCCGGTCTCGATCAGGCAATCCCCGGCATGGCCGTGGGCGACAGCAAAACCGTTCAAGTGCCTGCCGATCAGGCGTACGGTCAGCGCGACCCCAATGCACAGCAAGCCGTGCCACGTGGCGAAATTCCAGCAGACATTCCACTCGAGCCGGGCACACAGTTGCAGATGCAAACACCCACGGGTCAGGTTGTCCCGGTCATGGTCGCCAAAGTCACCGAGACCGAGGTCACCTTGGACGCAAACCACCCGCTTGCCGGGCAGGATCTGACGTTCGACGTGGAACTGGTCGAGATCAAGGCCGCATAAGTTCGGCTCTGGGCTGGGCCACCTTGCGGTGGCTCAACTTCAGTGCGCCTGCGACGAGAACCGTGTCTTACCGATTGCCAAGGATCGAAACGATCTCGTCAATCGCAGCCCTTACCGGCGGATCCTGGCGCCCATCCTGATGCGTGACCAGCCACGATTCGTGGCGTAACTGGGCAATAGGATCGGATCGACGCGACAGCGTTTTCAAGGCGTCGCCAACAAAGGTCGGCAGCACGATCTGGCCATGACCCGATTCCGCCAAATCCAGACATAACCTTGGATCGTTTGCCGTCGCCTTTATGTCATCCGCATGATGTGCGTACAGCCAGCGTTGTGATGGCACGTCCGGCTGTGACGTGACAAATCCTGTGACGCCCGGCTTGCCGTACAACGCGAACTCGACCGGAGAAAGCTGTTGCCGTGCGAGCCAAGGATGCTCTGGCGGCGCATTCCGAATACCGATATCCGCTTCTCGTCGTGCGACATCAAGACGGGCATTGGCTGGCACAAACTTGGGTTGCCAGATGCGTGTGTCGTTCGGCTGAAGGCGCTGTGCCAACATACGCGATGTCCAGAAACCTGCTGTAATGCGCACGGGCAATTGCTTGTCACCTAAAGATTGCCAGCGCGCGATCCGATACCGGACATCCGCCAATCCATACAGCTCGGCCGCAAGCGACCGACCGTCGGCTGTCAGGGCGTAGCCATTCGGCCCTCTTTGAAACAGGGTCCTTCCCAGCTTGCGTTCCAGCGCAGCCATCCTGCGCGACAAGGTTGGCAATGGGATGCGTGTCGCCCGATGCGCAGCACTCAGCGATGCACTTTGCGCGACAGTCGCAAACAGCTCCAGATCATCCAATGAGGTTGGGGTTTCATCCATGAAACCCACGTTGCCAAAATGCGCGCTGATGCACCAGTCATTTCCAGCGCAAAATCATTCCCGACTAACAGGAGCGGAATGAATGGATGATCTTGATCTTTACCCGCAGAACCCCAAACCCCCGCGCACAGAGCGCGACATCATCAAATCCCGCGTACGGAGCTATCACAAATGGGCACGTCGGAGGCGTGTCTTGCGGCTGCGCGCGATGCTGTTTGGATGGCTTCAGGTACGAACCCCGGCGAACCGTTCTTGCCAGCTTGCGCGCTCTTCGTCGCTGATCTTGCGGAACGTTACCTCGGGCACCGAGAACACATGACCCTCCGGCAGAGCCTGAACGGCTGATGCCACGTCGGCAGGCCAGTTGGCGTCTTCCGCATGCATCGCTGTCAATAGCTGTGCCGAAGCATCCGGGATGAACGGGCTTGAGATCACAGCATAGAACCGGATCAGGTTGAGCGCGATGCGGATTTGCATGGCTGCCGCATCCGGGTCTTCCTTGAACGTGGTCCAAGGGGCCACGTCCTGCAGATATTCATTGCCCAGAACCCAAAGCGCCCGCAACGCCGCCGCTGATTTGCGAACTTCGATTGCGTCCATATGAGCTTCGTAATCGCGCAGACCTTTTTCGAGATCCGCAACCAACTGTTCTTCGCGCGCACCTGGAGTGCCCCCAGCCGGAACTGCCTCGGAGAACTTGGAGCGACAGAATTTCGTCACGCGGCTGGCGAAATTGCCCAGAACATCAGCGAGATCCTTGTTCACTGACCCTTGGAAATTCTCCCAAGTGAATTCGCTGTCCGAGCTTTCCGGGGCGTGGCTTAGCAGCCACCAGCGCCAATAGTCTGCGGGCAGGATTTCAAGCGCCTGATCCATGAAGACACCGCGGCCCTGCGACGTGCTGAACTGGCCACCATCGTAGTTCAGATAGTTGAACGATTTGATGTAGTCGACCAGCTTCCAATCTTCGCCTGACCCGAGGATCGTCGCGGGGAAGCTGAGCGTGTGGAACGGCACATTGTCCTTGCCCATGAATTGGGTGTAGCGGACGTCGTCTGCGCCACGGTCAGTACGCCACCAACGTTCCCAATCGCTATCACTCTTGCCATGGGCCTCGGCCCATTCACCAGCACAGGCGATGTATTCGATGGGCGCGTCGAACCAGACATAGAAGACCTTACCTTCCATGCCGGGCCAATCGTCTTCGCCCTTTTTGACCGGAATGCCCCAGTCCAGATCGCGCGTGATCCCGCGATCCTGGAGACCGTCCCCATCGTTGAGCCATTTCTTAGCAATGGAGGTCGTCAGGATTGGCCAGTCGGTCTTGCTGTCGATCCACTCCTGCAGTTTGCCGCGCATGTCGGATTGGCGCAGGTACAGGTGCTTCGTCTCGCGCACCTCAAGGTCGGTCGATCCGGAAATGGCAGAGCGCGCATCAATCAGATCGGTTGGGTCAAGCTGTTTGGTGCAATTCTCGCACTGGTCGCCGCGCGCCTTGTCGTAACCGCAATTGGGGCAGGTGCCCTCGATATAGCGATCGGGCAGAAAGCGTTTGTCGGCATGGCTGTAGACCTGCTTTTCGCTCACTTCTCGGATCAGGCCAGCGTCTGCGAGACGGCCTGCCAGATGCTGGGTCAGCTTGTGGTTCTGTGGGCTGGACGAGCGGCCGAAATGGTCGAAGGACAGGCGGAACCCTTGGGCAATCTCCGACTGCACAGCGTGCATCTCTGCACAGTAGTCGGCCACAGGTTTACCTGCTTTGGCGGCGGCCAGTTCGGCTGGCGTGCCGTGTTCATCTGTGGCGCACAGAAACATGACCTCGTTGCCGCGTGCCCGCAGATAACGCGCATATAGGTCGGCAGGCAATTGGCTGCCCACGAGGTTTCCGAGGTGCTTGATCCCGTTGATATAGGGGATTGCCGACGTGATGAGATGCCGTGCCATGTCCTATGCGCCTGCTTTGTCACTGAGGTTTGGGCCGCTTTAGCGGATCACAGGCGCAAGTGCCAGAGCATCAGTCCTTTTCTCGACTGGATCGCATCAACCGTCCGATCAGGAACGAAGTGCGGGGGGCATAGACATAGGGTGTCTTGGCCTGACTTGGGCGCGCACGCATGCGGATCAGACCGAAGATCACCAATCCGGCATGGCCCACAGCGATCATCGCAAACAGAGCCGGAGGCCCGTAGACCCCCATCAGCACCGAAGCGAGATAAGGCGCTGCGATCGCACCGCAGGCATACCAGAACATAAGCGCGGCAGAGAGTTCGACCCGTTCACTGGAACTGGCGAAATCATGTGCGTGGGCGGCGGCGACGGAGTAGATCGGAAAGGTGGTCAGACCAAAGATCATGGCAGTGAGGAACACTCCGGACGTCGGCAAGTCGGTGAGCGAGGCTGTCATCACACAGGACGCGATGGCTGCAACAGATAGCCAGATCAACACCCAGCGCCGGTCGTATTTGTCGGCGAGCCATCCCACCGGGTATTGCGCCAAAGCGCCCCCTGCCACGAAAGCCGCCATGAACAGTGCAATCTGATCAAGGGCAAGTCCGACACCCTGCCCGTAGACTGGACCCACCATGCGAAAGGACGCTGATGAGATTGCAGCGACGATGACACCAGCCGCAGCGAGAGGAGAACGGGCCACGGCAAGCATCGGGCGCAGTCGGGGCGCGTCCGGTGTTTCGGGCTGAGGCCGTGTGGTCAAGGCCAGCGGCAGCAGGGCTGCACAGCAGAAGATCGCAAGCAGATTGTAGCTGATATAGGCCGCAGGGGTCAGCACGCCGATCAGCAATTGTGCAATCAGCGACGCACCCATGTCTGCGATCCGGTAGAGACCCATGGCCCGGCCACGGGTCTCGTTGGTGACTTCGGCCTGCAGCCAGGCTTCGATCACCGTGTAGCAGCCTGCAACGCAGACTCCGGTGGCGATCCGCATCAACGCCCAAGCGACAGGGTCGGCCCACATCATGTGGCTGAGTAACCCGATGGCTCCCAGCACGGTAAAGGCGGAAAAGGCGCGCGCGTGCCCCACGGTCCCCATGAGGCGGGGTGCCCACCAGCATCCAATAAAGAACCCAACGAAATGTGCAGAGCCCAGCATGCCGATTTCGGCGGTCGTAAAGCCCAGCGTGATGCCTGAAATGGCATCGAGTGGACCGACACCACCAGACGACAGCTGCAACAGGGCAACAGACAGAAACAGTGCGGCGAAAGAGATAGGCAGGCGCATAATGGCGACCCTAACCGACGCGACCGGGGCCGGTCGCCCATATTCGACTTATGGTGTCGTTTCCCGGGTGTGGCCCAAGGAATTTCGTACGAAATTCCTTTGCTGTGCAGAAATTTCGTACGAAATTTCTGGCTCCGACGCGGCGGGCATCAGTCCGGTCTGTCTCCGTATCATCAGCCAAGCGCGGGGTGGTGCCATGCGGGCGCGCAGGCGGCTCAGGGTCCAATGGCCCGCGCCGTTATGATGCGCCGGTTCCAGCGACCAGCGGGTTTCGATCCCTGGCGCACCGCCCTGACCTGGGGTCAGAAGCAGGGCTAGGGGGCGGCAGGCACCTATACCGCAGCCCGCTTCGGCGGCAAGATGCAGGCGGCGGATCGGCACCATCGCGGGGGGGGCTGTCAGATCAGCCACCACCACGGGGGCATGACCGTCGCGCAGTGCGTCTTCCATGGCCCAAAGGACCATGTCCTTATTGGAGGGCGTGACAAACAGGATATGGCCGGGCGTGATCTGGTCTGCGATGGCCTCGGGGCAGAGGTATTCGGTCGCCGCTTGCTGCGTGATCCAGACCACGGGTCCGCCCAGTTGTGTGACGATCGACACGGCCAGCATGTGCCGCGCCTGCCCGCAGAGTTCGTGCACGCGGCCCAGCCGCAACGCGATTTCGGGATCACCCAGCGTGATCTGCGGCGCGGGGCGATGAGGGCGTCGGGACAGAAGGGTGGCGGCATTGTGCATGGCAGCATTTTATATGTTCCTATTTTGTTCTCAAGAGATTCGTCGCACCCTGCGTGTCAGCCCTTGCCTCGGATCGGTGCAATTGGTCAGGTACGTCAAAGATTTGCCCTCAAGGACAAGGTTCTGTCTGTCGTGATCCCGATTTTGCGCGCCACATTGGTTGCGATTTGCTTGGCTCTGCCTGCAAAGGCGGCAGACCTGACGGTGTTCGCGGCCGCCTCTTTGGGCGACGCGATGGCAGAGCTTGCGGCAGTATGGGAAGCCGATACCGGGCAGGGCGTGACGCTTGTTCTGGCGGGCAGTTCTACACTTGCACGCCAGATCGACGCCGGGGCACCTGCAGATATCTATGTCTCTGCGAACGAAACGTGGATGGACTGGCTGGTCACGCAAGGCAGGGCTGTGCCGGAAAGCCGTGTCGACATCGCGTCAAACCGCCTTGTGCTGGTGGCACATGACCCGGCCGCCGCCTCGGATGCGGATATCACACCGGGCACTGACATCATGGGCGCTTTGGGCCCGGCGGAGCGTCTGGCCATCGCCTTGCCCGAAGCGGTGCCTGCGGGTATCTATGCCAAGACAGCCCTCACTGATCTTGGGCTTTGGGAGGGACTGCAAGCGCGGCTGGCCCCCACCGACAACGTCCGTGCGGCGCTGGCGCTTGTGGCTTTGGGTGAAACGCCCTTGGGCATCGTTTATGCGACCGATGCAAAAGCAGAGCCGCGCGTTGTCACCGCTGGAGTGTTTCCCGAAAACAGCCATCCGCCCATCCGCTATCCGGCAGCCGTCATTTTGAACTCCCCGCCACCGGAAGACGCATCCGCCTTCGTGGCATGGCTGGTTAGCCCTGTGGCGCAAGAGATTCTGAGCCGCTTTGGGTTTCTTCCCGTCGGGATGGCGGAATGATCGGATGGCTTGGCCCAGAGGAATGGCAGGCGGTTGCCTTGTCGCTCAAGGTGTCGTTCTGGGCGACGTTGCTCAGTCTGCCGTTCGGACTGTTGTGTGCGCTGGCGCTGGCGCGGGGCCGGTTCATCGGGCGGGATGTGTTGAATTGGCTGGTCCACTTGCCGCTCGTGCTGCCGCCTGTCGTAACGGGCTATCTGCTGTTGCTTGGGTTTGGAAGGCAGGGGCCTATCGGGTCCGCGCTGGATGACATTTTCGGAATTACGCTGGCCTTTCAATGGACCGGGGCTGCATTGGCGGCGTCGATTATGGCCTTCCCACTGATGGTGCGTGCCATACGTCTTGCCATCGAAGCGGTTGATCCCAAGCTGGAAGAGGCCGCGGCCACGTTGGGGGCAAGCCGGATCAAGGTGTTCAGTACGGTAACCCTGCCACTGATCCTGCCGGGGATCATCGCGGGGGCGGTTTTGGCCTTTGCCAAAGCAATGGGGGAATTCGGCGCGACGATCACGTTTGTCTCGAACATCCCCGGTGAAACCCGCACTGTGCCCTCGGCGATCTACGCGTTCCTGCAAGTGCCCGGCGGCGAGACCAGCGCGATCCGTCTGGTCATCGTTGCTGTGGCCATAGCCATCGGCGCATTGATCCTTTCGGAATGGTTGTCGCGTCGGGTTGCAAGGCGGATTTCGGGCGCATGAGTCTTTCAGTCGATATAAGGCGATCCTTTGGCGGGTTTGATCTTGATACCGCTTTTGACGCGCCCGAGGGCGTGACTGTTCTGTTCGGGCGATCCGGAAGCGGCAAGACCTCGGTTGTGAAATCGGTGGCGGGCCTTGTGACGCCGGACGACGGCAAGGTCACCCTGAACGGGCGCATTTTGTTCGATGCCGCTGCGCGCACCAATGTTTCCGTGCACCAAAGGCGTTTGGGCTATGTGTTTCAGGACAGCCGCCTGTTTCCGCATCTGAGCGTGCAGGACAATCTATGCTATGCCGCACGTGTTAGCGGACGCGGCGCGAAAGACCCAAGGGAAGTCGGAGCGCTCTTGGGGATATCGCATCTTTTGGATCGTCGCACCCATTCGCTGTCAGGCGGAGAGGCGCAACGCGTGGCGATTGGACGGGCACTTTTGTCGGAACCCGATATGCTCTTGATGGACGAACCACTGGCTTCGCTCGATGGGCCACGTAAGGCTGAGATCCTGCCGTATCTCGAAACCCTGCGCCGCGAAACTGGGCTGTCGATCCTGTACGTCACCCACAACATGGCCGAGGTGGCGCGCCTTGCCACCCATATCGTTCTGATCGACGATGGCCGTGTCGTGCGGTCGGGCGCACCCGAAGAGGTGCTGACCGATCCCGACATGGTGCGCCTTCTGGGCATCCGCGATGCCGGCGCGGTCCTGTCTGCCACTGTCTCGAGGCACTATTCCGACGGCCTGAGTGCCCTCGCGATCTCGGCCGGAGAAATTATGCTGCCAACGGTAGATGCGCCGGTTGGCGCGAAAATTCGGGTCCGCATTCTTGCGCAGGACGTCATTTTGGCCCGTGCGCGTCCCGAAGGACTCTCTGCGCTCAACATCCTTCCCGCGCGCGTGCTTGCTGTGCGCCGCGGCGAAGGGCCGGGTGTGATCGTGCAGCTTCAGGCTGGCGAGGACCGCCTGCTGGCCCGGATCACCCGCCGCAGTGCCGACACGCTGAACATCATCGAAGGGGCTGAATGTTACGCGGTGATGAAATCTGTTGCTGTCTCCCAGACGGACATCGCTGTCGGCTTGCAGACCGGGCTTTAGCCGCTACTTTGCGCGCAACCGAATTCGAAGGAACGCGCGATGAAGATGAACCGACTGGGCAAAACCGATCTGATGGTGTCCGAACTGTGCCTTGGCACGATGACCTATGGCAACCAGACACCCCAAGTGGATGCACATACCCAAATGGATCTGGCGCTGGATGCCGGGATCAACTTCATCGACGCCGCCGAGATGTATCCGGTGAACCCGATTGCCAAGGAAACCATCGGACTGACCGAAGAGATCCTTGGCAATTGGTTCAAGCAAACGGGGCGTCGCAACGAGTGGATTCTCGCAACCAAACATTCCGGCGAAGGGATGGAGCATGCCCGCAACGGCGCTCCTATTTCCAGCAAGACCGTTCCCGAGGCCGTCGAGGGATCGCTGAAGCGGCTTAAGTCCGATCACATCGACCTTTACCAACTGCACTGGCCCAATCGTGGGTCTTATATGTTCCGCAAGAACTGGACCTTTGATCCGACCACCCAGAACCGGACCGAGACGCTTCAGAACATGGCCGATGTGCTGGGCGCGCTGGGCCGCGAGATCGAGAAGGGGCGCATCCGGCATATCGGACTGTCCAACGAAAGCGCATGGGGCACGATGATGTGGTTGCAGGTGGCGCAGGCGATGGCTGGGCCGCGGATGGAAAGCATCCAGAACGAATACTCGCTCATGTGCCGCATGGCCGACACTGATCTGGCCGAGGTGATGGTGCATGAAGAGGTGTCGCTCTTGCCGTTCTCGCCTCTGGCCGCTGGATTGCTAACCGGGAAATACCAGAACGGTGCGGTGCCCGATGGTTCGCGGATGGCGATCAATGGCAACCTAGGGGGCCGCAAAACAGACCGTGCGTTCGAGGCAGTTGATGCCTATGCGAAGGTTGCGCAAGAGGCTGGGCTTGATATGGCTTTGATGGCCTTGGCGTGGTCGGCGCAGCGGCCTTTCGTGGCGTCCTCGATCTTTGGCGCGACAACGGCCGACCAGTTGGTGCACTTGCTCAAGGCAGAGGATATGACGCTGAGCGCAGACGTTCTGAAAGCTCTGGACGAAACGCACAAAAAGCATCCGATGCCGTACTGATATTTTTGAGGACGTGGCGATCAAGCGCTGCCGGTGGCTTCTTCTGCCCTAGGCGGCACCATATCGGTGTGTGCCGGTTCAGGTAGTGGGACCGGTCGGCTGCCTGTTTTCCCCAGCCTTGTCGGCAATTTGCTGGACAAAGCCCACGCGCCCACCAGGGCCGTCGCCCCAGCGCCAAAGATCGCTGCCAAGGGGGCCACGAGCAGCACCAGCCACGCCACTCCGGGTGTCAGGATGCCCGACACGTCCCGGAAACTGGAATAGACGGCGGACATTTCGGTCCGTTCCGACGGTTTGACGGCAAGCAGGAACGGCAACCCCGCAGAGACATCGAGCAGGATCAGGAAAAAAGATCCCGACATCAAGCACAGCACGGTAAGCCATGGAAGGCCGGACAACAAAGCCGCAGCCCCAAAGAGCAGCCCAGACATCAAGAACCCGGTGCGGACGGCATGCCGGATTGAGAAGCGTTGCATGAATCGCAGCATGAAGGGTGTCACGAACAGCGCCGCATTGGAGATCGACAGCGCGATCCCGCCCAACTGTTCGCCCAGCCCCGACTGGATTGCAAAAATCGGCAGATAAACAACATAGACCCACCATCCGCAGGATCGGATCACGGCAAACAGCCATCCGGCTACCAGACGCGGCTGCGCAAAGAACCGAGGCAGGAATCCCAATGGATTGGTAGGCGCCCGTCGGCTTTTGGTGATGAGCTTGCCATTGCCCATGCGCATTGCAAGGAACATCAGCAACATTGCCGAAGACGCGACTGCCGCTACGAGGAATGGTGCGGGTTCCCACCATTTAAGCAACACGACGCCCAGAACCGGTCCAACTGTCCACCCAGCCGCGCTGTAGAACATACGCGAGGTTTCGCACCGCCCCAGTTCGATCTTGGCGATATAATCCAGTACATAGGCGTTGAAGCAGACAAAGGTGGTAACCGTCGCGGCCGAGGTCAACGTCAGCCCGATGATGGTTGCCATCGCTGATCCGTCGATGGCCAAAAGCGAGCCTGCAATAAAGCAGCACGCGCCTGACATGTAGACCCAACGTCGTGGCAGGAACCGCGCGAGGAAGGGCACAAGCAAACCAGTCAAAAGCGACGCGATCCCGATCAGGAAATAGACCTGCGATACAAGCGCTGCGTCTTGCAGGGCCTGATACATCCGCAGCGGAAAGACCGATATCAGAATGCCTCTCGCCACAGCTTCCGCCGCAGCCAGCATGGCAAAGCCGCGCACGCTGGGTGCAGGTGCGTGGCGGAGCCACTCGGGTATGCGTCGTTCGTGCATGTCTTGCCTTTGGAGTCGTGCACCACGATTAACAGCCCGGCCAACTCATGCATTGCCGTCTGCGACCCAATGTCGTTTTCTTGGAACGACACACAAAGGTCGTTGTTGTGCGATCCAAGTCTGAAAGGTTGTTCATGCCGAAAGACAGACCTCTCGCCGGTGTTCGCATCGTCGAGATTGAAGGGATTGGTCCCGGTCCATTTGCGGCGATGATGCTCGCTGATCTTGGGGCGGATGTGGTCGTCGTGCATCGCCCTCGGTCTGGGCCTGTGATCGGGTTGATGGACCGCCCCGTCACTGACCGGGGCAAGCGATCTTTGGTGCTGGATTTGAAATCTGACGCGGATCGGGACGTGGTGCTCAAGCTACTCGTCCATGCCGATGGGCTGATCGAAGGGTTCCGCCCCGGCGTAATGGAAAGGCTGGGGCTTGGGCCAGACATCTGCCACGCGGTCAATCCTCGTCTGGTGTACGGGCGCATGACCGGTTGGGGTCAGGACGGGCCGTTGGCGGAACGCGCAGGGCATGACCTGAACTACATCGCGATGGCGGGCGCGCTCTGGTCATCTGGGCTAGATGATGAACGTCCTGCTGTGCCGCCGACTTTGGTTGGTGATATCGGTGGTGGTGCGTTGTATCTTGTCGCGGGGATGCTGTCAGGGATCATCGCCGCCGGGCGCACTGGGCAGGGAACTGTCGTCGATGCCGCGATCTATGACGGGGCAGCGCATATGCAGAACCTATTGATGTCGATTGCAGGCAGGGTCGAGGACGGACCATCCGCGCAGGCCAATCCGCTGGTTGGGGCACATTGGTCGCGGACCTATCGCTGTGCAGATGGCGAGTTCGTCAGCGTTCAATGCCTTGAGCCGAAATTCTATGCAGAGTTTCTTGGTAAGCTTGGTCTTTCGGAAGACATGGACTTCGTTGAAAATCAGTTCAACAAAGACGCATGGCCCGGTTTGGCAGACCGACTGGCACTGATCTTTGCTGCGCACAAAAGGTCTCATTGGGAAAAGCTGTTTGATGGCAGCGACGCCTGCGTCGCCCCGGTCCTGTCCCCACGCGATGCTTTTGCACATCCGCAAAATATGGCACGGCAGACATGGCACGAGGTCAATGGCGTCCTGCAAGCCGCGGCCGCCCCGCGCTTTGATGGCCAAAGTCCGCTATTTCCGGCGAGTATTCCCGAACGGGGGCAGGACACCAAAACAATCTTTGATGCGCTCAGGGCATCCCCTGAGTGGCCTTATGCGAATTAGGTTTCGGTTTTGAACAGCTTTATCATTCACTAAAATAGGGTCAGGATTCATAACCAATAGATGACGATGGTCGCGAGGGCGATTGCCGAGAGGAAAACCTTGGGGCATCGATAATCACGGTCTTCTCCTCGCCGTGTTCTGCAGCCAGCCCGACTATCATCCGAGCGAAGATTCCTTTCTCGCTCCAACGCTTCCAGCGGCTGTAAAGTGTCTTATGCGGACCATAAGCGGCAGGGGTATCGCGCCATCTCAACCCATTGCGATTGATAAAGATAATCCCACTCAACACACGCGGATCTTCGACGCGAGGTTTTCCGTGCGACTTCGGAAAGAAAGGTTCCAAACGCGCCATTTGCGCGTCGCTAAGCCAAAAAAGATCGCTCATGTCACAGCTCCGTTTTCGGAACCGTGAACCAGGCAGTGCAACCGAAATCAATGCATCCTGACCCTAGCCACTCAAAAGTGCGCGCAATTCTGACAGGTGATCCGGGAAAGATCGCGCGGTGATCCGTGACTGCCGCACCAGGTTGTCGAAATGGTCAGAAAATGCCCGAACGCGCTGGGTGTCGCGGAACGCGAGGTAGTTACTGCCCAGATAGATCACCGCGAGCAACGGTCCGAACACGGTGATCGGCGCGGAATAGACCTGTCGTGCATCGAAGAGATACACGCGCAGCCTTGGGTAGAGCGTTTGGGTCAGGTTGAGCCAGTGCTCGATTTGTTGCTTGCGCACCTCGAGCGGCAGATCGGCGTAATAGCCTGTCCCATCGACAAAGCTTTGCACCTCGAAAAGTGGCATGGCGATTTCGTAATCCGAAGCCGACTGCCGCATCCACGCCAACCGATTGGCCGATGCGGTGATCGCCTGCGCGGTGGTGCGTCCGAGATGGGGGCCGTATTCCCAAGTGAGAACTTCGTTGGTCTTGAGCATGTCCGGTAGTCCAGCGGGTACATAACGGATCTTGTAGCCTTCGGCCTCTCGGTGCCAGTCGAAGATTTGCTGGTCCACCAAGGCACGAGGCGCATTGGTCAGGGTCAATGCGTTTGCCAGCAGGTCTGTTGCGTTTTCGGGATGTTCTGAGAGTCCAAGAAGCCAGTCCGCCGAAACGCCAAGCACACTGGCACAGGCCCCCACCACATGCGCGTTTGGCAGCCTAGCGGCATCATCCCGCAAAAGCTGTGAGATTGTTGACCGGTCGATGCCGGTGCGCCGAGCCAGTTCGCTTTGGTTCGTTCCAGATCGGCGGATTGCGATCAGCAGGCGTGTGCGGAACAGATCGGCCCGTTGCAGCTTGTCCATTGGTAAACCCAACATTTGGTGATATTAATCACAGTTATAGATAATTGTGCACTGTTGTCAGAATTCTGCAAGTCAGGCGCGGGCTCTATGGTGATCACTGGGAACTCTTGGGATCACTTTATGACAGACATGCCTTTGCCGCGATCGGCAGAGCTGCGGCGCGCAGCTGAATGGCCGACGCTTTTGATGCTCGGCATCACCTATGGCCTTTGGGGTGTCTCGACTGTCTGGATCAGCGATGTTTCGGTTTTTCTGGCCATCCTGCTATGCGCTTGGGCCGGGGCCCAGCATTCATCGTTGACCCACGAGGCGCTGCATGGGCATCCCACCCGGAGCAAGCTTCTGAACGCGGCGTTGGTGTTTCCGCCGCTCACACTTGTGGTGCCGTATATGCGGTTTCGCGACACCCATCTTGCGCATCACCGGGATGAGAACCTGACCGATCCCTATGACGATCCAGAGACCAACTATCTGGACCCGGCTGTCTGGAATCGCCTGCCTGCATGGCGCAAGGCGTTGTGCCGCGCGAACAATACGCTGGCAGGGCGTCTGATCCTTGGTCCCTTCGTTGGCCAGATTGCGTTCATGGGCGCCGATTGGCGTTTGATCCGCGCGGGTGACCGCCGTGTTTTATTGGGCTGGGTTTTGCACATCCCCGCAGCCGCCAGCGTCATCTGGTGGATGACATTAGTTGCCACGATGCCGATCTGGGCGTGGTTGCTGTCGGTTTACATGGCTTTGTCGCTTCTCAAGCTGCGCACTTTTCTCGAACATCGCGCCCATGATCGCACAACCGCCCGCACTGCAATTGTTGAGGATCGCGGGTTTTTCGGATTGCTCTTTCTCAACAACAATCTTCACGTGGTGCATCATTTGCATCCGGGCGTGCCGTGGTATGCGTTGCCAGAGCTTTACCGGACGCGTCGATCCCAGTACCTCGCATCAAATCAGGGGTATCGCTACGAAACCTATGGCGAGGTTGCCCGCAAGTATCTGTTCCGCGCCAAGGATCCTGTACCACATCCGCTTTACCGGGATGGACAAGGCCGTTGACGTGACGCCATAGAGGCGCATGGAACTCTGGATCTTCGCCAGCGTCGCGGCGGCCTTGTTTCAGACCGTCCGGTTCATGCTGCAAAAAGTGCTGAGCATGGATGTGCTGAGCACTGCAGGCTCGACTTTTGCGCGCTTTGCCTACGCCGCCCCGGCAGCGATGCTTGTGACGTTGGCTTATCTGTGGGTCCGCGAGACGCCGTTCCCCACGCTAGATGGCTGGTTCTGGTTCTACGCATGGGTGGGGGGCGTGTCGCAAATCCTTGCCACGGTGTGCGTGGTTGCGCTCTTTCGGCAACGTAACTTCGCAGTCGGGATCACCTTCAAGAAAACTGAAGTCATTCAAACCGCCATTGTCGGCGTTGCTCTGTTCGGCGCAGACGTCTCTTTGGCAGGGTGGGGCGCGATCCTCATCGGGCTGATCGGTGTTCTGCTGCTGTCGCGAACGCCGGGCCTGGATCAGGGGGTGTGGTCCAGCCTGACCAGCCGCGCTACAGGGCTTGGGCTGACATCCGGGTTCTTTTTCGCGTTTTCTGGCACCAGCTACCGGGCGGCATCGCTCCAGATCGACAGCGAGGACGCGTTGTTGCAGGCGGCAGTGACATTGACCTGTGTGACAGCCTCCCAGTTCATCGCCATGGCGCTTTGGCTGCGATGGCGCGAGCCGGGGCAACTCAGTGCGGTGTGGCGCGCACGCAAAGTGGCGGTCTGGGTAGGGCTGACGTCTATGGCAGGGTCAATGGGGTGGTTCACTGCCTTCACCTTGCAGACAGCGGCTTATGTACAGGCCGTAGGTCAGATCGAGCTGATCTTTTCGCTGATGGCGTCGGTGTTGTTCTTCAAAGAAAAGACGACAGCGCGGGAACTGCTCGGGATCGGCTTTCTGGCGCTGTCGATCCTCGCCTTCATCCTTGTCATCTAGTCGGTCATCGGTCGGCCATAGAGCCGCAGGAACAGGCTTTCTTCGTCATCGTTGCGAAAGAAAGGCACGGAGGCGGGCGGGTCTTTCTGTGCGGCGCGGGCCGCAACTTCGGCCAGAACCACCTCTGTAATGAAGGGCAGATCAAAGCTGCGCACGCGGTCCAGTGCGATCCACTGCAAATGTGCCAATTCATCGGAGGCGGCAGAAAAATCGTCAGGGTCGCTGGCCAGATCATCGGCATCCAGCAGGAAGAACCGCGCGTCGAACCGGCGCGGGCGGCCCGGCGGCGTGATGGCGCGAAAGACGAATTGAAGAGGCGATGCGCTGGGCAAATGACCGGTCGCAGCAAAGTCGCGCCAGTTGTCCGGTGGGCTCTCCCACGTCCCAGCACGCCCGAGGATCTGGCCGGTTTCCTCCCACAACTCGCGAATTGCGGCTCCGGCCAAAGCTGTTGCACGGTCTTCTGGCACGCCATCGGTCAATCGGTTTGCACAAAGCGCGGACAACGGGTCGGCGAAGGGCACTTGCGCATCTTCAGGATCGACCGCGCCTCCGGGAAAGACGAATTTGTTCG
Source organism: Marivita sp. NO-S04 (assembly GCF_059070475.1). Taxonomy (NCBI): domain Bacteria; kingdom Pseudomonadati; phylum Pseudomonadota; class Alphaproteobacteria; order Rhodobacterales; family Roseobacteraceae; genus Marivita; species Marivita sp. NO-S04. Next base: position 375,581 of record NZ_CM180980.1, read on the forward strand.
GCATGAAGGCGGCGTTTGCACCGCGTTGTCCCATGAGCACGCTGGGTTCGTGATCGCGGTCGCGCAGCACGATCACCGTGGACGCATCACGGATGGCAGTCTTATCGATCAGTCCCGGTTCGATCACGCAGGCTTCCTTCACAGTGGCGAAGGGTCAGGGCGCACTGTCTGCGAACCCACCCATCTGTCGTGACCATTGGAATGCCACGATTGCGCCCTTCAATCTGGGAAGAAGGTAGAGTGTCAGAGCAACGCAGCCAACTGCGAAGATCGTGAACAAGACAAGCGGTTCCGGGCGGAAGTTGACGAACACTATGTGCAGAAGCGGCGCCATGAGGTGGCCGACGATGAGAATCGTCAGATACGCGGGGCCATCATCGGCGCGGTGGTGATGCAGCTCTTCGCGGCACACCGGACAGGTGTCGCGGACCTTGAGGTAGCCGCTCAGCAAAGGGCCACTGCCGCATTTCGGACATTTCCGTCGCCATCCCCTGCGCAGCGCAGGCCAAGTCGGACGTTCGTCCTCTTCAGTTACGTGTGATAAAGTCATGATCGCTCTCCCGCGGTCAAAATGGCGGTCCCTGTCAGCGATGAATAGTGACCAAACTGTCCTTGCGGCTGGATGTCGCAAATCACGGACCTGTGATGGCGATCTGAAATTTTCTGCGACGGGAACATCTGCCTGCCCCGTGAAACGCAGTGGATGCCAAGACGACAGAGTGTCGATCTGGCCCAGTGTTAAAAAGCACCGGTCAACAGGCCGGACATGAAAAGGAAAAACAGATGACCAAGAACAAGCAGGTTTCCGCACTCGTGATTGCAGCCCTTCTCGCCACCACGGCTGGTGAGGCTTTTGCACAAGACACTGCCTCGCGCGAGGATCGTCGCGCCGCGATGTTTGCCGAACTGGATACCAACGGCGATGGAACCGTGTCTGCCGAGGAATTCGAGGCACGCGCTGATCGCTTTGCCCGGGCCGACACCAATGGCGATGGTCTGTTGACCGCTGCAGAAATCGCGGCTGCGGGTGAAGAGCGCGCCGCGCAACGCGCCGAACGGATGATTGCGCGCCTTGACAGCAACGGTGACGGCGCATTGTCCGAAGATGAAATCTCGTCCCGCCGCGACCCCGCACGCATGTTTGAACGGCTCGATGCAAATGACGATGGCACGGTGAGTGCCGAGGAATTCGCAGAGGCTCGTATGGGTGGGAATGGTGGCAAACGCGGCGGCCTGTTCGGTGGCAAGCGTCACGGCGGCGATCGCTGAGCCGATGTTACTGTCCCGAGCGGTGTATGTGCATCGCTCGGGACACCTGATAAATTGGACCGGAAACCAGACACACGGTGGCATGACACAAAGTCAGACCGATCCTGCTGCGGAAGCGGCGTTGCTTGATGCCTACGCCGCCGGTGATGCCGACGCGGCGCGGACGCTTGCGACAAAATACACGCCACTGGTTTTTGCGCATGCGTTTCGGATGCTCAATGACCGCGCCGAGGCCGAGGATGTTGCGCAAGAGGCAATGTTGCGGCTGTGGCGGCATGCTCCGGGCTGGGACAGTGCAGGCGGCGCATCGGTGCGCACATGGCTTTACCGGGTGACGGCGAACCTGTGCATCGACCGATTGCGCAAGACCAGACCAGACGGGCTGCCGGATGATCTGGACGTCGCCGATGACGGGCCGGGGGCCGAAGCGCGATTGCAAAACAAGGCGCGCAAGATGGCGCTGGAAGATGCGCTGATGCAATTGCCCGACCGACAAAGACAGGCGGTCGTGTTGCGACATATAGAAGGTCTGGGCAACACCGAGATCGCCCAGATCATGGACATTGGGCCACGTGCGGTGGAAAGTCTGACCGCACGCGGCAAACGGGCCCTGGCCACGCTTCTCAGCGGCCAGCGCAAAGGTTTGGGATACACAGATGACACAGTCGAAACCTCGTAGTGACGACCCGCTTGAGGCGGCCTTTGCCGCAGCGCGTCAGACGACGCCACCGCTGCCGGATGGTTTGCTGTCGCGTGTCATGGCAGATGCCGCAGCGCAGATGCCGGTGTCGGAGCGGCAGCCGTTCTGGCGACAGGTCTTCGGGACATTGGGTGGATGGCCCGCCATGGCTGGGCTTGCGATGACAGCCTGCGTCGGGGTCTGGGCTGGTGGGGCGCTGACCGACGACCTGATGGTTGTCCTTTCACCGGTCGATGCTGCGGCGCTGGATATCGGAGCCGGGCTTGGGGCCTTCGATTTGCTACTGGTGGATGGCTGACATGGCGGAGAATGCAAAACCGAAAGCACCGCTCTGGATGCGTGTGACGCTGTTTGTGTCCGTTGCGCTGAACCTTCTTGTCGTCGGTGCCGTCGCAGGGTTTTTTGTCACCGGTGGACCGGATAAGCGATCCGACCGCACACGTACGGATTATGGCGCATTCTTTATGCGCGCGCTGAGCGATGAAGATCGTCGCGCGCTGCGGCGTGATTTCGAGGCGGGTTTACAGCGCCAAGGGCGCGATCGCGGGGCGTTTGTCAATGAGCTTCAGTCCACGCTGGAGATCCTGCGCGCGACCCCATTCGACCGCGACGCCTTTATCACATCGGTCGCCGACCAGTCGCGCGGTCGCGCCGAGCGCGAAGAACTGGGCAAAGAGGTTTTGGTCAACCGAATTGTGGCCATGACCGACGCGGAGCGCGCCGCGTATGCCGACCGCCTTGAAGAGCGTTTGCGTGATATCGCGAACCGGATTCGCCGCTGAGCGCCGATCTTCGCTCTGTCGTCATTGATCGCCATGCGTCCCACCTAAAGGCCGTTCATGAGAGCTGGCCAGCAGCGCTATGTCGATCCGGTTGCGGCCATTGCGTTTGGCGGAATACAGGGCATTGTCGGCAGCGCGTTGCAAATCTGTCGTAGACATGCGGTCGTTGCGATGGGCTACGGCAAGGCCGATGCTGATCGTGGCCCGCACATGCGTGCCTGCGTTCAATGCAATCGGATTGTCAGCAACCGCGTCGCGCAACCGCAAGGCCACATCATGCGCTTGTTCTGCTTCGACGTTCGGCAGCACGATCAGGAACTCTTCTCCGCCATAGCGCGCAATGAAATCCCCATCGCGCAGCTTCGATCTCATTGTCCGGGCCAATTGCGCAAGGATCACATCGCCTGCCGCATGACCGTGATTGTCGTTGATCGCCTTGAAGTGATCGACATCAGCAATCATCATCGCAACTGCCCGTGGCTGCGCGGTCAGCACATGATCCATTTGCAAAAGGTATTCTTCCATAGCGGTGCGATTGCTGAGTCCTGTCAAAGCATCCACGTAGGCTTTCTGGGCAAGCTCTGTTGTTTCTTTGCGCTTGCGGTCCGCATCGCGTTTGCGGCGGGCAAGCCTATCGATTCGAAGCCTTAATTCAGTGGCGGTGATGGTCGTGGGCACCTGATCATCCGCCCCGAGGTCCAGCGGAGAAGCAATTTGGGAGGGGCAGTCGGTCACAAAAAGAATGCGGCTATCGCGACTGGTGGGATGGCTCCGCAGAGCCACGAGCGTATCGCGCGTCCCGTCGTCGGACCCCGTCTCGAGGAGGATATAGACGTCGCTTTCGACATCCGGGTTACGCCGCGCCAGTTGCGCGGATGTCGGCCTTATGTCGATACCGGAGACAGCCGAAACGTCGCTCAGGATCTTGTCGAACCATATCTCTGAATTCCGTGCCACAAAGCTTACGACAGTCTTGGGGGAAAATTCGGGAACGGCCTCTGCAAGGCCAGTGACAGTTTGAGTCTGCGGCTGCCGATACCATCCTTCGGACTGACCACTTGTACGCATGAAACTGCGCACCCGGGCCTTGAGATCGACGCCATCACTGTTCATGTCGATCACATCATGTGCACCATCAACAAGGGCACTGACACGCGCCGATTGATTCTCACTGCGCACGGCCACAACAACGGTGGTGAACTGCGTTTGCGTATTGCCGCGTAATGTCTTGCAGAACTGACGAAGACGGAGGCCGGGCAGGTCGTCGGCGATAAACACGACATCAGGCGGATCTTTACGGATGAGAGCCAATCCTTCGGTTTGCGTATCCGCAAGGTCGACGGGATACGCCGCCGTGTCGAGTTGCGCGCGCATGTGAATGCGGCGGGTGCTGATGGCGTCGATGATTAGAACGGACCTTTGCACGACGACTCCGGTTGCTTGGCAGGCGTTAAGACTTTGCTCACCAATTCTTTGCCGCTATTTGGTTAAAAAAGCGTTTGGGAAATATCTAAAAATGTCGATTTCAAAAGACGGGGCAGAGCAACTCGCGATCAAGGCGATTGTCTGGCTTGCAGGAAATGACGATTTGCTACCGGTCTTCATGGGGTCGACCGGGGTAGACGAAGCGGCGTTCCGTGACGGTGTCGGGGTGCCCGAGTTTCAGGCCTCGGTGCTTGATTTCATCATGATGGACGATGCTTGGGTGATCGCGTTCTGTGACAATGAAGGCATCCCTTACGACCGACTGATGCAGGCGCGGGCAGCGTTGCCGGGCGGTGCGCAGGTACATTGGACATGACCGTGATCGACCCGCGCGAGATCACTGCGATCTTGTTCGACAAAGACGGCACGCTGTTCGACTTCGGCGCGACATGGAACGCATGGGCGATGGCTTTTCTGATGCGCCTGGCCGAAAACGACCGCGACCGCGCAGTTGCTTTGGGACATGTCATCGGTTTCGATCTGCAGGCTGGGGTTTTCGCGCCCGACAGTTTTGTCATTGCCGGAACGCCTGATGAGCTTGTCGCGACACTCGCACCATATTGCCCGCATCTGTCTCCCAAGGCCCTGTTCGCATTGATCAACGAAGAAGCCGCAGCTGCGCCGATGGCCGAGGCCGCCCCGCTTTTACCTTTGCTGGAGCAGCTTGCCGCAGCCGGGTTGCGGCTTGGCGTGGCAACGAATGATGCCGAGGCGCCGGCCTTTGCACATCTTGATGCGGCGGGTGTCCGTCAAAACTTCGATTTCATTGCCGGATCTGACAGCGGTTACGGAGCAAAACCCGAACCGGGCCAATTGCTGGCCTTCTGTTCCGCCGTTGGCGTTGAACCAAACAGGGCGCTCATGGTTGGCGACAGCACCCATGATCTTATCGCTGGGCGCGCTGCCGGAATGGGAACGGTTGCCGTGCTGACCGGTCTGGCCAATGCGGCTGATCTGGAGCCTTTCGCGGACCTTGTATTGCCTGACATCGGGCATCTTCCGGGGTGGCTTGGCCTCAAATGATCTTGGTCCGAAAGGACCAAAAGCGACCGTATGAGTCGTGTTCCGGCAGGATAAGTCCCCTCTGCGGTGCCTAGCTAAAGTGGCAACGCAGGAGGACGTCATGACAGAGGCCACCACACGCAAACGACGGAGCGGAGGGCGGTCCGGCCACGCCGTGCGCCGTGGCACGTCGGTGATCGAACAGCTGCCGTGGAGCTTGCCGATCAATATCGACCGTCCGACAGAGCCCTTGACCGAAGAGGGAGTCGCGCGGGTTCACGATACGGCAATGATCATCCTCGAAGAGATCGGGATCGAATTCCTGAACCCAGAGGCGGTGCGCATTCTCAAAAAAGCAGGCTGCACTGTTGACGGCGAAAACGTGAAGATGGGCCGCGATTTCGTTATGGAATGGGTGCGCAAAACGCCGCGGTCCTTCACGATCACACCGCGCAACCCGGATCGCCGGATCGTTGTCGGTGAGGGGCATATCCTGTTTGGCAATGTATCGTCACCCCCCAACTATTGGGACATGGAAATGGGCCGTAAGGTGCCTGGCACCCGCGAGATGTGCCGCAATTTCCTCAAGCTTTCACAGTACTTTAATTGCATTCACTTCGTTGGTGGATACCCCGTGGAACCTGTGGATATCCATGCCAGTGTGCGGCACCTCGATGTGCTTTACGACAAGCTGACCCTGACTGACAAAGTGGCCCACGCCTATTCGCTGGGCAAGGAACGTGTCGAGGACGTCATGGAGATGGTCCGCATCGCCGGTGGTCTGACCCACGAGGAATTCGACGCCACCCCGCGCATGTATACCAACATCAACTCTACCTCACCGCTTAAGCATGATCATCCGATGATGGATGGCTGGATGCGCTGTGCGGCGCGGGGACAGGGCTGCATCGTGACGCCCTTCACGCTGGCTGGTGCGATGGCTCCCGTGACGATGGCGGGTGCTGTCGCGCAGTCTCTGGCCGAAGGGTTGAGCGCGATTGTATTGGCTCAGATCATCAACCCAGGCGCGCCTTGCGCCATCGGCACGTTCACCTCAAACGTCGATATGAAGTCGGGTGCGCCTGCGTTCGGAACACCGGAGTACATGCGCGCCACGCAAATGACCGGCCAGATGGCGCGCTTTTACGGTTTGCCGCTGCGATCCTCCGGTGTCTGTGCCGCGAACGTCCCCGATGGTCAGGCGATGTGGGAAACCGAACACAGCCTTTGGGCTGCGGTCCAGTCAGGCACCAACCTCGTCTACCATGCGGCGGGGTGGCTCGAAGGCGGGCTGATCGCCAGCCCTGAAAAATTCGTCATGGATTGCGAGGTGATCCAGCAGTTGATCCGCTACATGGATCCAGCAATCTGCGATGTGAGCGATGACGGGCTGGGCCTCGAGGCGATCCGCGAGGTCGGCAGTAATGGTCATTTCTTCGGCACGAAACATACGCAAGAACGCTACACCACTGCCTTCTACCAGCCGTTCCTGTCGGATTGGAAAAACTACGAGGCATGGGAGGCCGCAGGCAGCGTCTGGACCCCGGAGCGTGCGCACGTGATGTACAAAGCCATTCTCGAAGAATTCGAGGCACCTCCGATGGATATCGCCATCCAAGAGGAATTGGCTGCTTTCGTCGAACGCCGCAAAGCCGAAGGCGGCGCGCCGACCGATTTCTAATAAACCTGTGTTTGCCGTTTTTTAAGAACCGCACGTCATGGTGTGTGCCAAACAAAGGGCACACACCATGCACGGTCTCATCTTTCGCACACTCGAAGCGTTTATCTCTGACGCATTCGGACCCGATTGCTGGGCGCAGGCCGTCGCATTATCCGACCTGCCTGTCACGTCGTTCGAGGCGATGCTGCAATACGATGCTGCGTATTTTCCTATTCTTCTGACGGCTTGTGCCCAAAATCTTGATCGCGCGCCCTCGGTGATCCTCGAAGACCTGGGCGCGTACCTGATCACCCATCAGAATCACGCGTCGGTCCGACGGCTGATGCGCTTTGGTGGTGACACGTTTTCCGAACTGCTGCATTCGCTTGATGATCTGCCGGGCCGCACCCGCCTCGCGGTTTCCGGCCTTGAGCTGCCCCATGTGCACATCTGGGAACCGAATCCGCGGAATTTCACAATACATTGCACCGGAACCCCGACCGGGTTCGGCCATGTTCTTGTTGGATTACTGCGGGCGATGGCTGATGATTACGGAACGCTTGCAGTGCTAGATCATCGCGGCGTGCGCGACGGGGCCGAGGTCATCGAGGTGGAGGTTATCGAAACGGCCTTTGCTGATGACCGTGGGTTTTCACTGGCTGAAAACGAGGCGGCACATCTCGCATGATCTCAGTGACGGACCTCCTGCTCGCGATCCGTCCCTTGCATGTTTGCATTGGACCCACGGGGCATATCCGGCAAGTCGGCAAAAGCTTTTGCAAACTTGGCATAGATGACCCGACAGGTTCCCGCTTTCTCGAAGTGTTCGAGATAGTGCGCCCCGCGAAACCGGCGTCGATGTCCGACTTGCGCAACTTGGCAGGTCAAGTCCTGCGCCTGCGCCTTCGGGCAGAGCCAGGGTTTGGATTGCGGGGATTGGTGGTCGATGATCGGGCCGACGGAGCAATCCTTGATCTGTCGTTCGGCATTGCCGTAGTCGACGCGGTTCAGCGCTTTGGCCTGACCGCTCAGGATTTTGCCCCCAGTGACCTTGTGATGGAGCTTCTGTTTCTTCAAGAAGCCAAGTCCAGCGCGATGGCCGCGTCCTTCAGCCTGAATGCCCGTTTGAACGGGGCCCGACTGGCAGCTGAAACCGATGCGTTGACCGACGGGCTGACAGGGCTGCACAACCGTCGCGCGTTGGATGGTGCCTTGGCGCGGCTTGGGCAATCCGACACCGAATATGCCATCCTGCAAATGGATTTGGACCGCTTCAAACAGGTGAACGACACGCTCGGTCACAGTGTCGGCGATGCCGTTCTCAAACGCGTTGCCGCGATTGTGCGCAGCCACACCCGGCAGGATGACCTACTCGTGCGCGCTGGGGGTGACGAATTTGTTGTCGTCTGCCCCGGGCTAACGGATCACTCGCGGCTTACTTCCCTGGCAGCCGGGCTGATCCGCGACATTTCCGAGCCTGCGATAATCGACGGGCAAGACGTTACGATCGGGGCAAGCATAGGGATTGCCGTATCGCGCATGGTGGTGCGCTGCGATCCAGCGACACATGTCTCGCGTGCCGATGTCGCGCTTTACGCCGCAAAAAGGTCTGGCAGAGGGCGGCATCTTTTCTGGACTTCCGGCATGGGCGACAGTCTTGCGGACCTCGATCTGCCTGCCGCCCAGTCTCGGGGCGGATAACTGCAAAGCACGCTTGAAACCCTTTCAGCCGTCGCGCATGTTTGAAACCATGGGTCTGTTGTTCCGCCTCATTCTTCTAAGCACAGTTTTTGTCCTGAGCGTCGTTGAGGCACCGCTTCAGGCGCAGACCTCGGATCAGCCCACGGGCACGATCACTGTCGAGGACAGCGCAGAGCAGGATGCGGCCATTGCCAATCGCATCCGCGAAATCCTGATGGAATTGGACGGTTACGAAGACGTCACTGTCACAGTGAACTCTGGCATCGTTACGTTGCGTGGCACAGCGCTGGATGGTCCTGCCGTTTCTCGTCTGAATGAAATCGCGGGCCGCGTTCAAGGTGTGGTGACCATCGAAAACCGGGTGCAGGAAACCACCGATGTGGCGCGCCGTCTGGACCCCGCTTGGGAGCGTTTCCGGGCGCGGTCCGAGCAATTCATCAACTACCTGCCTCTTCTGGCCGTAGCGGTCGCGGCGTTTGCCCTTGTTGTCATGATCGGCTTTCTCATCGCCCGTATGAAACGTCCGTGGGACCGGATCGCCCCCAACGCTTTTATAGCTGACATCTACCGGCAAGTGATCCGCATCGCGTTCATTCTGGGTGGCCTCGTGATTGCCCTCGACATTCTCGGGGCCACTGCACTGCTCTCCACCATCCTCGGCGCGGCCGGGATCATCGGTCTCGCCATCGGGTTCGCGGTACGAGACACGGTCGAAAACTTCATCGCGTCGATCATGCTGTCGATTCGCCAACCCTTCAGGCCCAATGATCAGGTTGAGATCGAAGGTGATATCGGCAAGGTTATCCGCCTGACCAGCCGGGCCACGATTCTGCTCAGCTTTGATGGCAACCACATTCGCATACCCAATGCCACCGTCTTCAAAAGCCGGATCGTCAACTATACCCGTAATGACGAACGCCGGTTTCTGGTCAGTCTTGGCGTCGCATACGACACCGATCTGGCCCGTGCGCAGGACTTGGCCCTACAAACTGTGGCCTCCTTGCCTTTCGTGATCGACGAACCCGCGCCTGCGGTCTGGATCGAGGATCTGGGGGACAGCGCGATCATCCTGAACGTGGCCGGTTGGATCAGGCAGCACGAAACCAGCTATCTCAAGGCTCGCAGTGAGGCGTGGCGCCTGTGCCTCGCTGCATTTGACCACGCAGGCATCGTCATGCCGGAAACCACCTTGCGCATCGTCGGAGTCGGCGATGCCCCCGCACTGCAGCCTAGTCCACATCCCACCACATCAAACGCCGCCGCCATCGCCGCGGCCACCGCCACTGTCGGCGATACAGAAGCCGCGATGGACAAGGAGCTTGAACGGATCGTCGCCTCGGAACGCGCCGAAAAACCCGGCGGTGACCTTCTCAAGAAAGACGCGCCGGAAGAGTAGAAAAATTTTCGGATTCCGGGTCTTGATCCCGATCACAGAGCGGCGTAAGTACGCCCGCACGGTTGGGGTGTAGCCAAGTGGTAAGGCAACAGTTTTTGGTACTGCGTACCGTAGGTTCGAATCCTACCACCCCAGCCAGTTACTCGCGCTGCTAGTGACGTCTTGTCCTACATGAAGCTTGACTATGGTCACCCCCGCTAGGGTGCCCCAAGTGCTGCCCCAGCCACGGGTAGAACGGGTGGCGGCTGGAGCAGTCTTTCCGGGCTATGACACCCTGCAGCATGTCGAAGTCCACGCCATAGGCCGCGAACTCCCAGTCATCGCGTTTGTGATGAGCATTCAGTCTGTGGCGTCCTCGAAATACCCTTCATCAATTTGTTTGATGCGCAATACATCCTTATCGCGACAACCGATATTGTACTTGATCATCAACTTTGCGAGTTGCGGCCCGTCAATCAGGACAATTCGAGAGCCGAGGTCCTTAGCAGTCTGTTGGGCTGCGCCGGTAAAGCTTGAAGTTGTAACGAAGATGCCTTTTGTCGCTTTCTTGATGCTCAAAGCGCCGTAGAAGTCTCGGATGTCACCCGGCCCGACGCTGTTCGCCGGTCCGTAACGCTTCGCCTGAAGATAGATTTGGTCAACGCCAAGCGGATCTTGGTCTATGACACCATCCACTCCATTATCGCCCGACTGCCCAAGTGCTCGCCCTGCGTCCTCTGACGTACCCCCGTACCCCATGGCGATGAACAGATCGACAATCAGGCTTTCGAAGAACATTGGCGATGCTGACCGTACATAATCGAGCAAGTTCGCGGCAAGTACGGCTTCTAGTTTTCTATGTGCCGCCTGCAGGTTCTCGTCGGGCGTATTCGTTGGCGTTTCGACCTCTTCATCTGCTACAGTCGCTCCGTCGTTCTCTTTCCCGCGTGACTTGAACTCCTGAAACTCATCAAATTTTTCGAGGTATTTGGCGTCGAGAGCGATTGATGGATCGTCAACCACAATGCGACCACGGTCTGTAAGTTCGTACCAACCGCGTTTGATGTTTCGAACCAAACCTGCTTGCTTCATGTAAGATCGCGCCCAGTGAACCCGGTTTGCAATTGTCGTTTGTTTGCCGCTGGGCAGCATTTGCTGTCGGTCTTCTTCGCTCAGTCCTAGGTGGTTCGAAATCTCCTCAACAACCTCGGAGATTTTTCTAGGTTCTTTTCGTGCACATTCTAGTACTGGCCGCATCAGCGACTGATAGTCAGGGATCATACTATCTCACTTCAAAAGCTTTGTGTGCGGCGGGCGGTTGAAAGCGGCTCATTGGTTTTCATCATGATTCCATGGATTGCGGACCACCGATGCTAGGCCTGAGCTTGCCTGCCCCATTAGTTTTGAGGCTTTTTTGCCCATACTGGTCGCAGTGCTTGCCGCTGAAGTAGTAACTTGCGAAGCGGCTGTCCCAATTGGCGCGACAGTACGCGATAGCGAAAATCGCATTTCCTCAGCAAACACTTTCTCAACGCGTTCGATTGCCATCTCTTCGCGTTCGTCGATACGACCATCCGCCTCCGTGATTTCACGTAAGAAGGCGGTAATGTCCGCAAGCATCACGTTAGCTTTGCAGTCAGGATTGTCTCTTGCGAAAGTTCCAAGTGTCGCTGCAGCCGTCTTTACGTCGTAGTCATCAAGCTTCTGGGAAACAAATTCGAGGCCACAGTCAACGAAGTCTGCGGAGTACCCCCAGCGTTTGATGAAGTAGTGTTTGATCGTACCAAGTTCACGCTCATGGGTGTGGCCATCAATGGCGGCCACCTTCAACGCCAAGGGCGCAAGAAGGTCAAATAGGCCCAAACCCAGTACGTCAATCGGTGTGTTAATGAACTCTGGAATGACAGTCGTCTTTCCATCATCACCTTTCAGGTAGCGTGTAATGCCCAACCAAGCGCCACCGGACAAAACACTCGCTGCAATGACCCAGTCAATCGGAGTGGCAGCTGTCGCTGTACCGATCCCAATTGAAGCAAGTAAGCTCGGTGCGGCGAAGAACTTCTGAGCGACGAGAGCCGAACTGGCCACCTGAGCACCCGTGGCCGCAACACCGGCAACATCCCAAGCCTCGAAAACAGCCTTCGTTACGCGCTTTGATGTGTATGCATCCTCACCGATGCCCAGTTTTGCTTTAAACCTCAGTTCATCAGCTACAACATCGTCAACGTCAGCAAACCACTTGTCTTCCATTTCACACCCTTGGCTTCAAAGCATCGAAGGAGGTTAGCGATGATTTGATCCGGCGTTCGAGAGCCTTGTTTCCCAAATCTTGCATTGCACCCGCTGCAAAGCCAAAGGCTATCGCCAGCGTGCCAACTAGCGGCCCAAAAATCATGCCGATGATGGGCACTGACGAGATCAAGTAACCGAAGATTGCACCGAAAATCGTACCAGTGCTTGCCATTGGGTACTCGCCGAGGATCGTGGTGATTATGTCTAGTATCTTTCGGCCAATCTTAAGCACCATTGTGCCGACCACGATGGTTGTTTTCGCTATGAACCGCCCCGGGTTTACCGGAGAGTAAAACACTCAAAGGATGAGCCCTATGACAAAGCAGAGATTCACCCCCGCCTATCCGGCCGAGCTTCGCGAACGCGGTGTTCGGATGTTTCGAGAGAACCGTACCGATTATTCCAGCGATACGGCCGCCTATAAGGCCATCGCGCCGAAGCTTGGCTGTTCGCCGGACAGTCTGCGGGTCTGGTGTCAGCAGGCCGAACGCGATGCCGGGCAGCGGGCCGGTCTGACAAGTGCCGAGAAGGATCGGATCAAGGAACTTGAGCGTGAGGTCCGTGAACTGCGCCAGGCCAACGAGATCCTGAAGAAGGCCAGCGCATATTTCGCAGCGGCGGAGCTCGACCGCCCATTCCGCAAATGATCGCGTTCATTGATGATCACCGTTGTGTCCATGGTGTCGGGCCGATCTGCCGGGTTCTGGGGATCGCACCATCGACTTATTACGCCTTCAAGGCCGTGGAGCGTGATCCGGATCTGGCATCGGACCGGGCCAGGCAGGATCAGCTGGACATGGCTGCGATCAAGCAGGCCTTCGAGGGCAGCCGGGGCCGATATGGCGCGCGCAAGGTCTGGCACCAGCTACGCCGCAGTGGCCATGATATCGCCCGCTGCACGGTGGAGAGGTTGATGCAGGTCATGGGATTACAAGGCGTTGTGCGGGGCAAGAAGGTGATCACCACCAACCCCGATACGGCACAACCTTGCCCGCACGATAAGGTAAACCGAGCCTTCGTGGCGGACATGCCAAACCAGCTTTGGGTCAGCGACTTCACCTATGTTTCCAGCTGGCAAGGAATGGTCTACGTGGCTTTCATCATCGACGTCTTCGCCCGCAAGATCGTTGGCTGGCGGGTCTCGACCTCGATGACGACTGGTTTCGTCTTGGATGCCCTGAACCAGGCCATCTGCCAGAGGGCGCCGTCTGAGGCTGACAAATTGATCCATCACAGTGATCGTGGCAGCCAATACCTGTCGATCCGATACACCGAGCGGCTCGCAGAGGCCGGCATCGATACCTCGGTCGGAAGCGTCGGCGATTCCTATGATAATGCCCTCGCCGAAAGCATCATCGGCCTGTTCAAGACCGAGGTCATCAAGTTCCTCGGCCCCTGGAAGTCGGTCGGTCAGGTCGAATGGGAAACTCTGAAATGGGTCGACTGGTATAACAACACCCGCCTTCACAGCGCCGTCGGTTACATCACGCCACAAGAAGCAGAGGAGGCATTCTACGCAAGCTTGAACGCTGACGAAAAAGCAGCCTAACTATTGAACCAGAAACTCTCCGGTAAACCCGGGGCGGTTCAGGTCCGCCACCTTGGCCCGCCCGACAACCGGAGAGACCTTGGCGAAGACCGGAGCCTCCACGGGTGCCACGGGTGTGTCCTCGACGATCCCCCGTTTGGCTTTGGCCACGATCTCCTCGAACGTCGCGTTCACCTCCGCCGCCCGGACCTTAGCGACCTTGGCATCCCCGGTCTTCAGGGACTGCTTTAGAGACTGTCCCAGCATAGGCTGCAAGGCTCTGGGATAGTTGCGGCGATACAGCCACGTTTGTTGTTTGAGATACGCGTAGGGTATGCGCATGGCTCCTCCTTTTGGGGCAGCCGCCCCAGTTCAGTAAAGGTTTGAGATTTTCCGAAAGGTTTCAGGGCCCGGCAGGGTTATGGGTCTTCCTTGCCGACGACTCTGACGATCAGGTCGAAGCCCGGTTCGCCGTACTCGTCTTTCAGCGGACCGGTCAGCGAGACCCCGCCAACACAATCGTCCCAGACGTCGTCCACCCGGAACAGGTGCTCAGGCCAGTCCTCCCCGGCCCGGATCACCACGATATCGCCCGGGACAATCATTCGAGCACCGCCAGCGCCAGCAGCACCGCCAGCCCCCACCGCCAGTCGATCAGGAACACGACCACCACGAACAGGACCTCAGTCATGGTCAGCCCTCCACGCCAGAGCGACCGCGACAACCGCCACAACCGTGACCGCTGGGTGAGACCGTGCACCGAGCCAGAGCAGGGTGACGACCACGGACTTCGGTGGTGGGGACAATAAAAAACCCCCGGCGAGAACGCCGAGGGTTGTTAGGATCTTCATGAGTTCATTCTCCTGTATCTACTTCCTATTCTAGATACGGAGAGGGGCTCGGTTTAAGGTGGTTGACTTAACGGCTTTCTGTAGTGGATTTTGCTAGTACGTACGAAACAAACGAAGCGCAGGCTCCAAGCATAAATAGCGCGTCGGCTTCATCTACTTGCGCCTCGTCATTGAACACTTTTGCATGCCGAACTCCTTCCTCATCGCTTGTGTACCCGTATAGAGAACTAAGCGCGCTCTTTAGTGCGGGGTGAAGGTGCCCTGATTTCTCGAGCTTACTAAGCGCTGGTGCGATCGTCTTGGCCTCAGGTTCAAGCCATCGCGCTATAGCCTCGACAGCATGTATGCTTTCGCGTACGCTTCCAGGCCAATCCCCGGTACGGAGGGCGATACCAGCAGCAACAAGATGTTGCCTCGCTGAATTTGCTCCAAGCTCCTCCGTGGCGGTAAGTGCGGTTTCGACAGCCTTACCTTGCTCCCCGCTCCCAATTGCGATGACTCTGCCGTCAGCAAGCCGATACGCTGCACGTGCATCATGAAAGGCTGCAGACAGTTCATCACGCAAATCATCTGTGGTACCCCGATGTTGCGCGAAGAACTCGACCAGATCGAACAGTTTTTGGATGGGGGCCTTGGCGCAGTACTTTTCCAACGTCAATCGCAGTTCATATGGAGAATTCTCGTAGGAACTCGCTCCTTGCCGTAGAAAACGGACGTGGAAATCACGTGACACACGGAGCCAACCCTCGGCGAAGTAACTTCGCTCGAAGCCGCTTTTTTTCACTCGTGCTATCTCAAGATCAAAAGCATAGTCCAAGAGCCTTCTAAGCTCGGGCGAGACTTCGTTGAGTTTAAGCTGTGGTGGTACTTCCTCATAACCATAACGCTGTGAGAAAGGTAGTTCGTGGTCGTTTTTGCTCATGCTGGCGATTTCTAAATCATACAGCGTAAATTGTGTAGTCGCCGCGTCGTGTTTCCGCCGCATCGCCCCAACCGTTGCCCCAAACGCCAACAACCGGCAAAATCTCGTTGCCTTTGCGTACCGTAGGTTCGAATCCTACCACCCCAGCCAGTTTTCTCTAACCAAAGTCCTAAAGACACCCCTTTGTGGCGGTCTCAGCCGACTTGATG
The DNA here is from genome assembly GCF_059070475.1 of Marivita sp. NO-S04. Taxonomy (NCBI): domain Bacteria; kingdom Pseudomonadati; phylum Pseudomonadota; class Alphaproteobacteria; order Rhodobacterales; family Roseobacteraceae; genus Marivita; species Marivita sp. NO-S04. Next base: position 391,357 of record NZ_CM180980.1, read on the forward strand.
GAGTTATTGTCAAATCTGGTGCCCAAGCGATCATCATGCGGCGGTTAGCTGCTGGTTTATTGGCTTGATGCCGTTGACGAAATCGACGCCCTGGATGACGTCGGCGAGATGAACGAAGCCGCGCAGCTTGCGCCAGCTTTGCTCAGCGCATTGTCCGAGTTTGAACATCATGTGAAGCATGCCGTCCCGGCTGAGACAGCCTTTGGTGCGCTTGGTCCGGTGCCGGATCGTGGCGAACGCGCTTTCGATCGGGTTTGACGTCCGGATGCTCTGCCAATGCTGGGCTGGGAAGTCGTAGAATGTCAGCAGTTCATCCCGATCCTTGATCAGGCATTCGGTCGCCTTCGGATATTTCGCCTCGAAGGTTTCGATGAACAGATCGAACGCAGCATGGGCATCCTCGCGGGTCTCGGCCTGCCAGATGTCGTGAAGCATCTTCTTAGCCTTGGGCTGGGTGCGCTTGGGGAGGTAATTGAGCACATTGCCCGTTTTATGCATCCAGCAGCGCTGTTGGCGCGTGGTTGGAAGAACCTCTTCCAATGCCGCCCAGAACCCCATGGCCCCGTCACCGGTGGCCAGCTTCGGAGCAGCGAGCCCACGGGCTTTGAGGCCGAGAAGCACCTCGCGCCAGCTTTGCGTGCTTTCCCGGACGCCATCTTCAATGGCCAGAAAGTGCTTCTCGCCACGGGCGTTGACCCCGATCACAACGAGCACGCAGAGCCGATCATCAGTGTCACGGAGCCCGCTGTAGATGCCGTCCGCCCAGATATAGACCCACTCGTCACGGCTCAGATCGGCCTTGCGCCAATCATTGTATTCCGCCGCCCACTGGCCTTTCAAACGTGAAATTGTCTTGGCAGAGAAACCGGTTGCCTCCGGGCCCAAGAGCATCTTCAGAGCCGCGCCCATTTCGCCTGTCGAGATACCCTTGAGATAGAGCCAGGGCAGCGCGGCTTCGATAGTTTTGGCCTTTCGGACGTAGGGCGGCACAAGCGCCGAGCGGAATGTCACGGGCTTGCCGTCCTTCGCCCGTACCTTCGGCACTTTCACCGTGACCGGTCCGATCCCGGTCTGCACCGCGCGCTCTGGATGATATCCGCTGCGAACAACCGCAGCACGGCCTTCTGCTGTCCGGCGTTCAGCAAACGCGGCGAGAAAGGCGTCTCTCTCAGCTTCAACAGCGGCCTGAAGCAATTCCCGGGCTCCTTTTCGCAGAAGGTCTGTCAGCGGGTCCGTGATGGCGTCTCGACCCGCAAAATCGATGATGGTAGCGTCGTCCATGATGGTGGTGCTCCTTTGGATGGTGGCTTGTGTCGCAACAACAAACCAACCAGATGCACCGCCGTCATTCAAACCGCCCAGACACCAGATTCAGCCATAACTCGACTTGATGGAAATGCCCCCATAAGCGCATGTCCTTCGACGTTCTTCGGTGGCGTGACTAATCGTGGGTGGTTTCTGAACTGCAAGATACGACGCAAGGAAGACACTTCAGATAGGCTCTGAAGCTGTTGGAAAATTGCAAACATTCGATCCGCATGGCACCATGGAATCCTAGAGAATGGGTTTGGAGCCCGGCGAAAGGTCGAACATTGATGCAGGCAGCGCATGTCCCGGATGGCACAAACCAAAGTCTGACCTTGGCGATTTCGCCAGATGGTGTCCCTGTCGTCGGACGCCGCTATGAGATCAAAGCTCGCTGCGGGATGGCCGTTCGGCTTGCCGCAAAGCAAACCCTGCGTGTGATTAATCCTAGCGGTCATCAGGTCTGTGATTTTTGGGCATTCGCAGCCCCAGACTTGCAGGAGCATCTGTCCATGGCACATCTGCATACGGCGCTTGGGTCGATCTTTCCCAAGGTCGGTGACAGGCTGGTGTCAAACCTGCGCCGACCTATGCTGCGGCTCGCTGCGGACACATCGCCCGGCGTTCACGACACGATCATCGCATGTTGTGATCACGCGCGATACCAACAGCTCGGATGTGAGCGGTATCACGATAATTGCGCTGACAATCTACGTATGGCCTTGATGGCAATAGGCCTGCAGGCACCATTGGTACCCGCGCCATTAAACGTCTGGATGAATGTGCCAGTGGCACATGATGGGTCCACGCATTTTGCAGCGCCTGTATCAAAACCCGGCGATCATATCGATTTTTGTGCAGAGATGGATTTGATATCGGTCATGTCTGCCTGCCCGCAGGATATCACGCCGGTAAACGGCGTCGGTGTCGCACCCGAAAGCCTGGCTTTTGAAGTCTTGGATTAGCGTGGGAAGGCCATTTCTGGCCGGTAGTTGCCAAAGCTGGAGAGCGACTGAGCGTTGCTTTCGGCCTGCCATTTGGATCCTTGCACAACAACAGAAATACAAGGGTAGGTGGCGCGGTAGTCGTTCGTGCGCTCGTTTTCCTCAATCGCGATGGCGACGATGCCCGCAACGATTCCCTCTTGCCGTTCAACCAACCGGATCGCGCCGTCCATCGTGCCGCCGGTTTCGACCCATTGATCGGCCAGCAGAACCCGCGTGCCAGGAGCAAAGGCGGGTTGGCGCATTTCCATATCTTGCATGCGACCCGAGTAATTGCCGAATGAGACCGAGTCTGTGTCAACACAGAGCTTGCCAGCTTTGCGGATCGGCAGGAACCCGACATTGGACCGTGCAGCCAGCGCTGCCCCAAGGACAAAGCCCATTGCATCCAACCCGGCGACCACGTCGAACTCTACGGTCTCCAGGTCCGCCAAGAGATCATCCAGAAGATCCGTGAAAGCGCGCTGGTTGATGTAGATTGACGTCGGATCCAGCCATGCGAATTTATCGCCCTTGGTGTTTGGGGCCATGATGTTGAGGTACCAGCGATCATCGCGTGGGCCTTTATCGGTCATATCCAATCTCCTTTTCCCAAAGCCCGTGTCACGGCCATGAGCCGCGCCAGTTTTTCGGGGTGAATGTCGTAGAAGTTGTTGATTTCGTTGATCCCGGTAGCAACCATGAAGCAATCGACGTCGCTATAGACACGGGCGTTGTCAGGCGTCACGCCAGAGGCCAGCGCAAGCGCGGTTTCACCGATAGCGCTGCGAAAGGTTTCGATCTTGCTCAGGTCGGCTTCCTGCCCGGTCGCAACGCCGGATGTGGTGACCACGTCCATGAATCCGCACGCCTCGCGGGCTGCGTTGCCGTAATGCTCTTTGGCAACCTCGCGCTGTTTCTTGAAGCAGGTTCCGCCAAAGTACATGCCGCTCCAGCCGGACTCGTCGTACACGCGAGCAATCTCTTGCGCTTCGGTGTTCTGCCCGTGTTCATCGATGCAGGCGTCATCGGCCCAATAGCCATCAACCAGCACGCCTGCTTGCGACAGTTTTCCGAGCATCGGAAAGGCATGTTTGCCTGTGACCGCCAAAAAATTCACGCCGAGCCATAGCGACGGATATGCAGCACGCACATCCGAAATGATCGGTAAGAACCGTTCCGGTTCAAAATCATGGTTGATCAGAAAGCAACCGGCAGCGCCTGCTGCAATCACCTCTGCGACATTGCGCAGGGTTCGGGGTGTGTCGAGCACGTGGATCACCGGCAGGACAACTGGGCCTACGGTTTTGAAGTGCTTTCGGAATGCTGTTCTATCCATGCGATGAATTTAGCCGGTCAAGATTCATTTACATAATTTATTCTTGCAATCCTTAGATTTGAAATTGCAATGTTTTGCATGGCCCCAGTAAACCTTCCGACCGATCTTCTGCGAACCTTCGTCACGGTGATCGAAGTCAAAAGCCACACTCATGCGGCGGACCTTCTCAACCGGTCCCAACCAGCCGTCAGTCTTCAGATCAAACGGCTGGAGAATTTGGTGGGATACAAGCTGATCCGCCAAAAGGGGCGAACCATGCACGTCACCGAAAAAGGGAGTTATGGCTGAATCTGGTGTCTGGGCGGTTTGAATGACGGCGGTGCATCTGGTTGGTTTGTTGTTGCGACACAAGCCACCATCCAAAGGAGCACCACCATCATGGACGACGCTACCATCATCGATTTTGCGGGTCGAGACGCCATCACGGACCCGCTGACAGACCTTCTGCGAAAAGGAGCCCGGGAATTGCTTCAGGCCGCTGTTGAAGCTGAGAGAGACGCCTTTCTCGCCGCGTTTGCTGAACGCCGGACAGCAGAAGGCCGTGCTGCGGTTGTTCGCAGCGGATATCATCCAGAGCGCGCGGTGCAGACCGGGATCGGACCGGTCACGGTGAAAGTGCCGAAGGTACGGGCGAAGGACGGCAAGCCCGTGACATTCCGCTCGGCGCTTGTGCCGCCCTACGTCCGAAAGGCCAAAACTATCGAAGCCGCGCTGCCCTGGCTCTATCTCAAGGGTATCTCGACAGGCGAAATGGGCGCGGCTCTGAAGATGCTCTTGGGCCCGGAGGCAACCGGTTTCTCTGCCAAGACAATTTCACGTTTGAAAGGCCAGTGGGCGGCGGAATACAATGATTGGCGCAAGGCCGATCTGAGCCGTGACGAGTGGGTCTATATCTGGGCGGACGGCATCTACAGCGGGCTCCGTGACACTGATGATCGGCTCTGCGTGCTCGTTGTGATCGGGGTCAACGCCCGTGGCGAGAAGCACTTTCTGGCCATTGAAGATGGCGTCCGGGAAAGCACGCAAAGCTGGCGCGAGGTGCTTCTCGGCCTCAAAGCCCGTGGGCTCGCTGCTCCGAAGCTGGCCACCGGTGACGGGGCCATGGGGTTCTGGGCGGCATTGGAAGAGGTTCTTCCAACCACGCGCCAACAGCGCTGCTGGATGCATAAAACGGGCAATGTGCTCAATTACCTCCCCAAGCGCACCCAGCCCAAGGCTAAGAAGATGCTTCACGACATCTGGCAGGCCGAGACCCGCGAGGATGCCCATGCTGCGTTCGATCTGTTCATCGAAACCTTCGAGGCGAAATATCCGAAGGCGACCGAATGCCTGATCAAGGATCGGGATGAACTGCTGACATTCTACGACTTCCCAGCCCAGCATTGGCAGAGCATCCGGACGTCAAACCCGATCGAAAGCGCGTTCGCCACGATCCGGCACCGGACCAAGCGCACCAAAGGCTGTCTCAGCCGGGACGGCATGCTTCACATGATGTTCAAACTCGGACAATGCGCTGAGCAAAGCTGGCGCAAGCTGCGCGGCTTCGTTCATCTCGCCGACGTCATCCAGGGCGTCGATTTCGTCAACGGCATCAAGCCAATAAACCAGCAGCTAACCGCCGCATGATGATCGCTTGGGCACCAGATTTGACAATAACTCCGAAAAAGGTGAGGCTTTGGCAATGCATGCGCGACAGATTCTGAGGCTGAACGATTTGGCGATAGGCCTGTTTGATCGCCAGAAGAACAAGGCCGAGCTGCGTGTCGGCTTGCCGTTGGACTACGGCGTGCGGATGTTGCAGCGCGAAATGACCCGGTTAAAACAAAACCACAATGATCTTGAATTCACCATCCGTTGTGATCTGTCGAAAAACCTTCACGACGCGCTCCTGCGCGATGAATTGGATATCATCGTGGCCCTCTATCACGACGGTGATCCGCAATTTCTTGTGCAACAGTGGCGCGAACAGCCGGTCTGGGTTGGGGGCGAAAATCTTGATCCGCAAGACTTCGAGACCCTGCCACTGGTCGCCCATCCAGCAGGCTGCATTTATCGACAGCGCATGGCGGAAGCGCTCAAGACCGTTGAACGTGGATGGAAGGTCATCTTTTCCAGCCCGAACATCGACGCGGTCCAAGATGCCGTGCGTGACGGTCTTGGGTTCTCCGGCCTGACCATCCCAACAACACAAGATGGGATGCGCCAGTTTTCAGCTGATGATGGTTTGCCGCTGCTGGAGCCGTTGCGCATCGGGTTGTTTTACCGCCAGACTAGGTTGGGAAGTTGGGGCAATCTGGTAGCGGAGCAATTGACCGAAACGATTGAAACGGTCCTGCGTTTGGATGGTTCTGCTGCCCAGCATCATAAAGAACCTTAATAGATCCATATCATTCATAAACTTTCTACAGTTCATGATTCTGGCTAACCTTGTCTCCACAAGCCTCAAACAATCAAAATGACGCTGCTTTGAGGCCAAAAATAGATAGAGCAACAGTGGAGAAAACAAGATGACGACCAAACAAAAAACGATTTCAAAGCAATTTCTTAGAAGAGATGTCCTACGCATTGGCGGGGGGGCGGCTTTGTCCATGCCGTTCGTCAGCCGCGCATGGGCGCAGACAACGGAAATCAACATGCTGGCTTGGTATGGGCACGGCGAACCGGACATGGTTGGGGCGTTCGAAGAGGCCAACAATGTTAAATTTGTGCCCAAATACTATGCAGGTGGGGACAATATGTTGGCATTGATCGCACAATCTCCTCCGGGCACCTATGACATCATCCTGTCAGATGGGGAATTCGTGCAGCAGCTCAACGCGGCTGGCTACATCGAACCGCTGGACGCCAATGACTACCCGTTTGACGACATGCTGCACGAGGACTTCACCAAGTTCCCGGGCCATTGGGACGGCGCACGCTCTATTCCATGATCCTGCGTGGCGGGCATCTTGGGGTGTCCTACAACACCACCGCCATGAGTGCGGAAGAAGCATCCAGCTATGAAGGCTTCTGGAAACCCGAGCTTCAGGGCAAAGTGGGACATTTTGATTGGCACCTGCCAAGTCTTGGCATGATGAGCCTGAAGAACGGCAATGGCGCCGGCCTTTGGGATCTGAGCGATGACCAATGGCAAGCCGTGCAGGACACCACAATGAGCCTGCGCTCGCAGGTTGGCGGGTTCTTTGATTATGGCGGCACATTCAACGGTCTCAAGAACGGTGAAATGATGGCCATGTGCGGCATCGGTGACTGGATCACCGGCGTTCTGGAACGCGATGGCGCGCCAGTTGCGTCGGTTATTCCGAAAGAGGGCGGCATTCAGTTCACCGAAAGCTATTGCATCGGCAAGGACAGCGCCAAAGCCGATCTGGTCAAGACATTCATCCAGTACATGATGTCCCCCGAAGGTCAGGTGAAATCCGCGCAAATGGTCGCCTATCCGGGCTTCTGCGTGACCAAGGCGGGTCGTGCGCTTCTGCAAGAGGTGGACCCGGCCGAAGCCGCCCGAAGCCATCAGATTGAGGGCATGCCGAATGAGCCTATCGCGTTGATCAACGAGGGTCGCATTCACTATCGTGACATCCCGCAGCAGCAAACGCTTGAGGACTGGAACGACTTCTGGTCGGAATACAAGAACGCCTAAAGGCGCAATGCGGGCGGCTTTTAGGGGCGCCCGCCATTAGGCAAGGAGCACAGGCTTGAGCGCGCCTCGCAAAATTGACATCTACGCCCTGACATGGCGGCTGCCGATTATCCTTTGGCAGTTGGTTTTCTTCATTGGGCCAGTCCTCTTCATGGTCGCGATTTCGTTTTTCGTGGTCAAAAACTACCGCATGACCGAAGCGTTCGAGTTCGTGAACTGGCAACGCATGCTGACCCGCGGGTTTTTCTGGGACAGCTACTGGTACACACTTTTCATCGCCTCTCTCAGCGCGACGATTGCCATGCTGGTGGCCTTTCCCGCTGCATGGGCATTGGCCTTTCGCGCGTCCGACAACTTACGTCGATGGGCGGTGTTTCTGCTCATCATCCCGTTTTTTACGTCCTACCTTGTCCGAACGTTTTCCTGGTACGTGATTTTGGCCGAAAGCGGCGTTTTGAACGCGATGCTGGGATATATTGGTCTAGGACCATTTCGCATGCTCAACAGCCATTTTGGTACGATTATCGGATACCTGACACTTACGCTGCCGCTGGCAGTTATCCTGCAAACCGTGACAATGGCCAACGTAGACAAAACACTGATCGAAGCGGCGCGGAATTTGGGCTGCAAACCGTTCGCAACGATCTGGCGGATAGTGTTACCGCTGTCCAAGACCGGCTTCATTGTGGCGGCTTTGTTTTGCTTCATCCTTGCTTTTGGTGATTTCGTCGCCCCGTTTTATCTGGGTGGATCACAGGAACCGACGCTGCCGATCCTGATCTTGGATACAACCAAATCGGGTCAGCAATGGCCACGAGCCGCCGTTGTGGCAATCATGATGATGGTCACGCTGTTTACCGTGGCCTTTACCGCCATCGCTTTGGCTTACCGCAAACCTAAGGGGAGCAAAGGATGACGGGTCGTTGGCTGAATGTGGCATTGGCTGTTTATGTCGGGCTGATTTTCACCTTCGTTTTCGCACCGATCATTTTCAGCCTGATCTTTTCGTTCAACTCGCAGCGCTTCCCAACGATCCCTTTGGGCGAGTTCTCGACCGAGTGGTACGTCAAAATCTTCAATGATCCCGATGTGTGGACGGCTGTAAGGAACTCTTTGATCGTGTCGTCAAGCACGGCAGTGTTGGCAACCGTCTTGGGGTTTTGCACCGCGTATACCGACTTTCGCTATAATTTCCGCTTCAAGGGGCCGTACCTTGCGCTGATCCTGCTTCCACCGACAATTCCGCTTATCATCATGGCTCTGGCAATGTTGGCATGGCTGTCTCGCATTGGGATGTCGGGACAGTTGTGGTCGATCATTCTGGCGCATTCCGTGATGACCGCACCCTTTGCGATGGCCATTATCCGGTTGCGTCTTCACCAGATGGATCCGGATCTTGAGGCCGCAGCTTGGAACCTTGGCGGCAATGAATGGCAAGCTATGCGCCATGTGATCGTACCGTTCTGCGCGCCTGCGATTGTGTCCGCACTCTGCCTCACAGCAGCGGTGTCCTTTGACGAATTCGCCGTTGCTTGGTTTGTCTCCGGCCTAAACAAAACGGTTCCCATCGTGATTCTGGGAATTGTGCAGGGCAACATCGACCCGACCGTCAACGCCATCGGCACGTTCGTTTTCCTGACCTCCATGACCTTGGTAATCCTCGCACAGCTGCTGTTCATAAGCCGCCAAATCAAGAGCCATTCCTGATATGACAGAACCTCTCGTAACATTCCGCAATGTAGAGAAGCGCTATGATGATTTCGTCGCGGTGCGGGACATGACGCTCGACATTCACGAAGGAGAGTTTCTGGCGATCATGGGCTCTTCTGGCTGTGGAAAGACAACGACCCTTCGCATGTTGGCGGGCCTTGATACGCCTTCCGCGGGTGAGATCCGCATCGAAGGGCGCTTGATGAATGATGTCAAACCGCATGAGCGTGACACGCCACTCGTCTGGCAATCGCTTGCGCTTTTCCCGTTTCTGACCGCTCGCGAGAACGTGGAGTTCGGACTCAAGATGCGTGGCGTCGCAGCGGATGAGCGCAAGAAAAGGGCGCTCGACTGGCTTGATCGGATGCAGATTGTCGAATTCGCCGATCGGAATGTCGCGACGCTTTCTGGGGGGCAAAAGCAACGCGTGGCGCTGGCCCGCAGCCTTGTGATGGAGCCGCAAATGCTGCTGCTTGATGAACCGCTGTCTGCGCTCGACGCAAACTTGGTCATCCGCATGCAAGGTGTGCTGACAAGATTGCAAAAGGAACTTGGGATCACTTTTGTATATGTGACCCACTCGCAATCCGAAGCTTTTGCCATGGCCGACCGTGTTGTGATCATGAGCCAAGGGGACATCGCGCAAGTCGGCTCTCCCAAAGATATCTACCGAACGCCCGCCAACCGCTTCGTCGCGGAGTTTGTCGGGAGGAACAATATATTCACCGGAAAAACCGGAGGCTCTGACAATGGCAAAACCAAGGTTTCCACACTGCAAGGTGCGTTCCTGGCTCAGACCCCGGAAAATCCGCCCGGTCCAGAAAAGCAGGTCAGCTTTACCGTCTCAGCCGACTTGATGACGCTGACCCTCGCCGAACCTGATGCCGACAACAAAGCCAAGGCCACATTGATATCCGAAGAATTCATCGGCTCTGTTGTCACTGTCTTCTTGGAAGGACAGGCTGGGCAGGAATACAAAGTCCAAATGCAGGAACGCGCTTTGGCAGAACTTGACTTATCCCCCGGTGCGGACGTTTGGCTGTCATGGGAGGCTGAAAACGCCAATTTGCTGGAGACAGGCTCTTGATCCGAAATCCAATCCCCTGGCCAAATGGCGCAAAATGTGCGGTGTCCATCACATTCGACATGGACGCTGATAGCTTGATCCACGTCGCCAGACCCGACGACAGCCATCGCAGGCTTTATCCGATTTCCATGGGACGTTACGGGCCGAATGTCGCTTTGCCGCGTATTTTGGACACCTACGAACGTTTTGGCCTGAAGCAATCCTTCTTCATCCCGGGTTGGTGCCTGGAGCAGTATCCCGAGACGGTTGAACAGATTCTGAAAGGCGGGCACGAGATCGGGTATCACGGTTGGATCCACGAAGACCCGATCGCCACGTATGGCAATCAACGCGAACCGTTCGAACGGGCGATCGAGTCGCACAAACGGCTTTGTGGTAAATCACCAGACGGCTATCGCGCGCCGGTTTACAACATCACGGACGAGGTGATCGACCTGATGCTGGAGCACAGCATGCGCTATGACAGTTCGCTGATGGGCGATGACATTCCGCATGTTCTGAAAACGCCAAAAGGTCAGCTTTACGAAATGCCGGTACATTGGGGCACCGACGATTGGCCACCTTTCGCGCATTATGATGAAATCGGCTATCTGATGCCTGTAAAGTCGCCATCAGAAGGATTGGCGGGCTTTTGGGAGGAATTTGAAGCACAATATCATGCAGGCGGATTTTTCATGTTGATTGTGCACCCCTTCCTGACCGGTCGCTTAGCGCGGTGGCAGTTGGTGGAACGCTGGATCGAACAGACATTGGAGACTCGTGATGTTTGGTTCACCACGCTTGGCGGCATCGCAGACCATATGGACAGATTGCAAGCAAACGGGACATGGTCACCCAGTGTCGAGACGCTTCCTTTCTTTGATGCGCCCCCAGCGAAACTTTAAGGTTCGAGCTTATGATGACCGAAGATGACAAACGCCTTTTGCGCATCGCTTACGATGAAGCAAAGGCAGGCTTTGATGAAGGTGGATGCCCGATTGGATCGGTGCTCGCACGGGCAGGGGAGGTCGTCTCTCAAGGGCGCAACCAGCGTGTGCAGGGCGGCGACCCGATTGCCCACGGAGAGATGGACGCATTGCGCAAGGCCGGTCGCCAAAAGACCTATCGTGATACCGTGCTCTATACCTCTCTCAGCCCCTGCATGATGTGCTCGGGTACGATAATTCAATTCGGTATCCCTCGCGTTGTTATCGGCGACACGACAAATTTTGGCGGCAACGAAGAGTTCCTGCGGTCGCGCGGGGTCGAGGTCATTATTGCCGAAGACCCCGACTGCATTGCGCTCATGTCCCGTTTTATCACCGAAAAGCCAGAACTTTGGGCAGAGGATATCGCGGAATGAGTGATCCGTTCTTTCACCCGGTCTCTGGTTTCGATTTGCCGCGCTTTGCCGGGGTGCCGACATTTATGCGTCTGCCCCATGTCGATCCTGACAATCCGCGCTTTGGCGATGTCGATGTTGGAATCATCGGCGTTCCGTGGGACAGCGGTACCACCAATCGGGCAGGTGCGCGCCACGGTCCGCGACAGCTCCGAGACATGTCCACGATGATCCGCGCCCAGAATGGGGCCACCGGCGTGCGCCCGTTCGAGGTGCTGAACTGTGCTGATCTTGGTGACGTACCGCCAAACCCGATTGATATCATGGATAGCATGAACCGGATCACCGCGTTTTATGACCGTGTGCTTGCTGCCGGGATTACTCCGTTGACGGCGGGCGGCGATCATTTGTCATCGCTGCCGATCTTGCGCAGTCTCGGGAAAGACGCGCCCCTGGGTATGATCCACTTCGACAGCCACACGGACCTGTTTGACAGCTACTTTGGCGGATCGAAATACACCCATGGGACACCGTTCCGACGCGCGGTCGAAGAGGGTTTGTTAGATCCGAAACGGGTCATACAGATTGGCATCCGCGGCAGCGCCTATGACAATGAAGACCTCGACTTCGCGGCTGCCGTGGGCATACGCATCGTGCGGATCGAAGAGTTTTTCGCGCGTGGTTTGGACGACGTCATGGCAGAAGCTCTCGATATCGTCGGGACAGCGCCGACATACGTGTCTTATGATATCGACTTCGTCGATCCGACCTTTGCACCTGGGACGGGCACGCCGGAAGTTGGTGGGCCAAACGGGTTCCAAGCTCTGCAGGTCGCGCGGCTTTTGAAAGATGTGAATATACGGGGTGCAGACCTTGTTGAGGTCTCTCCACCGTTTGATGCATCCGGCGGAACCGCGTTTCTTGGTGTCTCAATAATGTTCGAAATCCTGTGTGCCATTGCAGGAAAATAATTTGGCCAAAACCGGCTGCTGCTTCGACACGGGAACTTGCAGCCGGAAAAAACCTTCGAGAATGCTGATCACCCGCTAAAGACGGAGCGTCGGCTGCATCGGCTCAAGCCGACCTTTGTTCATGATTCCCCATCCTGCTCATGAGGTGAAGCTTCCGGCAAACCCGGCGAAGTTCGGTTCGGGGAAGGGCCTAAAAACAGGCACATGCTTCGGAAATTCAGAGTTTGCGGAGGTCGCTACAAAAAATCTGTAATCTGGGTATTTTTTTGCTTGCGGACTCGAGAGAGTAACCGTAGAAGGCCTCTCACCGGCGCTGCTGAGGCGGATGTTGGGACGCGAGACGGGGCGGTTGGTTGAGAGGCTGGCGCAGACGAGGCGGATAATTCGGGGGTATATCAGGGCGGGCGCGCCGGTAGTTTAGGGCGCACTGGTCTGGTTGTTTGTCTTCTGGGTTGCTCTTTGACATTGCTAATATCTGAAGAGATATGCGGGCGGTTTGGTTTGTTTCGGCGAACGGACGTCTGTGTATCGCGCTCTTAGGCTTCGGCCGATGATGGAGTGTCAGCTTCACTGTTTGTACGGTACTTTGGTTTCTTATGAGACTGAAGCACATACAAACGGAGAAAAACGCCGAATGATGTCAGTAATGTCATTTGGTGGATGTGCAGAGGTTCGAACGTCAAGAAGGTCATTATGTGGCCTTTCAACTTGAGAGTTTGATCCTGGCTCAGAACGAACGCTGGCGGCAGGCCTAACACATGCAAGTCGAGCGAGACCTTCGGGTCTAGCGGCGGACGGGTTAGTAACGCGTGGGAACGTACCCTTTTCTAAGGAATAGCCACTGGAAACGGTGAGTAATGCCTTATACGCCCTTCGGGGGAAAGATTTATCGGAGAAGGATCGGCCCGCGTTAGATTAGATAGTTGGTGGGGTAATGGCCTACCAAGTCTACGATCTATAGCTGGTTTGAGAGGATGATCAGCAACACTGGGACTGAGACACGGCCCAGACTCCTACGGGAGGCAGCAGTGGGGAATCTTAGACAATGGGCGCAAGCCTGATCTAGCCATGCCGCGTGAGTGATGAAGGCCTTAGGGTCGTAAAGCTCTTTCGCCTGTGAAGATAATGACTGTAGCAGGTAAAGAAACCCCGGCTAACTCCGTGCCAGCAGCCGCGGTAATACGGAGGGGGTTAGCGTTGTTCGGAATTACTGGGCGTAAAGCGCGCGTAGGCGGACATTTAAGTCAGAGGTGAAATCCCAGGGCTCAACCCTGGAACTGCCTTTGATACTGGGTGTCTTGAGTTCGAGAGAGGTGAGTGGAATTCCGAGTGTAGAGGTGAAATTCGTAGATATTCGGAGGAACACCAGTGGCGAAGGCGGCTCACTGGCTCGATACTGACGCTGAGGTGCGAAAGTGTGGGGAGCAAACAGGATTAGATACCCTGGTAGTCCACACCGTAAACGATGAATGCCAGTCGTCGGGCAGTATACTGTTCGGTGACACACCTAACGGATTAAGCATTCCGCCTGGGGAGTACGGTCGCAAGATTAAAACTCAAAGGAATTGACGGGGGCCCGCACAAGCGGTGGAGCATGTGGTTTAATTCGAAGCAACGCGCAGAACCTTACCAACCCTTGACATCCTGTGCTACATCCAGAGATGGATGGTTCCCTTCGGGGACGCAGTGACAGGTGCTGCATGGCTGTCGTCAGCTCGTGTCGTGAGATGTTCGGTTAAGTCCGGCAACGAGCGCAACCCACATCTTTAGTTGCCAGCAGTTCGGCTGGGCACTCTAGAGAAACTGCCCGTGATAAGCGGGAGGAAGGTGTGGATGACGTCAAGTCCTCATGGCCCTTACGGGTTGGGCTACACACGTGCTACAATGGTAGTGACAATGGGTTAATCCCAAAAAGCTATCTCAGTTCGGATTGGGGTCTGCAACTCGACCCCATGAAGTCGGAATCGCTAGTAATCGCGTAACAGCATGACGCGGTGAATACGTTCCCGGGCCTTGTACACACCGCCCGTCACACCATGGGAGTTGGGTTCACCCGAAGGCCGTGCGCCAACCAGCAATGGGGGCAGCGGACCACGGTGAGCTCAGCGACTGGGGTGAAGTCGTAACAAGGTAGCCGTAGGGGAACCTGCGGCTGGATCACCTCCTTTCTAAGGATGTTTCTAGCTTTTATGCCTAACGCAATCGCGCTCAAGTAGCCGGAGGCGGTAGCGCAAAAAACATGAAACACTTAGCAGATGGCTTCTCAAGGCCATCATATGCAGGTTCATGGATCATATCGGTCTGTGATCACTGTTAGAACCGGACCGTCCTCATATCTCTTCAGAACGTCAGACCCTTAGCTGGTCCCGATGCTGCCAGCAGGCGGCGGGACTATATGAATTTGGGGTCCAAAGCATGGGGCCTTAGCTCAGCTGGGAGAGCGCCTGATTTGCATTCAGGAGGTCAGGAGTTCGATCCTCCTAGGCTCCACCATCTCTGCATGGCCCATATAACAGTGGGTCGGTAGCTCAGGTGGTTAGAGCGCACGCCTGATAAGCGTGAGGTCGGAGGTTCAAGTCCTCCTCGACCCACCACTTCTGCTTTGGCTGACATTTGGAACATACTTCTGAGTATTCTTGCGGGAATGCTGAGATGTTTGCTTCAGGGTACTTCCGTAAGGAGGTGCCCAGCAGACTACGGTGTGAGGCCGCAGACTTTTGCTTGCAAAAGTCGCTTACCCTCACCCGACAGACTTTGCGAAAGCAAAGTCGTTGACATCGTTTAGAGAGATACAAAATCAACCATGTTTGGTTGCTGCGAGTGTGCAGTGATCTCACTGGGTCTGGTTCTTCGGAACTGGAGGTGATTTTTTGGTCTAGCCGGCCGAAGGATCATATCCCCTTTGAAACGAACATGAGTTGTCCAAGTCAAGTACACTAACCCGTCGTTCATTCCGCACGGTTTGAACGACATAGTCCTCACTAAAGTGAGGGCGGGAAAAAAGTGACTTTTGATCTGAAGGAACAAGCGCTCAAGTAGCGAAGCGGTAGCGCATCGTTATGAGACGGTTTTGTTCTTTCTGGATCAAATCAAGCGCGAGAAGGGCGTTTGGTGAATGCCTAGGCAGTAAGAGGCGATGAAGGACGTGATACTCTGCGATAAGCCATGAGGAGCTGAGAATAAGCTTTGATCCATGGATTTCCGAATGGGGCAACCCACCTGACAGTTTGATATAATTGCCTTCGGGCAGCTTATATCTTGCTGAAACAGGTACTTATTACCTGAATACATAGGGTTTTAAGAGCAAACCCGGGGAACTGAAACATCTAAGTACCCGGAGGAAAGGACATCAATTGATACTCCCCTAGTAGCGGCGAGCGAACGGGGACCAGCCGAGCCTTGAGCGTGACTAGAATGTGCTGGAAAGCACAGCCATAGCGGGTGACAGCCCCGTATAGGAAGCGTGATGGGACGTATTAAGTAGGGCGGGACACGTGAAATCCTGTCTGAAGATCGGAGGACCACCTTCGAAGGCTAAGTACTCCTTACTGACCGATAGTGAACCAGTACCGTGAGGGAAAGGTGAAAAGCACCCCGACGAGGGGAGTGAAACAGTACCTGAAACCGAACGCCTACAATCAGTCGGAGCCCCCTTGCGGGGTGACGGCGTACCTTTTGTATAATGGGTCATCGACTTGGTCTATCTAGCAAGCTTAAGCCGTTAGGTGTAGGCGCAGCGAAAGCGAGTCTGAATAGGGCGCATGAGTTAGATGGATCAGACCCGAAACCGAGTGATCTAGGCATGGCCAGGTTGAAGGTTGGGTAACACCAACTGGAGGACCGAACCCACATCCGTTGAAAAGGATCGGGATGAGCTGTGCCTAGGGGTGAAAGGCCAATCAAACTCGGAGATAGCTGGTTCTCTGCGAAATCTATTTAGGTAGAGCGTCATCCGAATACCCCCGGGGGTAGAGCACTGGATGGGTAATGGGGCCCCACAGGCTTACTGATCCTAACCAAACTCCGAATACCGGGGAGTACTAGATGGCAGACACACAGCGGATGCTAACGTCCGTTGTGGAGAGGGAAACAACCCTGACCTACAGCTAAGGCCCCCAATTCATGGCTAAGTGGGAAAGCAGGTGGGACGACCAAAACAACCAGGAGGTTGGCTTAGAAGCAGCCATCCTTTAAAGATAGCGTAACAGCTCACTGGTCTAAATAAGTTGTCCTGCGGCGAAGATGTAACGGGGCTCAAGCCATGAGCCGAAGCTTAGGATGCACATAGTGCATGGTAGCAGAGCGTAGTGTGACATTAGACTTCGTCTTATTCTGGTTTTTTGTATTGCTGCATTGGTTCCGTGAGTGTTCGCACTCAAGTAGCCGGAGGCGGTAGTGCACAAAAGAAGTCAGAATAGACAAAGTCTATTCTGTGAAGCCGGCGTGTGAGCGATCCGGTGGAGAGATCACTAGTGAGAATGATGACATGAGTAGCGACAAAGAGTGTGAGAGACACTCTCGCCGAAAGTCCAAGGGTTCCTGCTTAAAGCTAATCTGAGCAGGGTAAGCCGGCTCCTAAGCCGAGGCCGAAAGGCGTAGGCGATGGGAACCACGTTAATATTCGTGGGCCAGATGGAAGTGACGGATCTCGAAGATTGTTCCTCCTTATCGGATTGGAGGGGCCGTTCAGAGGTTCCTGGAAATAGCTCCATCATCAGACCGTACCCTAAACCGACACAGGTGGACTGGTAGAGAATACCAAGGCGCTTGAGAGAACGATGTTGAAGGAACTCGGCAAAATACCTCCGTAAGTTCGCGAGAAGGAGGCCCGGTTCCTAGGCAACTAGGGGCTGGGGGCACAAACCAGGGGGTGGCGACTGTTTATTAAAAACACAGGGCTCTGCGAAGTCGCAAGACGACGTATAGGGTCTGACGCCTGCCCGGTGCCTGAAGGTTAAAAGGAGGGGTGAGAGCTCTGAATTGAAGCCCAGGTAAACGGCGGCCGTAACTATAACGGTCCTAAGGTAGCGAAATTCCTTGTCGGGTAAGTTCCGACCTGCACGAATGGCGTAACGACTTCCCCGCTGTCTCCAACATCGACTCAGCGAAATTGAATTGCCTGTCAAGATGCAGGCTTCCCGCGGTTAGACGGAAAGACCCCGTGCACCTTTACTACAGCTTCGCACTGGCATCAGGATTGTGATGTGCAGGATAGGTGGTAGGCTTTGAAGCAGTGACGCCAGTCATCGTGGAGCCTCCCTTGAGATACCACCCTTCGCACTCTTGATGTCTAACCGCGGTCCGTTATCCGGATCCGGGACCCTGCGTGGCGGGTAGTTTGACTGGGGCGGTCGCCTCCTAAAGCGTAACGGAGGCGCGCGAAGGTTGGCTCAGAGCGGTCGGAAATCGCTCGTTGAGTGCAATGGCAGAAGCCAGCCTGACTGCAAGACTGACAAGTCGAGCAGAGTCGAAAGACGGCCATAGTGATCCGGTGGTCCCAAGTGGGAGGGCCATCGCTCAACGGATAAAAGGTACGCCGGGGATAACAGGCTGATACTGCCCAAGAGTCCATATCGACGGCAGTGTTTGGCACCTCGATGTCGGCTCATCTCATCCTGGGGCTGGAGCAGGTCCCAAGGGTACGGCTGTTCGCCGTTTAAAGAGGTACGTGAGCTGGGTTTAGAACGTCGTGAGACAGTTCGGTCCCTATCTGCCGTGGGTGTAGGATACTTGAGAGGAGTTGCCCCTAGTACGAGAGGACCGGGGTGAACGATCCACTGGTGGACCTGTTGTGGCGCCAGCCGCAGTGCAGGGTAGCTATGATCGGAAAGGATAACCGCTGAAGGCATCTAAGCGGGAAGCCCCCCTCAAAACAAGGTATCCCTGAGGGCCGTGGTAGACCACCACGTCGATAGGCCGGAGGTGTAAGCGCAGCAATGCGTTCAGCTGACCGGTACTAATGGCCCGATAGGCTTGATTTGATCCAGTAACAACAAAACCAACGCTCAATCCGAGCCGCGGAAACTGGACCAATGATCAAAAGCACAAACACCAAAGTGAAAATACTTGCCTCGGACAACAAAACCACATCAAAAATGTGGTTCGTTGATTACTTCGCACCCGGAATGACGCGGTGTGGCAACTCGCTGGCATCAAAGATGCTCAGCTCAGGCATGACTGCGTCATACCCTGCCTGCCACCCCTCGCATCCGAGATGCGAGGGGGATTTTATTCGGTTTGGTGGTCATAGCGTGAGCAATACACCCGGTCCCTTTCCGAACCCGGCCGTTAAGTGCCACCGCGCCAATGGTACTGCGACTCAAGTCGTGGGAGAGTAGGTCACCGCCAAACCTAATAAAATCCCCAATCTCTCAATCGATGTACAATCACATAATTGCCAAATACACAGAATACCCGTTAACCGCGCCACGTTTGTTTTATGGGTCAGCGAACGTGTGATGGCCGATACTATGGGCCTGCACCCCTCCAAAAAACGTCTCTAGTCCCGTAGGAAAGAGGGCCGCTGCACGTGCGCCCTCTCTTTCTTATGCTGGTGACAGGGCTTCGCTCATGGCCGCGACAGATACTCGGTCAACGTGGCGCGCGCGCCGTTTTCCCAGGTATAGGACAGCCAGCCCGCGAACGCAGTTGCGAAAGGTTCGTCTTGCGCGAGGTCGCCGTAGATCTGCGTCTGTTGCAACCATGCGATCGGCTCTGACCGTGAGCGTTCTGCTGCGGCGACGAGATCGGTCCAAATCGGATCATTCGCTTCGATCATGCTGCCGTCCTCGCGGGTGCCGTGACACATCCGTGCCCACAGCGCTTCGATCAAAGCCAGACCGGAAATGCTTGCTCCCGCCGCCAGCGCATCGCGCAGAATGGGAAGGATGAATCCCGCATGGCGCGATGACCCGTCAAAAGCGACACGTCGTGTGGTGTCGTGGATCTCGGGGTTGGAGAACCGACGTGTGATCAAGTCTAGATAAGCCTCGGGCGTGATGCCCGGCACTGCAGAGACATGAGGCGCGATTTCATCGATCTGAACTTTGCGGAAGAATGGTGCGACTTGGGCATCGGACATGCAGGCGGCTATCGTCGGCAATCCAAGGATTTCACCGGCATTTGCCAAGATCTGATGACCGGCATTCAACATCCGGATTTTCATCGCCTCAAAGCTGTGCACGTCTTGTGTAAATGTGGCCCCCACCTTGTCCCAATCTGGGCGGCCCTGACAGAACGCGTCTTCGATCACCCACTGGCGAAAGTTCTCGTGGGTGACGGGGGCTGTGTCGGCAATCCCGAGCTTCAACGCGCGCCTGCGCTCCGCGTCGCCGGTGGCGGGCACGATACAGTCGACCATGGAGTTGGGGAAACTACCGGCGCTGTCGATCCAGTCGGCAAGTTCGGCGTCGATGCCACGGGCCAGCCCGACAAGGGTTTGCCGCAGAATGGTGCCGTTGCCTTGCAGGTTGTCGCAGGATTGTCCGGTAAAGGGTGCGTGTCCGGCCTGTTTACGGTTGCGCAGGGCGGCCACCATTGCGCCAAAGGCTGTGCGGGGTGTGTCCGGGTGTGCGATGTCATGCACGATGTCAGGATGTGCCATATCCAGCGCGCCAGTTGCATCGAGGTAATAGCCACCTTCGGTCACAGTCAGCGAGACAATGCGGATACGTGGGTCAGACATTGCGGCAATCAGAGCAGCATGGCCGTCTTCGACTGGAACGAAATCAATCATCGACCCAATGACCTCGGCCGAGATGCCAGCAGGGTCGAGTTCGATCAACGTTGTCAGGCAATCCTGCGCCAGCAGCCTGTCGCGCATCCGAGCATCGCCGGGGCGCACACCAGCGCCGATGATGGCCCAGTCATGGGCCAGCCCCTGCTGCATAAGACGGTGGAGATACCACGCCTGATGTCCGCGGTGGAAATTTCCCAAACCGATATGCACGATTCCGGGGGACAGGTCCGCACGTTTATAGGTTGGACGGCCAACACCGGCAGGCAACTGGTCCAGAGTGTCCAAAGACAGCGCCACTGCTGTGCTTCGCGTGTCCTGTTTCAGCTCATCCATTGGCCACCATCCACGTTGTAGCATTGTGCGACGATGTACTCAGAATCGTCGCTGGCAAGAAAGACGGCCATTCCCGTCAGGTCATCAGCGGTCCCCATACGTCCGTAAGGAACAGAGGCTCCGACTTCGCGCTTTTTTTGCCCAGGGGCCTTGTTCTCATACTTGGCAAAGAACGCATCCACACCGTCCCAGTGTTCGCCATCCACCACTCCGGGCGAGATGGCGTTCACGTTGATGCCGTGTTCGATCAGGTTCAGGCCCGCTGATTGGGTCAGCGAAATGATCGCCGCTTTGGTCGCGCAATAGACTGCAACCAGCGGCTCACCGCGACGTCCTGCTTGACTGGCCATATTGATGATCCGGCCTTTGATCCGTTGGTCGATCATGTGACGCGCCACCGCCTGGAGCGTAAACAGAGTCCCCGCAACATTGATATCAAAGGTCCGCGCGTACTCGGCACGGGTAATCTCGGTGATCGGGGCGGCGGTAAAGATCGCCGCGTTGTTGATCAGGATGTCGATTTGGCCCAGCTCTTCGACGGTTTGCGCGACAGCGCCGTCGATGCTGGCCTGATCGGTCACATCCATATACACGGCAACCGCTTGGTCGCCGATCTGGGATGCAGTTTCTTGTGCGCGGGGCAGGTCGATATCTGCGATCGCGACACGTGCGCCCTCCGCGACATAGCGTTCCGCGAAGGCGCGACCGATGCCGCGCGCTCCGCCTGTGATCAATGCAGATTTGCCGTTCAACCGCATCATTCGATCCGCAGCCCTTGCGCATCGAACTTGTGCATCTGGTCAAGTTGCGGCGTCAGATAGATCGTGTCGCCATGCCGAACCGAGATGTCGCCGGTGATCCGAACCGTGACCATGTCGGCCAGACCGGTGTCATGCACGTGGATGAACGTGTCAGATCCCAGATGTTCGGCCACACCGACCTTGCCTTTCCATGTGCCATCACTCATCGACACGTCGATATGCTCGGGCCGTATACCTGCGGACACTCCGCCGTATTTCTGGGCTTCCGCGCCACCAAAGATGTTCATTTTCGGCGACCCGATAAAGCCTGCCACAAAATCGTTGCGCGGCTTGTGATAAAGCTCCAGCGGGCTGCCGACCTGCTCGATATGGCCGGCGCGCAGAACGACGATCTTGTCCGCCATGGTCATGGCTTCGACCTGATCGTGTGTCACGTAGATCATGGTTGTCTTGAGGCGCTCGTGAAGTTCGCTGATCTCGAGCCGCATGCCGACACGCAGGGCGGCATCAAGGTTCGACAGCGGTTCGTCGAACAGGAACGCGGCTGGTTCGCGTACAATCGCACGGCCAATCGCAACGCGCTGACGCTGACCACCAGACAACTGCCCCGGACGACGGTCCAGATAATCGGTGAGGTTCAGAACAGAAGCCGCGTTGTTGATCCGCTTGTCGATCTCAGCAGGGTCCATCTTCGCCATCTTCAGCGGAAAGGCGATGTTCTTGCGCACCGACATATGCGGATAAAGCGCATAGGACTGGAACACCATCGCAAGGCCGCGTTTGGCAGGCACAAGGTCAGTGGCGTCTTTGCCGTCGATCTCGATATGGCCGGTGGTGATGTCTTCAAGCCCTGCGATCAGACGCAGAAGGGTGGATTTCCCGCAGCCAGAAGGTCCGACGAAGACTGTGAATTCTCCGTCACCGATGGTCAGATCCAAAGGTGGGATGACCTGTACGTCGCCAAAGCTTTTGGTGACCTGTTTGAGTGTAATTTGTCCCATGGGTCAGGTTCCTTGTTTCAGGTCTTTATTTGACGGCGCCGAAAGTGAGGCCGCGGACAAGTTGTTTCTGGCTGAACCAGCCAAGAATGAGGATCGGGGCAATGGCCATGGTCGAGGCCGCGCTGAGTTTTGCGAAGAACAAGCCTTCCGGGCTGGAATAGCTGGCAATGAAGGCTGTCAGCGGGGCTGCATTCACAGCCGTGAGGTTCAGCGTCCAGAAAGCTTCGTTCCAGGCAAGGATGAAATTAAGCAACATCGTGGAGGCGATGCCGGGAATGGCCATCGGCGTGAGAATATAAAGCACCTCCTCGCGCAGCGTCGCCCCATCCATCCGCGCCGCTTCGAGGATCTCGACCGGGATTTCGCGGAAGTATGTGTACAGCATCCAGACGATGATCGGCAGGTTGATGAGCATCATCACGATCACCAGACCAGCACGGCTGTCCAGAAGACCAAGCTGAATGAACAGCAGGTAGATCGGGTAGAGCACGCCCACCGCAGGCAGCATTTTGGTCGAGAGCATCCAGAGCAGGATGTCCTTGGTCCGTGCCGATGGCACAAAGGCCATGGACCACGCCGCTGGGATGGCAACAAGCAGACCAAGAATGGTGGACCCACCCGCGATCAGGATCGAGTTCCACAGGAACCGCGCGTAGTTCGAGCGCTCCATCACGACGCCGTAGTTTTCGAGCGTCCAGTCAAAGCCGAGGAAGATCGGCGGGCTGGCAATCGCCTGTGCTTCGGTTTTGAAGCTGGTCAGGATCGTCCAGAGGATCGGGAAGAAGATCAGCAATCCAATCGCCCAGGCAAGGCCGGTGTTGATCAGTTTGCGGCGGGAAGAAACAGAACGGGCCATAATCAGTTGTCCAGGTTCTTGCCGACGATCCGCATGAGGAAGATCGCGACGATGTTAGCGAGGATGATGGCATAGACACCACCGGCTGAGCCAAGTCCGACATTCTGACTTTCAAGCACACGCTGGAAGATCAGGTAGGACAGGGTACGGGTTCCAAATGCACCGCCTGTGGTGACGAAGATCTCGGCAAAGATGGCCAGAAGGAAGATCGTCTGGATCAGGATCACGATGGTGATCGCGCGGCTAAGGTGCGGAAGGATGATGTAGATGAAACGCTGGAGATGCGGCGCGCCATCCATTTCGGCGGCCTCCAATTGTTCGCTGTCCAACGACTGGATCGCGGTCAAAAGAATGAGCGTCGCAAAGGGCAACCACTGCCAGCTGACGATCATGATGATAGACGGCATTGCACCATCCGACAGCCAGCTGACGGGTTCTGCGCCAAAGAACCGCCAGAGATGCGCGAACAGACCGTTCACCGGGTCCATGAACATGTTCTTCCAAACAAGAGCCGAAACAGTCGGCATGACGAAGAACGGTGCAATTACGAGGATGCGGACAACGCCTTGACCCCACATCGGCTGATCAAGAAGGATCGCCAGAAGAATACCGAGGCAGACAGTAATAATGAGGACGCCAAGCACGATCAGCAATGTTGTCTGAACCGCTGGCCAGAAAGAACTTGAAGTGACGAAACGAACGTAGTTGTCGAAACCGGTCCAACCTTGATCGCCGCCGCGAAGGGGCAGGTAGGTGCGGAATGAGAACCACAATGTCATGATAAGCGGGACCAGCATCCAGCCCAGAAGCAGTACAACTGCCGGAGCCATCATCAGTCGGGCCGCAGATCGGGAAGCCTTGGTCGCCATTTGGGTCATCTCCTCCGTTGACAGACCGCCGGGTTGGCGCAGTCACAATACGACATCTTGCGGAATTAGGGGGTGTTTTGAATATTGAGGGCGGCGGTGTCGCCGCCCTCTGTCCTGCAATGCAGGGAATTAACGGTAGCCAGCGGCTTCCATTGCTTCGTTTGTGATCGCCTGAGCTTTCGCGAGTGCTTCTTCGACGGTCTGCTGACCGGCGTAAGCAGCCGAGAATTCCTGGCTTACTTCTGTTGCAATACCCGCAAATTCCGGGATCGCTGCGAACTGAATGCCAACGTAAGGCGACGGTTCGACTGTGGAGTTGTTCGGGTCAGCCGACAGGATCGAGTCCAGTGTCATCTGTGCGAACGGAACGGCCTGGTACTCGGGGTTTTCGTACAGCGATGTGCGTGCGCCCGGAGGAACGTTTGCCCAACCTTCGTTGGCTGCAACCAGTTCAATGTAGTCCTTGGAAGTGGCCCACTCGATGAACTGCTTCGCAGCTGCTTCTTTTTGGGTGCCTGCCGGGATGGCCAGTGCCCATGCCCAGAGCCAGTTGGAGCGCTTGCCCAGACCGTTGTCGGGTGCCAGTGCAAAACCAACCGAGTCAGCAACAGTCGAGCCGTCGCCTGTCACGAAGGATGCCGCAACTGTGGCGTCAATCCACATGCCGCACTTGCCCTGGTTGAACAGGTTCAGGTTTTCGTTGAAACCGTTGGTCGCGTAGCCGGACGGACCGGATTCGTCCATCATGCCTTTGAAGAAGTTCAGGGTGTTGGCCCATGCTTCTGTGTCGAACTGTGCGTTCCAGTCCATGTCGAACCAGCGTGCGCCGAACGAGTTGGACATCGCTGTGATGAACGCGCCGCCTTCACCCCAACCGGCTTTGCCGCGGAGGCAGATGCCGTTGATTTCGTTGTCACGGTCGGTCATCGCCGCTGCCGCTTCACGAATGAAGCCCCATGTCGGAGCTGTCGGCATTTCAAGGCCAGCTGCTTCCATCAGGTCTGTGCGATACATGACCATCGAGCTTTCGCCGTAGAACGGTGCCGCATAGAGCGTGCCGTCGTGGGACAAACCGCCTGCCATTGCGGGCAGAATGTCATCGACATCGTACTCAGCCGACAGATCATTCAGCGGAACGAGCCAGCCGTTCGCACCCCAGATCGGTGTTTCGTACATGCCGATTGTCATGATGTCGAACTGGCCACCCTTGGTGGTGATGTCCGTGGTCACACGCTGACGCAGCACGTTTTCTTCCAGCGTCACCCACTCGACTTCGTGGCCGGTCTTGGCCGTGAAGTCGTCGGTATAACCCTGCATGCGGATCATGTCGCCGTTGTTGACTGTTGCGATGGTGATGGTCTCTGCCTGTGCGGCCCCGACCATGATGAGCGACAACGCTGTCGCCGCACGAAGTGCGTTACTAAGGTGCATCCGAATCCTCCCTGATTTTTGGATTACCTGAGGGCACTCAACAACAATTCATTTACTCGCGTCAATCAAAATTTTACCCGCGTAAATTTTATCAGGCAGAGTCTCGCATGATCAAACGTGCCGGAAACAGACTTTCTGTCCTGTTTTCAAGGCGCCCACCACTTTCGATCAACCGAAATAACGTTTCGACCGCATTGTCGGAAACCGCTGTGTAATCATGTGCTGCGGTGGTCAGCGATGGGCAGGTAAAGCGGGAAAACGGGTGATCGTCATGCGACGCGACTCGCAATTGGCAGTCCGGGCCACGCCCGACTCGCATACCGCTCTCGTAACAAGCCGATAGAAACCCGATCGCCAGACGGTCATTGCTGCACAGCACGGTATTGGTGGGCAGCGACTTTTCCGCCAACACGCGCAACCCGCCCTGGCGTCCGATCTCTTCAAAGCCCCAGCCGGTGCCGTCAATCTTGACCACATGTGGTTCAAGCCCCACCCGTTCCATCATCGACAGATATGCGATGCGCCGTTTGTTGGCGTTCGGGTTTGCGGGGGTCCGCATCTCGAAGAAACAGGGCGTCTCCCCGGTACGGCTTAGATATTCGACGGTTTGCGACACAAAGCTGTGGTTGTCGGACCCGACAAACGCCTCGCCCATGCCTTCGATGTTGCTGTCGAACAGAACCGTTGGCACGTGTTTGCAAAAGGTCTCGATGGCCGATTTGTCGGATTGCCGCCCAAGCGGGGCCAACAAAACCCCTGCTGGTTTCATCGATCGCAAACTGTCGAGGATGTCATTCTCATGCGCCTGATCACCATGCGCGCTGAACAGTGACGGCGTGAAACCTGCTTCGATACAGCGCCCTTCGATCATCCGCACCATTTCACCAAAGAACGGGTCCGCAAGGTACGGCACCACGATGCCGATATTCTTGGTCAGCTTTCTGTTCTGGTTCATCGCATAGATGTTGGGCCGGTAGTCGTACTTCTCGAGCGCCGCCTCGATCCGCATCCGCGTGGTTTTACGCACGCTGCTGGGATCGTGAAAATACTTCGACACGGTAGGCCTGGAAATGCCGCTGATGGCGGCGAATTCTTCCATGTTCCGGATCTCGGATTGTGACATGGTGGGCCTCTTCTTACGTGACGGGTCTTGTTGTATCTGTTCAACAGTTTCTTATCGCGCGCAAAAAATCAATATTGCACGTAAAGAATGTGACTGGCATGCCAGCCGTGCCGCGCATTGCGGCAGGACGCACGGTTCTCGTTATTTTGAAGGCTGGCTTAACGGTTTGAGCGCAATGTAGAGCGCGCGGTAGCTCTGCAAGCGGTCGCTCAGGTCTTGGGCAGGGGTAGGTTCGAACCAATCTGCCACATCGGGCTGCTGCCCCAAATCCGACAGGCTCAGCGCACCCAAACCACACGCGGCCAACCGGGCCGCCCCCATCGCCGGACCAGCATCGGACCCAGCCGTACGCCCAATCCGCTGCCCTGTTGCATTGGCGATGAGTTGCAGCAGAAACGGTGATTTGCTGCCGCCCCCAATTGCCGCCAGATGTGGAATGTCAGCAATGGTATCACCAAAGCTCTCCACCGCGTCCGCAAAGGTAAAGGCCACCGCTTCAAGTACGGCACGACACAGACCCGCGCGATCTGTGCTGTCCTCCAGCCCGAAAAAGCCCGCGCGGATATGCGGATCACCATGCGGGCTGCGTTCGCCGGTCAAGTATGGCAGGAACGTCGGCACACGTGTCGGCTCCGCAGTTTCGGCCCGCGCCACGACGTCCCCAGCGCCAATGCCCAACTGGCCTGCCAGCCACGCAATGGGTCGCGCCCCGTTCAGCATGGCCGCCATCTGATACCAACGCCCCGGCACAGTATGCGCAAAGGCATGGACGTATTTCGCTGGGTTCGGATGATAGGCATCGCCCGCAACGAACAACTGCCCCGATGTGCCAAGCGAGATGAACCCGCGTCCCGGTTCCGTCGCACCCAGCGACACTGCCCCTGTCGCCGCATCGCCACCACCGGCCACAACGGGAATGCCTGCGGGCAGCCCGGTCTCTGCAGCCGCAGCAGCTGTGACCTGACCCACCACTTCATGCCCATCGGCAAGCCGTGGCAACCAGCCGGGATCGGTGTCGCTGGCCTCGGCCACCACATTGCTCCAATCGCGCGCCGCCTGATCCAGCCACAATGTCCCCGCCGCATCCGACCGATCCGTGGCAAGCTCACCATGTAGGCGCAAGCCGATGTAATCCTTGGGCAGCAAGATATGCGCGATCCGCGCATGAACGGCAGGCTCTTTCCGGGCCACCCACATCAACTTTGGCGCGGTAAAGCCGGGAAGGGGCAGCACACCAGCAATGCTCCCGATTTCTGGCAACGCCGCTTGCAACCGCGCGCAATCCTCGGTCGACCGGCTGTCGTTCCACAGGATCGCTGGGCGCAACACCTCACGCGCGCTGTCCAACAGCACCGCTCCGTGCATCTGCCCGGACAGGCCAATCCCGGTCACACCTGACAGCGGCATCGTTTCGGCAATCTCGGCCAGCGCCGCACAGGTCGCCACCCACCACGCGTCGGGCGTCTGTTCGGACCATCCCGAATGCGGCGACTGCACCGTCAGATCGGCGGTGGCTGTTGCGTGAATCGCCGTGCCATCGGTGCAGATCACCTTGACCGCAGACGTGCCTATGTCGATGCCCAAAAACATGTCGCACCATTACGTCAGCGCTAACATCGACGCAAGCGGCCTGATCGCGTTCTGGAACTGGCACAACGCCGGAAGCCGGGCTAGATAGGAGCCCAACACTAGGGAGGTGAGCATGAGCAGTCTTGACGCGAAATTCGCACGGCTGGGCGCAGACAACGCGCCGGGGCAAGAGGTGCGCCAGAATGCGGACGATCTGAAATCGGTGATGCGCGGCGATATCCTGCCGGGAACGCCGGTGGATTTCTCGCATGGCGATGTCGACGCGTTTGAGCCGACACCAGGCGCACGTGCCGCATGGGAAGCCGGGTTCGAGGAAGGCGGCGCACAAGCCTATACCGAATATCGCGGCGCCGCTGCGATCCGCCAAGACGTAGCCGCCAGCCTTGCCGCCTTTACCGGCGCACCAGTCGATCCGGTGGATGAGCTGATCATCACCCCCGGCACCCAAGGCGCGTTGTTCCTTGCGCTTGGCGCGGTGGTGGACCGCGGCACCAAGGTCGCGATCATGGAGCCGGATTACTTTGCCAACCGCAAACTCGTCGCCTTCTTCGGCGGTGAGATCATGCCGGTCGCGCTCCATTATCACGAAGACGCGCCCCAGCGCGGCCCGGACCTTGGCCAATTGGAAGCCGCGTTCAAAGCCGGGGCAGAGGTGCTGGTGTTCTCGACCCCCAACAACCCGACCGGCGTTGTGACCCCCGAAGACGCGATCACGGAAATTGCCCGCCTCGCGGCCCAGCACAATGTGACCGTCATCGTCGATCAGCTCTATTCCCGCCTGCGCTACAGTGGCGAGACCTACACCCACATGCGCGCCTGCGCGACGCGACCCGAGAACCTGATCACGATCATGGGTCCGTCCAAAACGGAATCCCTCAGTGGTTTCCGCCTTGGTGTCGCGTTCGGTTCGGCGTCCCTGATCGACCGGATGGAAAAACTGCAAGCCATCGTGTCCTTGCGTGCTGCAGGCTACAGCCAAGCCGCGCTCAAGACGTGGTTCCATGAACCCGAAGGCTGGATGGACACCCGCATCGCCCAGCACGAGGCGATCCGGGATGACTTGCTCAAGATCTTCCGCGACGCAGGCTTCCCCACGGCCAGCCCACAGGCGGGCAGCTACCTTTTCCCGGAACTGCCGGAACTGGTGGTGTCCCCTGAAGACTTTGCGCGCCTCTTGCGCCTTCAAGCCGGGGTGACTGTCACACCGGGGTCTGAATTCTCGCCACACACGCGGTCCAGCGTGCGGCTCAACTTCTCGCAAGATCACGCGGCGTCGGTCGCCGCAGCACATAGAATTGTCGAAATGGTCGAAAGGTACCGGGCATGAAAATCGGAATAGCAGGACTGGGCGCGATCGGGCTGCACGTCGCACAGGAACTTGACCGGGGTGGTATCCCGGGTTGTGAATTGGGCGGCATCAGCGCCCGCAACGCAGACCGCGCGGCCGAGGCCAACGCGACCCTGTCGAAACCCGCCCCGGTCTATTCCCTGAACGAAATCGCAGATCATTGCGATATCGTCGTCGAAACCCTGCCGCCGCAGTTGTTCATGGATCTCGCGATCCCGACAGTTGAAGCAGGCAAGGAACTTATCGTGCTTTCGGCCAGCCAACTCATGGGCCAGCAGGCGCTGTTCGATCGTGCGGCTGAGACCGGGGCCAAGATCCTCATCCCTTCAGGTGCCATCCTCGGCCTTGATGCAATCAAAGGTGCTGCGGTCGGTAATCTGGTGTCGGTGGTGATCGAGACCCGCAAGCCCGTCCCGGGCCTCGCCAAAGCGCCTTACGTGATCGACAACAACATCGACCTCAGCAACCTGACGGAACCGAAACTGGTGATGGGCGGGGCCGTGACTGATGTTGCCAAGGTCTTCCCAGCTAACGTCAATGTCGCCGTCGCCGTCAGCCTTGCAGGCTACGGCACTGACAAGACGCGTATGGAAGTCTGGGCCGACCCGTCGCTCGAAAAGAACCAGCACACGGTCCGTGTGGTGTCGGATTCGTCGGACTTCACCATGACGATCCAGAACCGCCCGACCGAGGAAAACCCTGCAACAGGCAAGATCACCGCCCTCAGCGTGATCGCGATGCTGCGCCAGAAAACGTCAGTGCTTCAGGTCGGGACGTGAGGGCTTAGTCGCCCAGACGCACATTGGAAGGGGAAGCGCCCTGTTCAGCGGCGCTCCACCCCATCTGATCCAGCGTATATTCAGCGCCAACGGCGATCACGGCGATGGCGACAAATCCAAAAAGCATGGCTTTCACTGCGAACTCTCCTCAGGCGCGGTTTCTTTGCGCAGATAGGTCACAAGATCGGCGCGGTCCTGCGCCCCTGTGATCCTCTGCATCGGCATCTTGGTGCCGGGAATGTAATGCTCTGGTCCGATATCGAAAAGAGCATCAATCGTATCATCGTCCCAAATTATCTCGGACCCGTTCAGCGCGTCGGAATAGATGTAATCCTCGACCGTTCCCGCCTGACGACCGAACAGGTCATAAAGGCTGGGTCCGGCGCGGCGGGCGCTGCCCGGGGTCAGCGTATGACAGATCGAACATTTGCGCATGAACTGCCGTTCGCCATTGGGCATCGTATCGGCGGCCTGAAGGAAGGACGGCGATCCAGTGGCCATCGGGTCGGCATCGCCCATCGCGGCAATGGGCCATGAATACATGCGCGGGTCCAACCCGCCTGCATGGATGTTGGTCCCATCATTCGAAAAGGCCAGCGCCCAAACCGGGCCGCGCTCTGTCGCGCGAAAGTCGCGGGCGATGCGCCAGTCGGGGGTTTCGACCACCATAATGTAGCCTTCGCCATCACCCACGGCGAGCAGCGACCCATCCGGGCTGACAGCCATCGACAGGATCGGACGGCGCTCCAACGTCAGATCGGCTAGCGTGTCGCCGGTGGCAATATCCAGAACCCGCGTTCCACCATCAACCGCGCCGTAGGCCAGCCATCCGGCGTCTTCGTTCAGCTCGAGCTCGTTCACGCCAAACCCGTGTTCGATCACCCTCTGGCGTTCGCTGTTGATGCTCAGATCCCAAAGCCGGATGCTCCCATCCGCCGATGCGGAATAAAGCCCCATGCCGTCCCGGGTAAACGCCACATCATTCACCTGCCCGCTATGCCCGGTCAGGAAAACAGGCGCGCTGCCATCTGCTGGCCAGATCCCGATGCTCCCGTCCCAACTGGCCGAGGCAACCGCCGCACCATCTGGTGAAAGTGCCAATGACACGACCTTGCCTTTGTGCCCTTCCCGAACTGCGTCCGCAGTCCCGTCGGCACCCCAAACCCGCAGCGTGAAATCGTCACCAGCAGAGTAAATCCGACCATCCGGCGCAAAGAGCACGGCGTTGACCGCCGCCTCGTGCCCGTCGAACCACACAGGTGTCTCATCCGACCAAAGCCCCACCGCGTTGTCGAAACTCACGGTGGCGATCTGGTCGGTGTCGGCCACGGCGATCCCCATGATGGGGCCGCCGTGGCCTTGCAACGTAAAGAAATCGCCTGCGGCCCCAGAGGTTGCCCAAAACAGGGCCGCAGATGTGGCCAAAGCCTTACGCATGTTACTCGGCAGGGGTGGCACCGCTTGGTGCCTTGCCTTCGCGCTGCTTGACCTCTTCGACCCACAGGCTGTGGTGCTCTTTGGCCCACTGCTCCTCGACCATGCCAGAGCCCATCGCGTCATAGGCGCCTTCCATGCCGACCGAGCCGATATAGATATGCGCCAGAATGATCGCCATCAGAACAAAGCTGACAATGGCGTGCCAAAGCTGCGCATACTGCATCTCTTCATGCGGGGTCATGGTTTCCGGCAACACGCCAAAGCCCAGCATCTCGGGCAGACCAGTACTGTTGAGAATAACGAACGTTTTGGCGAACATCGGCAGTTCGAACGGGAACAGCAGCGACAGCCCCGAGACCGAGATCGACCCACCCAGTACAATCACCGACCAGAAGATCAGCTTTTGACCCGCGTTGAACTTTTTGGCCGGGGGGTGCCCGCCACCGAACAGCCCGCCACCCTTGGCCAGCCATTTGATGTCGGTGCGGTCCGGCAGGTTGTGCACGACCCACATGACGAAGATCATCACAAGCGCCAGCATAAACGCCCATGAGACATTGTTATGAATCCATTTCGATACCGTGGCCAACCAAGCATAGCTTTCATGTCCGAAGGCCGGGATCAGGAACTTTCGACCCATCAAGGACACAAGACCCGTGATGCCCAGCAAGATGAACGATCCCGCCAAAAGCCAATGGCCAAACCGTTCAAAATTCTTGAACCGCTCGATCCGGCGTCCGGTCTTTTCTCCATCGATCTTGACCCGACCGCGCAGCAGGAAGAACAACACCAATGCACCGATCGTCCCCAAAAGCAGATAGCCGCCATAGGTCAGCAAGGGGCCTTCGCGGAAAATGACCCACCACATGCCGCGATCCTGAATTAGCACTTCAGCCGCGGGTCCGCGCACCTGTGTGGTCACGTCTGCCGCATTGAACCGCATCCCGCGCCACAGATCGGGATCGGACGCGCCGCCAAGGGTTCCCAACTGGTCTGTGATCCCCGCTGCCGCCTCGGGATTGCCCACGTTTTCGGCCCGGAATGTGTTGTCCACCGGCAAGCCCTGCTGTCGGCGCATGATGTCCTCGAGCGTGGTCGCACCGCCTGTGGCAGAGCGATCAATCTCGGTCTCGGCTGCAACGGATCCGGCTTCTTGTGCGTTGGCTTGTCCTGGGGCAACCCATGACGCCAGAACCACAACGGCCATTGCGGCCATAATGCAACCAAGGATGAAGTGTCGAATGTCACGCATATCCCTGCGTCCTCCCTTATGAGCGATCAAAACGCTCGGCCTTGCGAAATGCAGTCTTTTTGGGTCAGGTTTGACCGTATCTGATGGCGAACATGCCCTTAAAAAGATGGGCGACCGATACACCTTAGTCAGGATACTCAAGATGATGCCAACAGCAAGCCAATACGCTGGGAAAAAGGTCTCGGATAGCCTTACTTATGGCTGATTTTCTGACCGCCACAAATGCCGCCATCGCAGCAGGTCTCGCGGTCCTTGCTTTGGTGGCCTCGTACCGCGCGCTGCTGACCTCGCGCACACCGCAGGGCGCGACCGCGTGGATTCTGCTGATCCTGCTTTTGCCCATTTTCGGTACGTTGCTGTACCTCGTGTTTGGCCACGCCAACTACAAAAGCTTTGAACGCGAACGCCGCAAGTCGGATGAAGACATGTTCGATATGGCCTCGGAGGTCAGCGTCTCACAGGACCCGTCTCGGCTAGACACGTTTGCTCGCATCGCGCGCCTGCCCGTAACCGAGGGCAATGACATGTCCCTGCTTGTGGATGGGAAAGCCACCTATGACGCGGTGCTGGGGGCAATCCGGGGCGCGCAGCATACGCTCTTCGTGCAATTCTACACGATCAAGGATGACGATATCGGGCGTGACCTGCGCGATGCGCTGATCGATCGGGCCAAGGCGGGGGTGTCGATTTGGCTGCTGCATGATGAATTGCCGTTCTTCGGCCTGCCGCGCGGCTTCAAGACCAAGCTTGAAGATGTTGGCATTCGGCTTGCCCGACCCAAAGGGCCGAAACGGCTATTGGGGCCGTTCCAGTTCAACTACCGCAACCACCGCAAACTGGTGGTGGTCGACAACAAGCTGGCCTTCACCGGCGGGTTGAACGTGTCGAAAACCTATGTTGGGTGCAATCCGTCCATCGGTCCGTGGCGCGACACCTTTGCCAGCTTCCGTGGGCCTGTTGTCGCTCAGCTTGCCCTGCATTTCTCGTCCGACTGGATGTGGGCCACCAGCGAAGACCTGAGCGAAATCGCAGCCGCCACGCCAGCGCCAAGCGGCCCGCTGCGGGCAGTCGCTCTCGCCCCATCCCCAGCCGAAGACATCGCGGCTGGCAATCTTTACTTTATCGCACTGGCCCATGCCGCGCGAAAGCGGCTCTGGATCTCCAGCCCCTATTTCGTGCCTGACCGCGACGTGCTCACCGCATTGCGCTTTGCCGCGCTGCGCGGGGTCGACGTCAAAATCCTCGTTCCGGGGCGGGCCGACCACTACATCACGTATTTCGCCGCGATGGCCTATTTCGACGACCTGCGATCTGCGGGTGGTGAGATCTGGACCTATGATCCGGCGTTCATTCACCAGAAAGTCGCGTTGGTGGATGACGACATCGCCTCCATCGGGTCAATCAATCTCGACATCCGCTCGGGGCTGCTCAATTTCGAACTGACCGTGCTTATGGAGGGCAAGAGCGCGGCGTCTGCGGTCGAACATATGCTGATAACCGATTTCGGACACGCGACCCGTGTCGACATCGACCTGCCGGATCGCAACCTGATCGTCGGCATGCTGGCGCGCATCGCGCGGTTGTTTGCGCCAGTGCTGTGATGCGGATCGCCAGCTACAACATCCGCAAGGCGGTGGGGCTTGATTGGCGCCGCGATCCGCTGCGGATCATTCGCGTTCTGGCCAATCTCGATGCCGATGTGGTGGCGTTGCAAGAGGCGGACAAACGGCTTGGTGCACGGCCCGCCGTGCTGCCCGAAGATGCGCTGTTCGACCAGACCGGGTTGCGTGTTCTCCATGTCACCAATGGCCCAAGCTCCGGCTGGCATGGCAACGCGCTTTTGGTGCGGGACGGGTGGCGTGTGGGCGCGACCGAAAGGCTCAGCCTGCCGGGGATTGAACCGCGCGGGGCATTGCTGGCCGATCTGGAAGGGCCGGGCCAAAGCCTGACGCTTGTGGGCACCCATCTGGGGTTGCGACGGGGATGCCGGCAGTTGCAACTGGCGCATCTTTTGGAAGAGCTAGAGGCGCGGACGGACCGCTCGGTGATCGCCGGGGATTTCAACGAATGGTCGCCGCGCATCGGTTTTGACATTCTGGAGCACGCCTTTGACGTGATCAGCCCGGGGCGCAGTTTTCACGCCTCGCGCCCGATCGCACCGCTGGATCGCTTTGCCGTCGGGCGCGGGTTGCAGGTCGCCCGGGCAGGGGTGTTCGAGCAGGGCGAGGCACGGCGCGCGTCCGACCATCTGCCGGTGTGGATGGATCTCGACCTTTGAGGTGGTGCCGCATTTTCAAAAATGCGGTTCAGAGCCTTTGAAGGCTCTGAACAAGACCTTTCGAAAGGTCTTGGCACCGCACGCACCGTTTGTCGCTCCTTAACCAACTCTCCGCCATACCCGCCCCCACAAAAGCTTTTGAGCGGGAAGGGTCACTCCCATGCCGCGTAGACGACACTGACTCGCGAGGTTTGCGAAAAACAAACATTGTGTATTGCCAATGTCCCGAGAGCGCGCAGCGCGGCAGGGTATTGGCGATCCATGATTTCGCAAAACTCGCATTTCTCTCATATGCCGGAAGGCTGACCTTGAGAGACCGGTCTGAACAGGCTTCGGCAAACCCGGAGTACAGGTCACGCGTTAAATCGTGGATTTGAGAGAACCGTCAGGCCCATGGGGCGGCGCCGCTTCTTTCTGAAATGACGATCACATGCCGGGCAGATGCCCGGCCTACACAAAGACCACCCGGCGGGATGACACCTGACCGGACGCACCTGCGTAGGCCGGAGCTTCAGCCCGGCGTACCCCAAAGAAAAGCCCCGGAGCGAACTCCGGGGCTTTTCTTTGGTCAATCATGTAAAACGACGATCAGCCGTCTTTCTGGTCGTAGGCTGTACCCCAGCCCCATGCGCCAGAGCCGAAGCCACGGGCGACGACGCGCTCGCGGTAGATCGACGCGACGATGTCGCCGTCACCGGCCAGCAGGGCCTTGGTGGCGCACATTTCCGCACAGATCGGCAGCTTGCCTTCGTCGATCCGGTTGCGGCCGTACTTGGCGAACTCGGCAGTGGAGTGGTTCTCTTCCGGGCCACCGGCGCAGAAGGTGCACTTGTCCATCTTGCCACGGCTGCCGAAGTTGCCCGCTTGCGGGTACTGCGGTGCACCGAACGGGCAGGCGTAGAAGCAGTAGCCGCAGCCAATGCACAGGTCCTTGGAGTGCAGGACCACACCTTCTTCGTTCTGGTAGAAGCAATCCACCGGGCAGACGGCCATACAGGGCGCGTCCGAACAGTGCATGCAAGCCACCGAGATCGAGCGTTCGCCGGGGCTGCCGTCGTTGATCGTGACCACCTTGCGGCGGTTGATCCCCCACGGAACCTCGTGCTCGTTCTTACAGGCTGTGACGCAGGCGTTGCATTCAATGCAGCGTTCGGCGTCGACAAGGAATTTAGCTCGTGCCATGTCTCATGTCCTCCTTAAGCTGCCATGATCTTGCAAAGTGTCGCTTTGGTTTCCTGCATCTGGGTCACCGAGTCATACCCGTAGGTCTGCGCGGTGTTGGTCGATTCACCCAAGACATAGGGGTCTGCACCTTCCGGATACTTGGACCGCTGGTCCTCGCCCTGGTAGTGCCCACCGAAGTGGAACGGCATGAACGCCACACCCGGTGCGACCCGTTCGGTCAGCATGGCCATAACCTTGACCTTGCCGCCTTCGGGGCCTTCCACCCAGACCTGTGCCCCGTCACGCACACCAAGGTTGTTGGCGTCGCGCGGGTTGATCTCGATAAACATGTCCTGCTGCAGCTCGGCCAGCCACGGGTTTGACCGTGTCTCGTCGCCGCCGCCCTCGTATTCGACCAATCGGCCCGAGGTGAGGATGATCGGGTAATCCGCCGAGAAATCCTTGGCCTGGATCGACTTGTACATGGTCGGAACGCGCCAGAACTTCTTGTCCTCGTAGGTCGGGTAGTCGGCCACGAGGTCGTAGCGGTTGGTGTAGAGCGGTTCGCGGTGCACCGGCACCGGATCCGGGAAGGTCCACACGACGGCACGGGCCTTGGCGTTGCCGAAGGGCGCACATTCGTGCTTGATCGCCACCCGCTGGATGCCGCCCGACAGGTCGGTTTTCCAGTTGGTCTTCGGACCTGCCACTGCGTCGATTGCTGCACGTTCGTCTGCGGTCAGATCGCCATCCCAGCCAAGGTCCATCAGCATCTGCATGGTGAATTCAGGGTATCCGTCCTGAATTTCCGAGTTCTGCGAATAGACGCCCTCGGCCAGCAGGTTGTCGCCATCCTTTTCTACGCCAAAACGGGCGCGGAAGGTCAGGCCACCTTTGGAGACGGGCAGCGACATGTCATAGAGGTTCGCTGTTCCGGGATGGTTCATCTCGGGAGTGCCCCAGCAAGGCCACGGCATCCCGTAGTAATCGCCATCAGCCGGACCGCCATTTGCCCGCAGGGTGGTACGGTCAAAGGTGTGCTGGTTGGCCATGTGCAGCTTGAGCCGCTCGGGCGACTGGCCGGTATAGCCGATTGTCCACATGCCGCGGTTGAACTCGCGGGTGACGTCTTCGATCACTGGGGTCACGCCATCGTCTTCCAGCGCGATATTGCGGAAGATCTTGTCGTGGAAGCCGAACTTTTGCGCAAACAGACCCATGATCTCATGGTCGGTCTTCGATTCGAACATCGGGGCCATGACCTGATCGCGCCACTGAATCGAGCGGTTCGATGCCGTGACAGAGCCACGCGTTTCGAACTGCGTCGTTGCCGGCAGCAGGTACACCCCATCGGTGCGGTCATGCAGAACGGCAGACACGGTCGGGAACGGATCGATCACGACCAGCGTGTCGAGCTTTTCCATCGCCGTCTTCATTTCCGGCAGACGGGTCTGCGAGTTGGGCGCGTGGCCCCACAGAACCATCACGCGGGTGTTGTCCGGCTGATCGAGATTTTCCTTATCTTCCAGAACACCGTCGATCCAGCGCGATACCGGGATACCCGTCAGGTTCATCATCGGGGTTTCCCCGACTGTTTCCTGCGAGAACCGGCCCTTGAGGTAATCAAGGTCTTCTTCCCAGACGCGCGCCCAGTGAGCCCACGATCCCGGAGCCAGACCATAGTAGCCGGGCAGGGTATCGGCGAGAACGCCAAGGTCGGTTGCGCCCTGCACGTTGTCGTGGCCGCGGAAGATGTTTGTGCCGCCGCCTTCGGTGCCCATGTTGCCAAGAGCAAGCTGCAGGATGCAGTAGGCGCGGGTGTTGTTGTTACCGTTGGTGTGCTGCGTGCCACCCATACACCAGATCACGGTGCCGGGGCGATTGTTCGCCATTGTACGTGCGACGCGCTCAAGCTGCGAACCGGGTGTGCCGGTGACGCGCTCGACCTCATCGGGGTTCCACTTGGCGACTTCTTCCTTGATCTGGTCCATGCCCCAAACGCGGGTGCGGATGAACTCTTTGTCTTCCCAGCCGTTCTCGAAGATGTGCCACAGTATACCCCAGACCAGCGCCACGTCGCTGCCGGGACGGAAGCGGACATATTCGTCGGCATGGGCTGCGGTGCGGGTGAACCGCGGGTCGCAAACGATGAGCGGAGCGTTGTTCTGCTCTTTCGCCTTGAGGATATGAAGCAGGGACACCGGGTGCGCTTCGGCAGGGTTGCCGCCGATCAGGAAGATCGCGCGCGATTTGTGGATGTCATTGTAGCTGTTGGTCATGGCGCCGTAGCCCCATGTGTTCGCCACACCGGCCACAGTCGTCGAGTGACAGATCCGGGCCTGGTGGTCGATGTTGTTCGTGCCCCAATAGGCGGCGAACTTGCGCATCAGGTAGGCTTGTTCGTTGTTGTGCTTGGCGGAACCGAGCCAGTAGACCGAGTCCGGGCCGCTTTCATCGCGGACCTCAAGCATCTTGTCACCGATCTCGTTGATCGCCTGTTCCCACGAGATGCGCTTCCACTCACCACCCTCTTTCTTCATCGGGTACTTGAGGCGGCGTTCCCCATGGGCGTGCTCGCGAACGGCGGCCCCTTTGGCGCAGTGGGCACCAAGGTTGAACGGGCTGTCCCAGCCGGGCTCTTGCCCGATCCAGACGCCATTGCTGACTTCGGCAACAACGGTACAACCGACCGAACAGTGCGTGCAGACCGATTTGACGGTCTCGACCGCGCCGTTGACGGCGGATTGCGCGCTGGCTTGCGTGACAGCACCACCTGTGGCGCTGATCGTGGCAAGGCCACCGATGGCAAGGCCGGATCCCCGCAGGAACGAGCGTCTGTCGACAGATTTATTGGAAATCTCGGAAATCAGGCCTGTCCGCGCAGTGCGCCGTGTCAGCCCTCCGGTTTTCTTTCTTAGCATGGTATCCCTCTTAAGCTACCTGTGGCGCGTCGCGCCGTCGGCTGGGTTGCGATCTGCCACCGGGAAAACCCGGACTGCAGAGGAGGTGATGTACGAGGTCTTAGAACCGGGTACTGGCGAGGTAGGCGCGCGTATGAGCAGTGTCCTGCATCCGACCGTCTGCCTTGGGCGTTTCCGCCGCTTCGGCTTGGGTGCCGGACACGGCAACTGCCGCGACAGCAGCCGGGGCTGCGGTGCCTGCCAGTTTCAGAAAATCACGGCGACTTGCGGACGCCTCGGTTTTCTCAGTCATGGAAGGTTCCTCCCTTCTTCCTGTTTGGTGCGGCGCGTGTGCCGCAGGGCGACGGTTGCCCGTCAGGTGCAATCCCGGTTTAGGCCGGGGTCAGTCTGAACGCTTCGCGTTCGATGGTCATGAATGCCTTTCCCACAGATCCGACGGCGCTATAGAGCATCGCGGTTTTTGCGGTTTCCAGATCGGCATAGAAATGTCCCGCCCAAGGCGCGATGTGCCGGTTGAAGAACGTCTTTTGATCTTCAAGCGAGGACGGTGTGGAAAAACGCCCGACAATCAAACCGCCCATCACTTCCATCAGTGTGGCGATGTTGTCTTCGGGTTCATAGACATTGGGCGCGCGTTCGATCCGGCGCGCCGACAGGTCACTGCGCAACACGGCAAGCGGCTTTTCGTGCAGAAAACCCGTCAGGTAAAAGCTGGCATAGGGCAGCAATTCGCCCCTGCCCAAACCGATGAACAGTTTGTTGAATTCGCGTTCCGCCTGTTGCGGTTTCGTGGTCCGGGCGCAATCGGCAAGCCGCGTGATCGCCTGACCCAATTCTGTATCGTCGCCAGTCAGACCCGCAGTTTGGGCCAGCAAAAGCTCATCGGGCGGCGCCGACAGGATCAGGCCAAGATAATTGTAAAGGTCCGCGCGAAGGCGGTCTTCTTCTGACACCGATGGCGAGGTCTGAGCCGCGCTCATTGTCATCCTGTCTCACTTTCAATTCTGAATCGCATCCGTCGCGGACGCATAGGTTCCTCGGATACTGTATCCAACGGTGTGCCGTTGGCATATTCCGACCCGTCGCTCACACCTACGACCATGGTCGCAGATGCAGGTGCGGCAATTGCATCTTCCTGCATAATTTCCGGAATAGATTCATTTTCGGCAGATGTTTTGCACTCTGCCTCGGCCAGACTGATTTCCGACAGATTCTGTGGGGTATCAACGTGTTCGCCAGACTGCGCCGCGATTTTGGCCCGCTCCTGTTCTTCCAAAGCCTGCACGTGACGCAGCAATCCCTTGCCAACCTGGTAGGCGGTTTTGACCCCCGGCGCGTCGGTCGCGGCATTGGTGAAATCGCCATCGTAATCGTTCAGCCCGTCCAGATTGGCCAGCACCGGATTGAGCCGCCACAACTGCCGCATTGCGCGGCGGCGCAGGCGTTCGGGGACTGCCTTGTTCATGAAGCCCGCGATGTCCTGACCGGGTTCGAGGTTGTCCGGATCGGGCAGGCCGAACTCTTCCAGGATTTCGGCGTCTGTCTTTTCTTCAAGCTGCTTCTGCTGCGCCTCGACTTCGACAGCTTCGGCACGGCGGGCCTCTTCGGCTTCTTCCGCTTCGACCCGCGCCTTGCGGCGGGACCAGAAATCCGACCCCCGGCTCATGACTCGCGCGCCTTTCGGGCGCTGGACGGTGCGCGATACACATCGCTGACCTGCGCAATGCGCGGATCGCCTTTGCCGTCTTCGACCTTGTCTTCCAGATAGCGCTTACGCTTGCGTTTTACGAACGGCTCTTCCACGAAATGAAGGTCGGTCCATTCCTGCACCCACGCCACAAGGGCCGGGGGCATCGGGACTTTTTCAACAACGTCCTCGCCGCCGTCGGTGTATTGCATCGCCTCATGCGGATTGGCTGTAATGAGCTTGACCTTGTAGGGCCATTCGTCGTCGGAGGGTTGCAGGACGACATAGGCGCAGACCACCGGCTCTGCGAGGCCGATGCGGTAGGCTTCGGCATCGGTGCGCCAGAGTGTCAGCGTACGGGTGCCCACATGATATTCGGAAATATCGCCTTCTTCGCGCAACAGTTTCCAATGCGAAGGCCCGGCACCGGGCAAAAGTGCGATGGGCGCATAGGCCCATTTTTGCCATCGGGTCACACCGGGGCGGCGCTGCATCACAACGCCCACCGGCATGTCGATGGAACGGGTGTCTGTCGTGGTCAAACTCTTGTCCTCCCAATCCGGCTTCACGGGCGCGGTTGACATCTGCCTAGCATAGCCCTTGGGTATGTCCAAATATCAACCAACGAAAAGAGACCACGCGGGCAACCGCCGCGAAAGGGCCAACATGGGAACCAGACTGCTTCTTTGTGACTGCCTCGGCAGCCAGACCGTCGACGCCACCGCCATTGGCGGCGTCGCATCGCTTGATCCGTCAAAGGTCTATACCAACCTTTGCGGCACCCAGACCGAAGCCGCCGCCAAGGCGATCGAGGCCGGGGGCGTCATGATCGCCTGCGCGCAGGAAAGCGCATTTTTCGAGATGCTGGCCGAAGAGCTGGGCCTCGATGCGCCGGGCTTTGTCGATATCCGCGACCGCGCAGGGTGGAGTGATCAGGGCGCCAAAGCTGGGCCGAAACAGGCAGCGTTGGCGGCCGAAGCGGCGCTGACCCTTCCCGCACCCAAGGTGGTCGATGTCATCAGCGAAGGCACCTGTTTGATCGTAGGGGCGGGTGAGGCGGTGTTCGCAGCTGCGGCGCAGCTCTGCGACACGCTGGCGGTGACCGTGCTGCAGACCGATGCGTCGGATGTGCCGCTTGATCGGCGGTTCGACGTGGTGCGTGGACGGGTGCGGAACCTGAACGGCGCGCTCGGCCAGTTCGAGGTGCGGATCAACGGGTTCGCGCAACTGTTGCCCGGCGGGCGCGGGGCGTTTGCGTTCAGCGATCCCAAGGACGGCGCAGTGTCGGACTGCGATGTTGTGGTCGATCTGACGGGCGATCCCGCGATGGTGCCAGCCCCCCACAAGCGCGAAGGTTATCTGCGGGCCGATCCGCGCCAGCCCGTTGCTGTGGCCGCCGTTCTGGCCGAGGCGGCGCAGATGGTCGGCACGTTCGAAAAGCCGCTTTATATCGCCTTGGAGCCCGCTTTGTGCGCCCACAGTCGTGCAGAACAAACGGGCTGCTCCAAATGTCTCAACATCTGCCCCACGGGTGCGATCACGTCGGACGGCGATCATGTCGCTATCGACCCGATGGTCTGCGCGGGCTGCGGGGCCTGTGCTGCGTTGTGCCCGTCCGGGGCGATCGCCTATGACGCGCCACCTGTTTCGGCGGTGTTCCGGCGTCTGGATGCGCTGTCTGCGACCTATCGCAAGGCGGGCGGCACCGCGCCGCGCCTGCTGGTCCACGATACCGACCACGGCGGCGAAATGATCAGCCTCGCCGCCCGCTTTGGCCGAGGCCTGCCTGCGGACGTGATTCCCTTTGCCATGGACAGTCTGGCCGCCTTTGGCCATGCCGAGATGATGGCCGCGCTCAGCTGTGGTTTTGCGTCGGTCGATGTCTTGCTGGCCCCGCGCACCGAGCGGGACACACCGGAGCATGAGGCGATGCTGGCCAATGCGCTGTCCGGTGGTGGCCGCGTGCAGGTGATCGATATGGTCGATCCCGACGCGCTGAGCGATCACCTTTACGGCGGTGCTGCGCCGAAG
Source organism: Marivita sp. NO-S04 (assembly GCF_059070475.1). NCBI lineage: Bacteria > Pseudomonadati > Pseudomonadota > Alphaproteobacteria > Rhodobacterales > Roseobacteraceae > Marivita > Marivita sp. NO-S04. Next base: position 434,315 of record NZ_CM180980.1, read on the forward strand.
ACCGTCGCATCCCCCAGCCTGCCCATCGGCACACGCCGTCAGGTGGCGCGTGTGGCCGCCAAGGCGATGATGCCCGATGCCGAGATCCTGCCACTGCCTGAAAACGCGCCCTACGGTGCGGTTCTGGTCAACACCGACGCCTGCACGCTGTGTCTGAGCTGCGTCTCGCTCTGTCCATCCGGCGCATTGGGCGACAATCCGGACCTGCCGCAACTGCTGTTTCAAGAGGACGCCTGCCTGCAATGCGGCATCTGCGCCACGATCTGCCCGGAGACTGCGATCACGCTCGAGCCGCGCATGAACCTCACCGATGCGGCGTTCAGCCAGGTTGTGTTGAACGAGGAGGAGCCTTTTGCCTGCATCGAATGCGGCGCGCTGTTCGGGGTGAAATCGACCATCGAAAAGATCACCGAAAAGCTGGCGGGCAAGCATTCGATGTTCGCCACCAGCGACGCTGCGAAGATGATCCAGATGTGTGACAATTGCCGCATTCAGGCGCAGTACCATTCGAAGAACAACCCGTTCGCGCTGGGCGAACCCCGCATCCCGCGCACGACGGATGATTACCTGAAAGAGACGCCCTACTCGAAACGCAAGGATCATTGAGCGGGCAAGCGCGTTAGAACGCGCTTGTTGCGATTTCGAAATCGCGGGGGAACGCCTTTCGAAAGGCGTTCTTCCCTCAGTCCTGCATTGACTGAACCGGACGCCCCAGATCTGCGGGCGCGATGCCCTGCACGAAGGCCATGATGTTCTCCAGATCGTCCAGCGTCATTTCGACTGCCGCAATGGGCGACGGGCGGGTTGGGTCGAACGGCTCGGTCACGTCTTCAATCTGGGTAAATGCGGGGTGCGGTTTCAGCACATAAAACGCCTGAAACCGGTCCTCCCAATCGCGCAGCGTGCGCAGCACGGCGAAAGACGGGGTCGAGCCGATGGAGTTCATGCGGTTTTTGTCGCTCACCACATGGCAGCGCCCGCAATGGGACAGCGAGACTTCCTCGCCGCGCAGCACGTCGCCGTCATAGGTGATCTGGACCACCACTTTTTCGACCTTGACCTCTGAGGTGAAGGGCGCGACCCCATCCACCTGATAGCTGTCGACCGTGTTGCGCCCCACATCCGAGCGCAACCAATCGGCAAAGCGCTGTGCATCGGGATCAGCGCCCGCGTCGAACTTCCAGACCGTGTCTAGGCCTTCGAAGGCCACGATCCCTGTGTCGCCGAATTGGGCACCGGCGGTGGCGTCTGGTGCGGTCAGAGTGATGCGGGTCTGGGTCTTGAGCGTAAAGCGCGGCAAGATGTATTTCAGAAGCCCGGACTCGACCAAGGCATCTGGCGCGGCCAGCGTGAAGGTTTTGTCCTGCGCTTGAGCAGGGTGCGTCAGGGCTGCGGCGGCCAGTGCGCACAGACCAAAACGCCAAACGTGTCGGATCGCATTCATTCTTCAGCGCCTCCTCGCTTGAAAGCCTACTTGCGCTGGCTTACACCCGTCAACGCTTCACCTCGCAAAGAACGAGGGGACGCCCAAGGGAGAATACCGATGAGCGATGATTTCAACATGTCCATGCGCAAGTTTCTCAAGCAGGTTGGGGTCACGTCCCAGCAGGCGATCGAAGAGGCGATGCGCGACGCGAACACCAGCGGCAAGACCTTTGATGCGAAGGTTGTGCTGACGATTGACGGGCTCGATTTCGAGCATGTCGTGACTGGCACGATCAAGGGACAGGACTGACCGTGGCGCTGACACGTGACGCGGTTCTGGCCGCGCTGAAAGCGGTGAACGACCCGGCTTCGGGACAGGATATCGTGGCCGCAGGCATCGTGCGTGCGCTCAACGTCGATGGTGACGCAGTGCGCTTTGTCGTCGAGGTGGCCCCGGATCAGGCAACGGCCTATGGCCCTGTGCGGCAGGCGGCTGAGGACGCGGTCAAGGCGCTGGGCGCGTCTTCCGTATCGGCGGTGATGACCGCGCATTCCGCGCCAAAACCGCCGCCTGACCTCAAAGGCGGGGCCAAGCCGAAACCGGCCGGACCCGAGAAAATTCCCGGTGTGGATCGCATTCTGGCGATTGCTTCGGGCAAGGGGGGCGTGGGCAAATCCACGGTCTCTGCCAACCTCGCGTGTGCGCTGGCTGCCGAAGGCCGCCGCGTTGGCTTGCTCGATGCAGATGTCTATGGCCCGAGCCAGCCGCGCATGCTGGGCGTGTCGGGACGTCCCGCCAGCCCGGATGGCAAGATCATCCTGCCGATGCGCAATTTCGGCGTGACGATGATGTCGATGGGGTTGATGGTCAACGAAGGTCAGGCTGTAGTCTGGCGTGGTCCAATGCTCATGGGCGCGTTGCAGCAGATGCTGATGCAGGTGCAATGGGGCGCGCTGGATGTGCTGCTGGTGGATTTGCCGCCGGGCACGGGTGACGTGCAGATGACCCTATCGCAGAAAGCGCATGTGGACGGAGCCGTGGTGGTGTCCACGCCGCAGGACGTGGCGCTTCTGGATGCCCGCAAGGGGATCGACATGTTCAACCAGATGAACGTGCCGATTGTTGGGCTGATCGAAAACATGTCGACCCATATCTGCTCCAATTGCGGCCACGAAGAACACATCTTCGGCCATGGCGGTGTTGCGGCAGAGGCGGCCAAGATCGGCGTTCCGCTTTTGGCGGAAATCCCGCTGCATCTCGACATCCGCAAGGCGGCAGACGGGGGCGCGCCCATCGTTGTGTCCAAGCCCGACAGTGCGCAGGCGCAGGCGTTCCGCGACTTGGCCCGCACGCTGATCGCCGCTGGCAAGGCATGACCTCCGGCCCGATGTTCCCGCCGCTGATGCAAGGCATCAATGCGGCGGGGGCGGACCCGTTCGAGGCGGCGTGCTCGGAGGCGGCACAGGGATGCGATGCGGGGACAATCCTTTACGACGTGAGGCCTGAACGCCTGAGCGCTGCCATCGTGCTGGCCCCCGAAGTGGTGCTGGCGGATGCGGCGGCGATGCTGCCGCTGACCGGGGTGGCGCTGCAGAACGCGCTGGGTGCGCTGGGCCCGTCGGAACTGGCGGTGCATCTGTGTTGGGATGGGCCGATCCGGGTGAACGGGGCGGTGTGCGGTGGGCTCCGCGCAGCGACGGATACGAAAGAAACCACAAAGGAACCCGGCTGGCTTGTCACTGGGTTCGAACTTGTCTTTGCACGGCCCAACGTGGTGGGCGGCGACACGCCGGACGAGACCGACCTGATGAGCGAAGGCTGCAGCGACCTGACGCCGACTGACCTGCTGGAAAGCTGGTCGCGGCACCTGCTGAACTGGATCAGCCGGTGGGAGGACGAGGGCATGGGGCCGCTTCATACCGAATGGTCCGGTCTGGCGCATGGGATGGGGCAGGACGGCACCTTCCTTGGAAAGGCGGGGCATTTTCTTGGACTTGATGAAAAGCTTGGCCTCTTGCTTCGGACAGACGGGCAGACCATGCTCTTGCCGGTGACCGACCTTTTGGAGATCCGTTCATGAAACTTGCCCGTGCCATCCATTTCGACGAAAGCGACCAGCGCGTCTTTCATTCTCCGGCCCGCACCGGCGAATGGTGCGTTTCGGGCGGGTTCGAGTTTTCCAACTGGTCCGAAGGCGATCTGGTGGGCCGCGCGAAACAGGCGTTTTCCAATGGCTGGCTTGGCGCGGAAACCTATGGTCGGGTGAGCTTTGTTGCCGTGACACAGATGGAACCGGCAGAGCATGAGGCTCTGGTGCAAGGGCTCGCGCAGCATTTCGTCGACATGTACGGTGCCCCGTCGATTGACGCCGCGCGTCCGGTGGCTGAAGCCGAGATCGCGCATATGGCTGAACTGTGCGACGAACACGCGCCCAACACGTTGTTGACCGTCAGCCGGGAACTCACCGAAGCCGGGGTCAAAGAGGCCTTCCGCGTGATCGAGCCGCAAGAGGCGGACATGGCGCTGCTGGCTGTGCACGGGTCGCTGGACGAGTAAAGCGTCTTCGAAGACGCTTGCGCCGCGATTTCGAAATCGCGGGTTAAGGCTCTTTGAAGAGCCTTTGCGCCTCTGCCACCTCGCGCGATGGCATTTCGCCCGAAATCTCCAGGATCAGCTTGCGCTTCACCGCCTCGGCGAATGAATCGCGATTTTCGGCTGTCACGACAAATGCACCCAACCCGCCGATGATCCGCGCCTCGTATTGCGCCTCAAGCCCGCCTTGGGCGCGACCCGGATCGTCAGGGCGCAAGATCGGCAGGGCGTTGATGGTCACACCTGCCGCCACAACGGTCGCCCGCGCTTCGGCAATGGAGGGGCCGGAATAGCTGCGCACAGAGTCGCCGGAAAAGTCGATCACCCGCCGCCAACCGTCGAAGTCGTTGGTGTCCATCAGCCGCAGCCCTTCAAGTAACGCCGCACCGATGGCGTTGCGCCCATAGGCCTGACGCGGTTTGTTCAGCAGTTCGGCGGCAAAAAGCGTTGCACTGTCCGGGCCATCAATCCGCATCCAGTCGGCGACGACCGCCTGATTGGCGGCCCATTCGACATAGATGACGGCAATGCTGCCATAGGCGGTGTTGGCGATGGCCGCGAGCACTTCGGGATCGGTGATTGCCTGCGCGTAGCCTTGCCGTTGAAAGTCGATCTCGCGCTGGTCGATGGAGCCGGAGGCATCTGCAAGCAGCACCAGTTCAAGGTCGGTGTCTTGCGACATGGCCGGGCTGGCGAGGCTCAGAAGAAGGATCAGGAACAGGCGACGCATGGCAAATCCTCGTGCTGCAATGGTTTAAAGTTAGAGCGTTTGGGCCAGACCTCAAAAGGATTGATCCGGATCAACGCGGGAACGGCGCAATTCAGTCAGGCTTGCCTCACCTTTGGTCAGATGGAGTCTCCTCATGCGACGTGTTCTTGCCGGTCTCACCCTCATTGCCCTGACCGCCGCGCCCGTGATGGCGCAGGATGTCGATCACGGGCGCGCTTTGTTCCAGACCCATTGTGCCAACTGTCACGGTGCCGATGCCAAGGGGCAGGGGCCATTGGCAGGTGCTTTGGTGTTGCAGCCTATCGACCTGACCGCTTTGGCGTCGCGCAACGGGGGTGCCTTTCCGCTGGAGCGGGTGCTGAAACGGATTGACGGGACTGACCCTCTGGTCAGTCATGGATCGCCCATGCCGGTCTATGGCCCCTATTTCGAAGGGGTCGCCAACACGCCTATGAAACTTCCCAGTGGGCAGCCGATGCTGGTGTCCGAACCGATCGCTGATCTGGTGGGCTATTTGCAATCGGTGCAGAGCGGAGACTAAGCGCGTTCAACGCATGGTGTTTTCGCGCATCGCTGTGCTGCGCTATCGGAAGGCGCTGGGTTGCATTGCCTTGCGTCCCGGCGGATGGTGCCGATCAATTGTGGTTGGTGAGAAAATTCCATGTCGATACCGGATACGTTGGGCACGTTGCTGATCGAAACCGTCAAGGGGCATCAGCTTGGTGGCGCGTTTCTCATGTTGGGGCGGCAGGGCTTTGTCGGCAGCAGGCGCGGTCAATCGGCCAAGGACTTCGAAGCGGCGATCGCGACTCATTTGCCGGGCCTGACAGAGGATGATCTGCGCAACCCGGACAATGCCTACAGCGAGACCTTCTTTTCCAAACTGGGCTTCGAAAGTGTGGATTCGCTCGATTTCTCGGATTTCGAGAACGCGAGTGTCATCCACGACCTGACCCAACCTGTCGGTGAGGACCTGACCGCGCGGTTCGACGTGATCTATGACGGCGGCACCTGCGAACATGTGTTCGAACTGCCCACCGCCTATCGCAATATCGACCGGATGCTGCGGCCGGGTGGTGTGCTGATCGGGCATTCGCCGTGCAACAACTGGATCAACCACGGCTTTTATCAGATCACACCCGAGATGGTGTAAGGGTTCTGGGAAAAGGCCATGGGATACGAGGTGCTTGACCTGCTGCTTCAGCCGATCCGCCCGGCCCATGCGGCCAAGACGGCGCGGACGACGAACCCGAATGAGACCGGCGTGCGCCCGCGTATCCGGGGGGAACTTCCTGCCGGGTCGCCTGTGATCCTGCACTATGCCGTGCGCAAGCCGTTGACCGAACAGGCGCAAGGCGGCGTGTACCAGACCGACTACATGAAGCGCTGGTCAGACGACGATTAAGTATCCTTAGTCAGGCTGGGCCGCACGTTCCGCAATGCGCAGACAGAGGTCCGTGGCTTTCGTCATGTCCTGCACGGACACCCATTCAAGTGGTCCGTGCACGTTCTGCATGCCGGTGAAAAGGTTTGGGCAAGGCACCCCCATTTCCGTCAGTCGCGACCCATCGGTCCCGCCGCGGATGGGGGCCGAAATTTCGGGGATGTTCAGATCGGCCAACGCCTCTCGGGCCAGCGTGACCGGTGTCATGTCATTCTCCAGCCAATAGCGCATGTTGCGGTATTGCGGGGTGATGGTGCAGGTGATCTGGGCGCGGGGTTCGGTGGCGGCGATGGTGTCACAGACCTGCCGCAAAAGCGCGCCTTTGGCTTCCAGTCCGTCGCGTTCGAAATCCCGCAGGATAAAGCGCAGTTCCATGTGGTCGGCGCTGCCTTTCATGTCGACAGCGTGGATAAAGCCTTGGGTCCCATCCGTGGTCTCGGGTGTCATGGTGACCTGAGGCAGGGTGTCGATGATCTTGGATGCGAGGTGGATGGCGTTCACCAGTTTACCCTTGGCCCAGCCCGGATGGATCGACACGCCGGTCACAGTAACCACGGCGAAATCGGCTGAGAAAGTCTCGTAGGTGACTTCGCCCAGATCGCCGCCGTCGAAGGTGTATGCGAAATCGACACCCAGATCGGCGGGCAGCTTGGGATCGACCCCGCGCCCGATCTCTTCGTCCGGGGTAAAGGCCACGCGGATCGTGGGGCGTTTGATCTGTGGGTTCTGCAGCAGATGCCGCGCGGCTGTCATGACGATGGCGACGCCCGCCTTGTCATCTGCGCCCAGCAGAGTGAGGCCCGAGGCGGTGACGATGTCATCCCCGACCTTGTCCGCGAGATAGGGGAAGTCGTCTGGCGACAGCAGGAGATCGGGATCGTCGGGATAAGTGATCACCCCGCCGTTATAGCCTTCGATCACGCGGGGTTTTACACCCGTGGCGTTGAACTGCGGGGCTGTATCGACATGGGCGAGGAACCCCAGGGTCGGGCCGGGGGCAGTGCCGGGGATCGTGGCGATCACGGTGCCATAGGGCGTCTTGGTAACGTCCTGCGCGCCCATCCCGGTCAGTTCCGTCACCATGAGGTCGAGCATGTCGTGCTGGCATTCAGTGGATGGAGCCATGGGGCTGTCCATGTCCGCCTGACTGTCGATGGCGCAATAGCGCACGAGGCGTTTTTTCAGCTCATCGTGAAACGGGTGCATGAATGGCTCCTCTGAGGTTTGGAGCGAAGGGGCCGGAGGACGCGGGAAGAGTCAAGAGAGCGGCGATGCGAAGACCTGCCAATCTTGAGCGGATGGCAGCCTTGTCACCTACGGTGCGCACGTTGCATTGCAGGTTTGCCTAAGGGCGCAGGACCACTGGCAACGCGAGGTCCAGTGTCGTCCTGACCTGATCCAGGTCTTCACCCGCGGCCATTTGGAGCAAAAGGCCAAGCGCCCGAGCATTGCCCTGTGCGCTTGGTCGATCCTTGATCGAGGTGAGCTTTGCGGTCACCTGATGCTGTCAATGGCCCGTCGTGCAATCGTCGCGATGAAACCGAAGAGAAGCCCGAGCACATATTTCAGAAATCCAAGGGTCAAATCTCCTGCCGTGTTTATTGCACGACCGAGAAAATGCGAGATGCCACTGATCAGTTTACGAACGGCGTCTGCCACGAGCTCCCCCAACTTGATCCCCTTGTGGATCATCTGCGCGATACTATCCACCAGCGTAAGGCCAGCGGTAACAACGCCGCCGACTGCAGTCCCGATGAGGTTAAGGATACCTTTAATGGCGTTGCCCAACGCCCAGATGCCCAGAGTGCTCATCGGAAGGGCGGAATAGGCTTTGCCAACCCAGAAGTCGATGCTTTTCATGTCTTCAATTTGTGCACTGTCAGAGGTTAGCTCGTTCCAGTTTTTCAGGAACACCGCTGGTTTATAGTTCGACATGAAGTGTGAGTTTATCGAAAGAAGTTGCCCACCGCGGTAAACGCGAAGTCCTCCGGGGTTCATCGGAGCGTGATAAAACGGAAAGATCGGCAGCATCGGGACGACATCCGACATGGCGTAAACCCGTTTAATGTTGCCGCTGGGAATCGCGGTGTGCATACGAAACACGAAGGGGGGTGTTCCCGGACGAGGCGCGCCAAACGTGTATAGGCAAATATTAGCGCGTTTCTGCAAGGCAAAGCGCATGGCAAAAAGGTTTGCAATAGCGCCACCAAGTGAGTGACCGATCACATGGATCGTGCTTGGGTTGCTGCCGCGCAAGGCATTTTCAATTCCCTCGACCATAGAGTTGTAGACACGGCAAAACCCCGTATGCACGGGTAGGCCACCCGGACCAACAGACACAGCAGCGTTTAAGTTTGACAACCAGTCCTGATTGATGGCGGTGCCCCGGCAGACAACTGCGATGTCGCCCGAGTGTTTTCCTTTGCCCGGCACAACCATTCCAAACCCTGTTTTGGAGGCAAACATCCCAGCGCCAGAGCGCCCGGCCACTGTACTGCCGGACAGATCAAAGCTTTCAAAGGTTTCGACTGCGCCAGTGGGCTGCGACCGACGACCTCTTGAAACCGAGTCGTCCCTCGGAATCTGTCACGGTTTCGTCTGAGCCCTCGCGATTGGTCCAGGCCCACGACCAGTTCCGCTTGATCGTCACGCCGGACACCGGGCGCCCACCCTCACCGTCGAGAAGGCATCCTTCGAGCGCTGAGGCTAGAACGAGTGAACCGCCAAAAGTCACCAAGCGCGGCCCCCTGTGAATATTAAAAGAGCGAGTGAAATCGCTTGGAAGAATTTTAACAAATAGCTCCTCCCGACCCAGTCCTCTGACAGGCCCGTAGAAAAGGGCTTTAGGGTCGCGTGCAATTGCCCTAGGGTCAAGCAAAGTTTTGGGCCAGCGCACATGTGCTGAAAAAACAGGGGCGCCAAACGGAAAAAAGCCCCGCATTGCGGGGCTTTTCCTGTTCCGGACGTGTGCGCCCCGATCAGTTCGGGATGTCGCCGGTGATGCCTTCGATGTAGAAGTTCATGCCCAGCAGCGTGCCGTCATCTGCGGTCTCGCCTTCGGCCAGCCATGCGCTGCCGTCCTGCTTGTTCATCGGGCCGGTGAACGGGTGGTATTCGCCAGCTGTGATCGCGTCGATCATTGCCTGCGCCTCGGCTTTCACGTCATCCGGGATGGCGTCGTTCATCGCGCCGATGACCACTTCACCCTCGGGCATGCCCGCCCAGCTGTCGATCTGCTCGTAGGTGCCGTCCATCAACTGGCCCACGCGCTTGACGTAGTAGGGCGACCATTCGTCGATGATGGAGGCGATGCGCGGGCCGGGTGTGCCGTCGTCATTGGTGGTAAAGGCCGCCATGTCAGACGCCTGACCAAAGCCCCAAGCAGAGCCACCTTCCTTGGCGATCTCGGCCAGTGGTGCGGTGGAATCGGTATGCGCGGTGATCACGTCAACGCCCTGATCGAGCATGGCGCGCGCCGCGTCGGCCTCTTTCGCAGGGTCGAACCATGTGTAGGCCCAGGTCACGACCAGTTCCACATCCGGGTTCGCCAGCTTGGCGTGGTGGTAGTAGGAGTTGATGCCCATGATCACTTCGGGGATCGGGAAGGAGGCGATGTATCCGATCTTGTTGGTCTGGGTCATCTTGCCTGCGATGTGGCCCACAACCGCACGGCCTTCGTAGAAGCGCGCGTTGTAGGTGGAGACATTCGGATGCTCGCGCTTGTAGCCGGTGGAATGCTCGAACTTCACATCCGGGAACTTGGCCGCGACATTGTTGGTCGGGTCCATGTAGCCAAAGGACGTGGTGAAGATGATGTTACAGCCCGACAGCGCCATCTGGGTGATGACACGCTCGGCATCGGCGCCTTCCGGCACGCTTTCCTGCCATGCAATTTCGACCTTGTCGCCGTACTCTTCCTTGACGGCCAACGCGCCCTGGTGGTGCTGGTAGGTCCAGCCACCGTCGCCGATGGGGCCAACATAGACAAAGCATGCCTTGGTCACGTCCTGCGCCATGGCGGGTGCGCCAAAGGCCAATGTCAGGCCTGCGGCAGCTGTCGCAAGTAAGGTTCTGCGGATCATAGGTAGTCTCCCGGTTTGTGGGGCGGCAGCGGCCCCGTTTGAGTAAGTACGCCCGATTTTATCACCGGGTCGCGTGGAAGGTCTGTCCAAGGTTTGCGGGCGCATCATGGCTGCTGCGGCTGCGGTTGGACGAGATGAAAACAAGCACGAGGATCGTTATCAGATATGGCGACATGGACAAGTACTGCACCCCCCATGTCATTCCAGCGGCTTGCAAATTCAGCTGCAACACGGTGATGCCGCCGAAAAGATATGCACCGACCAGAACGCGTCCCGCGCGCCAGCTTGCAAAGACCACGATGGCAAGCGCGATCCAGCCTGCGCCTGCCGTCATGCCCTCGGTCCATTGCGGAACGCGCACAAGGCTCAGGTAGGCGCCACCCAGCCCGGCACAGGCGCCGCCGAACATGATGGCCAGCAGGCGCACGCGGATCACCTTGTAGCCCAAGGCATGGGCGCTTTCGTGGCTTTCGCCCACCGCGCGCAGGATCAGCCCGGCGCGCGTGTATTTCAGGAACGCCCAGACGGCGACCACAATGCACAGGCTGATGTAGACCATGATGTCATGCGAAAAAAGCATCCGCCCCACCACGGGCAGGTCACTCAGGATTGGGATGTCGAGCTTGGGCAGAGTGACGGTCTTCTGCCCCTCGTAGGGTTTGCCCAGCAGCGAAGACAGGCCAAGACCCACAAGCGTCAGGCCCAGCCCGGTGGCAACTTGGTTCGACAGGAACACCTGCGTCAGCACGCCAAAGGTCAGCGACAACAAAGCGCCCGCAATCGCGGCGGTGGCAAAGCCCAGCAGCGGCGCGCCGGTGTTGATTGCCACGATAAAGCCGATCACAGCGCCGGTGATCATCATGCCTTCGACACCGAGATTCAGAACGCCCGACTTTTCGACCACCATTTCGCCGATGGCGGCCAGAAGGATCGGCGTGGCCGAGATCATGATCGAGGCGACCAGCAGGACGGGGTTGATGTTGCTCAGGTCCATACTGGAGCTCCGTGTGTCAGGTGAATGACAGCGGCAGTAAAAACCGCCACACCCGACATCAGCCAGATATGTCGCCACGAGGGGCGATGGCGCAACACACGCGCCAGCTCAGGCCAGCGCCGATGCAGTCCAAAGGCGACGCCCACCGCGGCCAGCCCGATTACCGCCAGATGGGCTAGCACAAAAAGCAGGCCCGATGCGCCACCGTCGCCGGTCAACACGCCATGCAGCATCATCAGCACCATGGCACCCATCATGATCCCCATGCCTATTGGCATCATATCCGCGCGTTTCATGTTGACACCTCTCCCTTGCCGATCCGCACACGGTAGTTGGTCAAAACATCCACCCCGAGCAGGAAGAACAGCAGCATTCCCTGAAACAGCTGGATCGACGCGCCCGGCACGCCCAGCATCAACTGCGCCAACTCGCCGCCAATATAGGTCAGCGCCATCAGCAACCCCGCCAGCAGGATGCCCACCGGGTGAAGACGGCCCAGAAAGGCCACGATGATCGCGGTAAAGCCATACCCCGACCCGAAGTCGATGCTGACTTGGCCCGCCGGTCCCGTCACCTCGAACAGTCCAGCCATCCCGGCCAATGCGCCCGCAAGGCCAAGGCAGAACAGAATGGTACGGGCGGGTGACACACCTGCGAACTTAGCCGCACGCGGGGCCTCTCCGGTCAGGCGGATGTTGAAGCCCTGAATGTGTCGGGTCAGCAGCACATAGGCGAGGATCACCGCAATAAAGGCTGTCAGCACACCCAGATGCATGCCCGTGTTCGGGATCAGTTCGAGGTTCTGTGACGATGACCATTGCGACAGGTTGCGTGAGCCGGGAAAACCCATGCCTTCGGGGTTGCGCAGGATGCCGGAGGACACCGAGGCCAGCAGGTTCTCGGCAACATAGACCAGCATCAGCGAGACAAGGATCTCATTGGTGCCGAATTTGACTTTCAGCAGCGCTGGGATCATCGCCCAGGCCCATCCCCCCAAGGCACCCGCAACGATCATCAGCGGCAGGATCAGCGCCGAGTCCATCGGATAAAGCGCAAGTCCTGCACCCGCCCCGCAGATCGCACCCATGATGTACTGACCCTCGGCCCCGATGTTCCAAATGCCAGCCCGGAACCCGATGGACAGGCCGATGGCGATCAGGATCAACGGTCCTGCCTTGACCAGCAACTGCGGCCGCGAAAACCCTTCGAATTGCGGATGGAACAGTGGATCCCAGAAGATCGTCCGGATTGCCTCGAAAGGCGATGTGCCGATCAGGCCGAACATGATGCCACCAAAGATCATCGTAAGGATCACCGCAAGGATCGGCGTTGCGACGGTCCAGGCTTTCGAGGGCTGCGGGCGTTTTTCGAGACGGATCATCTGCACCCTTCCCGTGTCGCGAGGTGGCTGTCGTTGGAATGTGCATATTTGGAAAAAGAAGAAGCGGGCAGGACAGAGCAACCTGCTGGCTTCTTCTTTTCAAAAATATGCAAAAGCACGGATGTCCCGGTGCGCCGAGTTTCGGCAAGGGCGTCACGCATCAACATGGGCCACCTCCATATCATGCGCACCGCCCATCATCAGGCCGATCTCTTCCATATTCAGGTCCACAACCGGCTTGAGAGCCGAAAGGCGCCCTTCGTTGAGAGCGCCAAAGCGGTCCGAGATTTCCAAGAGCTCGTCCAAATCCTGACTGACCACAAGGATTGCGGCACCTTTCGACGCCAGGTCAAGCAATGCTTGTCGGATCGCGGCTGCGGCCGCGGCATCCACGCCCCAAGTCGGCTGATTCACAACAAGGATATCAGGATCCTGCGCCACCTCGCGCCCAATGACGAACTTTTGCAGGTTGCCACCCGACAATGCGCGCGCGGCCACATGGGTGCCTGGGGTGCGCACGTCGAACCGTTTGATCACGTCTTCGGCAAACCGATCCGCGCGGCCCCAATTGATGAAGCCCTTTTTCACCAGATGTTGGCGGCGTCCTGCGGTCAGAACCGCGTTTTCCGTCAGGCTCATATTGGGTGCCGCAGCATGGCCCAGACGTTCCTCAGGCGCGGTCAGAAAGCCCGCCGCGCGTCTGTCTGTCGGTCCGTCACGGCTGACATCGGCACCCTTGACCCAGATCGTGCCGCGTTTGGTGGTCCGTTCGCCAGACAGCGCCAACAAGAGTTCATCTTGCCCGTTGCCAGCAACCCCACCAAAGCCCAGAACTTCGCCCGCGCGCAGTTCAAAGCTGATGCCGCGCAACGGCGTGCCGAACGCGCCCGGCGCAGGCATGGTCAGGTTGTCGACCCGCAGCAAAACCTCGCCCGGTGTGGTGTGTTTGGCGGCAGGGGAAGCAAAGCTCGACCCGATCATCATTTCCGCCATTGCGCGCGCGGTGGTCTCGGACGGTGTGCAGGTGGCGACCTTCTTGCCCAACCGCAGGATCGTCGCGTGATCGCAAAGCGCGCGAATTTCCTCGAGCTTGTGGCTGATATACAGGATCGCCGTGCCCTCGGATTTCAGTTTGCGCAGGGTCTGGAACAGGATTTCCACCTCTTGCGGAGTCAGAACCGACGTTGGCTCGTCCATGATCAGCAGCTTCGGGTCCTGGAGCAGACAGCGGATGATCTCGACCCGCTGCCGTTCGCCCGCCGACAGCGTGCCGACGGTGCGTGCAGGATCAAGCGGCAGGCCGTAGGTTTCCGAAACGTCGCGGATCTGCTGGGCCAGATCGCGTCGGGGCGGCGGGTTCTCCATCCCCAGTGCCACGTTCTCGGCCACGTCCAGCGCGTCGAAAAGCGAGAAATGCTGAAACACCATCGCGACCCCGGATTTGCGCGCGGCACTGGGCTCTGACGGCGCATATTGCGCGCCGCGTAGGGTCATGCTGCCCTTGTCCGGTTTCACCAGCCCGTAGATCATCTTGACCAGCGTGGATTTGCCTGCGCCGTTCTCGCCCAGCAACGCGTGGATTTCGCCTTCTCGGATGTCGAAGGACACGTCGTCATTTGCGACGACGCCGGGATAGGCTTTGGTCAGGCCTGAGAGGCGAAGGAGGTCGTCGGGCACTGGACACCTGCGTTGGTCGTTGAAAGGCTCAATAGTTGTGCTGCGACCCCAACTGCAATCGCCTGAGGATGCTTGCCAAGAGATTTTTGCCCAATCGGACAGCAAATGCGAGATATTTGGGCGTCTGTGTGGCCCAACTTGCGAAGTCGGGATGTGAACCGCGCCCATTTCGTGTCTGACCCGATCAGACCTGCGAACGCGAACCCGTGACGCAGCAGAGCATCACACAGGCTCAGATCCAGCGCGTGGGAATAGGTCAGGATCAGATGCGCGGCGTCTTGCGGCGCATGGGCCACGACACGCAGCGGGTCGCTGGCGGGCAGGGCGTTGACACCCTCTGGGATCATGTTAGGAAAGCGGTTAGGGGCGGTATCGACCCAAGTGATTTCGATCTCGGGCATCGGGTGCAGCACCTCGACCAAGGCCCGCCCGACATGTCCAGCCCCCCAGATCCAAAGCGGTGTCGTCGGCTGTGCCACAGGCTCCACGAACCAGCCCTGCACCATGCGCGTGCGCAGGTCCACGCCCTGATTGCGGGCGCAGGTGGTCAGGCGTTTGACAGCCAGAGGCATCTCGCTCGGGCCACGGGCAATGACGGTTTCGCAGTCCAGTGTGGCAAGCCGGTCGGCATCGTAGACCTCGGTCAGGAGTGTTACCGCACCGCCGCAGCATTGGCCCAGTTCCGGCC
The DNA here is from genome assembly GCF_059070475.1 of Marivita sp. NO-S04. NCBI lineage: Bacteria > Pseudomonadati > Pseudomonadota > Alphaproteobacteria > Rhodobacterales > Roseobacteraceae > Marivita > Marivita sp. NO-S04. The sequence goes on from NZ_CM180980.1 coordinate 449,329, forward strand.
CCAACGGATGTCGGCTGAACCCCTCTCGGGCGAAGGCCTGTTGCGCCGCCTGATATTCCAACGCGCCACCGCCGATAGTGCCCGATTGGCCACCGTCCCAGACCAGCATCGCAGCCCCCACCTCGCGCGGGGATGAGCCCTGCACCTCGGCGATCACCACGCGGGCGACTTGGCCATGTGCCGCGATGGCCGCGCGCAGGGAAGTGAGATCAAACGCCATCACGCACCCTCTCGATCGCCGTCAGCACCCGTTCCGGTGTCGCAGGCGCGTCGAGCGCTGGGTAGCCAGCACCGCAGGCCGCAACAGCGTCCGACAGCGCCAGAAACACCGACATGCCCAGCATGAAGGGCGGCTCTCCCACCGCCTTGGAGCGATAGATCGTCTCCTCGCGGTTGGCCCCGTCCCAGAGCGCGACATTAAACACGTCCGGGCGGTCCGAACAGGCGGGTATCTTGTAGGTCGAGGGCGCGTGCGTGCGCAGGCGTCCCGACTGATCCCAGACCAGTTCCTCGGTGGTAAGCCAACCCGCGCCCTGCACAAACCCGCCTTCGATCTGCCCGATGTCGAGGGCCGGGTTCAACGACGTTCCGGCGTCATGCAGAATGTCGCTGCGCAGGATGCGGTATTCGCCGGTCAGCGTGTCCACCGCCACTTCGCTCACCGCAGCGCCGTAGGCGAAATAGAAGAACGGGCGGCCCTGTCCCTTGATCCGGTCCCAACTCAGCTTTGGCGTGCGATAAAAGCCTGTCGCCGACAGACTGATCCGCGCCTCATATGTCATCTGCGCGACCTTTGCGAAGCTGTAGCTTTCGCCCTGAACGGTCACCTGCCCACCTTCAAACACCACATCGCGTGCACCGCATTGGTGCAGGCTGGCCAGATGGTTCGCCATGCGGTCGCGGATCGTGTCGCAGGCCGCTTTGACCGCCATACCGTTCAGATCGGACCCGCTGGAGGCAGCGGTCGCGGACGTGTTCGGCACCTTGCCGGTGTCGGTCGCGGTGATCTTGACCATCTCCAGTGACACGCCAAACCGGTCCGCCGCCACTTGCGCCACCTTCTGGAACAAGCCCTGTCCCATCTCGGTGCCACCATGGTTCATGTGGATGGAGCCGTCCTGATAGACATGCACCAGCGCGCCGGCCTGGTTCAGGTGCGTCAGCGTGAAGGAAATCCCGAACTTCACCGGCGAAAAGGCAAGGCCCTTCTTGATCACCGCATTGCCCGCGTTCCACTCCGCCACCGCAGCACGCCGCGCCTCGTAGTCTGCATCCTCCAGCAGCCGATCCGTCATCTCGTGCAGGATGAAATCTTCGACCACCTGCCCATACGGCGTTGTTTGCGCAGCCTCAGCGCCCAAAGCTCCGGTGTTCTCCACAAGCTCCTCGGACCCGCGCGAGGCGATGTCCTGCTGCTTCATCTTGCCCGGTAAACTCCGGGGGGGCGCCGCAGGCGCGGGGGGCTGGCCCCCCTCGACCTCTGCCGCATAGTAATTTGCCCGCCGCACCGCGACCGGGTCCATCCCCAGATCATGGGCGATGTGGTCCATCACCCGCTCCATGCCCAGCATCCCTTGCGGGCCGCCAAAGCCGCGAAAGGCGGTGGCGCTTTGGGTGTTGGTCTTGAGCCGGTGGCTTTCGATCCGCGCGTGGGGCAGGTGGTAGGCGTTGTCAGCGTGCAGCATGGCGCGGTCGGCCACTGGGATCGACAGATCCTGTGCCCAGCCACAGCGGGTGTATTGCTCGAACTCGATACCGGAAATCACACCCCGATCATCGAATCCGACGCGGTAGGCGATGCGGAAATCATGGCGTTTGCCGGTGATCATGAAATCATCGTCGCGGTCGTAGCGCATCTTGGCAGGTTTGCCGGTCGCGGACGCCACTACGGCGCAGGCAATCGCCAGCGCGTTGCCTTGGCTTTCCTTGCCGCCGAACCCGCCGCCCATGCGCCGGGTTTCGACCCGGACTCCATGCATGGGCAGGTGCAGGGCGTGCGCCACCTTGTGCTGGATTTCGGTCGGGTGCTGGGTCGAGGCATGCACCACCATGTCGCCGCCTTCCTGCGGCAGGGCCATGGCGGATTGGCCTTCGAGGTAGAAATGCTCTTGCCCACCCATCTCGATCACGCCGCTGATCTGGCGCAGGGCAGTGTCGATGGCTTCACCCGCATCGCCCTTTTCCCAGATGCGGGGGCCGTCCTCGAAACGGCTGTCGGCGGCCAGCGCCTCGTCGATGGTCAGGATCGCGTCGCGTTCCGCATAGCTGATCTGGCCCAGCCGTGCTGCCTTGCGGGCGGCAAGGTGGCTGGTGGCGGCGACCAGAAAGATCGGCTGACCAAGGTAGTGAATCGTGGCGCCCGACAGCATTGGCTCGTCATGGGCCGAGGGCGAACAATCGCAGTCGCTGGGCAGGTCTTTGGCCTCCCACACACCCACCACGCCCGGCGCGGCGCGCACCGCGTCGAGGTTGATCGCGGTGATGCGCCCGGCGGCGATGGTGCTCAGGCCGAAGGCCAGATGCAGCGTGCCTTTCGGCGTTGGGATGTCATCGACATAACGCGCCTGTCCGGTGACATGCAGCTGGGCGGCGTCGTGGGGCAGGGGTTTGGCGACGCTCATGCCGACACCTCTAACACGTTGGACGCGATCCCCTGATCCTCGTGCCAATAGCGCAAAAGCATGTTTTCCGCTGCGTGCAGGCGGTAATCTGCAGAGGCGCGCATGTCGGACAGGGGCGCGTAGTCTTCAACCATCTTGGTCATCGCAGCGCGGATGGTGGCCTCGGACCACGCCTTGCCGGCCAAGGCGGCCTCAACGGCGCGGGCGCGCTTCGGTGTGCCGGCCATGCCGCCGAAGGCGATGCGGGCCTCTGTGATAGTGCCATTTGAAACGATGATGTTGAACGCGCCGCAGACGGCAGAGATGTCCTGATCGAAGCGTTTGGACAGTTTGTAGACCTTCAGCCCCGGCGCGTAGCGCGGGATCGTGACGGCTTCGACAAACTCGCCTTTGGCGCGGTCCTGTTTGCCGTAGTCGACGAAGAAGTCTTCAAGTGGCATATCGCGGCTGTGATCGCCTGCGCGCAGATGCAGCTTCGCCCCCATCGCGATCAGCGCGGGCGGATTGTCCCCGATGGGCGAGCCATTGGCGATGTTGCCACCGATGGTCGCTGCCGCGCGCACTTGGGCCGAGCCATAGCGGCGGATCATTTCGGCGTAAGATGGGTGCAGGTCTTTCACGGATGCCAGAACTCGGTCCATTGTTACCCCTGCGCCTATGCGCAAGCTTTCGTCGGTTTCCTCGATCTGTTGCAGCTCGGTACAGCGGTTGAGGAAGATCACATCGTCCAGATCGCGCAGCGATTTGGTCACCCAAAGCCCCACATCCGTTGCACCCGCGATCAGTGTCGCGTTGGGGCGGGCTGCGTAGGCGGCGGCGAGATCGTCCAGCGTTTCAGGGGCGTTGAGGCTGGGGGGCTGTCTGCCCCCCAGACCCCCCGAAGGTATTTTCGAGCCCAAAGAAGCAGGGGGCGTGTCTTTGAGCCAGTCGGACACGGGTTGGTCACTGGCGGCTTGTGCGGCGCGGATGATCGGGGCGTAGCCGGTGCAGCGGCACAGGTTGCCAGCCAGCGCGTCGTCGTGGTTCTGGTCGCCGTTGAGATGCGCCACGGCCATCGACACGACGAACCCCGGCGTACAGAAGCCGCATTGCGAGCCGTGATGGTCGATCATCGCCTGTTGCACCGGGTGAAGGTGGCCATCGGGGCCGCTGATGCCTTCGACCGTCCGCACGGCGCACCCATCAAGTTGGGGCAGAAAGAGGATGCAGGCATTGAGGGCGCGAGCGCTGCGGGCGTCGGTGACCATGACAGTGCAGGCCCCGCAATCGCCTTCGTTACAGCCTTCCTTGGTGCCGGTGAGTCCGCGCTCTTCGCGCAGCCAATCGAGCAGCGTTGCCGTGGGGGACACGTCTCGCAGCTCCACGCTCTCTCCGTTCAGAAGAAAGGTGATATCCATGTGAAAAACCTGCCGCCTTACCATTATGCCCCGTGATATGCGCGCCCTCGATGCGGCGTAGAAGATGCGCGGGGTGTTCCCTGTTATGCCTCAAGGCTAGGCAAGCGAGGCGCGGTTTGGCAAGAGAATTTGTGTAGAAGTCGTGACTTGTGCTGGTCGAGTGCCTGTTTCAAAGGCGTTGAGCGAGCGCTGCCAACTGCTCGAGAGTGGTGCCCCATCCGTCGAAAAAGCCCATTTTTTCGTGTTCGTCACGCTTTTTCGAATCGGAGTGCATGACATGAGCAGCGTAGAGCGTGCCGCGGTCCTGTGGGATCAGGTGGATATCGGCGGTCATGAAGGCTGGATTGGGGGAGGGGCGAAAACCGGACAGAACACCGTCGGTGAACACCAGCCGGGTGTACCGGTCGGCCAGCAGGAAACACCCGTCGTTTTCCATCAGCGTGCCATCGGGCAGTTTCATCACGTTGAAGGCGCGCCCGCCGGGGCGCAGGTCGTTGTCGACCTCGGTCACTTCGACAGGATGCGGCACGAACCATTGTTTGAACAGCGCTGGCTCTGCCCAGCAGCGCCAGATGGTTTCGGGTGCGGCGTTTATCAGGCGTTCGATCCTGAGATCGGCGTCAGGGTTGAAGGTCATGCCAGCGTTCCTGTGCTGATGAGCTGGTCAAGCCGGGCGAGGCTGCTGGTCCAACCTGATTGGAAATCGTCCTGCATGTCGTCGCCGGTCATCGAGGCGACCGCGACATCGACGGTAAGAGTTGTGGCCGGGCCATCTGCCTCCAGCACATAGGTGACCAGTGACACGCCGAACCGTTGCCCGCCTGCGGTGACGGTTTCGGTAAAACAGGCGCGGGTGGGACTTTCGATGTGATACCAATGCGTATCGACGGTGAATTCCGGGTTGTCCGCAGGCCCGCAGCGGTGGCGATCCTGCCCACCTTCGCGCAGGTCGGTGGTTTCCAGCACCAGCACAACGTCGTCTGACGGTCCGCCCCAGAGTTCACGCGACTTTGCGTCTGTCAGAAGGTGCCACAGGCGGTCTTTCGCTGCGGCGATGGTGCGGGTCAGGCGGAAAGTGGCGATGGGTGCGGTCATGTTTTGGGCCTTTCACGGGCTTCGGCCAGCGCCTGCAACCGGTTCAGACGGCCCTCCCAAAGCTTGCGCTGTCGGGCGAGCCAATCTTCGGCGGCGGCCATGGGGGCGGCTTCGATGTGCAGGATGCGGGTGCGGCCGGTTTTTTCCGACCGCACCAGACCGGCGCTTTCAAGCTTGCCCAGATGTTTGAGGAAAGAGGGTAGCGCCATGTTATGGGGTCTGTGCAGGTCAGAGACACTGGCGGGGCCGTCGAGCAGGCGTTCGATCACTGCCCGGCGGGTCGGATCGGCCATTGCGGAGAAAACTGAGTCGAGATGGTTAGCCATATGGCTAGGTAATTTCAGCGATCAATACCTGTCAAGAAAAAGCTAGCCAAGTGGCTAACAATTGTGATTGTAGGCGCAGACTTTCAGTTCATGGCACGCCAATCATGCGCCAAAAGCGAAGATTGCCAGTGGCACGGGCAAAACGGCAATCGCAACAGTGAGCAGGAAGGCAGGCACAGAGAATACGCCGCTCATTCCGGCAGCAAAGGCAAGCCCACCTCCACCCCCGATCACGGCATTTCCCGGCACGTTGATCAGCACGGCAAGTGCGACGTATCGGTGCCGTGCCAGCCGCCGCAGCGCCGGCTGGCCTGTCATGGCGATCAGCATGTCGGGGCGATCCTTGCGGTCGATTGCGCAGAGCTGTTCCAGAAATTCGGCAATCCGCATGATACGCAATGCGCGCAGGGTCCGGGCCGCTGCATCAAGCGGCACCAGACGGCCCACACTATACGCCAGCGTCAGGCTGAGGATTGTCGCCAGATAGATAAACGGTGCCATCTGCGCGCCGAACACGGTGAGCAGGGTCATGCCGATTTCGGCTCCGGGTACGAAGGGCAGTGCTGTGATCAGGACGTAGCTGAGCAGCCCCAACAAGATCATCTTGTGCATCAACGCTTCATTGTGCGGCATGACCTCGAACCCAAGGGCGTCCTTGACCTGCGCTGACAGGTGCACGGCCCCCAGCAGGACAGCGATCAGCACTGCAAGGCGCAGCGCCAGACCAAGGTAAAAGCGCAGGTCCGCCGTCTGGTCGTCGGTCATAGGTTGGTCAACACCTCAACGGGCTGATCCGACAAACTTCCCTTGAACTCCAGCACCTGCTGGGTGTTCCAATACCAGCGCGACACGGTCCACGTGACGGTGCCATAAACCGCGTCATCTCGGACCGTTCCGCGCCAGACCATAGTTGTCGTTTTGGTGGGACAGTAGGCTTCGACGATGAAATCCGTGCCGCCTTCGACCTCGCGCACAAGATAGGCGCTGGGCGGGTAGTTGCATCGGTCGGTGCATTCGCGCGACATGAACAGCCCGTCGCTGAACTGCACATAGTCCTCAAGCTCGGGTGGTTTGCCCTGCAATCCCATGACCGTGTCGAACCGCAGGCCGTCCAGTGGCCCCGTGCCCGACGGATCGCGCAGCGCCATGAGCATCTTGCGAGGGGTGGCAGTCGCGTGATCGGCATCGCTTGGTTCCTTCAGGATGAGGGTCGTCACACCGCCGAGCATCAAGCATCCGATGAGGGCAAAGATCCATTTCATGCACGATTCCTTTGCGGGACAGCTTAGGGCCTTGTTCCGCTTAAGGATACAGCCAAGCCTTTGTTCTGTATTTCAGGGAGGCTTGAGCCGGTCACATGTAATCCTGTGGAAAACCGAGATCTGGGGCTTTCACACAGGCCGACCCCAGCATATCGTGGACGTCATGGCTGATCCCCGATTCATTCACCTGCGTGTCCATTCCGAATATTCGCTTTTGGAAGGGGCGGTGCGGCTCAAGAAGCTGCCTGATCTGTGCACGGCCAAAGGTATGCCAGCGGTGGCGCTGACCGATACCAACAACCTCTTTGCGGCGCTGGAGTTTTCGGTTGGTGCGGCGGGGGCGGGCATTCAGCCCATCATCGGCTGTCAGGTTGACCTTCGGGTGGCTGACCCCGTGCCGGGTGAGCGGGCAAAGCCGCCTGCGCCTGTGGTTCTGCTGGCGCAGAGCGAAGTCGGGTACGAGCATCTTATGAAGCTCAATTCCTGCCTTTACCTGCGTCGGGATGGGGAATTGCCGCATGTGACGCTGGACGAGCTGGAACAGTACAGCGACGGAATGATCTGCCTGTCAGGTGGGCCGGATGGGGCGGTGGGGCGTGTCCTGCAACAGGGCAACCGTGGTGCCGCCGAGGCGGTGATGCAGCGGTTGGCCGGGATGTTTGGTGATCGGCTTTACGTCGAGTTGCAGCGGCATCCAGGGGAGAACGGTCTGCCGGAAAATGAACGCCTGACCGAACGCCCCTTTGTCGAAATGGCCTATGCGATGGGTCTGCCCCTGGTGGCGACCAACGATGTATATTTCCCCAAATCGGACATGTACGAGGCGCATGATGCGCTGATCTGTATTTCCGAGGGTGCCTATGTCGACCAGCAAGAACCGCGCCGCCGTCTGACGCCGCAGCACTACTTCAAGTCGCCGCAAGAGATGACGACGCTGTTTGCCGATCTGCCCGAGGCGATCCAAAACACGGTTGAGATCGCCCGGCGTTGCGCCTTCATGGCCTATCGCCGCGATCCGATCCTGCCGAAATTCGCGGATGACGAGGTCGAGGAACTGAAGCGGCAGTCACGCGCGGGCCTCAAGGATCGCCTTGCCGTGATCCCGCATGCCGCTTCGGTCGAAGAGTATGAAAAGCGGCTTGAGTTTGAGTTAGGCATTATCGAAGGCATGGGCTTTCCCGGATACTTCCTTATCGTTGCCGACTTCATTAAATGGGCCAAGGATCAGGACATCCCGGTGGGGCCGGGACGGGGCTCGGGGGCGGGCTCTCTGGTGGCTTATGCGCTGACCATCACCGACCTAGACCCATTGCGCTATCAGCTTCTGTTCGAACGGTTCCTCAACCCCGAACGTGTCTCTATGCCAGACTTCGACATCGACTTCTGCATGGACCGCCGTGAAGAGGTGATCCGCTACGTTCAGGACAAATATGGCACCGACAAGGTGGGCCAGATCATCACCTTTGGTGCGCTTTTGTCCAAGGCGGCGGTGCGCGATGTGGGGCGCGTGTTGCAGATGCCCTATGGGCAGGTGGACCGCCTGTCCAAGATGATCCCGGTCGAGGGTGTAAAGCCGGTAAGCATCCAGAAGGCACTGATCGACGAGCCGCGCCTGCGCGAGATGGCGCGTGAGGAAGAGGTGGTGGACCGGCTTCTGACCTACGGTCAGCAGGTCGAAGGGCTGCTACGCAACGCGTCGACCCACGCTGCCGGTGTGGTGATCGGGGACCGCCCGCTGGACGCGCTGGTGCCGCTTTACCAAGACCCCCGCTCGGATATGCCGGCGACCCAGTTCAACATGAAATGGGTGGAACAGGCGGGGCTGGTCAAGTTCGACTTCTTGGGCCTCAAGACGCTGACCGTGATCCAGTACGCGCTGGACATGATCTTCAAGACCGGGCGCGATCTGCACATCGCCGCCGATGGGACAGAGCTTTACCAACCCGCCAAAGGCGCAGAAAACGACATCAGTCATATCCCTCTGGATGACGAAAAAAGCTACAAGCTCTACGCCGCCGCCAAGACTGTCGCGGTGTTCCAGGTGGAAAGCTCGGGCATGATGGATGCGCTCAAGCGCATGAAGCCCACCTGCATCGAGGACATCGTGGCACTTGTGGCGCTGTATCGTCCCGGCCCGATGGAGAACATCCCGACCTATTGCGAGGTCAAGAACGGGCTGAAAGAGCGCGAGTCGGTGCATCCGCTCATCGACCACATCCTTGAGGAAACGCAGGGTATCATCGTCTATCAGGAACAGGTGATGCAGATTGCGCAGGTCATGGCGGGCTACAGCCTTGGCGGTGCCGACCTGCTGCGTCGTGCGATGGGTAAAAAGATCAAAGAGGCGATGGATGCCGAACGCCCGAAATTCGAAAAGGGCGCGGCAGAGAACGGCGTCGAGGCGAAAAAAGCCTCCGAGGTGTTCGACCTGCTGGAGAAATTCGCCAACTACGGCTTCAACAAATCCCACGCTGCTGCCTACGCGGTGGTCAGCTACCAGACAGCATGGCTCAAGGCGAACCACCCGGTCGAGTTCATGGCAGGGGTGATGAATTGCGATATTCATCTGACCGACAAGCTGGGTGTGTTTTTCGAAGAGGTGAAGAAGGGGCTAAGCCTGCCGTGGGTGCCGCCTTGCGTGAACCGGTCTCAGGCGATGTTCGATGTACAGGACGGGGCGTTGGTTTATGCGCTGGGCGCCCTGAAGAACGTTGGTGTTGAGGCGATGAAACTGGTCGTCGACGGGCGCGGTGATAAACCATTTGTTAACCTGTTTGACGTCGCGCGACGGGTTGATCTGAAGCGCGTGGGCAAACGCCCGCTGGAAATGCTTGCGCGCTCCGGTGCCTTCGACCAGTTGGACCGCAACCGCCGCCGCGTGTTCGAAAGCCTAGATGCGCTGGTCGGCTATTCGGCTGCGATCCACGAACAACGCGCCTCGGCGCAGGTGTCGCTGTTCGGTGAGGCGGGTGACGACCTGCCAGAGCCACGCCTGTCGCCGGTTACTGATTGGCTGCCCGCTGAACGCCTTTCAGAAGAGTTCAAGGCTGTGGGCTTCTACCTTTCTGGTCACCCGCTCGACGATTACATGACCGCGCTCAAACGCAAAGGCGCGATGACGCTGGATGATGTGCTGGCCAAGGCACAAAACGGGCCGTGTGTGGTCAAGATGGCGGGGGTCGTGGCAGGGCGACAGGAACGCAAGTCAGCACGCGGTAACCGCTTTGCCTTTGCCCAGCTCAGCGATCCAACCGGGGCGTACGAGGTCACGCTGTTCTCGGATACGCTTGAGGCGGCACGCGATCACTTGGAAACCGGATCGAAGGTCATGGTCACCGTTGAGGCGACGCTTGAATCCGATCAGCTTAAACTGCTTGGGCGATCCGTGGCGCCCGTGGATATCGCCGTGGCTGACGCGGTGAGCATGGGGCTGCGCATCTTTGTCGATGAGATCGACGTTGTCCCGCACGTGGCCTCGGTGCTGTCCCGTGCGGCGGACCAATTGCCCAAGGCCGGCAAGGGGCCGATCCGGATATGTTGTCTGAACGCGCCTGGCCTGCCCGGTGAGGTTGATGTGGCGCTGGCGCGCGAGTTCCCTGTGACGCCAGAAATCAAGGGCGCAATCAAGTCGCTGGGCGGTGTACTCGACGTCGAAGAATTATGATCCTCGCACGGCGGAAAGTCGCGTGCGGCTTGCTGGACGGGAAGAACGCGCGTCGCTAGGGTGCCGCATCGGAGTTGGGGGAACAGATGATCCGTATCGCGGCAATCCTGATCGTGTGCAGTCTTGTGGCCGGATGTGCCAGCGATCCTCTCAGCGGTGTGCCGCGTTTATCCGAAACTGACGTGACCGACAGCGACATCCAAGCGGCATTGCGCAGCGATGCTGACATCGTGGACGACGCGGGTGTCACGCCAGAGGCACAGCCCACCGGCTTTTTCGGACGTCTTTTCGGGGCGGGCGATGGGGCGTCGCAACCAGCGGTGGCCGAAGCTGCGGCTGACGTGGACGCCACGATTGTAGAGTCCGAAAATGCAGATGCGACAGCCGAAGTACCGCCACCTGCCAGTGAGCCTGCGCCGCGCCGTGGCTTGCTTGGGTTCTTGAGCCGGGCTGCGCAGGCGGCTCAGGCAGATGATGGCACCCAATTGGCCGCCGCTCCGCCGCAGACGCAGAGTGATGCCACTCCTGCGGTGGAAATCGCACGGACCCGAGGCCCAAAACCAGACGCGCCGGATTACCGGATTGTCCCGATGGGCACCGCTCTGCCTTACGGCGTGCTTGCACGGGTATGTGACGTACCGGATCGGCAGCTTGGTACTCGGGTCGAGAGATATCCCGAGTCGCGGTCGGTCTATGCGCTTTACGATTCACAACCCGGCAACACCGCCCCCCACACATTCTACGTAACCGGGTTTGATGATGGATGTGCGCGGCAGTTTACGGCGGCGTTGGCCTTGTTCGGCAGCCCCGAAACACACGAACAGTTGCGCTATGGTTTGCCGTCCAAGGTTCAGCCCTATTCGTCGACCGATGCCGCATACGAGATCCTGAAGTCGCGTGTGTGTCGTGTTGGAAAGGGCAAGCCATGCGGGTCGTCCATGTCGCAACTTGCGCGCACGACAGCTTTTGTCAGCGTTTATGAAACGTTTGGATCGAACCCGGAATGGAAGACGATTTTGCTGCATGACGGCGAAGTTGTGGAAACTGACATTCGCAGCAATTAAGTTGCGGTCTAGTAATGTGGCGGGCGTTCATCGCCAAGCACCATACCGCCAGATCCTTCGGCTTCGCGTTCGGCCTCGCGCATCAACAACATTTCGACCCGCGCAGTCAGGCGGTCGATTTCCTTGGCCTGTCGCGCGACGGTGTCAGACAGGTCGTCGGTAATGCGCATCAGATGTGCGATGCGTTCTTCAAGGGCGGTGGTATCCATGTGCCACAGATGTGCCGACTAAGCGGCGATGGCAAGAGGCAATAGGTCCGCAAAGTGACCTATTGTTTCGCGCGCGAAACATTGGGTCCGATCCGGCCCATTTAACCTTTTGTTAACCAACGCGCCTATACGGGAGGTGCGGCTCTGCTTGCCCCCTCGGGTTCCAGCGTTTAGAGGAGGCGCGACACTCAAGCCCAGACGGGAATTGACCATGGCCAAAGAGAAAAAAGCCCCCAAGCCCAAGGCGCAGACGCCCAAGGGCTTTCGCGACTATTTCGGCACGGAAGTAACCGAACGCGCCGAGATGTTGGCGCAGATCGCAGGGGTCTATCATCGCTATGGGTTCGACGCTTTGGAAAGCTCTGCGGTAGAGACCGTTGAGGCGCTGGGCAAGTTCCTTCCCGATGTCGACCGCCCCAATGAAGGCGTGTTTGCGTGGCAAGAGGACGAAGACGGCGACAAGGGCGATTGGCTGGCGCTGCGTTATGATCTGACAGCGCCTTTGGCGCGGGTCTATGCGCAACACCGCAATGAACTGCCGCTGCCATACCGGCGTTACGCCATGGGCCCTGTCTGGCGCAACGAAAAGCCGGGGCCGGGGCGGTTTCGTCAGTTTTATCAATGCGATGCGGATACTGTTGGGTCTGGGTCTGTTGCCGCGGATGCAGAGATTTGTGCGATGTTGGCGGACTGCCTTGAGACGGTCGGTATCTCTCGTGGGGACTACATCATTCGGGTGAACAACCGGAAGGTTTTGAACGGGGTTCTGGAGGCGGTGGGATCGCCAGCTATTCCGACGCCTTTAAATGAACCGTTTAAGGGTCGCCAAAAACCAACGCCGCTCTCCGATGAAACTCGCAACGCCGTTTTGCGCACCATCGACAAGTTCGACAAGGTGGGCGAGGCTGGTGTCCGCGAGTTGCTCGGCAAGGGACGGCTGGATGCCTCTGGCGCCTATATCGACGGTGTGGGGCTGAGCGATGCGCAGGCCGAAATAGTAATTGGTTTTCTGACGGCAAAAGACCGCGCTGTCTCCCGGATCGCCAACGAACTGGAAACAAGATCGGACGGCGATTCAGATGAGTATAGGCTCTTGGCGCAGGCATGGTCTTTAGAAAAAGGCCCGGACAAAGCTCGTGGATTGAAACATACGGCACTAACCGGAGGGACAATCGCAAATCGAGTTCTAGGGTACCTAATGGAACTGGTAGGGACATCCGAGCAAGGCCGGGAGGGCATTGCGGAACTCCGTGAGATTTCGGATCTACTTGTAGGTCTAGGCTATGGCCCGGATCGCATCGTCATCGACCCGTCGGTAGTACGTGGTCTTGGCTATTACACCGGCCCCGTGTTCGAGGCCGAGCTTACCTTTGAAATCCTTGATGAAAAGGGTCGCAAGCGGCAGTTCGGGTCGGTCGCTGGCGGCGGGCGTTATGACGATCTGGTCAAGCGCTTTACCGGCCAGCCGGTCCCCGCCACAGGGGTCAGCATCGGTGTGGATCGCCTTTTGGCCGCCCTGCGTGAAAAAGGCCGGATCGGCAGCCAAAGCGCGGGTCCGGTGGTGGTTACCGTTATGGATCGCGACCGGATGGGAGATTATCAGGCGATGGTGTCCGAACTGCGCAGCGCGGGCATCCGGGCCGAGGTTTATCTGGGGAACCCCAAGAATTTCGGCAACCAGCTGAAATACGCAGACAAGCGCAATTCGCCCGTAGCGGTGATCGAAGGCGGCGACGAAAAGGCCAATGGTGTGGTGCAGATCAAGGACCTGATCCTTGGGGCCAAGATCGCAGAAAGCGCGAGCCTTGAGGAATGGCAGGACCGACCAAACCAGTTCGAAGTGCCGCGTGATCAGCTTGTTTCCAAGGTGCGCGAGATCCTCGAAAGCTATTCCTGATGGCGCAAGACATTCCCTATAAGTCCCGCGTCCGGATCGAGGCCGAAGCCATCTGCGACGGCTTTGTGGCTGCTGGGGCCGCACGGTTTGAAACCGACATCCTGCTGTCCGCCGAGGTTCTGTTGGACCTATACGGCGAGGACATCCGTGCGCGAGCCTATGTGACGACGGACCCGGAACGCGGCGAGATGATGTTGCGCCCAGATTTCACCGTGCCGGTGGTGCAGTATCACATGTCGGGTGATGGCCTACCTGCAAGCTACACCTATTTCGGAGAGGTTTTCCGCAAACAGGAAGACCACCCGGACCGCCGCAGCGAATACATGCAGGTGGGGTACGAAGAATTTGGTGGCGCCAACGCGGCAGCGGCGGATGCTGATGTGTTTGGGCAGTTTTCTGACGCCTTGGCGCCGCTTGGCCTGCGCGCGGCGACTGGGGATATCGGTATTCTCATCGCCATGGTCGAAGGTTTAAACACCACCGAGGACCGGCGCGCGGCGTTGATGCGGCACATCTGGCGGCCCGCGCGGTTTACCGCTTTGGTCAAACGCTTTGCCGGTCTGACACCGGTGCCACCGTCACGGGCGGCACTGCTGGCCTCGGACGTAGGATTGCCTGAAGACGGTGTGATGATCGGGTTGCGCAGCGAACGCGAGATCGCAAACCGGATTGACGCCTTGCGCGCGGATGCGGCACAGGCGCCGATGTCGTCCGAGATTGTTGATCTGATCGCAGCGGTTCTGGCGGTGTCGGAAACCTGCCCGAACGCGTTGGAACACTTGCGCGATATCGCGGTTGATCTGCCCGGATTGCTGCCCGCTCTCGACCGGTTCGAGGCACGCTGCGAGGCGATGGTGCAGCGCGGCATCGACGTGGATGCGCTGCCGTTCGAGGCGTCTTATGGGCGCACGTCGATGGAGTATTATGATGGGTTCGTGTTTGGGTTTTACAGCGAAACACGGCCTGACCTGCCGCCCGTGGCCACGGGTGGGCGCTATGATGCGCTGACCCGGCGGCTGGGGCAGGGGCGCGAAAACCCGGCGGTGGGCGGGGTCATCCGGCCTGACGTGGTTCTCGAACTTGGGGGGCTGCGATGACGATCAAGCTGGGTGTGCCGTCCAAGGGGCGGCTGATGGAAAAGACCTTTGACTGGTTCGGCGCGCGGGGTGTGACGCTTTCTCGGACGGGATCAGACCGCGAATATGCGGGCGCGGTCGAGGGCGTGGACGGCGTTGATCTGGTCCTGCTGTCGGCTGGGGAAATTCCGCGCGAGCTGGCTGCGGGGCGCATTCACCTTGGAGTGACGGGCAACGATCTGATCCAGGAAAAGCTGGTGCAGTGGGATCAGAAGGTTGAACCGCTGGCACCCTTGGGCTTTGGGCACGCGAACCTGATCGTAGCGGTGCCGCATTGCTGGGTGGATGTAGATACGCTGGATGATCTGGACGGTGCGGCAGCCGCATTTCGCGCGCGGCACGGGTTTCGGATGCGGATTGCCACCAAGTACCACCGGCTGGTGCGCGATTACCTGCGCCGGGGCGGCGTGGCGGATTACCAATTGGTGGACAGTCAGGGGGCGACCGAAGGCACGGTCAAGAACCTGACAGCCGAGGCGATTGCCGACATCACTTCGACTGGTGAAACGTTGCGGGCAAACCACCTCAAGATCTTGGACGAACCACCTGTGCTGGAGAGTCAGGCGACGCTGTTCCGCAGCCGGGTGGCCGACAAGACCGATGCGGATCGTGCGGTGCTGCGGGCGTTGATCGACCGGTTGGGGGTGTAGCGCGGGGCAATCCGTCGGCGGATAGACCAAACCGGCCTGCGCGTTTGCCGCATCATATTTGCCGTTGGAACAAATCCCGCAGCGTGATGTGCGCGCGCAGGCGCGTGGCCAGCAGGAACAGTCCGGCGGCTTTGCGTTGCAGGTACAGTACCTCGGTCGGAGGAATATGCTGGATTGACCGATCACGGCCCAAGGCCATGCCACGGTCGCGCAGGTCGGACACCAGAGTGGTGTCGCCGAAATCGAACCCATCGGGATGCAGCATCGGTGCGTTTGCCATTTCGACCATGGCAAGAATCTCGAGGCGCGTCTTTTCAGGCAGGGCATTTGACAACAAACCAAGCCCGCGCAGGGCGTCGGCGATGCCGGTCAGGTCGTTGTCCAACGACGGCCGCAGGATCGCGCGGGACTGTGCAACGAGGTCTGGTGACAGAACCCGTGTTGCGCCGAAGTCGAGCAGTACCAGTTTTCCTGTGTCGGGCTGCCAGCGGAAATTGGCGAAGTTGGGGTCGGATTGAACGAGGTGAAATTCGAACACCTCGCGCATCATCAGGGTGATCAGCCGTTCGGCCATCTGGTTGCGCGTGGTCTGGTCCGCGTCTTCCAGCGTGTCGATCGGATCGGATGGGATGTATTCCATCGCGAGGATATCGCGCGTGGAGAGGTCGTCGTGATAGGCCGGGACGATGAAATCGGGGTCGTCTTTCAGAAGGTCGCCGAACCGGACAAGGCTGCGGGCCTCTTGGTCGTAGTCGGCCTCTTCGTGCAATTGTGCGCGGGCGTCCTCGAGCAGTGGTTTGAGGTCAAGGCCTTTGGGCATCATGCCGGATAGACGCATGAGGCTGGCAAGGTTGCGCAGGTCGCTGTCGATGCTGTCGCGGATGCCGGGATATTGCACTTTGATCGCCAGATCGCGCCCGTCGCGGGTCTGGGCGCGGTGGACTTGCCCAATGGAGGCGGCGGCGATGGGTCGGACGTCGAATTTTTTGAACTGTTTGGTGAAATCTGCGCCCCATGCCTTGGTCAGCACCTGTTTGAGCTGCGCCGGGGGCATGAAATGGGCCTGTGCTTGCAGCGGTCGCAGCACGGCAGCCAGTTCGGGTGTGAGCAGATCGCCCGCTTCGAGGGACAGGAGTTGGCCCATCTTCATCGCCGCGCCGCGCATCTGGGACAGTTGTTGCGTCAGGCGATGGGCGTTTGATGGGGTCAGGAACATATCGCGGGGCGACGGGCGTTGTCCGCGCAGTAAATGCTTTGCGCCTTGGGCCGCGGCAGAGGTCAAGAGGCCACCCGCCAGACCGCCCATACGGACGGCTCGGGAGGTGCGTCCTGTGGGGACGGCGCGGCTGCGCGGGTCGATGTCATCTTTCATGCGGGAGAGGTAACGCCCGGTTGCGCCGGGGCAATGCGGGCGCGCGCCAAAATTCGAGTTTGGCGCGCGCGGTGCGGCGGCTTATTCAGCGGCTGCGACCTTGTCTTGTGTCTTGGTGTCGAAATCGGACGCGTCGTGACGTTCGTGAAGCTGTTCGCTGGGGTCGCCAAAGGCGCGGTTGACCATGCGGCCACGCTTGGCGGCCGGGCGCGCGTCAATCGCTTTGGCCCAGCGGACCACGTTTGTGTAGCTTTCGACATCCAGAAATTCGGCGGCGTTGTAGAGCCGACCCAGAACAAGCCCGCCGTACCAAGGCCAGATCGCCATATCGGCGATGGTGTAGTCAGGGCCGCTGATGAAGTCGTGATCTGCCAGTTGCCGATCAAGAACGTCCAGCTGGCGCTTGGCCTCCATCGCGAAGCGGTTGATCGGGTATTCCATCGGTTCTGGTGCGTAGGCATAGAAATGGCCAAAGCCGCCGCCCAGATAAGGCGCGCTGCCCATCTGCCAGAACAGCCAGCTCAGCATTTCGGCGCGGTTTTCCGATGCGCCGAGGAAGGCGTCGAACTTTTCGGCCAGATGCATCAGGATCGCGGCGGATTCGAACACGCGCACAGGCGTGTCGCCAGAGCGGTCCATCAGGGCGGGGATCTTGGAGTTCGGGTTGATGTCGACAAAACCCGAGCCGAACTGGTCGCCATCGCCGATCTTGATCAGCCACGCGTCATACTCGGCGCCGGTGTGACCTGCGGCCAGCAGCTCTTCCAGCATGATGGTCACCTTTTGGCCGTTCGGGGTGGCAAGGCTGTAAAGCTGGAACGGGTGTTTGCCGACGGGCAGTTCCTTGTCATGGGTTGCGCCTGCAATGGGGCGGTTGGTGCTGGCGAATTTTCCGCCGTTTTCCTTGTCCCACGTCCAGACTTTTGGGGGGGTGTAGCTGTCGGTCATGTTGACTGTCCTGATCACTGATGGCTTGACGCCCAACCTAAGGTTTGTTGGCCCACGCTGCCAGTGCAGCCGTGCAGGGCTTATGTGCGTGTGGGTCAGAGCACGCCGATTTCAGCCAATGCGCCTGCCAGTTCTGGGGGCAATGTGTCGTCGTTCAGGCGCGATTTGCCAAGATCGGGTGGCGCGTCTTCGGGTTTGAGATAGCGCCAGCCCTGAAACGGGCGTTTGGGGGCAGTGGCGGTGCGGACCAATTCGGGTTCCAGAACGATACCGCAGCGGCGGATACCGTCGTCGCCGGTGATTTCTTCCAGACCGATGATGCGTTGGCGGGCTTGCAGCAATCCTTTGACAACCCAATAGATCGACCCGCCGTTCAGCAGCTCGGCTTCGCGCTTGGGCCACATGCGTGTGAGGTGGTAATATTGGCCGTTCGCCCGCTGTTTGGAGCGGTTTTGCTGCCAATCCTCGATCTGCTCAACACTGTCGGAGCCGACAGAGAGTTTGATGAGGTGAATTGTGCCTGCCATTTGTCTGTCCCCCGCCGGTCAGATCATAGCGGGCGTGAGGCCGGGTTCAAGCGGCGCAGTTGGGTTTGGACGCGGTTATTTCGATGTGGTTTTTCGGGTCTTGGCTTTGGTCGCAGGCGTTTTGCCGCTGTCCGAGGCTTCGCGTTCAAGCCGCGTCTTGCGCAGGCGTTGGGTTTTCGCTTCGCGTTGTTCGGTTTCCGTGTCGAGCATCTCGCGGACGACGCGGGTGGTTTTGTCCATCACGGTTTCTGCGCGTGTCTGGGGTGCCTTGAAGAGAGTGTCTTTTGTCAACTTTGCCATCATTCAATCTCCTTGACGGTGAGGGGCCATTGGGGGCCCCGTCTTGAGGGGTGACGTCGTCAAACGAAAAAGCGGGCGCTGTCCGAGAACCGCGCCCGCTTAGAAATCAGTCGTACCTAGGCTTATGCCAGAGCAAGATTTGTCGCGCTTTCGCGGCCATCACGGCCACTTTCAACGTCGAACGTCACAGCCTGACCATCGTCAAGCTGGTGAATTCCGGCGCGTTCCAGCGCGGAGATGTGTACGAAGATGTCCTTCGAACCATGCTCGGGTGCGATAAAGCCAAAGCCTTTTGTGCCGTTGAACCATTTCACGGTGCCATTTGCCATCGTGTTGTCTCCTAGAATTTTTTCGCCACCCGCAACATGCGATGGCCCGGCTCAGTGTCGTCGTAGGATCGCCTGAGGCCGTTAGGAAACAGAAGGTCGTCGGAAGAATCTTTGCCCGACTGATATGTGGGGGATCAGGTAGGAATACAATGTTTATTCTCGTTATGGGCGAAATAAGCCCTGCATTGCCAAAAACCGAACGCTGATTTATCCACAGGGTTCTCCACAGGCGGCGCAGGATGTGGTAGGGTGATCGCCCACGCAATCTAGACGTTGTGGATTTGTCGATTTTTGCGCTATCTTGTCTGTCTGCCGCCACAGGGGAATCGCCGCCATGTCTCGCTTTACCGCTCCGATTGCTGAACAGATCTGGGATATGAAATACCGCCTGAAAGAGGCGGATGGCACTGCGCTGGACACCACGGTCGAGGACACGTGGCGCAGGATTGCGCGGTCCTTGGCCGAGGTGGAAGCAGAGTCGAAGGTCTGGGAAGATCGGTTTTACGGCGCGCTAGAGGATTTCAAATACCTGCCCGCCGGCCGCATCACAGCGGGTGCGGGGACGGCGCGTTCGGTAACGCTGTTCAACTGCTTTGTGATGGGCACAATCCCAGACAGCATGGGTGGCATTTTCGAAATGCTGAAAGAGGCTGCGCTGACAATGCAGCAGGGCGGCGGGATCGGCTATGATTTCAGCACGATCCGGCCCAAGGGGGCAGGGGTCAAAGGTGTGGCGGCGGATGCCTCGGGGCCATTGTCCTTCATGGATGTGTGGGACGCGATGTGCCGCACCATCATGTCGGCAGGGTCGCGGCGCGGTGCGATGATGGCGACGATGCGCTGCGATCACCCGGATATCGAGGATTTCATCGGGGCCAAGGCGGATGCGGCACGGCTGCGCATGTTCAACCTGTCGGTGCTCGTCACGGATGACTTTATGGAAGCGGTCAAGACGGACGGGTCATGGGATTTGGTCTTTGACGGCAAGGTCTACCGCACTGTGCAGGCACGCGATCTGTGGAACCGCGTCATGCGCGCGACCTATGATTATGCCGAACCCGGCGTGATCTTCATCGACCGGATCAATCAGGCCAACAACCTGAGCTATGTCGAGACCATCGCGGCCACGAACCCCTGCGGTGAACAACCCTTGCCGCCCTATGGTGCCTGTCTGCTGGGGTCGATCAACATGGCGCGGCTGGTGACGGACCCGTTCGAGGACGCGGCGGCGCTGGATGAGGACGCGCTGAACGACTTGGTCGCGACCGCCGTGCGGATGATGGACAACGTGGTGGACGCCTCGCGGTTTCCGTTGGAGGCGCAGCGGGCGGAGGCACATGCCAAACGGCGCATCGGCTTGGGTGTAACCGGGCTGGCGGATGCGCTTTTGATGCTGGGTCTGCGCTATGGCTCGGACGAGGCGGCGCGCCAGACCGAGGACTGGTTGCACGCGATTGCCCGCGCCGCGTATCTGGCGTCGGTGCAATTGGCCAAGGAAAAGGGCGCGTTCCCGCTCTTCGATGCCGACAAGTACCTTGCATCTGGCACCATGCAGATGATGGACGAGGATGTGCGCGACGCGATCCGAGAACACGGCATCCGCAACGCGCTGCTCACGTCGATTGCGCCGACGGGGACGATCTCGCTTTACGCTGGCAACGTGTCGTCGGGGATCGAGCCGGTCTTTGCCTATGCCTACACGCGCAAGGTCTTGCAGAAGGACGGCACCCGCACCGAGGAAGAGGTGGTCGATTACGCGGTGCAGATGTGGCGCGAGAAATTCGGCGACCGGGCGTTGCCAGAGTACTTTGTGAACGCGCAAACTTTGGCGCCGCTAGAGCATGTGAAGATGCAGGCAGCGGCGCAGAAATGGGTGGATTCTTCGATTTCCAAGACGATCAACTGCCCCGAAGATATCAGTTTCAAGGCGTTCAAGGACGTCTACATGGAGGCCTTCGAGACCGGCTGTAAAGGCTGCACGACCTATCGTCCGAACGATGTGACCGGGTCTGTGTTGAGTGTGTCGGAGGAAAAGAAGGCCGATGCGCCAGAGGTTGTGACGTCTTCAGACGAAGAACCGCAGCAGCCGCATGGTGACGTGATTTACATGTCCGAACCGCTCGATCGGCCCAAAGCGCTGGAAGGCGCAACCTACAAGCTGAAATGGCCCGACAGCGAACACGCGATTTACCTGACGATCAACGATATTATCGTCGGTGGGCACCGTCGCCCCTTCGAGGTGTTCATCAACTCCAAGAACATGGAGCATTTCGCGTGGACCGTCGCCCTGACGCGGATGATCTCGGCTGTGTTCCGGCGCGGGGGCGATGTGTCCTTCGTGGTCGAGGAACTCAAAGCGGTGTTCGATCCGCGCGGCGGCGCCTGGGTGAACGGCAAGTACATTCCGTCGATCCTCGCCGCCATCGGCGGAGTGATCGAACAGCATATGATCGCCATTGGGTTCCTTGCAGGCGAAGGCATGGGCCTCAAATCCGACCCGCAGGCGCAGGTGGTGAACCTGTCCGGCGGACGCGGTAAGGCGTGCCCAAGCTGCGGACAGTATGACATGCGTATGGTCGAAGGTTGCATGACGTGTGGGTCATGTGGGCATAGCAAGTGTGGGTGAGGGGTAGTGAACCGCCCCGGTATCTGATCAGCCAACCGATAAGTTTCCATTTTGGGTAAAAAACGTTCCATTATCGAGGTATAAATTTTCCATTGGCCTCTAAGCCATTGAAAATAAACGTGACCGAAAAAGCGCTGCACCGGGTTGGTGTGGTGCTTTTTGCATGGTGCTGGCGGGGTTGACGGAGGGGGTAAATGCCGGTCTTTGTGTGCCCATGATCACGCTTATCCATACCCGACATCTCATACGACGCTCTTTTTGAGCCTTCGTAACCGCCGCGCCTGATGGGGCAGGCGGTGCCTTCTATGAGATTCCGGACATGGACACGACATGCGCATCAAGATCATTGACCTCCCGACTTACGAGACCGACCCCAAAATCATCGCCGAGCATCTGCAAAAGGTACTCAAGGAGATCCGGAAGAAGAAACTGGCCCGCGACTTGATCGGGGAGGACGAACGGTCCGCCGAGTTCGAGGTGGATGATTTCGACGAGTTTGCGGAGACGCTCTCCAGCGGTATCGACCTGACCATGTTCGACAAACGGCGCATCGCAGACCGTGCCTCGAAGCTCGCCAAAGCTCGGGTGACGGCCGCAGGCGCGTCGCATCTGAAGCGCGAGGAATATGATCGGCTGAAGCCCTGCCTTCCTGGCATGTCCGCGGTGATGCCGCAGAGCGAAGACTGGGCGGATGAGGTGGCGGCGGTCCTGCACGAGGACATGCCCTGGATGGCACGGGCGACGGAATACGCTTGGCACGAGCTACGGCTGGCGGCCAGCCGCGGTGATCCGATCACGATCCGTCCCGTCATCCTGAATGGACCACCGGGCATCGGAAAGAGCGTCTGGGCCCGCGCCCTGGCGGAGGCCCTGCATGTGCCCATGGCCGAGATCGACGCGAGCAAGGGCGGCGCGGGGATGGCGCTTGTCGGTCTTGAGCGTGGTTGGGGAACGGCGCAGGCGGGACGCCCGATCGACCTCATGCTGACCAAGCGCGTGGCAAACCCGCTGATCATCGTAGACGAGATCTGCAAGGCCACATCAAGGACCTCCATGCGAGGACCGACCTATTCCTTCGCCGATGCGCTCTTGTCGCTCCTGGAGCCTGCAACGGCGCGTGGTTGGGAATGCCAGTATTTTCGTGTTCAGTTCGATATGTCTCACCTGTCGTGGATTTTGACGTCGAACAATGTGCATCTGGTGTCGGAACCGGTCCGGAGCCGCTGCGAGGTGATCGACATCCCGGATGTCACGATGGAGCAAATGCAAAGCTTTGCCGCCAAACAGGCCGCCAAGATC
Source organism: Marivita sp. NO-S04 (assembly GCF_059070475.1). Classification (NCBI taxonomy): domain Bacteria; kingdom Pseudomonadati; phylum Pseudomonadota; class Alphaproteobacteria; order Rhodobacterales; family Roseobacteraceae; genus Marivita; species Marivita sp. NO-S04. The sequence continues at coordinate 472,051 of NZ_CM180980.1, forward strand.
GGGCTTTCGGCGGGATCGCTCGACGCAATCCTCGAGGCTATTGCGCGGGCACCCGAACTCATTGGACGGCGGATGAGCTTAAGGGATGTGATCCGCATGCTGTCCCGCGCGGAGATGCTTCAGGGGCGGCCATCGCTGCATTAAGGGGGGAGAAAGCGCCCGAAATCGGTGTCCCGGAGGCTGCTGATTCTCCGGGATATGAACGCCCATGGACGTCGTCGGCCGTGTCTTCAGGCTGCCAGCGTTCTGGATATCGAACAGAACTGTTTCTGTTTGCGAAATGGCACATCCCAAGCCTGCGCATGCGAAAACAAGTCATCAAATTCAATGGTTTCTCTGTAAGCGCTGTGTGGCGCCCACCTTCTCTTGATCCTTGTGATTTGAGACTCACGCCCTGTTGGATAACAGGAGGTGAGTTTCGCCATGGAGACTACGAACGAGTTTCTCACGCGTTTGGGCGTTGAGGTCTCACGGACCGGGAGCCGACGGTGGCCAGATCGTGTGAAAGCGCGGATCGTGGCAGAAACGCTGGTGCCTGGAGCAACGGTGAATGACGTTGCGCGCAAGTATAACCTTCGCCCGAACCACCTGTCGGGATGGCGGCGGCTGGCCAAGGATGGTGAACTTGTTTTGCCCGCGCCAGAGGCTGACACGGACTTCGCCCCGTTGGTGATGTTCGATGTCGAAAGTTCGCCATCGGCGGAAGATACGGGTTCGGCGAGTAGGGCAATCGAGATCGTAGCTGGATCGGTTTCTGTCCGGCTGGACGGTGCCACGCCTGCAGCCCGGATTGGGGACATCGTGCGTGCGCTTGGGGGTGGCGCATGATCTTCCCTTCGAACCGTGTGCGCATTTTGGTGGCAACGCAGCCGGTTGACTTCAGAAAAGGACACGACGGGCTGACAGCCATGGTGCAGACCGTGCTCCGCAAAGATCCGTTCACCGGGACAGTGTTCCTGTTTCGGGCCAAGCGCTTGGACCGGCTGAAGCTTCTCTATTGGGACGGCAGCGGTCTGGTCATGGCCTACAAACGGCTCGAGGACACGACCTTCACCTGGCCCACGATCAAGGACGGAATGATGGCGCTGAACCACGCACAGTTCGAGGCGCTTTTTTCCGGGCTGGACTGGCGCAAGGTCAAGGCGCTGGAGACCCGCCCACCAGCTGCGGCGGAGTGACTCGGGGCGACGAATGCAGGGATCATGGCTTTGATCCCAGTGTATAATACTGATCATGAGCGCCGCTGCCAAAGACCTCGATCTGTCCGTCCTGCCACCGGAATACCGCGTAGCTTTTGAGGCCTTGAAGGCAAAAGCTGCGCGGGCCGCGGAGCTGGAGGACATCGTCAAACGTCTTGAGCATCTGGTGGCCGAGCTGAACCAGGTGGTCCACGGCAAGAAGTCCGAGAAGCTCAGCGAAGATGATCGCCAGCTGACCTTCGAGGATCTTGAAGCTGCCGTCGCCGAGGCCCGTGAACAAAAGAAGGTGCAGACGCCCGGAGACGACAAGCCCAAGCGAAAGCGAGTGGCCAGGCGCAACCGCGGCAACCTGCCCGCCGGTTTGCCACGCATCGAGCAGGTAGTCGAACCCGACAGCCTGATGTGCCCCTGTGGTTGCGGGCAGATGCACAGGATCGGCGAGGACCGCAACGAGCGGCTCGACATCGTCCCGGCACAGTGCCGTGTGATCGTGACGGTCCGCCCAAAATATGCCTGCCGCACCTGCACCGATGGGGTCACACAAGCACCGACGCCCGCATGGCTGATCGAGGGCGGGCTCCCAACCGAAGGCGCCATCGCGCATGTTCTGGTCAGCAAATATGCGGACCATGCCCCGCTCTACCGACAATCACAGATCCTCGCCCGCTCTGGCATCGACATTCACCGCTCGACGCTGGCTGATTGGGTCGGTGTGGCAGCTTTCCACCTTGGACCCATCGTGGACCGGCTGGCCGAGCACCTGAAGACATCCACGAAGCTGTTCATGGACGAAACCACGGCGCCGGTCCTCGATCCGGGCCGCGGGCGGACAAAAACAGGCTACCTCTGGGCTCTGGCGCGCGATGATCGGTCATGGGGCGGCGATGATCCCCCCGGGGTCGTCTTTTTCTATGCTCCCGATCGCCGCGGGGAGAATGCCGAGAAATTCCTGACCGGCTTCAACGGCACGCTGCAACTCGATGGCTACCAGGGCTACAACCGGCTGACGCGCCCTGACCGCAAGGGCGGTGATCCGATCGTTGTCGCCCATTGCTGGGCGCATGCGCGTCGCAAGCTCAAGGAAATCTTCGATCGCGATGGTTCCGAGATCGCCGCCGAGGGCCTGCGCCAGATCGCAGGAATCTATGCCGTCGAGAAAGACATCCGCGACACGTCCCCGGGCCAGCGCCTGTCAGCGCGCCAGGCACGATCCGCGCCACTGGTCGAAGCCTTCGGCATCTGGCTACAAGCGCAGCGCCTGCGCATCTCGGCCAAATCGCGCCTCGGAGAGAAGCTTGCCTACATCCACCGACACTGGGATGGTTTGCAGACCTTCCTGACGGACGGACGCGTCGAGATCGACTCCAACAAGGTCGAAAATCTGGTCAGGCCGATTGCTTTGAACAGGAAAAACGCATTGTTCGCCGGTCATGACGAGGGGGGCAAGGCATGGGGCCGCATCGCATCCCTGATCGAGACCGCCAAGATCAACGCCATCGAGCCTTTCGCCTATCTCAAGGCTACGCTCGAAGCCATTGCGGCCGGACATCCGCAACACCGCATCGACGAGTTGCTTCCTTGGAACTTCCAGCCGTCAAGCTGAAACCCAAGTGCCCTTCAGACACCGCTTACGTTTCTCTTATGTAAGATAAAAACATCAGGAATGACGGAGGCGTTTGTCCGCAAGCGTCTTCATAGGCCGACAGCGACAAGGCCCGCTTGTTTCTTTATTCGGCGCCCCCGGACTTCAAGCTGCTTGAAGCATGGATTTTTGCATGGTCGTTGAATTGCTGAGGGGCAATGCACGGGTGTTTCAATGCGGAAATTCATATGTCGATACGTCATCATCGAGAACGGCAAACGGCCAAGCGGGTCACATCAGATCAAGCGAAAGCATCGCCTTGCTGCAGGGTGGAGGACCATATCAGGAGCGCCTCCCTGACTGCTGCAACAGAGCTGCGCCGATCACGAAATCCAACTACCAATTCTACGTCTTGAAAGCTGACCGATATGAATGACGAAGAAGCACCGAGATATTTCAATTTGGAAGATCGCCAGCGTCAGAAAGCGCTGTCGCGGCAAAGAGACGAGGAGCGCCTCGCCAGGGGTGAAATCACCCCAAGTGAGTTGCAGCGGGAAAACATGCCGTTCCGCAAACTGCGCCGTGATCGCATCATGTTTGCGCGCTGTCCAAAGACTGGGGAGCCGAGATACCTTGCATTGGACCCCAAGCCGAAGCCGAAGGATGACGAGAACATGTAGGGCGGCTCCATCTGTTGGTGTTTTTGCGTGGCTGAGAGTCAACTGCATGCCGCCAGCGGTTCCTGCCGTGTCGCTTTGTTATCCGGCCAAACAGGAACGGCCCATGAGCCGCCATTTATCATCACACTCCATCGCTGCAGTGCAAATCGTCAATCCAGACGTTCGCCGCACCCACAAATTCTCAAAGGTGGCGAATTCTCAAATAGGTGGGAAGGAGGTCCATCGACGTGTGGAGTTAACCAATTTGTTGTGGCAGTTTTTCTTGGCGCTCAGTCCTCAATCTCGGCCGCAGATCAAGAAAGTGAACTGCTATCGACAAGGCACCCGCCGAAGCTTGTTCAATTCGCTCCGCCTCTTCGCGTAGAAGGAGAAAAAGCTCATCCACACCAATCCGCGGCCCGCCGTCCGGATGGTCCCACTTCCGATCTTTCGCAAGGGTCACCATCAAGGCACCGGCTCGGCTGTGCTCCGCTGACATGTACTTTTTCACCAGCTGATTCCCGATTGTATCGCGCAAGTCTTTAGCTGTGCGTCCATCCCCGAGCTTGAGCTCGATCACCGCCTCATGGGGAGAAGCCGCAGAACGCAATCTGATATCGGTTTCTTTTTCGTCTGCGGTTACGGCCTCTTGGTCCACAGTGTAGATTGAGTTGGCCGCATGGCTCAACTCTCGAGCGATTTCTCGACGCATGACCTTCTCGTCTGATATCCCTGCCCAAGCCTCTCGCGGTGAAGCATCACGGAGAAGAAGGTCATCGAGGTCAGATAGCCTATCCGTAAGCGGTGTCTGAAGGGCACTTGGGTTTCAGCTTGACGGCTGGAAGTTCCAAGGAAGCAACTCGTCGATGCGGTGTTGCGGATGTCCGGCCGCAATGGCTTCGAGCGTAGCCTTGAGATAGGCGAAAGGCTCGATGGCGTTGATCTTGGCGGTCTCGATCAGGGATGCGATGCGGCCCCATGCCTTGCCCCCCTCGTCATGACCGGCGAACAATGCGTTTTTCCTGTTCAAAGCAATCGGCCTGACCAGATTTTCGACCTTGTTGGAGTCGATCTCGACGCGTCCGTCCGTCAGGAAGGTCTGCAAACCATCCCAGTGTCGGTGGATGTAGGCAAGCTTCTCTCCGAGGCGCGATTTGGCCGAGATGCGCAGGCGCTGCGCTTGTAGCCAGATGCCGAAGGCTTCGACCAGTGGCGCGGATCGTGCCTGGCGCGCTGACAGGCGCTGGCCCGGGGACGTGTCGCGGATGTCTTTCTCGACGGCATAGATTCCTGCGATCTGGCGCAGGCCCTCGGCGGCGATCTCGGAACCATCGCGATCGAAGATTTCCTTGAGCTTGCGACGCGCATGCGCCCAGCAATGGGCGACAACGATCGGATCACCGCCCTTGCGGTCAGGGCGCGTCAGCCGGTTGTAGCCCTGGTAGCCATCGAGTTGCAGCGTGCCGTTGAAGCCGGTCAGGAATTTCTCGGCATTCTCCCCGCGGCGATCGGGAGCATAGAAAAAGACGACCCCGGGGGGATCATCGCCGCCCCATGACCGATCATCGCGCGCCAGAGCCCAGAGGTAGCCTGTTTTTGTCCGCCCGCGGCCCGGATCGAGGACCGGCGCCGTGGTTTCGTCCATGAACAGCTTCGTGGATGTCTTCAGGTGCTCGGCCAGCCGGTCCACGATGGGTCCAAGGTGGAAAGCTGCCACACCGACCCAATCAGCCAGCGTCGAGCGGTGAATGTCGATGCCAGAGCGGGCGAGGATCTGTGATTGTCGGTAGAGCGGGGCATGGTCCGCATATTTGCTGACCAGAACATGCGCGATGGCGCCTTCGGTTGGGAGCCCGCCCTCGATCAGCCATGCGGGCGTCGGTGCTTGTGTGACCCCATCGGTGCAGGTGCGGCAGGCATATTTTGGGCGGACCGTCACGATCACACGGCACTGTGCCGGGACGATGTCGAGCCGCTCGTTGCGGTCCTCGCCGATCCTGTGCATCTGCCCGCAACCACAGGGGCACATCAGGCTGTCGGGTTCGACTACCTGCTCGATGCGTGGCAAACCGGCGGGCAGGTTGCCGCGGTTGCGCCTGGCCACTCGCTTTCGCTTGGGCTTGTCGTCTCCGGGCGTCTGCACCTTCTTTTGTTCACGGGCCTCGGCGACGGCAGCTTCAAGATCCTCGAAGGTCAGCTGGCGATCATCTTCGCTGAGCTTCTCGGACTTCTTGCCGTGGACCACCTGGTTCAGCTCGGCCACCAGATGCTCAAGACGTTTGACGATGTCCTCCAGCTCCGCGGCCCGCGCAGCTTTTGCCTTCAAGGCCTCAAAAGCTACGCGGTATTCCGGTGGCAGGACGGACAGATCGAGGTCTTTGGCAGCGGCGCTCATGATCAGTATTATACACTGGGATCAAAGCCATGATCCCTGCATTCGTCGCCCCGAGTCACTCCGCCGCAGCTGGTGGGCGGGTCTCCAGCGCCTTGACCTTGCGCCAGTCCAGCCCGGAAAAAAGCGCCTCGAACTGTGCGTGGTTCAGCGCCATCATTCCGTCCTTGATCGTGGGCCAGGTGAAGGTCGTGTCCTCGAGCCGTTTGTAGGCCATGACCAGACCGCTGCCGTCCCAATAGAGAAGCTTCAGCCGGTCCAAGCGCTTGGCCCGAAACAGGAACACTGTCCCGGTGAACGGATCTTTGCGGAGCACGGTCTGCACCATGGCTGTCAGCCCGTCGTGTCCTTTTCTGAAGTCAACCGGCTGCGTTGCCACCAAAATGCGCACACGGTTCGAAGGGAAGATCATGCGCCACCCCCAAGCGCACGCACGATGTCCCCAATCCGGGCTGCAGGCGTGGCACCGTCCAGCCGGACAGAAACCGATCCAGCTACGATCTCGATTGCCCTACTCGCCGAACCCGTATCTTCCGCCGATGGCGAACTTTCGACATCGAACATCACCAACGGGGCGAAGTCCGTGTCAGCCTCTGGCGCGGGCAAAACAAGTTCACCATCCTTGGCCAGCCGCCGCCATCCCGACAGGTGGTTCGGGCGAAGGTTATACTTGCGCGCAACGTCATTCACCGTTGCTCCAGGCACCAGCGTTTCTGCCACGATCCGCGCTTTCACACGATCTGGCCACCGTCGGCTCCCGGTCCGTGAGACCTCAACGCCCAAACGCGTGAGAAACTCGTTCGTAGTCTCCATGGCGAAACTCACCTCCTGTTATCCAACAGGGCGTGAGTCTCAAATCACAAGGATCAAGAGAAGGTGGGCGCCACACAGCGCTTACGCCTATCCTTCATAGTCGCAAACATGGACTGAACCGCCCCGGGTTTACCGGAGAGTTTCTGGTTCAATAGTTAGGCTGCTTTTTCGTCAGCGTTCAAGCTTGCGTAGAATGCCTCCTCTGCTTCTTGTGGCGTGATGTAACCGACGGCGCTGTGAAGGCGGGTGTTGTTATACCAGTCGACCCATTTCAGAGTTTCCCATTCGACCTGACCGACCGACTTCCAGGGGCCGAGGAACTTGATGACCTCGGTCTTGAACAGGCCGATGATGCTTTCGGCGAGGGCATTATCATAGGAATCGCCGACGCTTCCGACCGAGGTATCGATGCCGGCCTCTGCGAGCCGCTCGGTGTATCGGATCGACAGGTATTGGCTGCCACGATCACTGTGATGGATCAATTTGTCAGCCTCAGACGGCGCCCTCTGGCAGATGGCCTGGTTCAGGGCATCCAAGACGAAACCAGTCGTCATCGAGGTCGAGACCCGCCAGCCAACGATCTTGCGGGCGAAGACGTCGATGATGAAAGCCACGTAGACCATTCCTTGCCAGCTGGAAACATAGGTGAAGTCGCTGACCCAAAGCTGGTTTGGCATGTCCGCCACGAAGGCTCGGTTTACCTTATCGTGCGGGCAAGGTTGTGCCGTATCGGGGTTGGTGGTGATCACCTTCTTGCCCCGCACAACGCCTTGTAATCCCATGACCTGCATCAACCTCTCCACCGTGCAGCGGGCGATATCATGGCCACTGCGGCGTAGCTGGTGCCAGACCTTGCGCGCGCCATATCGGCCCCGGCTGCCCTCGAAGGCCTGCTTGATCGCAGCCATGTCCAGCTGATCCTGCCTGGCCCGGTCCGATGCCAGATCCGGATCACGCTCCACGGCCTTGAAGGCGTAATAAGTCGATGGTGCGATCCCCAGAACCCGGCAGATCGGCCCGACACCATGGACACAACGGTGATCATCAATGAACGCGATCATTTGCGGAATGGGCGGTCGAGCTCCGCCGCTGCGAAATATGCGCTGGCCTTCTTCAGGATCTCGTTGGCCTGGCGCAGTTCACGGACCTCACGCTCAAGTTCCTTGATCCGATCCTTCTCGGCACTTGTCAGACCGGCCCGCTGCCCGGCATCGCGTTCGGCCTGCTGACACCAGACCCGCAGACTGTCCGGCGAACAGCCAAGCTTCGGCGCGATGGCCTTATAGGCGGCCGTATCGCTGGAATAATCGGTACGGTTCTCTCGAAACATCCGAACACCGCGTTCGCGAAGCTCGGCCGGATAGGCGGGGGTGAATCTCTGCTTTGTCATAGGGCTCATCCTTTGAGTGTTTTACTCTCCGGTAAACCCGGGGCGGTTCAGCCGCGCCCCGCACCACGGATGACGATGACGTTCACGTCCTCGTCGCAGTCGGCGCGCAACAGCCCCGCCTGAAGCTCGGCGATCAGGCGCAGGTTCATCGCGTTGAGCTTTTCCGGCCGGTTCAGCGTTAGCCAGCAAACATGTTCGTCGTCCACCTCATAGACGAGGTGCTTGTATTCGGTGGTCTCGGGCGTGATGCCTTGCATGGTTTTTTCCTCCTCGCGTCAGGCGACGCGTTCCTTGCGTTCCGCCAGTTTCAGGACCGCATCCACGGCGAGCGCGCCCTTGCGCCCGACGAGAATCGGGTTGACCTCGATTTCCTCAGCGCCCTCGGCCAGGGCGAACGCGGCCAGCGCCTCGAGCGCGTCGAGAAGCGCCTCCCGGTCGCCTGTTGGCCGGCCGCGCCAGCCCTTCAGCCGCTCCGACACCTTCAACCGGTCGAGCGCACGCGCAATTTCGGCGCGCTCGAAGGGCGCGGCCAAAAGCGTGCTGTCGTTCCAAAGCTCCGCCTCGACGCCGCCGCCCGCAATCATCATCACTGGCCCGACCGATGGGTCGTGCGTGACCGATGCCATGACTTCGGCCACGACATCCGGCGCCATCGCCTCGACCAGCACCGCGTTCAGGGGGATGTCGGGGACGTGCCGCGCCATCTCGGCCCGCATCCCTTCGACGGCTTCGCGAACCGCTTGGGCCGAACCAAGCCCGATGCGGACTGCCCCCGCCTCAGTCTTGTGCAGCAGCCGCGCGTCGAGCGCCTTCAGCGCCACTGGAAAGCCGATCTCCGCCGCGGCCTCGGCTGCCCGATCGGGCACCGTAACTCGCGCGACCGGCACCGCGACGCCAGCCGCCGACAGCTTCGCCTTTGCCGCGGCCTCGTCATGGCGCGCACCGGGTACAGGCGCGGAGATGCGCACGTCGGTCAGCCGCTCCGGCCTCGCTGCCAGCAAGACATCGCGCCGTTCACGCCACCAGACCGCGTGGTTCAGCGCCCGTATGCATTCTTCGAGCCCCTGCATCGCGGCAAGGCCAAGACTCTGTGTATGGTCGCGGGCATGGGCCGGGAAGCAATCGACCATCGGCGCGATCTGCAACGCCGCCACGTCGCGCCCCCGGCAAGCAGCGCCCAACGCCTCGACCTGGGCAGCGTATTCGCTCACGTCCCACATGCCCGCACGGGGATAGTTCTGCACCATCAGCGCGAGGTCATAGCCCTCGTCGAGAAGCGCGGAATAGATCGCGGTCTGCCGCTCCGTGTCGTTCCAGGCGGCCATGGTCACGTCCTGCGGATTGCAGGGCATAGCGATCGACGGCAGTAGCGCGCGGAGCCGTTCGGCCCGCTCTCCGATCGGCTGCGGCAGGTCGAAGCCGCCCGCGCTCAGATGGTCGGCGAGCATCACGCCCAGCACGCCCGAGACCGAGGCGACAAGCGCCCGCCGCCCCTTTGGGATCTGACCCGAGTTGATCAACTTCAGCGTCTCGAAGAACTCCGATTCCGAGGCGACCGAGATGATGCCCAGCCGGTCGAACAGCGCCTCCCATGCCGCGCCGGCGCCGGTCATCGAGGCTGTATGCGACGCCGCCGCCCGCGAACCGGCCTCGGTCCGACCGAACTTGATCGCGACGATGGGCTTGCCGAGCCTGAGCGCCTTCGCCGCCGCCCGGCGCAGCCCCGCGACATCGCGCAAGCCCTCTAACGAAAGCCCCACGGCGGTCACGCGCGGGTCGTCGAGCAGGTAGTCCGCGCAGGCCTCCAGCCCCGTCACCGCCTGGTTGCCGCCGCCGACCATATGGGTGATCGCCAACCCCCGGTCTGAAAAGACCGCGTCGCAGAGCAGACCGCCGCCCTGGCTGACGATGGCGACGCCTTTCGCGACGGAATGCACCCCGAACTGATCCATCATCGCCGCCATTGGGTCGGCGAAGTTCACGAGCCCTACGGAATTGGGTCCGAGCACCGCCATGTCCCCGGCCGCCGCCACGAGCCGCGCCTGAAGGCCGCCACCCTCGGTTCCGGTCTCGGCGAAGCCCGCCGCGTTGCAGACGGCGGCGCGGCAGCCCATCTTCCGCAAGCCCTCGATGGCCTCGATCGCCGCTTCCCTGCGGATCGCGACGAAGGCGAGATCCGGCACCTCCGGCAGGTCCTCAATGCGCGGGACGCAAGGATAGCCCTGCAAGGTCTCGTATTTCGGGTTGACGACCCAGGTCGATCCGGAGAAGCCCAGATCCCGGTGGTATTTCAGCGCCGGGTTGAGGTTGCTGCCGCCGATGAAAGCGACCGATTTCGGTCGGAAGAGTAGGTTGAGCCGGTGTGCCATGGACGATCCCGATCAGATTCTGCTTGATCCGAGCGTAGCGGCGGGCAGAACTGGAAGGATGACTTCAACGAACGAAAAACTGACCTGAACGGACATGAAGACGATCACCATCGTCATCGGCGAGGGCTTCCCGCTGCTTTCGCTTTCGCTCGTCACCGAGCCCTTGCGGGTGGCCAACCGCGAATGCCCCAAGCCGGTCTTCCGCTGGTGCGTGCTCTGCGTGGACGGGCAGACGCCGCGCTCCTCCTCGGGCCGCGCGCTCGAAATCGACGGCCCCCTGGACGAGGCGCCGACCGACGCGGTGATCCTGCTCGCCTCCTATGCGCCGGACCGGATGAAGTCCGACGCCTTCCTCGGCTGGCTCCGCCGCCGCGCCCGGGCCGGCTGCCTCATGGGCTGCGTCGACACCGGGGCGCTGTTGTTCGCCGAGGCAGGGCTTCTCAATCGTCGCCCGGCTGCCGTGCATCACGAGGCCATCGTCGGATTCCGCGAAAGTCGCGGCGAGGCGTATTTCGTTGATCGCCTCTTTGACCTCGACGGCGATCGCTGTTCCAGCGCCGGCGGGGTCGTGACCATCGACATGACCCTGGCATTGATCGCGCATTACCAAGGACCGCGCCTCGCGCGGCGCGTGGCCGAGATCTTGAACTACCGTCCTCTGGCCTCGAGCCGTGCAGATGGTTCTTTCGGGTTCGACTGGTCCGTTCCTCGGCTCGACCGGACGCTCGCGAAAGCGATCGAGATGATGCTTGCGAACATGGAAAACCCGCTTGCCATCGGCGACATTACCGACCGATTGGAACAGCCCGAATGGAAGCTCCGGCGGCTCTTCCTCCGCCATCTCGGTCAGTCGCCGCAGGCCTATTATCTCGAACTCCGGCTCGACCGGGCACGCAACCTACTCCGCAACTCGCACGAAAGGATCGGCAGCATCGCGCTCATGTGCGGGTTCCCGGCACCCGAGAGCCTAAGCCGGGCCTATCGTCAAAGATTTGGTGTCGCGCCAAGCGAGGACAGGGAGCTGTAGAAGTGGCGCCCGCGCGCCGCGTGGGATCGGAAGGCTCAATTGCCTGAAGTATTCGGGCTGCGAGAACTCAGACCAATGGGGCGGCACGGACGTAGAAAACCGATATACGAACGGCGGCTTTGAGAGACCCTTCCCCGCAGCGACGTCGGCATTGCGCGCTTCGCTCCAGTTCGGGCGGTGCAAAGCATCGGGTAGTAATGGGCTCAAACCAGACCTCGGAGGCAGTGCAGAAACTTGTGATATGCTGGTTTGGTCAACGTCGGGTTGTCGATGTGGGTGGGCGTGGTGGATCGGAGGATCCGTCATGGAAACATCAAACTTACCCGCCATCCGCGCGCTGCGCCCAGCTTGGAACAAGGGCCGGATCGTCGGTCAGAAAAGGCCGCTCAAGCCCAAACATGTTTGGGCGATCAGGGTGCGTCTAGAACTGGCGAAGAACCATCGTGATCTGGCCCTCTTCAATCTTGCAATCGACAGCAAGCTGCGTGGCTGCGATCTGGTGAAGATGAAGGTGGTCGATGTCATGGCGTCAGGCCAAATCAAGGAGCGCGCTTCGGTACTGCAGAGCAAGACCCAGAAACCCGTCCGCTTCGAAATCTCAGAAGGCACGCGTGCATCGCTCACAAGGTGGATGCGAGAGCCTCTCATGGTCGGATCCGAATTCCTTTGGCCTGGGCGTTTTCACGAGCGGCTTCACATCTCGACCCGCCAGTACGCGCGGATTGTACGTGACTGGGTGACTTCCATTGGTCTGGAGGCCAGCGCCTACGGCACGCATTCGATGAGGCGAACGAAGGTGACCCAAATCTATAAGAAAACAGGCAATCTTCGGGCAGTCCAGCTGTTGTTGGGCCACACCAAGATGGACAGCACTGTCAGATACCTTGGCGTTGAGCTTGAAGATGCGCTAGCGATCGCCGAAGCTATAGAAATCTAAAAGCATGGGCCGTCTTCACAGACGGCCCGAACCTGACCTTCATGCCCCGCGCTGCCGGGGATCGCTCAGCCAAGAGCGGACGTTCGTTGTTCAACTGCTTGCTTCGAAAGCACAACCGACTAGCTCTATAGGTATGACGAAAAGAGAAAATATATCCGAAGAACAAATCAGCGAGATTGTCGAAATGGCGCTGTCTGATGATATTCAATTCGTGGACATTGAGCGCGAGTACGGGCTCGCCGAGAAGACTGTCAAAGCTCTTATGCGAGACACCCTTAAGCCCGGAAGCTACAAGTCCTGGCGAAAGCGTGTGCGTGTTTTTTCGGACCGCCGCGCGCACTACAAATAGCCATTTCGGCCCAGTCCAGACCTTCGCCATCTCGTCACCCGCTGCGGTGCAGCGCAACAGACCTGACATTTGCTCCATGTGCGGCATTTGTTCCGTGGCGAAGTTTCGAACAGCGAAAGCGAACTGCCGTTTACTACGTCGGTGCCATTGACGATGCCTAAGGCAATGTAAAAAGCCGGTCAAATTTGACACACGTCAATACAAACACCGCAACGATATCGAGATGATGTTCGGCCGGCTCAAAGAGTAGCAGCGCGTCGCCCCCAGACATGACGGATGCTCAAGGCTTTCTTCTCGGCAATCGCACTCGCTGCGGCAGTCATCTATTGGCTATGAGTCCCTATGGTTAGGGCGCAACAAGGATTGGACTGTGTAAACCAGAATTGCGGTTCCGACGGCTCCGGCGGCGGCAATGCCCAGGAACACAATGATGTCGACCGGCCCACCAAGGTCGCTCAGTTTCGAACTGGTCATCACCAGAACAAACCAGATCGCAAGAACGGCACCGACCGGCATGGAGAGTTGCGCCAGCAGGAATTTCCGCCACGAGATGCTATGATCCCGGATCAGAACGTAGATGTATCCTGCTGTCACAAGCGCTGCGACGGCCACCATTGTCCAGAAAAGGCCGATGCCGAAGATCTCTTCGAAGACGGCGAGGATTGTGCCAAATGTCATGTCTTTCATGTCAGGTCTCCTTACGCGCGTCCGCGCAACATCGCGTTATAGGTCGCTTTCAAGGCGACTTCCTTCATCAGCCAACTGATCCAAAGCTCTTCCAGCGGCGCGATGATGCCGGGAAAGGACGGCGTCAGGTTGTTGTTGTAGTCGAACTCGACAAGCATCGCGCGGCCAACCCTGGTGATCATCGGGCAGGATGTGTAGCCGTTATACGTTTCTGTCGCCTCGCGGCCTTCGATGGCCGAGATCAACCCGTCTTCAACCACGGGGACCTGCCATTTGACGGACGCGGCGGTCTTGCCCTTGGGTACCCCTGCCACGTCGCCAAGCGCCCAGATCGTGTCGTAGCGCAGGTGCCGCAAGGTCGCCATGTCGCATTCGACCCACCCCTGATCGGTCCACTTGTCGGTCCAACTCAGGCCCGATTGGCGGATCACCTTGGGCGCACGCTGCGGCGGAATGACGTGGATATAGTCATATTCCATCGTCACGCTGCCTTCGGGCGTGTCGAAAGTGGCAGTTTTGGCACCTGCATTCAGCCCGCGCAGAACATGCGAATATTCGGGCGTGATACCCCGGTCGCCGAACAGCATCCGCACCTTTTCGGATACGATGGGTACACCGAAGAGACTGTCATTATTTGACATGTAACGCACGTCGAGCTTGCCGCGCGTGCCGGCCGTCCGTGCGATATCTTCGATCAGGAAGGTGTGCTTGAGCGGCGCACCGGCGCATTTCATCTCGGTGGCGGGGCGCGTGAAAAGCCCCACACCTCCGGTTTCGGTGTAGGCCTGCGCGGCTTTCCAGGTCGCGGCGGCATATTGCGGCCCGGCATAAAGCGCACCGATGCCGTTCTGCCCCACCATATCGAGCGAGAAACCTTCGATTGCATCGTGGTCCAGCACCAGACCGGGTGCGACCACGAGGAAATCATAGGATACTTTCTGGCCACCGGCGGTGTCGACCGTCTTAGCCTCGGGATCAATCGCGGCAGCCGTTTCGGCGATCAGGGTCACGCCATCGGGCAACCAGTCGGTGGTTTTCGACACCACGTAATTCGCCGGTTTGAGCCCTGCCGCGACCAGTGACAGGCCGGGTTGATAGAGATGCTCGGCACGCGGGTCGATCAGCGTGATTTCGGCTCCGTTCAGCCGATGGACCAACCGGTTCGCCAGTGCAGTGCCACCAGCACCGGCGCCGATGATGACAATGCGTGCTTTGGTTGCGATCTGGGCGTCGGCGCGTTCTGCGGCACCGGTCGCGGCGAGCGCGGCACCACCTGCCGCCAGAGACAGGATCTCTCGTCTGTTCAGCTTGAATTCCATGAGTGTATTCCTCCGTATACATCCGAAGCGAAGATGAAAAAGCCCGCGCACCTATGGGTCCGCGGGCCATGGTGTCAGTAGCTGGCGATCCGTGCGTTCGGCGCGATCATTGCAGCGGCCATAGCTGGCGGCTGGGCGACAGTAACACCGTCCATCAGCGCATCCGCCTGCATGCCTTTGCCCGGCAGATAGATCGCGCAGACCTCGACCTTGGCGTTGGGCATCTCGGCGATCTTGCCAAGCAGACCTTTCGGGCTCATGTCGCGCGGCGGTTGTGGTGCGGTCGCCGAGGCCGGTGCGTCTTTCAACGCGATGTCGCCTGCCGGACCGCAGAGCAGGATATGCGGGGCCGCGCCTTGTTGTGCCGCTTGCATCGCCAGGACCATCGCCATCAGCTGGGTCTGCGGCTCTGGCGCGGTGAGAATCGTGACCAGCGTGTCGGGAGCCTCTTGCGCAAGGGCCGGTCCAGTCAATGTAAGTGCGGCACAAGCTGCAAGGATGAGGTTTTTCATTTCGGATGTCCTATTGTGATCAGGGGTTTAAGAGAAATCTTGGGGCGCGGACCCCTCGCCATAACGGGGCCCGCGCTGGACTGGGGGAGGAAGGAACAAGCCCCCGGTCGTTCAGTGTGCGGACTTGGAATGGGTGTGGTCACCCATCGGACAGTCGCCTTCGTCCGAGAAGCAGGCGTCCGTGCGCATCTCCAGCCAGATCGCGTTGAGAACGGCGAACAAAGCGGCGAGTGGAAGTCCGAGAAGCCAGGCAAAATACCACATTGGTCAGGTCTCCTTCAGTAAACTGTGTCAGCGTTTTCAGTGACTTGTGCTTCGGTGACTTTTCCCCAGAGCACCTTGTAGACCCACGCGGTGTACATCAGGATCAGCGGCATAAAGATCGCGGTGACCACCAGCATGATGAACAGCGTCTGGTGCGAAGATGACGCGTCCCACACGGTGAGCGAGCTGTTGGGATCAAGGGTCGAGGGCAGGATGAACGGGAACATGGTCAGCCCGACAGACGAAATAATGCCGAGGATGCCCATCTTGGACCAGAGCAGGGTCGACACCTCGCGCCCGGCCTTCAGACCCAGCACTGCCAGTGCGATCCCGACAAAGCCCATGACCGGCGCAATCACGATCCACGGACGCTCTGCATAGGCCGACAGCCACGACCCATCGCGGGTCACTTCGGAATAGAGCGGATTGGACGGGCCATTGGCTGCGACTTCGCCTAAAGAAAAGCCATAAACTCCAAAGGCCAGCCACAGACCCGCCAGCGCATAGCCCGCAGCGGCAACGATCCCTGCCTTGAACCCGATGGCGCGTGCGCGTTCGGCGACCACACCTTCGGCCTTGAGCGACAGCCACGCCGCCCCGTGCATCAGCAGCATCGCCAGCGACACCACCCCAGCGAGCAGCGCAAAGGGGCGTAGCAGGCCGATGAACTTGATGGCAAAGTTACCCGGATACATCGGCATCAGGTCTTCGGTCAGGTAGAACGGCACACCTAGCAGGACATTGCCCACCGCCACGCCGAACAAGAGCGCAGGCACTGCACCACCGGCAAACAAGGCCCAATCCCAGCGCGCGCGCCATGCTGCGCCGTCGCGCTTGGAGCGGTACTTGAACGCCACCGGGCGCACGATGAAGGCGGCAAGCACAACGAACATCGCAAGGTAGAAACCCGAAAAGCTGACGGCATAAAGCGGCGGCCACGCGGCAAAGATCGCGCCGCCACCAAGGATGAACCACACCTGGTTGCCTTCCCAGACGGGGCCGACGGTGTTAATCGCCACGCGGCGTTCCACATCAGTCTTGGCGACGAAGGGCAGCAGCGCGCCAACCCCCATGTCGAACCCGTCGGTCAGGGCAAATCCGATCAGCAACACGCCCAGAAGCGCCCACCAGATCACGCGAAGGATATCGTATTCGATCAGTTCAAAGAGGATCATGTGACTTACTCGGCAGGTGTTGCAGCAAGGGTCGGAGCGGGTGTCTCGGAGCGCAGCCGCGCCTCGTGCCGTTCCTGCCAGGCATTGGTTTCTTCGACGTCCTGGAACGGGCCCTTGCGGATGTATTTCACCATCAGGCTCACCTCGATCACGAAGAGGACCGAATAGAAGATCAGGAACCCCGCCAGCGTGATCAGAAGATCAGCGATGCTCAGGTGCGATGCGCTGAGCGCTGTCGGCAGGACGCCGTCCACAGTCCAGGGCTGGCGGCCGAACTCAGCCACGAACCAGCCCAACTCGGCGGCAATCCAGGGCGTCGGGATGATGGCGACAGCAGCATAGAGCGACCAGCGCGGAAACTGCATGTTCCGAAACGAGGCGCGGTAGAAGAAATATGCCATCACCGCGATAAAGCTGAAGCCAAGCGCCACCATCAGGCGGAAGGCCCAGAACAGAGGGGCCACGCCGGGCACGGTGTCATCGGCGGCCATCTTGATCTGCTCTTCCGTTGCATCGCGCGGATCGTCGACATAGCGCTTGAGAAGCAGGGCAAACCCAAGGTTCTCGGAATGCGCTTCAAACGTGTCGCGCACGGACTGAGGCGTTGCTTCGCGCTGTTCGCGAATGGTCATCAGCGCGTCATAGGCGATGAGGCCTTCGCGAATGCGGTCCTCGGATTCAGCGACCAGATCGTTGATGCCGGGGATTTCCTTGGTCAGAGATCGTGTCCCGATCAGGCCCATCGCCCATGGGATCTCAACCGCGTAGTGGGTTTCTCGTGCTTCTTGATCCGGAAAGCCGATTGCGGTGAAGGGCGCAGGCGCGTCGTGGGTTTCCCACATCGCCTCAATCGCGGCGAGCTTCATCTTCTGTGTGTGGCTGGCGGAATAGCCCGACTCGTCGCCAAGAACGACAACAGACAACGCCGCAGCCAAGCCGAAGGCCGAGGCGACCGCAATGGACCGGCGGGCCAGAACCTTGTGCTTGTTCTGAATGAGGTAAAGCGCCGAAACGCCCAGCACGAAGACCGACGCAGTCACGTAGCCTGCAGATACGGTGTGTACGAATTTCGCCTGTGCCACTTCGTTGAACAACACGTCGAAGAAAGACGTCATCTCCATCCGCATGGTATCGGGGTTGAATTCAGCCCCGACCGGGTTTTGCATCCAGCCATTGGCAATCAAGATCCACAAAGCCGAAAAATTCGACCCGATGGCGACCAGCCAGGCCACCACCATGTGCTGCACCTTGCTCAGCTTGTCCCAGCCGAAGAAGAACAGACCGACGAACGTGGCTTCAAGGAAGAACGCCATCAGCCCTTCGATGGCCAGAGGCGCGCCGAAGATGTCGCCGACATAGTGGCTATAGTAGCTCCAATTCATGCCGAACTGGAATTCCATCGTGATGCCCGTGGCGACGCCCAGCACAAAGTTGATGCCGAACAGCGTGCCCCAGAATTTCGTCATCTGCCGCCAAATGGGGCGGTTCGTCATGACGTAGACGGTCTCCATGATCGCAACGAGGATCGACAGACCCAGCGTCAGCGGCACGAAGAGAAAGTGATACATGGCCGTCAGCGCAAACTGCATGCGCGACAGCTCGACCAGTCCGATCTCCATGAGATGCTCCTTGAATGCTTAATAATTCGCATCGGTGATGCGGATTAAGTTCTCGTATTCTGATTCTGAGATGTTTTATTTGACTCAGATCAAAAACCGGTATCGCAGATGCGAATTAATTCAGGTGATCTGCGCAGTAGGGCTCAGGGCCACGACGCGATCCGCAAAGTCGACTTCTTCCGGACGGTGCGCCGCCATAAGGATCGCCGTGTCCGGAAGTGTCCTTCTGATGCCCGCCAGCACGCGGCTGGCCAGCGGTGCGTCCAAGCCTTCGGTTGGCTCATCAAGTAAAAGCAGTTTCGGTTTGCGCAGCAGCGCCCGCGCCAGAACCAACCGCCGCGCTTCGCCACCAGACAGGCCGGCACCCCGGAACCCAAGCTGGGCGTCCAGACCGCTTTTTCTCAACGCGGTTTCGGCAAGTTGAACAGCCTCAAGCATAGTCCAGAGTTCCGCATCCGTGGCCGCAGGCGCGGCAAGTCTGAGGTTCTCTGCAATCGTCCCCGCGACCAGCGCATGCCTTTGGGGGACCATGGCAATCAGGCGCCTTCGCAGGTCAGTGTCGATCTGATCAACATCCAAACCGCCGAATTGCAACGTGCCCCGGCTGGGCGTTCCGTGCCCTGCCGCTTGCAACAACACAGTCGACTTTCCGCAACCGCTGCGCCCGGTCAGTGCGACGGTTTCACCGGGGGCGACGCAAAAGGATACGGGATCGAAAAGCGGGGTTGTGTTGGCGGGAGTAGCTGATGCAAACGCCTCTGCGACAAGTGTTGTCGCCCTGGCATTGACGCCCATCCCCTGTGTCGCAGGGGACGTGTTGATCAACGGTACAATCCGCTTTGCTGCCGCGCGCATCAGTCCGATTTCGGACAAGGCGCGAGGCACGGGGGCCACTGCTTCCGACAGCGCCAGTGCCGCGAAAATCCCAATCGCCGCCTGTGCTGCCGTGATCTCGCCTATCTGCGCCAAGTACGCTCCGATCCCAAGTGCCGAAGCAACGACGGCCCATCCCATCAGGTCAAGCCAAAGCCCCGTTTCGCGCTCGATCCGCTCAACGTAGGATTGGTTCTTGGACTGGTAATCTGCCGCTCTTTCAACGCCTGTTCGTGCGGCTTGAATCTGCCCGAATACGATTAATTCTTCCCGCATTGTGATCAGGTCGATGATGCGACTCCGCAGCGCCTGCATACCTGCCTGCGCTTTGCGTGATGGCCTATCCGCCCGGGCTTGCCCCCAGAAAA
This sequence comes from Marivita sp. NO-S04, assembly GCF_059070475.1. NCBI lineage: Bacteria > Pseudomonadati > Pseudomonadota > Alphaproteobacteria > Rhodobacterales > Roseobacteraceae > Marivita > Marivita sp. NO-S04. Next base: position 491,585 of record NZ_CM180980.1, read on the forward strand.
AGACCAGTGTGGGTCCAATGCCGTAACCCACCGCGATGAGCACCGCGATTATCGGATGAACCAGCAGTGCAATTGCCAAAGCGGTCCCGCCGATCACCAGCAACCCCGCCAACCCGGGGAGCACAAATCGCAAAGCCAAACCGTCGAGCGCGTCGATATCCGAGGTCAAGCGGTTCAAAAACACGCTGGCCCGCAAGCGTTCGATCTGCCGGTAAGGCGACATCAGAACACCGCGTAGCAATCGCACTCTGAGGTTCGAAAGGGCGCGTAAGGTCGCGTCATGGGTGGTCAACCGCTCTCCGTACCGGGCAGCCGTACGGCCCAAGGCAAGGAACCGTACCATCGCCGATGGAGCGAACACGTTGAAAATCGTCCCCATTCCAATCAACCCGGCAGCGGCGGCGGCTGTGATAAACCACCCCGACAATGCCAGCAGAGCGACCCCCATAAGCAACACCGTCACGGACAACGCCATCCCTTGGGCAAAGGCGCGGCGCTCTCCGGCTAGGAGCACACGGATGATCTGGAACAACGACCTCATGACTGTGCCTCCAGCCGTATGACCTTTGGCATCCGCTCCATCAGGCGCGGATCATGCGTCGTGGTAATCAATGTGCCGCCGCCAGCCACATAGGCGAGCAAGGCATCAATGATGTCATGCGCAGTGTCGGCATCGAGATCGGCCGTCGGCTCATCAGCTAGGAGGACTGCTGGTGCTCGGTTCAAAGCGCGCGCAAGCATCACCCGTCGTGCTTCGCCACCTGACAAGCCCGCGCCGGTTTCCCCCAAATGTGTCAGGTCCTTATTCGGCAAGATGGCGACGACTGTGGTCACCTGCGCGAGGCTTAGGATTTCTTCATCCAAAGGCGCGCCAAAGCCGATATTGTAACGCAGGCTGCGCCCCAGAAAGCGGGGCGTTTGCTGCATCCAGCCCACAGCGGCGCGCCATACGTCGGCGTTTGTATCCGTCAGAGGTGCGTCATTCAGCAGAACCGCCCCGTGCGTCGGCTGTTCCAGTCCGGCAAGCATCCGCAAAAGGGTCGTCTTTCCGACACCACTCGGTCCGCTGATGGCAAAGCTGTCACCGGACAGGATATCCAAATCGGGAAAACGCAATGTGCGGTCGGGATGGTCAACCTCCACATCCCGCAGTCTCAGGCTCTGGAACGCGACAGCCGGTGCCTGATCCCCTTGGCCCAGCATCTCTCGGCGGCTTTCTGCACGCCATGATGCCAAGTCCTCCTGTACCGCGTCGGCTGTGGATTTGTCATGCCAAGCGGCTGCCAAATCGCGCAAGGGTTGGAAGAAATCTGGGGCCAGAAGAAGCAGGTAAATCCCCGCAAATGGCGTGAGAGGTGCCCCCCATGTGCCCCAGCTGATTTCGCCCAAAAGCGCAAAGCCCACCCATACGGCGATCATCGCCACACCCAGCGCCGAGAAAAGCTCGAGCACGGTAGACGACAGGAAAGCGATCCGCAGAACGGCCATCGTCTTATGTCGAAGCGTGTCTGACGCCGTTGCAAACCCGTCGATCACTTGCGGACCGGCACCGATCAATGTGAGGTCCGCCAGCGCTGCCAATCGGTCTGCAAGCAGGTCGTTTAATGACCCGATCTCGACCATCTGTCGCGCGCTGGCCTCTTTTGCGGCCCAACCGACCAAAGCCATGAACACCGGGATCAGCGGACCTGCCGCGAGCAGAACTACTGCCGCAGCCCAGCTGTGCCATGCGGTGATCGCAAGGATGATCAATGGCACAACCATGACCCGCATGCGGGCCGGGGTATAGCGCAGTAGAAACGGACGCAGCGCGTCGAGTTTCTCGGTCGATAGAGCAGCAATTGACCCCGCACCACCAAAGCGGGAACCGACATCGGTTGCGGATTCTGTGGCAACAATCTCGTGCCGCAAGCGCTGGATGTGGGCCTCCGCCGCCAAACGCAGTGCTTCCTGTGCCTGCCGTGCCAGCAGCGCCCGCAGTACGCCTAGGCCAAAGAACGCGAGTGAAGCCCCCCATACATTGACGTCTTCGCCAACCAACAGCGCGGCCAGAACGTGAGCGATCACCCATGCCTGCGCAAGCCAGATCAGGTTGGCCAGAACAGACAGCACTGTACCCAATCGGGCAGTGGGTGATGAAAACGTCTTTGGCTTTTGAAGCTGGCGCATGGTCCGCTTTCTGTTCAGAGCTTCTGGTCTATTACGGCATGATCTTTGGATTTGACGTGATCTGGATCAAAGAAACTGGTATCTGTGATATGGAATATCAGTGGGTACGTGAAGGAAACACCATGCGTCTGACGACCCGTACCAATCTTGCCGCGCGCACCCTGATGTTCTGTGCGGTCAATGACGAACAGCTTGTGCGCACATCGGACATTGCAGTACGCTGCAATGCCTCGACCAACCATGTCGCGCGGGTCGTCCAGCAACTCCAGGCCGAGGGTTATCTGGAGACCCTACGGGGGCGCACTGGCGGTATCCGTCTTGCCAAGCCCGCCAACCGGATTTCGATTGGTGCGGTGTTCCGCATATTCGAAACCGACATCCCATTTGCCGAATGCTTTGACGAAGTCCGCAACACCTGCCCCTTGGCCGCAACCTGCCGCCTGCGCGGTTATGTCGTGCGGGCGCTTGAGGCGTTTTATCACGAGCTGGACATGGTGACGCTCGAAGATCTCGTGCTTGGCAATTGCGGGTTGATGGATTTGCTTGCAATGCGCCCCGACATGTCTGCGTCCTGTTCGAGCCGCACCGCTTCCGCCTGACTGGTGCGCTCTTCCCTGTCATGCAGGGAAGAGCACAGCCCATGACACTCAGAGCGCTTTTGTCGAGAAGTACCAATCTGTGGTCTCATACCCCTCAGACATACGTGCCTCGGCGGCATCGGTCGTTTGCGGCGTCGGAACGATCACGTCCTGACCGGGTGTCCAGTTTTCCGGGGTCGCCACCTTGTGGGTATCTGCGGTCTGAAGCGCTTGGATCAGGCGGTAGAACTCGTCAATTGACCGACCATTGGTCATCGGGTAGTAGACCATCGCTCGCAGGATGCCATCGGGGTCGATGATGAAGGTCGCGCGCACGGCTTGTGTGTCCGACGCCCCAGGCTGGATCATGCCGTAGTCCTGCGCCACTTTCATGTCGAGGTCGGCGATGATCGGGAAGCGGATGTTGACGCCAAAGCTGTCCTTGATCGACCGCACCCATGCGATGTGGGCGTAGTGACTATCGATGGACAGGCCAAGCAGTTCCGTGTTCAGCGCGGCGAAGTCATCGGCGCGGCGCGCAAAGGCCATGAATTCAGTGGTGCAGACCGGGGTAAAGTCGGCCGGGTGCGAGAACAGGATCAGCCATTTGCCGCGATAATCCGCCAGCGATTTCCGGCCATGGGTGGTCAGCGCATCGAAGGCCGGCGCGGGTTCGTTGAGGCGGGGCAGGGTAACCTGAGCCTGGGATGTGATTTCGGTAACAGCGTTCATTGTGGTCTCTCCTGTGATTTGTCTGAGACCGAGATAGACACTCTGGATATATTCTGGAAATTGAATTAAACGAGCTTGGTAATTGGAAATTACGATAACCAAGGGAGAGTATGACGACGCTTCGCCAAATGCGGTTCCTTGTGGCCCTGGCTGACACGGAAAACTTCTCGCGCGCTGCCGAGATTTGCAACGTCACGCAATCGACCCTGTCGACCGGACTCAAAGAGATGGAGGCGCGTCTTGGTGTGAAAGTCGCCGAACGCAGCACCCATTCCGTTCTGATGACGTCAATCGGGACCACCCTCGCAGAGCGGGCCCGAGAGATCCTTGCAAAAGTGACCGATTTCGAAGCCGCCGCACAGGCCGAAACCTCGGCAGGCATGACGCAGCTCAGACTTGGTGTGATCCCGACCGTCGGTCCGTTCTTGCTGCCCCGTGCCTTGCCGGGATTGCGGGCGGCTTGGCCAGAGATGCAGATATACTTGCGCGAAGAATTGACCGAGTCGCTGTTGGCAGGTCTGACGGATGGGCGTTTGGACGTGATCATCATCGCTTTGCCACATGACCTGCCGCCGCAGGTGGAAACGATGCTGCTGTTCGAGGACGATTACAGCCTTGCGACACCCCGTGCGCACCCATTGGCGAACCTTTCGCGGGTCGAAGGATCCGATCTCACGGGGCGTCGTCTGTTGCTTCTTGAACGCGGCCACTGCTTGCAAAAGCACGCACTGTCGAGTGTCCCGGGCGTCGCGCTGGAAGAGGACACGTCCTTCGCCGCCACCAGTTTGCCGACACTGGTCTCGATGGTCGAGGAAGGCATTGGCGTCACCCTTCTGCCGAACCTTGCAATTGATGCGGGGCTGACAACAGGACATGACCTACACCTGTCACATCTTGAGGGGGCTACCCCGCGTACGATCGTTCTTGCCTGGCGCCGGAGCAGCCCACAGGCCGACATCTTTCGCAAGTTCGGAGAGTACTTGCTCAGAGCAAGAGACGGCGCTTGATAGTTATTCAGTGAGAATTGGGGCATTCCTAGAACAAAAATTGCACTAAAAATAAATCTGGAGTTCAGCAGGATTTGTGTCTGCTTCCGCTCCCAACACGCGTTCCAACGTAACCGCGCCATTGGCACCGCCTGCCTGAGGTTGGTGCGGTGATCTAAGACACGTGTTTAACTACGTCGTTAGCGACGTGTCTTATGCGGGGTCCCTGATGCGTGGTGAAATTCTTGGGATGGAGCGGCGGCGCTTCTGGCGTGATGAGGACAAGCTCGAGATCATCATGTCGGTCGGGGTTGGTGGCACAACGGTGACGCAGGTGGCGCAGCGCCATGAAGTGACGCGGCAGCAGATTTACGCTTGGCGGCACGACCTGAAGAAGAAGGGTCTGTGGTCGCCGGAGGCCGGGGCGCTTTTCTACCCTTTGGATATGCCAGTGGCGGCTGGAGTGCCGACAGCGCAGGATACGGCCGCTGAAACGTCGCCACCGGTTGCGGTTGAATTGCGTTTGCGTGGCGGCCGTAGTTTACATTTTGAAAGCACGATTGATCCGACTGCACTGTCGGTGCTGATCCGCGCGGTGGACGCCGCATGATCGGTCCCGGCACTGGTGTGCGTGTGTATCTGGCGTGTGGTGTCACGGATATGCGAAAGGGAATCGCGGGGCTGGCCGCTTTGGCGCAGGATGTGTTGCGTCAGAAACCAGCCAATGGTGCGGTATTTGCGTTTCGTGGGCGACGCGGGGATCGTATCAAGCTTCTGTTCTGGGATGGCCAGGGGTTTTGTCTCTACTACAAAGTCTTGGAGCGTGGCCGCTTCCCCTGGCCGAATGCTGCGGATGGGTCGATGCGGCTAACATCAGCACAGCTCGCGATGCTGTGGGAGGGGATCGACTGGAGACGTCCGGATTGGGGCGCTCCGCCAGCGCGCGTGGGGTAATTCTGCGCACGAATTATCGTTATTTATATGGCGCTTGAGCCTGTTTTTTGGTAGTCAAGCGCATGTCTGAACCTGCTGAAAACCTGCCTGATGATCCCGCTGAATTGCGCGCTATGATCGCTGCTCTACAGGCTGAAAACCTGCGGATCGCGGCAGAGAACGCCAAGATATCGGCCACGCTACGGGTTCACGACCAGCTGGTGCAAGCCCTGCGCCTACGGATCGCCAAGCTTCAGAAACTGGCCTTCAGCAAATCCTCGGAAAAGATTGAGCGCGAGATCGAACAGCTGGAACTGGCGCTTGAAGACCTGCTGGTTGCCGTGGCCGAAGACGATGAAGCGCCAATCGACGAAGGGCCGGATGAGCCATCAGCGGAAGCTGCCGATGCGCCCACTTTGCGCCGCAAGCCACGTGTCTCGGATGCGACCCCGCGCGAACGCCGTGAACTGGACCCCGGTGCCTGCTGCCCCGACTGTGGCGGCGATCTGCGTGTGGTGGGTGAGGATGTCAGCGAACTGCTGGACATGATCGCCGCTCAGATGAAGGTGATCCAGATTGCCCGGATCAAGAAATCCTGCCGCCGGTGTGAGCGGATGGTGCAGGAACCAGCACCCAGCCGTCCGATCCCCGGCAGTATTGCAGGGCCGAACTTGCTGGCCCATGTGCTGGTCTCGAAGTTCGACGACCACCTTCCGTTATATCGCCAGCACGAGATCTTCGCCCGCATGGGAGCAGACATTCCCGAAAGCACGCTTGTTGGCTGGTGCGGGCGAGCCATGAAGACCTTACAGCCGCTCATTGTACGGATCGAGGCGGACATCATGGCCAGCGACCTGCTGCATGCGGACGACACCCCCATCCGGGTGCTTGATCGCAGCATGCGCAACAGAGGGCTTGGCAAGGGTGTCAAGCAGGGCCGGATCTGGGCCTATGTGCGTGATCAGCGACCCTGGGCCGGGGCATCACCACCGGGTGCTGTCTATCGCTTTGCGCCAGACTGGAAGGAAGAGCACGTCCTCAGTCATCTGTCCGCAGCGCAGGGCATTCTTCAGGCCGACGGCTACAAAGGGTATGCCAAGCTTTACGCGCCAGAGCCTGACGGCACAGCCCGTTTGCGGGAGGCCGCCTGTTGGGCGCATCTGCGGCGCGACTTCCATGACTTTTGGACCTCAACCAAATCCGAGATCGCTCGCGAGGCGCTCGACCGGATCGGAAAATTCTACGACATCGAGCGCGATATCAACGGTCAGCCCGCCAACGTCCGCTATGCGGCACGTCAAAAACTTACCAAGCCCAAGGTCGAGGCTTTCTTTGCTTGGTCTGAACAGCAGCTTCTGCGCATCCCCGGCAAAAGCGATCTAGCCAAGGCGTTCCGCTATGGCCTCGCGCGGAAGGAGGCCTTCAGCCTGTTCCTGAACGACGGGCGTGTGGCCATCGACAACAATCCGGCCGAACGCGCCCTGCGCCCGATTGGAATAGGACGTAAAAACTGGCTCTTCGCGGGCGCAGATACCGGCGCGGAAACCCTCGCGCGCGCGATGACGGTCATTGAAACGGCCAAGCTGAACGGTCTTGACCCGCTGGCCTATCTTGCTGACATCCTCGACCGCATCCACGATCACAAGATCAACCGGCTTGATGAATTGCTGCCTTGGAACTGGGCGCCGATCGCATCCGTGAAGAACAGTCAAGCCGCGTAAGCTGCGGTATCAATGGCGTGGTTACGTTCCAACGCACGCGCAGCGAAGGTCTTCTTCTCGACCCTTCTGCTGGATGTCGTGGACGGCCCTCAGGAGACTTTCACCCGACCTTGCCACGCCGCAGTGCAGCTTCACGAGAGCGGTCATCCATGTTTAGCGCAGCGTGTGACCGCACCTGGCGCGGGATCATTGGTCCGGGTGTTCACCCTATCCAGCCAATTCGCGTCCGTTTTCTCGTCAACGAAACTCCGTTCCCAAACCGTGTGACCGCACGCCAGTATGCTGGAGAAGGCCGACTTTCGCTCGCGATCTTTTCAGGAGCCTATCGACTAATTCGACGCCTGCTGTACCTTGCGGAATGCCAGTGAACCCGCATCAATCCCGGACGCCGAAAGTGGACACCGAAAACCCAGACCTTGCGATCCATGCCCGTGGGCTCGTGCGCCGCTACGGGGATCTGACCGCCGTGGGGGGGATCGACCTCGAGGTGCCGCGCGGCATGATTTTTGCCGTGCTGGGACCGAACGGCGCAGGAAAGACCACGTTGTTGCGGATCTTGGCCACTTTGACTCCCGCCGATGCTGGAAGTGCCTCGGTGATGGGCCATGACATCGCCACCGCGCCCGATAAGGTGCGTTTCTGCATCGCGATGACGGGCCAGTTTGCCTCGCTCGACGAGGATCTGACGGGCCGCGAAAACCTGGTGATGCTGGCCCGTCTTTGGGGATTTCGGTCGGGTCTGGCGCGGGGGCGGGCGGACGAATTGCTGGACGCGTTCGAGCTGTCGGCAGCGGCGCGCAAGCAGGTCAAGGATTACTCTGGCGGAATGCGGCGCAGGCTTGACATCGCGGCGTCGCTGATCGTGACACCCGGGGTCTTGTTTCTGGATGAGCCAACGACAGGACTGGACCTGTCAACGGCGGAGTAAAATTAGGCCACGGGGCGGCGCAAAACTGGGCCACTTTGGGTTTACGCGGGACGCGGGTGATGAGCGGCGGCCAGTCAGCCGCGCTCTCCATGTAGCTGGCGGGTGACTGGCCGCCTTGGACCGTCAGGTCCAAGTCTGGGCTTTGGATCAGTTGATGTTTTCGCCGGGCTTGCGTGCGCGGCTTTGCGCGAGGCGATAGCTTTCGCCGTTCATCTCGAGGATGTTGACGTGGTGGGTCAACCGGTCGAGGAGCGCGCCGGTCAGCCGCTCGGTGCCGAAGGTCTCGGTCCATTCATCGAAGGGCAGATTGCTGGTGATCAGCGTGGCGCCGCGCTCGTAGCGCTGGGAGATCATCTCAAAAAGCAGCTCGGCGCCGGTCTTGGACAGGGGCACGAATCCGAGCTCGTCGATGATCAGCAGCTTCACGGCAGCCATCTGCTTCTGGACGCGCAGCAGCCGACGTTCGTCTCGCGCCTCCATCAGCTCGTTGACCAGCGCGGCGGCGGTGGTGAAGCTGACAGACATGCCCTTCTGGCAGGCTGCCAGTCCCAAGCCCAGTGCAATGTGGGTTTTGCCGGTTCCGCTGGGCCCGAGGGCGATCACGTTCTCACGCCGGTCGATCCATTCGCAACGCCCCAGTTCCAGCACCTGCATCTTGTTCAGCTTCGGGATCGCCTTGAAGTCGAAGCTGTCGAGGCTTTTGGTGGCCGGGAACTTCGCGGCCTTGATGCGGCGCTCGACCATCCGCCGCTCGCGGTCAATGAGTTCCAGTTCCACGAGGCGCGACAGGAACTGGACATGGTCCAGTCCTTCGGCGGCGCATTGACGCGCAACCTTCTCGTGCTCCCGCAAGAATGTGGGCAGCTTCAGCGTCTTCAGATGGTGGGCAAGCAGGATCTTCGGGGCCTCGGTCATTCCGCCGCCTCCGACATCAAGGCCATGTAGCTGGCCGCCCGCGTCGTCTCGACATTCGCCCGCGGCAAGTAGGGGTAGACATCGAGATCAAGCCTCGGGGGGCGCTTCTCCACCTGACAAAGCACGAGGTGCTTCACGGCGTCGAAGCCGACCGCGCCCAGCTTCAGGGCCTTCTTCACGGCGGCATGCAGGTCATCCATCTCGAAGGTCTCGAGCAGACGCAGCACCTGCACATACTCGCGGCGCCCCATCTTGAGCATGCGCGCCTCCATCAGGCGGCGCAAAGTCTGGAACTCTTCGGGCAGGTCCCATTCCGCCAAGGGTGCGGCCTGGTCCAAGGCATTGATCTTGCGCTCGATCAGCGGGAGGTAGTGAACCGGATCAAAGATCATGTCCTCGCGATCGTAACAGCGCGGGTGTCGGGCGATCACCTCCCCGCGACAGCCGATCACGACCTCATCGACATAGCCGCGGATCCAGACATCCTGGTGGCCATAGGCGACCGGGACCGAGTAATCGTTGGTGTCATAGCGCACGAGAGACTGCGAGCTGACCCTGCCGCCCGCTTGGTCGCAGGCGTCGAACGGGGCGGCAGGCAGGGGGCGCATCGCGACCAGATCGCGCTGCAACCTCTCACCGATCGTCTCCTTGTGACCCCGAAGAATGCGCGTCAGGCGTGCGCGGCACTGCCCTTCAAGGTCTGCGTTGAAATCGTCCCAACTGGCAAAGTGGGGGATCGGCACCATGTGGTTGCGGCGGGCGTAGCCGACCATCCCCTCGACAGCGCCCTTGTCGTTCCCCTTCCCGGGCCGACCATAGCGATCCCGAAACAGGTAATGCGACTGCAAGCCGCTGAACAGCGCGGCGCGGATGCGCGTGCCGTCCGGTTGGATCTTCGACACCAGGCAGCGGTCGTTGTCGTAGAGCACCGACTGCGGCACCCCGCCGAAGAAGTCAAACGCGCGGACATGGCCGTCTATCCAGGCCTCCGCCGTCGCCGCTGGATAGGCCCGGACGAAATAGGCATCGCTGTGCGGCAGGTCCATGACGAAGAAGTGCGCCTTCTGCTCGACACCGCCGATGACGACAACCGCTTCGCCAAAATCGGCCTGAGCATGGCCCGGCGGATGAGCCAGCGGCACAAACATCTCCCGGGTCCGCCGCTCGCGATCACGCACGTAATCCTTGACGATCGTATAGCCTCCGGTGAAGCCGTGCTCGGCCTGAAGCCGTTCCCATATCCGCTTGGCCGTATGACGCTGCTTGCGATGCACGACCTTGTCGGCTTCAAGCCAGGCGTCAATGAACTCGGTGAACCCGTCCAGCTTCGGCCGCCTGATCGGCTTGTCCCGCCGGTAGCCAGGCGGCACCGAAAAGGCCAACATCTTATCAACCGTCCCACGCGAAATGTTGAAATGCTTCGCCGCCGCCCGCGCGCTCATGCCCTCGGAACACGCCAAGCGAACCTTCTTGTAAAGTTCCACGGTATAGATCTCCCCGCCCTCCCTGCCGATGCAAGAAGGGAAAAGTGGCAGGATTTTACTCCGCCCGCAGCGAGACTATCCCGCCGCTACCATGGCCTAATTTTGCACCGCCGTTTCCACCAAGTTCCTGCCGTACATGGTCGATGCATGTGCGGCGACGTGAAGGATGAGACCATTGTCCACCATTGGTCCGAGGACAATGGTCGAATGAAGTTTCCCTTTGCTGCCTCGGTCAGGATCAGCTTGTCCAGCGTGAGATCGGAGACCGCTCGCCGCAATCGCTGGTTCTCCTTCTCCAGCTCCTTCAGACGAGCGAGTTGAGGTCGCTGCATCCCACCATAGAGCTTCCGCCATCACTAGTACGTCTGCTGCGTCACGCCGATCTGGCGCACAGCCTCAGCTATCGTCGCGCCTTGTCCTTGCAGAACTTCAACCTGCCGAAGCTTCGATACAATCTCTTCGGGTTTATCTCGTTTTCCAGCCATCGCTGATCCTCCAATTGAGGGACAAATCTATCCCAGTTGGTCGACCACTTTCAGGGGGCTATTCCATTGCGACATGTTCATTTTCTGGCTATCAAACCTTCTCTCGAACAGCAGTAAGCAATGTTTGTGCTTCATCCGCTAGAATATCACCTACCATCATTGTAATCCGTGGCAGAACGCGCCGAGAGTTGACTGCGACACTGATACTTTGTGCGGGTATATTTATCCCCGATACGGAAATCCCGACCAAACGGCCATCCAACAGCTCGGGTGCTGCGTCCATTTCAGACGTCAACGCGATGTGGTTTCCTTCGACCACCAAATGCTTGAGCAATTGCAACGAGTTGGTCACGACAGGTGGCGGACCGTCTGAAAACATCCATGAATGTCGCGCTTCGAGAATACGCCGGATCGGCAAGGCCCGACTTTGAACCACGATGGCGTGATTGCGCACATCATTCAACGTCACCTTAGAGCCATCAGCCAAGGCATGATCAGGTCCGGCAACACAAAATAGCGGCAGATCGGCGGACCACACGACATGTAAATCGCGCTGTGGTCGAAGATTAAACGCGAGCGCAATGTCACAACTCCCGTTTTCCAAAGCACTGACAGCATCATCGGGTGTGGCCACGTCGACGTCGATCCGCACGCGGGGATAGTCCGCGGCCATCCGTGCCAGGAAACGCGGCACAAGACCATTGACCAAGCTGTCCATGGCGAGAATACGGATATGGCCCAGATCGACACCCTGCATCTGCTTAATATCGGACAAAATTTGGTTCTCGTCTGCGTTCCAGCGCCGGGCCAGAACCACAAACATTTCGCCCGCAGGCGTGATCGACATGCCTGTGGTCATCCGGTCAAACAGCAGGACGCCCAACCTGTCCTCCAAAAGCTTGATTTGCCGATCAATCGCAGAGGCGGCGATCCCGATCGCTCGGGATGCGGACTGGATCGAACCATGATCAGCGACCGCTTCAATATATTGCAGGGCGCGAGGCGTCAGATGAAGGGACATGGACGAAAACCTAATTTTTCGAACGATTGATTGCCGATAATGTCATGGATTGCAATGCAAGAAGATAGCTACGCTATGTTAACCGATCAATAATCGAGATTCGAAATCGATGAACACCGCCCTCGACATCCTCAACTCTGCTCCGCGCAACGCAGCGATCGCGATGATGACACCCTTGGTGGAATTGTCGGACTGGGTCTGTGCTGCTACGGTTGATTTACGACCTTTCAAAACCCACGCTGCTCTGGCCGGTGCGCTCGTCGAAACAATCCTCCAGGCGAGCCCGGCACGCCGCACTGCGATGTTTAAAGTCCATCCGGAGCTTGCTGGAAACGAGGCCGTAGAGGGGATCATGACCCCCGCATCGCAAAGCGAGCAGGGTCGCCTCGGACTTTTGAATTTGGCCCATGAAGACATGACCCGTTTGACCTGTCTCAATGCAGCCTATCAGACGCGCTTTGGCTATCCGTTCATCATCGCTCTGCATCGGGTCGCAGACCTCAACATGCTTTTCAAGACATTTGAACGACGCCTCACCGCGACTGAAACCGAAGAACACATTACAACGCTGGCCGAGATCGCGTCGGTGATCTGTGCCAGAACTGCCAAGGCTTTCGGGCCTAATGCACTCCACGCTGATATCCCCACGCTTTCCTCAAACGAACCAATGGAGCAACTGCCATGACGCTATTCAATACACTTCTAACCACCTCTGCCTTCGCGCTGATTGCCGCCTCTGCACAGGCACAAGAGGTTATCCGCGTCGCGGGCAACTTCGCCACCGAACATTCCTCATCGCTGGCGATGGTCAAGTTCGAAGAAGAACTCGAGCGCCTCTCTAACGGTGCTATCGATGTCAATATTTTCCCTGCCCAGCAACTTGGTGGCGCCGCTGAAAACGTCCAGGCCGTCAAGATCGGGGCGATCGAACTGATGTGGGTCGGCACAGCCTATCTCACTCGGACCGTACCCGAATTGCAAGTCATCGGTTTGCCGTTCCAGTTTCCGGATCGCGAAACCGCATTTGCCATTGTGGACGGGCCCGTCGGCGTGGCGCTGGATGATAAGCTTGCGACTGAGGGTCTGACGTCGATGGGTTACATGGAACTTGGGTTCCGCCAGCTCACCAACAACGTCCGTCCGATCGAAACGGTCGAGGACATCGCCGGGCTCAAGATCCGCCTTCAGCCGAACGAAACGCATTTGGCGACCTTCCGCGCGCTTGGTGCCAATCCCGTCGCCATGGACGTCAAGGAATTATATTCGGCACTCGAGCAGAATGTCATTGACGGCCAAGAGAACCCTTTTGCGATTATCAACGTTGCGGGCTATGCTGAGGTGCAGGAATACGTGTCCAACACCGGTCATTTCTTCGATTTCATCTCGGTTGTCGGCAACAAAGAATGGTTCGATGGCCTTGATGCTGACACCCAAGCCATGGTTGTCGAAGCCATGAACACCGCGGTCGCTTATCAGCGCGAACTGGCGGCCGAACAGGACGCTGCGGGTCTTGGGATGCTTACAGAAAAGGGCATGACCTACACGGAAGTGTCGCCAGAACTGGCTGCTGCCCTGCGCGAGAACACCGCCGGTGTTGCTGCTGAGACCAAGGCGCGTCTTGACGCAGGTCTGGTCGAACTGCTGGACGCGGAAACAGACAAGCTTGGCATGTGATCCCTTGATACTGGATCGTATCCTGACCTCGACACTGACGCGCGCCGATACCGGCGCGCGTTACCTCGTGATCGTTGGTGCGGCGGCGATGGTCATCGTTGTGTCGGCGCAAGTGGTCATGCGCTACGTGTTCAACGGATCATTCGACTGGGCAGACGAAGTATCGCGCATCGCATTTGTCTGGACGATTTTTATCGCAATCCCCTTGGGCATCCGTGACGGTACCCACGTTGCGATTGAACTGTTGGTCAAGCGCTTCCCGCAACGGCTGCGCAGCCTTCTGGCCCGCGTGACAAACGGATTGGCGGCTTTGATGATGATGCTGGTCTTCTGGACCTCGATCATCGTGGCATTGGCCACGTGGTCCGAGCGGTTGGGCGCAATCAACGTAACATCCAGCGTCTTTTTCTTTCCAGTCATCTTAGGGTCACTGCATGCCGCCCTACACTTGACGCAGATGGCCCTGTTTCCACCCGATCCCAATTCACCGGAGCTTCCGGCATGAGCCTTTTCGTCATCTGCGCATTCCTCTTGCTGGCATTTTTGGGAATGCCACTGGCATTTTCGCTGGGCGTTTCGGCGCTGGCGGGACTTTGGATGGCCGGGTTTGACCTGCTGATCCTGCCGCCGCGGTTGATGAATGCTGTGAACTCGTTTCCGCTGATGTCCATTCCTTTGTTCATGGTCGCTGGCGAATTGATGCTGAAGGGCGGGATCATGGACCGGCTGATTGACTTCGCCAATGCCTTCATCGGGCGTGTGCGCGGAGGCCTTGCGCAGGTTGCCATCATATCGGGCGCGGGCCTTGCATCTGTGTCTGGGGCGGCTGTCGCAGATGCCTCAGCGTTGTCCTCTACACTGGTGCCGTCCCTCAGAAAGCAATATGGTCTCGGGTTCTCATCGGGTATTGTTGCGGCGGCGGCAAACCTCGGGCCGATCATCCCGCCCTCGGGGGCGATGATCGTGTATGCTTTCATGGCGGGGTCCAGTGTGTCGGTTGGCGGGCTATTCATGGCAGGTGTCGTCCCGGGACTTATCTTGTTTGTAACTTTTATGGGTTTGTGTTGGTTGATAGCTTGGAAGCGGGATTATCCCCTCTCCGGCAACCCCATCACCTTGAGCAATATCCTGCGAGAACTGCGCCGGTCGTTTTTGGTTTTCCTAATGCCCGTCATCGTGATCGGTGGGATCGTCGCTGGAGCTTTCACCCCGACCGAAGGTGCGGCCATTGGCGTGTGCTACGCATTGTTTCTCGGTTTCTTCGTAACGCGCCAGTTGAAACTCAGCGATCTGCCTGACGTTCTTCTGACTGCGGCAAAAACCTCTGCGTTGGTCGGTGCGATGATCGCCTTCGCCTCAACGGTCACGTTCCTTTTCACCATCGATATGCTGCCGTTCAAGCTGGCGGGGCTGCTTCAGGGGATTACGGACAATCCGTTCGCCTTTCTCTGCTTGATTGCAGTAATGCTCCTGATTGTCGGCATGTTCCTTGAACCTAACGCCGCCTACATCATGCTGGTGCCGCTGTTTCACCCGATTGCGATGCAATACGGGATTGATCCGCTGCATTTTGGCTTTCTCTTCGTGCTCAACCTCGTGATCGGCATGCTAACGCCGCCTGTGGGCGTGGTCCTGTTCGTCGTCTGTGGCATCACCGGGGTGAAAATGGGCGAGCTGGTCCGTGAAAGCTGGCCGTTTATCGTGGCGATGTATGCTATCTTGTTTCTTTGCATGGTATTTCCCAGTGTCGTCACATGGTTGCCGGAACGAATGGGCTACTGATGCGCCTTTTGATAATCATCCCAACACGACCGGGTCGCTGACCGAGTGGCTTGCAGCCTCCGCATTGGCCTTGTTGCCTGCGAACGTCACGCTCCTGCCAGATACGGCCCGTCATGGCTGTCCTTATATTTCGTCTCGCGCAGAGACGAAGATCGCTGGCAGGCATGTTCTGGAAATTTTGGCCGAGAAGCGGATGGATTGTTATACGGCAATCATTTCCGCATTTGGCAATCCCGGCTTTCTGGCAGCGCGTGAACTCTTTGACCTGCCGATCACAGGCACGACCGAGGAGTCCATGTTCATGGCACTGTCTCTGGACCAGCGGTTTGCGAGTTATGGCTGAATCTGGTGTCTGGGCGGTTTGAATGACGGCGGTGCATCTGGTTGGTTTGTTGTTGCGACACAAGCCACCATCCAAAGGAGCACCACCATCATGGACGACGCTACCATCATCGATTTTGCGGGTCGAGACGCCATCACGGACCCGCTGACAGACCTTCTGCGAAAAGGAGCCCGGGAATTGCTTCAGGCCGCTGTTGAAGCTGAGAGAGACGCCTTTCTCGCCGCGTTTGCTGAACGCCGGACAGCAGAAGGCCGTGCTGCGGTTGTTCGCAGCGGATATCATCCAGAGCGCGCGGTGCAGACCGGGATCGGACCGGTCACGGTGAAAGTGCCGAAGGTACGGGCGAAGGACGGCAAGCCCGTGACATTCCGCTCGGCGCTTGTGCCGCCCTACGTCCGAAAGGCCAAAACTATCGAAGCCGCGCTGCCCTGGCTCTATCTCAAGGGTATCTCGACAGGCGAAATGGGCGCGGCTCTGAAGATGCTCTTGGGCCCGGAGGCAACCGGTTTCTCTGCCAAGACAATTTCACGTTTGAAAGGCCAGTGGGCGGCGGAATACAATGATTGGCGCAAGGCCGATCTGAGCCGTGACGAGTGGGTCTATATCTGGGCGGACGGCATCTACAGCGGGCTCCGTGACACTGATGATCGGCTCTGCGTGCTCGTTGTGATCGGGGTCAACGCCCGTGGCGAGAAGCACTTTCTGGCCATTGAAGATGGCGTCCGGGAAAGCACGCAAAGCTGGCGCGAGGTGCTTCTCGGCCTCAAAGCCCGTGGGCTCGCTGCTCCGAAGCTGGCCACCGGTGACGGGGCCATGGGGTTCTGGGCGGCATTGGAAGAGGTTCTTCCAACCACGCGCCAACAGCGCTGCTGGATGCATAAAACGGGCAATGTGCTCAATTACCTCCCCAAGCGCACCCAGCCCAAGGCTAAGAAGATGCTTCACGACATCTGGCAGGCCGAGACCCGCGAGGATGCCCATGCTGCGTTCGATCTGTTCATCGAAACCTTCGAGGCGAAATATCCGAAGGCGACCGAATGCCTGATCAAGGATCGGGATGAACTGCTGACATTCTACGACTTCCCAGCCCAGCATTGGCAGAGCATCCGGACGTCAAACCCGATCGAAAGCGCGTTCGCCACGATCCGGCACCGGACCAAGCGCACCAAAGGCTGTCTCAGCCGGGACGGCATGCTTCACATGATGTTCAAACTCGGACAATGCGCTGAGCAAAGCTGGCGCAAGCTGCGCGGCTTCGTTCATCTCGCCGACGTCATCCAGGGCGTCGATTTCGTCAACGGCATCAAGCCAATAAACCAGCAGCTAACCGCCGCATGATGATCGCTTGGGCACCAGATTTGACAATAACTCGCGGTTTGCCTTCGTCACCTTCAGCAAGCATCTTGTGCCGTGGTTTGAAGAGCAGGTTCGTATTGCAGGTATGGAGCATCGCTTTGGTGGAACGAGCACGCCAAACGAGCCTATTTCAGCAATTTCGTACGTGGCTCAGGACTTGAGGCAGCCTCTGATTGAGACATGCCTGCGCGCGGCCCTCGAGGCTGATGTGCTCATCCTTGGGGGCGTACCCATCGCGGGGCTTGCCAAGGACATCAAAGGAGAAATTCCCCGTATTCTGATCGATCCGGTTCAAGCCGCCGCAGTTCAGGCCGTTGCGCAAGTCTGGCTATTCCCTCAAGGAGCGTCCCAAGGCGGTTTCGCCCGGCCTGCTCCAAAGCCAAACACAGGACTTTCAGCGACCCTCAGCGACTGGATCGCAAACCAAGATTCGGTTGGCCATAATTAGAATTTTTTGCTTTGCCTTAGATTGATTGAGTCACTGCAATCATGCAATCGCCATTGTTGCGTCACTCACGCCTGAGGCAGGATGGCCCCTTTCCCCGTGAGCGTCATGCCACGCGGACGATCTCAGCATTGCCAAGCGCATTGAAGCGGTTGATGAGGGCGATGCGGATGTGGATTTCGGCGGTCTGGCGGTCGGGGTCTCTGGCGGCGATGCGTTCACCGAAGGCTTTGAAGCATCGCATCTTGGCCTCGATCTGGCTTCGGAGATGGTATCCTGTACATCGCTTCCAGAACGCCCGGCCGTAGTGCCGTGTAGCGCGCAGGGTTTCGTTCCGGGCGATTGCGGCCGTGCAATCCTCCTTCCACGGACGACCGTTCTTGCGGATCGGGATGATCGCGGTGGCCTGCCGGTCGATGATGGCAGTGTGGCAGCGGCGCGTGTCATAGGCGCCGTCGGCGGTCACCGTGCCGATCTTCTCGCCCTCGGGAATCTGGTCGAGCAGGTCTGGCAAGACCGGGCTGTCGCCATCGCTGCTGGGGGTGAACTCGACTGCCCGGATGTCCGAGGTGGTGGTGTCCATGGCCAGATGGACTTTGCGCCATTGGCGTCGGCGCAAAGTGGTGTAGTCGGGAACCGCCCAGCCCAGACCCGATATCTTCAGCAAGCTGGCCAACATGCCGGTCGTTTGTCGAAGCGGAAGCTTGAAGAAGACCTTGATGGTCAGGCAGAACTGGATCGCCGCATCCGAGAACACCGCCGGACGACCGGGGCTGCCGTCATGCGGCGAAAGCCAGGTCATGTCCTTGTCCAGCCAGATCAGCAGCGACCCGCGCTTGCGTTGCGACGCCGTGTAGCTGGACCAGTTCGTGGTGCGATAGCGGGCGGGTGATGGCTTGCTCATGCGCCCCGTCTAACCGCATGGATTCATTATGTGAATCCTCAACGGTTGGAGTTCCGCAACAACGCCGATCGACGCGTATCATGAGCGCCTCCCTAGTGTATTCGTCAATGATGTTCAGTGTCCGATAGACCCGCCCGTCAGCGGTTCGATCCTCGACGAAGTCGTAGGACCAGACATGGTTGGGGCGCTCGGGCCTGAGGCGCACGCAAGAGCCATCGTTCAGCCAGAGCCGTCCCGTCTTTCGTTGCTTTTGCGGGACCTTCAGCCCTTCGCGTCGCCAGATGCGCTCGACCCGTTTGTGGTTAACACACCAGCCCGCGTTGTTGAGCAGGTCGGTCACCATCCGATACCCGTAGCGCCCGTACTGATCGGCCAGCTCGATGATGTCGTCGGTAAAACGCTGTTAGTCGGCCCGGCCCTGCGGCACCTTACGCCGCGTGGATCGGTGCTTGCCAAGTGCGCCGCAGGCACGAAGCTCTGATATGCCCAGTTCCTGCCGCACATGGTCGATGCATTTTCGGCGACGCGAAGGATGAGACCATTGTCCGCCATTGGTCCGACGACAATGGTCGAATGAAGTTTCCCTTTGCAGCCTCGGTCAGAATGAGCTTGTCCAACGTCAGGTCTGATACGGCGCGCCGCAGCCTTTGGTTCTCTTTCTCAAGCTCTTTCAGCCGAGCGAGTTGCGACCGCTGCATCCCGCCATAAAGCTTGCGCCATCGACAAAACGTCTGCTGTGTCACGCCGATCTGACGCACCGCCTCCGCGACCGTGGCCCCTTGGCCTTGCAGAACTTCAACCTGCCGCAGCTTCGATACGATCTCTTCGGGCTTCTCTCGTTTTCCAGCCATCGCCGATCTTCCAATTTACGGGACAATCTATCCCAGTTGGTGGACCACTTTCAGGGGGCTACTCATTCGCGGTAACCGCTCGACAAAGGGTTGGCGGTCTTTCTAATCACCAACAGCAGCAATGCGTGCTGTGTCTCCTGAAAACGTCCTCGTTTATGGATAGAGTTTCCCGCTAGATTTCCCTCGGCCACAAGACTCTCAGCGACAGGTTTTGGAGCAAAACACGGTGCTGTCGGCAATTGTGTCGACACCTGAGATATAGACTGCGATATATCCCCTCTCTTTCTCATTTTATTGACTCGGAGTGTATGCGGTGTTGCTCAACGTGAAAGCTTGTCTTGTTTATACCGCGCCTCAAGAGTGCGATGCGTTGCTTCAGTTGGAGCCAACGACAGATGGGGGACAGCGCTGTGACAACCCGCGTCTGTTGCTCTTGTCGGGTTCCACCTTGAGGCTGGTCGAGGGTGAGGATTCGATAGGCGTGCGCAGATGGATTACGGTGAGCAACCGGTTGGATTGCATTTTTGAAGCGCAGGTGGACGTGCGCAGAGTCGCGGCTAATCTGGACGAGCTAGAGGAAACACCGCGATACCAGCTTCCCAGCTCGGTTTTGCAGTACCTTATGACGTCGCGCTACTGTCAATCTGACCTGTTTCTGGATTTTACAGCGTCCCAATTTCCTGGCTTATCGGGCGGTGCGTTGGTGCGGTCGATGAGCGATTGGGTCACGTCAAACTTTACCTACGACATTTTCACGAGCAATCCTGGCACCACTGCGACCGACAGTTTCTCGTCCTTGCGCGGGGTGTGTCGGGACTACGCGCATGTTCTGATTGCACTTGTGCGCGCCATGGGCATTCCCGCACGTTTCGTCAGCGCCTACGCGCCGGGCGTTAGGCCACAGGATTTTCACGCCGTGGTCGAGGTGTTTCTTGACGGCGATTGGCACCTTGTCGATCCGACCGGTATGGCAACGCCGTCGGACATCGTGCGGGTGTGTGTGGGCCGGGACGCAGCGGACGCGTCATTCCTGACGTCTTATGGTGCGCTGAACCTGCAAGAGCAAAGCGTTCAGGTGGAACGCGTGTCGACCTAACGCGCGATTTTGTTGTCCGTCACGTCACATTGCAACAGGCCGCGCCGAAAAGCGCGGCACCATTGTTGTATCGTCTTTGTTTCGAGACTAGAGCTTACGCGCAGCCTGATGAGCCTGCGTATTTTCTTGGATCAGAAATGACTTATTGCGTCGGCCTCTACTTGAACCGTGGTCTGGTTTTCATGTCCGACACCCGCACCAATGCCGGGGTGGACAACTTCTCGACGACGAAAAAGATGTTCTCTTGGGACGTGCCTGGCGATCGCGCAATCACCATCATGACCGCGGGCAATCTTGCCACGACCCAAGCCCTCATCAGCATTCTTGAGGAACGTTCGAAAATCCCAGCTGAACGCAAGCCGACGATTCTGGAATTGCCCACAATGTTCGAGGTTGCGCGTTTTGTAGGTGCGACTCTGAAGCAAGTGATTCAAGGTGGAGGCGGAGACGGTCAGTCCGCAACGTCCGCCTTCAAGGCGTCCGTGATCGTGGGCGGTCAGATCAAAGGCGGGATGCCAACGCTGTTTCTTGTCTACCCCGAAGGTAACTTTATCGAAGTGACCGAGGATGCCCCGTTTTTTCAGATCGGTGAAACGAAATACGGCAAACCAATCCTTGTCCGCGCCTATGATCCAGACATGTCTTTCGAAGACGCGATCAAGCTGCTGATGGTGTCGTTTGATTCAACCATCAAAGCGAACCTGTCAGTTGGATTGCCTTTGGACATGCAGTTCTACGGCAAGGATAGCTTTGCGCTTGATACCCAGCCGCGTGTGACAATCGACGACCCTTATTACCAATCGATTAGCACAAATTGGGGCGATGCGCTGCGCAATGCCTTGATGCATTTGCCGAGCTACCAGCGCAAATAGGGTCGCGTCTTTAGCCCGCTATTGCGACATCCACGGCCTGCGTGTTTTTCTGACCGCCCGACGACCTGAGGTGGCCGCGCACCGGCGCAACATCGGAATAATCGCGACCATAACCCGCGACGACGTGGTCGGTGCCGACAAGCGTGGCATTGGTTGGATCGTACTCGATCCAACCCTGTAGATGCCCGCACCATGCGCGCACCCAAGCGTGCATTGCATCGACCCCCTCAAGCTTGACGCTACCGGGTGGGGGCAAAGTGCGTAGATACCCGCTCACATACCCGGACGGAATGCCCAGCGACTGGAGGGCAAGGATCATGATATGGGTGAAATCCTGACAAACCCCGCGCTGGAGCCGGAACGCGTCCGCTGCGTCCGTATCCACAGTTGTCGCAGTTGCATCAAAGGTCATGGTATCGTGTAGCGCTTTGCCAATTTGGATCACGGTTTCAACGGCACTTGCTTCCGGCCGGTAAAGGTCTTTCGCAAAATCTCGGATTGCGGAGTTCGGTGGCAGACGGGGGCTTGGTCCAAGGAAATGAAGCGGCGACGTTGGACCAAGATCGGTTAGGGTATCGTGGTCAGACCGCAGGCGTTGAATGCTCGGAGAAAGATCCTGCCAAAGCGATGGGGCGTCCATTTCGACGTGGCAGGAAAGGCGGATCGACATTTCTTTATGTTGATCTCGGTGCGCGCAAGAATGTGTTGTGTTGCCGAAAAAATCCAACCCCTCAGCCTTTGATTCAGGCTCTGGGAAAACCTCTAGCAGATGGGTTGTCAGTTTTTGCCGCCCCAGCAGAGTTCGTGGTAATACACGGATCAGATGACGGCTGTTTGCAGCCGGAAGGTCGTAGTAATGAGCAATCGTCAGACGGATGCTGTACTTCACGGGTCAAGCCAGATGATATTTGTTGAGCGTGTCGGAAATGGACCAAATGTCTTGTTTGAGCCGGTTCAGCCCCTTGGATGATATTGCTTCAGGTTCGCTGGTCGCCAGTTGTGTTTCGAGCAGCAAAACCTGACGCGCCACGTGGCTCATATGGTGGTCTTCTTGTTGGGTGGGAAGTTTAGCGATATGTTCTTTGGTGCGTGTGATGTGATAGCGGACCGCACGTGGATTGCTTGGGTCTAGCGCCAATAGATCAGTGACCGATCTGGCGTTCGCGGCAATTTGGAACCGGGTGCGATGTGATACAACGCTGTCCCCGATTTCCAAGGCAAGATCCAAAGCGCCGCTTGATGGTTCGGTTGACAGGCAAGCGGCCAGCAGGTCACACATGTTCGCTGCACGCTCAAGAGAGGTGCCAATGCTCAGGAACCGCCATCCATCAGAGCGGTACATGTTTTCATGCACAAGACCTGCAAACCCTGTGACCTGGCGCAACAGGCGGCTGATCTGAACTGGCGTGTCCTCAAGCTGGACATGCTGTCGATCAAGCATCTTTGCGTCTTGAACAAGCCCACGCAGTGCCATCATCCCATCGGGCGAAAAACGGTCACTGATCCGAGACGCCGCTTGCAGTGCTAGTTCCAATGGTTCGCCAAAGCGTGCGGCGATAGCAGACGCTTTTGGCTCTACACCAGCCATCAATTGGTCGCGGATAAAAGTCGGTATGATGTCCGAATGATCAACACCATCGCATATCCGCGCGAAATACGCCCTGAATAGCCGCATGTTCTGTTCAGAGCGTTCCACGTAGCGCCCTAGCCAAAACAGGTTATCAGCAGCGCGACTGGGGAGGAGTGCATGGGGCAGACTGTGTGGTATGGCTGTTGGGGATACCGACAAAAGGCTTGGCGTCTTGACCTGCCTTGGACTCGTGACCCAGACATCTGCCACCTTGCCGCCTCGCTGCATTGCAAGCGCTTTGGCATCATCACCAGCGCTGATCCGTGCGTAGCCACCCGGCATCACGGCCCAGCCTTCTTCAGTGCGGACCATGGAGATGCGGATACACATGGGGCGGGCGACCATCTTGCCATCATCCCAGGCCGGGGTCGTCGACAAGGTCACGGCTTCTTGCCCAACAAGGTTATGCCCGCTGGTCTTGATCTTATTTGCTAAGTGCTGTGGATATGAAACGTCGCTAATTTCGCTGAAATCTCTTGTCCGAGGGTCAGCCATCAGTGGTGCTGTCGAAAAAGCGTCTCCGACCATCATCCGTTCGATGTTGGCGATGACGTGATCACGTTGGCTGTCTTGGCCGCACCACCATGTCGCAATGTTGGGTAGTGCGAGACCGCGTCCCAAACGAGCCCGCGCGATTTTTGGGATAAAGGCCATCAGCGCGCGCGTCTCAAGCACGCCCGCTCCGACCATGTTCACCGTCCTGAGAGTGCCAGTGCGGATTGCCTCGACCAATCCTGCTGCACCCAGCATGGATGATGAGTCCAACTCAAGCGGGTCGAACATTGTGCTTGGCAGTCGGTTCCAAAGCAGAGCTATGGGTTTCAATCCGCCGACCGTGCGCACCATTGCTTTGCCGTCCTGCACGATCAGGTCTTCGCCTTCGACAAGCAGAAGCCCCAAATAGCGTGCCAGATAGGAGTGTTCGGGGTAGTTTTGATTCATCGGCCCCGGCGACAGCAACGCGACTTCACCGGAGCTGCGTCCGCGCATATTCATCAATGTTTGCTGAAATTCCTGAAAGTACCCCGCCAACCTATGGATATTCGCGCCAGCAAAGAAGTTTGGAAACACGCGGCTCATCGCTATCCGGTTTTCAACGGCAAACCCAACAGAAGAAGGAGCCTCAATCAAATCACTGATCACCCACCACTTCCCATCGGGGCCACGCCCAATTTCAAACGACAGGGTATTCAGAAGATGCCCGCCTTGCTTACTGACCCCGACCATGGGGCGCAGCCAAGCGGGATTCCGACTTAGCAGTTTTGCAGGCAATTGACCCGAGGCCACCAACGTATTGTCGCTGTAAAAATCCTGAAAGATGTATTCCAGCAGATCCGCTCGTTCTATCAGTCCGTCGGAAATGACCTGCCATTCGTCTTCGCCGATGATTACAGGAATGTGGCTGAGCGGCCATTCGCGTTCTGTCGACAAGGTCTCGTCGTACTGGCGGTACAGGACGCCAGCGTCACGCAGATACTGGTCCCCGCGCAAAAAACGTTTGCCCAGCTCATCGGGCGAGAGGCGGCTAAGATGGTCAAAGAAAGATGCCCAGACGGGTTTGACCGTCCCATCTGGACGCAGCATTTCGTCATTTAGCATTGCACCTTGCGCACAATAGGACGCGAGCAGCTCATGCCCGATTTGTCCGCTTGTGAAAGGCTGGGGTGATTGCATTGCCTACAAGCCCGCCCTGCGGCGCAGGTCCAGCGTCATAGGAAACTCAGGATGCGGCCGCTCGGGAGTCGGAGGCTGTGTTCCGGCGCTATGCCCCATTTTTTCAAATCTGCTCAACCGCCGCGCCTCTGCCTCGTTTCCATTTACGGGGAAGGTTTCAAAATTGCGCCCGCCGGGGTGGGCCACATGATACCGGCACCCGCCCAGCGCCTTACCCGTCCACGTATCGAAGATATCAAACGTCAGTGGCGCGTCCACCTCTAGAACCGGATGCAGCGACATTGCTGGTTTCCACGCCTTGTAACGCACTCCGCCGACCTTGGTTCCGTTGGAGGCCGTAGGCGTCAGGGGAACGGTCCGGCGGTTCGCAGTAACGGTGTAGCGATCGGGGTTGGCCCCGGTCAGCGTGACCTGGAGGCGCTCGGTCGAGCTGTCGGTATAGCGCACAGTGCCGCCAATCGCACCCGTTTCGCCCATAACGTGCCACGGCTCTAGAGCTTGCCGCAGTTCAAGCGTGATACCTTCATAAGTGACCTCTCCGCAGAAGGGAAAGCGGAATTCAGCCTGTGCTTTGAACCAGTCGGGGTCAAAGGCCATGTCATGGGCACGAAGGTCCCCAAGCACCTCAAGGAAATCCTCCCAGATGAAGGCAGGCAGCATGAACCGGTCATGCAGAGTGGTGCCCCAACGGGTGAGATTGCCGCTGATCGGATCGTCCCAGCAGCGTGCAATGATCGCCCGCAGCAACAATTGCTGCGCAAGGCTCATGCGCGGGTTGGGCGGCATCTCGAAACCGCGAAACTCTACAAGGCCGAGCCGCCCAGTTGGTCCATCGGGAGAGAACAACTTGTCGATGCAAATCTCAGTGCGGTGTGTGTTCCCCGTCACATCAATCAGCGCGTTACGCAGCAGACGGTCCGTCAACCATGGCGGCGGAGGAGTGGCCTCCGTTGGAGGCCAGATCTGATCCAGCGCAATTTCCAGTTCATATAGCCCGTCATGGCGTGCCTCGTCGATGCGCGGTGCTTGCGACGTAGGACCAACAAATGTGCCAGCGAATAAATATGACAGACTTGGATGACGCTGCCAGAACAGGATCAGGCTTTTCAGCAGATCGGGGCGTCGTAAGAACGGGCTGTCATTCGGTGTCGCCCCGCCGACAACAACATGGTTACCGCCACCGGTGCCGGTATGCCGTCCATCTGTCATGAACTTATCGGCGCCAAGACGGCATTGGCGTGCTTCTTCATACACCGCTTCGGTGGTGTCCACACAGGCTTCCCAACTTGCGGCTGGATGAATATTCACCTCGATCACACCGGGATCCGGGGCGATGCGCATCACCTCGACACGTGGATCGTGTGGCGGGGCATACCCTTCGATCAGGACTTTGCGGCCCAGGGATTTGGCTGCTGCCTCAACGGCTGCGATCAGCTCAAGATAGTCTTCGAGCTTTTCCACAGGGGGCATGAACACGCAGAGCCGACCGTCGCGCGGTTCAACCGAGATAGCAGTGCGCACGCGTCCACTGAGATCACCAAGGGTTTGTTCGACCTGTTCCTGCCCTGCACTGGCTTGGGTACGTTGTGCGACAGGTTGATCCGGGTTCGCCGGGTGCGGGAGCTGTTCGCGGGGCTCTGTCGGATCTTGGGGGACAATGAAAGGATAATCGCTTTCGGGGATATGCGGCAATGTCCCAAGCGGTAGTCGGTAGCCTACGGGGCTGTCACCCGCCACCAGATACACCTTACCCCGGCGCAATTCCCATACTTCCGACATCCATCGGCTTGATGCACGGGCTTGCCAGCGCTGCACCGGCAAAACGTATCCCGCTGGGGTTGTCAGACCGCGCTCAAACACTTTGGCGATACGTGCGCGCTCTTCCGGATCTGCCAGTTTGGAGTTTTCCGGCGTCACATTTGCGGGCAAGTTGCCTTCCTTGATGATCCACTCGGCGGGGTCTTCGAAAGCTGGCAGCACGTTTTGTGTCGGCACCTCAAGACCGGCTGCAATGGCAGACAAAAGTGCGTGTGCGTCATCTGGACCAACATCTTCATGTGTGTCCTCTTTCGCCAATAGGTCCGGATTGTGCCAAATCGGTTGGCCGTCCTTCCTCCAATAAAGTGAAAAGGTCCAACGCGGCAGGGTTTCACCCGGATACCATTTGCCCTGACCATAGTGCAAAAGCCCACCGGTCGAGAACCGGCCCTGCAGGCGGCGCATCAGCTTGTCGGCAAGCCCGCGCTTTGCAGGGCCGACAGCGTCCGAATTCCACTCAGCGCTTTCGAAATCATCAATCGAAACGAAGGTCGGCTCACCGCCCATGGTCAACCGCACGTCACCCGCTTCAAGCCGTTTGTCGACAGCTTGACCGAGTTTGTTCAAAGCATCCCAAGCGTCATCCGAAAAAGGTTTCGTAATACGCGGATGCTCGGCGGTGCGCGTCACCTGCATGTGGAAAGAAAAATCGACCTCCGCCATGCTTGCGGCGCCCGAAATCGGGGCCGCATGGCGATAATGCGGTGTGGCTGCCAGAGGGATGTGGCTTTCGCCAGCAAGCAGCCCGGATGTCGGATCAAGGCCAACCCAGCCCGCGCCGGGTAGGTACACCTCGACCCAAGCGTGCAGGTCAGTGAAATCCTTGTCCGTCCCGGCTGGACCATCGAGCGCCACGAGGTCAGGTTTCAACTGGATCAGGTACCCGGACACAAATCGTGCGGCGATACCCAAGTTTCGAAGCACTTGGACCAGCAGCCAGCTGGAATCGCGACACGATCCGGCGGCACGCCCAAGCGTGGTTTCAGCGGTCTGAACTCCTGGCTCCATGCGAATTTCGTAGCCGATTTCATTTGCCAAACGCATGTTCAGCCCGACGAGAAAGTCGATCGTCACCATTGGCTCGCGCGAGATGGTCTTGAGGAATTGCTCGAGCAGAGGGCCAACGGCATCGCGCTGCAGATAGATGCTCAGGTCTGGTGCGATGTCGTCATCATACCGGAACGGAAAGTCCTTTGCGCTGTCTTCGACAAAGAAATCGAACGGATTGTAGACGGACATATCCGCGACCAAGTCGACTTCGATTTTGAACTCGCGCACCGGCTCGGGGAACACGAACCGCGCAAGCCAGTTGCCGTACGGGTCTTGTTGATGATTGACGAAATGATTTGCCGGCGAAACGCGTAAGCTGTGCGATATGACCCGCGTACGCGAATGTGGCGCTGGGCGCAGGCGGATCGATTGCGGGCTCATCGTGACCGGACGATCATACTTGTAATGCGTCAGATGGTAGATGCTTGCGGTGATTGACATGAAGGCACTCCTTAACCGTACCATGGTGAGTACGCCGCATCGCAGCAACCATGAATCGGTAAGCGTAACGGTCTTTTTCAACAAACAGCAGCGCAAGGATCGGACAATTGTACTCTTGATCTCTCTCGGCGCGGGTCAAAAATCTCAGGAATAGATTCCACCAGCGCCCCCTGACAAAGTGCTGCGGGGCTGATCAAATTCTGCTTTGGGAAAACGAGATCGTCGCGCCGTGTACATTGATTGGACCTGTCGCGGTTTCGTGCAGCCCCAAGTGCGCGTTTAGCCACCTTTCGTTTGAAAGCGACGGGGCTTTTCCCGCCCAGTGCTGAGTGACTGTGGGCCTGTCTTTGGTGATAGATGACCAGTTGAAATCGGTAGACGATGAGAACACGTCGCCGGTTCGCCTGAAGCTTCATAAGACAATCCAATCGACAAAGACCAAAGGGCCTGCCACTTTCCTGAAACAACTGGGTGTTCCACTGGAGGAGCTATGGCAGAAATCTGGGAATGGACGGCGACCCAAATCGCGGAGCATGTTAAGGCGCGTAGGGTGTCTGCTGTCGAGGTGACGCAGGCGCATCTTGATCGGCTGACAGCCGTGAATCCGGCCATAAATGCGGTGGTACAGGAGTTTCCCGAAGAGGCACTTGACGCGGCCCGGCTGGTTGATGCCGCCCTCCGCAGGGATGAGGACCCCGGAGTGCTTTGTGGTGTTCCTGTGACGATCAAGGTCAATGTCGACCAGAAAGGCCATGCCACGACCAACGGCCTGCGAATACAGGCGAATGTTGTTGCGTCTGACGACAGTCCAGTGGTGTCCAACATCCGCAGGGCAGGGGGTATCATTCTGGGCCGGACGAACACGCCTGCATTTTCTCTGCGCTGGTTTACGAATAACGCCTTGCATGGTCAGACCCTGAACCCGAGGAACCGCGAGATCACTCCTGGTGGGTCTTCGGGGGGAGCCGCTGCTGCGGTTGCAGCAGGGATCTGCGCCATTGGGCATGGCACCGATATCGCCGGGTCCATTCGGTATCCCGCCTATGCCTGTGGCTTGCACGGGCTGCGTCCAACCACGGGCCGCGTGCCTGCCTATAACTCCAGTGCGCCAGACCGATTTATCGGCGCCCAGCTCATGGCGGTGTCGGGGCCGCTGGCCCGGAGCATCGACGATCTCGATATCGCATTGGCCGCCATGTCGGCGCCCGATCCAAGAGACCCGTGGTACGTGCCTGCACCAGCGACCAGCATGGATTTCCCAAAGCGGGTGGCGCTTGCTCTTGCGCCCGATGGCATGCCGGTATGTGGCGAAGTGGCCGCCGCCTTGCAGGATGCAGCTGCCCGGCTCAAGGATGCGGGATGGATCGTGGAAGAGGTGGCGTGTCCACCTATGCGCCGGGCTGCGGCGATCAATGCCTGTCTCTGGATGGCCGAAACACAGTTTGGTGCCGCTGACCTATTGGCGCGCGAAGATGAAGCGGACTCGCAGTTTGTTTTTGAATGCATGTCCGAGGATGCGGGCGAGGTCGGTTTCACATCGCTGATGCAGGCGCTGCAGGCCCGTGCAGCCCTCGTGCGCGAGTGGCAGGTGTTCCAAGAAACCTATCCCGTACTCCTATGCCCGGTTTCGGGCGAACTACCCTTCGACCAACAGATCGACGTCCAATCTAAGGAGAGCTTTGCCCGTGTGTTCGAAGCGCAGCTGACGCAGCGCGCGCTTCCGACACTCGGTATGCCAGGGCTTGCTGTCGCGACCGGGAATGAGAAGGGCCGCCCCGTGGGCGTTCAGCTTATCGGCCCCCGGTACCGCGAGGACATCCTGCTTGCCGCTGGACGCGATATCGAGGCTGTGGGCAACCCGATTGGGGTGTCCGATCCTTCTTAAGGAAGGGACACTACGTCCAGTTTTCTGATGCAAATCAGAACCCCCAAACTGGGCCGAGCCGAACTACGCGGACAGGGCCTCAAGCCGGTTTGGTGCGTCGTCGCGGGTCCCGCCATTGCAGCAGGATGTCGGCGATCAACACGTACGGCACGCAAGACGCGACGACCTGGAACTGGTCTAATAGCCCAGTGAACTCCTTGTTGCAGGCGATAGCTCCGGTGGTCGCGTTCCAGATGGCGCAATGAATGCAGTAGACACACGACCAGACCGCAAGGACGATCAAGCGAACGGCCAAACCGAAATCGCAGCGCATGTCGTTTGCCTTCGCACAAACGACCTCTGCTTGGATCGAAAACTGCGCATTTTGCGCAACAGGGCCAATTTGCCGGATAAGGAAATTGTGGCTTTCAGCGTTTAAAGGCACTCACAGGACATGTGTGCCAACGGGATGGCCAAGCTGAATAGTCGGAAAGTTTGCGACAGAACTCTTGACAGAGGAGTGAAGCTGTTGATTGTTTGGTCGCTCGTCGTACGGGGAGGTGCGGCGCAATCGGAAAAAAGAAAAGACCTTTGGGAGGAGGAAACCATGAAACATCTGCTAGGCGGTCTTGCCGCTGCGGCCATGCTGTACGTCAGCCCCGCATTCGCAGAGACGACTTTGCGCATTACCTTGCAGCTGCCGCTTGCAAGCCATCTTGGCCAGAACCTGCTCATGTTCAAGGAAGAGGTTGAGGCCAATTCCGATATCACCGTCGAGATCTATGACAGTGCGCAGCTCTACCGCGACAACGAAGTGCCCGAAGCGGTTGGCGCAGGCGAGATTGAAATGGGCGTTGCTTCGCTGACCCGATATGTCGGTGAAATCCCGGCTGTTGATATATTTTACATGCCCTTTGTTCTGAACACCGAGGCAAAGGTCCGCGCGGCAGTGGCTCCCGGCTCGCCCGTACGCGAACCGCTTGATGCGGCAATCCGCGAAACCGGATCACACGTTCTGTGGTGGCAGGCGTATGGTGGCTCGGTTCTGCTGAGCAAGGACGAACCCCTGCGTGGCCCCGAGGACATGGAGGGCAAGAAAGCCCGCGTGTTCGGCAAGTGGCTGGGTGAATGGGTCAGCGTTCTCGGCGGCGCACCGACGCTGATTTCCGGCTCTGAACAGTTTCTGGCCTATCAGCGGGGCACGGTCGATATCGGCATGACGGGTGTGTCTGGTGTTGTCTCGCGCAAGCTCTGGGAAGTGATGGACGCCATCACTGTCGTGAACAACGCGGATATCGAATTCATCGTCGTGATCAATGAAGATGTCTGGGAAGGCCTGACCGAAGAACAGCGCACAGTTCTGACAACCGCTGCCCGCAACGCCGAATCTGCGGTTCGCGATTACATGTCGGAATTCGAAGCCGATGCATTCAAGCAGGCCGAAGCCAATGGCATGACCGTCTACTATCCGTCGGACGAAGAAATCGCCCGGTGGAAGGAAGCCTCTGCACCCACGATCGACGCTTGGCTGGCCGAGTCCGGTGATCTGGGCCGTCAACTGCTTGACGCTGCAGAGCAATTCTGACCGCAATGCAGTCAGTCGCTTCTTTTTTCGATTGGCTTGCCGATCGGTTGGCCCAGCTTTGCGGCTGGGCCTACTTTACCATTGGGCTGATGCTCGGCTTTGAGGTGGTGGCGCGCTACTTTTTCAACGCGCCAACGATCTGGGCCGAGGAACTGTCTCGCCTTCTGTTCATCTTTGCGACCCTACTCGCAGGTCCAGCCTTGCTGCGCCACAACCAGCACATCCGCGTAACGGCGCTGACCGCGTTGATGGGACCGAGTGCACAGCGTGCGGCGCGTCTTGCGGCGCTGGCCTTCGTGGTTGCGTTCTGCTGGGTGTTGGTCTGGTACGGCAAAGACGCACCTCTTAATTCGTTCGAGCGCGGTCGGTCCTCGGGCAGTATGCTCGACATCCCGGCCTGGTGGGCCCAGTCTGCGGTCCCGCTGGCATTTGCCCTTCTGGGCATTCAAGCCATTATCGAATTCATCCGCTGCGCGCTTGGCGCGCCGCTCCCTGCCGACGCTCATGCACCGGAATAATCCCACGTGACAGTTATATCCATTCTTTTGGCACTTTTCGTGCTGCTGCTGATCGGAGTGCCCGTGGCCTTTGCCTTGGGCGGGCTTGGCGTTGCGTTGCTCATCCTCGGGGATTTTGCCCCACGCATCGCAGCGACTGGACTTTTGTCCTCATTGGACAGTTTCATCCTGATCGCGGTGCCGCTGTTCCTGTTGATGTCGAACATCCTGCTGCGCGGTGGAGTCGGACGCGACCTTTTTTCAGCGGTGCAGGCCTGGGTCGGACATTGGCCCGGTGGGTTGGCCGTCGCGACAGTGATTTCATGCGGGTTGTTTTCGGCCATCTCTGGCTCGTCGGTTGCAACTGCGGGCACCATCGGGTCGGTTGCCATTCCCGAGATGACAAAGCGCGGCTATCCGCGTCCTTTCGTGTTCGGGTTGCTCGCAGCCGGGGGCACTCTTGGCATTCTGATCCCGCCGTCGATCATTCTGATCGTCTACGGGGTGATCACTGAATCCTCGATCCTTGATCTTTTCATGGCCGGGATTGGACCAGGCCTTTTGTTGATGGCCCTCTTTATTGGCTATTCGATGCTCTACGCGCGGTTCTCGTCGCAATACACCGCATCGCCAAAAGCCGATTGGGCCGAGCGCCGCAGAACTGGCCTCCGCGCGCTGCCGACCATTGCGCTGGCCGGATTGGTCATCACGGGAATTTATGCGGGTTGGTTCACGCCGACTGAAGCGTCTGCCATCGGCTTTCTGGGCGCGTTGTTTCTGACTTTCGTGGTGCTGCGCAGCCTAGATATGGCTGGGCTAAAGGAGGCGGTCATGGACGGCCTTCGCGCATCGGCGGCGATCTTGCTGATCGTCGGGTGTGCAAAGGTCTTCGGCAAGGCCATCGCGCTTTGGCGCATCCCGCAGGATGTCTCGGCCTTTATCACGTCCAACATCGACACAATGGGTCTGTTCATCATCGCCGTCGGCATCGCGCTGCTGATCATGGGGCTGTTCATGGAAGCGCTGTCGATGATGCTGATCATGATGCCTGTTCTGGCCGGTGCTGTCATGGCCTTAGATATCGACCCGATCTGGTTTGGCATCTTCTTTGTGCTGATGGTTGAATGTGCGCTGATCACCCCGCCTGTTGGGTTGAACCTCTACGTCATTCAAGCCATTGGTCGTGCCAGCCTTGGCGAGGTCGCGCGCGGTGCCGCGCCCTTTGTCGCAATGATGCTGGCGACTGTCTTTATCATCTACTGGTTCGAGGATATCGCGCTATGGCTGCCACGGGTTCTATGACCACCACCCCGCAACAAACCGCTGCTGCACGGCTTCGGGCACGGCTTGAGACGGGCCGCCTGTTGGTCACGCCCGCCTGTGGCGATGCCTTGTCCGCGCGGCTGATCGAGGATGCCGGGTTCGACGCCATGTTCATGTCAGGCTTTGCTGTCTCAGCCCATCGCATCGGAGCGCCGGATGCCGGTCTGATCTCCTACGGCGAAATGCGCGATGCGGTTCGGGACATCTGCGCGGTGACGCGCCTGCCCGTGTTGGCGGATGGCGATACCGGCTATGGCAACGCAATGAATGTGCGCCGCACCGTGGCAGGTTATGCCCGTGCGGGCGCAGCTGCGGTCATGATCGAGGATCAGGTCGCCCCCAAGCGCTGTGGACATACTAAGGGCAAGCTGGTCGTCGACCGGGCCGAAGCCGTGGATCGCATACGTGCTGCGGATGATGCGCGACGCGAGAGCGGGCAAGACATTCTCATCATTGCGCGCACGGATGCGCGACACGGCCACGGGTTGGACGAAGCCTTGGCCCGCGCCGAGGCATTCCATGCCGCAGGTGCCGACATCCTGTTTGTCGAAGCCCCGCATTACGAGGCCGAGATGCGCCGCATCTGTTCCGAACTGCCGGGATGGAAGATGGCAAATATGGTCGAGGGTGGCGCCACGCCCATCCTTCCGCCTGACCAATTGGCCGAGATCGGCTATAACCACGCAGCCTATCCGCTGACCCTGATGTCTGCCGCGATGCGTGCCATGCAAGAAGCGCTGGCTGCACTGCGTGACGGTCACCCTCCCAAAGGGCTTTTGCCGTTCGAAGAGCTGCGTCGCCTTGTGGGCTTTAATGACTACTACGATCTCGAGACATGTTATTCCGACCGCAGACCTGAGTGAGCCGACACTTGCTTCAGGTCCTTACGAAGTAGAAATGCGACGTCGGGTGGCCACGAAATTCGTATCGTCAATGAGTCAGAGTACTCCAGACAAAGTGTCATAGGCACCGCGAGCTACCGGAATTCATTCATACGTTTCAGTCTCATAGTTCGTCTCTTTTGTTGCCGTAAATATCCTCAATGGAACGGCATCAAACCGCGACAGGTCCAGTAGCCATCAGTCGTAGTTTCACACATTCCCGTCGCGTGCGCGCGTCCAGCGATACAGCCAAACTGGGCTCGCTGCTGCACCAGTGTTGTCCCGTAAAACAAGACGCAAGTCGATGGTATCGACGTCACCGGGAGTGAGCAGGAAGGTCATCCGTGTCCCGCGATCATCCGGCAAAATGAACAGGCTTTCCCCGGATATTTCACCATCGGTGGCCGAGAGGTCCGGCCACAAGCCAGCCTCGTTGCCTGCAAAATCAACGACGAAGCGCCGTGTGCCCGGACGGTCGTGTTCGCGCCCGCTTCGGCTTTGGCGGATCGGCATGGATGAGATGACCGGAGACGGACCCCGCGTCCAGGTCAGCCGATAGTCGAAGCTGTGTTCGCTTCCGGCAGCCAACGGTTCCGAAGGTCGCCAGAAGCCAACGATATTGTCCATGAATTCATCGCCGGTGGGGATCTCGATCAACATGACAGCGCCGGGACCCCAGTTGTTCAGAGGTTCGACCAAGGCGGAAGGGCGATCATGATACCGCGCTTCGCTGTCTTCGAAATCTTCGAACATTCGGGCTGTTTGCCAGAAGCCGAAGGCAGCGGGACTGTCGTCAAGGAATGCCGAGGTTTCAACGCGCGCGGGATTGGCGATCGGTCTCCAGACCTGCTCGCCACCACCTGTCTTGATCACCAGAACGTCGCTGTCGTGAACGCGCGGGCGGAAATCGTCCGACACGGCAGAGCGCATCGGACCCTTGAGATACATAGAGGTCAGCGGAGCGACACCGATATCTGCAATCTCGCGCCGGGGCATAAGAGTGACCGTAAGGTCCATCACCGTGTCTGTACCTGGCCGCAGCGTCATGTCCAAATGTCCCGCAAGAGACGGGCTGTCGATCACCGCCTCCATACGGACGGCCCCGTCTTGTTCGCCGTGAAGGCGCAGCCGGGTGAAACGGGGAAATTCTTCGGGCACAGGTCCACCGGTGCCGATAGCGACGGCACGCGCTGAAAGACCATAGGCCATGGCTTGCCCGATGGCGCGGAAATAGCTGGCTCCTTGCACGACAAGTACTTCGTCCAGCACGCCTGCAGTGTTCAGAGGATAGCGCAGGCGGAGCCCGGAAAAACCTGCTCCTGGCGATGTGTCGGGAATTGAATTGAAATAGCGAGGCTCGAACGAAAAAAGGTCCGGCGACACTGGCAGCCGCGCGAAACCTGTTTCGGTCGGCAGCTCGATTTCGACCGGGTCGGGAAAATATAGACCTGGTGGCAGCAAATCGACAGCGTAGTCCGCGCCGAGGGGCAACATCGCAGCCTTGCCTGGCACCGGACGTATTCCCCTGTAGGCATCATAGCTCAGCCCATCGAAGGGCGGCGGTAGCTCGCTTGAAGGTGGCACGTAAACCGATGCGGCAAGGGCGCGGGCTTCGGCGAGCAGGGAGTCAGGTGCCTCTTGCGCTGAAGTGCGTTTCGAACCCAAGGTCAAAGCTGCGACTGACGATGCCAGAAATCCGCGCCGTTTCATCATCTTGCACCCCGATCAAGCCAGCCAAGCAGGATCGGTGCGCTCAACATCGGTAGAGCGACTGGTAAGAGCCAAAGGGCCGATGAAGCTGGCTCCGTCAGGAATGCCAAGCCCACCAGTGCAGCGCCGAAGGCAACTTCGGGCACACCGCGCCATATCCGCAGATGCGCGCGACCTGGCGATTTCCATCCGCAATCCTGACCAGCGAGGACGGACAGGACCGACCCGCTTTGCCGAAGCATCATCAGGGGCGCGATCAGCGTGGAGAGTAGCAGTTCGACGAAGCTTGCTCGTAGAACGAGGCGACGTCGCGCAAAGGTCCGGGCACGCTTCGTCCAATGGCTGAGTGCGCAAAGCTTTGGGAGAAGAATAATTGCTGTGACCACAAGGTAGGGCAGGGCACCTTCGACCCGAACTGCGCCGGTTGCAACCAGTAGCACCAATGCGAGCCAGACCGGCGCAGCAAGATAGCTTGCGATGCCAGAGGCCAAGTGAAGTCTGCTGACCACGTCTAGGCCTGGCTCGGTGATCAGGCGAATATGTTGCAGATTGCCTTGGCACCAGCGGCGGTCACGCTTGTGAAATTCTGCCAAGGTCTGCGGGCCGTCCTCTGCACTGCCCCACGTTTCTGGATCAAGCTCGATTGCCCAGCCTGCCCGCCGCATCCAAGCTGCTTCTATGAAGTCGTGGCTTAGTGGTGGTCCACCAAAGGGTGCAGGTCCAGACAGGACTGGAAGGTGTTCGGCGCTGCGAAAGGCGGAAATCCGCATGATTGCATTATGGCCCCAGTAATTCCCAGCTTCCCCTGACCAAGCGGCCAGACCGCGCCCGAAATTCTGTGACAACAGACGTGAAGCCACCCGTTGATGCCTGCCGAAATGGCTGCGACCCGGCAATAGAGTCATGCCTGCCTGCAAAAGACCTAGACGCGGTTTACTCTCCAAACGGTAGATCAAGCTCATGATACGTGATGCAGACATCCGACTGTCTGCATCTAGAACGAGCATGAAGCCATAGTCGCTAGAGTGCGCCGTGAACCAATCAGCGATGTTGCCGGGCTTGCGACCTGTGTTGTTGGCACGTCGTCGGTAAGTGATCGTGCCAGACGCGATAATTGGTGCGAGCACAGATGCTTCTGCGTCTATCTTATTGGGGTCACTGGTGTCGGACAGCACAAAGATATTGGTCGCCTGATCGCACCCCTGACCGTTTAACCCACGATGCAATCCCGAAAGATACCTTGCCAAAGGCCGTGCATCCTCTCCACAAAGGAGGACAAGGACAGCCGTTTTTTCCAGAGGCCGCCAATCTCGGGGCGGCGAGTTGGGTGCCGTCCGCCGTTGCAGCAATCCCAAGACAGAGGTGGCTGCTCCGCCGGAAACCCATATCCCACCAAGGCCAATCAACACCAAAGCGACCAAGGACGCGCCTGTCCATTCCACAAGATTTACTGCGAAGATCGTGGAAATGCAGGCTGCACCAAGCAACGTCAGGACCAACTGCGCGACAAGCCACCCAACACCCGGGCGTTCGAGCTTGTCGGATTGGGTCAAGTTGGCGCGCGCAATGATCTCTGCCACGGACATTTTTAGGTCAGGTTCCTTTGTCGGAATAAAAAGCTTGCGATTGGGGACGTCCACGACGCTGTCGCGCTGTGCCGCAGCAGATCAGGTTCAACTGCGGCACTGATTAACGCGTGCCGCCGCCAACCGGTGGCCACATGCGGGAGAAAATGCCATCTTGCTTCACCACGCCATGGAACAAGGCCGCGCCGACATGCATCGCTATCAAAGCGATCAACAAAAGCCCGGCCCCGTAATGCACCGTTTTCGCGATCTCAGCCAGCGCCTCTGATCGTGGAACCAGCGATGGAATGCTCAAGGCATCCAGGCTCTCGATTGGAAAGCCGCCTGCTTTGACACGCACATATCCGGCGATCGGGACCAGAAACAGCAAAGCGTACATCGCGATGTGGGTAAACTCTGCGATGCGGGCCTGAATTGGAGCAAGGCTAGAGGGCTTTGCGGGAGGCGGATTTCTCAGACGCCAAACCAGCCGCGCAACGATTAGAATGAGCAGTAATACGCCTACGTTTTTGTGGTAGATGAACAGCCCATTCTGAAGGCTGCGGTCGAGCCCGGGCTGCACCATGATCAACCCTGCCGGGATGGTAAGTAGGATGAACACAGCCATAAGCCAATGCAATCCGCGCGCCGTTCCCGTATATCTTGATTGGGTCATGCCGTCCGCCTTTTTTACTCTGACACGAGGTAGGTCCAGGCGTCTGCACTTCAAGCGGGTCTTCAATGGCTTGACTGGCGATATTGCACGCTACAATCATCTGAGTGCGCAGGATGCAGCCTTACAGTTTTGCTTCGTTTCACGCCCCGCTCATTTCGTTGACGCGGGGGGCGGGTGGTCAGTTTGTTCTTGCTGCATTGGGTCTCGGTCTTCTGTTGTGCGTGCTGACTGGGGTATTGGTCGGCCCGGTGTTTGCCGCGGTTGCGCTCACTGCGATGAGTTTTGGCGTTTCACTGGCTGCCGCACTTATGCGACGCGGCTATCCGCATCGTGATCTTGGTCTTTGCAACCTTGTTACGCTTTTAAGGCTGGCGCTTACATCTACTCTTGTTGCTGCACTTGTCGTGTCGGTTTCTGGATGGATTGTGCTTGGCATTGCGCTCATTGCCTTGGCTCTCGACGGAATTGACGGATGGTTGGCGCGCCTTGGCGGTCATGTTTCGGATTTCGGCGCACGCTTCGACATGGAGGTTGATGCAGCGCTTGGATTGGTCCTTGCACTTTTGGCTTGGTCGTCTGGAGCCGTGGGGGCGGTTGTGCTGTTGCTTGGTCTGCCTCGGTATATTTTTGTGGCTGCCTCGGCAATCTGGCCTTGGATGGCGAATCCACTGCCCGAAAGGCTGGGACGCAAGATTGTGTGCGTGATCCAGATAATGGCATTAGTGGTTCTGCAGGCTCCGGTTGTCGATGGTCCCTTGGCGTTGGCAATCCTGATGATCGCGTCAGTCGCGCTCGTCTGGTCGTTTGGTCGCGACGTACTTTGGCTATGGCGGACGCGCCCATGATCAGCCCGATCTGGCGGCCTTGCGTTGCGGCGGCGGTCCTCTACCTTATTCTCATCCAGC
Source organism: Marivita sp. NO-S04 (assembly GCF_059070475.1). Classification (NCBI taxonomy): domain Bacteria; kingdom Pseudomonadati; phylum Pseudomonadota; class Alphaproteobacteria; order Rhodobacterales; family Roseobacteraceae; genus Marivita; species Marivita sp. NO-S04. The sequence continues at coordinate 530,479 of NZ_CM180980.1, forward strand.
CAAATCATCCTGATGCCATGACTTGGGGTGCCCTGCTTGCTTTTCCTTTGGAATGGCCTGCGATCCTTCTGGGTCTCATGGCATTCGGTGCAAGCCGGGCGGGTCACGTTTTGCGCGGTATACTGGTCGCGGTCTTGGTTCTGATCGCTGTTCTCAAAGCTGCTGATTTTGCAATGTTCTCTGCTTTGTCCCGGGGTTTTAATCCGGTTTCAGACCTCGCTCTGGTTGAGGCAGGCGCAAGACTGTTGACCGGTGCGGTTGGACCTGTCCTTGCTGTTCTCGCGCTTGTTGCTGCGATGGTGGTGATCTGCGCCGTCGTTGCATTGCTTTGGTGGTCGACGGGTGTCTGGGCCGCAATGAGGCCCCGAAATCGGCTCTTCCGAGGCCTGACCGGAAGTGCTGCGCTTCTATCGGCTGGAGTTGCGGCCGCGGAAGTCGGCGACACGCTCGGACGGTGGACCCTTCCTGCCCATATTCCCGGCTCTGCGTTTTCCGCGCGGGTCGGCATCGAACGCATTGAGATGATACGCTCGACGCTCATCGACTTGAGGGAATTCTCGGAAGCCGCTGCAAATGATCCTTTTGTCGGGATCGGCGGCATGCTGACTGTAATCGACAGGGACGTCATCGTCGTTTTCGTCGAGAGCTACGGTCGCACAAGCTTCGATACGCCTTTGTTTTCGGACCTGCACCGCCGGACACTTGAACGCGGTCAAGAGGACCTTGAATCGCAAGGGCTGTCCATGGCTTCGGGTTTTCTGGCCTCGCCAACCAAAGGCGGGCAAAGCTGGCTCGCACATGCGACTTTGGCCAATGGGCTTTGGGTCGACGCCCAGACGCGCTATGGTGCGGTTTTGGCATCAGAGCGGAAAACCCTGTATCACTTTGCTGCCGAGGCGGGCTTTCACACGGCGGCGGTCATGCCGCAAATCACGCTTGATTGGCCCGAAAGTTCGGTCATGGGTTTTGAAACCATTCTTGCCGCTGCGGACCTTGGATATGAAGGGCTGAGTTTCAATTGGGTGACAATGCCCGACCAGTTCACATTTGCCGCCATGGACCGACTTCTGCGGACCAAACGCGCCGATGAAAGGCCGGTCTTCATACAGATGGCCACTGGGACTTCGCATGCCCCGTGGGTGCCGGTGCCAGACCTTGTTTCGTGGGACAGCATCGGTGACGGCAGTATTTTTGACCCGATGGCGTTAGCGGGTGAGTCGCCGGACGTTGTGTGGCGTGACCGCGACCGGGTGCGGGCACAGTACCGTCTTGCAATCGACTATGCCTTGGAGGTCGTCCTGTCCTACGCCGCGCTTCATGCAGAAAATCCCCCTTTGATGATTGTCGTGGGTGATCATCAGGCTGCTGGGTTTGTCGCCCTTGACGAACGGCCGGATGTGCCGATCCATGTCATCGGACCCGACTATCTGGTGGACCGCGCAGCGAAGGATTGGGGGCTGACCCAAGGCCTTATTCCGTCACCCGATGCACCTGTGGTCCCTATGGACCAGATACGGGACCGTATTCTGCAGAGTTTCACCGACCCTGTGCCCGACGGAAGAGGCTAGCGAATGGGGCGGATCCTGAGCGTTTGTCTTCAGTTTGCTGTCGCCATTGGGCTGCTGGTTCTGCTGTGGCAGGTGGCGGACGGACAAAGTGCGGTTGGCCATCTGGTCAATGCAGACCTTGCTTGGCTCTTGGCGGCCTTGGTCGCAGTGACTGGGCAGCTTGTGCTCTCCGCGCTTCGCTGGCAACTGACGGCGGCGCAACTGGGCCTTGTTCTGACCAAACAGCAAGCGGTCCGGGAATATTATCTTTCTCAGGTCGTGAACCAGCTTCTGCCCGGAGGTGTGCTCGGCGATGTGGGCAGGGCTGTTCGCGCACGCGCTCAGGCAGGATTGGTGATTTCAGGCCAAGCCGTGCTTTTCGAGCGGCTGGTGGGGCAGGTCGCGCTTGTCCTGCTTTTTGGTGCTGCAGTTTTTGGCACATGGGCCGTTCCGGGTGGGTTCGACTTGCCAGCTTCGCTCCAGTTTTCGGTTTTTGTGACTCTGGGAGCGGCGTTCCTGATCGCGACGGGCGTGGCAATCGCAGGTCCAAGCCTGCCGGGAAAGACGGGCACAGCACTCGCAAACTTTATAGCGAACTTTCGGCGGGCGGTCTGGGCTCGCGAAGTCCGGCACCGACAAGTCTTGCTGAGCATTGGCACGGTGGTTCTGAATATCGCGACTTTCGCCTGTTGCGCCGCAGCTGTTGGCGTGATGCTAGCCCCTGCCGCAGCCATGGTCTTGGTTCCGCTGATCCTGTTCACGATGCTGATCCCGATCACCGTAAGTGGCTGGGGGCTGCGCGAGGGTGCGGCAGCAATGCTTCTGCCACTTGCAGGTGCAACCGCAGCCGAGGGTTTTGCGGCTAGCGTCGCGTTTGGCCTTGTCGTTCTTTTGTCAGCCCTTCCTGGGGTCGTAGTTGCCGCACTCTCGACCGTCACCAAACCTGTCCGCCCTTAGCATCAAGCATCCCTCTTGCTGGTCGCGGTGGAAACACAGGCCATATCCCTGATCCACAAGACTATGGAGCACAAAGACCATGCCCCTCCGAACTGCCGCATTTGCTGTTCCAGGTGACCTGCAGACTCTGACGGGGGGATATATCTATGATTTGCGCTTGCTGTCGGGGCTTCGCGCTCTTGGGTGGGACATCACACATATCCCGCTTGGCGCAAGCTTTCCTGACCCATCGAAAGAAGACATGCGAAATGCTGCGCAACAGCTTGCGATGGTGCCGCCGGCGGCACCGGTCATCATCGATGGGCTTGCCATGGGTGCGATGGACCATGACGTTTTGACCGGCATGTCGGCGCCCATAGTTGCACTTGTCCATCATCCGCTGGCGCATGAAAGTGGTCTGCCTCAGGACAGACGTGACAAACTGTTCCGCACAGAGCGCGACAATCTCGCTCTTGCCTCTCATGTTCTGGTTCCAAGCCCGCACACGGCGGGATTGCTCACTTCGGATTATGATGTTCCTTCCGATCGTATCACGGTTGCGCGTCCCGGCACGGATCGTCCGCTTGGTCAGCTTGCCAAGACGCAACCCCCGTTGATCTTGTCAGTTGGGATTCAAGTCCCGCGCAAGGGCCATGACGTGCTTTTGCGGGCATTGGCCCAAGTGGCGGACAGGCCGTGGCAGGCCGTAATTGCAGGATCGGCTCTAGACGCGGATCACGCGTCACTGCTCTTGCGACTGGTGGAGGAGCTTGATTTGTCGAACAGGGTCCGTCTTGCAGGCCGTGTCTCGGGGGAAGAGTTGGCACGGCTTTACGGGCAGGCCAGCGTGTTTGCCCTTGCCACCCGATACGAAGGTTATGGCATCGTTTTTGACGAGGCGATGGCATATGGCCTACCGATCATCAGCTGTGCAACAGGCGCTGTGCCAGAGACCGTCGCACCCGGAGCAGGTCTTTTGGTGCCGCCAGACGATTACGAGGCTTTTGCCGATGCACTGGCGCAGGTGCTTGATGCGCATGAAACCCGAGACCGGATGGCCGCTGCGTCGCAAGCTTCAGGTGCAGCGCTGCAAAATTGGGATGGCACAGCGCGTCTGGTGGCTGATGTGCTCAACCGCATTGCGAAGGATGCCCGAGATGGCCGCTGAGAATGACATGGCGCTTGCCACAACGCTTGCGCATGAGGCTGGGGATATCCTGCTGGGCTACTGGGCCGCCCGTGATGCGCTGACCATCGCGACGAAACGCGCCGGTGATTTCGTCTCCGAAGCGGATCGTTCAGCCGAGCAGCATCTGCGGGATGGTTTTGCAAAGGCGCGTCCGGATGATGGCTGGTTGGGAGAGGAAACCGGAGCCGCGCCCGGTTCTGGGAGACGATGGATCGTCGACCCGCTTGATGGGACAACGAACTTCCTTCGCGGGATCGGGCATTGGGCCGTGTCCATTGCGCTGGAGGTCGATGGACATCTCGTTCTTGGTGTTGTCCATGATCCGGTTAAAGGCGAGACATTTGCAGCAGGCAAAGGCACTGGAACCAAACTGAATGGACAGCCTGTCGTGGTGGCACAAACAGAAGACCTGTCTTCAGCGCTGTTTGGCACGGGCGTCCCGTTCGGGAACATGGCGTATATCGACGACCATGCTGGAGATATCGCAAGATTGATGCCGAAATGTGCGGGAGTGCGCCGTATGGGCGCTGCAGCACTTGATCTTGCCTATGTGGCCTCTGGCCGTCTGGACGGGTTTTGGGAACGACGGTTGCAACTTTGGGATATTGCTGCCGGTCTGGTTCTTTTGCGTGCAGCGGGTGCAATCGTTGAAGGTTGGGATGCGGGGGAGCGCCCGGAAGACACCGGGACTGTGGTCACAGCCACAACTGCTTTGTTCCCGGAGTTTGCCAAGACCCTGCGCGGTTAGGGCAGTCGCGCGAAAAGATCGCCAGATGGCGCGTCGGGGGGAAGAGCGCACAGCCAGTCTCGCAACGCATCCCCATCGCGCCAGTCGGACCACAGGAAACCAGAACGCTCACCTACAACGGGATTGAACCGGTACGGACCAAGCTCTTCGATACGGGTGATTACGGCCTCTGTCAGATGCACGAACTCGGGAAGATACTCGACCGAGAGCATTGGTACTGCTTGTGACAGACCCGAAAGCACATCAAGCTCGAAGCCTTCGACATCTATTTTGACGTAAGCGGGCACGCCGTGCGTCGCGATGAGGCTGTCAAGCGTGAGCATCCTGACTGTTTCCGTCTGATCCCAGCGCACATGGGCGAAACCGGGCGCTGCGTGGGCATCCGCGACAAAAGTTGATTGAAGCGAGGACACCGTTGGGTGGCGCGAGGACACGGACATTTCTGCCATGGCCTCGGCACTGCCCGCCGCAGCTTCGATCAGAACCACGTCCTTGGGAAGTGTCAGTCGCAGATAGCGCGCAAAAAGCGGTTGCGGCTCAAGGGCGACCACCCGTGCTCCGACGCGCCGCATGGCCCGCGTCCGCGAACCAACATGAGCACCCACGTCAAACACCAGATCACCGGAACGCAGGGTTTGCGCGTAAAAGCGCCGCCACGCGCCGACCGTCAAAGGATTGTGGTATATCACAAGGGATCTCATGAGGCCGAGCCAGCGCTGCATACCTTCAGCCTTTCCGAAATGTCCCGGCAAAAGATAGCGCGCCCGCGCGTTCGTCCAGTCACAGGCCTTGCCTGCGCTGCAACCGCTCTAAGTTATGATGCCTGAACGAAATTACAGGTCACCAATGCCGTCAAGCCCGCTTGTCTCATCCGCGGCCGCCATAAAGCGGTCTGACCCACCCGAAGAAAGCCCCTTTCCCCTTCCGCTTGCGCCGCGCGGGATCGAGATCCTGTTGCGCATGCAAGGTGACCTTCGCTTGGGGCTCCCGGTCATCCTCAAAGACGGCGAGAGCCACATGTTGGTCGCTCTTGTCGAAAGCCTCACAGACGCCCGTTACGTCGCGATGACGGAAATCGGTCATCCCGAATTGGTTTTGACCCGGCGTCGCGCCGAAGCGCTGGGCATCCAACAAACAATGCAGGGCGATAGCTTGTGGTTTCGGGTGCCGGCGGGAAAGGATCTGGGCTGGATAGCGCGTGTCGCAGGTCAAAATGGGCTGGATGGTGCCGGCCATTTCAGCAGTCTGCCCATCCCAAACATTGGGAAACCAATTCATCAAACTGCGATTGGGCTTGCTAAGACCGTTAAGGCCATACCAGCAATCCTGTGTGTGCAATTGAACGGTCACGACATGGGCAGCATTTCCGAACTTGGCCTGACGACAATGCCCATCGACCTTGCGATCCAGGCGTTGGATGCGGCGAGCACGCAGTCCCAAGTCAGTTCGGCGCAGTTGCCGATGGACGCTGCATTAGCTGGACGCGTGCATGTCTTTCGGCCCGATAACGGTGGGCCTGAACACTATGCCATCGTGATCGGGCAACCCGACCTGTCCGGCTCTGTCACGGTTCGTCTGCATTCGGCCTGTTTCACCGGAGATGTGCTGGGCAGTCTCAAATGTGACTGTGGTCCGCAACTGCGCGCGGCTATGACGAAGATGGCATCTGGCGGAGGTGGGGTGCTCGTCTACCTCAATCAGGAAGGTCGTGGCATTGGGCTTGCCAACAAGATGCGCGCCTACGCGCTGCAGGATGCGGGCCTCGACACGGTCGAGGCGAACCATTGGCTTGGCTTTGAAGACGATCAACGCGATTTTCGGATCGGTGGCCAAATTCTGCAGAACATGGGTATCAACCGCGTTCGGCTGATCACGAATAATCCGGCCAAAGTGGCAAGCCTTGCTGCTCAGGGGGTTGAGGTAACAGAGCGCGTGCCGCTGAACGTCGGCCAGACAGCGCAAAACGCGCATTACTTGTCCACCAAGGTCCTCAAATCAGGCCACCTGCTGTGAAACATGCTCTTGCACTCTGGTGTGTGGACATGGGCACTGCCGAGATACGCCCCGGCAGCCTCGGTGACGGCGTGCTGGTTGAAGCTCTGTTCTCCGGCATCAGCCGCGGCACGGAGCGTTTGGTGTTCGAAGGACGTGTCCCCGCTTCGGAATATGAACGCATGCGCGGCCCGGCCATGGAAGGTGCGTTCCCGTTTCCTGTCAAATACGGCTACAATGTCGTTGGCCGTATCGCAGAGGGTCCGAACAAAGGACAACTGGTCTTTGCGCTGCATCCTCACCAGACGTGCTTTCGTTCGTCCGAGTTCGCCTTGGTCCCATTGCCCCAGAATGTGCCTCCTGATCGCGCCGTGTTGGGCGCAAACATGGAAACGGCTCTCAACCTTTTGTGGGACAGTGGTGCCGCCGCAGGAGACCGTATTGCGGTAATCGGGGCGGGGGTTGTCGGCGCGCTTGTGGCTTACCTTGCGTCGCGGCTGCCGGGGGCCGAGGTCACGTTGGTCGACCTGAATGCGGAACGGTCTTCACTTGCAGAAAGCTTGGGGTGTCAGTTTTCTCTGCCAGAACATGCCCCGCAAGATTGCGACTTGGTGTTCCACTTGTCGGCCAGTCCTGCGGGCCTTGCCACGGCAATCGATTGCGCAGGGATGGAGGCGACTGTTGTCGAGGGAAGCTGGTACGGTGATGCGAAAACATCAGTGCCGCTCGGGGGCGCGTTCCACTCTCGGCGTCTGCGGATTTGTAGCTCGCAGGTGGGGCAAATTCCCCCGGCGCGTGCCCCGCGCTGGAGTTACGGCCGCCGAATGGCCAAGGCACTGGAGTTGCTCGCTGATCCAGTTCTCGACACGCTTATTTCAGGCGAAACATCGTTCAACGAGTTGCCCGATCACTACGGCGGGATTTTGTCTGACCCCGCCACGCTCTGCCACCGTATTCGCTATGACTTACCCTGAGGAGGTACCATGTTCGCTGTAGAAGTCCGAGACCACATCATGATCGGCCATTCGCTGCCGTCGCCCGTATTCGGCCCTGCGCAGGGCATGCACGGTGCGACGTTTACGGTGGATGCCGCGTTTTTCACTGACGATATCGACGAGCATGGTTTGGTCGTGGATATCGGTCTTGCGACCGAAGCTTTGGCCGAAACGCTGGCACCGCTACGCTACAAAAACCTCGACGAGGTGCCTGAGTGCAAGGGCAAGTTCACGACCACTGAGTTTCTGTGCGGTCACATTTTCAAGACTATGGCGGATCACGTCCGAACAGGAAAGCTGGCCGACAATTCTCGGGTCAAGAAACTCCGCATCATGCTTCATGAAAGCCATGTTGCCCGCGCCTGGTACGAGGCAGAGGTCTGAGCCATGGGATTTTCTGCCGAATGGTTGTCCCTGCGCGAACCCGCTGATCGCGCTGCGCGCGATGAGGCGCTCGCACGGCAGGCTGCCATCGCGGCAGGTCCCAATCCCCTTGTGGTGGATTTCGGATGTGGAACAGGCGCAACTTGGCGCGCGCTTGCACCCTATCTTCCATCTGAGGCGCGTTGGCGCTTTATCGACAACGATCCCGCACTGTTGGCCGAAGCGGGCTGTGTTGCCGGGGGAAACGCTGACTTGGTTGAGGCGGATCTTGGCCAGATGGACACATTGCCTTTGGATGGGGCTTCTCTTGTCACCGCATCCGCATTGTTGGACCTCATGCCAGAGGCTTGGGTGGCGGATTTGGCAGGGCGGATGGACGTCCCGTTCTATGCGACGCTCAACTATGATGGGCGCATGTCATGGGATCCTGAACATCAGGATGATGCCGCGGTGACCGCAGCCTTCAATCAGCATCAGGTGGGTGACAAAGGTATAGGACCGGCGCTTGGACCACATTCAGCCAAGCGGACCATAGCGCTCTTCGAGGCGGCGGGTTTCACGGTCTTGAGTGCAGACAGCACTTGGTTGCTTGGGCCCGACATGGCGCCGTTGCAGCGCGAACTGACAGATGGGATCGCTCAGGCCGCTGCCGAAGTGGGGGCTCAAGACTCCGCCGCATCTTGGGGCCGTCACCGTCATGCCAGCGCTGGTCGCACACAGTGCCGTATCGGCCATATCGACATTCTGGCCCTACCATCCGGGAACTTGCAGGAGAGCACCCATGTCCTTCGTTGACGTCACGCCACGGGTTTGGCAGCGCTTGCTGGACGTCAGGTACGGACTTGCGTGCCCGTGCTGCGGGCGCTGGAGCCCCGGCGAGAAAGCGGCGCTGGAACTCTACGGTCCTATTGCGCGACGTGACATCGGGCCGATGACCATAGGCCAGATCGGCCAGTCACTGGACGGTCGCGTGGCAACCATCTCAGGCGACGCGCGGGATGTGTCCGGCCCTGACGGGTTGGCGCATCTGCACAGGATACGTGCACTAGTCGATGGTGTGGTCATCGGCGTTCGGACAGCGCTGCACGATTCACCAAGGCTGACGGTTCGGCTTTGTGAAGGACAAAACCCTGCCCGCGTGGTGATTGATCCGCAAGGACGGCTGTCCGATGACGCACCGGTCTTTGCCGATGATGGAACTCGAAAGTTCGTGATCCAAGGGGTCGACAGGGCGCGGCCCACGGGTGTCACCGTCATTCGGCTGGATGCACACGATAACAAGTTCGATCCTCGACAGATCTCGCTCGCGCTGCGCGCTGAGGGGTTGCGGAACCTGCTTGTCGAAGGGGGGTCTATCACGATTTCCCGATTCCTCGAGGCAGGGCTTCTGACCCGACTTCAGGTGGCTGTGGCTCCGCTCCTCATTGGGGGGGGACCCCAAGGTCTGACAATGCCTTCGCCAAGCGAGAAGCTCTCGGATGCGATCCGCCCGGATATGCGCGTGTTTTCGATTGGCTCGGATGTCGTTTTTGACTGTGGTCTCACGGCTGAGGCTGCTGCTGCCAAAGAGCCGATGCACGCAATTCAGGGAAGTGCAGTGCGTTGAACGGATCGTCGGCAGATTTCGCGCTTAGCCGACTGTCAGTTTGGTGGACAGAGGGTAGGTTTGCATAATTTGGTCCGTGAACGCCATGGGGTCTAGGTAGCCCAGCTTTGAATGGCGTCGCCTTGGATTGTTGAAGCGCTCGAAGTGGTCGAGCACATCGCTACGAGCGCTCATCGCGCGTCCGGTGGACCTTGCGGGCGGTGCGCTCGGTTTTCAGCGACGAGAGGAACCTCTCCATTGCCGAGTTGTCCCACACGTTGCCCGCCCGGCTCATTGAACAAGAGACCTAACGAAACATGGCGCAGAGTGCGCTGCGGCCCGAAGGCTACTTGACGATTGGACGAGTGCAGCGGGTTTATCAGCCAAAGAACTGGTAATCCTGTCGACCAACAGGCGGCTTGATGCTCGCGGACATACCCCGCACTGCCATGCCATCAACGCTCAGAAAGGCCTACGCATGGGAATCTGAGAGGCCTGACAGAAACGTGGGAGCAAGGCCCGGTCGGGATCAAAGCACCTTGCCGAAAAGGTTACGCGCCATTTGGTCTGCTGCTCACGCTGGCGATTTTTGGGCCATTGTCGCGCGGATCATTTGTATTCTTGACATAGGTTTCCGTAAAGAATGCAGTTATTCGCACCTTGTCGCTTTGCCAGTTTCAAAAATTTCCTGGCTAATGTTGATCAATTCCCACCTTGTACTTCTGTTCCGTAACTGCATAGCTGTTCTGGTGTCGGAAAATATGCAGCCATAGGGAATATCTTGCAAAGTATTTGGGAAGCATTGAGCCTTGCAGTTGCCCTTGTGTTGTCTGGCGATGCGGATTTGCTCGAGATCGTTCTGCTCTCGCTCCGGGTCAGTCTTACGGCAACGGCAATCGCGTGCCTGATCGGGCTGCCGATTGGAGCGCTTGTGGCCATAGGTCGGTTTCGGGGGCGCAGTGCGGTTTTGATTGTGATGAATGCTCTGATGGGGCTGCCGCCGGTTGTTGTGGGTCTGCTGGTTTACCTGCACCTGTCGCGGTCAGGCCCTCTGGGTTTCCTTGGTTTGCTATACACACCGACAGCGATGATTATTGCGCAGACCATCCTCATCGCGCCAATCGTGGCGGCGTTGTCGCGGCAAGTGCTGGAAGACCTGCATGCGGAATATGCCGAGCAGTTCCGTTCTCTTTGTCTGACGCGATTGCAGACGGTGCAGGCGCTTTTATGGGATGCACGCTACTCACTCCTGACCGTCGGTCTGGCAGGGTTCGGCCGTGCCGTCGCAGAGGTCGGGGCGGTGATCATCGTTGGCGGCAATATCGACCACCTGACGCGCGTTATGACGACGGCGATTGCGCTAGAGACATCCAAGGGCGATCTGGCGCTGGCGCTGGCGCTTGGTATCATTCTTCTGGTGATCGCGCTTGGCGTGAATGCGGCGGTGCAATCGGTCCGCATGACGGCTGCAAGGCAGGCTTATGTCTGACGCAATGACCATGGCAGGCGTTGAAGGGGCTGCGGATACACAAAGTTCGCCCATCCTGCCGCTTTCGGTTCGAGATGTCGTGTTGCGTTTCGGCGATGTGACCGTGCTTGATGGCGTGTCTCTCGATCTTGGCGCGTCTGGATGCACAATAGTCATGGGGCCAAACGGGTCTGGAAAAAGCCTGCTTCTCAAATTGCTCCACGGACTGATCCAACCATCCGAGGGCCAGCTTCTTTGGGGTCGTCATTCGGCGACGGAAGTCACCGCGCGTCAAGCGCTGGTGTTCCAGAAGCCGGTCCTGTTGCGCCGGTCCGTGGCTGCCAACATCGACTTTGTTCTGAACGCGCGTGGCAAGGCGCGTGCCCGGCGCGATGCGTTGCTTGATCATGTGGGTCTTACGCACAAGGCGAACCAACCAGCGCGTCTGCTGTCTGGCGGTGAGGCGCAGCGCTTGGCGTTGGCACGTGCGCTTGCCACCGATCCGGAGGTTTTGTTCCTCGATGAGCCAACAGCCAGCCTCGACCCGGCTTCAGTGCTTGCAATCGAACGGATCGTAAGTGACGCGCGCGGGCGCGGTGTTCGCATCATCTTCGTAACCCATGACATGGGGCAGGCCCGGCGCATGGCCGATGATGTCGTCTTCCTCCACAGGGGGCGTGTGGCCGAGCATAGTCCGGCGGCCGAGTTTTTCCCCAAGCCAAGCTGTGCTGCGGCGCGGGAATACCTGAACGGCGGGATCGTCTTCTGACACTGGCACAATAACCCAAAAAGGGAGAGACCAACGTGCTTAATCAACACCTGACCGCGACCGCAATCGCCTTGTTCATTGGCGGCGTAGTATGGGCGCAGGATCAGTCCATCATCGTCCAGTCGACCACATCGACTGCGAACTCGGGCCTCTATGACCATCTTCTGCCGATCTTTCAGGCGGAAACCGGCATTCAGGTCAACGTCGTGGCCGTGGGCACCGGACAGGCGATCAAGAACGCCAAAAACTGCGATGGCGACGTGTTGCTGGTTCACGCGAAGGCATCCGAGGAGAAATTCGTCGCCGACGGGTTTGGCACGAAGCGGACGAATCTGATGTACAATGATTTCGTTGTGGTCGGCCCCGCTGCAGACCCGGCGGGCGTCGCCGGTATGAATGATGTGCAGGGCGCGCTGGCCAAGATCGCTGAGGGAGGCGCGTTGTTTGCGTCACGCGGCGACGACAGTGGGACGCACAAAAAGGAAATGGCGCTTTGGGCGGACAGTGGTGTCGACCCGAGTGCCGCCAGTGGCGGATGGTATCGTGAAACCGGCTCGGGCATGGGGGCGACGCTCAATGCCGGGATTGGCATGGGGGCCTATGTCATGACGGACCGTGCCACCTGGATCAGCTTCGCGAACAAGCAGGACTACCAGATTGCGGTTCAAGGCGATGAGGATATGTTCAACCAGTACGGTGTAATCCCCGTAAACCCCGCGAGATGCCCATCCGTGAACGTGGATGCCGCGCAGACCTTTGCCGATTGGCTGGTTTCGGACGAAGGACAGGACGCCATTGCAGGTTACAAAGTGGCTGACCAACAACTGTTCTTCCCCAACGCGCCTGACAGCTGATGACTGCCGGGGCGGATGTTTCAGATCCGCCTCGCATAATTATCGAAGGACGCGTGCCGGCTGCTTTGGGATGTGTCTCAGATCATCCTCAAGGGGCGGTGATCGGTGGAGGTTTTCGTCTTTTGCCGGAAAGCGCATTTCCGGCAATTGCGGCAAGCAGGACAAGGCCGCCGAGCAGAGTATTGACGGTCGCGGTTTCGCCCAGAAACAGCCAGACCCAGAACGGACCAAGAAGCACCTCTGCCAAGGACAGCAAAGCAAGCTCCGCGGCAGGCAGGCTGCGTGATCCAAGCGTGTAGAGGATCAGCCCCGCCCCGACCTGGAACACTCCCATACCCATCGCAATGCCCCCATCGCGAGCGCCGATCATCAGTGACAGCCCCTGGTATTGGCAAACTCCGATCGTGATCACTATGGCGAACAGGCCGGATACAAACACGGAAGGCAGCATTTCCCCTGTCTTTCCCCAGCGCAACGCAACTGTGAAGATCGCGAACCCCAGTGCCGACCCAAGGGCGGCGAGGCTTCCCATCAGAGCGACGCTGCCGGATTTGTCTGCGACCATGATCGCGATCCCTCCGATGGCAACGGCAATCGCCACCCAGGTTGCTCTGCGCACCGGTTCGCGAAGAACGAGCCATCCCAGAACCGCCGCCATAAACGGCGCTGTCGCAAATAGCAGCATGGCATTCGCAACCGAGGTGTTCTGTATCGCGTAAATTCCACCGGAATAGGCGGCGACCAAAGACAGACCGGCGATGACTGCAGGCAAGCCGACACGACGGATTTGCACAAAAGGACTTTCCCCGGATCGGATGCGAATGACCAGGTATAGAAACACCGACATGCTGATCGATCGATAGAGCAGGATCTGCCAAACCACTGCCTCTTCGATCAGCCGGATGCCCAGACCCACAGTCGACCAGAGAACGCCAGCCGCAAAAACGAAGAGCACTCCGTGCTTGTGGGCATCGGCAGGTTTTACTGAAGTCACAACCGTCATCAGGTCGGCATTGTTGCAAAAGTCTGACGACGAAGGATTCACTTCGCGAATCCATGGCGTTAGACGCGGTGCATGAGCAAGCCATCTCCCGCCCGCTATCGCACGACGAACTGGTCCAGCTACAACGCGTCACTCAGGAAGCGGGGGTCTCTGCTCATCTGGGTCGACAAGGACATGACCTGGCGCGCGCCGCGTGACAGTCGACCCGGACGTCCGGCGGTGTTTTCCGATGCGGCCATACAGTTCTGCTTATCGATCAAAGTCCTGTTCAAGTTGCCGTTGCGCCAGACCGCCGGAATGGTGGCCAGCCTGCTGCGACTGGCCGGCCTGGACTGGCCCGTGCCGGACTTTTCCACGCTGTGCCGCAGGCAAAAGACCTTGGCCGTCCAGGTCCCGTATCGCCGTGCGGACGGCCCGCTGAACCTGCTGGTCGACAGCACCGGGATCAAGTTCCTCGGCGATGGCGAATGGCAGGCCCGCAAGCACGGGGTGCAAGGCCGACGCCAATGGCGCAAAGTCCATCTGGCCATGGACACCACCACCTCGGACATCCGGGCAGTCGAGTTCACCCCCAGCCGCGACGGCGACAGCCCCGTGCTGCCCGACCTGCTCGGCCAGATCCCGGCAGGTGAGCAGATAGGCACGGTCACCGCCGACGGCGCCTACGACACACGCCGCTGCCACAAGGCCATCATCGAACGCGACGCCGTTCCGATCATCCCGATCCGAAAGAACGGACGTCTCTGGAAAGAAGACTGCCCGGCTGCACGCGCCCGCAACGACACCCTGCGCGCGACGCGATACTACGGGCGGGCGTTCTGGAAACGCTGGACCGGATACCACGCCCGCAACCGGATCGAGGCGAAGATGCGCTGCCTGAAATCCTTCGGCGAGCGTATCATGGCAAGAGACCCCGACCGACAGACCGCCGAAATCCACATCCGCATCGCCCTCATGAACCGCTTCAACGCCCTCGGCACCGCCGAGATCGTCCGCGTGGCATAACGTCAGCGGGGTAAGGGGACGTCACGCCTCAGGCCGGGGTAATGCAACAACGCCCACTGAAGCCAAAGGTTGATCTGCCCAGACCCTAACGTCTGGGCAGATCATCATACTGCCAGAACCGGTAGGTAGGCTGGCCCTAGGCTTCGCCTGTCGTCAACTGTGTGCCGCGATGCAGGTTTGGCGCTGTTCGCCCAAGCCCTCGATGCTCAGCACCATGCTGTCACCTTCACCAAGATAAACTTGCGGTTTTTGACCCATTCCGACGCCCGGAGGCGTGCCAGTTGCGATCACGTCGCCCGGGTGAAGCGTCATGAACTGGGACAGATGCGAAATCACGGTCGCCACCGAGAAATGCATCGTGCGGGTGGAGCCATCCTGCATGGTCTGGCCGTTGACCGAAAGCGACATAGCGAGGTTCTGAGGATCGGCCACCTTGTCCGCTGTCACAAGCCATGGACCCATCGGTGCGAAGGTGTCGTGAGATTTGCCTTTGACCCACTGGCCCGAGCGGTGAAGCTGGAAGTCACGTTCGCTCACGTCGTTCACGATGCAATAGCCTGCAACATGCGACAGGGCGTCGGCCTCGGATACGTATTTTGCGCGGGTGCCGATCACCACGCCCAGTTCTACTTCCCAGTCCGCTTTGGTTGATCCGCGCGGGATCTCGATGGCGTCATTGGGGCCGCAGATCGATGAGGTGGCCTTGAAGAACACGATGGGTTCCTCGGGCAGTGCCATGTTTGCCTCGGCAGCGTGGTCGGCATAGTTGAGACCAATCGCGATCAGTTTGCCAACTGAACCGACACAAGCGCCGATCCGCGTATCGGCATCGACACGGGGCAGGGAGGTGGGATCAATCGCGCGGAGGCGATCGAGTGCTTCGGGCGTGACTGTCGTGCCGGTGATATCATCGACATGGGCAGACAGATCCCTGATCTGCCCGTCGTCATCTACCAGCCCGGGTTTCTCGGCGCCAAGCTCTCCGAAACGCAGCAGTTTCATGGGGTCTCCCTTTCGTATTTGGTTGCGCTTAATGAGCCAGCGAAGCTGTCGGAAGTCCAGAGGTTGGACCAGAATTCAAGGGCGATATCAGGCGCCAAACACGCGAATCGTAATGCAACTTACACACAGGCGCGCGCGCGCCGAACGCGGATTTTGCACCAAATCACCCCGGTGCCCGCCTTGGAACGGCTTAATTTGGCTTAACTTTCTGCCAAACGCGCAAACGCCGCGGTTTCCGTCTTGGATTGTCGTGCGTATACTCGACCGAAACAAAAGCACGGAACGGGCGTGTGGCCAGAGGGATGTGAGACGATGATACGGTCTGAGTTGATTCAAAAGATTGCTGACGACAATCCGCATTTGTACCAACGCGATGTCGAGCGGATCGTGAATACCATTTTTGAAGAAATCATCGACGCCATGGCACGTGGAGACCGGGTCGAGCTAAGGGGCTTCGGCGCGTTTTCGGTCAAGAAACGCGATGCCCGGACCGGCCGCAACCCGCGTACCGGCGAGGCGGTCGAAGTGGAAGAAAAGCATGTGCCGTTCTTTAAGACGGGCAAGCTGCTACGAGACAGATTGAACGGGAAGTAAAAACTGATGCGATACATTCGCTATGCATTTCTTGCGGCACTGGCCATCGCGCTGGTGTCTGTTGCACTCGCTAATCGTGACATGGTGATGCTGCAACTGCTGCCATCGGGGCTGTCTGATCTGGTTGGGATGAACCGATCGATCGAATTGCCGCTTTTCATCGTGATCTTTGGTGGCATCGTCGCAGGCCTGTTTATCGGCTTCGTGTGGGAATGGCTGCGCGAGCACAAGCATCGGGCCGCTGCCTCTCAACGTCAGGCCGAGGTTAAGCGATTAGAGCGCGAATTGCGTCGCACGAAAGCAGAGCGCGACAAAGACAAGGACGAAGTTCTGGCTCTTCTCGACGAGGCAAGCTGAGCGGTTCCATGACCCCAGGCATTCGCGTTAAAATCTGCGGGTTGACCCGACCCGAAGATGTGTCCGCGGTAGCGGATGCTGGCGCAGCCTATGCCGGTTTCGTGTTCTTTCCCAAAAGTCCGCGCAATGTGACCATCGAACAGGCGCGCCATCTGGCGGTTGAAGTGCCCGTCGGCGTGGCCAAAGTTGCCTTGGTGGTGAACGCCGATGATGCTCTTTTGGATGCGATCACCGCAGCGGTCCCATTGGACATTCTGCAATTGCACGGGTCCGAAAGTCCCAAGCGTGTTTCCGAGGTGCGCTCCCGCTATGGCTTGCCGGTGATGAAAGCGGTTGGCGTGGCGGACCAGGAAGATGTGGCGGCACTCGATCTCTACGCCGAAGTGGCGGATCAGATCCTCGTAGATGCCAAGCCTCCCAAAAACGCAGATTTGCCGGGCGGCAACGGAGTGTCCTTTGACTGGCGGCTGATCTCGGCGCGGCGGTGGTCAAAGCCGTGGATGCTGGCGGGCGGTTTGACGCCCGACAACGTAGCCGAGGCAATTGCCCTGACCGGGGCGAAACAGGTGGACGTGTCGTCTGGTGTTGAAACCGCGCCGGGTGTCAAGGACGCCGGGGTGATCCAGGAGTTCATTCAGGCGACGCGCGTGCCGGTCAAGCTCTAGCAGACGCGTCAGGGGTTTCCGCGGGCGGGAAATCCTTTGGCTCTTCCCCAGACCCAGAGATATTTGTGAAACACAGAAGAGGTGGGGTCAGGTCGCGGACCCGACTGCTTCAGCGACCGTATTAAATCCGTCACGCTTGAGCAAAGCATCCAGTCCGTTCGCGATCTTCGGCACGAGGCTTAGCCCCTCATAAGTCAGTGCAGAGTAGAGCTGCACCGCTGAAGCGCCCGCCTTGATCTTGGTGTAGGCGTCTTCTGGTGATGAAATGCCGCCAACGCCGATGATCGGCAGACGGCCTTCGGTCGCGTGGAAGAGTTGTGCAAGCACGCGGGTGGATTTCTCGAACAGGGGGCGCCCGGACAACCCGCCTTTTTCGGGTGCGTGCAGCGATGCGAGGCCCGCGCGATCAAGCGTCGTGTTTGTGGCAATCAGCCCGTCGATGCCCGAGGTCAAAGCGACTTCCGCCACATCTGTAATTTCCGCTTCGCTCAGATCCGGCGCGATCTTGAGGAAGATCGGAATCGGACGATCCAGGGCATTGCGGGTGTCCATCACACCTGCGAGCAAAGCCGCAAGCGCCTCTTTGCCTTGCAGGTCGCGTAGTTTCTCGGTGTTGGGCGAGCTGACATTGACTGTGGCGAAGTCGAGATGTGCCGCGCATGTGGCCAGCACCGTTGCGAAATCGCCTGCGCGGTTTTCGCTGTCTTTGTTTGCGCCAAGGTTGAGGCCGATGATCGCGTCGCTGGGGCGCTGTTCCAGACGTGTTGCAATGACCTTCATACCGTCATTGTTGAAACCGAACCGGTTGATCACGGCGCGATCTTCGGTCAATCGAAAAAGGCGGGGTTTCGGGTTGCCGGGTTGCGGGCGAGGAGTGGCGGCACCCACCTCTATGAAGCCGAAGCCGGCGCGTGACAGCGGGCGCAGAGCGGTTGCGTTCTTGTCAAAGCCAGCGGCTAGGCCCACCGGGTTTGGCAGGGTGAGACCCGCGAAAGACGTGCGCAGGCGCGGGCTGGTCACGGTGCCAACAGACGGCGTCAGCCCAAGCTGCAGGGCTTTGATCGCCAAACCATGTGCGGTTTCCGGGTCAAATCGGTGCAGCAGCTGCAATCCGGTCTGTTCGAACAAGCTCATGTGATATCGTCCGGGAAATCGTGACCGCTGCCCTGCATCGGCAGAGGTTTGGCCCAGACCACATCGGCCAACCGCAGGGGGCCGTAGAGATGTGGAAACAACGCGCCGCCACGGGATGGTTCCCACCGCAGTTCACCGGCCATGGTGTCTTCATCATAGGCCAAGAGCATCAACCTTTCGGCGCCTGAGAAATGCTTGGTCGCCGTTTCACGTACCTGTTCGGCAGTCGAGAAATGCACATAGCCATCGGATATGTCGATCGGTGCGCCGGAGGTTTCACCGTCGGACTGCAAGGCGGCCCATTCATCAGAGCGGAGGATTTTATAGATCATGGCTTTGGATGTGCCGTTTGTGCGTCGCGGCGTCAAGCGCTGTCATCTGCCTGTTGAAGATGCGGGCCATGGGCAAATGGGTCTGTGTCCCTAGCGTAAGTTTTGACTCCCCCCGCAAGGCGATGCACGATTGCGCCATAACAATCCGACAGAGGGGACTCACATGTCTTACCGACTTCTTTCCAGTGCCGCAGCTTTGGCGCTGACTGCTGGTGTGGCACAGGCCGATTACACGCTGCATGTTATTCACATCAATGATTTGCACAGCCGCATTGAACCGATCAACCGCTTCGATTCGACCTGTTCCGCCGAGGACAACGCCGAAGGTAAATGTTTTGGGGGTGTCGCGCGGGTCAAGACGATGATCGACCAGCTTCGTGCCGAACTGGATGGTCAGAACGTCATCGTTTTGGATGCAGGTGATCAGTATCAGGGCTCGTTGATGTACACGACGTACAAAGGCGACGTTGAAGCCGAGATGATGGAGAAGATCGGATTCGACGTGATGGCCGTCGGCAACCACGAATTCGACGATGGCGATGAAGGCTTGCTCAAGCTCATCGACAACGTGTCGTTCCCGGTAATCTCGGGCAACCTTGATGTGAGCCAGTCGAATATTCTGGCGGACAAGGTTCAGAACCATGTCGTGCTGGAAGTCGGTGGAGAGAAAATCGGCATCGTGTCGGCGCTGGCCGTTGATACTGTGGAAACCTCGTCGCCGTCGGATGCCGTGATTTTCCAGAACGAGATCGACAGCATCTCTGCTGATGTTGCGACATTGACTGCTGAGGGTGTGACCAAGATTATCGCTCTGACCCATGTCGGTCTGCCGAAAGACCTTGAAATCGCGGCGGCGGTTCCGGGGCTGGATGCGGTTGTTGGTGGTCACAGCCACACCTATCTGAGCGCCTCTGATCCTGACCGCGCCGGAGCCTACCCGACATTCGCGAGCCAGGAAGATGGCACGCTGGTGCCGGTGGTGCAGGCCTATGCTTATTCCAAATATGTAGGTCATCTCGAACTGAACTTCGACGATGAGGGCAATCTGACTTACGCGTCGGGCGATACCATTCTGCTTGATGCATCGGTCGAGGAAGACGCCGAGATCGTGGCCCGTGTGGCAGAACTTGCCGGGCCGATCGAAGAGATGAAGACACGGATCGTCGCTGAAGCTGCGGAGGCCATTGAAGGCAGCCGTGATGTCTGCCGCGCGATGGAATGCCCGATGGGCAACCTTGTGGCCGACGCAATGCTCGACCGTGTAAAGGATCAGGGCGTGCAGATCGCCATTCAGAACGGGGGTGGTCTACGTTCCTCGATTGATGCAGGCGAAGTGACGATGGGCGAAGTTCTGTCGGTGCTGCCGTTCCAGAACACATTGTCGACCTTCGAGGTGACGGGCGCGCAGATCCTTGCGGCTCTTGAGAACGGTGTGAGTCAGGTGGAAGAGGGCGCTGGCCGTTTCCCGCAAGTGGCGGGCATGAGCTTTACCGTTGATCTGACGCAGGCACCGGGCAGCCGTATTTCGAACGTGATGGTTGGCGATGCCGCACTTGATCCAGAGGCGACCTATGGGGCTGTGTCGAATAATTATGTTCGCAATGGCGGCGATGGCTACCGCATGTTCCGCGATGCGATGAACGCCTATGACTATGGCCCCGATCTGGCGGATGTGACGGCTGAATATCTGGCCAAGGTTGGCCCGTACCAGCCCTTCACGGATGGTCGGATCACCGTGAACAAGTAAGGCATATGCAGGCCGGGTGATCGTGCCCGGCCTGCCTTTTCGCCCATGTGTGGACGTTTCGCCCTGACCCTGCCGCATGACGCGATGGCGCAATTGTTCGATGCGGTGCCGTCGAACGCCTTGCCTGACATTCCTAATCACAACATTTGCCCGACCAATCTTGTCCATGCAGTGCACACGCT
Organism: Marivita sp. NO-S04; assembly: GCF_059070475.1. Lineage (NCBI taxonomy): Bacteria > Pseudomonadati > Pseudomonadota > Alphaproteobacteria > Rhodobacterales > Roseobacteraceae > Marivita > Marivita sp. NO-S04. The sequence goes on from NZ_CM180980.1 coordinate 550,967, forward strand.
GGAGGGGCAACGGCGGCTGGTGGCGATGCGCTGGGGGTTCCTGCCGCATTGGTACAAGGCGGAAAATGGCGGACCGCTTCTGATCAATGCACGAGCGGAAACCATAGCTGAAAAGCCTGCATTCAAAGCAGCGTGCCGGGAGCGGCGCTGCCTGATCCCCGCGACGGGGTTTTATGAATGGACTAAGGACGAAGAGGGTAACCGCCTGCCGTGGTACATCCATCCGGCAGATGCCGAATTACTGGTCTTCGCGGGGGTCTGGCAGGATTGGGAACGCGACGGCGTGGCCCATCGGACTTGCGCCATTGTGACCACCGCAGCCAATGACCGGATGTCGTCCATTCACCACCGCCAGCCTGTGACGCTGCGCCCCGAGGATTGGGCGCTTTGGCTGGGTGAGGCGGGGCATGGCGCGGCAACACTGATGAAGGCAGCGCCTGAGGGCGCGATGGCGTTTTACCGGGTTGACCCAAAGGTCAATTCGAACCGCGCGTCGGGGCCCGAGTTGATTGAACCGATTGACGGCTGATCGGGGTTTTCCCTGTCGCGATGACGCAGTAGCGTGGCCCCGATTAGGGAGGCCCGCATGTCCAACACCAACATCGAAGCAACCATCGCCGCTTTGCGCGACGTCTTGGGAGAGCGGCTGTCCACGGGACCGTCCATCCTTGATCAGCACAGCCATGACGAGGCCTACACCCGACCCGTTCTCCCGGACGCCGTGGTCTTTCCCGAGACGACCGAAGAGGTGTCACAGATCCTCAAGACCTGTTCCCAGCACGGATGTCCGGTGATTCCGTATGGGATTGGATCGTCGCTTGAAGGACATATCGTGCCCATTCATGGCGGGATTACTGTCGATACGAGCCGAATGAACAAGGTGCTGCAGGTCAACGAAAGCGATCTGGACGCTGTGGTCGAACCCGGTGTCACGCGGGTGCAATTGAACGAGGAACTGCGCGCCACAGGGCTGATGTTCACAGTCGACCCCGGCGCGGACGCCACGTTGGGTGGTATGGCAGCGACGCGCGCGTCGGGCACCAATACGGTGCGTTACGGCACGATGGCGGACAATGTTCTGGCGCTGGAAGTGGTGCTGCCGGATGGGCAGATCATCGAAACCGGAAGCCGGGCGCGGAAATCCTCGAGCGGGTATGACCTGACCCATCTTTTTGTCGGATCAGAAGGCACGCTGGGGATCATTACGAAACTGACGGTTAAACTGCGCGGCCAACCTGAGCACGTGGCGGCTGCGACCTGCGCCTTCCCGGACATCGAAAGCGCGGTGAACACCGTGATCCTTGCGATCCAGATCGGGTTGCCCTTGGCGCGGGTCGAGCTTTTGGATGAGCTGCAAATGAAGGGCATGAATATCTACAACCCCGATATGGGTTTGCCCGAAACGCCGCATCTGTTCCTTGAATTCCATGGGTCCGAGGCAGGTGTGGCCGAACAAGTTGAAAGCTTTGCCGCGCTCGTTGGTGAGCATGGTGGGTCGGATTTCCAATGGGCCACCAAGACAGAAGACCGCAACCGTCTCTGGCAGGCGCGGCACAACGCATATTATGCGGGTCGGTCACTGCGACCGGGGGCAAACGGAGTTGTCACTGATTGCTGCGTGCCAATTTCCAAGCTGTCCGAATGCCTTATGCGCGCCAAGAATTTGGCGGTCGAGTCGGGTTTTCTTGCTCCGATTGTCGGGCATGTGGGGGATGGAAACTTCCACCTCCTGATCCTTGTTGATCCGGAAAGCGATGACGAACTTGGGCGCGCCAAAGACCTTGTCGAAGCGGTCAACATGCTCGCGCTCGAATTTGGTGGCACTGTCAGCGGCGAGCACGGGATCGGTGCAGGCAAGCGCAAATATCTGGTGCAGGAACACGGTGCGGCCTACGCGCTTATGGTAACGCTCAAGAAAGCGATTGATCCGGGCAACATCATGAACCCCGGCAAGCTGGTGACGTTGAACTAGGGGCGGTGGAGGATGCGTCGACGCATCCTTGCTTTGCGTTGAGGCAAAGCGGGGGCGCTGCGCCTGTCGCCTTTTCGGCGACTGCCCTGAGGTATTTGCGACACAGAGACGATCAGGACTTAACCTTTGACCGCTCCGGCGGTTAGGCCCGATACGATCTGGCGCTGGAAGAACATAATCAGCAGGAACAATGGCGCAGTGGTCGAGACCACGGCAGCCACGGCAAACATGACATTTCCCTTGGTCTGCGTGGTACCCAGGAAAGACGCGATTTTTGGCACCATGGTCTGGTTCTGCTTGTCGAGGATCATCGCGGTCACTGCGAAGTCGTTATAGGCAAGAAGAAAGCTGAAAAGCCCTGTGGTGATCACGCCGGGCCACATCACTGGGATGATCACGTGGCGGAAGGCCTGAAACCGGGTGCAGCCATCGACCATTGCGGACTCATCAAGGTCTTGCGGAATGTTCTTGAAGAAGGAATGCAACATCCACAGCGTGAAGGGCTGGTTGATGGCCACCAGCACGATGATGGCCGTTGGCAGGTGCCCCCAGATGTTCCACTGGAAGAACACCGGCAGGTAACCTGAGACCAGCGTGATCGGCGGCATGGCGCGGAAAATCAGCGCGATGAGCAGAAACCAAAAGGCATAGCGGTAGGTGGATCGGGCCAGCGCGTAACCGCCCAAGGTGCCCAAGGTAAGAGAGATGGTCACGACAAAAAGGCACACCAACGTCGAATTCCACGCGGCTTTCCAGAACTCTTCTTGCACCCATGCCCCAGTATAGCCCTCGGCGGTAAAGGCGTCGCCGGTTTCGCGGGTGGTCATCTCGCCGGTCAGGACGTTGGTCCAGTCGGCAAGCGAAAAGAAATCTCCCTCGACCTTGAACGATCCCCACAGTGTCCAGAAGAACGGAAAGGCGGCGGCGATCATCCAGAGGATCAAGATGCACACAAGGACGGTTTGAAGAAGAACGGGGCGTTTCTGAACTTGGCTTGCCATTGTCGTTCTCCTCAGGCCGCTTTGCCGTAGTCGCGATAGGTGCGGATCAATACCGGTGACAAAAGGATGGCGACGCCAATGATAGTCAGAACCGAGGTCGCTGCAGCCGAGCTAAGCTGCTGTGTCTCGCCGCCCAGATCATTGTAGATCGCCCAACTCAGTGAGGTGGCATGGGCGCTGGCGTTGAAGCTCACAATGGGCTCGAACACCCGGAAATTGTCCATCAGCTGCATCAGCGCGATGAAGGTGGTCAGCGGCAAGAGATGCGGGATCACGACGTGGCGGATTCGCTGCCACCGGCTTGCGCCGTCGATGCGGGCCGCTTCAAGCGTGTCGGTGTTCACGGTTTGCAGTCCGGCATAGTAGACGATGAATGCAAAGGGCGCGGAGTGCCAGACGCCATACACCATGAGCATGACCCACATCAGCCCGGTATCGGCCTTGACCGACAGGCTGGGATCATCGGCGAGCCAGCGCAGGGCGGTGCCGAGGATGCCGCGCGCATCGACCATCCAGAACAGGATGAGTGAGCCGATCAGCGGCGTGACCATCATCGGCAGCAGTGAGAAAAAGATCAGCGGGCCACGAATGGCGCGGGCGGCGCTGTTAACGGCCACGGCAATAACGAAGCCGAAGATGATCGTCAGTGGCGTGACCACGAAGGTAAAGGTCAGGGTAAAGCCCATCGCCTTATAGAAGGGCAGGTTCATCAGTTTGCCGATGAAGTCCCCTATCCCGGTGCTTTGCTCCCAAAGCGGACCGATCTGGGCGGTGGCAAGGTGATTACGGTCCTTGTAAATTTCCAGACCGGCAAACCGACCGAGGGGTTGATCTTCACGCAGCGCAGCGGTGGCCTCTTGGTCAATGGCGGTGGCTGTGGTGCAGCCGAAGGGCCCGCAGTTTTCCACTTCGATGATGACCTGCTCATGCGCGGAATGCAGCGATTGGACAACGACCGACACGATGGGAAAGAAGATGAACAACAGCATGGCGACCGCCGAAGGCAGGACAAACCAGAAAAACGCACTGTGTTTCATCAGATCACACCCGCGAGGTTGGAACGGTCAAAGCTGCGCGGGGGAAACCGTAGTCCCCCGCGCGATAGACGGCTTAGTTCACAAAGCCTTTTTCCTTGGCTGCGGTCATATAAGCCGCTTCGATGTCTGACAGAGCCTGCTCTGCGCTTTCCTTGCCTTGCAAGAAGTCTGCGATGTTGTCGCCCAACGCAGTGTGCAGCAGACCATGATGCGGCAGCATCGGGTAGGGCGTGGTCTGCATTGAGATCGCCGAGAACACACCTTCATTGACCGGTGCAGGTTGGTAGCCTTCGATCATCCAAACAGCCTGGCCCATTGTCTCGTCGTTCAGGATCGCCGAGCTGATACCGTGCTTCATGGCTTTGAAGGTCGCAGCCGCGTCTTCGTCGCTGATGTTCTTGGCGACGGTCCAGCCGTCCCACCACAGGGTGGATGCAGGCGAATCGCCGCCAGCGACGGTCATCGGCGCGCCGACCATGGTGTTTTCATAGACCTCGGGGGTGGAGCCTTCGGCGTCCATAAGAACCCCTGTGCGCGATCCCCACATGTTCATGAGCGCGACATTGCCTGCTTCCCACTCTGCGCTCGTGGCGTTGGAATCGTGGGTCAGGTAATCGGGATTCATGTAAGCGCTCAGTGACTTGAGCATCTCAAGCGTGGCCAGACCCGCCTCGTTGTTGATCGAGACCTGCGCCGTGCCGGGTTCATAGAAATCCCCGCCATGGCCGATATACATGTTCACGAATTCCTGCGCGAGGTTCCAGCCCGCCATGTACGCACCGCCCAGTGGGTATTCGAGAATGCCCTCGGCGCGGATTTTCTCGGCTGTGGCGATCATGTCTTCGTAGGTTTTCGGCGGTTCCATGCCAATCTGTTCAAGGATGTCCTTGCGATAGACGAGGTGCTGCGCGTTCGCCATGAAGGCCACGGCCATAACCTGACCGTTGATTGTGATGAGCTGGTTTTTCGGGATGTCCTGCCCGTATGCGGCAACCAGATCATCAAGCGGGCGGATCACGTCTTCGTTCATCAGTGCCACGATAGACGAGTTGGCGACAATCGCGGTTGTGTATTCTGCCGGATTACCCTGCATACCGGCAAGATTGATCTTCTGGTGGTCGGCGGTGAGGTTCGCCTTGGCCTCGGAAAGGCCATCGCAAGCCTGCGCATTGCGCGCGACTGTCTGAATTGCGGGGAATTCGTTGCCGACGATGCTGAGCCGTCCGCTGTCGATGCCGCAATCGGCGGCCATGGTTGTGGTGGCACTCGCCGCAACGAGGAAAGAGCCTGTCATCAGGATATGTCTAAGGTTCATCTTGGTCTCCCTGTGTGTCTGGATGCGCTGTGCAAGCGCGCATCTCTGTCTCCCGGTTGAGCCGGGAATCCCGTGATTGTTCAGCCGTCGATGCGCTGTCCTGTGTCCGTGGAAAACAGGTGGCAAATCTCGGGTGGAACGCGGATCGAAATCGGGTCTCCGATTTCGGCCCGGAAGGTTTTGTCGGCCTTGACGGCAACCAGCGCCTGGCCGATCCGAACCGAGATCATTGTGGCGTCACCCAAAAGTTCGAGCGTGTAGATCGGCGCGGTGATCTGGCCCTCGCCAGCGGCAGCAAGCGACGCATCTTCGGCGCGGAAACCCAGTGTGGTCTTGCCGTTGGCGGCAGACAGTCCGGGGATGCGCGTGTCGCGTGCCTCGAAGATACCGTTTTGAATGTCGCCATTGATCAGGTTCATCGCTGGGTTGCCGATGAAACTGGCGACGAACATATTTGCGGGGCGGTCGTAAATCTCGGTCGGACTGCCGACCTGTTGGACGATGCCTTTCTCCATGACCACGACGCGGTCGGCCAGCGTCATCGCTTCGATTTGGTCATGGGTCACGTAGATCGTCGTCACCGCAAGTTCATGGCTCAGGTTCTTGATCTGGGCGCGGGTGCTGACGCGCAGTTTGGCGTCGAGATTCGACAATGGTTCATCCATCAGGAACACGTTGGGTTCGCGGACAATCGCGCGGGCCAGCGCCACGCGTTGGCGCTGGCCACCTGACAGTTCGGCGGGCTTGCGGTGCAGAAAATCGTCAAGCTCGACCATCGCGCTTGCTCGGCGCACCTTGGCGTCATGAGTGGAGGGGTCGATGCCGCGTACCTTGAGTGGAAAGCGAATGTTCTCGTAGACGTTCATGTTGGGGTAAAGCGCGTAAGATTGGAACACCATCGCAACGTCGCGATCTTTGGGGTCAAGGCTGTTCACCACCTTGCCGTCAATGGCGATTTCGCCGTCTGTGATGTCCTCAAGCCCGGCGATCATCCGCATGGTCGTTGTCTTGCCGCAGCCCGATGGTCCGAGCAGAACAAGGAATTCTTTGTCGGGAATCGTCAAATTGAAATTGTCGACGCCGACGAAGCTGCCCCAACGTTTGTTGACGTTCCTGAGCTGGATTTCCGCCATGGTTTCCCCCTGCGCAAAGATCGGATTTGCGGTCGACCACCCCACCAAGCCATAGGGTTCGCGGTTTGGCAAGAATTCTTTGCAAACGTGTGCAAAAAATCAAAACTGATCCGTGACCACTCGAAATAGAGAGGCAAATGCGGTGGAAACTGAGAGCCAAAGCTTGATCTTGGCATCGGAACGCAGCGTCACAGGCAGTCTGTCGTAGCGTCGGGGTGTCTTGTTTTGCCGAAATATCCGCTAAACAGGCGTGCCAGCGCTCACGTGCGCAGGCGCAGACTGACACAGGGGAGGGGACGCCATGACGTTTGCGAGTTTCGAGGACCGCAACGCGATTGAGAATGAAATGCCTTGGGCAGACAGGGATGTGCCGGCCACGCTCTATGGCCAGTTGAGTAAGACGGCGGCTGCGTTCCCGAACCGTCCTGCCGCCAGTTTCCAACTGCTTTCGGGCCCAAAGGACAAAGCCGAAACCCTGACATGGTCACAGTTGTTGGCACGGACCGTTCAGGCCGCCAACCTGTTTCGCAAGCTCGGGGTCGGAGAAAATGACGTGGTTGCCTATGTGCTGCCCAACAGTACCGAAACGATTTTAACCTTGCTGGGTGGTGCAATTGCCGGCATCGCCAATCCGATCAATCCACTCTTGGAGCCGGAACAGATCGCCGCGATCCTGCGCGAAACTGAAGCCAAGGTTGTCGTCACTCTTAAAGCGTTTCCCAAGACCGATGTTCCACAAAAAGTGGCCGAGGCCTGCCGCCATGCGCCAAAGGTCCACACGGTGCTGGAGGTCGATCTGAACCGATACCTCACACCGCCGAAATCATGGATCGTGCCACTGGTGCGGCCAAAGAATCCCGGCGGTCATCATGCCGATGTTCTAAGCTTCAATGCAGAGTTGAAAAAGCAGAACACCACGCTCGACTTCGCCGATAGCGCGGATGATCGAGTGGCGGCCTATTTCCATACCGGCGGCACCACCGGCATGCCCAAGGTCGCGCAGCACAAATATTCCGGCATGATCTACAACGGCTGGCTGGGCAACAAGCTCTTGTTCACGGAGCAAGACAGTATCATGTGCCCATTGCCTTTGTTCCACGTCTTTGCTTGCCATGTGATACTTATGGCCTCGGTCGTATCCGGCGCGCATACGGTGTTTCCAACCCCGCAAGGGTATCGGGGCGAGGGTGTCTTCGACAATTTCTGGAAGCTTTGCGCGCGTTGGAAGACCACCTTTGTGATCACCGTACCGACCGCGATGTCCGCGATGATGCAGCGTCCGGTGGATGCCGATATCTCGACCATCAAGACTGCGTTTTCCGGGTCGTCACCGTTGCCGCTGGAACTGTTCCACCGGTTCGAGAAGGCCTGCGGGGTCAGAGTCGTTGAAGGCTATGGTCTGACTGAGGCGACTTGCCTTGTGTCCTGCAATCCTCCGGATGGTATCAAGAAGGTGGGCTCCGTCGGGATTCCCTTCCCTTATACGAATGTGCGAATCCTGACCCAGAAGAACGCGTCCGTTGTAGAATGCGACGTGGACGAAATCGGGGAGATCTGCGTATCGAACCCGGGGGTCTTTGCCGGTCATACCTATACCGAGGCAGCCAAGAACGCTGATCTTTTCTATTACGACACCCATTTGCGCACAGGCGATCTGGGCCGCATCGACGCGGATGGCTATCTCTGGATCACCGGACGCGCGAAGGACCTGATCATCCGCGGAGGGCACAACATCGATCCGGCCGAGATCGAAGAGGCGCTGTTGGCGCATCCGGCCGTGGCCTTTGCGGGGGCGATTGGTCAACCCGACGAACGTGCTGGCGAGTTGCCGTGCGCCTTTGTCGAACTGGTCGATGGTGCCAGCGTGACTGAGGTCGAATTGTTGGAGCATTGCAAAGTGCATGTCCACGAGCGCGCAGCAGTCCCGAAACACATGACGATCCTCGACGAATTGCCCAAGACGGCTGTGGGAAAGGTGTTCAAGCCTGATCTGCGCAAACACGCCATCACGCGGGTGTTCAATGCCGCATTGGACAAGGTAGGTTGCCCCGCGCGGGTCGTCTCGGTGGTTGACGACAAGACCCGTGGGCTGGTGGCGCAGGTGGATTTACACGGGGCGGGTTCCGAAGATGTGGGCCATGTTCTGGGGAATTTCGCCAACCGGTGGGAGGTTGCGGACTAAGCTTGGTCGGATCGGCTGTGCCGATCCGACCAACGCGCGCCTGTGGCGCGCGTTTTTTTTGCATATTTTTGAAAAAGAGAAGCAGAGCTTTGTAGCTTTGCGCCCAACGCAGGCTTGACGCCATTGGGTATGGACGTGTCATGCTGGGACATGACGCAAACGCCTGCCATCCCGGACGATATTTTGGCTGCCTTGGATACGCTCCCCAATTCTGCGCGTCTCGTTTTAGTGCGGCTGCGAGGAGTGATCTTTGATGTCGCAAGCACGGTGCCCGGCGCGGGTGATGTGAGCGAAACGCTTAAGTGGGGACAGCCGTCCTATGCGGTTTCGACCGGCACGCCCCTGCGTTTGGGTGTGACGAATACCGGCATTCCCGCTCTGTTCGTACATTGCCAGACCAGAGTAGTATCCGACGCCCGATCCATTTTGGCGGCGGACCTTCAGTTCGAAGGCAACCGCGCTGTTTTGGTTGCGCAGGACACCGCCTTCCCCGAGGCGGCGTTGCGACAGGTCATCCATGCCGCCCTCAGCTACCGTCTGGCGCGTTAACGGACGATCGGGTCAATCAGGGTGACCGGAAGATGCAGGGTCTGTTCCAGCGTGTGCGCCACTTGTAACAGCCGCGCTTCGCCGCGTGGGGGGCCGACCAGTTGTAGGCCGACCGGCATGCCGGAGGGCGTAAACCCAACGGGCAGAGACAGCGCAGGAAGGCCTGCCACGGTGGCAAGGAAGGCAAATTGCAGCCAATCGATATAGTCGCGCATCGGACGACCGGCGACCTCTGTCGGGTATTCGATCTCGACCGGCAGAGGGGCGAGTCCATTGACCGGGCAGGCGAGCACATCGTGGGTCTGAAAGAAGGCCGCCATGGTGTTGTAGATCGCGGCTCGGTCGCGCTCTGCCAGCACGTAATCGTCAAAGGTCATTGCGCGGGCATCCGCGAGATTGCCCTTGATCGTGTCCTTGTAGTGCTTTGTCACGCTGTCAGGCGTGACCTGATAACTGCCCATGAAGGACATGCAGCGCAGGGCGCGGAAGGTTTCGTCCAGCCTGGGCAGGTCGGGACAGTGGTCCTCAACGGTGACATTTGGCAGGCGCAGGCTGTCGAGTGCGCCACGGAGCACCGTGTCGATTTCGGATGTGACGGCGGCAAAGCCGTTGAGATCGGGCGTGTAGGCGATGCGGATATTGCCTGCGTCGCGGCCCGCGGTCTCAAAGTATGAGGTCTCGGGAGCAGGGAAGGAAATCGGCCAGATCGGATCGTAGCCTGCCATCGCGTCGAGGAAGAGCGCGCAGTCCATAACGTCACGTGCCATCGGGCCGTCGACGCCGCCATTGGTAAAGCCAAGGTGGGCCGAACTGCCGCCCGCAACACCGGGCGAGGGGCGTAAACCGACGATGCCACAGTAATTCGCCGGGCTACGCAGGCTGCCGCCAAAATCCGAGCCATGGCTCAACCACAGCTCTCCGGTGGCGAGCGATACTGCAGCGCCCCCTGACGATCCGGCGGCGTTCATCCGTGTGTCCCATGGGTTGCGAGTGGCCCCGAAGACAGCGTTGAAGGTATTGGCCCCGGCGCCCATCTCGGGTGTGTTGGTCTTGCCTAGCACCACGCCACCGCGCTCTTCCAGCCGCAGCACCAGCGGGTCTGACGCGGTGGGCACGTGGTCGGCCATGCCTTTTGTGCCGAAAGTTGTGCGGACGCCTTCGACTGGGTTGAGATCCTTGATGCCAATGGGCAGTCCGGCCAAAAGGCTGTCTTTGGGGGCAGTTGCAGCACGCGCGCGGTCCGGGCAACGGGTGACCACGGCGTTCACGGCGGCTTCCACCTGATCCATGCGTGTCACGCTGGCAGTGATGAGATCGTCCGTCGTCACCTCGCCTTTGCGAAGAAGGGAGATCACATCACGCGCGGATTTCGCGCAAAGCTCGGGGCCGGAAAAGGCGGTGTCAGGTCGCGTCACGATCCGCAGAACATCCCATGCAAATGCGCGATCAGACGCGCGGTGTTGTCGTCGTTCAGGCTATAGTAGATGGTCTTGCCATCACGCCGGGTCTTGACCAGCTGCTCGTCACGCAACCGGGCGAGCATCTGGCTTACTGCTGCCTGCCGGATATTGAGCAGAGCTTCCAACTCACCCACAGACTTTTCGCCCACGCCAAGGTGGCAGAGGATCATCAACCGACCCTCATGGGCAAGCGTCTTGAGATACGCAGATGCCTGCGCTGCGCTTTGGGCCATGTCTTGTGCGGCATCTGGCGCAACACTCGTATCATTCATCGGAGAACCCCCAGTAACCCCCGAGCTTTTAACACCGAAGCGGGGAGGGTTTCAAAGAATTATCACGGTTCTGTCTGTGTGACGGGCGTTGGTGCGCCGCCTGTGAATGCATTGCCGTTCTTATAGTCACATGGCGCTTCCTGCATTTGCAGGTGCAGGCCAGTTCCTGTGAAGGGATGGGCCCGTGCCAGATCTTCGTCTACGTCTATTCCCAGACCAGGTGTGTCGGGCGCCGTGATAAACCCGTTTTCCACCCGGATCGTGTTGCGGATCAACGCCGCGTGAAATGGCGTTTCGATACTCTCAGCCAGCAGCACATTGGGGATCGACGTGCACAGGTGCACATTGGCGGCCCACTCGACTGGGCCTGCGTAAAGATGTGGCGCCATCTCGGCGTTGAAAGCTTCGGCCATACCAGACAGCTTTTTCATCTCCCAGATGCCGCCCGCGCGACCCAAGGCGGGTTGCAGGATCTTTGCCCCTCCTGTGCGCAGTAGCGTCGCGAACTCGGCCTTTGTGGTCAGACGTTCGCCTGTCGCGATGGGGATGCGAACAGCACGCGCCACCTCGGCGAATTCGAGCAGATTGTCGGGCGGAATAGGCTCTTCGTACCACAGCGGCAGATAGGGTTCGATTGCCTGTCCCAAACGGATCGCGCCCGAAGTGGTGAACTGGCCATGCGTGCCGAAAAGCAAGTCGGCCTTGTTCCCCACCGCTGCGCGAATGGCTTTGCACATCTCGACCGAGAGCGCGATGTCGGTTAGCGCCGGTTGGTGGCCCCCGCGCAGGGTGTAGGGGCCAGCCGGGTCGAATTTCAGGGCTGTAAAGCCCTGTTTCAGGTAGAAGGCCGCAGCTTCGGCTTGCGCGTCTGGGTCTGTCCAAAAGCCGTCGATATCGTGATGGGGGAGGGGATAAAGATAGGTATAGGCGCGGACCTTGGGGGTCATCTGACCGCCCAAAAGCGCCCAGACCGGACGTTCGCGTGCCTTGCCCAGAATGTCCCAGCAGGCAATCTCCAGCCCAGAGAATGCGCCCATCACCGTCAGGTCGGGTCGCTGGGTGAAGCCCGAGGAATAGGCGCGGCGGAACATCAGCTCGATGTTCTCGGGGTTCTCGCCGCGCATGTGCCGGTCGAACACGTCCTCGATCACTGCTTTCATCGCGTCAGGGCCGACGCTTGAGGCGTAGCATTCGCCCCAACCGGTGAGGCCGGTGTCGGTGGTCACCTTGACAAGTGTCCAGTACCGCCCACCCCAGCCCGGAGTAGGGGGGGCGGTGGTGATCACATCGAGCGCGTGCAGTTTCATATGCGGTCCCTTTCCTGTGGGCGGAGGATGCGTTGACGCATCCTCGCGTTTCCGTCGACGGAAACGCGCTTGTGGCGGAGGTCGGTCAAAACAGGATCACGTTGCGCTTGGCCCCGCCGGCCTTGGTGTCGGCGATGGCCTCGTTGATCTGGTCGAGCGACCAGCGCCCTGACACCAGTTCGTCCAGCTTCAGACGGCCCTGCCGGTAAAGGTCCGCCAGCCACGGGATGTCGCGGCGGATCACCACGTCGCCCATTTTTGAGCCGACCATGCCCTGCGCCATATAGGCCAGAACCACCGGTTCGTATTCTGCCATGGCACCGGAATGGGGCATGCCGATCATCACCATGCGCCCGCCCCATCCAAGGTAGCGCGGCGCTTGGTTGTAAGCCGGGATTGCGCCAACCGTCACCGCGATCAGGTCTGCGCCGCGCCCCAAAGTCTTATGGACCTCTTTCCATGGAGCCTTGCCCGTAGCGAGAACACCGTCGGTCGCGCCAAATGTCTTTGCGGTTTCCAGCTTGTCTTCGGTCATGTCGACCGCGACGATGCGCCGAGCGCCGGCAATCCGCGCACCCTGAATGGCGTTGAGGCCGACACCACCTGCGCCGATGACCACCACGTCTTCACCCGCGCGCAACTTGCCTGCGTTGACGATAGCGCCTACGCCTGTGATCACGCCACACGCCATGAGCGCAACCGCTTCAGGCGGCATGTCATCGGGCAAAGGCACCACTTGGCTTTGGTCCACCACCACCCGTTCTGCGAAGGCGCCGCAATCCATCGCTTTCTTGACCTGCGTGCCATCAGGGCGGGTGATCGGGGACGCGCCGGTATCCGGGGCCTCGCAGATCGTGGGTTTGCCGCTGGCGCAATTGGCGCAGGTGCCGCAGGATCGGATCAAAGTGACCACGACGCGCTGCCCAACCGTCAGGTCACTGACCGATGCACCCAAGGCTGAAATCCGACCTGCCGCTTCGTGGCCGTAAACCGCAGGCAGGTCACCGCCCCACGCACCTTCGGCAAAGTGAATGTCGGAATGACAGATTGCCACCGCTTCGAGAGTGACTTCGATTTCACCCATCTGCGGCGCGCGCAACTCAACGTCTTCGATCTGTAGTGGTTGGCCGAATTCGGTACAGACGGCGGCTTTGATGCGGGTCATGCGGTCTCCCTTGTTCTGCGGTCAACCTGAGGGCGTCGAAGTCCAAGCGCAAGCGGGAAGTCGACCTGAATAGGTCAGGCTGCGACAGGGCTGCGGCGCGGAGCCAGAAAGACCACCAAGGCGACGAGGATCAGCGTCAGAGACAACAGGAACGGCGCACCGGGGAAATAGATATCGGCGTCGGTGCGTGTGTATCGCGCAAAGACCCCGGTCATCACCAAAGGAGCGATGATCATCGCGATCGCCCCGATCGAGGTGAGCGCGCCTTGCAATTCGCCCTGTCTCTTGTCTCCAACCGCCCTAGACATGATGCCCTGCAGCGCAGGGGTGATAACCGCGCCAAGGGCAGCCAGTGGTGTCAGGATCAAAGCAATGGTGCCCGATGTGACAAAGGCCAAAGCGCCAAAGGCGAACACATCAAAAACAAGTCCGTAGATCACCGTGCCGCGTTCGCCCAATCGAGCGAGGATCAGGCGGATGAGACCACCTTGAACCACCGCCATCATGATCCCGAACAGGCCCAGCGACAGACCGATCATACCTGTGTTCCAGCCGAACCTAGCCTGCCCGTAATAGGCCCACACTGCCGGGTAGACGAAGAATGCAACCTGGTAGAGGAAAAAGACCGCAAAAAGCCGACCAAGCCCCGGCAGTTCACCCAAGGCGCGGAATGCGCCAAACGGGTTTGCGCGGCGCCAGTCAAAGGGGCGCCGGATGGCGTCGGTTACAGTCTCGCGTAAGACGAAATAACCCAGCACCGCATTTGCGCCGGCCAATGCTGCTGCGGCCCAGAAAGGCGCGCGGGTGCCCCATTCGCCCAGCAGGCCGCCCATCAGTGGTCCGATCACGAAACCCAGCCCAAAGGCTGCGCCCACCAACCCGAAATTCTGCGCCTTTTTGTCTGGGTCCGAGATGTCGGCCATATAGGCCGAAGCGGTGGCCTGCGTGGCGGAAGTGATGCCGCCGACGACCCGTCCCAGCAGCAACAGCCAAATGCTGCCCGCCACGGCCATCACCACATAATCCGCTGCCATCACCACAAGCGAGATCAGCAGCACTGGCCGCCTGCCGAAACGGTCCGACAGGTTGCCGATCACCGGGCCGAACAGGAATTGCATCACGGCAAACACGGTTGTCAGCACACCGCCCCAAAGGGCTGCATTGGCCAGATCGCCGCCTGTCACCTCGCGGATTAGATCTGGCATGACCGGGATCATCAGGCCAATCCCCATCGCGTCGATCATCACGGTGATCAGGATAAAGACGACGGGCAGGCGCATGTGCAGTGCTTTCGGGATCAGGCAGGTGTGCCTTCAATGTGTAAACTACACTTGACAGTTCGCCAGTCAATGCGCCTGTGCGGCAAGGAACTCGGCCAGCACACGGGCGTATTCGTCCGCGGCTTCGACGCAAGGCAAATGGCCCGCCTTGCGGATCAAATGGAACTGCGACCCCGGCACGAGGTCGGCGGTTTCGCGCACCAGATCAGGCGGAGTCGATCCATCCTCGCTGCCTGCGATGCCCAGCGTGGGAAGTCGCAGCGCGGCGGTCGTCGTGTAGAAGTCGGTGCCTGCAATCGCATGGGAACACCCGATATACCCTTCGGCCGAGGTGCGGACCATCATGTTGCGCCAGAAGCGGAATTCGTCCGTGGCACGAAAGGCGGGGTTGAACCAACGGATCATCGTGGCATCTGCCAGCGCCTCGACCCCGCCGGTTTCGACATCGGCGATACGCTGAGCCCAAATCTCGCGTGTGGCAATGCGGGCGGCGGTGTTGGACAGCACCAACGCGCGCACAAGATCCAGCCGCTTGGCCGCAAGCCCTTGGGCGGTCATCCCACCGATGGAGAGGCCAACGAACACCGCATTCTTCACGGCAAGGTGGTCCATCAACCGCTCGACATCGCGCACCAGCGTGCCCATCCCGTAGGGGGGAGGCGTGCCGTCGGACAGCCCATGCCCGCGCGTGTCATAGCGGATGTATTTCAATCCGGCCTTTGGCAGACGGGCGATAACCTTGTCCCAGAGACGCAGATCAGTGCCGAGGGAATTGGAGAATACAACCGGCGCACCGTCGGGGTCGCCATCAACGCGATAGTGCAGGCGGATATCGTCAAGATCGGCGCTCAGCATAACGAGGCGTCTACCCTTCTCCGAACTGATCGAGCGCGTGCAGGAACACGGCGCGGTCCACGTTGCCGCCGGAGATGGTGCAGATCACAGTGTCAGCGTCGATTTGATCGCCGTGATAGAGCGCAGCCGCCAGCGCCACCGCGCCACCCGGTTCTGCAACCAGTTTGAGCCGGGCAAAGGCTTGCGACATTGCTTTCTGCGCCTCTTCGTCGGTCACCACGATGCCCGGACCACAAAGGCGGTGCATTATGGGAAACGTCATGTTTCCCGGTTGTGGGGTGACGATTGCATCGCAGAGACCATTCGCGCCGCCGGTGTTGCGTTCGATCTGTCCCGACGCCAAGGACCGCGTCACGTCATCAAACCCTTCCGGTTCCGCAGGGCGCACGCGCATGCCCGGAGCGTGTGTCTCCAACGCCAGCGCAATGCCGGAAGTCAGACCACCACCACCACAGCAGACAATGACGTCGGCCTCGGTCACGCCTAACTCTGCCGCCTGTGTAGCGATCTCAAGTCCACAGGTGCCTTGTCCCGCGATCACTTCGGGTTCATCGAAAGGGCGGATCAGTGTCAATCCACGGTCATCGGACAACTTGGTGCCAATAGCATCCCGGTCTTCGGTTGCCCGGTCGTAAAGCACCACCTCGGCTCCGAGGGCGCGGGTGTTGTCGATCTTCATCTTTGGGGCATCTGACGGCATGATGATCACCGCGCTTGCACCGAATTGCTTTGCTGCCAAAGCAACGCCCTGCGCATGGTTGCCCGAAGAGTAGGCGATCACGCCTTTCCTGCGCTGCGCGTCTGAAAGGGCCGACACGGCAGATCGGGCGCCGCGGTATTTGAAACTCCCGGTGTGTTGCAGGCATTCTGCCTTGACCAGCACCCGCCGCCCGGCGATCTCGTCCAGAAAGGGCGAAGACAAGAGCGGCGTGATCCGCGCGTGACCTTTCAGGCGACCCGCTGCCGCCTCAATGCGTTGAATGTCCATAGCTTACCTCAGCATATCCAGCCAACGCCGTAGGGCGTTCAGGCTTTCGGGTTCGTCAAGAAAGGGGATGTGGCCACGGTCCGGTACGTCGACAGCGATCATGTCGGGCCGGCGGCGTTTCATTTCGGCGAAGGTTTCAGGCGAAAGCAGGTCAGAATTCGCGCCCCTTATACAAGCAAGCGGCAATCCTGACATCGCATCGAAAAGTGGCCAGAGATCCGGCATCGGTTGCGCTCCGCCCTCTAGCACCGCGTCGCGAAGGCGGGGGTCGTAAGTCAGCTCCAGCCCGTCTTCTGTTTCGTTGAACAGGATCTGAGCTTCGCGCAGCCAACGGTCTGGGGGCACGTTCTGGAAAGCGGTCAGCACACGGGCGCGGGCTTCGGCCATTTCGGCATGGGTTTTCAGAACAGGCGGCCGGCCAAGGTAATCCTTGATCACCTCAAGCCCCTGTGAAGCGATCTCGGGGCCGATGTCGTTGAGTGCCACTCCCAGCAGCCGATCCTTGGCCGTGGCGGCCAGAACCATTGCGATCAAACCGCCGCGCGACGTGCCCAGCACGGCCGCTTTTTCCAGCCCCAGATGATCCAGCAATTCGATCGCATCGCGCCCTTCGACGGGGATTTGATAGGTGGCCGGGTCGCCCCAATCGGACTGGCCTCGGCCGCGATAATCCAGACGGATCAGACGCACACCTTCAAGATGCGGGGCCACGAATTCGAAATCGCGCCCATCACGGGTGAGGCCGGCCAAACACAGCAACGGCAGACCGTCGCCCTCGTCCGTGTAGTGTAGAGACAATCCGTCGGACGTTGTGAAACGGGGCATCAGGCCAGCTCCGGGATAGTGGACAGATCAGACAGTATGTGGGCTGGGCGATGCGGCAGACGGTCCACAGGATCACCCGCGCGATTGACCCAAACTGTCTGGAAACCATAGCCCGTGGCCCCGGCGATGTCCCATCCGTTCGAGGACACGAAGAGAATGTCCTTCTTGCCGCAACCGAACCGCGTGCCCACCATGTCATAGACCAACGATGAGGGTTTGAAGATACTGACATCTTCGACCGACAGAACCGCGTCAAGGAATTCGCCGATCCCGGCGCTGTCCACCGCACCTTCCAGCATGTCTTTGCTGCCGTTCGAGACGATTGCGCATTGCTTTCCAGCGGCTTTCAATTGGGCCAGCATGATCGGCACTTCGCGATATGCGGCAAGCTCCCAATAAAGCGCCAGCAAGCGTTCGCGCAGTTCAGGATCGTCGATCAGACCGACCTTCTCCATCGCCCAATCCAGACCGTCTTTCGTGACCTCCCAGAACGGTGTGTATTGGCCTGTGATGGTGCGGAGCCATGTGTATTGTAACTGTTTCAGCCGCCAGTGTTCGGCCAGTTGCGGCCAGACGGCTTTGAGCGCTTCGCGCCCTGGTTCATCGGCTGCAACACGTGCCGCAGCCGCCACATCAAACAGCGTCCCATACGCGTCGAACACACAGACCTGCGCCATACTCGGAGTCTCCCGTCCTCGTCTTGGCCGCAAGGTGTCAGATCAGGACGGGGGAGGGAAGCTCTGTTTCGATAGTCAAAAATCGGCGCTTGTCCACGCAACCCGATCTCCGTTGCGCCGCAGCGGGATAACCGGTCGATATATCCTCTGGTATGATCTGGGATGATAGTCGCAGACCAGCGTGTCGCTGGCGTCTTTGATGAACAAGTAGGCGCCGTTTCTGTGTTGCCATGCCACACCGCCATAGCTTGCGATCGTCATCGCGGTGATATGGTTGTTGGCAGACCAGAAGCCATAATCGTCCGTTCCGTATATCCCGCCACGTACCGCTTCCGGTTCATCCTGCTTCGCCTCGGCAACCAACCCGCCCACGTAATCGTCCACCGCTGCTTTGATGATACCGGTCACGGAGGCTGGGACAGCAAGAATCCAGCCAGCCATAGCCCCAGCCGCACCAACGCCATAGATGAACGCGTCTGCCGCATCCGGGCCATTGCCGGTGACCGCCCAGACAACGAGTTATTGTCAAATCTGGTGCCCAAGCGATCATCATGCGGCGGTTAGCTGCTGGTTTATTGGCTTGATGCCGTTGACGAAATCGACGCCCTGGATGACGTCGGCGAGATGAACGAAGCCGCGCAGCTTGCGCCAGCTTTGCTCAGCGCATTGTCCGAGTTTGAACATCATGTGAAGCATGCCGTCCCGGCTGAGACAGCCTTTGGTGCGCTTGGTCCGGTGCCGGATCGTGGCGAACGCGCTTTCGATCGGGTTTGACGTCCGGATGCTCTGCCAATGCTGGGCTGGGAAGTCGTAGAATGTCAGCAGTTCATCCCGATCCTTGATCAGGCATTCGGTCGCCTTCGGATATTTCGCCTCGAAGGTTTCGATGAACAGATCGAACGCAGCATGGGCATCCTCGCGGGTCTCGGCCTGCCAGATGTCGTGAAGCATCTTCTTAGCCTTGGGCTGGGTGCGCTTGGGGAGGTAATTGAGCACATTGCCCGTTTTATGCATCCAGCAGCGCTGTTGGCGCGTGGTTGGAAGAACCTCTTCCAATGCCGCCCAGAACCCCATGGCCCCGTCACCGGTGGCCAGCTTCGGAGCAGCGAGCCCACGGGCTTTGAGGCCGAGAAGCACCTCGCGCCAGCTTTGCGTGCTTTCCCGGACGCCATCTTCAATGGCCAGAAAGTGCTTCTCGCCACGGGCGTTGACCCCGATCACAACGAGCACGCAGAGCCGATCATCAGTGTCACGGAGCCCGCTGTAGATGCCGTCCGCCCAGATATAGACCCACTCGTCACGGCTCAGATCGGCCTTGCGCCAATCATTGTATTCCGCCGCCCACTGGCCTTTCAAACGTGAAATTGTCTTGGCAGAGAAACCGGTTGCCTCCGGGCCCAAGAGCATCTTCAGAGCCGCGCCCATTTCGCCTGTCGAGATACCCTTGAGATAGAGCCAGGGCAGCGCGGCTTCGATAGTTTTGGCCTTTCGGACGTAGGGCGGCACAAGCGCCGAGCGGAATGTCACGGGCTTGCCGTCCTTCGCCCGTACCTTCGGCACTTTCACCGTGACCGGTCCGATCCCGGTCTGCACCGCGCGCTCTGGATGATATCCGCTGCGAACAACCGCAGCACGGCCTTCTGCTGTCCGGCGTTCAGCAAACGCGGCGAGAAAGGCGTCTCTCTCAGCTTCAACAGCGGCCTGAAGCAATTCCCGGGCTCCTTTTCGCAGAAGGTCTGTCAGCGGGTCCGTGATGGCGTCTCGACCCGCAAAATCGATGATGGTAGCGTCGTCCATGATGGTGGTGCTCCTTTGGATGGTGGCTTGTGTCGCAACAACAAACCAACCAGATGCACCGCCGTCATTCAAACCGCCCAGACACCAGATTCAGCCATAACTCCCAGACAACGGGTTGGACCACAAGCCCGGCAGCGCCACCGCGAGACAGTCCGCCCGCCATACTGATCCTGCCTTCGATGGCATATTCCACCGAAAATGCTGCCACGGTAACTGCAGCATTTGTTGCGGAGTTTTCTCCAGTCATAAATCACCTCTCTTACAAGGCGGCACAAACCGGATGCTGGATCGCACAGGCCATCCAATTAGGCCGTTCATTGAAATCGAAAGCTTCGGCGGAAATGTCAGGCCGAGCTTGGGTGTATGGTCTCACAGTGCAAGCGAGTCGGGCAAGTCTTTCATGGGCTTTGACGCATGGGCGCGCGTGCCAGAAAACCATGCTTTGAGACTGCTACAAAATCCTGAGCATCGCAGCGGCACCCAAGGATGTTCGTTCAAAACTCTTTGGGCTGTCGATATTGCAAAAGTCTGCAACCGCAAAAACAAACCCCCGAAAGCGCGGGGCTCCGGGGGCTGTCAAAATCAAAGCGTGTTGGAAAGAACTGCTTAGAGCATACCTTCGCGCTGTGCCTTTTTACGCGCCAGTTTGCGCGCACGGCGGATCGCTTCGGCTTTCTCGCGTGCTTTTTTCTCGGACGGCTTTTCGAAATGTTGCTTGAGCTTCATTTCACGAAAAACGCCTTCACGCTGCAGCTTTTTCTTCAGAGCGCGGAGCGCCTGATCGACGTTGTTGTCACGAACACTAACCTGCATGTGGTTTTCACCACCTTTCTAAGTTGGATTTGCAAGGATTTGCAGGAGCGCGCCGTATAGCAAGCCTTTGACTGTTTGTCCAGTCACCCGGTTGCCATGCGTTGCTGCATGGTGTCCTCGTCCAAAGAGTTGGCCGGGTGAAGAAAAATCGCAAGCGACAACAACGCAAAAATACACTCGTAGACCTCCCACCTGCGGCTTTCGTCTAGAAACGGGATAATCGCCGTCACCGCAAATGCGAATGCTGCGTGATAGCGTCGTGGAACCGGGATGATCATCTGACGCACCAACCGCTGCACCCACCCAATACGCGGCCACAGCAGCGGCAAAACGATGAGGTAGGAAAGGATCACGTAGGACAGCACAGGTCCAAAGATCAGCTCATCCAGCTTGACGTTCCCGATCACCAGATTGTGGAAGGTGAATTCCTGTTGGTCGTTGTTCTGTTGAAAATAGTCGGGGCTGTCAAAGCCCAAAATGCGTTGACCCCAAGACACTTCTTCACCGCCGGCCCAGACATAGACGAGACCATATAAAACACCAAGAATGACCGCCCCGCGCGACACCATGCTGCGCGCGCCCAAGGCACGCCACCAAAGCGCAACACCGCAAAACGCCAAAAGAATGGCTGTGGCGGTCTCGACAGGTGAGTCCTCGGCGCCAAAATAGACGAAGAACAGGTCGCCTTCTTGCGCGGACGCGATAAACGACGCCACAAGTAGCCCTGTTGCGATCAAAAGAAGTGAAAAATCAGCGGATTGCCGTGTCACGAGTGGTTGATTCCTGATCTTGAAGAGCAAGCGAGCGATAAAAAACACTACTTATCTTAAGTACGAAACGCGGCGTAACCCCCTGAAGTTCCGAAGGTCATCACGTTTTTGCGTTTGCAAATACGTGTTCGCCCAAGTGGCCCTGATCGGGCGATCGTTCAGCATATCGTGTCGCAGTGGCGCTAGGCGGGATGTCGCCCTAGGTTGTTATGAAACACTGATTGAACCGGAGTGTCATCCATGACCGAAACGTCGCGCGATATTGCCACCGAACTGCTTGACGCGGCGCTCATGCACGTGCCTTTCGATGGTTGGTCCGAAACCGCCTTCAAGGCAGCCATCGCCGATGTGGATGTGGCGCCTGCTTTGGCGCGTGGACTGTTCCCGCGTGGCGCAATCGATCTTGCAGCGGCCTTTCACCGTCGCGGTGATGATGCGATGGTGGCGGCGCTGGCTGCGCAGGACTTGTCCGAACGTCGGTTCCGCGATCAGGTTGCACTGGCCGTGCGACTGCGTCTTGAATTGATCGAAGATAAAGAGGCGGTTCGGCGCGGTGTGACACTCTTCGCGCTCCCGATGCATGCGCCCGTGGGGGCCAAGCTGATCTGGGGTACGGCGGACTGTATTTGGACCGGGCTTGGTGATGGGGCGCGCGACATCAATTGGTACACCAAGAGGGCAACCCTTGCAGGGGTCTATTCGTCCACTGTGCTTTACTGGCTTGGCGATGATTCGCTCGACAATCAGGCGACTTGGGCGTTCCTTGACCGCCGGATCGACGATGTGATGCAGATCGAAAAGGTCAAAGCGCAGGTTCGCAAGGCACCTGGTGTTGCTCGGATGATGAAAGGCGCGGAGGCCGTTCTGTCACGGATCAAACCACCTAAGCCGCGCCGTGGCGATCTGCCCGGTGGCTGGACCGCCCCAAGATAATCCGTCTCAACGGATCGCCTCGAACAACGCATCTTTCGCAGTGCAATCGCGGATGACATCGCGACCGCAAGGGACCGGCTCCAGTGACTTTGACAGGCAAATCCGCGCTTCCTGAATCCGCCCATCCTTGCAGGTGATCGTGATCATGTCCGGCGCAAGCTGCGGGTTGGCCTTGATGAACGCCTCTTCGACCACTTTGGCCGGGAGCCTGACCGCCTTGTCCAACTGGCGGAACACTGGGGGACGGACAATCGCGTCGTATGCTTGGCGCGAAAGATCGTAGTACCCAGAGGCGGACAACCCTGTGCACACCCCGTGTTTGTTCCACTGGTGCCAAGCTAGACCGGACGTGCCCATGATATCCGACATATCATTGGTCATGGCCCGCGATGGGTTGCGTTCGACGGTCGGGCAATAGGACGGCCAGCCGCGATGATACTGTGGCCAGAGGCCGTGCAACACCCAGCCGAAATCAGCATTCGCATCGCATTGGGGTGACTGACGCGCATCGCCTTCGATGGCGCACCAAGTGGGTGACCAGCTGAGCGACAAGACGTAATAATCGAACACTCCAGAGCGTTCGCCTTTCGCCCATGCCATCGACGCCGTGATCAGCCCTGCCAAGGCCAGCACCAAAACCCGCATTGCCTCTTCCCTCTTTGCCTCTGCGCGACTATAAGGCCGCCAAGTTCCCTGGCAATGGAAACCGTCCCGGCAAACCGGGACCTCTTGGACCCGCTCCGAGAGACCGAAAAAGCTTTGCGTAAGGAGACGCGAGATGGGTAAACCGATCATGGCAAAAGCCACCGCCGTCTGGCTGGTGGATAACACAACACTGACCTTCAAGCAGATCGCCGATTTCACCGGCATGCATGAACTTGAGGTACAGGGCATCGCTGACGGTGATGTGGCTGCCGGTGTCAAAGGGTTCGATCCCATCGCCAATAACCAACTTGATACCGACGAGATCAAGAAGGGCGAAGCCGACCCGATGCGCAAGCTCACGCTCAAGGTTTATGCGGCCGCACAAGGCGAAGAAAAGCGCCGTGGCCCGCGCTACACGCCGCTGTCCAAGCGTCAGGATCGCCCAGCGTCGATCTTGTGGCTCGTCAAGTTCCACCCGGAACTCAGCGACGGTCAGATTTCCAAGTTGGTCGGCACCACCAAGCCCACCATTCAGGCGATCCGTGAGCGCACGCACTGGAACATCAACAACATCCAGCCGATCGACCCGGTGGCACTTGGACTGTGCAAACAGTCCGAACTGGATGCGGCTGTTGCCAAAGCTGCGAAAAAGCAAGAAGCGGTGATGACCGACGACGAACGCCGCAAGCTGGTGTCCACGGAACAGAGCCTCGAGATGGACGCTGAACCTCGACTGCCGAGCGCAATCGAAGGTCTCGAGACCTTCAGCCTCAGTGGCTCATCGTCCGATAGCGAAGAATCTGGCGGTCGCGAAGATTACGCCGATGCCGACAGCTTCTTTAACTTGCCAGACGGCACGCATGATGATGATGACGATGAGGATGACGATCACCGTCGCTAAGATCGTCAGTTGCGACAGACTGAAAGCCCGGCCCGCGTTGCGGTGCCGGGCTTTTTCTTGAACTACGATGTCTTTCGCATTTCCTTTGGGGCACCAGTCGCCATGTCGGTTCCCATATATGTCTGGCCATCGTCCTTCCACGCCGCGAACCCGCCTGCCATATGGGCGATCCGGTCTTCCCCGGCCGCCAGGCACAGCTTGGCCACCCGAGCCGAGCGGACACCTGATCCACAGTGGAACACGATCTGTTTCTTGGACTGGTCCGGCATATGGTTCGGCTGGAAAACTTGCATCGGGGCCAGCAGCGCTCCGTTGATCCGCTCAAGCGAGAATTCCTGCGGTGTGCGCACGTCGATCAAGACGATCCTGTCTTCGCTGAAAGCGGCTGCCACTTCGGATGGCGTCCAGTGTTCAAGGGTGCCGTGTTCCGTCTTTTCGATGTCCATAGTGCTCTCCTAAATGCGCATCGGGATGGTCGCAGTCTTGCCGTAAGCGCTGTGTCGAAACGAGAATTTTCAGCCGTGTGGTGTGCAGCAAAGCGGAAGGGCTGGCCTAAATCGGCTTGCGCGCGTTCATGGCGGCCGTGATCGTACCTTCGTCGAGGTAATCCAGCTCACCCCCAATTGGCACACCCTGTGCCAATGAGGTCAGCACCACACGCCCGTCCAACTGATCGGCGATGTAATGCGCCGTCGTCTGGCCGTCGATTGTGGCATTCAGAGCGAGGATCACTTCGGTGATCTCTTCGCTGTCTACTCGGGCCGACAGCTTGGGAATGCGCAACTCGTCCGGACCGACCTGATCCAGCGCCGATAGGGTGCCGCCAAGAACGTGATAGCGGCCTTTGAACACCCCAGCCCGTTCCATCGCCCAGAGGTCTGACACATCTTCGACCACGCAGAGCAAACCGTTGTTGCGCTGGTTGTCCTGACAGATGTCGCAGATGTCTTGCGTACCGATATTGCCGCAATTCAGGCATTCGCGCGCATCCCGAGCGACGCGTGTCATCAACTCGGCCAACGGCCCCAGCAATAGTCCCCGCTTGCGGATCATATGCAGAACGGCGCGGCGAGCCGACCGGGGGCCAAGCCCCGGCAAGCGCGCCATCATCGCAATGAGCGCTTCTATGTCGCCGCCGTCACGCATCAAATCATTGTCATCCCCGGGCGTTGAAGTGCACCGTCAGAACGGCAGGTTCATCCCCGGCGGTAGACCCAAACCTTCGGTCAGCTTGGACATTTCTTCCTGCGCCTTGGCTTGCGCCTTCTGCTGCGCATCCTTGATCGCGGCAAGGATCAGGTCTTCGACGACTTCCTTGTCGTCGCCGTTGAAGATCGACGGGTCAATGTCCAGCCCGGTCAATTCGCCCTTGGCTGTTGCCGTCGCCTTGACCAGACCCGCGCCGGATTCGCCGGTCACGGTTAGGGATGCAAGGTCTTCCTGCATCTGGGCCATCTTGCCCTGCATTTCCTGCGCGGCCTTCATCATCTTGGCCATGTCGCCCATTTGGCCCAAACCTTTGAACATGTTTTTCTCCGTAGGTCAGCGCCCCTTGATCGGTGGCGCGGTGTAAAAAATCGTCCCCACACATATTGCAGCGATGATGCCGATGAACAAGGCGGGCGACCCGACGCAGCCTTCCGCCATCGCCAATTCCCGCGAGGCCGGGGCTAGCATCGTCAGGAAGGTGACAAAGGCTGTCCAACCCAGAACCACAGCAAGTGATCCCCATTGGCTTTTGAAGCGGATCGCGACCGCGGTGCCCAGAAGCAAAACCAACGCAGCAGGCGAAGAGGCCAGAAACACCGCTTCCTGCACCGCGCTCACCGGCGCGCCATCCCATCCGGGGCGCTGCACCGTGCAATCCTGCGCCCATGCCATTCCCGGCAGGAGCGACAGGATCACTCCTCCTCGAACGGATCCCATTCGTCTTCCACTTCGGGCAAGGCCTCGGCTTCGGCCACGGCGGCCAATTGGTCGGGCGTGCGCACCTCTTCGATCACAGCGCCGGGAAAGGCGTCGAGTACAGCCTTGACCAGAGGATGTGCCGCCGCCTGCGCCTTGATTGCGTTTTCGGCGGCGTCGCGGGTTTCCACGATGGTCGGCGCGTCCGATCCATTGACCAGCGTCACCGCCCAGCGGTTGCCAGTCCAGCGCTGCAGCGCACCGCCAAGCCGTTGCGCCAGATCGCCGGGCGCGTTGTCGGTGGGGGTGAATTCGATCCGACCGGGCTGATAAGCAGCGAGCCGGACGCAGCCCTCGACCTCGACCAGTAGCTTTACATCGCGGTTCGACCGGATCAGCTCGATCACATGCTCAAAGCTGGGATACCGTGCCAACGCCTGATCCACGGCAACGGCCACAGCAGCACCGCCATAAGACGCATGCGGGCCGGATGACGCGCCATGCGTCGGGGCAGGGGTGCCCATCGCCTGCGCGCGCGTGCCACCACCCGAGTGCATTCCACCGCCGGACGGCGGCGGCGGAGGCGGGGTGTCCTGCAGGCGTTTCACCAAATCCTCGGGGCTGGGCAATTCGGATACATGAGTCATGCGGATGATCGCCATTTCCGCCGCCATCATCGCGTTCGGCGCCTGTGCCACCTCGTCCAGCGCCTTGAGCAGCATCTGCCACAACCGCGTCAGAGGCCGCATCCCGAGCGCATGGGCGAAATCCTGTCCACGCTGGCGTTCATCAGGGCTGATGGTCGGGTCTTCGGCGGCTTCGGGCGTGATCTTGACCACGGAAATCCAATGCGTGATTTCCGCCAGATCGCGCAGCACCGCCATCGGATCGGCCCCGTCGGCATATTGCGCGCTCAGTTCGGTCAACGCGCCTGCCGCATCGCCCTTCATGACCATGTCAAAGAGATCGAGCACCCGGCCTCGGTCCGCCAGACCCAGCATCGCGCGCACCTGTTCAGCGGTGGTTTCCCCCGCGCCATGGCTGATCGCCTGATCCAGAAGCGAGGTCGCGTCGCGTGCAGACCCTTCGGCCGCGCGGGTGATCAAAGCCAACGCATCATCCGTGATTTCGGCACTTTCGCGCGTGGCGATCTTGCGCAGCAGGGCAATCATCATCTCGGGCTCGATCCGCCGCAGGTCGAACCGCTGACAACGCGACAGGACCGTGACCGGAACCTTGCGGATCTCGGTTGTGGCGAAAATGAACTTCACATGCGCGGGCGGCTCCTCAAGCGTCTTGAGCAGCGCGTTGAACGCACTGGTCGACAGCATGTGAACTTCGTCGATGATGTAGATCTTGTAGCGCGCCGAAGCGGCCCGGTAATGCACGGAGTCAATAATTTCGCGAATGTCGCCCACCCCGGTGCGCGAGGCAGCGTCCATCTCCATTACGTCGACATGACGACCTTCCATGATCGCCACGCAATGTTCGCACTGGCCACATGGATCGGTCGTCGGCCCGCCAGCGCCATCCGGGCCGATGCAGTTCAGCCCCTTTGCGATGATCCGCGCGGTGGTTGTTTTCCCGATCCCGCGAATCCCGGTCATGACAAAGGCCTGCGCAATGCGGTCGGCTGCAAACGCGTTCTTGAGCGTGCGCACCATCGCCTCTTGCCCGACAAGATCGGCAAAGGTTTCGGGGCGATACTTGCGGGCAAGCACCTGATACGGGGTCGCGTTAGTCATCCGGGCATCCTTGGTTGCGGTCGAACCTAAGCCGCGTAGGCGTCAGCGTCCACCACTTGCGCGCTGGTCTTGTTCCTTATCCATTCCAACGAACTGTTCCGGCCTCGGAAACATCGTAGCCTTTCAACGCCGCGGCATGTGTCCTGAACTCGGTCGACGACAGAAAGCTGACGAAACGTTGCATGGGTTGGTCAAAATACGCGCGACGGCAGACCAGCAGATCGAAGTGTTCGTCGATCAACGGAACGAATCCCAGATTGTGCTGTGCCGCCAAGGCCTCAAGGCCGAAAGTGGCGTCTGCTGTTCCGGTCGCCACGTCCAGCACCGCGTCTGCCTCGCTTCGGGCGACGGCACGCATATGGACCGTATCGGGTAGAATGTCCGCTTCGCGCAGCAGGTGATCAAAAAGCGTCCGGGTTCCCGCGCCGACCTGCCTTGGTGTCATCGTCCGCCCCGCAAGGTCGGCAAGACCACCGATATCTGCCATCAAGTCGGACTTGATCACCAGACCGCGTCTGCGTTTGGCAAACCCCAGCAACACCGCCGAGGCTCCTGGCATTGCTGCGTTCACCGCCGCGATGTTCCAGGAGGCGGACGCAGCATCGAACATGTGCAACCCAGCAGCGATCCCCTCGCGTGCGGCGAACCGGTCCAAACCGTCTTGGGACCCATCAAAGAACGTGGCAATTCCGCATTCGGATTGTCGCAAAGCCCAGTCCAGCAACGGATCATGGCTGCCCAGAAACACCACCCGACGCGCTGTCTGTGTTTGCGCCGACCCGGTCTGGCCACGTTCCAGCCAGCGCCGAACCGCTTGCTCTGGAAACAGCAACTTGCCGGTGACCTTGGAACAGGGCACCGCTCCTGTTGCCGCAAGATCATAGACCTTGCGTTCCTTGATCCGCAAAAGTGCGGCCAATTCCGGCACGGTCAGGTAGCGCTCTGCAGAGGATGAATCTGTGGTGGTCATAGCGTTGCGACTATGTCCTACAGTCGTACGGGCGGCAAGTCAGACAAACCGGGTGTTGGCACGTACCCGATTGGCGATTTGTGCTGATCTTGGCAATGTTGACGCGTAGTCTTGAAGGCAGGAGGACATGACCGTGAAACAGACCAGCGACTTGCGCGACGGAGAGGCGGTTCTTGATGCACCGCAGGCCCAGGATGCCTTTGTTCAGTTCATCGGTACGATTCGAACGCCGTTCACAACCCGAGATCTGTGCCCCCGTCAGGGAAAACTGGAAGGGCCGGACTGCCGGCTCGAGCTGCTCCCCGAATGGTCTGCCGCCTTGAAGGGGATCACCGCGTTTGAATACCTTGATGTCCTGTATTGGCTGCACATGTCGCGCCGTGATCTCGTGCTGCAAAGCCCGAAAAGCAACGGAACAACCACCGGCACCTTTGCTTTGCGGTCTCCTGTGCGACCAAACCCGATCGGCTTGTCCCGTGTGCGGTTGATCCGGCAAGAGGGTCCGACACTGATCGTCAAGGGGTTGGACTGCCTGGACAAAACACCATTGATCGACATTAAGCCCGAACGCTGTGCGTTTACACCTCAGGCGCCGCACAAGGACGCCGACAAGGCGTGACAGTGGCAAAATGCCTCGGATCTGCATTTGGGGACGAAAGATAAGTAGGCGGATTGCATCGCATCGGGTAGAACGCTGCAACGCAAACGAAAAAAGCAGGCTTATGTCCGAGCAGTTAACAATCAGCGGGCATACGCCCGCGACGACCTCCGCAAAAGACTGGGTGAAAGTTCTCGCCAAATACCGCGAACCCGATGCGATGCGCAGCTCTTTCGAACTCGCCGTAACTCTTGGCCCGTTCGTGGCGCTTTGGGCTGCGGCATGGTGGGCCATGGGTGTCAGCTACTGGCTGACATTGGCGCTGTCCTGCGTCAACGCAGCCTTTTTGCTGCGCCTGTTCATCATCCAGCATGATTGCGGCCATGGATCGTTCTACAACAACCGCACGCTCAGCGATTGGTTGGGACGAATTCTGGGCGTTCTGACGCTGACACCCTACGATGTCTGGCGGCGTACACATTCGATCCATCACAGCACGCATGGCAACCTCGAACGGCGGGGCATCGGTGACGTACACACCATGACGGTTGCCGAATACAAGGCGCTGTCTGGGTGGAGCAAACTGATGTACCGCGTGTATCGCCACCCAATTATCTTGTTCGGATTGGGGCCGGGATATCTGTTCCTTCTGCAAAACCGCATTCCGCTGGGCCTGATGTCCAGCGTCCGCTACTGGGCCAGTGCAATGGGGACGAATGCCGCCATTCTGACCGGCCTGCTGATCATGCTTTATTTCGGGGGGTTGATGCCCATCCTGCTGATCTTCTTGCCGTCCACGCTATTGGCGGCGACGGCGGGCGTGTGGCTTTTCTATGTGCAGCACCAGTTCGAGACCACCTCATGGGACGGCGACGAAGAATGGCAGCTTCATGATGCGGCGCTGCATGGAAGTTCATATTACGTGTTGCCCAAGGTGCTTCAGTGGCTCAGTGGCAATATCGGCATACACCATGTGCATCACCTCTACAGCCGCATTCCGTTCTACCGGCTGCCCGAAGTGGTCCGTGATCATGCCAATCTGGCCGATCACAACCGCATGACAATCCGCGAAAGCTTTGCAAATGCGCGGCTGCACCTCTGGGACGAAGGCTCGCGCCGGTTGCTGTCGTTCCGCGACGCGCGATCACTCTGATCAAGCCGATCGCGTAGGGCGGGCGTCAGCCCAGCATCCTCACCAGACCACATAGCACAAACAAAAAGGCCGCCCCGAAAGGCGGCCTTTTCGTTATTCTGGAAGCGTGGATTAACGCTTGGAGAACTGGAAGCTCCGACGCGCTTTGCGCTTACCGAACTTCTTACGTTCCACAACGCGGCTGTCGCGTGTGAGGAAGCCTGCCGCTTTGAGCGCCGAACGCAGGTTCGGATCGTACAGCTGCAGCGCCTTGGAGATGCCGTGCTTGACTGCACCGGCCTGACCCGAGAGACCGCCGCCCTTGACGGTGGCCATCACGTCGAACTGGTCGGCAACGCCGGCCACGTCGAACGGCTGGCGCAGGATCATCTGCAGAACCGGGCGCGCGAAATACGCGTTCATTTCCTTGCCGTTCACGCTGACCTTGCCGGAGCCCGGCTTGATCCAGACACGGGCGACCGCATCTTTCCGCTTGCCGGTCGCATAGGAACGACCCAGCGCATCACGCTCCGGCTCACGCGGGGTTTCAACCACTTCCGGCGCGGCATCAAGGCCTGCGGCGGTGTTCAGCTCTTCGAGAGAATTGAGTTGCTCAGCCATTATTTCGCCGTCCGGGTGTTTTTGGAGTTCATGGATTTCACATCCAGCACTTCGGGGCTCTGGGCCTCGTGCGGGTGCTCGGTGCCAGCATAGACGCGCAAGTTGGTCATCACCTTGCGGGACAGGCGGTTGCCCGGAAGCATACGCTGAACTGCTTTCTGGACGACGCGCTCGGGGTGCGCGCCCTCAAGAATCTGCTGCTTCGTGCGGGATTTGATGCCGCCCGGATAGCCGGTGTGCCAATAGAAATTCTCGTTGCGCTTGTTACCGGTCATCTGGATTTTGTCCGCATTGATCACGATGACATTGTCACCCATGTCCATATGCGGAGTGAAGGACGGCTTGTGCTTGCCGCGCAGGCGGGTGGCGACAATCGCAGCAAGACGGCCCAGAACGACGCCTTCAGCGTCGATCAGGATCCATTTCTTGTCGATGTCTGCCGGTGTTGCAGAAAAGGTTTTCATCGTGGGATGTCCCTGACGTTGGATTGGTAAGGCAGGGTGCAGGCACCCCGTGTATTCCGATGCGCGGGTTATAAGGGTTGCCAAACCCCAGTCAAGCGACGTTTGTCTCAATTAAATATTCAAAAACAATAGGTTAAAAATAAGGTATTATTATACCCCACACTTTTGAAGGTTTCAGGCCTCTGCCAATTCCAACTTGCGATAGACGAGGTACTTTTCGAACGCGGCAGGGTTTGCAGTGCCGTCATATCGCGGCGTTTCGCTGAACCCCAAACGGTCGTAAAGAGCCAGCATCGAACTGTTGCCGCGTACCGTATCGGCAAGAATTGTCGTGGCGCCCATTTCGTGGGCTTTTTCAATCC
This sequence comes from Marivita sp. NO-S04, assembly GCF_059070475.1. Taxonomy (NCBI): domain Bacteria; kingdom Pseudomonadati; phylum Pseudomonadota; class Alphaproteobacteria; order Rhodobacterales; family Roseobacteraceae; genus Marivita; species Marivita sp. NO-S04. The sequence continues at coordinate 582,641 of NZ_CM180980.1, forward strand.
GCATTTCGATCATTCGGCGCCCCAGGCCGTAGCCACGTGCGATGTCGCGGACAAACAAGCGTTTCAGCTCCGCGCGGTGATCGTCGATCATGCGGACAAAGCCACATCCCAGCAAATACCCCGAACTGTCGCGCGCCAGCAAAACGCCGCCGGTCGGCGGCAGGAAATCGTCGATCACGTCAAGGCTGGATTGCACATGGTCTTCAACCGACAGGCTCGGTCCCCCTACCGCCATCAGACGTTCGAGGATCTGAGCGTAGTATTCTGTCAGAATGTCAGACAATTCGTCGAGATCTGGCCGCGTCTCAACGAAGGCCAAGCTGATTTCCAAACCCATTTACGTTCCATGGTAGGTGAGTCGCCCTGCAAGCCTAGCGTTCGATTTGAGGGCAGGCGACCGTTTTTTGGTCATTCCAGCGGAAAATCAGACACTTATCTGCTCAGGCGGATGCCCCAGGAGATCTCTGAGTTGAAGCATCGCATTTTCGAACAACTGTAGGGGCACTTGCGCGTTCACGGCTATCCGAACCGCATGTGGCGCGCGTCCATCCCGCAAGGCAAATTCATCGGCTGAACGGATCTGAATGCCGCGCGCCTCTGCGGCCCGACAGAAGGCGGCGGCCCTCCAACCCTGAGGTAGCGGGAGCCAAAGGAACGGCACATCCTCGTGCCATGTCAAACGGTAGGTGCCCAATGCGTTCACTGCCACCCGCACGTATTCAGCCATGCGCTCGCGGATCGCGACCATGATCTCATCGGTTTCAGGCGCGGTCAGGATGCGCTCTGCCACTTCGGCCAAGGGCTGTGCGATGCCGAAAAAACCGTGCTCCGCGATCTGTCGCAACTCTGGCCCGCGTCCACGCGGTGCAGTCGCAAAGCCGATCCGCAGAGCGGGGGTCAGCAATTTCGAGATCGACGTCAGGTGCCATGCGCGTTCAGGCGCGAGGATGCGGTAGCTCGGTGCTGTGATGTCGGTGCGGCGGTAACAATTGTCCTCGATGATCTGAATGTCCTGAGTGCGGCAGACTTCTGCGATTGCCTTGCGCCGCTCCGAAGGCGTGCAGACAAGCGTCGGATTATGCACGTCCGGCGAGGTACAAAGCACCTGCGCGCGTGTCGTGCGGGCGATTTCGGACAGTGCATCGGGGAGCAGGCCATGCTCGTCGCTGGGAACACCGACCACATCGGCCCGCAACAGATCAGCCGTGCGACGAAAGCCGGGATAGGCCATGTCCTCGACAAGAACCGTTGGCCTTGGCCCGTGAAGTATGGTCTGCAAAATCACGCTCAGCCCGTTTTGGGCGCCGTGAACAATCACAACATCAGATTCATCAATACTGCCCAACGGGATACTGCGTAACCAATAGACCGCTGCTTCGCGCAAAGGACGGTACGCTTCGCGGGTCGGGTAATGCAGAAGGCGTTCGGGGGCGGTTTCTCCGATCCGTGCAAACGCATTCTGAATCAGCGAGACCTGTCCAAGATCCGGCAGTTGCGGGCTGAACAATGACAGCTTTCCGTCCTGCACAGGGACAGTGACGTATTCGCGCGCGGGGCGTGCGACCCGCGTTGTCCGATTGGCGACAAATGTCCCGCGCCCCACTTCGGCCACTGCGTGACCGGCATCGGTGAGCAAGGTATAGGCCCGTGCCACCGTTCCGGGTGTGATCCCAAGCGACCAAGCCAGTTCGCGCACCGGGGGCAACTTGTCACCAGCGCGCAAATCTCCCGAGCGGATTGCGGTTTGGATCGTATCCGCCACCCGTTTGTACTTGGGACCGGCGGCAGGTTGCGGCAATGCCACAATCTTGTCTGGCGAAATTGTATCCGGCACAATCTTTCTCTGGAGCGTTACATGACTCGAATGTATCCATTTTTGTGTCGTTATGACAATACACTTGCTGCGATATATAAAGATTGTGTCGATACATTTGAGGAGTACACCCATGGCACACGCAACCCACGCCCCGCAGATCGCCTATCTTGGCGGACAGTCCAAGCTGTCCCCGCTGGCCGTCGTCGCGCTGCGCGTTGCAGTGACCGTTACGGTGTGGTCCGAACGCCGCCGCACGCGGCTGCATCTCAAACATCTCGATGATCACCTGCTTCAGGACATCGGAGTCGATCGGTTGACCGCCCAAAAGGAGGCCAACCGTAAGTTCTGGCTGATGTAAATCCCTGCGTCAGACAGACCTCTGGGGGCGCAAAGACCGGCTTTGCGCCCCTTTTTTGTCCAGCGGGATCATCCGCTATACAAGACGCCCCATCGTGCCAGAAGCCTTTGTTGCAGTTTGCGCGCAGCAACCGCATAGGTGCGTCCCCCGGGCGGGTTTTCGCGCTGCTCCCGGGTGAGGGAATCCCGGGTTGGTAGGTCGGCAGAAAAGGTCGCAAACGCCAGTTCGGTCCCGTCCGGCAAGTCGATGAAACCTCCAAGGCCGCTGACGAAATTCAACGTTCCTGTTTTGGCATGCACACTAACAGGGTGGTTTTCGAGTATCTTGCGGTCCTCGTCCCTCAGGGGGTGCTCTTTGAGCAGTGCCTTGATTCCCATTGTTTTTCTTGCAGAGATCAACGCCCTCACCATATCTCGCGCGGTAACGCGGCTGTCATCCCCCAGGCCTGAATGGTCTTCGAGCGCGACAGATGTCATGCCCAGCCTGTCTTGGGCCCATGCATTCATCTCGTCCGCAGATGCCTTGAGCGAGGCCACGGTTCCACTGCGCGCGACAGTGGCCGTGAGTCCGACACATTCCGCTGTGATGTTGGTCGAGTATTTCAGCATGTCGCGCAGGATAATGCGCAGTGGCGCACTTTGGTGAACGACAATAGCCGTGGTTCCGGTCGGCACCGTGTCGATCAGTTCCGGCGTTTTCAGGACAATGCCGTTGGACCGCGCCAGAATCTGGAAAACTTCGGCGGCATACCGGGCAGGTTTGCGCACAGGCAGCCAGCGTGCGCCGTTGCGCCCCAAGGCCCCGCGTGCCACGGTCCAATCATCGTAGGCCCCACCGTCCTTGTAGGTATAGATTGGATGGTTCCGGCCTTCGACGCGCATGCGCGCAGCCCGCACCTCCGGCCGCAGCGTGGCAGAGCGCGCGTCCATGGTCACATTGTACCCGTTGCCTGCACGCTGCCATTCAAAATGTACGCGGTTGAAATTCAGGTTCAGTCCAGAGATCCCCGGATTGTACCCCACCTGAGACGGCTGTTCACTGTCGATCCCGTTCAGCGCAGGCAACGCGCCGCTCCATACGAGGAACCGGCCCGTGACTTCGGTCACGCCTGCCTCTTCACGCAGGCGCTTGGCAATCGTGGCAATCGCGTCGGTGTCCAGCGTCGGGTCACCCCCTCCGGCAAGGATCAGGTCGCCATTGATCCGGCCATTCGTCACCGGCGCCGTTGCCAGAACACGGGTCTCAAAGTGATACCCCGGACCCAGCACATCCAGCGCGTAACACGCGGTGATCGCCTTGGCCACGCTGGCCGGAGGTAGGGCGCGCAAGGGATTGTGCGATTCGAGCACCAATCCGGTTTTGACATCCGCCACCTGTACACTGACCCTGCCCGCAAGATCGGCCTGATTGATCAGGTCGCTCAGCGGCGGAAGATACGATTTCAGGATGTCCTCGGCCCGCGCTGCGGGGCGCAGTGACGTGGCCGGGGCAAATGCGGATTGTGCAAATGCGGACGGGGCGACCATGGCCGAAGCCAGACCGCTCAAGACCGCGCGACGTGAAACCTCCCGTGTCATGCCGCGGATGTAACCTCACTCATCGCCAAGTGACAAGAACACGCTTTGGTGAGGAGCAAGGTACTCAGCTGTGGCACCGTGTCTGTCTGAATCGGTCTCAGGGCTCGGCCCCCCATATGCCCTTTGCTCTAAGTTCTGTGGAACTGATCTGCACCATCGGCATATTGACGAAACACCATGCCGGGGCAGGCTGATCCGCCAGCATTTTCGAAGACCGGCCGGGCAGGCGCATATGTTGATACTTGCGGGCTGTGCGGGAATTCAGACCCGCTTGTCGCCAACCCGGGCGGGCCAGCACACCGACGGGAACCGCCCGGAATATGTCTTCCCATCGCTGCCAGCGTTGAAACTGATGCAGATTGTCCGCCCCCATCAGCCAGACAAACCGCACACCGGGGTAGGCTGCTTTGAGTGTGTTAATGGTCTCGGCCGTGTATGCGGTTCCGATCTGAGCTTCGAAATCACTGACGATCACACGCGGATCGCGCATGATATCTTGCGCCCGTGCCATACGCGCGTCGAGGGCGGCTGGACCACGTGCCTTAAGAGGATTTCCCGGCGAGACCAGCCAGATCACCCGATCCAACGCAAACCGACGCAGCGCCACCCGAGTGAGATGGACATGTCCTTCATGTGCCGGATCGAACGACCCGCCAAGAAGGCCCACGCGCATGCCGGGCCGAAGGTGGAACCTGTTGTGCGTCAAGACTACTGTGACCAGTCAGTGGGGCGCTTTTCCAGAAACGCTGCGATCCCTTCTTCGGTGTCACGGTAGAGCATGTTCTCGACCATCACCTGTCCGGTATAGGCATAGGCGTCATCAAGGCCCATCTGTACCTGTTCATAGAACGCGTGTTTGCCGATCTTCACCGCTGCACCCAGCTTGCTTGCAACCAGCTGCGCCATGTCTTGCGTCGATGCTGCAAGGTCATCCGCGGGCACGACCTTGTTCACCAATCCCAACGCCTCAGCACGGTGGGCGTCGATGAACTGGCCCGTGACGAGCATCTCGAATGCCTGCTTTCTAGGGATATTGCGGGACAGCGCCACCATCGGTGTTGAACAAAACAGTCCGATATTTACGCCATTGACCCCAAACCGCGTACCTTCGGCGGCGATTGCCATGTCGCAGGACGCAACCAACTGACACCCGGCCGCCGTGGCAATCCCGTGCACCTGCGCGATCACCGGCTGCGGCAGGCGCTGCACACCCGTCATCACGCGCGCACAGCGGTCGAACAAATCCTTGAAATACGCTTTTCCGCCATCTTCGGCTTGCCGACCCGCCGTCATCTGCTTGAGGTCATGCCCGGCGCAGAACGCTTTGCCTGCGCCCGAGATCACGACCACCCGCACAGATGTGTCGTCATGCAGCGCGTCGATCTGCTCTTGCAGCGCGGCCAACATTTCGTCCGAAAGCGCGTTCAGGCGCTCTGGTGCATTCAGGTGTAAATGGCAAACCGCGCCCGAGTCGCGACGTTCCAGGATTTTCATCTTGTCCTCCCAGTGACTTGGCGCAACTCTATCGGTTCAGAGCAGCGGAGGAAAGCATGGCGCTCAAAGTTCCGGCAGATGAGATGGAAGCGTTCTTGGACGAGGTGTTCCCGCAGGTCAAAGGCATGTTCGGGATCGACCACCTGGATGAAAACCTGTTGGTGATGCGTCTTCATGCAGGCGAACAACACCTACGCCCCGGCGGCACCGTGTCCGGCCCCGCCATGTTCAGCCTTGCCGATGTCGCCGCCTATGTCGCCACAATGTCGCGCATCGGAAAAGAGGCGTTGGCGGTCACCACCAATTGCTCCATCGACTTCATGCGCAAGCCGGTTGCGGGGGCCGATGTCATAGCGCACGCCAAGGTTCTAAAACTTGGGCGCGCCCTTAGCGTGACAGACGTACTGCTCTATTCAGACGGGCAACCCGATCCAGTGGCGCGAGCCACATTGACCTATTCAATCCCGCCCAAACGCGACGCCTGATCATTCACTCAGGTGACGCGCCCGTGCGCCGCGCTCGATCGCGGCAGCGTGGAGGCGGTCAAGCGCCAGTTCATAGCGGATTTCTTCCAGCAGTCGCAGTTCCGCCTCGCGCAGCGTGCCGTCGGCTGCCGCCACATCGCAGGCCAAGGCATAGGCGGTTTCGAACAGCCGTTCCGGCAGGTTGTCGCGGATCAAGCCGAACAAGGCGTCCAGCCCGTCTTCTTGCTCGAACAGTTCAAAGACCAGCCCGGACATTTCTGGAATGCGTGCCTCGTCATAATCGGCAAAGATCGGCAGGTTATTGACCGCCGTCTGAATCTTCACCAATTCGGCCGTCCGTATGCTTTCATCGGAGGCAGAAACCGCGATCATGAGCGCGACAAGACAATCCTGCGGGCTGAGGGGGTGGGGGTCGATGTCTGACACGGCGTATCGCTTTCTGGTGTGAGTGTTTGATACCCAACTTATTGACCCGCCCCCGCCCCCGCAATAGGGAGTGCTTTTTGAACACACGCACAATCCCGTGCGGCGACCATCCGGAGTAACAGAGCAATGTCCGATCTGCGCGAAGCTGCAATGACCTCAAAGGCCTGGCCCTTTGAAGAGGCGCGCCGGCTGCTCAAACGCTATGAGAAAAAGCCGCCAGAAAAGGGCTATGTTCTCTTTGAGACGGGCTATGGTCCGTCCGGCCTGCCGCATATCGGCACCTTTGGCGAAGTGGCGCGCACCACGATGATCCGCCGGGCGTTTGAGGTGATCTCGGACATCCCGACCAAGCTGATCTGCTTTTCAGACGATCTGGACGGCATGCGAAAGGTGCCGGGCAATGTGCCCAATCCCGAAATGCTGCGCGATCACCTACAGCGCCCGCTGACCGACGTGCCGGACCCGTTCGGCACGCATGATAGCTTTGGCGCACACAACAACGCGATGCTGAACCGCTTTCTGGATACGTTCGGGTTTGAATACGAATTCATCTCGTCGACCGAATTCTACCGCTCGGGCATGTTCGACGAGGTGCTTCTGCGTGCGGCTGAAAGGTACGACGCGGTGATGGAAGTGATGCTGAAATCCCTGCGGGACGAACGCCGCGAGACCTATTCGATCTTCTTGCCGATCCACCCCGAAACGGGCCGCGTGCTCTATGTGCCGATGAAGAACGTCGATGCCGCGCGTGGCGAGATCACCTTTGACGACGAGGCCGGGCGCGAGATCACGCTGCCGGTCACCGGCGGCAACGTCAAACTCCAGTGGAAGCCCGATTTCGGCGCGCGCTGGGCGGCGCTCGATGTCGATTTTGAGATGTACGGCAAGGATCACAGCACCAACACGCCGATCTATGACCGCATTTGCGAGATCCTTGGCGGCAAGAAGCCTGAGCATTTCACTTATGAACTGTTCCTTGACGCGGATGGTCACAAGATTTCCAAGACCACGGGCAATGGCGTGTCCATCGACGAATGGCTGACCTACGCCAGCTCTGAGTCGCTGTCTTACTTCATGTATCTCAAGCCCAAGACGGCGAAGCGGATGCATTTCGACGTGATCCCCAAGGCCGTGGACGAGTACCACCAGCAACTCCGCGCCTATGCCGATCAGGACGAGGCCGGACGGCTCAACAACCCGGTCTTCCATATCCACGGCCACAACGTGCCCGCCTCCGACATGGTCGTGCCGTTCTCCATGCTGCTGAACCTCGCCTCTGCCGCCGGGGCCGAGGACAAGGATACGATGTGGGCCTTCATCAAGCGTTACGCGCCTGATGCCACGCCGGAAACCCATCCCGATCTGGATCAGGCGGCAGGGTTTGCCGTGCGCTATTACGAAGACTTCGTGAAGCCCACTAAGACATTCCGCGCGCCCGATGAAAAAGAGCGTGCCGCGATGCAGGATCTGGCCTCCCGTCTTGCAGCACATGATGGCCCGAGTGACGACGAAACCCTGCAAACCATTGTATTCGCGGTTGGCAAAGACCATGGGTTCGACCCACTGCGCGACTGGTTTAAGGCGCTCTACGAGGTGCTACTGGGTCAATCTCAGGGCCCGCGTTTTGGCGGGTTTGTTGCCCTCTACGGTGTTGATGAATCCGTTGCCCTGATCGGTAAGGGGCTGGCCGGAGAGCTTGCTTAGGACGGGCATTTTGCCCGGCGCATGAAACGCGCTACTTTTCGTTCAGCAACGAAAGGTAACCGCATGCGCAAACTCATCACCGGGCTGGCCCTTGCCCTTTCGATGACCGGCACGCTTTGGGCGCAGGAGGTTCTTGCGCCCGAACCCGGTATCGAAAACACCATTCAAGGCCAGATCGACGCTTTCCTGCAGGACGATTTCGGCACCGCCTTCACCTTTGCCGCCCCAAACATCCGCAACATTTTCCGCACGCCGGAAAACTTTGGCGCGATGGTGCAGCAGGGCTATCCAATGGTCTGGCGCCCCGAAAGCGTGACCTTTGGCGATCTGCGGGCCATCGCAGGCGGGCTGTATCAGACTGTGATTCTAACGGATACAGCAGGAAACCTGCATTATCTCGACTACCGGATGGAGATGATAGACGGGCAGTGGCGCATCGCCGGGGTGCAGATCCTGCAAGCGCCAGAGCTTGCGGCGTAGGGTGCGTGATCTCACGCACCGTCACGACAAATCATCCGCGTTCAGAACATACGCCTTGCCGAAGCCGCCGTTCAGATGCGCGCCCAACGGGGTGAACCTCACCAGCGCAAAATCCGCAAACCCGATGTAAAGCTTGGCTTTCGGCTGCTTCGATAAGAACGCTTTGGCCAAATCTGCGTGCTCTGCCTCTCCATGGCGCACGAAATGGGCCGTCGCACGAAGGCTCAAACGCGCATGGGTCAACGGATCGCCCTTGGCTTTCGGCTCACCGATCAACAGTGCGCATAGCGGGTTATGCTGCAGCGCAGCGCTGTGGTGACTGAGATCTGACATCAGACTGAGCGGTACGCACTCAGGGCCAGCAACCAGCGCCACGCGGCTGATCATCGGCAAGCCATCCTCCTTATCGGTATAGGCCAACCCAGCAAATCGAGCGCTTTCGATCAGGCCACGAGCAAGCGTACGAGCCTCGTCATCGGTGGGGCGAATGGGTGATCTCATGTAACTGATCCTAGCATCCTGACGGGGTGTGGCAATTTTTATGCTGCACCTGCACAATAACCCTGTACCTTCGGTGCGAATCGAAGGAACAGACCATGCCCGGCCACGTCATCACAGTTGCGCAACAAAAAGGCGGCTCTGGCAAGACCACCGTTTCCGCCAATCTCGCCATCGGCTTCATGCGCCAAGGCAAACGCGTGGCGCTGGTGGACATTGACCCACAAGGCAGCTTGGGGCGCTGGTTCATGACACGGCTGGAAACCGAATCCGGGCCGGTGGATGGGCTGGAATTCGCCACCTCTTCGGCTTGGGGCATCACCTACGAGGTGCGAAAGCTCTTGGAAAACCATGACATCGTCATCATCGACACGCCACCTAAGGCCGACAGTGATCTGCGCCCCGCCTTGCGTGTGGCTGATCTTGTGGTTGTGCCGGTCAGTGTCAGCCATGTGGACCTCTGGGCCACCGAGGGTGTGCTGGATCTTGCCCGGCGCGAGGACAAAGAAGCGATCATCGTTCTCAATCGGGCACGGCAGAACACCCGTCTCGGAGCCGAAGTGGCCGAGGCTGCGGAAAAGCTGATGGCACGGATCGCCGACGCAACGCTGGCCAACCGCGTGATCTATGCCGAAGCCTTGGGGCAGGGGCGTGGTGCCGCCGAAGGCCGCAAGACACCCGCACAGGCCGAAGTCGACGCGCTCACCTCAGAGGTGGCACAGGTGCTGGCAAACGGGTAAGGCAGGGCACCTGACCAAGGAGCCTGAGCCATGACCGACCTCGACGCCCTGAAAGCCGTGATCCGCGCCGACAGCGCCGCGCGGGGTCAGACCGTTTCCAAGCTGGGCTATTTCTGCGCGCCGTTCCGGCCCGCATCCGGCCCGTTCTCGGACAAGGTGATCAAGGTCTATCGCGGGTTGCGGGATCAGGCGGCTCTCGACCGGCTTGCGCAATGCCATGACGATTACGTCGCCGCTTTGAACCAAGCCGGGGTCGCTTTGCCTGAGACAGAATTCCATCTGCTCGACATGGATGGCACCCGGATTCCCGTGATCGTTCAGGAGGCGCTGCCCTCAGACAGCATGATGCGCCCGCAGATGCAGAACGCGAGCGTCGATGAAACGCTCCAGATGATGGAAGCGGCAGGCGACGTGATCGCGACCTTCTGGAACAATGCCGACCAGTTCGACACCCGCATCGGCTTTCACCCGTCGATCCGCAATTTCGCCTATCTCGACGGCCGTGCGCTGTTCTTTGACACCTTCCCGCCCCTGATACACTACAGCCGCGAGGAGATGGGCAAGATGCTGCTCTTGTTCTCGGACAAGGCGCTGATGCGCTGGGTCGGGCCGTTCCTGCAGACCAAGGTCACCGGCATTCAGGACGAATGGTACTCGGCCCCGGAAACGCTGGTGGGTCTGGTCGGGTCAGCCTGCCGACTGCGTCCCAACGATGCCCAAGCCTATCTCGACTGGGGCCGCGATTTCACCCAGCGCCGTATGTCCCGCTGGGCGGATGAGGCGTTGCCGCACTTGCAGGAACCGCCGCGCCTTCCGGGCTATTGGACGGGGTTCCGCAAGTTGTTGGGTCTTCAGGGTGAACCTAACGTATCGTGACTTTGCAAACCTGAAAGGAAGGTTTGCAAACTTCGGCGCAAATCTGATGCGGATCAAAGAATGTCCAGTGTTGTGGCGCTAACCTGACCCTATCCTAAACAAAGGGAGGGGTTCATGTATTCGAACATTCTCGTACCCATCGCGCTCGATAATGAGGACGACCGCACATCGCAGGTCTTGGAGATCGCCAAGACGCTCTCGGCCGAGGGGGCCACGATCACGTTGCTGCATGTGGTGGAAGCGGTGCCAAGCTACGCTATCAGCTACATTTCGGCAGACATCCTGAACGTCACACGCAAAGGGATCGAAACCGAAATGGCGCGCCTTGCATCCGACATCGGCGCAAATTCTGTGGTGATCGACGGCCATTCCGGGCGGTCCATCCTCGACTATGCCGAGGAACAGGGGAGCGATCTGATCGTCATTGCCTCACACAGGCCCGGCATGCAGACGCTTCTGCTTGGGTCTACGGCGACCCATGTGGTGCGCCACGCAAATTGCTCGGTTCATGTCCTGCGTTGATTGACATTCGCCGCGCGCGCTGCACCTCCTGCCCGGTAGCAGGAGGTGGCCATGGATGATACTCTGACACTCGACACCCGCGACGGATTGCCGGATGCGTTGCGTGTTCTCTTGCAGGATTTCCCGCGCGGGACATGGCCCGAGCATAACAATTTCGCGGGGCTTGTAGCGTTCTGGCTGGACCGTCATCTGATGTTTCGCCGGTTGATGACCGCCCTCATCGACGATGCCGAACAGGCAGTGGATCGCAAGATTGACGCGCAGACCCACGCCGGAAAACTATCGCGATACGGGTCGATGCTGCTGCAGAACCTGCACGGGCACCACCAGATCGAAGACCACCATTATTTCCCTGTGTTGGCCACGCGGGAGCCGATCCTGAACAAGGGGTTCGAGCTGCTGGATGCCGATCACCACGCGATGGACGGGCTGCTCAACCGCTTTGCCGACGGGGCCAATGCGGTGATCCAGGGGAAAACGGAGCCCGGTAAGTTTCGCGAAGACTTGCTCAGCTTTCAGGCTATGCTCAATCGTCACCTGATCGACGAAGAGGAACTGGTCGTACCGGTGATCCTCAAACACGGACCCGGGGGCTTGGGCTGACGGGTTTACTTGGTTGCCCGGCCCATGGCACATGTGCCGCCAGACCAAGACGGAGCCCCGCGCATGGACATTGACGATCTGGCCACCCGCATCCTTGCCGGTGAACGGCGCGCTCTGGCACGGGCGATCACGCTGGTGGAAAGTGGACGCGCCGATCACCGGACCGATGCTCTGACGCTGTTCGACAGGCTTAAGGGCCATGAGCGCGAAGCCTTGCGCATCGGTCTGTCGGGCACGCCCGGCGTGGGTAAATCCACATTCATCGAAACCTTCGGCCTGATGCTGACAGGGCAGGGACTGAAGGTGGCCGTCTTGGCGGTCGATCCAAGTTCTGCACGATCCGGCGGGTCTATTCTTGGCGACAAAACCCGGATGGAGCGCCTGTCGCGCGATCCCAACGCGTTTATTCGCCCGTCCCCCTCGCAATCGCATCTGGGTGGTGTCGCTCGCCGCACGCGCGAAGCGATTGACCTCTGCGAAGCGGCAGGCTTTGACGTGGTGCTGATCGAAACCGTTGGCGTGGGACAGTCCGAAACCGTTGTGGCGGAAATGTCCGACCTCTTTCTGCTGCTGCTGGCCCCGGCCGGTGGCGACGAATTGCAGGGCGTCAAGCGCGGGATCATGGAGATGGCAGACATCATCCTCGTGAACAAGGCCGATGGCGATCTGAAACCCACCGCGACTCGCACCTGCGCTGACTATGCCGGGGCGCTGCGCCTTCTGCGCAAACGCCCTCAGGATCCGCAGGGCTTTCCCAAGGCGATGACGGTGTCGGCGCTGGAGGATACGGGTCTGACCACCGCGTGGGAGGAAATGCAGCACCTCACCCAATGGCGGCGCGATAATGGCCATTTCGCCGCCCGCCGCGCGGCACAGGCGCGGTTCTGGTTTGAGGCGGAACTGAAGCAGTCGCTGCTGGCGCGGCTGGAACGGGAGCCGATGAAAGGGCTGGTCCGGTCGTTGGGACAGTTGGTGGAAGATGGCGCCAAGACGCCGAGTCAGGCAGCGGACGAGGTGCTGTCCCAGCTTGAAGGGCGAATCTCTCCGGTAGCGTGACCAGAATGTGCGCCTTTGGCGCACAGGTTTGAGCTTGGATGACCTTTGGCCATTCAAGCAGTTTGGGGGCTCTGCCCCCAACCCGTTGGGCCGGGGACCGCGGTTTGTCATAAAATCCTTGAACTTCGGGTCGACTCCCGGTTTTCCGGCAAGGCCCTACTTGACGCCTTACCCGCATCCCTCTATGCACAGCCAACGAGATTCCGGGCGCTGCCAGTCGGCGCCCTTTCATATTGGTGGAAGCCCGCTCTTCCACTTCTGATAAAACGAGGATGAACCCATGTCGCGTGTTTGCGAACTGACCGGTAAAGGCCCGATGACTGGCAACAATGTCAGCCATGCCAACAACAAGACACGTCGGCGTTTCCTGCCGAACCTTAACGACGTGACGCTGCAGTCCGAAACTCTGGGCCGTGGCATCAAGATGCGCATCTCTGCGCATGCGCTGCGCAGCGTTGATCACCGCGGTGGTCTCGACAAGTTCCTGGCGAAAGCCAAGGACACAGAGCTGTCGTCCAGTGCACTGAAGGTCAAGAAAGAGATCGCCAAGGCACAAGCCGCTCAGGCCTGATCCTTTTCGGTCTAAAGTTTAAACAGCCTCGCATGGTTCCGCCGTGCGGGGCTGTTTCCTTTTGTCGCCTTGTGGGTGCGCGTGCCGCCCTTATCTAGGCGCCATGAGGGTATTGCTCCGACATATCACTGTTCTGACACTTGCGCTTTTGATTGGCGTCACAAGTGTGCAATTCGCAGCGGCGCGCGGGCAATCCCCTGCGGTCGGCACGATGGAGATCTGCACCGGCACGGGACCAATTCACATACTCGTGGACGAGAATGGCCAGCCGACCGGCGGCGTCATGATCTGCCCTGACTACGCGATGGCGTTTTTTGCCGAAATGTCGGTTGGTTTGCCTGATCTGCAGCCAGTTGCCCTGTGGCAGAGCATGTGGATCTCGCGCACAGCCGTTGCAGCGGTCAGCGTCCCCTTGATGACCGCGCAGGCGCGGGGACCACCGGATTTCGTTTGAGTCGCATATACACCTGATATCAAATGAAAGAACCAAGTCATGTTGAAGACAACACTTCTTGCCGGGGCTGCCGCCCTTGGCCTTGTCCTGCCCGCCTTTGCTGAAATCACGGTCGAGGACGCGTATGCGCGGTCGGCGTCGCCAATGGCGAAATCCGGTGCCGCGTTTATGCTGATCCACAATTCTGGCGAAACCGCAGATCGTTTGATCGCGGTGAGCAGCGATGCTGCCGCCCGCACCGAACTGCACACCCATCTTGAAGATGGGAACGGCGTTATGCGGATGGTGCATGTCGAAGAGGGCTTTGAGCTTCCTGCTGAGGGCATGATCGCCATGCAGCGCGGTGGCAAACACGTCATGCTCATGGGGTTGAACGACGCGATGGAGCAGGGCGAAACCGTGACCATCACCCTCACCTTTGAACAGGCTGGCGATGTCGTGATCGAGGTTCCGGTCGATCTGGAACGGCAGGATCACGGTGGCATGCAGCATGGCACCGGCACCATGAAGCACGGCTCGGACAGCTGATCCTTCAGCTCAGCAGGCGGTCCACCCATGTGGGGACCGTCTTGCTGGCCGGTCCGGTGATGTGGTCCTCAAAGGCATGGGACATGTCACTGTCGCGCAGGTTCAGCTCGACTGTGGCTGCCCCTGCCATCCGGGCCTCTTCGACGAATCCGGCTGCTGGGTAGACCTGCCCCGAGGTGCCGATCGCTGCGAAAAGATCGCATGTGTGCAAAGCGTCGATGATGCGGTCCATGTGATAGGGCATTTCGCCGAACCAGACGATGTCCGGACGTGCCGATGGGGCGCTGCAAGCTGGGCATGCCTCTCCCACCTTCATTTCTGGGGGCGCATCCCAGCGGTGCTCGCAGGTGGCGCAGAGCGCACGTGACAGTTCGCCATGCATGTGGATGGCCTGTGCGCCGGCTTTTTCATGCAGCCCGTCCACGTTCTGTGTGACAAGGGTGATGTCCCCGGCGAAATCCGATTGAAGTCTCGCAAGTGCCTGATGCGCGGCGTTCGGTTGTGCATCCGCGGCTTGGATACGACGTGCATTGTAGAAGCGATGGACCAAGGCTGGATCGCGCATGAAGGCCTCGGGTGTGGCCACGTCTTCGATCCGGTGCTGCGCCCATAACCCACCTTCATCGCGGAAGGTGCCAAGCCCGCTTTCCGCCGATATCCCGGCTCCGGTCAGAATAACGATCCTGTCGATCCGTCGCATCGCGCCCCCTTTCCCCACTGGCCGCAACCGGCTAAGTCATAACCATGTCCCACCGTATCCTCTTTGTCTGTCTGGGCAATATCTGCCGCTCTCCCACCGCAGAAAGCGTGACCCGCGCCAAGGCCGCGGCGCGTGGGATGGACGTTGTGCTGGATAGCGCAGGCACAGGCGACTGGCACATTGGAAAGCCGCCTTACGGCCCGATGCAAGAGGCGGCACGGGCGAAAGGCTATGATCTGTCACGCTTGCGCGCCCGGCAACTATCGCCGGACGATTTCGGCCAGTTCGACCTGATCGTTGTGATGGATGGAGACAACGCGCGCGATGTTGCCGCCGTTGGCCCAGCCGATCGGGTGAAATTGTTTACGGATTTTGCGCCCGAGACCGGGGCAAACCATGTGCCGGACCCATATTTCACCCGTGACTTCGATGCTGCTCTTGCGTTGATCGAAGCCTGTGCGGATGGCCTGTTGGATAGGCTCGAAGCCGCGACGGATCAGGACTGATAGACTTCTCGCGCGATCAAGTACGAGACAGGCAATGCCAGCGTCGCCCCTGCGGCGGCCGCTGCCACAATCGGGACAAGCGTGCCGTATCCGGCAGTCAGGACCACAACAACAGCCGTACCAGCAAGTGTGGTAGCAATCAGCGAATAGAGAATTGTCGCGAGTCGGATCATTTTGGCCTCCCATTCCTTTAGGATGGCCGTAACATTCCATAATGGGTATGTGTTTTCTTTGATGCGGATCAAGTTCTCTGCAATCCTGTCGCACCCTTGTCTGGCGTGACGGCGGCTTGCCGTGCCGGATGGCACTGATCCTCTAGGTCGTCAGAGATATACCGGGCCCAAGCGCGCGCAATTCGAACTCCGGCACTGTGCGCAGTCTCGAAAACAGCCGAAATGCATCGCTGAAGCGCCCTGAGCCACCACCACAATAAGCCGGCTCAGGCGTCAGACCCGTCCAGTTTTCTTGGCCGCAAGCGTTGCGCAGGCTTCGATCAGGGTCAGGAATGTGCCACGCTTATGACACCAGGGAGGCGGTCCGTCATCTGATCCGGTTTGCCATTCAAGACAGGTCTTGGGGCAATGGCATGCACCACATGCGCCGAATGTCGCCTTCAGTTCGACGACAAGCAAAGGTGCGTCGAGATCCGTCAGATGCAAATCAAGATGCGCTAGCATCCCTTCATGTGCTGTCATGCGCGCGTCGAAATCCCGCCGCATGGAGTCTAAAAATTCTGACACAACCCCTCCCCAAGTGTACTTTTTTGTAGACACTTTGATGTACGGTTGCATGTGGCAACTGGATCACAAGCATGTTTAGAAAAATAACAACAAATTGTAATATAACGAATAATAAATGATCTCACCCCGTTTTTTCTGCAGGGTGAAAAAAGACTAACCAGCACCAGCGCACACCAGATTGCCAAAACTACAGCCGTGGAATGTACAAGCAAAGGGACGGGGTCTGAGGTCATAGGGCGGTCACGGTACGAAATCTCAGGCGCATTGCCGACACAGGGCAGCAGTGGGAACTGCTCGCAGCCGTTCCTCGGCAATGGAATCGCCGCATTTTGCGCAGATGCCATAGCTTTCATCCGCGATACGCCCCAACGCGGCGTCGATGCGGCGCAGCTCGTCAAGATCGGAGTTGCCAAGCGCTTCTAGAACCTCGTCGCCCTGACGCTCTGATGCGCGATCACCCCAATCCTTGGGCATCGGATCATCCAGTTTGTCCTCGATCTCGATGAGATCGCGGGTCAGCTCGGCCCGGCGTTTGAGGAGCAGTGTTTCTTGTGTCATCAGGTCCATGTCGGTTCTCCCGCTATTGGGGGCCATTCTGCCAGAAAACCCTGAGTTCCACGTTGATATCGGTCAAATCGGCTGAGGCGCGTTTGACAAACCAGTTGCCCGACTCTGGGCTGTCGCGCTACCATTCCCGACATTGTGACGAATTTTTTTAAAACTGGAGTATTCAAATGAGCTACACGATCAATGTCGTGCGCAAGAATGGCACGGGCATACTCACGTTCAAAAGCGGATCGATCAACATTTCGGAGACCTGCTGGTGGGATCAGGAGGTGGTCATCGATGCCGGATCCTATACCGGCTATGCGACGCGCATGGCGAACAAGACCGATGGCACCGATGGCGGCAATCGCGAAGCGATTTGGCTGGGCCTCAAAGTGCCGTATAACGGCAATGGCGCCACGGCGAATGGATTTTTCATTCACAAGGGCACCAACGCTTCTTGGTCCGATGGGTGCATCGTGTTGCCGGGGGCAAAGGTCTATCAGATGTGGTCCGAAATCACGCCGAAAGAAAGTGGCAACATCACGGTCAATATCTCGGATGAGTCCGTCGAACGTGGCCGCCCGTTGGATTGGGATTGCACCCAGCACACGCATTCCATGTGGGGCGGTATGCCCGCGTTCGATTGATGGTCTTGCGATGTACCGGGGCGGTCGTGGGCCTGTGTCTCGCAGTGTCCACCGCCGGGGCACAAGACCTGCCGCCACCTCAGCCCGCGGACGCGGTCGAGATGATCGAATTGATGCTGGGTCGTGTTCCGTCCCGGCATGATAGCCCGCTGGCAGCTATGCATGGGCTTGCCGATCTCTATGGTCGCGGCCTTGAACAGGCGCGGTCCGGCACTCCGGGCGCGGCGGGCCTTTGGCTTTTGCTGGGGGATGTCGCGCTGCGCAGCACAGATGCGGGGCTCATGCAATCTTATGCTGCGGATATGCTGCCGCTCTACCGCCAACAGCCAGATGCCATCCTTTTGGTGCTGACAGATGCGCCGTGGCTTGCTCCCGCTACCTGTCATCACCTGTCCGCCTATTTCGGCTCTGAGGGCCGACCCGAAGATGGTCGTGCGCCATTTCTAGCGTCCGAGACACCACGCATTGCCAAGGCGCTTCCCAACCCGGTCGCCTCTGCCTGTCTTGAAGCGTTGGCGACGCCTCGGTAACGCAGAAGAACGCGGGCGGGTCGCGGTATCTCGCAAGGTGCGGGCAGTCGAGTGGACCGTTCCCGTTTTCCGCGACAAGGCAGGCGTTTGGCTGTGGAAAAGGCTCAGCCGGCGTCTCCGACCAACTGAAGTGCAACATTCCCGATCACCGTGTTGCGTCCCGCGTCCCGGTGCATCAGCACGCCATCGACGATGTAGAGGTTCTTTACGTCGAACAGGAACGGCCCGACACCCGCAGCCGCGATCCGCACCTTGTCCTCACCGGCCAGTGCATTGCGGCCCTTGAGTGTGACATATTCCGCTCCCTTGGGAATCAGCCGGAACATCGTTGGGTCAGAATTGGCTGACAGGTTCGACAAGATATACCGGATCTCGTCATAGTCTGTGATCCGCTCTTGGCGCAAATAGCAGGCCCCTTCGTAACTGCCGAGCGCCACAGCCGTCAGTCCGGTCACAGTGATGGTGACGGGCGCGGTGACAATCGCCGTCGCTGTGGTCATCGCACCACTGGCCCCAGCGGCGACGCTGCTGCCTGCCGCGGCGGCGCTGTTGAGGCCGGTGCTGATCATGCTCAACCCCGACACCGGGTTTTCGAGCGTGTACACTCCGACAGCCCGCACCGTTTGCGACGTGGCCAACGCTATGCTTCCCGCAGTCGCCTTGGCGGCCTGTCCTGCCTTGCTGACAAGGACACTGGGGCGGAAATCGCAGACATCGGCCTGCACGTAAGGCGCTGCCACCAGAAGGGAAGCCAGAAGAATCGGGCGCATTGTTTATGGATCCTGCTCGGGATTTTTCCGGCAGTTTACCCTGTCTTGTAGATGCTGTGCAGAGGGTGCGGGATCACGTTGCCGGGACTGGCAAGATGATGCCCGCACCGCGCTTCTGTTTAGGGCTTCACGTAGGCGTAGCCTTGCTCTTGCAATTCGATCAGGCGCACCACGCCCGACGGGGTGACCGTCGCTTCGGCCATCAGCATGATGTCGTGCCCGGCCTTCTTCTGCATCGCGGCCAGCGTGTTGCCACAGGCGGAAAAGCTCAGATTTTCGATCTCGAGCGACATGGTGGAAATCCGATCTTCGACCGGGCTCTTGCCGGGGATGAACATGTTGAGACCGGGGCCATAGGCCACCATCTCGATCACCACCTCATCGCCCTTCGAGGCATAGTAATTCGCCACGTTCTGCGCATTGTTAAGCGCAATATTCATGACCTGCCGATCGTTTTCGTTGACGTGGATCGCAATGTGATGCTTTTGGCCTTCGGCAAAGGCGCCGCTCGCCATCGCCAGCGACAGCGCGGCGGCAGTGATCAGATGTTTCATAGTGGTTCCTCCCTTATGTCGGAGGAGCGTAGCACGGGTGCAAAACTATGCATGTGTTTTTTCAGGGGTAGGGTGCTTGCTAGCACGCACAGAATTCCGGCCATTAAGAAGCAGGTGCGTGACATCACGCACCCTACGCCGTACTCACCCATCCATCTTCAACGCCGAGATGAACGCTTCCTGTGGGATGTCCACTTTCCCGAACTGGCGCATTTTCTTCTTACCGGCCTTCTGCTTTTCCAGTAGCTTCTTCTTCCGGGTCGCGTCGCCGCCGTAACACTTGGCGGTCACGTCCTTGCGCAGGGCGGAAAGCGTCTCGCGGGCGATCACCTTGCCGCCGATGGCAGCCTGGATCGGGATCTTGAACATGTGGCGCGGGATCAGGTCCTTGAGCTTTTCGCACATGGCGCGGCCCCGGGTCTCGGCGCGGTCGCGGTGAACCATTGTCGACAGCGCATCGACCGGTTCGTCATTCACCAGAACCTGCATCTTCACGAGGTTGTCCTCGCGGTAGCCGATCATCTGGTAGTCAAAGCTGGCATAGCCCTTGGTCACCGATTTCAGGCGGTCGTAGAAATCGAATACTACCTCGTTGAGGGGCAGATCGTAGACCACCATCGCGCGGCTGCCGACATAGGTCAGGTCAAGCTGCAGGCCCCGACGGTCCTGACACAGCTTGAGCACGTCGCCCAGATAATCGTCCGGCACAAGAATCGACGCCTTGATGCGCGGTTCTTCGATGTGGTCGATGGTCGAGGGGTCAGGCATGTCGGCGGGGTTGTGCAATTCCTGCATCTCGCCGTCTTTGGTGTAGACGTGATAGATCACCGAGGGTGCTGTGGTGATCAGGTCGATGTCGTATTCTCGTTCCAGACGATCGCGCACCACTTCAAGGTGCAGCAGCCCGAGGAACCCGCAGCGGAAGCCAAAGCCAAGTGCGGCCGAGGTTTCCATCTCGAAGGTAAAGGAGGCGTCGTTCAGCGCCAGCTTCTCCATCGCGTCGCGCATGTCTTCGAAATCGTTGGCATCTACCGGGAACAGGCCACAGAAGACCACAGGGATCGACGGTTTGAAGCCGGGCAGGGGCGTCTCGCACCCCTTCTTTTCCGTGGTGATCGTGTCCCCGACGCGGGTGTCGCTGACCTGCTTGATCTGTGCGGTGATATAGCCGATCTCGCCCGGTCCAAGCTCTTTGACCTCTTGCATCGCGGGGCGGTAAACGCCGATCCGGTCGATGTCATAGGTGCCGCCGGTCTTCATCATCTTGATGCTCTGGCCCTTTTTCAGAACCCCGTCGATGACGCGCACGATGACCACGACGCCCAGGTAGGGGTCGTATTTGCTGTCCACCAGCATCGCTTTGAGCGGCTTGGTCGCATCGCCTTCATGGGGCGGCGGCAGGCGCTTGACGATAGCCTCAAGCACTGCGGGAATGCCGACGCCGGTCTTGGCCGAGATCTCCAACGCGTCAGACGCGTCGATGCCGATCACGTCCTCGATCTGTTCCTTCACCCGTTCAGGCTCGGACGCGGGCAGGTCGATTTTATTCAGAACCGGGACAATCTCGTGATCCGCATCAATCGCGGTATAGACGTTGGCCAGCGTCTGCGCTTCCACACCCTGCGTGGCGTCCACCACCAGCAGCGACCCTTCGACGGCGCGCATCGAGCGGCTGACTTCGTAGGCAAAGTCCACGTGTCCGGGCGTGTCGATCAGGTTGAGGATGTAAACCTCTCCATTCTCGGCCTTGTACTCGATCCGGACCGTGTTGGCCTTGATCGTAATGCCGCGTTCCCGCTCGATATCCATCGAGTCGAGAAGCTGTTCCTTCATCTCCCGTTCCGAGACCGTGTTGGTCGATTGGATCAACCGGTCGGCCAGGGTGGATTTCCCGTGGTCGATATGGGCAACGATAGAAAAATTGCGGATGTGCGAAAGCTCTGTCATGCGCCGGATATGATGCGGTTTTGGGGTCTGGTCAAGGTGGCGTGAAGGCCGCGGCTCGCTTGA
Source organism: Marivita sp. NO-S04 (assembly GCF_059070475.1). NCBI lineage: Bacteria > Pseudomonadati > Pseudomonadota > Alphaproteobacteria > Rhodobacterales > Roseobacteraceae > Marivita > Marivita sp. NO-S04. The sequence goes on from NZ_CM180980.1 coordinate 603,835, forward strand.
CAAAAGGTGATTTGAAAACACGTGACATTTCGGGCATGCTTTCATCAGGCAGTTGGTCGCGACACGGGGCACAAGACCTTGGGCACGACCGCAGAGAAAAGAGATCAGGCGTCATGAAATTCTTGGCAGCGTTAGTGGTCACGGCATTGGTCGCAGGATGCGGCGGCAGCAATCGTTTTGATCGGAATGACACGGGCGCGGTAACGCGCTTTTCAACCGGGCCGATCAGCCGCGCGTGTTTGTCCTCTGATCGCAAGGCGCGCAATTCCCGCCTATGCGGCTGCATTCAGACCGTGGCAAACCAATCGCTGTCTGGGTCGGATCAGCGCAAAGCAACGCAGTTCTTTTCCGATCCCCAGCGCGCGCATGACACTTGGATGTCGCAATCGCGTGCGGATGACGCGTTTTGGGAACGTTACAAGGCGTTTGCCGCGCGGTCCGAACAATCCTGCCGCGGCTACTGATCCCTGTCCAGAAACGCCCGCACCGATGCTTCGAACTCGCGCGGTTTTTCGGCGTGCAGCCAGTGACCTGCGCCGGGAATTTTGGCGAACCGGGCCAGCGGGAAGAGCTGTTTTATCACCAGACGGGCGTCTCGCGTCACGTAATCCGACAATGCGCCGGATAGGAACAGCGTTGGTTTTTCGAATGCGCCGTCTACCTCGGGAAAGCCAAGGATGTTCGGCATCTCGGCAGCCAGCGCATCAAGGTTAAGCTTCCATCGCTTGTCCTTTACATCCAGCGACTGGGTAAAGAACGCCTGAAGTGTTGGATCGTCCACATGGGCGGCCAGCTGGTCGGAGGCATCCGACCGCTTTTCCACCTTTGACAGATCGACCGCCCGCATCGCTTTGATGAACTGCATCTGGGAATGACCATAGGCAACCGGAGCGATATCGGCCACGATCAGCCGTTCCACCAGATCGGGCCGCGTCAGCGCCAGCACCATCGCCGCCTTGCCGCCCATCGAATGGCCGACCACATCCACAGGGCGACCTTGGGCCGCGATCACCTCGGCCAGATCGGCAGCCATATCGTGATAGGAATGGCTATCTGACCAGAAACTGTCCCCGTGATTGCGCTGGTCCACGGCGATCACCGGCCCCCGATCTGACAGACGTTTTGCGACCACGCCCCAGTTGCGCCCCGACCCGTAAAGCCCGTGAACGATAAGAACCGGACGCGCGATACCAGTCGATTCTGTAAACAGTGTGTTCAGCATTTGGGCTGCATACTGTGCCGTATCTGTATTGAGCAAGAGGGCGCGGAGGCTTATGTTAATTCAATGGAACACTCAGAGATGATCAAATCCAACGCAGATGCGCTGCGGACCCTGATGGCCAAACGGCTTGGTCTCAAACGCGGGTCGCTGTCGCGACGGGTTGCCAAAGCGGGGCGACAACTGCCCTCGGGCGTACGCAATGATATCGCCATGGTCGCCGAGGCAGAACAAATGGCGCGCAATCCTAAGCTGGCGATGCGCCTTGATCCAAACGCGACCAAAAGCGCCTATGACCGTGCAGCAACGCATCTCAAGGCGATCGACGTTGTCGACCGGCGCAATGGGATCGCGCTATCGGTGCTGGGCAGCATGGCGTTCAACTTTCTCGCGGCCATTACGCTTTTCATTGTTGTCCTTCGTTGGCGCGGTTTGATCTGACGCCGTTGACCGTCTGACCCGTCACCCTAGCTGGGCGGTTCATGGAAACAGCTCTTATCATCGGATCAAGCGGCGGCATCGGTACGGCGCTTTCAAACACACTGACCGCCCGCGGCGTTGTCGTGACAGGCTTGTCGCGCAGCCGCGATGGCCTCGACGTGACGGACGAAGCAAGCGTTGAGTCTGCGCTCGGAGCGCTGAATGGCCCATTCGATCTTGTCTTCGTCGCGACCGGGGCACTGGAAATCAACAAGGCCAAGCCGGAAAAGACTCTGCGCCATGTCACCGCCGACGCCATGATTGACCAATTCAAGCTCAACACCGTTGGCCCCTCGCTTGTCCTGAAACATGCAATGCGTTTGCTCCCACGAACGGGGCGGTCGGTCTTTGCCGCCCTATCGGCGCGCGTCGGCTCCATCGGGGACAACCGGTTGGGCGGTTGGTACAGCTACCGTACATCCAAGGCAGCGCTGAACCAGATGATCCACAGCAGCGCGATCGAACTCGCACGGACCCACAAAGACCTGATCTGTGTGGCGCTGCACCCCGGCACGGTCGAGACGCCGTTCACCGAAAAATATGTCGGCCACAACCCGTCTGTTCCAGCGGCGGACGCGGCCGCAAACCTACTTGCCGTTCTCGACGATCTCAACCCGGATGACACCGGCAAATTCTTTGACTGGCAAGGCAAAGAGGTGCCGTGGTGACCCGGCTTGTTCTGGTGCTGGGCGACCAGTTGTCCGAAAGCCTGTCTGCCCTGAAAGCTGCCGACAAATCGACGGATATTGTGGTGATGGCCGAGGTTGCCGAAGAGGCGACCTATGTTCAGCATCATCCCAAGAAGATCGCCTTTATCTTCGCGGCTATGCGGAAGTTCGCCGCCCGCCTGCGCGAGGACGGCTGGGATGTATGCTATACGCAACTCGACGACACTGAAAACGCAGGTTCGATCCTCGGCGAGTTGCTCCGCCGCGCCGAAGACGCCGGCGCGTCTGAGGTCATCGCCACCCAGCCCGGCGAATGGCGCTTGATCCAGTCGCTCGAAGATATGCCGCTCAAGCTGACGATGAAACCGGACACCCGCTTCGTCAGCACGCAAGATGAATTCGACACTTGGGCCGAGGGCCGCAAGGCGCTGCGGATGGAGTATTTCTACCGCGACATGCGCCGCAAGACCGGGCTGTTGATGGATGGCGACGACCCCGAAGGTGGCAAGTGGAACTACGATTCCGAGAACCGCAAACCGGCCCCTGACGACATCGCGTTTTCTGGCCCTATGCAGTTCACTCCGGATGAAACGGTCGAAGAGGTGCTCGATCTCGTCGAGTCGCGCTTCGGCAACTCTTTCGGCACGCTGCGCCCCTTCTGGTTTGCCACCGATCAGACACAGGCCCGCCGCGCGCTGACGCATTTCATCACCTACGCCCTGCCGCGCTTTGGCGATTTTCAGGACGCGATGATGAACGACAATCGCTTCCTCTACCACGCGCTGATTTCGCCATATCTGAATGTCGGGCTGCTGGACCCGATCAAGGTCTGCCAAGCTGCGGAAGACGCGTACAAAGACGGCCATGCGCCTTTGAATGCGGTCGAAGGGTTTATCCGCCAGATCATCGGTTGGCGCGAATATGTGCGCGGCATCTATTTCCGCGAAGGCCCTGACTATCCCCGCCGCAACGCGCTCAATCACCAGCGCAAGCTGCCGGACTTCTACTGGACCGGGGAAACGGACATGAATTGCATGTCCAAGGCAATCACCCAGACGGCGGATGAGGCCTACGCTCATCACATCCAGCGGCTGATGGTGACCGGCAATTTCGCGCTGCTCGCGGGCATCAACCCGCACGAGGTGCATGAATGGTATCTGCGCGTCTATATCGACGCGTTCGAATGGGTCGAAGCGCCCAACGTGGTGGGTATGAGCCAGTTCGCCGATGGCGGCATCATCGCGTCAAAGCCCTATGTGTCGTCCGGCGCGTATATCAACCGCATGTCGGATTACTGCAAATCCTGCCGTTACAAGGTGAATGACAAGACGGGCAAAGACGCTTGCCCGTTTAATACGCTTTACTGGCATTTCCTCGACCGGCACTCCGAAAAATTCGCCAAGAACCAGCGGATGAGCACGATCTACGCCAACTGGAAACGGATGGATGAGGACCGCAAACAGACGATCCTCGCCGAGGCCGAGGCATTTTTAAACGGGTTGAGCTAGGGTTTTGGGTCAACCCAAAACCGCGATGGGTCGACCCATCGCACCGCCATTACGGGTCAACCAGAAATCACGATGCGTGGACGCATCGTCACCCGTATTGCGCCACCGGTGTGCCTGCGATCGCTGCCATGTTCAGCAAACCACGCGCAGTGATGCCTTGCGTGACCACATGCGCCCGGTTGCCCATGCCCATCAGGATCGGCCCCACTTCAAGCCCACCCGCGCGCATCTTCAGGATGTTGCGCACCGCAGACGCCGCATCGGCATGGCCGAAGATCAGAACGTTGGCGACCCCTTGCATCCGGTTGCCCGGCAACAAACGCTCGCGCAACTCGGGATCAAGTGCTGCATCCACGTTCATCTCGCCTTCGTAGCAAAAATCGCGCGGCTCGGAATCCAGCATCGCAATGGCCTCGCGAAGCCGTTGACCGGACCCTTCATCCTGATTTCCGAACTGCGATTGCGAACAGAAGGCGATGTTCGGCGCAAGACCGAACCGCCGCACATGCCGTGCGGCACCAATGGCAGTCTGCGCCAGTTCCGCCGCGGTCGGCAGCGACCGCACATGTGTGTCTGCGATGAACAGCGGCCCGTCTTCGAGGATCATCATGCTCAGCGCGCCATGCGGCGAATGCTTGTCTGATCCCAGAACCTGCGTCACATAATTCAGGTGCCAGCGGAATTCACCGAACGTGCCGCAGATCAGACTATCGGCCTCCTCGCGATGCACCATGACCGCGCCGATGGCGGTGGTGTTGGTGCGCATGATTGCCCGCGCCAGATCGGGTGTCACACCGCGCCGCGCCATGATCTTGTGATAGGTTTCCCAATAATCACGGTAGCGCGGATCGTTTTCTGGGTTCACCAGTGTGAAGTCCCGTTCTGGCCGGATCTCCAAACCCAACCGTTCGCAGCGCGACGCGATCACATCGGGACGACCGATCAAGATCGGGGTTTCGGTGGTTTCCTCCAGAATCGCCTGCGCCGCCCGCAGCACCCGTTCATCTTCGCCCTCGGCGAACACGATCCGGCGTGCGCCGGTGGCCGCAGCATCGAACACCGGACGCATGAGCAACGCCGATTTGTAGACGCTCGCGTCAAGCTTGGCCTTGTATGCCTTGAGGTCGTCGAGCGGACGCAAGGCCACGCCGGTTTCCATCGCAGCCTGTGCCACGGCGGTCGACACCACGCCAGACAGGCGCGGGTCAAACGGTTTCGGGATCAGATAATCCGCCCCAAAGGTCAGCTGTTCACCGCGATAGGCCGCAGCCGCCTCGGCGCTGGTGGTGGCGCGCGCCAGCTTGGCGATCCCTTCGACACAGGCGATTTGCATGGCGTCGTTGATCTCGGTCGCGCCGACATCCAGCGCACCCCGGAAAATGAAGGGAAAGCACAAGACGTTATTGACCTGATTAGGAAAGTCGCTGCGCCCTGTTGCCATGATCGCGCCCGGTGCAACCTCGCGCACCTCGTCGGGCAGGATTTCCGGCTTCGGGTTGGCCAATGCAAAGATGATCGGGCGATCCGCCATCTTAGCCACCATCTCGGGCTTCAAAACCTTCGGGCCGCTGAGGCCCAAGAACAAATCGGCCCCATCGATCACGTCATCCAATGTCCGCAGGTCGCTTTTTTGCGCAAACGCCGCTTTCTGTGGGTTCATATCTTCGGCGCGGCCTTCGTAGACCAGCCCGTGAATGTCACACAGCCAGATATTCTCACGCTTCACACCCAGTTTGACGAGCATGTTCAGGCAGGCGATCCCAGCCGCACCGCCGCCGGTGGATACGATCTTGATGTCCTCAAACGCTTTTCCCGCAACGTGCAGCGCGTTGGTCGCAGCCGCGCCCACCACGATCGCAGTGCCGTGCTGGTCGTCATGAAAGACGGGAATGTTCATCCGCTCGCGGCAAAGCTTTTCCACGATGAAACAGTCGGGCGCCTTGATGTCTTCAAGGTTGATCGCGCCGAAGGTTGGCTCAAGCGCACAGACGATGTCAGCGAGCTTTTCGGGATCGCTCTCGTTCACCTCAATGTCGAAGCAATCGATATTGGCGAATTTCTTGAACAGAACCGCCTTGCCCTCCATCACCGGCTTGGAGGCCAATGCGCCGATATTACCAAGACCCAAAACGGCGGTGCCGTTCGACACCACTGCCACAAGATTGCCCTTGGCCGTGTAACGCGCAGCATTCGTGGGATCGGCCTTGATTTCAAGGCAGGCCTCGGCAACGCCTGGGCTGTAGGCCCGCGCCAGATCGCGCCCATTCGCAAGCGGCTTGGTCGCGCGGATTTCAAGCTTACCAGGCTTGGGGTATTCGTGGTAAAAAAGTGCTGCCTGACGCAGCGTTTCGTTGGTGTTGTCCGACATGACGTGACCCCGCTCAAATTTGGTTTAGGGGTAAACCTTTTGTGAGCGGAGGGAAAGGGCGGTCAGTTACCCCTGCGGCAAGAAGCTTATTCAAGGTATTCCTGAAGATGTGCGATCCGCCGCTCTGCCTGCCTGCGGGTCAGGCTTCCGTCGAAAGGCTCATCCGCTTCGCTGGCAAGTTCGCGAAGTTTTATGGCCTGCTGTTCGGTCATCTCCTCTTCAGGATCGGGGCCCAACTCGAGGGTTGGATCAAGGGCGATACTGTTCTGGATTGGCATGGGAACCTCCTTCATTTTCCACAAAACGCGAACGCTGCGTTCCCGGTTCCCGCGAGCCCTTGCAATCAGGCGCGTGGCCTCGCAATCATGTGAGCCTGACATCGAAGGGCAGGGGACCGATGGAACTGAAAAAGGCAGCGCTGGCTGTTTGGGCGAACGCATACGCGCCCTATTCGAATTTCAAGGTTGGTGCAGCCTTGCTGGCCGACGATGGCCGCGTCTATGTCGGCTGCAATGTCGAGAACGTGGCCTATCCCGAAGGCACCTGTGCCGAAGCTGGTGCAATTGCCGCGATGATTGCCTCCGGGGCGCACAAGATCGTCGAGGCCTATGTGATTGCGGACAGTCCAGATCCGGTGCCCCCGTGTGGCGGCTGTCGCCAGAAGCTGTCGGAATTCGCCGCGCGCGATGTTCCGGTGACGTTGGCCACCACCGAAGGGGCCGAATTCAAGACCACCGTGGGTGACTTGCTGCCTGGTGCGTTCGACGCCGGACATATGGACCGGACCTGATGGATGCGCGCGCGATCATCGCCACCCTGCGCAAAGGGGGTACACCTGACGCGGATGCGCTTGCTTGGTTTGCGCAAGGGCTTGCCGATGGGTCGGTCAGCGATGCGCAGGCGGCTGCGTTTGCGATGGGTGTCTGCCTGAACGGTCTGACAGACACTGGCCGTGCCGCCCTGACCGCCGCGATGCGCGACAGTGGCAAGGTGCTGCGCTGGGATCTCGACGCACCCGTGCTCGACAAACACTCGACCGGCGGGGTGGGGGATTGCGTGAGCCTGATCCTTGCCCCCGCGCTTGCAGCTTGCGGCGTTTATGTCCCGATGATCTCGGGCCGGGGGCTGGGGCACACCGGCGGCACGCTCGACAAGTTGGAATCGATCCCCGGTTTCCGCACGACACTGACCGAGGACCAATTCCGTCAGGTTGTGTGCAAGGTCGGCTGCGCCATTGTCAGCGCCAGCGCAGATATCGCGCCAGCCGACAAGCGGCTCTACGCGATCCGCGACGTGACCGCGACCGTGGAAAGCCTTGATCTTATCACCGCCTCGATCCTGTCCAAGAAATTGGCGGCAGGGCTTGAGGGCCTCGTGCTCGACGTCAAATGCGGCTCAGGCGCATTCATGAAATCGCAGGATGATGCCCGCGCTTTGGCTCGTGCCTTGGTCGATACGGCCAACGCAACAGGATGCCCGACGTCTGCGCTGATCACTGATATGTCTCAACCTTTGGCCCCCAGCCTTGGCAACGCGCTAGAAGTCATTGACGTGATGCGGGTTCTGACTGGGACCGCGTCGGGTCGGCTGTCGGAACTGACGGTCGCCTTGGGCGGGGCGCTGCTGGAACAGGCCGGAGTCGATGACGCTCATGCCAAAGTCAAAGCTTCCATCGCCAACGGCAAAGCCGCTGAAAAATTCGGAGCAATGGTCTACGCAATGGGTGGACCCGTGCATTTCGTCGAAGACTGGGCCCGTTTCCTGCCCGAAGCACCGGTGATCCGCGAAGTCACAGCCGCTACATCCGGCACCGTCACCGCCATCGATGGCGAAGCCTTGGGTTTGACCGTTGTGGCGCTGGGCGGTGGGCGTCAGGTGGAATCGGATGTGGTTAATCCGGCTGTTGGGCTCAGCGATGTGGTTTCGGTCGGGGACCGCGTCACCAAAGGCCAACCGCTCGCCCGCGTTCACGCCGCACGGGAAAGCCAGGCGGATAAGGCAGAGCAGGCCTTGCGCGCCGCGATCACCTTGACCGATGGTCCAGCCACTTCACCCCCATTGGTGCTGGAGCATATCACATGAGCCGCGCGTTCCTCGTCGTGATGGATTCCGTTGGCATCGGCGGTGCGCCAGATGCGGACCGCTTCTTTAATGGCACCGTGCCGGACACTGGGGCAAACACGCTGCTCCACATCGCCGAAGCCTGTGCGGCAGGACAGGCCGAAGAGGGCCGAAGTGGTCCCTTGCACCTGCCCAGGCTTAATGCATTAGGCCTTGGCCGCGCGGCCCAACTGGCCAGCGGAGAGGCTCCTCCGAACCTCACAGCCACCCCCACCGGGCGCTGGGCCGCCGCAACCGAGGTTTCACACGGCAAGGATACACCCTCGGGCCATTGGGAACTGGCAGGCCTGCCCGTGCCGTGGGACTGGACCTATCTGCCCGACACCGTGCCCTCTTTCCCTGACGACATCACCCAACGCATCTGCGAACTGGCGGGCACCGACGGTATCCTTGGCAATTGCCACAGCAACGGGGTGCGGGTGATCGAAACTTTCGGAGCAGAGCATCTACGGACGGGCCAACCCATCTGCTACACCTCTGCCGACAGTGTCCTGCAAATCGCCGCGCATGAAGAGGCGTTCGGTCTCGACCGACTGTTGAAGCTCTGCGCAGACCTCGCGCCCATGTGCCACGAACGCCGCATCGGTCGCGTGATTGCGCGGCCTTTCGTCGGGCAGGACGGCAGCTTTGAACGCACCACCAACCGCCGCGACTATGCCATCGCACCGCCCGAACCCGTGCTCACAAACTGGGTGCAGGACGCTGGGCAAGCGGTCATCGGCATTGGCAAAATCGGCGACATCTTCTCGATGTCGGGCATCGACACGGTACACAAAGGGTCGGATGCTCAGTTGATGGAACACCTCGCGCAACAGATCGACACCGCCCCCGACGGCGCACTGATCTTTGCGAATTTCGTGGAATTCGACAGCAAATACGGTCACCGCCGCGATGTGTCCGGCTATGCCCGCGCGCTGGAATGGTTCGATGCCGAACTCGCCAAGCTGTTACCCCGGCTCAAACCCGATGACCTGTTGCTCATCACGGCGGATCATGGCAACGACCCCACGTGGACTGGCACGGACCACACTCGCGAACGCGTCCCGGTTCTGATGGCTGGGGCTGGCACGGGTGAAATCGGGCATGTCGGGTTCGTTGATGTCGCCGCAAGCATCGCCAAACATCTTGGTGTCGCGGCAAGAGGATCGGGGCGGAGTTTCCTGTGATGGATGAAGAAGAACGTCGCGACCGACTGAGCCGTCCGATGGACGAAGAACAGCTTGATCGCATCATGCGCCTGCCCAAGGTCGAACTGCACCTGCATCACGAGGGCGCGGCCCCGCCTGCGTTCATCAAAGGGTTGGCCAAGGAAAAATCCGTCAATCTTAACGGCGTGTTCAAACCGGATGGCAGCTATGCCTTCCGCGATTTCGTACATTTCCTGAGCGTGTATGAAGCCGCCACAAGCGTGCTCAAAACGCCCGAGGATTACGCCCGACTGACCAAAGCCGTGCTTGAAGAAAGTGCTGCAAATGACGTGATCTATTCCGAAACCTTCCTGTCACCGGATTTCTGCGGCGGCAGCGATGTGGGCGCGTGGCGCGAATACCTGCACGCTATCAAGGACGCCGCGAATGAGGCGGAACGCGACCACGGCATCATCCTGCGCGGCATCGTCACCTGCATCCGCCACTTTGGCCCGGAAAAGGCCAAGGCCTCGGCGCTGTGTGCGGCAGAAACCGCAGGCGACTGGATCGTCGGTTTCGGCATCGCGGGCGACGAAATGAAGGGCAAACCCAGGGACTTCGCCTACAGCTTTGACATGGCACGTGAAGCCGGATTGCGTCTGACGGCCCATGCGGGGGAATGGGGCGGCGCGCAATCGGTGCGCGATGCGGTGGACGATCTCAAGGTCGAACGCATTGGCCACGGCGTCCACGCGATCAACGATCTGGCACTTGTGGACAAACTTGTGGAGAACGAGATTACCCTCGAAGTTTGCCCAGGTTCCAACGTGAACCTCGAAGTTTACCCAAGCCTCGCCGATCATCCCATTGAAAAGCTGCGCCAACGCGGTGTGAAGGTCACGGTGTCCACCGACGACCCGCCCTTCTTTCACACAACGATGCGCGACGAATATATCAACCTTGCCCGCACCTTCCGCTGGGACGAGGATGTGTTTGCCGAGCTGAACGACACCGCCGCCCGCGCGGCCTTCTGCGACGAGGACACCCGCACCCGTGTCCTGAAACGACTGGAGCGCACATGACCCAACATCTGACCATCGTTGACCACCCACTTGTTCAGCACAAATTGAGCCTGATGCGCGAGAAAGACACTTCCACGAAATCGTTCCGTCAATTGCTGCGCGAAATCAGCCACTTGCTGGCGTATGAGGTGACGCGCAACCTGCCGCTGACCACCAAGAAAATCGAAACCCCGCTCTGCGAGATGGACGCGCCGGTGATCGACGGCAAGAAGCTTGCCCTGATCTCGATCCTGCGCGCCGGCAACGGGTTACTGGACGGTATCCTTGAGCTGATCCCGGCGGCGCGGGTCGGCTTTGTCGGCCTCTACCGCGACGAAGAAACGCTCAAGCCGGTGCAGTATTACTTCAAAGTCCCCACGCAACTTGATGAACGCGTGACGATTGTCGTCGATCCCATGCTTGCCACCGGCAACAGCTCGGCCGCGGCCATCGACCTCGTCAAGGACGCGGGTGCCAAGAACATCATCTTCCTCTGCCTGCTCGCCGCGCCCGAAGGCGTTGCCCGCATGAAAGAGGCGCACCCGGACGTGCCCATCGTCACCGCCTCGCTGGATTCGCACCTCAACGAGCTGGGATATATCGTGCCTGGTCTGGGCGATGCAGGGGATCGGATGTTCGGGACGAAATAGCGGCCTTATGTATCAAACGCACCAAGCTACGGCGGGGTGCGTGAAATGACTCAACGTGGGCTTTTGCCTAGTGTAAGTCGTGTAGATGTTGAAGATTCTATACCAGCTAGTCGCGATTATCTTGTCAGTCATCTGGCCTGTATTTGCATTCGCAAAATGGATTCTTAGCGTGGCTGGCATTGGTACAGTGCAAGATGACCTGCCCCAAACGCTTGAATTGGTTTGGCCGATTGTCGTTTGGATAATCGACATGCCTTGGTGGTTCTTAGCTGTCGCTTCACTCGCGTCGTGGGTTGCTTTGGCTTTACTCTACAAGAACATTTATTCCAAAGAGGTGATCATAAAAAGTGACCATGTTCTTGTAGACCTGAGAGCCGAAAAAGATGTCCGGTTAAAGTTCGAAGGCTATCATCACGCGCTTCTTCAACCCAATTCTGCAACAACCATTCAATTTCCTAAAGCGCTGGATGAGGGAATTTATTATTTATATGTTCTGTGCCGTGAACATGGCTATGTGGTAAGTTTTTCCGATGATTTTCAGATGCTTGACGAAGCGCCGTCTACTTGGGAACACACACCGCACTCAATGACTGAATACAAATTGATTGTAATTGAGCGCAGTGGTGGATGCGATGTTTTTGTTTCAAACTTGTCTGCGCATCTCGCGAAAATCCCATCAAGAGCAGACATGACTGCCATTGCTCTTTCAATGGGTTAGATCGCGGAGCATCAAGACACATCAACCCTGGCAACATCAATCGCATTGAAGCAGTGCAACATAAACGCGGCACTAAACTTGCCGCGTGAAAGCTTGTTCCTAACGTTCGGTTCTTTGTCTCCGATCATCTCCGCAAGTTGTGCGTAGGTGATGCCCTTGCGCTTCAACTCAGCCTTCAAGATGTTCGCTGCTTTGGCTTCCCAGTCGGTTTGGTCCGGCATAATGCCCTCCATATATGATAAAGGCATCATATATGTGATATTTGCCATTGTAAACGGTGCTTGTATGTACTATATATGTGATATACGTAATCACAGAGCACACAATGGCACAGCACTTCCTCCTTTCCGCAGCGTCCCGCACCCTCAGCCTTCGTGCGATCTACAAGGCTGGCGAGGAAGCGGCTTACCAGACGTTCTGCGAAATGCGCTGGCCTGAGACAAATGGCGAAGCGGTTTGCCCGCGTTGCAGCCATGACGAAACGTACAAGATCACCACGCGCCGCAAGTTCAAGTGCAAGGCATGTGCGCACCAGTTTAGCGTTACATCCGGCACCATCTTTGCCAGCCGCAAGATGGACTTTGTGGACCTGCTGGCCGCGATCTGCATCATGGTCAACGCTTCCAAGGGCGTAAGCATGATCCAGCTTTCCCGTGATCTGGACTGCCAATACAAGACAGCCTTCGTGCTCGCCCACAAGCTGCGTGAGGCGATGGCGCAAGAGGTCCAGACAGGCGTTGTGCTTGGCGGTCACGTCGAAGTTGATGGCGCGTATTTTGGTGGTCACGTTCGCCCTGAGAACGCCAAGGCAGACCGTAAGGACCGCCGCTTGAAAGAGAACCGTTCGGACAAGCGCCGCGTCGTTGTCGCCCTACGTGAGCGTCAAGGCCGCGTCCTGCCGTTTGTTACCCTCTCCGAGGGTGAAGGCGTTGCGCTGGTGAACGAGAATGTTGACCGCATGGCTACCCTTTCCGCAGACGAAGCAAGCCATTGGGACTTGCTGCACGCGGGCTGGGATGTCGAGCGCGTGAACCACAGCGAAATCTACAGCGACCACGGCAAGCACACCAATATGGTCGAAAGCTATTTCTCGCGTCTCCGCCGCATGGTCGTGGGTCAGCACCACCACGTCAGCCCGCAGTACCTTCACCAGTACGCGAACCACGCTGCATGGTTGGAAGACAACCGCCGCACCGACAACGGCACTCTGGCACATACGCTGGTCAGCAATGCGATGGGCGCACGGGTCAGCCGGAACTGGAAGGGTTACTGGCAGCGTGCGGCATGACGCGCCGTTCCACAAAAAGTGTTTGCCTTGGCGGCTTTTCAATTATACCCGTTGCGCATGGAACAGGACTACGAACCGAACCGTTTACTGTCCATCAAGACAAAAAACCTACGCTGGTGACACGATGTCGTCAGAATCATTGATTAATTGAGGGAAAGCCTCATATCGTAGATAGAACCTGATGGAGAATACTATGGCGCAGAAAGCTAAAAATGCTGCTGCAAACGGGACTGGGAAGAACCTACCACCAGAAGCCTATGACTATAATGATGATGTCGCAAGCGACACAGTTGCTTTGATTCGCGCAGAGCGCGGCGTCGATGTTTCCAACGAAAAGTGGAAGTTGATCGACTCTCTGGGTCAAGTTGTCCCAGCCTAAGTGGACGTTGGGTCCACCAAATTTGTTTGACATCGTTACTGGATATTACCCGGAGTCTAGGCCTAAGGCTGGGACTCCGGCGCACAGGCCTTGCTTAGTAACGGCGGTCTATCAAGACACTGAATCCGGGGGCTATGCGTGTGAAGTAACTTTCGGCACCAAGTCTCTAAAAACGCACCAGCGCTCTGGACTAGATATTATCATTATCAACTCGGCTGACTTAGATGCGATAGGTCTCCCTATGGCTACCCGCTTCGACCTTGATGCAGATAACAGAGTTGTCATGGAGTGGAAAAAAGATAATTTCATGCCGTGGTCAGGCTATCAGTCTCCAAAAATTGGGGCTTTAACCTTAGAGTATCAAAAGGACTATGCGTGGCTTATGGCAAAACGCGGCGGCATCTAGGCCGCATCGATGTTACCGGTAATCGTCCAGTCTCGCCCATCTAGCCGCACCACACCACGCGCCTTCAGCGCTTGCAGCGTATGGGCAAAGTTGTTCCGGTCATGCCCTATCGCTTCAGCGATCTGGCGGGATGTTCGCGGACCTTTGCGTAGTTCATCAAGTATCGCCTGCCGCAGCTGACCCTTGCGAAACCGTCTGTTGCGTTTCTCAGGCACTGGTAGAGCGTCCAGATCAAGCGAGTTATTGTCAAATCTGGTGCCCAAGCGATCATCATGCGGCGGTTAGCTGCTGGTTTATTGGCTTGATGCCGTTGACGAAATCGACGCCCTGGATGACGTCGGCGAGATGAACGAAGCCGCGCAGCTTGCGCCAGCTTTGCTCAGCGCATTGTCCGAGTTTGAACATCATGTGAAGCATGCCGTCCCGGCTGAGACAGCCTTTGGTGCGCTTGGTCCGGTGCCGGATCGTGGCGAACGCGCTTTCGATCGGGTTTGACGTCCGGATGCTCTGCCAATGCTGGGCTGGGAAGTCGTAGAATGTCAGCAGTTCATCCCGATCCTTGATCAGGCATTCGGTCGCCTTCGGATATTTCGCCTCGAAGGTTTCGATGAACAGATCGAACGCAGCATGGGCATCCTCGCGGGTCTCGGCCTGCCAGATGTCGTGAAGCATCTTCTTAGCCTTGGGCTGGGTGCGCTTGGGGAGGTAATTGAGCACATTGCCCGTTTTATGCATCCAGCAGCGCTGTTGGCGCGTGGTTGGAAGAACCTCTTCCAATGCCGCCCAGAACCCCATGGCCCCGTCACCGGTGGCCAGCTTCGGAGCAGCGAGCCCACGGGCTTTGAGGCCGAGAAGCACCTCGCGCCAGCTTTGCGTGCTTTCCCGGACGCCATCTTCAATGGCCAGAAAGTGCTTCTCGCCACGGGCGTTGACCCCGATCACAACGAGCACGCAGAGCCGATCATCAGTGTCACGGAGCCCGCTGTAGATGCCGTCCGCCCAGATATAGACCCACTCGTCACGGCTCAGATCGGCCTTGCGCCAATCATTGTATTCCGCCGCCCACTGGCCTTTCAAACGTGAAATTGTCTTGGCAGAGAAACCGGTTGCCTCCGGGCCCAAGAGCATCTTCAGAGCCGCGCCCATTTCGCCTGTCGAGATACCCTTGAGATAGAGCCAGGGCAGCGCGGCTTCGATAGTTTTGGCCTTTCGGACGTAGGGCGGCACAAGCGCCGAGCGGAATGTCACGGGCTTGCCGTCCTTCGCCCGTACCTTCGGCACTTTCACCGTGACCGGTCCGATCCCGGTCTGCACCGCGCGCTCTGGATGATATCCGCTGCGAACAACCGCAGCACGGCCTTCTGCTGTCCGGCGTTCAGCAAACGCGGCGAGAAAGGCGTCTCTCTCAGCTTCAACAGCGGCCTGAAGCAATTCCCGGGCTCCTTTTCGCAGAAGGTCTGTCAGCGGGTCCGTGATGGCGTCTCGACCCGCAAAATCGATGATGGTAGCGTCGTCCATGATGGTGGTGCTCCTTTGGATGGTGGCTTGTGTCGCAACAACAAACCAACCAGATGCACCGCCGTCATTCAAACCGCCCAGACACCAGATTCAGCCATAACTCAGATCAAGCCCACGCAGCCTCATGAGGGCTTCGACGTGCTCTAGCCCGTCTGCACCTTCGCGGATGATCTGGGCGCGCAGGTAGTACAGCGAGATATTGATTGTCTCATCGCTGTGCCTGTGCATTTTCAACTGCTTAATCATACCCCGCATGATGATTCACACGGGGCAAAAGATCAGCTATATTGTTGGTGCGTTTGATACATAAGGCCGCGAAATAGCCCTTTACACCCAAACACCTGACAGGCAGTCTTCCCACACATCTGTGGGGACAGACAAATGACTGTGTATCGTATCAAAGCCGCGGCTGCCTTGGCCGCGCTGCTGGTGTCAACCGTATCTGTGTCAGCTCAAGGCTTGCAGGTCATGCCGCCCGCCGAAGTGCCTCCCGACAGCTATGACAGTCGGCAATATGTCGACAGCCGGGGTTGCGTCTATGTGCGCGCAGGGGTCGATGGTGCCGTCAACTGGGTGCCCCGCGTTGGTCGCGACCGTCAGCCGGTCTGTGGTCAGGCCCCCAGCCTTGTGCGCCCTGCGGCACCGATTGTCGTGGCCGAAGCTGCGCCGGTCATTATCACACCGCAGCGTATCGTGCCGATGGTCCCCAACCGCACGGTTCGGGCGCAGAAATACAGCCATCCGCAACCCCGCGTCTACGAAGAGCGGATCGTGCCCAAACATGTCTATGACGCGCAGGGCAACACGCTTCCTGCTGTTCCCAAGGGCTACAAACCTGCTTGGGAAGATGACCGCCTGAACCCGCACCGCGCCCACATGACTCGTCAGGGCCACCGCGCCACCCAGCAAATCTTGAGCAACACGGTGCCACGCGAGCTGCTTACGAAGGATCAGAAGATCAAAGAACCGATCATTGTAGGGCGGGGCAAAGGTCTCGGGCACTGATCACTCGCCGCAGATCCCTTGCAAGCGCAACCAGTCCGCATCGCTTAACACCGGGCGGGGGTCTTTGCCTGTCATGGGATCGGCTTCGATCAGAGGCAGGGTCGATTCCCCGGTGATGTCGACAGAATAAGCGTAGGGCGTGGTGCGCAGTTCCGCCATTTCGAAACCTGCGATGATCACGTCATTGGACAGCTTGGTAGGCGTCCGTGCCAATAGATATTCGCTGTAGCGATCAAGGTCCATATCAACCATCTCGCCGGTGGTCAGCAGACGCAGGCTCGACCAGAGCCCTGTCTCGATCAGCATTTCCTCAAGCGGGTCCTGCGTCAGCGCGCGCAACCGTTCGGTCAGCACATAGCCCGCCGTCACATCCGGCTCTTCCGGATCCTCGATCAGCGACCGGTTCAATAGAATGCGGCCCCCCGGTAGATGTGCAGTCTCGGCCACACCACCCGGCAGCACCACCAAGGCACCGCGCTGCGCCGGACCCAGCACGCGTGAGGCCAGCCGTCGCAGCGGTTCGCGGGCATCGCGGGTCATACAGGCTTGACCGGAAATCCGCGTGATCCGCGCCAGCAGCGCATCCCCGATTTCGACCCGCTTCACCGCTGGCACCACCTGCACCGTGTGCCGCAGCAGCGCGTCGGGCAGCCAAAAGACGATCCCGCCAATCACCGAAGCCGCAATCAGTCCAGTGATCCAAAAGCGCAGCTTGCCAGGTTTTGGGCGCGTCCTGTCGATGGCCGAGCGAATGCGCTCGATCGCCTCGATCATTTGTGCACTGTCTTCTCCGAATTCGAGGGTTTCTCCCGGATCGCCGTCAGGGTGGTAGATCGCTGGCATCTGCCCTTTGTTCGACCGCGCCACGGCTGCGACAGACCAATGCGCCAGCACGTTTTCCCGCAGATCAAGGATCGTCAGTGAGGCATCGCCCAAAGACACGATCACGTCCTTGCGCTGGTCGGCGGGCGTTGCACGCCAGACACCTTCGGCCTCCAGCCGTTGAAATTCCTTCAGCGCGGTCATGCGGGCTGCTCTGCCTCATTGATTAAACGCTAGGGTACACCCGCACAGCCTGTCGCGCAATGCGGCACAGGGGTGGATACTTTTGCACAGCACCTGAGGCGCAGCTGTGCCCGCTTTGCGCAGTGCAGTTTCCTAGCCGTCACAGTTGGCGATCTGGATCACCTGTCCATCCGCGCGGATGATGCTGCTGGCGCAAAGATCGATCGGGCCTTGGTCATCATCGACAAACCCGGTAACGGACACGGTCTCTCCAACCGTAACGGGCACAGTGTTTGGCCCCAGGTACACTTCGATGGACCCTGTTGCATCGGCAAGGGTGAATTCGTCCTCATCGTCGATCCGCTCGACAACGCCCGTGACAGTCACCGAACTGCCTCTGACGATATCGGCCACTGCGGTGGCACCCTCGGCAAAGGCGGGCAAGCTTGCAAACGCGATAACCCCCGAAATCAAAACGCGGCTGAACATGGTCTCTCCTGTTTCACCAACCTTCCGTCATACATCCGAGATGGGACGCGCAGGCGAGATGTTCAACAGAGGCAGCATGAATTGGGATAAGCCCGCCTAAAGCGCCTTGGCACGCTCGCGCAGCTGGAACTTCTGGATCTTCCCGGTCGACGTTTTTGGCAGTTCCTCGAACACCACCTTCTTCGGTGTCTTGAACCCCGCCAGTTTCGTCCGCGCAAAGGCGATCAGCTCTTCCTCGGTGGCACTGTGGTTGCCCTTGAGCTCGACAAAGGCGCAGGGCACTTCGCCCCATTTGTCGTCGGGCTTGGCCACCACAGCACACAACAGCACCGCATCATGGGCCATCAGGCAGCCTTCGACCTCAACGGATGAGATGTTCTCGCCGCCCGAGATGATGATGTCCTTGGCGCGGTCCGCGATCTGGCAGTAATTGTCGGGGTGCATCACCGCGATGTCGCCGGAATGGAAATATCCGCCTTTGAAGGACTCCTCCGTCGCTTTCGGGTTCTTGAGATATCCCTTCATCACCGAATTGCCGCGAATGACGATCTCGCCCTGTGTTTTGCCATCGCGCGGCACCGGGGTGCCTGTGTCGTCCAGCACGTCGATCTTTTCCATCATCGGAAAGGCCACACCCTGCCGTGCTTTGATCGCGGATTGCGCGTCCTGCGCCAACCCGTCCCACGCGTCGCCGTTCCAGACACATTCGGTGACGTGCCCATAGGTTTCGGTCAGCCCGTAGACCTGCATCACGTGGAATCCCAGATCGCCGATTTTGGCAAGCGTCGCCGGGGCAGGGGGTGCGCCTGCGGTGTAGACTTTTACCAAATGGTCAAATTCGCGACGATCCGCAGGGTCCGAATTGACGATCATGTTCAGAACGATGGGCGCACCGCCGAAATGGGTCACACCTTCATCGGCAATTGCATTGTAGATCGCCTTGGCGCTGATGTCGCGACAACAAACAACTGTGCCGCCAAGCATCGGCATCATCCATGTGTGGTTCCAGCCGTTGCAATGGAACAGCGGAACGATGGTCAGGTATTTGGGCCGCAGCGCCATTTCCCAACTGACCGCCGTTCCCATCGTCATCAGATATGCGCCACGGTGGTGATAGACGACGCCCTTGGGACGCCCAGTGGTGCCCGAGGTGTAGTTGAGCGCGAGGCTCTCCCATTCGTCCTCGGGCATCAGCCATTGGAAATCGGGGTCTCCCCCGGCCAATACGTCCTCGTATTCGGGATAGTCGCTCGACGCATTCACGCCTTCATGCGGATCGGCCACTTCGATCACCTTGGGGGCTGGGCCCTCCATCTGCTCAATCGCGTCAGCCAGCACGGGCATGAATTGCGGATCGCACAGAACCACCTTCGCTTCGCCGTGGTCGAGGATGTAGGCAATGGTGTCCACATCCAGTCGCGTGTTGATGGTATTGAGAACAGCACCACAGGCGGGCACGCCAAAATGCGCCTCGGCCTGTGCCGGGATGTTCGGCAGGATCGTCGCCACCACATCGCCGGGTTTGACCCCCATCGCGACCAAAGCCGACGCCAACCGCGTCACGCGCTCGTGGTAGTCGCGGTAGGTTTTTCGGTGCGGGCCGTGCACAACGGCTATGGTGTCGGGAAACACCTCTGCCGCGCGTTGCAAGTGTGACAAGGGCGTCAGCGGCACGTAATTCGCTGTACGCTTTTCCAGACCGGCTTCATCCCGCATCCAACCCATATCGTCCCCTCCCTGCGACATTCTGTACAGGGTGACATAGCGCAGGGATCGAAGTCTGGAAAAGCACAAACTTGCGTGGACCTGTCCAAACTGGCACCTCTGGCGCATGATTATCTCGCCCGCCCGCAAATTCATCTTTGTGCACATCCCCAAAACAGGAGGCACGTCGCTCGCGTTGGCGTTTGAGGCGCGCGCGCATCGAGACGACATTCTGATCGGCGACACACCCAAGGCGATCAAGCGCAAGGGGCGGCTCAAGACGCTGGCGGCCAAGGGACGGTTGTGGAAACACAGCACGCTGGCTGATCTTGATGGGGCGGTTTCGCCGTCGGAACTGGATGCGATGTTCATCTTCACCCTCGTGCGCAATCCATGGGACCGGATGGTCAGCTATTACCATTGGCTGCGGGGGCAGAGTTTCGATCACCCCGCTGTCGCACTCGCCAAGTCAGAGACGTTCGACGGCTTCATCCTGCACCCTGACACAGACGCCAGCCTGCGCGCCTTTCCGGCGGCACGCTATGTCAGCGATGCATCCGGGGTTGAACGGTGTTCGACCTATGTTCGGTTGGAGCATCTGAGGCAAGACCTTGCCCCGGTCGAGGATCATATCGGCGTCCCGCTGACTATGCCTCACGCCAACGCGTCGGAGCGGCCAAGAGACTACCGTGCTGCCTACACGGATCAGACTGCCGATGCCGTAGCGGCCATGTGCGCGGATGATATTGCCCGGTTCGGCTATCAGTTCGACGCCTGATTGTTGTGCGTGACGGCAGGTTTTGCCCACTGTGTGAGCATGTGGCCTCTGAATGCTGCATTGCAGCATCGCGCTTCACCGGAAAGTAAGGGTGTCGCGTTAGTCTGACATCACCGCCCGTCAGAGGTGGGTATCGCAAATGGGAGGACACTTGAAAAAGGAGTTTTCCCATGTGTCTGACAGCCGAAGCCTTCGCCCTTTTCCTCAATATGATCATGGTGCCCGAGATCACATCAGAACCGGGCCGCATCATTGTCCACGCGGAAACCCGCGACGCGCATTGGGTCGCGGTCGAAGATGAATGGTGCACCATGGCCCCTCAGATCGACCGGATGGAGCGGTTCGCCGCACTCAAAGCAGACTGAGCCAAAACGAAAACCGCCCACGGTTTCCCGCAGGCGGTTTCAAATTCTTCCGCGTCGGTGGGCTTACGCTGCCGACTTTTCCGGTGCAAATCGTCCGTAGAAGCTCTGGCTCTTTGCCGCCATCTCGCGCAGCAGGTCAGGGCAGGCGAACCGGTCACCATAAGCCTCGACAAGCTGGTCACAGCGCTCGGCCGCATATTCCGCACCCAGCATATCGAACCACGACAGCGGGCCACCGGACCACGGCGCAAAGCCCCAGCCTAGGATCGCGCCCACGTTACCTTCGCGGATGTCCATGAGAACCCCATCTTCCAGCGCCCGCACCGCTTCGAGCGATTGCACGAACAAAAGACGATGTTGCACGTCGATCAGATCGGGCTGGTCGTCGGCCTCGGGGTACTGCGCCTTGACCGCCTCGGACAGTCCTTGGCGTTTGCCCTTGTCGTCATAGTCGTAAAAGCCCGCCTTCGACTTGCGGCCCAGACGCCCTTGCGCTTCCATCCAGAAGATCACTTCGTCTACTTCGCCGTCCGGATAGGCGTCACCCATCGCCGCACGGGTGGCGCGGGCGATCTTGGCCCCCAGATCAATCGAAGTCTCGTCGACCAGCTGCAATGGGCCCAACGGCATGCCGACCATCTTGGCCGCGTTTTCGATCAGAGCAGGGGACACGCCCTCTTTGATCATGCGGATGCCTTCGTTGATATACGGAATGATGCAGCGGTTGGCGTAGAAGAAACGCGCATCGTTGACCACGATCGGGGTCTTGCGGATCTGGCGGACAAAGTCCAACGCCTTGGCCACGGCGCGATCACCGGTTTCCTTGCCCTTGATGATCTCGACCAACATCATCTTCTCCACCGGGCTGAAGAAGTGGATGCCGATATATTGTTCAGGCCGCTTGGAGGCCTTGGCCAATTCGCTGATCGGCAGGGTCGAGGTGTTGGTGGCAAAGATGCAATCCTCACCAATCACGGCTTCGACTTTTGCGGTCACCTCCGCCTTGATCTTGGGGTCTTCGAACACCGCTTCGATGATCAGATCACAGCCCGCCAGTTCGCTGTAATCGGTGGTGGCGGTGATCCGCGCCAGCATCGCATCCGCCTTGTCCTGGGTGATCTTCTTGCGGCTCACACCTTTGGCGGTGTAATCCGCGACATAGGCTTTGCCCTTGTCCGCCGCCGCCTGATCACGGTCGAGCAAGACAACCTCGATACCCGCCTGCGCCGACACCAGCGCAATACCCGCGCCCATCATGCCCGCACCCAAAACGCCAACTTTCTTGACCCGCTGATCGTCCACATTTGCCGGGCGCACAGCACCCTTTTCCAACGCGCTTTTGTTGATGAAGAGCGACCGGATCATCGCCGACGACGACGGGTTCATGATCACGGACGTGAACCACCGCGCCTCGATTTTGAGGGCTGTGTCGAAATCCACCATTGCCCCTTCGTAGACGGCTGAAAGCAATGCCTTGGCCGCGGGGTAGACGCCCTTGGTCTTGCCGTTGACCATCGCAGAAGCGCCCACAAACGTCATAAATCCCGCAGGGTGGTACGGTGCGCCGCCGGGCATCTTGTAGCCCTTGGCATCCCACGGCTTCAGGATGTCCGCATCACCCGCGCTGAGCACCCAAGCGCGCGCATCGGCCATCGGATTGGCGGATACTTCGTCAATCAGACCGGCCGCCTTGGCTTTGACCGGGTCAGACAGCTTGCCTTCCAACAGGAACGGCGAGGCCGCCATCGCGCCCATCTTGCGCGCCACACGGGTCGTTCCGCCCGCACCGGGGAAGATGCCGACCATGATTTCCGGCAGACCGATCTTGGCCTTGGGGTTTTCGGCGGCAAACACGCGGTGGCAGGCCAGCGGAATTTCCAGCCCAATGCCCAAAGCCGTGCCCGGCAGCACCGCCGCCACCGGCTTGCCGCCCTTGTTGGTCTTGGCATCCATGCCCGCGCGTTCGATCTTGCGCAGCACACCATGCATTTTCATGATCCCGTCGAACACCGCCTCTGCGCCCGCTTCCTTGAGCGTGGCCAACACGTTCAGGTCCATACCAGCGGCGAAATCGGCTTTGCCCGAGGTTATGATGATGCCTTTCACGCCCTCATCTGCCAGCGCGTCGTCCACAAGATCGTTGAGCGTCTGCAAGCCTTCAAAGCTCAGCACATTCATCGACTTTTCAGGCACATCCCAAGTGATCGTGGCTATGCCCTCGGCGTCCTTGCTCATTGTGAAATCGGTCATTGATGTTTTCCCTTCATTGGGTTTGTCCAAGCGCCGCATCAGCGGCGAAGTGTGTTCAGCATCCGGCGGGCTTCTGCCTGCGCCGCTGCGATATCGGGGCTGAGGATCTGTAATTCGGTATTGTCCATGATCGCTTGCAGCCAAATGCCCTTCCATTGGCCGTCGATCCGCATCAGCAC
Source organism: Marivita sp. NO-S04 (assembly GCF_059070475.1). Classification (NCBI taxonomy): domain Bacteria; kingdom Pseudomonadati; phylum Pseudomonadota; class Alphaproteobacteria; order Rhodobacterales; family Roseobacteraceae; genus Marivita; species Marivita sp. NO-S04. The sequence continues at coordinate 627,121 of NZ_CM180980.1, forward strand.
CATGTGATTGAGATAATCCGCAACCGCGACGCCATCTTCCCCCGTCGTTGCAGTCTTGTGACGACCGGCAATCATATCATCCCGCCCGGCGACAAAAGCGGCTTCGATACATGTGCGCTCGTAGGTCTCGACGCCGCGCGCCAAAAGTTGGTTGCGAAAGTCCGACATGACCATGTCGAGCTCCTCGGGCGAGGACATCACGATCTCGGTGTCTTTGGTCGACATCATGTTGGGTACGGCGATGTGGCGCATCATCAGTGGCAAATCGCAATCCATCAGCGCCCGTGACACCACATCGAGGTTGTCCTGGTAAATGCGGACGGCTTCTGGTGTTGTCATCAAAAAGCCTCCTGCTTTTTGAGACAGGACAGACTGTGCAACGTGCTGCATGGCGGAGCAATCTCAGTAAGTCCAGTCATCATCCTGCCCTCCCTTTGAGCGTTTCAGGCTTTCGGAAGGAAATGCGTCCGGCATCAAAGTCGTGGGCAGCCCCTTGGTCGTCAACGGCACACAGTAGTTGGCCGTGGCGATGCGCCACTCCGGGCCACACCGCAGGAGTGTAGACTGTACCGCATACGGCTCGGCCACTCTCTGGCCTCGAGAGAAGATATGCGATTCAGCTGTTGCCTCTATCTTGAATAGTGTCACGAATTCTGCCGACACAAGCGGCCTGACGATATCGTCCACTTCCAATTGGCGGAACTGAGCCTTCATTCGCTCGAACAGCACCAACAAGTCGCCCTCTGTTTCCAGAACTGCCCAGCCCTGAAGCGTCACATGTTCATGCGGCAGCATGAATGCACTCGCGAAAAGCGCAAAATCGTCCTCGAAATAAGCACGCTTTGTTTTCTCCAAAAGCGTGTAGCCAATCTCGTAGGCGGTCACATGGACGCTGGTGGACATTGTCAGACCCGCTCGATGATGGTCGCGGCCCCCATGCCCGAGGCGATGCAGAGCGTGGCCAGCCCCGTGCCCTTGCCGGTGCGCTCCAACTCGTCCAGCAGCGTGCCGATGATGATCGCGCCGGTGGCCCCCAATGGGTGACCCATTGCGATGGAGCCGCCATTGACGTTCACTTTGTCTGCATCCACATCGAAGGCCTGCATGAAGCGCAGCACGACCGAGGCAAACGCCTCGTTCACCTCAAAGAGGTCGATGTCGCTGATGCTCATGCCGCTGTCCGCGAGGATTTTCTCGGTCACAGGAACAGGCCCGGTCAGCATGATGGTCGGATCAGTGCCGATTTTGGCGGTGGCCTTAATTCGCGCGCGAGGTTTCAGCCCCCATTTCTCGCCGAATTCCTTGTTGCCGATCAACACACCAGCGGCCCCGTCGACGATGCCGGATGAATTGCCAGCATGGTGGATGTGATTGATCCGCTCCAGATGCGGGTACTTCATCAGCGCGATGGCATCAAAGCCGGGCATCATTTCGCCCATCTGCTGAAACGCAGGATTGAGCGCTCCAAGGCTCTGCATTTCAGTGCCGGGACGCATGTATTCGTCGTGATCCAGAATGCTCAGACCGTTCTGATCGCGCACGGTGATGATCGATTTGGCGAACCTCTTGTCATCCCAGGCCGCTTTCGCGCGCTTCTGACTCTCGACGGCCAGTTGATCCGCGTCATCGCGGCTGAACCCATATTCCGTGGCGATGATGTCCGCCGAAATGCCCTGTGGTACGAAATAGGTTTCCATCGCAACCGACGGATCAACGGCAATCGCCGCCCCATCGCTGCCCATGGCAACACGGCCCATCATTTCGACACCACCCGCGATATAGGCGTCTCCCGCACCACCGCGCACCTGATTGGCGGCCAAGTTCACCGCTTCCATGCCCGAGGCACAGAACCGGTTGATCGCCAGACCCGGAATCGACTGATCAAGGCCCGAGGCCAGCACGGCCGTCCGCGCAAGACAGCCGCCCTGTTCGCCCACCTGAGTGACATTGCCCCAGATCACGTCTTCGACCGCATGGCCCTCAAGCCCGTTGCGATCCTTCACGGCGTCCAACACTTGCGCGCTCAGGCGCACAGAGGTCACTTCGTGCAGGCTGCCGTCCTTGCGGCCCTTGCCACGCGGCGTGCGCACGGCGTCATAGATATAGGCTTCAGTCATTCTGCTCTCCGTCTCAGGCCCGATCCGCAGGGGATCCGGGCATCAAATCGTATGGGTGTTTCCAACCGGGCAGTCCTTGGATGTTGGACAGCCAGCGGTCGATATTAGGCCATTCCACGCGGTCGAAACCGAACGGTTCGGGGTAAAAAAGATAGCCGCAGCAGGTCAGGTCTGCATTGGTGACAGCGTCGCCGACAATCCAGTCGCGCCCCTCCAGATGTGTGTCGAGGACGCCGTAAGCTGCTTTCATCCGCCCCTGCATGAACGCGATGACCTCGGCCGGGCGTTTGTCTTCGGGCAGGAAATTCATCAGGAACCGCAGTGGCCCCGACGTGCCGCTGAATTTCTGGTTGTCCCAGATGATCCAGCGCAGGATTTCCAACTTTTCCATCGGGTCGGTGCCACCGAATTTGCCGTAGGTGTCCGACAGATAAGTTTGTATCACACCCGACTGCGTGAGTTTCACGTCGCCATCCACCAGCACCGGCGCTTCACCCATCTCGTTTACGTTTGCACGGTAGTCTGGGCTGCGCGTCTCGCCGCTGAAAAAATCAACCTTTACCGGTGCCCAATCCAGCCCAGCCAGTTCAAGCGCCAAAGCCGCCTTGTAGGAATGCCCGCTTTCGCCGAAGCAATAAAGTCGAATGCTCATCTGGTCTGATCCTCAAACGTCAGGGGTGGGCGGAAAGGCCGGGAGCCTCCGGCGGGAGTTTATTTGGCAAGATGAAGCAGGGGGGTTCTCTTCTTTACCGGCCGTTAAGGTTAACCGCCGCATAATGCTCTGGCATGGCAGACTGGAGAGTTGAGCCATGTGCAAGGTGAAGCCCCGCCGACTGTGCCTGACACCGCGTGGTAAAGAGGCCGACCCGCGGGGTGGAGCTTGCCGCGCTCCTTCATCTTGCCAAATAAACTCCCGCCGGAGGCATCCCAAACTCTCCGTTTGCGTGAAGGCTGACCGCATCAAAGCGCCCTCGCAATCAGTTCTTTCATGATCTCGTTGGTGCCGCCGTAGATGCGCTGCACGCGGGCATCGGCCCACATTTCAGCCACCGCATATTCCTGCATGTAGCCATAGCCACCATGCAGTTGCACGCATTCGTCGAGCACTTCGCCTTGTGTGTCCGATAGCCAGTATTTCGCCATCGCGGCCTTCTCGAAGGTCAGCTCCCCGCGCAAGTGTTCTTCCATGCAATTGTCCAGAAACGCGCGCGCGACGGTGGTTTTGGTCTGGCACTCCGCAAGTTTGAACCGGGTGTTCTGGAACTGGGTGAGCGGCCCGCCAAAGGCTTCGCGTTCCTTGCAATAGGCGATGGTGCGCGCAACCGCGCCCTCCATCGCGCCAACAGCCCCGCAGCCGATGATCAGGCGTTCCTGTGGCAGCTGCTTCATCATCTGGTAAAAGCCTTGGCCTTCTTCGCCGCCCAGCAGGTTTTCCGGCGCGATTTCGACATTGTCGAAGAAAAGCTCGGACGTGTCCGCCGCATGGCAGCCGATCTTTTCCAGATTGCGCCCGCGTTGGAAGCCTTCGGCGCCGTCGGTTTCCACAACGACCAAAGACGTTCCTTTTGATCCAAGCGACGGATCGGTCTTGGCCGCCACGATGATCAGGTTGGCATGCTGGCCGTTGGTGATAAACGTCTTTTGCCCCGACAGCCGGTACGCGTTGCCGTCCTTGACCGCGCGGGTTTTGATGCCCTGCACATCCGATCCCCCTGACGGTTCCGTCATGGCCAAAGCGCCGACCAACTCGCCCGTCACCATCTTGGGTAACCAGCGTTTCTTCTGCTCTTTGGTGCCATAGGCCAGAACATAATGTGCCACGATGCCGGAATGGATGCCGTGGCCCCAGCTTGCCAGATTGGCGCGACCGGCTTCCATGAGGATCACCGCCTCGTGGCCGAAATCGCCACCAACGCCGCCATATTCTTCTGGAACAGAGGGGCAGAGCAGGCCCAACTCACCCGCCTGTTGCCACGTCTCGCGGTCCATCTGGCCCTGTTTGCGCCACTTGCCATAAAGCGGCTGCCATTCGGTTTCGATGAACTTGGCTGTCATCTCGGCCAGCATCTCGTGCTCGTCGGTCATCCAGTTTGATCGCATGGCTCCCCCCATCCCGCGTTATCGTTTGCGTGCCTCAAGCTCTGCATTGAAGAGCCTGAGCCGATGTCCCAGCGCCTCAGAATCCGTGACGCTGTCGAAATTTTCGAACAGAAAGGACAGCGCTTCGCCTTCGTCCAGCCCCGCCTCTTCGGCAAACCGCTTGAGGCGGCGGTAGCCGTCCTCGGTCATGGCGGCTGGAAAGCGGCGGGTCAGGCGAAAGCGTTTTGGCATCTGTCCTCCCGGACCTTAAAAGTTGGCTGCCTCCAGCGCCATCACCGGCTCGGCTCCGGTCTCGATGCGCGCAAGGTGCATCTTGGTGGCGGGCAGTTGGCGTGCCATGTAGTAGCGCCCCGTGGCCAGTTTTGTCTCGTAGAACGCCACGTCGGACGCACCGTCCTTCAAAGCCTTCGAGGCTGCAAGACCCATCCGCGCCCACATGTAACCAAGACAGACGTGGCCGAACATGTGCATGAAGTCATAGGACCCGGCCAAAGCGTTGTTCGGGTTCTTCATGCCGTTCTGCATGAAATACATCGCTGCCGCCTGCAAATCCTTCGACGCGGCCTTGAGCGGATCAAGGAAATCACGGTCGAATGCTTCGTCCTGACCTTTGGTTTCCGACGCGAAGGTCTTGATCATGTCGAAGAATGCCATGACATGCTTGCCGCCATCCTGCGCGAGCTTGCGGCCCACCAGATCAAGCGCCTGAATGCCGTTGGCCCCTTCGTAGATCATAGCGATCCGGGCGTCGCGGGCGAATTGGGACATGCCCCATTCTTCGATATAACCGTGGCCGCCATAGACCTGCTGGGCATTCACTGCCATCTCGAAGCCCTTGTCGGTCTGAAAGCCCTTGATGATTGGCGTTAGCAGGGAAATCAGGCCATCGGCGGTTTTATCGTCGTTCTTGTGCGCCCGGTCGATCAGGTAAGATCCCCAATAGGTGAACGCGCGGGCCCCTTCGACAAAGCTTTTCTGATCCATCAGGTTACGGCGGATGTCGGGATGCACGATGATCGGGTCTGCCGATTTCTCGGGTGCCTTGGCTCCGGTCACATCGCGGCCCTGGAGCCGGTCATTCGCATAGGCCACCGCGTTTTGATAGGCGACTTCCGCCTGTGCGTAGCCCTGAAGGCCAACACCCACGCGGGCTTCGTTCATCATGGTGAACATTGCGCGCATGCCCTTGTGCATCTCGCCCACCAGATAGCCGGTCGCGTCGTCATAGTTCATGACGCACGTGGCGTTGCCGTGGATGCCCATCTTTTCTTCAAGCTTGCCAACGGACACGCCGTTGCGGTCACCAAGGCTGCCGTCTTCGTTGACGATGAATTTCGGCACGATGAACAGAGACACGCCTTTGATGCCATCAGGCCCGCCGGGGATTTTCGCCAGAACAAGGTGGATTATGTTCTCGGCCATGTCGTGATCACCGGCCGAGATGAAGATCTTCTGGCCGGTCACCTTGTAGCTGCCATCATCCTGCGGCACGGCCTTGGTGCGCATCATGCCCAGATCGGTGCCGCAATGCGGCTCGGTCAGGTTCATGGTGCCCGTCCATTCGCAGGTGGTCATCTTGGGCAGATAGGTCTGCTTTTGCGCGTCTGACCCGTGAATGTAGATTGCCGAATAGGCACCATGGGTCAGGCCCTGATACATCTGGAAGGCCATATTGGCCGACACAAACGGTTCCTGTGCAGCGGTCTGCATGATGTAGGGCAGGCCCTGACCGGCATATTCCGGGTCGCAGTCAAGTGCTGTCCAGCCACCATCGCGCATCTGGTCGAACGCTTCCTTGAAGCCGGTCGGGGTGCGCACAACGCCGTTTTCCAGCACGCAGCCTTCGGTGTCGCCAACCGCGTTCAGCGGCATCAGCACTTCGGAGGCCAGCTTGCCTGCTTCCTCGATCACCGCGCCGGTGAAGTCACGGTCGAGCTCCTCATATCCGGGGATATCCTGTTCCGAGGCGTTCAGAACGTCGTGCAGAATGAACTGCATGTCTTTCAGAGGTGCGGTATAGCTTGGCATTGCGGTCTCCCTAAAGCGGTGCGGCTTATTCGGCCGCGCGTTTGCTTTGATCCATCGAGGCAAGCATCTTTTCGCCCCAACGCATCTGCTCCTTGAGTTCGTCGATGGCCTGATTAAGCTCGTCACGTTGCGCTTCCATGTCGGACAGGCGCTGTTGTGCGATCTCGTACGTGCGGGCCAATTGTGTCTGCTGCTGGTCGCCCATGTCATAGAGGTCCAGAAGCTGACGGATTTCTTCGAGGCTGAAGCCAAAGCGCTTGCCGCGCAGGATCAGCTTGAGGCGCGCGCGGTCGCGCTTGGTGAACAGCCGTTTCTGGCCTTCGCGGATCGGAAACAGTAGTTCCTTGGCTTCATAGAACCGCAGGGTACGCGGCGTGACGTCGTAGGCGTCACACATCTCCCTTATGGTCATGATACGGTCGTCGGTCATTTCATCATCCTTTTCGGTGCCGGTCATGGCATCGAAATGCGAAGGTTGACGCCTTCTTACAATGGGAATTTACGTTGACGTAACTCAGACGCCACGTCACTTTTACGTTGACGTAAGATCAGGCAACGTCACCCGCATTCTGTGGAAATATTCTTTCAAACCGCTTTGAGTCCACCAGGAGCGGCAGGTCAGGAATACCTGACCTCAAGTCGACAAGGCACAGCCTGCGACTCGGTCAGCGATGTGTACGGGTGTGGGGCCGGGATCAGGCGTCGAGTTTCGCTGCTGTGTCGTCGCGCAGCTTTTGCAACTCGTCGATTGCATCATCCAGCTGTTTGCGCTGCTCGGCCAATTCGCTCAATTGTCGGTCGGCAAGGTCGATCCACGCGCGATTCTGCGCTTCGGTGCCGTCCTTTTCATAGATCAGCAGCCATTGCCGGATGTCTTCCAATTGAAACCCGAACTTGCGACCGCGCAGGATCAGGGTCATGCGCGCCACCTCTTTCGGGCCATACCAACGCGACCGTCCCTCGCGGTCGGGCTGCAACAGTTCGATATATTCGTAGTACCTGAGCGTGCGTGGCGTCACATCGAACTTGGCGCACATCTCCTTGAAACTCAGACGCTGGTCAGTCATTCCAACTCCCTCTTCCTGCGTGACCATAAAAGCGTGCAGCCGGTAGGGCAACCGCGTCATCACACGGCTGGTTTCCCGGAACGAAGGGGCGTAAACCGACCAGAACAACCAAGGACAGAGTATGACCGCCGACAAAGCCAGGATCGCAAGGCAATTCATCGAGACCATTCCTCACTCCAAGGCGCTGGGAATGGAAATCACTGCGCTGGGTGACGGTATGGCCGAAATCACCATGCCCTATGATAAACGCTTCATCGGCGATCCCAAGTCGGGCGTCATTCACGGTGGCGCGGTGTCGGCTCTGATGGACACCTGCGGTGGTGCAGCTGTCATGAGCCACCCTGACGCGCCTGCGGGCACCGCCACCATCGACCTGCGCATCGACTACATGCGCGCGGCCACACCGGGTCAATCGATCACAGCACGGGCCGAAGTGTATCACATCACGCGTTCGGTCGCGTTTGTCCGCGCCACCGCGTGTGATGACGACACCGATCGCCCCGTGGCCACCGCCACCGGTGCCTTTACCGTGGAGGGCCGCTGACATGGCACGCAAAGCACCAGAGCCGGTTCAGGTCGTCAAACAACGTCGCGACGCTGCGTTGAATGCGTTGGTTGGGGGTGTGCCCTATATCAATTTCATGGGCATCAGCTTTGATCGGCGCGGAGACGAATTGACCGGTGTGCTGTCCTTTGATGAAAAGCTGATCGGTAACCCGATCCTGCCCGCCATTCATGGCGGCGTCACAGCGGCCTTTCTCGAAGTAACCGCCGTGATCTCGCTCAGCTGGGCCTATATCTGGGAAGACTTCGAAAGCGGCGCCTTGGATGTCGAAGCATTGGCCGCAGGCAACCTGCCGCGCCTGCCTAAGACCATCGACTTCACCGTGGACTACCTGCGCTCGGGTCTGCCGCGCGACGCCTATGCCCGTGCCACGATCACGCGTGCCGGGCGGCGCTATGCGTCGGTGCAGGCCACGGCGTGGCAGGACAACAAGGACCGTCCCTTCGCACAGGCGACGGCGCATTTCCTGATGCCGAGACCTGATCTCTCGAATGACTGACACGGCCCTTGCGCCGCGTGACATCACAAACCGGCGCGTTCTCAAGATCGCGCTGCCGATTGTCCTGTCGAATGTGACCATCCCCCTTCTGGGTGCGGTGGATACTGGTGTGGTGGGCCAGATGGGCGAGGCCGCCCCGATCGGTGCGGTGGGCATCGGTGCTGTCGTTCTGTCCGCGATCTACTGGGTCTTCGGCTTTCTGCGCATGGGCACCACGGGATTGGCAGCACAAGCGCTGGGGCAGGGCAACCGTGCCGAGGTGGCAGCACTCCTGACGCGGGTGTTGATGATCGGGTTTGCCGGTGGCGCGCTGATTATCATGCTACAAATGCCGATCCTGTGGGCTGCGTTCCGCTTGTCACCGGCCAGCCCTGAGGTCGAGGCGTTGGCCAGCGGATATATGCAGATCCGCATCTGGTCCGCCCCCGCCGCAATCGCCGTTTTTGGCATCACCGGATGGCTGATCGCGCAGGAACGCACCCGCGCGGTGCTGGTACTGCAGGTCTGGATGAACGGCGTCAACGTGGCCCTTAACCTGTGGTTCGTGCTGGGCCTCGGTTGGGGGGTGAATGGCGTGGCCTTTGCCACCTTCCTTGCCGAATGGAGCGGGCTGGCGATGGGGCTGTACCTCTGTCGCGCGGCTTTCAAAGTGCCCGATTGGCGGAATTGGGCGCGGGTGTTCGACCGCGTCAAGCTGGTGCGCATGGCGCAGGTCAATTCGGACATCCTGATCCGGTCGCTGCTCTTGCAGATGATATTTCTGTCCTTCCTGTTCGTCGCGGCGGACTTTGGCGATGTGACGCTCGCCGCCAACCAGGTGTTGTTGCAGTTTCTAAGCATCACCTCCTACGCGCTGGACGGCTTTGCCTTTTCCGCCGAAGCACTGGTGGGGCAGGCGGTCGGCGCGCGGGCGGTGCCGGTTTTGCGCCGCGCGCTGACGGTGGCAAGCCTCTGGGGGCTGGGCGCGGCTGTGCTGCTGACCTTGGGGTTTGGGGTATTCGGCAACGACATCGTGGCACTGATGGCCAAGAATGCCGAGGTGCAAGAGGCCGCAGCGGCGTATCTGCCGTGGATGATTTGCGCGCCGGTGCTGGCACTTGCGTCCTTTATGCTGGACGGCGTGTTCATCGGGGCCACCCGGACCACCGACATGCGCAACATGATGGCGCTGTCGACGCTGGTCTACGGGGTGGCGGCGTTTGCGCTTGTGCCATATTTTGCCAATCATGGGCTGTGGATCGCGCTGCTGATTTCTTTCGTGGCGCGGGGCGCGACACTGGCGGTGCGTTATTCGGCGTTGGAACGGTCGGTGGCGGATTAATCCTATGTTTACCTTGATCGGGCAAAAACAGGCTCATGACGCATCTTCCCGATCACCTCACACCCGAAATCTGGCTGACCCAGATGCTGTCCTCGGCAGAGGCGCAGAAAGGGGGTGTGGTGAAACGCCAGATCCGCGATGTCGAACGTCTTGTCGGATATGACGCCTTCATCGCCGAAGTGCACAGACGCGGGTTTCAGGCGGTCCGCAACGGTCGGCACTATGTCGTGTTCTGCAACGATCTTCCAATCCGGCGGGTCCGGTAAAAGCGATTTCGAAATCGCTTGACCCAAGCCAATTCGAATTGGCTTGAAAACCGCGTTTCGAAACGCGGTCCCAAGCGCCTTCGAAGGCGCTTGCCCTTGCTCATCCCGTTGCACCCCGCTACCTGTGTCCCATTCGACAAAAGAGGCGCGCGATGAACGATCTATTCAACAGTTTCATGACCGGTCCCGACGAAAAGGGCCGGTTCGGTATCTTCGGTGGTCGGTTCGTGTCTGAGACGCTGATGCCACTGATCCTCGAGCTGGAAGAGCAGTACGAGCGCGCCAAGACCGACGACAGTTTCTGGTCTGAAATGGACTTCCTCTGGAAGCACTATGTCGGCCGTCCGTCGCCGCTCTATCACGCCGAACGCCTGACCGAGCATTTGGGCGGCGCGAAAGTCTACATGAAGCGCGACGAGCTAAACCACACCGGCGCGCACAAGATCAACAATGTGCTGGGCCAAATCATCCTCGCCCGCCGCATGGGCAAAACCCGGATCATCGCGGAAACCGGCGCGGGCCAGCACGGCGTCGCCACCGCCACGGTCTGCGCCAAGTTCGGTCTGAAATGCGTCGTCTACATGGGCGCGCATGACGTCGAACGGCAGGCGCCTAACGTGTTCCGTATGAAGCTTCTGGGCGCCGAAGTGATCCCGGTGACGTCCGGTCGTGGCACGCTCAAGGACGCAATGAACGATGCGCTGCGCGACTGGGTGACCAATGTGCGGGACACGTTCTACTGCATCGGCACCGTGGCAGGTCCGCACCCGTACCCGGCGATGGTCCGCGATTTTCAGGCGATCATCGGCAAGGAAGCCAAGGAACAGATGCACGAGGCCGAAGGCCGTCTACCAGACACCATCATTGCCGCCATCGGCGGTGGCTCGAACGCGATGGGCCTGTTCTACCCGTTCCTTGACGACAAAGAGGTCAACATCATCGGCGTCGAAGCGGGCGGTAAAGGCGTGAACGAGAAGATGGAGCATTGCGCCTCTCTCACCGGTGGACGCCCCGGCGTGCTGCACGGCAACCGCACCTATCTGTTGCAAGACGAAGATGGCCAGATCCTCGAAGGCTTCAGCATTTCTGCCGGTCTCGACTATCCGGGCATCGGTCCGGAACACGCATGGCTGCACGACATTGGCCGCGCGCAATATGTGTCGATCACCGACAAAGAGGCACTTGCCGCGTTCCAGCTGTGCTGTGAGCTTGAAGGCATCATTCCGGCGTTGGAGCCCAGCCACGCGCTGGCGCATGTTATGAAGATCGCGCCCGAGCTTCCGAAGGACCACATCATCTGCATGAACATGTGCGGACGCGGCGACAAAGACATCTTTACCGTCGCAAAACACCTGGGATTCGACATGGGCTGACCGCCCGTCGCATAAATCTGAGGTCCATACGGACTTCCAGACCCCTCGTGCCCAAGGCGCGGGGGGTTTTTATTTGCCGCAAAACGCCCAAGGGTCCCCATAAACCTTGGTTTAGGCGCATGGGGCGTCGGTTTATGGATCGGTGTCTAAACCTGGTGCCAATATCTTTCAGCGACGGCGGCGGTCAGGTTCGACCCATCTGCTTCACCGCAGGCAAAGGGACATGAAAGGACTTAACCCGTGAAAAAGACATTGATTTCCGCCGTCATCGCAACCTTCGCAGGGACCATGACATTCGCGCAATCCGCAACAGACCAGATTATCAACGACCTCACCAACCAAGGATTTCAGCGCATCGAAATCGACAATGGCATCGGTCAGATCAAAGTCGAAGCGATCCGCGGCACACAAAAGCTGGAAGTGGTCTATGACCGCGCCACAGGCAACATCCTCAAGCAGGAAGTCGAACGGGTGCGGGCTGGAGAGGATACCCGTCCCGGCGTCGAGATCCGCAACCGCGACCGCAACTTTGTGGATGCCGGTCGTGTGTCGGACGACAGTCGTACAACAACCAGTTCTTCAGCAGCTCTTGTCAGCACCGGCAGCACCTCCACGGACCAGCTCGTAAGCGATCTTCAGGCGCAAGGCTTTACCCGCATCGAAGTCAAGAACGGCGTCACCCAAACCAAGGTCGAGGCAATCCGAGGCACCGAAAAGGTTGAAACCGTCTTCGACCGCGCCACAGGCGATGTGATCAAGCAAGAGGTCGAAACCGTCCGCGCTGGTGAAGACACCCGCCCTGGTGTCGAGATCGACAATCGCAACCGCGACTTTGTCGGGGGTGTTCGGTCTGAGGATGATGACGACGATAGCAGCAGTGGCCGTGACGATGACGACCGCGACGATGATCGGAACGATGACCGCGACGACGACCGGAACGATGACCGCGACGACGACCGCGACGATGATCGTGGTCGGGACGATGACTCCCGCGACGACAACGACGATGATGACGACGACGATAACGACCGTGATGATGATCGCGACGATGACCGTGATGATCGGGACGAAGGTGATGACGACAATGACGACGATTGAAACGTCTGATAGCTGAAGGTCAGAGGCTTTCGTCCCACCGACGGGAGCCTCTTGGAGGTTGGGAATGAAACGAAGACAGCTATTGGCAGGACTTCTAGCCGGTGTTGCGTTGCCGGGAACCGTTCTCGCGCAGACCGCCGAGGATCAGGTCGTCAATCAACTCAAGCGTCAGGGCTATAGAAGGATCAGCATCGCGCGAACGCTTCTTGGCAGGACGCGGATCGTCGCGACAGGGCCGCGCGGACGCCGCGAGATCATTCTCAACCCCTCGACCGGGGCGATCCTGCGGGACTATGTGGACCGTTCGGATGATGACGGGCGCAGCGGCACAGAGTCATCCGGCAGTAACAGTGGCTCTTCCGATGACGACCGCGACGATGACCGGGACGATGATCGGGACGATGATCGGGACGACGACCGGGATGATGATCGGGACGACGACCGAGATGATGATCGCGACGACAACAGCGGACGCGGCAGCAGCAACAGTGGCCGTGATGACGACGATGATGATGACAACGACAGCGGCGGCGGTGGTGGGGATGACGACGACGATGACGATTGATCCGCCAGTGACCGGAGCTTCGATGTATCTGTGAAAGTCTGGGTTGTCCTGTTTCCGCTCTTGGCGCTGCAGCTTGGCAGTGGCCTTTTCCTGTTGTGGGATATTCTGGGAAGCATCCTTGGCATCAAGTCGTCCCCGATTGCATGGGTCTATTACGAATTGGCCCAGATCGGCGCTGTGATCGGTCTGATCTTGGGCGTGGTTGTGAGCGCCACCCTCTTGTTGCGGTCGATCCGCAAACAACGTGCGGCAGAAGAAAGCCTGCGTCTGGCCTCGGGCGCGTTTATGGAAGTCTTGCACGAACGGTTCGCCGAATGGCAACTGACCCCGGCGGAAACAGACGTGGCGCTGTTTTCGATCAAGGGGCTGAGCACCGCCGACATCGCAGCCTTGCGCAACACTTCCGAAGGCACGGTCAAAGCCCAAACCAATGCGATTTACCGCAAGGCCGGGGTGTCTGGCCGACCCCAATTGCTCAGCCTGTTTATCGACGAATTGATGAGCGACACCATCAGCGGCGGTACAGCGCAACTGGAACCAGAAGTGGTCGAAAAGGCATCGTGATCCGGCTCAGGCCTCGAACGCGTCGATGTCGTGCTGTTCCAGTACCCGCATCGGGACAATGTCCAATGCACGTTTGTGGGTCGCGGCCAGATTGACCTTTGGGGCGCAGCCCTCGTCATGGGCCTGAAGGAAGCGCGACGCGCAAAGGCACCAGTGATCGCCGGGTTTGAGCCCGGGAAAGCGGAACTGCGGGACGGGTGTGCTCAGATCGTTGCCCACATACTTCGAGTAGGCCAAAAATTCCGCCGTCATTACAGCGCACACCGTGTGACTGCCATTGTCGGCAGCGCATGTGTTGCAATGGCCATCGCGGAAGAAACCGGTCAGAGGATCGCTTGAGCACCCTTCAAGCGGGCCGCCCAACACGTTGATTGCGTCGTCTGGTTCCATCGGGGCCTCCTGCGTTGCGTTTGAAACCAACCTAGGTGGGATCGTCGGTCCAATCCACCCAGCGGCCGTGAAATTCTGCACGGCCCAGTGCGATGTGATGATCCCCCGGCCAAAGACGTGCGGTGACCGCCGCCCCCCGTGCCGCGCCATCCGCCTCCATCCGCAGCCAAGCCAATGGCGTGACCGATGTCGCTTTTGCCCCTGCCGCTTCGATCAGGGCTGTGCCGGTGGCTTGCCGTTCGGGCGGGAAATACTGCCATGCGACCGTGTGATAGATCAGGTGCATCCGGCCTTGTGGCGCACCGGCCAGCCGTCCTTCAAGCCAGTCGACAGCGTCGCTTCGGTCCACATGGGCATTGTTCACCCGGATCGCTGCATCGGTTAACGCCACGCGATGTGCTTGATCGGCCCAAAGGTAGGCGCGCAATCGCAGCGCATGGTCCGTGTTGTGCGGATCAAGCGGGTTGAGATCGACACCCCGGCGGTCGGCTACGGTGAAGGGCGCGTTGAGCGGGGCAGGGCCAGACCATTCGGGCGCCAACCTCAGCGCGGCGTCGTTTGGCCCCAGCCGGGTGTCTCCCGCGCACAGCGCGTATTGGTCGAACATCAGGTTCAGCCCGGCGCTGGCGCCCAATTCGGACAGATGGACCTGCGTGGCCCCGGTTCGATGCACCAGAGCATGGGCCCCCGCGATCAGTACCGCAGAACGGCGCACTTCGTTGGTTTGCGGTGGCGAGGTGATCCACTGGATCAGGAAGGCTTCGTGACGGGACAGCGCAGATGTCAGGACTGTTTTCAGCACATCGTCGGACACGTCGTACGGCGGATAGGCGGCGATCAGATCCGCATCCTGCCCTGTCAGCACCAGCGCATGAAGGCCGGAGGCCAATCGTAAGGGCAGGGAATGCCCACTGGGGCCGAGATCGCCCTCAAAAGCCTGTACTGCTGCATCGAGTGCCGACCCTGCTGGCCAGACCTCGCCGAGAAGCGGCAGCATGCGCCCCATGAAGGGTGAGCCCAACGCGGTACAAGCCTCTGCCTGCCGCGCCAAGGCGTTTGACAGGGTCACCGAAACCGGTCCACCAGCTTTTGCAACGGGTTACGGGTATCTGGTTCTGCGACCGCCTGTGGTTTCGGTTCAGGCTTCGGAACATCCGCCTTCTCTGCCTTGGCTGGCGATGTGGACGACCGCGGCGGGGCCACCCGCAACGCCACCGCGTTCATGAACTTGCCTGTGTCGCCGTCCGCCAGTTGCGCCGCACCATCCGAGATTCCGCGCAACAGATCATCCAGCCAGTCTTCGTCGGCCTTGGGAAAATCGTGCAGCACATAGCCCGCGACCGCATCCTTGTGGCCGGGATGCCCGATGCCCAGACGCACCCGGCCATAAGCCTCACCGATATGGCCGTGGATCGACCGTAGGCCATTGTGCCCCGCATGCCCGCCGCCCTGCTTGACGCGGCATTTTCCGGGGGCAAGGTCCAGCTCGTCATGGAACACCACCACGTCCGACGGCTCAAGCTTGTAGAACTGCATCGCCGCCTGCACCGACTGGCCCGAGCGGTTCATGAACGTGCCGGGTTTCAAGAGCAGCACCTTGTCGCTGCCCAGCCGACCTTCGGTTACTTCGCCCTGAAACTTGGATTTCCACGGGGCAAAGCCATGGTCCTCCGCGATCCGATCCATTGCCATAAAGCCGATATTGTGCCGGTTGCGGGCATAACCGCTGCCCGGATTGCCCAGTCCCACAAAGAGTTTCATCGCTGCCCGTGCCTCCAAGCGCTTCGCCTTTGCCCCTCTCTAGGCGAAACCGCGGCCAAGGGCAAAAGCCCAAGCGTCAGATCTGCGCCAGCAGCAAGGCCGCCGCTGCGGAAATGCCCAAGACCCAGCCAATCGCCAGATGCACGCGCAATAGAAGTGCCGCCGAGAGCGCGATCAGCGCGATGGCGGACCAGTTGAGCGTCGCCACATCCGGCAGCCAGAGCTTCAACATGCCAGCTTCAGTCTTGGCCACCGATCCGAACAGCACATGCAGCGCAAACCAGAGTGACAGGTTCAGGATGACCCCCACCACCGCCGCCGTGATCGCACGCAACGCACCGTTCAGACGCGGCTGAGCGGAAATCCAGTCGATGTAAGGCGCACCGACAAAGATCCACAGAAAACACGGAACAAAGGTTACCCAGAGGGTCATCAGACCACCCGCAATCGCCAGCGCATAGCCGCCTTCCCGGAACGCCGCCAAGGTGCCCACGAACTGCGTGACAAGGATCAATGGGCCGGGTGTGGTTTCCGCCAATCCCAACCCGTCCATCATCTCGGTCGGGGTCAGCCAGCCATAGTGCACCACCACGTCCTGCGCCATGTAGGCCAGCACCGCGTATGCCCCGCCAAAGGTCACCACCGCAAGTTTCGAGAAGAAGAGCGCGATTTCGGTCAGGATCGTTCCGCCAAAGAGCAGATCGACGGCCAGAACGGGCAATCCCCAAACTGCAAGGCCGATCAAGATAGTGAACAGGCTTCTGCCTGCGGATACGGTGACCGGGAGGGCCGGGGTCGCGTCAGCGTGTGTGGCAACCAGCGCGCCATAGAACCCAGCCGCCAGAACGATTACCGGAAACGGCACCGCGAAGAAAAAGATCGCGACAAAGGCAAGCCCTGCCAGCACCCAATGCGCGACCCCATGCAGCGCCCGCTTCGACACCTTGAGAAGCGCCTCGACCACGATCACCACCGCCACTGCCTGCACGCCCAGAAACAGTGTCCCGACCAGCGGCAAGTCGCCATACGTCACGTAGAGCAGCGCCAGCGCAAAGATTACCGCCGCCCCCGGCAAGACAAACAGCAGCCCTGCGATCAACCCGCCCAGAATGCCGTGCAACCGCCAGCCCGCATAGGTGGCCAGCTGCATTGCCTCCGGTCCGGGCAATAGCATGCAAAAGCTGAGCGCGTTGAGGAATTGCTTTTCCGTCAGCCAATCGCGCTCGTCCACCAGCATCCGGTGCATCAGCGCGATCTGTGCCGCCGGGCCACCAAAGGACAGCAGGCCGATTTTCAAAAACACGGCAAAGATCTGGGCAAGGGTCGGCGTCATTGGCGCTGTGTCTCTGAACTGCGTGTCAGTTCGATGACACGTGGCACTTCAATGCCAGATCAGTCGCAAGATGTCGCGTTGCGCCGGGCGGTTTCGAAAATCCAGTCGGGCTTGTAGCCGAAATGTGCTGTCAGGTTGCTGTGATGCGTCCAGCCGTCGAATTCGCCATCATCATCCACATCAACCTCGATCAGCGTGTCGGTGGATTCGCCGACCCGCGCTGCATTGGCGAAGTCTATTTTGGGGGGCAGTCGAGACGCTTTGCCTGCCTTGCATTCGGTCCTATTGGCCACGTCCGAGGAAGATGATCCCTTGTCGCGTCGCACCACCGCATCGCCATCACAGGCGAACCGCCGTGTGGCGAAGATATCAAAGGTGCGGCCTTCGTCGACGATATAGCTCTCGCCATCACGCCAGAGCCCGACGTCGACATCCTGAAATATGTTCTGCACATTGGTATCCAGCGGGAGACCGCGGCGACAGCCCGAGCCTGTGCTGCCGAACCATTCCCGGTCGACTTGGTTCTGGAATAGGTGCCAGTTACCCGAGCGGTGAAATTCGCTGGTGCGGGAAAAGGCGCGCGAGGCCGAGATCCAAGAGTATTCGATCAGCCCGGCTTGCCGCAGGATTTGATGCGCATGTCCACTGCCATAAGCCCCGGTCCGATAGCCCGCCGCATCCATCCGCGCTTTGATCACGCGAAAATAGCGGGTCATCAAGTCGATGGTCTCACGGTCCTGATCGGTGAAGTTGAAATCCACACCGAAATAGATCGCCGTCCCGCGCGGTTGCCCCAAGGCCTGTGCCTGCGAGATCGCCGCCTGCACGTCCAACTCCGCTTCCTCTTCCACGCTGCGGCCAACCCCGGTCCAATTGCAATTGGCATCCGGCAGCGCTTTGCCGTCGCGGTTCTGGCCGCGAAACTTGTTCGGGGTGTTGCTGTAGTATTGGTAGACCGACAGCACCGCGAAGCCCTTTGCGAACATCTGCGCGATTTCGCTGTTCGGGTCGCTGGGCCGCCCCTGATTGATCAACCGCTTTTCCGTCAGGCCATATTCCGGCTGATCGCAACGCGCATAGTACCGCCCAATCACTGACACGCCGCGCTCTTTCAGCCGGTCTAGATAAGGGCGGGTGTCAAAGGCGGTGTCGATGATCGCCACGCGGGTTTCGGCATAGGCGCCTGATGTCAAAAACAACAGCGCGGCGCTGGCGATTGCACTGAAGACGCATCTCAACTTGGGTAACCTCAGCTTTTGAGACCTGACCTGTGCCATGTCTTGTCCGACCCCAGGCCCCAGATCATGTCACGTCGATGCTCAGGTTGATCCGGATGTTCGTCCGGCCCTGAATAACGTATGTGGTGCTGTCCTGACCGGTCTTGCGCCCCGCTACGTAGTAAACCAACAGCACGCTGAACCGTTTGCCTTTGCACGCACCGTTCTGCGGCGTGAATTTCCGTTGCACGGTTCGGAACTTACCAAGCGAGGGAGCATCTTCGATGACGAGCTTCGGGTATCCTCGGTCGGTGCAGGTGCGCTCATCATAGTTGAGGCATTGAAATTCGATCTGCTTTCCCGCTTCGACGCTCCGGTTCAGATAGCGCAGACTTTGGGCCTGCGCAGAACTGGTTTCGGTCAGTAGAAACACGGCGGCGACGATGAGCGTCAGGATCGCTGTGAAAAGACTCCTGTCTCGTTTCATAATGATGTCCCCCTTAAAATCGGTCTTTGAAATAATCGGGCCGGCGCGATGGCAGACGACTCTGCGGCGTTATTCTTGCTAGGCTCAGTGCCTGTAGGCGGTGTGTCAACGTATTTTTGGACTGGGGCCATGATCGGTTCTGCTGTTTTAAGGGCGACAATTTCTGCGGTCGCTGTTGTTTTTGCGTTATTATTGGCCGCGACCCCGGCTGTCGCTGGGCGCGTGGCGCTTGTCTTGGGCAATGCGAATTACGAACACACCGTACCGCTTGCCAATCCGCGCAATGACGCCGAAGCCATCGCGGATGCATTGGCAGAACTGGGGTTCGAGGTTTATGACGGGTTCGATCTGGGGCGGGCCGCGACCGAGGATCTGATCCGGGACTTTTCCCGCGCTGCCAGCGGCGCAACCACGGCAGTGCTGTTCTATGCAGGGCACGGTCTCGAAGTGGGTGGGGTCAATTATCTGGTGCCCGTCGATGCGCAGATCCGCGATGAGGCCGATCTCAAATTCGAAACGATTAACCTGACCGACATCCTTCAACTGATGGAGCGCGAGAACCGCACCAACCTGATCTTTCTCGACGCGTGCCGCGACAATCCCATGGCGGGGAATCTGGCGCGCAGCATGGGAACGCGGTCGGCATTCATCGGGCGCGGATTGGCGCGGGTGGATACCGGCGTGGGCACGATGATCGCCTATGCCACACAGCCCGGTAACGTGGCGCTTGATGGCGTTGGGCGGCACAGCCCGTTCACAAGCGCGCTTCTGGAACATATCGCAACCCCAGCGCTGGATGTCGAAATCATGATGCGGCACGTGCGACGCGATGTGATGGAGCAGACAGCAGGTCAACAGGTGCCGTGGAGCAGCTCGTCTCTTACCGGCAGTTTTGCGTTCAAACTGCAAGAGGTGCCACAGGTGATGCCGGATGCGCCGCAAATTGCAGCACTTGCGAGTCCTGATCCCGACGTGACGTCGCGCAGCGATGTAGCCGCGACAGTGCAAGACGCGCCATCCCCTGAACCCACGCCATTGCCGCTGGCTGTTCCGTCGCCTGTCGGGGACGCTCTGCCAGTGTTGGCGGCTCCGCTGTCCGCCAAAGAGATCACACAACGGTCTCAGGCGGAGTTGAACCGTCTTGGCTGCGATGCCGGGGTCGAGGACGGAATTTGGGGCCGCAAAAGCCAAGGCGCGCTTGAACGCCTTGTTGAACACGCGCCGGAGATCGCGCAGGTCGCGTTGGACCCGAGCGAAGATCTGTTGCAGCGCATGGAGCAGATGGAGGGGCGTATCTGCCCGCTGGTCTGCGCTGTGACAGAGAACCTTGTGGGGGACGCTTGTGTGCGAAAGACCTGTCCCACTGGCCAGAGATTGTCTTCAAGAGGGGTGTGCTACACGCCGCAGACCACGACAAGCCGAGGCAGTTCCAGTCCGGCGCGCAGCCAGTCAAGCTGTTTCCAGTTCAACGGGCAGACGTTCTGCAATTAATCGGCTGATTTTTGTTGCTGGCAGGTGGGGATTGCTTTCGGCCATTCCAACCAAAGCGGCAAACGAAAACGGCCCCACCCGAAGGCGAGGCCGTTCAAACCTTGAAGGGCCGACGCGATTATTCTTCGCTAGGCGCTTCTGCAGCCTCTTCGGCGTCATCTTCGTTGTCTGCCGAACGCAGGCCCGACGGAGCAGAGATGTTGGCGATCACGAAGTCACGGTCGATGGTCGGCTTTGTGCCTTCCGGCAGCGTGATGTCGGAAATCGTCACGGTGTCACCGATGTTCAGGCCCGTCAGATCGACGGTCAGCTTCTCGGGGATGTCGCCAGCGGTCACGACCAGTTCGACTTCAGGGCGAACGGCAGTCAGAACGCCGCCCTTCTTGAGGCCGGGTGCTGCACCTTCGTTGATGAACTCAACGGGGATGAACAGGTTGATTTTGGTGGTGCGGCGCAGACGCATCAGGTCGACATGTGTCGGCAAGTCTTTGACGACATCGCGCTGAACGTCGCGGCAGATCACGCGGACGTCGTCGTGGCCTTCAACTTTGAGGTTGAAGAGCGTCGACTTGAAACGGCCCTTGCGCAGGCGCTGCAACAGCTTGTTGAAGGGAAGGTTGATTGCGAGCGGCTCTTTGTCGCCACCGAATACAACGCCCGGAACCATGCCATCGCGGCGTGCCTGACGAGCGGCGCCCTTGCCTGTCCCCGTCCGTTCCAGAGCTACGAGATCAGGAATCTCTCCAGCCATGATAATTCTCCAAATTGTAAGGGCAGGGTGCCTCCAAGGCTGTCACCCCGCATTAAGCCCGCGCGATAGACTGGATTCCCGCGTAGGGCAAGAGCGAAGGTTGCAGATTCCGCCCATCCTGTGCCGTTTGTGGGCTGGACCGTTGCGATGCGGCGTGGCACTGGCGGCAGCATGAACCTTTTGCGTGATCTCTATATCAGCCGCGGACCCGCCGCTGGATTCGCCGCTGTCGGTGTGTTCTGGGGCAGTTTTGCCGCACTAGTGCCGGTGATCAAGCCGCAGGTGGGGCTGTCGGATGGGCAGTTTGGGCTGGCGCTGCTCATCACCTCGATTGGGGCGGTGATGGCGATGTGGCTGGCACCTTTGGCCGAGCGCGGGCTGGGCGCGCGGGCACTGGGCGTGCTGACGGCGCTGCTTGCGGTGGCGACCCTGCTTCCGGGGCACACGACCAATGGGGTGATGTTCACACTTGCCATGCTGGGTGTCACGATGACCTCGGGCACGCTCGATGTGGCGATGAACGCCCGCGTCAGCGCGCTTGAGGCGCAGGTCGGGCGCAGCCTGATGAACCTGAACCACGCTGTGTTTTCGGTGGCGTATGCGTTCTGCGCGTTGGCCACGGGGCTGGCGCGCGAGCTTGGGTTGGGCCCGGCTGCGATCCTAACCGGGGGTGGTCTTTTGATCGGCGTGCTGATGCTGCAAGCCTTTGCCGCTCCTGTGGCCGATGCCGAACACGAGGCCGACGGGGTCGAGGTGGCACCGTTGCCGTGGGCGCTGCTTTTGCCCGGCGGGATGATCATTCTGATCGCCTTTATGTCGGAACAGGCCACCGAAGGCTGGTCGGCGCTGCATCTCGAACGCAACCTTGGGGCGGGTGCTGCGCAGGGTGCATTGGGCCCTGCACTGCTTGGCATTACGATGGCAGTTGGTCGTCTGACCGGGCAGGTCGTGGCCAACCGTGTGTCCGAACGAATGGTAATCCGCTGGGCGTCGGTGACGGCCGGGATCGGCGCTTGCATTGCGGCCACTGCGCCATCGCTGGGTGTGGCCTATCTGGGCTTTTCCATCCTTGGGTTGGGCGTGTCGGTGATGGCCCCGATGGCCTATGCGTGGATCGGGCGGATGGTCCCGAACCGGTATCGCAGCCACGCGATCTCGCGGATTTCGGTGGTCGGATATGCCGGGTTCTTTGTTGGCCCACCGCTGATGGGGTTTCTGTCCGAGGGCTTTGGGCTTGCCGTGTCATTCCTGACGATCGGCGGTGTTCTGTTCGCTGTGCCACTGCTGCTGGTCCCGGTGTTGTCACGACGGAGCGCGCCCTAACGCCGTCCGAAGAACAGCGCGATCTGGCGCGCTTGCCGCTGGAACAGGCGCGGGCCTTTGGGTGTCTCGCCCTGCGCTTGGACCGCGTCAATCGTGCGGCGCACCAGCACGATGGACAAAACGCCGAAAAACACCCCGCCCGCCGCCTGCCCAATCAACACGCCAGGCGCGCCGAACAGGATCGACCCCAACCAGACCAGTGGGATAGTCCCCAATGTGTGGCGTCCCCAATTGAGCCATGTCGAATAGAACGGGCGGCCCAGATTGTTGAAACAGGCGTTCGACACAAACAGCATCCCGTTGAAAAAGAACGCCAGCGCCAGTGGCCCGCAGAACAGGAAGATAAGCGACAACGACACACCCTCGGCATTGAACAATGCCGCGATGTGGCCACGCAGGAAAAACAGGATCACCGTTGCAATCACCACGACGATCCCCGTGAACAACAGCGCATCATAGAGCGCGCGGCGGACGCGGGTAAAATCCCGCGCGCCGTAATTCTGACCGATGATCGGACCAACCGCCCCCGACAGCGCAAAGATGGTGCCAAAGGCAATTGGCGTCAGGCGGCCAATGATCGCCATGCCTGCAACAGCCTCTTCGCCGTATTCCGCCATGGATCGCGTAACCCAGGCCTGTCCAACTGGAGTTGCCAGCTGGGTCAGGATCGCAGGCAGGGAAATGGCAAGGATCGGGGTCAGGTCTTTGAAAAACCCACTCAGGCGGGGCGTGCTCAGCCCGCCGTGGTGCTGAAAGATGGGAACAAGGGCCAAACCTGCAATGGTGATCCGGGCCAGCACGGACCCGAGTGCTGCACCGGTCAGTTCCAATCCGAAGGTAAAAATCAGGATCGGGGCCACAGCGGCATTCACCAATCCGCCGGCCACTGTGGCGGTCATCGCCCGTCGCGCATCGCCGTGGGCGCGCAGGATCGCACCACCCGCCATACCGATCAGAAGAACCGGCAGGGAGGGGACGATGATTTGCAGGTAGTGAACCGCAAGGTCCGCCGTCTCTCCCGTAGCCCCCAGCAGTCCAACCAGCACACCAAGGTTCTGCCAGACCAGCATGGCAAAGAGCGCGGCAAAGACGACGCCCGCCGCAAGCGCGTTGGACGCCCGTTGCCGCGCCAGGTCTTCGTCCCCGGCGCCCAAAGCCTGCGCCACCAATGCGCCCGCTGCAATGGCAATGCCGATGTTGAAGGAGGTGGTAAAGAACAGGATCGCGCCTGCATAGCCCACGGCTGCGGCCAGCTCCTCTTTGCCCAGCATGGAGATGAAGATCATGTCGACGAAATCGACCGCGAACACCGCCATCAGTCCCACCGAGGCGGTCAGCGACATCACCGAGATGTGGCGGAAGAGATTGCCTTTGAGGAACACGGCCTGATCGGACATAGACCAACCCTGTCATGGAACGTGGGTCGCAGGAAGCCTGATCGGGGGTGCGCATTTTCGAAAATGCGCATCATAGCCTTCGAAGGCTCTGTGTCAGCGCATGAGACTCCGCGGGACACACGGTTTCGAAACCGTGTTGACGGTCTTTCGAAAGACCGTCCACCGTACGCTGGATTTCCGAACTCTTAATGACACGTCATCCATACCTCCGCCTACGATGCGCATCGAGCGGGCAGGGTCACTCCCATGCCGCGACACTTGAACTGACTGCTCTCAGTCGCCCGCAAGGGCCGACCCTGAGAAACCGGTTTCAGAAGGCTCCATAGGGGCACAGGTCACGGGGGCAGCCCCGACAGAATGAGAGAACGGTCAGGCCACAGAGCGGCGCCGCTTCTTCTTCACAATACGTTATCCTTGGACTGTTTTCCGAGGACCACATGCCAAACGGCGTCTCGGGTCTAGCCCGAGGATGCCGGTCCTGTTTGCCACACAGCTTCCTTGGGCACATCCGAGGCAGCCTATCATCCGTGTCTCACTCGGCCCAGTCGCCCGAGAAACCCTTGGGGATCATCAGGATATCGCGGTCCAGATTGTTCACATCCGTGCGCCCACACAGCCCCATCGACACCTCCAGTTCCTTGTGGATCACGTTCAGTGCGTCCGTCACACCCTGTTGCCCGTTGGCCCCCAGACCATAGACATAGGCGCGGCCGATATAGGTGCCTTTGGCCCCCATCGCGAGCGCCTTGAGCACGTCCTGACCAGAGCGGATGCCGCTGTCGAGATGCACTTCGATCTTGTCGCCCACCACGTCCATGATCGGCTCGAGCGCGCGGATGGACGACAGCGCGCCGTCCAGTTGCCGCCCACCGTGGTTCGACACGATGATTGCATCCGCACCGACATTCAGCGCTTCCAGCGCATCGCGCGGATCCATGATGCCCTTGATGATCAGCGGGCCGTCCCACATCTTGCGGAATTCCTGGATGCGATCCCAGTTCAAGGCCTGATCAAACGCCTGCGTGGTCCATGACGACAGCGACGATGGATCTTTCACACCCTTCGCATGCCCCACGATATTGCCGAAAAACCGCCGCTTGGTTTGGAGCATGCCCAGACCCCACTGCACCTTGGTCATCATGTTTGCGACCGAGGCGGGCGTCAACTTGGGCGGCGCGCTGAGGCCGTTCTTCACATCCTTGTGGCGCTGGCCCAGCAGTTGCAGGTCGACCGTGATGATCGCAGCCGAACACTTGGCGGCCTTGGCGCGGTCGAACAGGCGCTGCATGAAATCGTCGTCCTTGAGCGTGTACACCTGCATCCAGAACGGCTTGGACGTGTTCTCGGCCACATCTTCGATCGAACAGATCGACATGGTGCTGAGCGAGTAAGGCACACCAAACTTTTCCGCTGCTTTGGCCGCTTTGATCTCGCCATCGAAATGCTGCATCCCCGTCAGGCCCACCGGGGCAAGCGCAACAGGCATCGCTACATCCTGACCAATCATCTGCGATGCGGTCTTGCGGCCTTCCATGTCGATGGCCACGCGTTGGCGCAGGTAGATCTTGTCGAAATCAGAAGAGTTCTCGCGGAAGGTCTGTTCGGTCCAGCTGCCCGATTCCGTGTAGTCGAAGAACATCTTTGGGACGCGGCGTTTGTAGATACGGCGAAGGTCTTCGATTTCGGTGATCACGGGCATGGCGTGGCCTTTCGGATGTATTGGTTAGTTTTCTTTACCAATGTTGGTCAATTCGCGCAACGCGGCATTTTTGCCCTGACGACATTTTCGCTTGGGGATTGACTGGTTCGATATCGTACTAAATAGTGCGATATCGAACCAAAGGAGAAACCTATGACTTATTCCCGTCGCGAAACACTTGGCCTGATCGGGGGTGGCACCGTTGTTGCCGCCGCCTCTGGCCTGGGCCTGTTCGCTGCCACCCGCACCCCTGCCAAGGCTCTCGCGCCGTGGGACAGCGCGGGGCAGTATCCCGATCCACGTCTGCGCGCGATGTCCTATGCGCTGCTGGCACCGAACCCGCATAACCGTCAGCCGTGGGAGGCCGAATTGGTGGGTGAGGACAGCGTCCATATCTGGCGCGACCCAGCCCGCGATCTGCCGGTGACCGACCCGTTTGCGCGACAATTGACCATCGGAATGGGGTGCTTTCTGGACCTGATGCGTATGGCCGCCGCCGAAGAAGGTTACGGGATCGAGCAGACCTTGTTCCCCGACGGCGAAACCGGCCCCGTTGCGGTTTGCCGGTTTGTGGCAGATGCCGCGCAACCCGATCCGCTTTTTGCGTATGTCTTTGAGCGGCGGTCGCATAAAGACGTGTTCGCGGACCGTCCGCTCAACGCAGCAGCGATGGACGCAATCTCGCCCCACGTCGATCTATTGGCACAAGGGGACGAGGCCGAAGCCCTGCGCGCGCTGGCGACCGAGGCTTGGTTGATCGAGGCCGCAACCTTTGAGGCTTGGAAGGAAAGCATCGACCTTTTGCGGATCGGCAAGGCAGAGATCAACGCTCAGCCCGATGGGATCGACTTGGGTGGGCCCATGTTCGAGGCGCTGAACCGGATGGGATTGCTGACCCGCGAGGCATCGCTTGATCCGACCACGATGGCGGCACAGGGCGCTATTCAGGGCACCGTGGACGCCATCGCTTCGGCTGCCGGATTGGTGGTGCTGACCAGTGGGGGCAACACACGCGCCGATCAGATCGTATCCGGGGCGCGGTGGTTGCAGCTCAACCTTGCGGCTACAGGTGCCGGGCTGGGGGTGCGGCCGGTCAGTCAGGCGTTGCAGGAATACCCGGAAATGGCCGCGCCTTATGCCGCGATCCATGATGCCTATGCGCCTGCTGGCGGCACTGTTCAAATGCTTGGACTTCTGGGCTACGCTTCAGCGACGCCGCGCACACCGCGCTGGCCGCTGGAAACCCGGATGAGGCCAAAATCGAATAATGCCTGAAACAAATGCTGCGCCAGAGCTGAACGGTCTCTATTTCCAACTGTTCAACGAAATCGGCATCATCAATCAACTCAGCCGCGCCGCTTTCGAGGCGCGGCTGCCGGATGGGATGGTGTTGCCGCAATTCGCCGTAATCAACCACCTGATCCGGGTGCAGGACGGGCGCACGCCCTTACAATTGGCCCGTGCGTTTCAGGTGCCCAAGACCAGCATGACCCACACGCTGGCCGGGTTGGAAAAGCGCGGGTTTGTTGAAATGCGCGCCAATCCCGACGATGCGCGCAGCAAACAGGTTTGGCTGACAGAAGCGGCGCACAGGTTTCGGGATGACGCCATCGCAAGCCTTGCACCTGATGTCGCCGCGTTTTCAGACACGCTGGATCGACATGAACTCACCGAAGTGATCACCCTGCTGGAGCGGCTGCGCAAGCGGATGGATGCGGCGCGGGACTGAACTCAGGTCACCCTGATGGAAAGTCCTTGCAACAGCGGTGTGTCGAAGTCCGTGCGCCACACTTGGCCAGCCGCGATGGGGCGCGCATCTGTGAGCGTTCCGGTCGTGACCACTGCGCCGGGTTGGATCCGGCCAGCGCCGGGCATGCGGTCGATCTGGCTGACAAGGTAGTGCAGCGCGGTCAGTGGTCCGCCAAGCACATCGACACCGTGGCCGATCAGCCTCTCCTCGGGACCGGTCAGGGTGATGCCGCAGGTGGTCAATGCCTCTAGCCGGTCCCGTGTTGGGGCCATGCGCGGGCCGATCCACAATGCCCCGTGCATCGCCATCGCGGCCACGCTGTCAGGTGCGGTAAACCGCCAGCCGGGATAGAGCGAGGTGACGATTTCAAACCCGTGCGCGACCCAGTCGATGCAATCGGCCAGCGCGGTCAGGTCCATGTCGGGGGTGGGGGAGGCTTTGAAGCCGAACACGATCTCGGGTTCGATCCGAGGTTCTGGTAGGGCGGGCAGCGTGATTACGCCATTTGAAGGGATGTCATGAACGCTGCTGTCATACATCCAGCCCCAGACAGGTGCGTCGACATTATAGATCGGCCAGATCGTGCGATTGGTGAACCCGATCTTGCGGCCCGCCATTGTTTCGCCATTGGCCAGCCGCCGGGCGTGGAGCTCGGATGCGATGCGGTAGCCCTGATCCAGCGTCAGGTCAGGCATAGAGTCGGTCAGGGGCGGCACCTGCATATTGCCGTGAAACGCCGCATAAAGCGCATCTGTCGCCCAGAACTCCGGCATTGGATCAGGCACGGTGTGCGCCGTCTGCAAGGGATTTGACGAAGGCCAGAACCTCGGTCACAGACTTGCCGCTGGCCAGTTCCGCCACGATGGCTGAGCCCACAACGCAGCCATCGGCCACGCTGGCAATCGCCTGCGACGCGTCGGGGGTCTTGATACCGAAGCCCACGATCACGGGCAGGTCGGTCTGTGACTTGATCCGCGCGACTTCGGGGCCGACGTCCGTGGCCTGCGCTTCGGCGGCGCCGGTGATGCCGGTGATCGACACGTAGTAGACAAAGCCAGACGTGTTCTGCAGCACCTTGGGCAGACGTTTGTCATCGGTGGTTGGTGTCGCCAGACGAATGAAGTTCAAGCCCGCCGCCTGCGCCGGGATGCACAGCTCGTCGTCTTCCTCGGGTGGCAGGTCGACGATGATCAGACCGTCGATGCCTGCCTCTTTGGCTTGCACCAAAAACGTATCCACGCCGCGCGAATAGATCGGGTTGTAGTAGCCCATCATCACTATGGGGGTCGTGTCGTCGTCCTGCCGGAAGGTCCGGGCCAGTTCCAATGTGCGGTCCAGCGTCATGCCACCTTCAAGCGCGCGTTGACCGGCAAGCTGGATCGTGCTGCCGTCTGCCATCGGGTCGGTGAAGGGCAGGCCCAGTTCGATGATGTCGACACCGGCGGCAGGCAGTCCTTTGACCAATTCCAGCGATGTGTCGAAGTCGGGATCGCCCGCCATCACGTAGGACACAAAGGCCTTTTTTCCGGCTTTCCGCAGTTCTGCGAATTTGGCGTCGATACGGGTCATGGTGGTCTCCTGAACTGGTCGGACCCGATTGCCGGAGTTGCGCGGGAAAATCAATGGGGCTGGGCGTTCTGTTTTTGATGCGTGTCAAAGAGACCTTTTTACGTTCCTGTTACGATGCGCCGTACGATCACATTCAGCACCCGGAGATTTGCATGCCTTCATCCCCCGCCATCGCCGCCGACGAGTCGACGACCCCACAACCGACCGGCGCGCTTAAAGAGGTTCAAGTCACACCCAAGAAGGCGGTCACGGCCGATGATGTGCGTCGCGCCTTCGAGTCTGGGAAATATCCCTATCGAAGCCGCCTGTCTCGTAGCGCCTACGAGGCCGAGAAAGCCGCGCTTCAGGCGGAATTGCTGAAAGTGCAGCTTTGGGCACAAGACACCGGGCAAAAGTTCGTCATGATCTTCGAAGGCCGGGACGCTGCGGGCAAGGGCGGCACGATCAAGCGCTTTACCGAACACCTCAATCCTCGCACCGCGCGCGTGGTGGCATTGAACAAGCCCACCGATGTGGAGCGCGGGCAATGGTACTACCAGCGCTATATCGAACATCTGCCGACGGCTGGGGAAATCGTGCTTTATGACCGGTCGTGGTACAACCGTGCCGGGGTCGAGCGGGTTATGGGGTTTTGCGAACCGGGCGAATACCTTGAATTCATGCGGCAGACCCCGGATTTCGAACGCATGCTGACGCGGTCGGGCATACGGCTTTACAAATACTGGTTCTCGGTCACGCAGGCCGAACAGAAACGCCGCTTTGCAAGCCGTGAAACCGATCCGCTTAAACAGTGGAAGCTGTCGCCCATCGACAAGGCCAGTCTGAACAAGTGGGACGATTACACTGAAGCGAAAGAGGCGATGTTCTTTTACACCGACACCGCTGATGCGCCTTGGGCTATCGTTAAATCCGATGACAAGAAACGCGCGCGCCTGAATTGCATGAAGCATTTTCTGTCGACGCTGGATTATCCGGGCAAGGATCTCTCGATTGCCACACCGCCCGATCCGTTGATCGTGGGTGGGGCCGGGCACGTGATCCATCGGTCCGATCACATTCTGGGCGCGGCGCTGCATCCGGACGCGCGCAAAACCCGGGCCTGACGATTGCGCAATTCTCTGCCGCCCGGCGGTGGATGACCTTGCTTTAGGGGGCCGGGGGCCTTACCTCCGGTTCCTATGAAACACGCACTTTGCGCCTTTGCATTTGGTTTGGTCGCCGCGCCGCTTGGCGCGCATCCGCACATCTTTGTCGAGACCGCGCTGCGGTTCGAAATCAATGACCAGCGCGAGGTGACAGGGGTCACGGTCACGTGGACCTATGACGACTTTTTCACGCTGCTCATTCTCGAAGACATGGGCCTCGATGCCGATGGCGATGGGGAATTGACTGAAGCGGAACTGGACACACTGTTCGGGTTTGACCTGATCGAATGGCCAGAAGGGTTCGAAGGCGATCTTTACGTCTATTCCGCGGGAGAAAAGATCGAGATGCCGCGCCCGCGTCCCATCGGGATCGCGGTGGAGGGCGGGTTCATCACCGCGACCCATTTCCGCGAGATCCCCCCGGTTGCTGTCGAGGCAATCGAAGTGCTGCAATACGATCCGACCTATTATGTCGCCTATGACGTATCACAAGGCGTATCCCTGACCGATCCCGGTTGCGCTGCCACCGTCACTGATCCCGATCAAGCCGCTGCGCAGGCTGCCGTCGACAAGGAACTGGACGGTGGATCAATGGAAGACATCTTCAACGAGATGCGCGTCGGTATTCACTTTTCTGACTCGATCACGATGTCATGCGCACCGCCCTCCAACTAGCCGCAGTTGTCGTCGTCGCGCTTGCGGTTTGGCTCTGGGGCTTTGACGGCGCGCAGATGTTGGAGCGCTGGGCCGCCGAGGGCCAACGCGCCGCACAAAGTGGTATGGCGCAGGGATTGCGTGCGCTGAGGGCCAACGAGCCGGGTGCGTTGATGACGCTGATGGGGGTGTGTTTCGGCTACGGCTTCTTCCACGCGGTCGGGCCGGGCCATGGCAAGATCCTGATTGCGGGGTACGGCGTTGCGGAGCGCGTGGCTCTGACCCGACTGTCGGTGCTTGCGGTGCTGTCGAGCCTTGCGCAGGCGGGGATGGCCATCGTCGTGGTCTATACTGGCGTCTGGCTGTTGGGCCTTGGCCGCGAAGAGATGGTCGACGCCGCCGAGTACTGGTTCGCCCCCTTCAGCTATGCCGCGATCTGCGCCATCGGCGCATGGCTTGCGCTGCGCGGCGCGGTGCGGCTTTGGTCAAACTGGAGGACGGTAGAGCACCACCACCATGATCACGATCACCACCATGACTCCGGCGAAGACGGCGTTTGCGGCACATGTGGCCATGCCCATGCGCCGACGCCGGAACAGGCGAAAAACGTCCATTCGCTGCGCGATGCGCTGGTGCTGATCGGGGCAATTGCGATCCGCCCCTGCACCGGGGCGCTGTTCCTGCTGATCCTGTCGGTCAGCATGGGAATCGAACTGGCGGGAATCCTTGGCACCTTTGCAATGGGTCTGGGGACGGCCAGCGTGACCCTTGCCGCCGCCGCCGGAGCGGTGACCTTCCGCGAAGGCGCATTGGCCCGGTTCGCCAACGGTCCACACACCGCCCGGATCGCCGGGGTGATCGAAACCGGCGCTGGGCTGATCATTGCCATTCTTGCCGCACAGTTCCTGATCCGCGCAATCTGACCCGACAAAACGCTTGCCCCAATCTAAGGGCGGGTCTAACCGACCGGCATGCACGCAAAACAGATGTCATACCCGGCCCATGTCAGGGCCATCCTCGTTTTGGGGTTACCACTGGTGGGTGGGCACATGGCGCAGATGGCCATTGGCCTGACCGACACCATCATGGTGGGCTGGTACGGGGCCGAGGCATTGGCGACGGTGACGTTGGCCAACACGCTGTTCTTCACGCTGTTCCTGTTCGGTTGCGGGTTCGCTTGGGCAGTGATGCCGATGGTGGCGTCTTATGCCGCCGAAGGTGACGATCAGAAAGTGCGCCGTGCCACCCGCATGGGGTTATGGCTGTCGGCACTTTTTTGCGTGGTGATGTTTCCGCTTCTGTGGTGGTCCGAGGCTTTGCTGCGGCTGTTGGGCCAAACGCCGGTGATCGCGTCCGAGGCGCAGGTTTATCTGCGAGTGTTGGCTTTTGGGCTGTTACCCGCGCTTGTGACAATGACGCTCAAAAGCTATTTGGCGGCGCTTGAGAAAACCAAGGTGGTGTTCTGGGTCACGATTGTGGCTGTGCCCTACAACGCACTTGCAAACTTTGCGCTGATCTTCGGCAATTTTGGCTTTCCCGAACTGGGGCTTCAGGGTGCGGCGATCGCGTCGCTCAGCACACATGTGTTCTCGGTGCTGGTGATCGTGGTCTATATCCGCCGTTTCGTACCTGAACACAGCCTGTTCCAACGGCTCTGGAAACCCGACAACGAGATGTTCGCAGAGGTCTTCATGCTGGGCGTCCCCATCGGTCTGACCTCGCTGTCGGAAACTATGCTGTTCGCGGCATCTGCCATCATGATGGGTTGGCTTGGGACAATTCCGCTGGCCGCGCATGGGATCGCGCTGCAACTGGCGTCGATGACCTTTATGTTGCATCTTGGCCTGTCCAACGCCGCCACCGTCCGCGCGGGCAATGCCTTTGGCCGCAAGGACTGGCCGCATATGGCGCGGGGCGGGATCGTCGCTCTGGCGCTCTCGGCCTTTATCGCTGTGCTCACAATCATCCTCTTTGTCGCTGTGCCCGAACCGCTGATCGCGGCTTTCCTCGACCCCGATGACCCTGCACGCGACGAGATCATCACCATGGGCATCACACTGCTGATCCTCGCTGCGATCTTCCAACTGGTGGACGGCGCACAGGTTGTGGCACTTGGCCTGTTGCGGGGCGTGCAAGATGCTGGCTTGCCGATGCTCCTCGCCGCCGTGTCCTATTTCGGGGTTGGCCTGCCCGCCGCCGTGGTTCTGGGCTTTGTTGCGGACTGG
Organism: Marivita sp. NO-S04; assembly: GCF_059070475.1. Classification (NCBI taxonomy): domain Bacteria; kingdom Pseudomonadati; phylum Pseudomonadota; class Alphaproteobacteria; order Rhodobacterales; family Roseobacteraceae; genus Marivita; species Marivita sp. NO-S04. Next base: position 659,876 of record NZ_CM180980.1, read on the forward strand.
GGCGCGACGGGCATCTGGATCGGGCTGGTTCTTGGCCTTGCGGTTGCGGCGGTGCTTTTGAACAACCGCTTCTGGTTCCAAATGATCCCCAATCTCAGCCGCCTTGCAGCGCCCGCGGCCAACGCATAGAAGCGGCGCAAATCTGCAAGATCAGGAGAGATTGACATGGGCTTCAAGGTGGGAATCGTGGGTTTGCCGAACGTGGGCAAATCGACCCTCTTCAACGCGCTCACCAAGACCGCAGCGGCGCAGGCGGCGAATTTCCCGTTCTGCACGATCGAACCCAATGTCGGTGACGTGGCTGTCCCCGATGCACGGCTGGATCGACTGGCCGATATCGCGAAATCCAAGCAGATCATCCCGACGCGCATCACGTTCGTCGACATTGCCGGTCTGGTCAAAGGTGCCTCCAAGGGCGAAGGTCTGGGCAACCAGTTCCTGGCCAACATCCGCGAGACCGACGCCATCGCCCATGTGCTGCGCTGCTTTGAGGATGGTGACGTGGTACATGTGGACGGCCGTGTCGATCCGGTAGCTGATGCCGAAACCATCGAGACCGAGCTGATGCTTGCCGATATCGAAAGCCTTGAAAAGCGGTTGCAGAACATCGTCCGCAAGGTGCGCGGCGGCGACAAGGAGGCGGTGCAGCAGGAACGCCTGATGCGCGCCGCTTTGGCCGCGCTTGAAGAGGGCAAACCCGCCCGCACCGTTCCCGTCGATGACGAGGACCGCAAATCGTGGGACATGCTGCAACTGCTGACCACCAAGCCGGTGCTTTATGTCTGCAACGTCTCCGAGGCGGATGCCGCCGACGGCAACGCGCTGTCCAACGCGGTGGGTGAAATGGCGGCGGCACAGGGCAACAGCCATGTCGTCATCTCGGCCCAGATCGAGGAAGAGATCAGCCAGCTGGACGAAGACGAAGCACAGGAATTCCTGTCGGAAATGGGCCTCGAGGAACCCGGCCTCGACCGCGTGATCCGTGCGGGCTACCAGCTCTTGCAACTTGAGACCTACTTCACCGTCGGCCCGAAAGAGGCCCGCGCCTGGACGATCACCAAAGGCACCGCCGCCCCGCAAGCCGCAGGCGTGATCCACGGCGACTTTGAGAAGGGCTTCATCCGCGCCGAAACCATCGCCTATGACGATTACGTCTCGCTTGGTGGAGAAAACCTGGCCAAGGAAGCAGGCAAGATGCGCGCCGAAGGCAAGTCCTACGTCGTCAAGGATGGCGACGTGCTGCACTTCCTCTTCAACACCTGATCAGCCGAATTTGCGGCGCAACCCCTTGAGCGTTGTTGTGGTGAGATACCAAAGGAACGTGCCGAGGGTGCTGTTGCGGTGGATGGTCTGCGGCGGCTCCCCCCGCGACATGCGGGTCATCTGCCACGCGTAATATTCAACGCTGGACACCGTGTTGATCAGGTTCACGAACCAGTTTTTCGTGCTGGCCCCCAGCGACCCGGTGCCCAGCATCAACCCGCTTTCGTCAATGCCAACTTGACGCTTTGTTCCGTTGATCAGCTTGCCCGCCGCATCCGGGTCAATGCACAGCGGACGTGCCAGACCGATCATGTCGATGCCGTCTTCGATCAGTGCCTGTTCCATGGCCTCGGCGCTGCGAAACCCGCCGGTGACCATGATCGGAACGCTGACCGCCTTACGCAGCTTGCGTGCATACTCAAGGAAATACGCCTCGCGCTTTCGGGTGCTGTCGCGCTGTTCGGTCGCGTCCGTGCCGTTAACGAAACTCATCTGCTCGTAAGTGCCGCCCGACAGTTCGATCAGGTCGATCCCGTCGTCCTCAAGCCACATCGCGACACAGGTGCTGTCTTCTAGGCTGAACCCACCTTTCTGGAAATCCGCCGAGTTCAATTTGACCGCTACGGGAAAGCCCGAACCAACGGCGGACCGCACCGCCGCATAAACCCGCCGCAGGAACCGCGCGCGGTTTTCGACCGACCCGCCCCATTGGTCGCTGCGCCGGTTTGTGATCGGCGACAGGAACTGGCTGATGAGGTAGCCATGGGCAGCATGTATCTGGACGCCGTCGAACCCGGCCTCCTGCGCGATCTGCGCCGTTGTGGCATAGCGCTGGATCGCATCCTCGATATCGGCCTCGGCCATTTCTTTCGGCGTGCCGAACAGACCCAGTATCTTCAATTTTTCGCCCGAAGGAGACAGCGGTTTTGTGTTGACGACGATGGGGCATTGGCGGCCGGGATGGCTGATTTGCATCCAGATCTGGCTGCCTCCCGATTTGCCCGCCGCCGCCCAGGATGTCAGCGCAGTCATGTCGCGCCGGTCCTCAACCACCACATTGCCGGGCCGTTCCAGATATCGGCGATCAATCATCACGTTGCCGGTCACCTGCACCGCCATCCCGCCTTTGGACCAACGGGCATAGAGCGTGTCATGGGCCGAGTTCGGCGCATCGTCCGGGCGAGCCAGAGCTTCGGTCATGGCGCTTTTTGCGATGCGGTTGGCCAGTCTGACGCCAATGGGCAAGTCAAGCGGCGCGGCAAGAGGGGAAATGGCCATGAGGCGTGATCCTTTCGTCGGCGTTCGGCGCTTCGCTCATCGGTCATAGTCTTTTCGCACGCGGTTGGTCAATTTGGCCTTGTCCCCGCCTGCACGCTTCCTTAAACGGGTCGGCGGAGACGTGGCCGAGTGGTCGAAGGCGCTCCCCTGCTAAGGGAGTAGGCCCGGAAGGGTCTCGAGGGTTCGAATCCCTTCGTCTCCGCCATTTTCCTCAGAATCGATTTCTCACAACATACTGATAGTAGGAAGAAATTCGGCGTTTTCGCGCTGATGGCGGTGTTTGGTCCGCTTGATTTGCTGCACATTTCGCTACAAAATTTGCTGCACAAACGCGGAGGATTTCCGCCGTGAGCATTGCCAAACGAGGCCGTCTCTACCGCCGCCGCGTTCCGCGCCGGTATCGCGGGGTTGAGCCGCGCGAAACGGTCTGGATCAGCCTGCATACCGACTCGGAGACGGTCGCGCACAGCAAGGCAGATCGCGCATGGAGCCAGATGATTGAGGCGTGGGAGGCCCGTCTGGCCGGGAACAGCGCCGACGCGGAAGCGCGCTACGAGGCCGCCCGAGACCTGGCCCGAGCGCGGGGCTTTCGGTATCTGGATGCGGGGGCCGTCGCCAAGCTGCCGGTCGAAGTTGTTATTGAGCGCGTCGAGGCGATCCCCCCCGGCGAACCAGCCCGGCGCCATCGAGGCCGCGGCCCTTCTGGGCACCGTTCCAAAGCCGCGCATGACAGCCAGCAAGGCGCTGGAACTTTACTGGAAGCTCGCCAAGGAGAAGACGCTCGGCAAGAGCGAGGATCAACTCCGCCGCTGGGAAGCGCCGCGCAAGAAGGCGGTGAAGAACTTCGTCGCGATCATCGGCGACAAGGAGATCGCCAACATCACCCGCGACGACATGCTCGACTTCTGTCAACACTGGCTCGACCGGATCGAGGCGGGCGAGGTCACAGCGAACTCGGCCAACAAGGACCTGATCCACCTCGGCGACGTCTTGAAGACCGTGAACACGATGAAGCGGCTTGGAATGGTGCTGCCGCTGGGCGAGTTGTCCTTCAAGGAGGGCGAGAAGCAGACTCGTCCGCCGTTCAGTGAGGAGTGGATCAGGACGCGGTTGCTCGCGCCCGGTGCGCTCGACGGGTTGAACGGCCAGGCGCGCGCTTTGCTGCTGGGGATGATCAACACCGGCTACCGCCCATCTGAAGGAGCGGCGCTGACGGTGGACACGATCCGGCTCGACTGCGACGTGCCGCACATCTCCATCGAACCGGAGGGACGGCAGTTGAAGAGCCACTACGCTCGCCGCGTGATCCCGCTGACCGGTGTCTCTCTGAACCGCCCCGGGTTTACCGGAGAGTTTCTGGTTCAATAGTTAGGCTGCTTTTTCGTCAGCGTTCAAGCTTGCGTAGAATGAACCGCCCCGGGTTTACCGGAGAGTTTCTGGTTCAATAGTTAGGCTGCTTTTTCGTCAGCGTTCAAGCTTGCGTAGAATGCCTCCTCTGCTTCTTGTGGCGTGATGTAACCGACGGCGCTGTGAAGGCGGGTGTTGTTATACCAGTCGACCCATTTCAGAGTTTCCCATTCGACCTGACCGACCGACTTCCAGGGGCCGAGGAACTTGATGACCTCGGTCTTGAACAGGCCGATGATGCTTTCGGCGAGGGCATTATCATAGGAATCGCCGACGCTTCCGACCGAGGTATCGATGCCGGCCTCTGCGAGCCGCTCGGTGTATCGGATCGACAGGTATTGGCTGCCACGATCACTGTGATGGATCAATTTGTCAGCCTCAGACGGCGCCCTCTGGCAGATGGCCTGGTTCAGGGCATCCAAGACGAAACCAGTCGTCATCGAGGTCGAGACCCGCCAGCCAACGATCTTGCGGGCGAAGACGTCGATGATGAAAGCCACGTAGACCATTCCTTGCCAGCTGGAAACATAGGTGAAGTCGCTGACCCAAAGCTGGTTTGGCATGTCCGCCACGAAGGCTCGGTTTACCTTATCGTGCGGGCAAGGTTGTGCCGTATCGGGGTTGGTGGTGATCACCTTCTTGCCCCGCACAACGCCTTGTAATCCCATGACCTGCATCAACCTCTCCACCGTGCAGCGGGCGATATCATGGCCACTGCGGCGTAGCTGGTGCCAGACCTTGCGCGCGCCATATCGGCCCCGGCTGCCCTCGAAGGCCTGCTTGATCGCAGCCATGTCCAGCTGATCCTGCCTGGCCCGGTCCGATGCCAGATCCGGATCACGCTCCACGGCCTTGAAGGCGTAATAAGTCGATGGTGCGATCCCCAGAACCCGGCAGATCGGCCCGACACCATGGACACAACGGTGATCATCAATGAACGCGATCATTTGCGGAATGGGCGGTCGAGCTCCGCCGCTGCGAAATATGCGCTGGCCTTCTTCAGGATCTCGTTGGCCTGGCGCAGTTCACGGACCTCACGCTCAAGTTCCTTGATCCGATCCTTCTCGGCACTTGTCAGACCGGCCCGCTGCCCGGCATCGCGTTCGGCCTGCTGACACCAGACCCGCAGACTGTCCGGCGAACAGCCAAGCTTCGGCGCGATGGCCTTATAGGCGGCCGTATCGCTGGAATAATCGGTACGGTTCTCTCGAAACATCCGAACACCGCGTTCGCGAAGCTCGGCCGGATAGGCGGGGGTGAATCTCTGCTTTGTCATAGGGCTCATCCTTTGAGTGTTTTACTCTCCGGTAAACCCGGGGCGGTTCAGATCTGTTCATCCTGCGTGGCCCACCAGAATAAATAAGATCCGACAATGGCCCGGAATTTATCGCTCAGAAGGTACGGGACTGGATCGCAGCGGTTGGTGCCACGACCGCTTATATCGAACCGGGTTCACCCTGGGAAAACGGCTACTGCGAAAGCTTCAACGGCAGGTTCCGCGAAGAGTTGTTAAATGGTGAAATCTTCTACAGCTTGAAGGAAGCCCAAATCCTGATCGAGCAATGGCGCATCCACTACAACACGGTCAGGCCGCACAGCGCATTAGGATATCGGCCGCCAGCGGCGGAAAGCATCGTCCCGATAGACCTCAGGCCAACGATGCACTAACATTTAAACCGGACCACCCGATGGGGGCACGCCAATTTGGGGAACACTCGTCGCCTATAACGCCGTTGGGGCCTTTGACTATTCGCAAGGTCTTATCACCCAAATGATCAGCCCAATGCCGGTCGAAATGGCCTCTGCCACGACTGTCTATCTCGGAATTGGCCTGTTCATGTGCTTCCAGCTTGTGGCACTCGGGTTGCTGTTCCGCAGTGATGTGATCGCCGAATTCAACGGGCAGAGCTGATGTGCGAGGTTCTGCCCGTACACAAGCCTGCGCCGCAATGACATCGACTTCATTCCGCTTTGCCTGCCTGTATCTTTGATGACGCCACTGTTTCGCGAAAGGCAAAGGGGGCCTGTCCCGTCCACCGGCGGAAGCTTCTCGAAAAGCTGTTGGCGTCGCGGTAGGCGAGGACGCGAGCGATCTCGTCGGCGCGCAGGTTGGTTTTGGTGAGATACCGGATCGCGATGTCGCGCCGCGTGGCGTCCAGCACCTCCTGATACGACGTGCCGTCCTCTCGCAATCTCCGCTGCAATGTGCTGCGGCTGAGCCCGATCGCCTGGGCCACGTCTTCGGCCCCTGTGCGCCCGGCAGGCATAAGGTTTACCAAGGCTCCGCGCACCCGATCAGCGATTGGCCAGCGGTCATTCTGAGCTGCCAATTGAAGCTTGAGATCCGCCTCGACATCGGACCAGAGCGCTGGGTTCTCAGAGATGAAGCGGCGTTTTGCGTCCTCGGGTGAAAAGGCCACATAAGCGGCCTGCGACCGCTCGGGCATGATCCCCAGATGACCGGCAATCATGCGCCGGTCCGCCTCTGATCCATCGAAGCCTGCAGCCACCGGGCAGACATGGTGGGCAGTTGCTCCACGCATGTTTTCGACGCCGACAACGAGTTGCAGGGCACCTAGACTAGGCGGCATCGGCACGCGCGCATCGACGCTATCGTATTCCAATCTGAGCAGCCCGCCCTCCCAGAATACCCGCATAAGCGTCGGACCGAGCAGCGTCTTGAACTGCGCCAGACGCATCAGCCCGGTTTCCATGTCGGGGGCGCAGGACAGAGTGAAAAAGACCGGGATCACCGGCCCGCGCGAGATCGCAACACCCAAGTGGGGAACATAATCGGGGCGCGGCGACAGAACCTCCATGGTGTTCCAGAAGTCAAAATACTGCTGCGCCGTACCTCGCAACTCGGCCCGGCCGTAGGGAAGCGCGCCAAGCCCCGCGGTCTCGAGCATCAGCATCGGATCGACATTAAGGATGCGGCAGGCCACGTCAGTCGCCATGAAAAGGGAATAGGTCGGTTCTGTGTCCATGGCCTCGATCTTTGAACTGTTCATGCCTGCATGCCACGGGCCAGGGATCGCCGCCAGATGTCGGCGGGTCCGTGACCGGATTTGCTTGCCCGTGACCGTATCTGCATATCGCCGCCCGGTTTCGCCAGACTTACGCTGGTTTCAACGATGCGTTGCGCGTCTTTCTCATCCCGGCCGGAGAACGCCATGGACCTTACGATAAACGGCACTGCTCACAAAGTAGATCTGCCAGAAGACATGCCGCTGCTCTGGGCGCTTCGAGACGGTTTGAACGTCACCAGCGTCAAATACGGCTGCGGCATCGCACAATGCGGCGCATGCACCGTACATATCGACGGTGAGGCCGTGCGCTCTTGCCAGGTGGCCCTGGGCGACGTCTGGGGCGAGATCACGACGATCGAGGGGCTGGGGACACCGGACGCGCTGCATGTGATCCAGCAAGCATGGATCGAAAACCAGGTTGCGCAATGCGGTTACTGCCAATCCGGCCAGATCATGCAGGCCGCTGACCTGCTGTCCCGCAACCCCGAGCCAACGGATGACGATATCGACGCCGCGATGTCGGGCAACCTGTGCCGGTGCGGGACATATCCCCGCATCCGCGCGGCCATCCATGCCGCCGCCACCGCGATGCGGGAGATATGAGCCATGGGACGTGTCAGAACCATTGCCCGCCGCAGCTTTCTGATCGGGGGCGCCGCCATTCTCGGCGGGGTTGCCTTCGGGGCCTATTTCGTGACTCGGCCCACGCCAAATCCGTTGCTGGATAATCTGACCGAGGGCGAGGCCGCGCTTACCCCCTTCGTCAAGATCACGACGGACGGGATCACGCTGATTGTGCCGCGCGCCGATGTAGGCCAGGGTATTGCCTCGACCCAGGCCATGCTGATCTCCGAGGAACTGGATATCGATCCGGCCACCGCCACGCTCGACCCCGGTCAGCCGCATCAGGCCTATTTCAACGGCACTGTTGCGGCGGACGGTTTGTCTTTTCCGGGATGGGACGAGGGGTTCGTCGCGGAGACGGTGCGCGACCTGATGATGAACGTCGCGCGGCTTTCGGGGTCGCAATTCACCGGCGGGTCGTCCTCCACAGCCGATCTGCACGAAACCCTACGGCGCGCCGGCGCTACCGCCCGCGAGACGCTGAAGGCCGCGGCTGCGGCCCGGACGGGGGTGCCGCGCGCCGACCTACGGACCCAGGACGGTTACGTCGTCCTGCCAGACGGAACGCGCATCGCCTACACTGAGCTTGCCACAGAGGCGGCAGCGATCGATCCGGTGACCGACGTGGCCCTCCGCCCTGCCTCCGAATGGACACGGCTGGGCAAGCCCTATCAGCGGCTCGACATCATGGCGAAATCGACCGGCACCCAAGCCTACGGCATCGACGTGGCCTTGCCCGGGATGCTCTACGCTGCCGTCCGCGCCAATCCGGGGCGCGGCGGCGGTATGGCGCGCTACTCTGCCGATGCCGCGCTGGCGATGCAGGGCGTGCGGTCGGTCGTCGAGGTGGACGAGGGGCTGGCTGTCATTGCCGATAACACATGGTTCGCCTTCAAAGCCGCCGAGGCGCTTCAGGTTGACTGGCTCCCACCCGACTATCCGGCCAGCAGTACCGAGATGTGGCAGGCGCTCTCGAATGCGCACGCGGATGAGTTCCATAACAGCCGGTTGCGCGACGACGGCGATGTGGATGGGGCGCTGAACGGGGCCACCGTGATCGAGTCGGAGTACCGTACGCCCTTCCTTGCCCATGCTGCGCTCGAGCCGCTCAGCGCAACGGTGCTGGTCGAAAAAGATCGCGTGACGATCTGGACCGCGACGCAAGTCCCTCACGTGGTGCGGGACGCAGCCGCCGAGCTGACAGGCGTCGATGCGGCTAATGTCATCATCCACGCTCTGCCTGCGGGCGGAAGCTTCGGGCGTAGGCTCGACCAGGATTACGTGGTGCAAGCCATCCAGATCGCCGCCACCACGCCCGGCACGCCCATCAAGACCACTTGGAGCCGCGAAGAGGACATGAGCCACGATTTTCCCCGGCCCCTGCACATGGCGCGCGGGCGGGGCACGGTGGCAGACGGTCGCGTGCTTGCCTGTGATCTGGACACGATCAGTCCGTCGCTGGTGGCGTCCTGGTTCGGGCGCGTTTTCATCGTGCCGCCCGGCCCGGATGCGATGCTGGTCTGGGGCGCCTTTGACCAACCCTACGCCATTCCGAACTATCGCGTGACGGGTTATGCCGCGCCCCCGCTGATGCCAGTCGGGTCTTGGCGCTCGCCTGGGGCCTGTTCCAACAGCTTCTTCCATGAAAGCTTCCTGTCAGAACTGATCCACGCCTCGGGCGCCGATCCGCTGCAGGAACGGTTGCGCCTGATCAAACACGCGGACTCTCGCCGCGTTCTGGAGGCCGTGGGCGAAATGTCGAACTGGGCGGGCGCAGATATCGGTCCGGGGCGCGGACGCGGCATCGCTTTCGCCTACACACATGGCGTGCCGGTCGCCGAAGTTATCGACGTGACCATGACCGACCGGGGCTTGCGGATCGACGAGGTCTGGATCGCCGCCGATTGCGGCACCGTCTTCGACCCCGTCAACGCTGAGGCGCAGCTGACCGGCGCCGCGATCTTTGGCCTTGGCCACGCGATGAACTGCGAGCTGACCTACGAGAACCACGCGGTGCAGCAGACGAATTTCGACGCCTTCGAAGGGATGCGTTTGTACCAGACGCCGCGGTTCCACACCCGGCTTTTGGAGCGCGCCGAACGGGTGCGCGGTCTGGGCGAGCCTGCAACGGCCCCCGCCGCCCCCGCTCTGGCCGATGCCATCTTCGCGGCCACCAGCCAACGTCTGCGCGAGATGCCGTTCAACAAATTTGTGGATTTCGCATGAGGCGCACAACAGCCCAGGCCTCCCGGACCACCAAGACCGCATGCGCTCGGTCAGGATCGCCCTGTCCGCTTCCCCCTGAAAGGACCTGTCTATGACCGCAACCGAATACCCTCAAGGCACCACGGCGCTTCTGTGCATCGACCCGTACAACGACTTCCTTGCAGAAGGGGGAAAGATGTGGCCGGCCCTGAGCGAGGTCGCCACATCTGTCGAACTTCACGCGAACCTGGCACAGATCAGGGCGACCGCCCGCGAGGCGGGTCTGCCGATCTTCATCCTGCCGCACCACCGGCACCATGCCAGCGACTTTCAGGGTTGGGCGCACCTGACGCCGTCACAGGCCGCGGCACACGAGTATCAATTGTTCGCCGAAGGAAGTTGGGGCGGTGAATGGTATGACGGATTTGGCCCGGAAACCGGCGATATCGTCGTCAAGGAACACTGGGGCGCCTCCAGCTTTGCCAACACCGACCTGGACGTGCAGCTGCGCCAGCACGGGATCACGCATGTCCTCTTTGTCGGGCTGATAGCCAACACCTGTATTGAGACGTCAGCGCGCCACGCCGCCGAACTTGGCTACCACGTGACACTGGTCCGCGATGCCACGGCCGCCATGTCAATGGAAGCGATGCACGCCGCGCACGAGATCAACGGCCCGACCTATGCCCACGCCATTCTCACCACAGCAGAGGTCGTCGGAAAACTGGCCGCCGAAGACGCGGCGTGATTCTCGGGCATGCCGCCACGGCGCTGGTCGCGAAACGCGCTGCACCGGACATACCTTGGTGGCTTCTTCTGGTCAGCGCTTTCCTCATCGACATCGCGATGTTCACTTTCGTGGCGCTCGGCATAGAGACCATGGCCCCGACAGGAGCGGATGGCCCATCGCTCTCGACCAACATGACCGAGATGACCTTCAGTCATGACCTTGTTCCGCAGATTGGCTGGACGCTCCTGGCCGGTGCGATCGCCCATGCGGCGACAAGGCGGCGCATGTTCGCGCTGATCGCCATGGCATTGTCTTTGGGCCACTGGCTGGGCGACCTGGTGGCCGGTTATGGGCATCATGTATTCGGGCCGGACAGCCACCCCATCGGAACGGACTGGTATCATCTGAACCTGCCCGCGGCGCTGACATTCGAGGCCGCACTAGGGGCCATTTGTGTCCTTGTGTTCACCAGCAGGAGATCCGTCTCGACGGGCGCAAGGCTGGGGCTCTACGGTCTCTTCGGTATTTTGCCCTTCGCTTTCCTCGCCATCTGACCTCTACTCCCGAAAAGTCTGAAGCGTCAGCGGCAAACCACCCCGGCGCCGAAACCAACGGATCAGCCCTTCGCCGCAAAGGCAAGGCATATCGAACAGATCTCAATCAGGAGGCTTCATGGCCGAGACACGCGCCGTTTTCCTAGAGGGCAACCTCTTTCGCCACATCACGGTGATGGCGCTGACTTCGTCAGTGGGGCTAATGGCGGTCTTCGCGGTCGACTTCATCGACATGGTTTTCATCGCGATGTTGGGCAACGCCGAGTTGGCGGCGGCAGTGGGCTATGCGGGCGCGATCCTGTTCTTTACCACCTCCTTCGGCATCGGCATGGCCATTGCCGCGGGCGCGCTCGTGGCCCGGGCACTGGGACAGGGCGACGCGGAGCTGGCCCGCGCGCAAGCGGCGGCGGCGCTTGTGTGGGGCGTGGTCTTCGGCGGCATCTTCGCGGCGGCTGTCTGGATGAACCTCGAGGCGCTGGCGTCGCTTATGGGGGCCTCCGGCGAGACGCTGGATCTCGCCGTTCTATACCTTCGGATCATCGTACCGAGCCTGCCTTTCCTGATCGTCGGCATGGTGGGCGGCGCGATCCTGCGGGCGCATGGCGATGCGCGCCGCGCAATGATGGCGACGATCTGGGGCGCGCTGGTCAACGCAGTGCTCGACCCGATCCTGATCTTTGGGCTGGGGCTCGATCTGACCGGAGCGGCGCTGGCCAGCGTGGCGGCGCGGCTGGTGATCGCAGGCACAGCGCTGATCCCAATCTTTCGCCACCACGGGGGGCTGGTGCGGCCTGGCATCCCCGAGATGTGGGTCGCCTTCGTGCCCATCGTGACCATCGCCGCACCAGCGATCCTGACGCAATTGGCCACGCCCCTCGGACAAGCCTTCGTCACCCGGGCCATGGCGACCTTTGGTGAGGCGGCGGTGGCAGGCATGGCCATCGTAAGCCGGATGACCCCGGTGGCCTTCGGCGTGATTTTCGCGCTGTCCGGCGCAATCGGTCCGGTAATCGGCCAGAACTTCGGCGCGGGGCGGATGGACCGGGTGAGGCGGGCCTGGCGCGACGGGCTGCTGTTCTGCGGCATCTTCACGGTGGCCATGACCGCGATCCTCTTTGCTCTGCGCGGCTCGATCATCGCACTCTTCGAGGCCGAAGGTGTCACGCGCGACCTGATCGTGCTCTTCTGCGGCCCGCTGGCGCTGGCGTTTTTCTTCAACGGGGTGATCTTCGTCGCGAACGCAGCGTTCAACAACATGGGTCATCCGTTCCGCTCCACCTGGATCAACTGGGGACGACACACACTGGGGACGGTACCCTTCGTCTTGGCGGGCGGCGCGCTGTTCGGCGCGACGGGTGTGCTGATCGGGCAGGCCGTGGGCGGTGTGATCTTTGCCGGCGTGGCAGCTGTCATGGTTCGGCAAATGATGGCTGGAGAGGCCGGAGCGCCCGACACCGAAAAACCTTTCGACCGCCAGGCGCGACTCATGAGCCTGATGCACCGTCGCCGATGACGCGGTCAGGCATCGAAAAAGTGCATCTTCCATGCGGAGACCTGCGGGTGATGGCTGCATGGGGCTGGCGCAATCAACTGCAGTATGCACATCCCCGCCCCAAAAACCTCCGAACATCACGCAAAAATCGGCTGAAGTTGGATTCGTGGATTGCTTTCACAGAAATATATGGCTGCGCGCCTGGACCTCGAACGTACGGTTCCGAACATTACCTCTGATCTAATAACCTTTGCAGCGAAGGTCGGCTCTGAGCCGATTTTGTTCTCTAATCTGTCAATGCGCGTTTTCTGAACTTCCTTCATCTTGCGTCTGAGGTTGCCTTTGTTCTCTTCGAACTCGGTGGTTCATGATGGGGTTGGCTGGGTGTGTGACGGCAAGGTGGAAACCGCAATTGGCCGGTTTAGGCTGTTGCTACAGAATCGTCGCCGTGTCTCACGCCCTCCCTCGAACATCCCGGATGGGGCTCTGATTTAGGTATCCTCTAGTTGTTCGTCGCGACCGCCGTTAAATGGTCTGGAATTCAGTTTCGTCTCGCATCATTGCATGCATGATGACGGCGAGTCGTCTTGCCAGTGCCACTCTGGCTTTTCTCATCGTGGACCGTGCGCCGATTGCCCTGGCCCAGTCCTTGAGTTCCAGCGATGCCGCCGACCTGGTCAGCATCACATTGGCAGCTTCATACAGCAGCGTTCGAACTCTAACATCGCCACGCTTTGAGATGCTGCCTGTGGATTGGTATCGTCGTGGAACAAGCCCAAGATAAGCGCCTACATCGCGCGACCTTTTGAAGCGCGCCGGATCATCGATTGCCGCTGCAAAGGCCAAGGATGTGATCGGGCCTACGCCAGGGACTGTCATCAGACGCGAACAGACCTTGGATGCGCGTGCCATCTTCTTCATGTCCGCATCGATCGCTGCAATTGCGCTGAGCATTGCTTCGCGTGCTGCGAATAGGCCGGACAGAGCGGCATGCAAACCTGGCACACCGTCACTGACTTTCAGTGCTGCATCTTTGAATGCCGGTGATAAGGCCCTGGGCAGCCGCACACCAAACACGACCACCAGGCCTCGGATCTGATTGTCGATGGTCACACGTTGCCCGACTAGCTTCTTGCGGGCTGCGATGAACGAACGGACTGCGTGAGCCGACAAAGACTTTACGTGCGTTGGTTTGTAGAACCCCGTGCGCGCGAGATGTGCCAGGCCACGAGCATCGTTACGATCTGTCTTGTGTCCAGCCAGCGACTTCAGCGCTTGATATGCCTGTCTGCTTTCAATGCACACTACTCGGACGCCATGTTCGACAAGCCCGTGATAGAGCATCGGTGCCATTCGGCCCGTCTCGAAGACGACCGTGTTCACACGGCTGGCCACCGCCTAGAAAGTCTGCGATCGCAGCTGGTGATGAACGCGTTTTCCCTTCTCGTATCAGTGCGCCCTCGCGATCAAGGACACAAATATGCGTCTCCTCCATTGGGACGTCCAAGCCAGCAAAATGTTCCATCTGTCAGTTCCTCTCTGAATGTTGCCCGTCCAGTGTAACGGGCGCTGAGCAGAGAGAGACCGAGATTACTCCATGTCGAAAAACTCGGTCTCTGAGCGTGAACGGTCAAGACAGTAGAATATCCTCCCGCAGAACTCCCTTTTTCAAACGTCATTTTCTGAAGGGGCATTCCTTAGAACAGTGTTCCAGGAATTTCAGACAATCTTCGTCTGTCTGAGTGTTTTCAAAACAATCAGCCCAGAGTCACCGATGCTGCGGAGCGCACAGATGCCTCGGATCAACAATAGAGCAGTCACTGGCCATTTTTCGGCGACAGTCGCTGACCGGCACGTCCTCGTCTGCCCGAGAATCCCCTCGCGCTTTCGCGGGCTTGTTGAGATGTCCTCTGTTGTCAGCCCTCTGCCAGAACCCGCCGGGCCACGCGGAAGCATTCCAGCGCTTGCGGCACGCCGCAATAGATGCCGATCACATGGATGATTGCGCGGATTTCATCCTGAGAAACACCGTTGTTGATTGCTCCGCGGCAATGGGTTTCCCATTCGTGCATTTTGCCGAGGGCCCCGATCATTGACAGGTTCATCATGGAGCGTGTCTTTGCGTCGATCACATCATCGCCCCACCCAAAGCCCCAGCACCAGGCTGTCATCGCCTCCTGAAACGGGCGGGTGAAATCGTCCGCCGCTGCGAGATTTTTCTCGACATATTCCGCGCCCAGCGTCGCCTTGCGATGCGCCAGCCCTTTCAGGAACAGGTCTTCGTCGAATGCGCTCATGGTGTTATCCTTTCAGCCGGATTGCGATGTTCTTAGTCTGGACATAATTCCAAAGCGCCTCGCGGCCCTTTTCGCGTCCATAGCCGGATTTGCCATAGCCGCCAAAGGGTGTTTCAACGCCGCCTGCATACCATTCGTTGACAAACACCTGTCCGGCACGGAGTTGCCGCGCGGCGCGCGTGGCGCGGTCCAGATCGGTGGTGAAGACACCGGCGACCAATCCGTAATCAGTGCTATTGGCGATTTCGATAGCTTGGGCGTCGTTGCGGAAGGGCAAAACAGACAGAACTGGACCAAAGACTTCCTGTGTCGCGATTTCCATATCGGGTGTTACGCCGGTCACCACGGTTGGCTCAACGAAAGCACCGGGGCGATTGAGCTTGTGTCCGCCTGCGGCAACCTGCGCGCCCTGTTCTTCGGCACGGGTGATCATGCCAAGCGCCCGGTCGCGCTGCGTGTCGCTAACCATGGACCCCATATTGGCGCCAAACTCCGTGCGGTCGATGCCGGGTCCGACCGAGAGCGACTTGGCGACAGACACCGCACGCTCGACCAGCTCATCATGTCGGCTTTCATGGACAATCACGCGCGACATGGCCGAGCAGACCTGGCCGGCGTTGAAATAGATGCCCCAGCGGATGTCATTCTCAAAGGCGTCCAGATCAGCGTCGTCATGCACGATTGCGGCCGATTTGCCGCCCAACTCCAGCACGCAAGGCACGACATTTTGCGCCGCTGCTCTGGCGATGGCGATGCCAGTCGGCACTGATCCCGTAAAGACAATCTGGTTGACGTCCGGATGTGCAGCCAGTGCCGCGCCCGCATCGCGCCCAAGACCGCAAAGCACATTGACCGCGCCTGGCGGGAAGCCCGCAGCCTCTGCTGCGCGGGCAAGGTAGGCGTTGGTCAGCGGTGTCAATTCGGGCGATTTGATCACACAGGCATTGCCGGTGGCCAGAGCGGCAGAAAGCGACCGGGCGGTCATCTCGACCGGGTAGTTCCATGGTATGATCTGGGCCGAGACACCAAAGGGTTCGTATTCAGTCCAGTCCATGTAACCCGCGCCGAGTGGTATCGACCGGCCTTCGACTGTGCTGGCCTGATTGCCGTAATATTCGAAATAGAGCGCGGCCCCTTCGACTTCGATCATCGACTCCCAAAGCGGCTTGCCTTGTTCGAGCGTCAAGACACGAGCGACCTCATCCTTGTGATCGAGAAGGTAAAGCCCCATCGCTTGCACCATGCGGCCTCGCTCGATCGGGCGCATCGCCGTAAGTGCGCTGGACCGATGGACACGCTTAGCCGCCTGAACAGCGCGGTCCACATCGGCCGCGTCGGCGAGGGCGTGCTCTGCGATCCGTTCACCGGTCGCGGGATTGGTCACGTCGATCCGGCCAGCGCCACCATTGACCCATGCGCCGTCGATATAGTTCTGCCAATAAGCTTGAAGTTCAGCCATCGACGGCCTCTCTCATCCACCGCTGCAGGTGCAGGATGGAATGCTCCGAGTTTACTCCGCAACCGGGATCGACAACCAAAGGCCCGGGTACATAACCGCGCGATTTCAGGCCACGCTGAACGGACTCAACAAGGTGGATGTCTTCCTCAACCGTCGTGGCGCGGTCCTGTTGCGCCATACGGCGGACCGTTTCGTCGTCGTAGCCCCCGACCGAATACCAGCCGCGCCAGACCACCACGTGATCGGCATCCACCGCACGCCAATGGTATGTGTTCAGCAGGTTTCCCGGATAGACTTGGAAGGAAAACATCGGCCAGAGGAACCATGACGAATACTTGTCATGGTTGGCGAACCCGCTGTCGATGTCATAGGTCATCTGGCTAAGGTCATTGCATTCCGTGGTGTGGCGCAGGCAGAACCCCTGCGGTTGGATGTCATAGGTTTCCGGTCGGATCACGCCGGTGGCGAAGGTCGGATGGTTCAGCGTGCAGTGATAGCATTCGGAATAATTCTCGACCGAGACCTTCCAGTTGCAGTTCTCGGGGATCTCCACCCATTCGAGCGGTTTCAACTCGCTCCAATTGGGGACAAACTCCTCCAATTCAGTCAGCACATTCGGAAACCAAGTGTCCATCGGCTCGGCGTTGGGATCGAGATTGACGAAAACGAAGCCAAGGAACACCTCGGTGCGCACTTCGGTCAGACAGATTTTGGAGGCGTCAAAGCCCGGCACCGATTTGGCATTCGGCGCAGCGCGAAGCTTGCCTGTCAGTTCGTAAGTCCATGCGTGATAGGGGCAGACCACGACGCGGGTGCTGCCTGCACCGCTGACAAGCTGATGGGCGCGGTGCTGACATACATTGTAAAAGGTGCGGATTTGACCATCCCGGCCTTTGATGGCGAAAAGGCTTTCATCGCCCAGATCGAACGCGACATAGTCACCGGGGTTTTCCAATTGGCTCGCATGGCAGGCAAATTGCCATGTGCGCGCCAGAAGTCCGGTTTTTTCGACCTCGAAGATCTGTGGATCTGTGTAGTACCGCGCGTCAAGTGACCGGATCGGACCTGTTTCATCCTTCATTCCGGCTCCTCCAAGTAGATGCCAAGCTGATGTCGGCGCTGGTGAAATCTTTCGACCCGGTCGACGATCTCGTCGCTGGCCACTGCGATCACGAAGCTGAGCAGTGTCTCCAGCAGCGCGATGGTAGACACGGACGATGGAAAAAACTGTGGTGTGTCGACAGCGACGACAAAGCCGTGATCGGCGGCGCGGATGATCGGGCTGGCGGGGCTGTCGCTGAGGCCGATGATGGTCAGGCCCTGTTCGCGGGCCACCTCGATGGCAGCCACGACTTCAGTGCGGTATGGCCGCATCGACATGGCAATCAGGACATCGCGTTTGTCCGCCCACGCCAGATCATCCGTCGGTGTAGAGCCAGGGCGGGGAATAGCATGAAATTGCACCATGCCGGTCGAGGCAAGGTAGGTAAAGTTGCGTGCATTGGCGTTGTTCACGCCAACGCCCAGCGTAAAGACCTGACGGCTGGACCAGATCGCTTCTGCGGCGGACTTCAAAGCGTCTGCGTCGATACCGGCAAAGGTCTCTTCGAGATTGCGAATCGCGCCTTCGACCATGTCGGCATAGAGCCCGCCCAGATCGCCCGACTTGCGGATATCCTGCAGCCAACGCGCCCGGTCGGGAAAGCTGACGGCACCCCTGCGGATCGCCTCGCGGAACGGAGCGCGGAAGTCTTCATAGCCTTCGAACCCCACCTGCCGCGCCATGCGGACAAAGGTGTTGGGTTTCACATTCGCCGCTTCGGCGATTTCGCGCACAGTCGAAACCCCCACGTCATTGGGGTTTTCCAGCACATAGCGCGCGGCTTTCTGCGCCTCGGGGGTCAAGGCGTCCCATTCTTCGGTAAGGCGCTCTAAAACGTGCGATGATACATTTGTTCCATTCATATTTGACATTGGTACAAACATACACTTAGCCTGTCCACAAGTTTCGCCTCTCCTGAGCAAAGGAATCGACAATGTCGGACAAGCAGTTTCCCAGCCACGCCCGTGTGGTCATCGTTGGCGGCGGTGTCATGGGGGTCGGCCTTGCCTACCACCTTGGACACGAGGGCTGGGGGGCAGATACCGTGCTTCTCGAAAAGGCGGAATTGACGAGTGGCAGCACATGGCACGCGGCCGGTCAGATCACGCATTCCACGTCGAGTTTCTCGTTGGGCAAATGCGTGGATTACAACATCGGCCTTTACTCGGGCGGGTTGGAGGCTGAGACCGGGCAGGCCGTGACATGGCATGGCTGCGGGTCATTCCGCCTTGCTTATACCGAGGACGAGATGGACTGGCTGCGCCACACCTTGTCGGTTGGCCGATCTCTTGGGTTCAACATCGAATTGGTCGGACCGAACCGGATTGCCGAACTGCACCCGTTCTACAATCTCGACGGTGTGCTGGGTGCGTTGCATACGCCCGACGATGGCCATGTCGATCCAACCAATGTGACAATGGCCATGGCCGCCGGGGCGCGGGCCAAGGGTGTGCGGATCATTCGCCGCTGTCGGGCGACAAATATCACGCAGCAGCCCTCGGGCGAATGGTTAGTGGAGACCGAACAGGGTGCCATCCTGTGCGAACATGTCGTCAACGCGGGTGGAACCTATGCTCGCCAGATGGGCGAATGGTCCGGTCTGCAACTGCCGATGACGTCGATGACACACCATTACTTCGTCACTGACGAGGTGCCGGAATTCCGCGACCTTGAGCGCGAACTGCCTGTGATCCGCGATGACCGCAAGGTGTCCGGCTATATCCGGATGGAGCAGAAGAAGGGCCTGATCGGGATCTACGAGAAAGCCAACCCCAACACGGTTTGGGAGGATCACTGCCCTTGGGAGGCCGAGAATGAGCTGTTCGCCGCCGACTATGACCGTGTCATGCCTTGGCTTGAGGAATCTCTGAACCGGATGCCAATCTTTGCAGAGCTGGGTATCAGCCGTGACGTTCATGGCGCCATCAGTCACCCGCCCGATGGCAACCCGCTGATCGGCCCCGCGCCGGGTGTGCGAAACTACTGGTGCTGTTGCGGCACGCAGATCGGCATTGGCTGGGGGCCGGGCCTGACCCGCGAATTGGCGCGCTGGATGGTGCATGGGGCTGCGGACATCTCGATGCGGGATTACGATCCGCGTCGGTTCGCGTCCTACGCGACCAAGGATTGGCAGGTTATTAAAGCAAAAGAAGATTACTGCCTGCGCCATGAAATCCCGTTCCCGCATTTCAACCGTCTTGCCGGGCGTCCCATAAAGCCGTCGCCGCTTTATGACACGCTCAAGGTTAAAGGCGCAGTGTTTGAGGAGGTTTACGGCTTTGAACGACCGCGCTGGTTCGCGCGGGCAGGAGTAGCGCAGGAAGACCACTACTCGTTCCGCCGCAGCGTCGTGGACGACATGGTCGCAGCCGAGGTCAAGGCGGTGCGCGAGTGGGTCGGGATCATGGATGTGACTGCCTTCACCAAGGTACTTGTCGAGGGGCCAGATGCCTACGCGCTGCTGGACCGCCTGACGGCGAACCGTATGCCGCAGAAGGTCGGGTCAATCACTCTGACCCATATGCTGAACCATCGCGGCCGGATCGAATTGGAAACAACCATCGTTCGGATGGCTGATGACCGGTTCTACCTCGTGTGTGCTGCTTTCTTTGAACAGCGTCTGCTGGATCATCTCGCTGCCCATCGCAACGGTGCGGATGTGACCGTCAGGGCGCTGTCCGACAGTTGGGGCGCGCTTAGTCTGAACGGGCCGAAGTCTCGCGATGTTCTTGGCGCTTGTACCGAAACGCGGCTCGACAATGCGGCATTCCGCTGGCTTTCGGCGCAGGAGATCATGATTGCCGGACACAGCGTTTGGGCGTTCCGCATGTCTTATGCGGGCGAACTCGGCTGGGAACTTCATATGCCATTTGCCGCCATGGCAGAGGTCTATACCGCGCTCTGGCAGGCGGGGCAGCCGCACGGTATCGCAGATTACGGCAGCTTCGCGATGAATGTGATGCGCATAGAGAAAGGCTTCAAGGGTGCAGGAGAGCTGACCAACGAGGTCACCCTCGCCGAGGCTGATGTGCTGCGATTTTCCCGGACCGACAAGGAGTATCTGGGCCGCGACAAGACCCTGAACACGCATTTGCCTTGGGTCTGTGCGTATCTCGAGATTGAACCGGACGGCGAAAAAGACGGCCACGGCGGCGAAGCTGTGATGCTTGATGGCACGGTTGTCGGTTCAACAGCCTCGGTTGTTTATGGCCACACGGTCGGGAAGATCCTTGCGTTTGCCTATCTCAAACCCCATGCCGCAAAGCCGGGAACCGCGCTTGAGGTGGTCATCCACGGCCAACCCCGCGCAGCCCGCGTACTTGGCGAACCGGCCTATGATCCGCAAAGCCTGGCACCGCGCGCCGACGTCGTTCAGGAACCCGCCGAGTGAACCGGATTGCCACCCCTGCGCTGTCTGCGGTTGGCATTGGTCAGCGCATCACGCGTCTGCGTCTTTGGCATGTGCCACTGACCAGTCACACCGCCTATTACATGGCCGAAGGCAAGACTTGCGACACGGTCGAAACGGTCGTCATCGCCGTCGAGACCGATGCCGGGCTGACGGGCTGGGGAGAGGTCTGCCCGATCCCGCATTATCTGCCCGCCTATGCCCGAGGAGTGGCTCCGGCCCTAGAGGAACTTGCGCCAGTGATCCTTGGCGGTGATCCTGTTGGGGCTGAGGCGCTGATGGCCGGCGCGGATGCCGTCCTGCCGGGCCACGTCTATGCCAAATCCGCCTTGGACATTGCCTTGTGGGATATCACCGGGCAGGTTGCCGGTTTGCCGCTTCACGCGCTTCTCGGTGGTCGGAGACAGGCGGACCTGCCACTCTATCACTCGATCACCTGCGTCGAGCCAGACGAGATGGCGCGGATCGCGCGAGAGGCGCAGGCGGAGGGGATCACTCAGTTTCAGGCCAAGCTCGGCGCATCCGGTGACTGGCAAACCGATGTCGAAAGACTGTCCAAGGTGCGCGAGGCGGTCGGCCCCGGCCCGTTGGTCTATGGAGACTGGAACTGTGGGGCGACCACGCTGGACGCCATCCGCGTCGGGCGTGCGGTGGCCCATCTGGACGTGATGCTGGAACAGCCCTGCGCCACGCTGGAGGACTGCGCACGGGTCCAATCGGCCACCGGCCTTCCCATGAAGCTTGATGAGTTGGCCCATGATACGGCTTCTCTCTTAGCGGCGCACAGGCTCGGCATCATGGATGCGGTCGCGCTGAAGCTGTCCAAGTTCGGTGGTCTGTCGGCGACGCGACGGGCGCGCGATCTTTGCCTGCATCTTGGTGCCAGAATGTGCATCGAATGCACGTGGGGCAGCGATATCGTGACCGCCGCCGCGCTGCATCTGGGTGCAGCCACGCCGCCTTCCCGTGTTCTGAACGTCTGCGATCTGTCAGGTTACGTCAGCCCGCGCCTTGCCCCTGACGCGCCAACCCGAACCGATGGCCGCATCGCACCGCCTGATGGTGCAGGCCTTGGCATCACCGTTGATCAAGACTGCCTTGGCGCACCCGACTTGATATTGGATTGACCTCATGAACCGCATTTACACCCAAGCCGATTGGGTCAACCGGGCCCGCAAAGTGCTTCCCGCCGCCGGTTTCGGCAATTTCGACGCCTCCATCGTGATTGCGCGGGGCGAAGGCAGCCGCGTCTGGGACGAAGATGGCAAAGAATATGTCGATTATTTGATCGGCTCCGGTCCGATGTTGCTGGGCCATGGTCACCCTGAAGTCATGGAAGCGGTGCTGGAACAACTGCCAAACGGCATGACGTTCTTCGCCAACAACGCCAAGGGTATCGAACTGGCCGAAGCGATCGTCGACGCTGTGCCGTGTTGCGAACAGGTACGATTCGTTACATCGGGCGGCGAGGCGGATATGTATGCCATCCGTATTGCCCGCGCCTATACTGGCAAGCCGAAAATCCTGAAATTCGAAGGCGGGTATCACGGCATGTCTGCCGAGGCACAAATGTCGCTCGCGCCTGCACAACAGGTCAACTTCCCCACGGCTGTCCCCGACAGTGCCGGCATCCCAAAGGGTGTTGCCGACGAGATGCTGATCGCGCCGTTCAATGATCTTGAGGCCGTCGCCTCGCTTCTCAACGAACACAAGGATGTTGCCGCAATCATCGCCGAGCCCTTGCAGCGCATCATCTCCGCCCAGCCCGGCTTCCTGCAGGGATTGCGCGATTTGTGCGATAAACACGGCGTGCTGCTGATCTTCGACGAGATCGTCACCGGTTTTCGCCTTGCCTACGGCGGTGCCCAGGAATGGTATGGCGTGACGCCAGACATTTGCACGCTGGGCAAGATCATCGGGGGTGGCTTTCCTCTGGCCGCCTTGGGCTCGAGTACCGAGATCATGGCACACTTCGACAAGAACGTCGTGGGGCCGGAGAAGTGGCTAATGCAGCTTGGAACACTCTCGGGCAATCCGGTCGCCGCGGCTGCAGGGCTCAAGACAATGGAAATTCTCCGGCGTCCGGGCCAATATGAGCGGCTGCGCGACCTTGGGCAGACATTGATGGACATGCAGTCTGCAGCGCTTCGTCAACGGGGGATCAAACACAAAATCTGCGGTGACCCAACCCTTTTCGATATCTACTTCACCGATGCCGATCCGGTTGACTATCGAACCGCCAAACATAGTGATCCAAAGCTCAATGAGGTCTGGAACAGCACCTTGCGTGCCCACGGTGTCTTCAAATCGCCAGGAAAACTCTATCCATCGCTGGCATTGGAAAATGACGACTTGGAATTGACGAGGTCGGCGTTCAAGCATGCAGCACATGCTGTGTCGGAATATGGAATAGCACCGACGTGATCTGAACACGGGTGAATTGCTCAGACTGGAATGAATGACTGCAGTGCATTTCAGACCAGACCTACCCAAACGCAGATCAAACGGCGGATTGGTCCGCTCTGCCGACCTTGCAAAGCACGTTGATTTCGCGGGCGCAGCGAACGGCTGGTTCGACAAGCCGCACCGCAGCATATTGACGCGGTGCTAAGAGTCCGGATAGGGTTGGGAGCGTCGGTTTCCAGAACCTGCTCTGAGGTACGACACTTCAGAATGTTCGCGGACATGAGCGCGAAATCCCTCAGTCTCACAAATGGTCGATTCTCAGCATCAGGTTACTCTGCTCAAAGGCTATGAGGAGACGAAACCACCTAATTCTGCTGCACATTTCGCAACGCACTACTAGCGCGCATCCAGTAAAATAGTCACTTAAGTGGTTGATAAAAAAACGTTCTTACTGCGCATCTGCCACATATTGTGTTGAATATGGTGTCAGTCCTCAATTTTCCATATCCGTTTGAATTGGGGTAGACTTAGGGGTGCAGATCACCTCTCGTCCGCCACGGTTCTTTGTCCCTAATCGCAAAATGTGGTCTTGAAGGACGGGCATCGTTTCTTTTGAAATCCCGGAGACATGGACCATTGTGCACGAAATCGTCGCGGACGATCAGTGCGCGTCGTTGGGCAGAAAGATATCGTTGCAGAAACGGGCCAGAGCATTGAACGCGTCGAGTGGTAGGATGTGTGCGACGTATTGGTCGGGTCGAACGAGGATCATGCAGCCGTTGTTGCGGTGGATGCCGCGCATTTCGAAGATGTCTTGCCCAAGTTTGTGATCGACACAAAAGACTTTTTCAAAGTCACGCAGACCGTATCGACCTTTGGCTGGCCGCAGTAGGGATGGCATTTCTTCGTAGTTTAGTGTCGTAAATTCCTGCTGGAAGATGGCGCGCAGATCAATCAGCGCGTCGATGTCCTCGCCTTTGCGGTTGAAGCGCCGCAGCGGAGAGTGCGGATCGGTTTTCAGCCATGTGCACAAGGTGACAATCGCCCCGGTATCGTGCCCCTTGTCGTCCTTGCCGGCAAAGGCATATAGCCGCCAGCGTCCATCGGCCTCGGCAATGTGGCCCAACTGCATGGGCTTGGCATCGGCCAAGCGGAGCACAGGGGCCGAATGAAAGCGTTTGCCGATGATTTGGCCTGTTGCAAGGTGTTGATGCTCTGGCGCTGCGATAAGGTTGGAAGGGTCATAGTGCACCGCCAGCCCGCCGGTAAACTCTAGGTTTTCGATAAACTGCTTCTGGAAACGCGGCATTTCCGAGCCGTCGAGTTCTGACTCGCCCGGAGGTGCGCTCATGATCCGCGCCCATTTGTGATCGGTCTCGACAAGGCGTTTGGCTTCTTCCAGCCGTTCGGCGGAATAGCTGTGCAAGAGGCTCGCATGGGACCTTCCGGTCAACACATGCGCCAGTTTCCAACCAAGGTTGAAGGTGTCGCCCATGGAAACGTTCATGCCCTGTCCGGCCTTGGGGCTGTGGGTGTGACAGGCGTCACCTGCGGTGAAGACACGCGGGGTGCGGGTGGCTGTTTCGCCCGCGGGCACATCGTCAAATTTGTCGGTCAGGCGATGCCCGATTTCATAGATCGACCACCAGACAACCTCTTTCACGTCGATGGTGTAGGGGCGCATGATCCGGTTGGCAGCGGCAATGATGTGATCCGAGGTCAGGTTGCGGTTCGAAACCCGTTCGTCCGGGTTGAGCTTGTCCAGCTCGACATACATTCGAAACAGGTAGCCGCCCTCACGCGGGATGATCAGAACGTTGCCTTCCTTAGCGGACTGGATCAGGCATTTCCGGCGGAGGTCGGGGAAGTCGGAATTGGCGAGGATATCCATCACCCCCCAAGCCTGATGTGCTGCGTCGCCATGCAGCTTGCCGCCGATCGCTGTGCGGACGTTGCTGCGTGCTCCATCGCACCCGACGACATAATTCGCGCGCACCGTGATGGTGTCGGTTGCAGTGCCATCTTCGGTCACCCTGTCCAGCGTGACGATCACCGGGTGGTCATCGGTTTCCGTGTCGATCTCAAGATCGATGACGCGCAGCCCGTAATGGGGTTCGAGCCGCGTCGGCGATTTCTTCATCACATCGAGAAACAGCTGGTGGATGCGCGCCTGGTTCACAATGGTGTGCGGCATCTCGGACTGATCGTCCGCGACATCCTGTGCAATACCAACCCTGTGGATGTTCTGAGGCGCTGAAGGAACGGGTTTCCAGAAGGTGGTCTGGTTCACCCAATAGGCCTCGCGTTTTACCTTGTCGGCAAAGCCAAAAGCTTGAAACATCTCCATCGACCGGACGTTGACGCCGTCGGCTTGGCCCTTTTCCATTGGTCCGTGTTTTGGCTCGACGATCATTGTGGTGATCTCCGGGACACCAGCCAACTGAGCGGCAAGGCAAAGACCAGCAGGACCGCACCCAGCGATCAGTACATCGACTTTTGCGGGCACCACATCACTGCGCAAGCGATAGCGATTGGTGGCAGGGGCTTTGACGTCGGGGTCGCCCGGTCTGAATCCATCGACATAGTATTGCATGGTGGTGGTGCTCCGTGCTTGCCCATCGTGTCTGTATTTTAGTATCTATACTTACCAATTTTGCAATCGTAAAGGTATGTACACTTACCTTTTTATGTGGTGCTGTCGTGATGCGCTGTTTTCAGTGCAGACCAACCAATGAGGGCCTCATGAAAGCAAAGAACATGGCGGGGCATGTGATCCGGCAGTTGCATCAGATGTCGACGCAGGTTTACGCAAGTCGCATGCAGGCAGCCGGGTTCGACCTTACCCCAGTGCAATTCGCTGCAATGGATGCTTTATCGGCGCAGCCGGGATTGGATCAGGCCACGATTGCCGCCAGTATCGCCTGTGATCGTGCGACGACAGGTGGGGTCATAGATCGGCTCGAGCAGAAGGGCCTTGTGGAGCGGGTGGTGAACGAAAAAGACCGCCGCGCCCGTGTCGTCACATTGACAGATCAGGGGCGTGACCTGTTTCAGCAAGCCTTGCCGATCGTTGCGGGATTGCAGGTGGATATCCTTCAAGCGCTCAGTCCTGACGAAAGGAGCGATTTCCTGCGCCTTGCGAAAAAGGCAGTCCAAGGCGCGCAGGATGGGGACGCGCCCCGGACATGACCACCAGAGCGGCGGATGACCGGGCAGAATAAGGCGACATGCAGTTATAGCGCGCTTGCTCAGTCGCGGGGTTGGCCAATCGCGGCAGACAGGATCTTATGTGCGTTTTCGTCGGAACAGCTGTCGCCAGACCAAGCTACAAACCCATCTGGGCGCACCAATATGATGCTGCGCTCCCAAGCGGTGAACCAGTCTGCTGCACAGTTGGGGACGCCGAGGGGTACAGCCATGGCATCAGCGGCCCGGCTGAACCCCGCCGCGTTGGCCGGATCAGCGCACAGCAGTGTAAATCCTGCACTTAATGAAGCACCTGCCGCGCGCCCTTCCGGCCCGGCTGGAGGCAAGTGGTGGCCTGCGCGTGCAACAAAACTGTGCGATCCCTTGGCACTGGGCGTGCCTTGGCTGCCCGGCACGATCGGAGAGCCTTCGTAGTTCGGCTCAAAATCCTCGACGCCGGAGCCGCCTTCGGCACGCGCTTTCCAAGCTGCCTCGAAGGCGTCAGTGTCCTTTGTCGGGCTGTGCTGGTTCAGGAACTCGCGGTCTTCGCGAATGAAGTTCTCGATGAAATCCCGTGCGGTTGAGGCGAACACCGGTTGGCGTTCCGCGCTATAGCTGTCGAGCAGTGCATCACTGCCCCAGCCTTTGATCCGTGCGGCCAGTTTCCAGCCCAGATTGCGCGCGTCCTCAAAGCCGGTGTTGATCCCGTAGCCGCCATAAGGCGGGTGACTGTGCGCGGCATCTCCGGCAATGAACGCACGTCCGGCGCGATAGGTGTCGGCAAGTGACACGCGCAAGTCCCAGTGGCCGATATGGTCGAACTCGAGCGCGAATTCCTGCCCCACTGCCTTGTGCAAGAGACCGCGGAAATCGAAATTCTCGGCGGTTGTGCCGTAGGGCACTGGCGCGTGGAAAAACCAAGATAACCCGTGATCGACCCGCCCGAAGAACAACCAGTAGCCTTCGTAGTCGGGGTGCAGCACGTTGTAGAACGCCTTGCCCGGATAGCGCGTCAGCAGGTCGTGAAGTTCTTCGGATCGGAACACCAAAAGCGCCATCATGCGGTTGTGGTCGGACAGGGTTTCGCTGATCCCGGCATGTTCGCGGATGAAAGAACGGCTGCCATCGCAGCCGACCACGTAAGATGCGTCTATCACTTGCCGGCCGTCACCATCGCGTTCCGCTATGGTCAGATGCACGGCGGTGTCGGTCATTTCCAGTGATTCACCGTACCAGCCGTACAGAACAGTGATTTCGGGTATTTCCGTGGCTCGCGCGCGCAGCACGCGTTCGGTGGCGTATTGCGGCAGACGGGCGTTTGGCGCGAAGTAATAGTCTTTCACGTTCGACCGGTTGAGCCAGTCATAAGTGTGATCGGAAAGAAGCGTGCCGTAGGCGGTCATGCCCCCGATTCCGCCGCCCTTGGGAATCGGATGGGCGCTGTGCAATTCGTCCTCACATCCCCAAGCCCGGAAATGTTCAGAGGTGCGTTGCGTCAGGTTTTGTCCCTTCGGGATCGGCTGCGGTTCGGGATAGCGTTCTACCACACAGACCTGGATGCCGCGCTGGCCCAATTCGATGGCCAGACCAAGCCCAACAGGCCCACCGCCGTTGATCACGACATCAAAGCTGTCGCTCATGTGCCACCTCCCACCCGTCCGGGTTCGGAATAGATATGTTTGGTTTGCAGGAAGTCATATAGCCCCTCTGGCCCGTGCAAACGCCCGAGGCCGGACTTGCCATAGCCGCCTGTTTCCGCTTCGGCAAAGAGCCTCAGATGCGAATTGATCCACACCGTGCCTGCCCGGATCGCACGTGCCATGCGCAAGGCGCGGTGGTGGTCGGCGGTAAAGACCGACGCGGCGAGGCCGTAAGCAGTGGCGTTTGCCTTGGCGACGGCTTCCTGTTCGTCTGCAAAGGTCTCGATCGACACGATGGGGCCGAACAGCTCTTCCTGCACAAGCGACGACGCGATGTTGTCGATGCGGAACAAGGTCGGTGTCAGGAAGGCCGAGTCCGACAGCGGAGCACCTTTGAGAATGATCTCGCCCTCGTCTCCTGCCTGTTCGATCAGCCTTTCGATCCGCGCGCGGTTGTCCATGTCGATCAGCGATCCCATCTGGCTGTCCGGCTTGTCTCCGGGGCCGACGCGGACTGTCTGGAACGCGGCGGTGATGTGGCTCTCGAACTCTTTGGCGATGGACGTGTGGACAAGGAACCGCGCAGCAGCGACGCAGATTTGCCCCGCCATGGCCAGCGCACCGTGGGTCAATTCATGCACGGCGTGGTCCAGATCGGCATCGGCAAAAATGACCGCTGGAGCTTTGCCGCCCAGTTCCAGCCCGACACGTTTGAGCGTTGGGGCTGCCGCGGCCATGATGGCCTGACCGGTGCGGCTGCTGCCGGTAAAGCTGATCACGTCGATATCCGGCGAAGCGGTTATGGCCTGACCGACCTCGATGCCGTTTTCGTTGACGGAATTGACCACGCCTTTGGGCAGCGATCGGGCCTCTGCAATGGCCTGCATGATGCGCGCATGCACCAGCGGCGTTTGATGCGCGGGCTTGATGACAGCGGTACAGCCTGCGGCAAAAGCCGGAGCGAGCGAGCGCATGAGCAAAGTCACCGGTGCATTCCACGGCACGATGATGCCCGCTACCCCAGCCGCCTCGCGATGAAACAGCGACAGGCTGCCGGGGGTGATTTCCTGCATAGAGCCGCGAATGTCCCGTGCAAGGCCCGCGTAATAGCGTGTCTCGGAAATTGCAGCCATGGTTTCGCCCAAGGCTTCGGCGCAGATCTTGCCATTTTCGGCGACAACCAGATCGGCGATTTCGTCTTTAGCGGCCTCAAGCCGGTCGGCGATTTCCAGCATGGCTTGCGCCCGCAGGCGTGGGGCACGCGCCCAATCCGTGCCAAAGAACGCTGCGCGTGCGGCGGCGGCAGCGGAGTTGGCCAGATCAGTGCTGCCGCGATGGTATTGGCCCAAAGGCAGCAGCGTGGCCGGGTTCAAGCTGTGGTCCAACGGGCCATCGCCAATCCAGTCGCCAGCGATGTAATGCCGTGCAGGGTCAAGGGTCATGTGGTTCTCCGGGTCGGTCATCATTCATCAGGCGCTTGCGCGGGCAGAAGGCAGTGTCAGAGCGTCCGAGATCGCCTCGGCATGGTCGCGGATGGCGTCACGCAGCGCGGCAAGCTGATCTTTGGTCAAGGTGGTCTCTTCGGTGGACAGGCACAGCGCCCCGATCGGCGTGCCATCGCCTGCAAGGATCGGGGCCGCAACACCCACCAGTCCGGGCGTGACTTCGCCCCGCGCGGTGGCGACCCGGTCACGGCGGATGCGCTTTAATTCTGTAAGCACTGCGTCTTTGGTTGAACCAATACCCGACGTGACAAAGGCATTCAGAAAATCACTGACCAGCGCCGCCCGATCCTTGGGCGGCAGAAAGGCGACAATGGCGCGGCTGACCGCCCCTTTGCCAATCGGCATCGGACGTCCACGCGGATAGGATGAACGCGGTTCTGGCGCCGATACCTGTGATGCAACGCATAGCATTTTCTGGTCGTAGAACCGCACGACAAAGGCAGAGCCGACAAACGCAGCAGCGAGCGCGTCCAGATGTGGATCGGCAATCTTGATCAAGGGGTCGGACCGCCGCATCAGGAAATCCAACTCGGTCACGCGCGGGCCCAAAGTGTAGCCTGCTTGCGGTAGTGACACGAGGTATCCCGCATCCTTGAGCGTCTTGAGGTAGCGATAAAGCGTTGGGCGGGAAAAGCCCAAAGCCTGCATCATGTCTTCCGGTGTCCATTCGGGCGTCTCTTCCGAGAACAATCCGAGGATGGCCAACAGGCGTTCACCAGAGCCAGAAACCGATCTCATTGCGCCTCCTCCGGTGCCAAGGGTGCCGCGCGGCGTCGGAAAACCTCGCTCCCGATGAGAGCCAGCCCCAATACAACGCCTGCCGCATCCGTTAGGATTGCGCCCTCAAATGCACCAGCGGGCACCAGTGCCATCAGCCCAGTGGCAACGAACAACAGCCGTTTCAGTGGCGACAGGCGGTCCGAGAAATACCCCGCCAATCCAGCCGAAACCAACCAGACGCCCAAGCCTGCGGTGATCACAGCAAAGATGATCTCGCCGGTTTCACCGATCAGGATCAGCGACGGGCTGAACACAAAGAGCACCGGGATCACGTATGCAGCCCAGCCGAACCGCATCGCGGCCCAGCCCGTGGCCATGGCGGGGGCCTTGGCGATGGCAGCGGCGGCAAAAGCGCCCATCGCGATGGGGGGCGTGATCATCGACATCATGCCGAAATAGAGCACGTAGAGATGCGCCGCGATGGGTTCGATCCCAACCTCGATCAGGGCAGGGGCAACCAGAGCGGCCAAGAGGACGTAGACGCCCAGAGTGGGCAGACCCATGCCGAGGATGATACAAACCACCGCCGATAGCGCGAGCAGCAGCACCGCGCTGCCGCCGCCGACCTGCACCAGCGCATAGGTCAGGTTAAAGCTTAGGCCGGTGATGTTGAGCACACCGATCACCATGCCCGAGGCAGCCGAGATCAGCAGGATTTCGACCACGCCGTGCCCGGTGCGGGCAAAGCTGCCGAACAGCGCGCGCAGCGTCGGACGTGCGCCGCGATAGCCGAAGACCAAGGCGGTCGCACAGAGTGCCAGCGCTGACCAGAGGGCCGCGCGTTCGGGTTGGTAGCGCAACCAAAAGAGCAGGTAGATCAGGACCGCAAAGGCAGAGGCGAAATGCAGGCCGACAAACACGGTACGACGGGCTGGGATCTCGGATTCGGGCACGCGCTGAATGCCCATCTTGGCCGCTTCCAGATCGGCCTGGATGAACAGGGCCACGTAATAGAGGATCGCGGGCAGCAAAGCCGCCATCACGATCTGGCTGTAGGGAATGGCGAGGAACTCGGCCATCAAGAAGGCCGACGCGCCCATAACCGGCGGCATGAGCTGCCCTCCGGTGGAGGCCACGGCCTCGATCGCACCCGCCTTGTGGGCCGGGTAGCCATCGCGTTTGATCATCGGGATGGTGACCACGCCGGTGCCCACCACGTTGGCCACGGCAGAGCCCGAGATCGACCCGAAAAGACCCGAGGCCAGAACCGAGATCTTCATCGACCCGCCGCGAAACCGGCCCATGCCGATCATCGCTGCATCGGTGAAAAACTGCGACCCGCCGGTGATGCCCAACAGCACACCGAACAGGATGAAGGCGATCACCACGGTTGCAGCGACGGACATGGGAAGGCCCAAAACGCCGTTTGAATCGACCGCCAGATAGCCAGTCAGCAATTGCCAGTTTTGCGGTCTGCCCTGCAAGCGTCCGGGGATCAGGTCTCCGAACAGCGCATAGAGCAGGAAGGCTGCGATGATAATGACCAGCGCCCAACCGGTCGCGCGGCGGAGCGTTTCCAGCAGCAGCACGATGATGATGAGGCTGGGAATCCACAGCTCGGGTGGGCGGGCGAAGATCATCAGCACTAGGTCGGGATATGCGACCGCCACATACCCAAGTGCAGCCATCGACAGGCCCGCAAGGATCAGGTCGTAGAGCGGCACGCCCTCCCGTTCGGTTCCACGTCGGGCGGGCAGGGTGAGAAACGCCAACGGCAGGGCAAAGAACAGCACGCCTGCGAAAAACTGCTGC
This sequence comes from Marivita sp. NO-S04, assembly GCF_059070475.1. Lineage (NCBI taxonomy): Bacteria > Pseudomonadati > Pseudomonadota > Alphaproteobacteria > Rhodobacterales > Roseobacteraceae > Marivita > Marivita sp. NO-S04. Next base: position 691,994 of record NZ_CM180980.1, read on the forward strand.
GGATAAAGGTCGAGCCCCAGCTTGCGCTGCATCGACAGCGCCCAACCTACTGCCAGTAGGACAAGGCACGCTGCAAAGAGATCGGCCAAAGGGGTCGCAAGGCGTGCGGGCAGGGCAGGCATGGCTGTTATGATATCCGTGATCGTTCGAGGTCAGGCAGATAAAGCGCGCGCCCGCAGATCGGGGCGCGCGCCGGGAGCTTAGTTCAGGCCCACTTCCTCGAAAAAGCGCAGCGCGCCGGGGTGGTATTCCGCGACGCCCTGTTCGCCTTTCATGTCCGCAGGCTTGAAGGCGCGGAACGGCGGGAAGGTGTCGGACATGACTTGGGCGTTTTCATACATTGCCTTGGTCATTGCATAGACCACATCATCCGAAGCGCCCGCGTGGGTGAAGACGACCTGCGGGAAGGCGATATAAACCGTGTCTTCAAGCACGCCGGGCATTGCGCCTGCGGGCAGGGTGGTGAAAAACGCGGTTGGCCAATGTTCACGGGCCGCGGCCAATGCGGCATCGCTGTCATCTTCGACACCCAGCGCGCGCAGGCCGCCCACGGCGGCATCCGCCTCGCGGACCTTGCCTGCACCATGGGCGAAGATGAAGCCGACCGTGTCACCCGCCATGAAGGCATCAGCCCCGGCCACGACGCTGGCGACCGAGACTTTTTCGACATCGTCGCGGGTCATGCCGGCGGTGGCATAGAACGCGGCAAGCTGCGGCAGGATGGTGTTCTGCGCGGTGTAGCCATCGGTCATCGGCTGACCCTTAAGATCCGACACCTTCATGATGTCGCTGTCGGCGCGCACGAAGATCGCTTCGACCAATGGCATCAGGTGCGCGACGACGCGCAGGTTCGGGTTGGTGCGGCCCCCCCACCAGGCGTCGCCGTTGACGGCATAATCGACCTCTTGCAGGTTCGCGACGCCGAATTCGATGCCGCCCTGATCAATGAATGGAATGAACTGGTTGGGGCTGGTGGCAGGCTGGATCGTGGTGTTGAGCCCAGCAGCGTTGGCGGCGTTCGCCACGGCAGTGCCGATATTGTGGAACAGTGATCCCGGGTTCGATGTGGCGATGCCGACATTCTGCGCACTGGCCGATGTGGCAAGGGTTGCGCCTAGAAATACCGCCGCCGCGGTGAGTAGCGTCTTCATGGTTGTCCTCCCAAATGTGGTTCTCGTTTGGGTTAGAATCCTAATTATTGAGAATAAGTTGACTTTACGAAGTGGCGGCGGAATATCAAGCCAGAGATTCAGGGAGGATGTATGTTAGACCAAACGGCGCGCCCCAAGACGGGCGGCGAAGCGCTTTTGATGGCCCTGAAAGCCTCTGGCATTGACTATCTGTTCGCCAATGCGGGAACGGATTTTCCGCCGATTATCGAGGGGCTTGCACGTCTTTCTGAAAGCGATGTGCCAACTCCGGTGACTGTCCCGCACGAAACAGCGGGCATGGCGATGGCACATGGGCATTGGCTGGTCACGGGGCGGCCACAGGCGGTGATGGTGCATGTGAATGTCGGTTTGGCGAATGCCGTCATGGGCGTGATCAACGCCGCGTCCGACAATGTTCCGGTGTTTGTGCTGTCGGGCCGCACGCCTTTGACGGAATCGGGGCGCAAAGGTGGGCGGATGACGCCGATCCAGTACGGGCAGGAGATGTATGACCAGACCAGCCTTGTACGTGACGTGGTCAAGTTCGACTACGAACTGCGCTATCCCGAACAGGCCGACAGCGTGACCAAGCGCGCGGCGTCTCTGATGGTCAGCGCGCCCGAGGGGCCGGTTTACATGAGCCTGCCCAAGGAACCCCTGACCGAGGCGTTGCCGGACGGTTTTGCGCCTGTGCCGGTTCCCGCCACTGCAACACCCGCTGTACCGGATGCGGATGCGATAGCGACATTGGCGGCGTGGATTGCCGAGGCTCAGTCTCCGGTGGTCCTGTGCCAACGCAGCGATCCACAGGGCAGGGTGTCGGCGCTTCTGTCGCGCTGTGCCGAGGCGTTCGGCCTTGCCGTGTCGGAACCGTTCAGCATCCGCAATGTGCTGGCCTCGGATGATCCTGCCCTGCTGGGCTACAATCCCAAAGCCGCCACGGCAGAGGCTGATCTGGTGATCGTTCTGGACAGCGGTGTGCCGTGGATCGAAGCGGTCAGCGCGCCCGGCAAGCACGTGCGTGTCGCGCATATAGGCCCGGACCCGTTGTTCCGCCGGATGCCCGTGCGCGGCTATCGTACCGATCTGGCGATCACTTCTGATCCGGTGATGGCGCTTGAGGCGCTGTTGTCGCATGAGCCGGACGCCGCTGCCGGCGAACGGCGGCAGAGCGTCCACGCCAAGGTGGCCGCGCTTCGCAATGCTGTGCCGAAACCCGGCGCCGGCGGCGACGGTCCGATGACCGCCGAATGGATGAGCGCCTGTATCTCGGACATCATGGATGACAGCGCGGTGGCGTTTTCCGAACTGGGGCTGCTTTTGCCGCATATGCACCTAAAAGGTCCGAACCGTGTGTTCTCCAACGTCCATGCAGGCGGTCTGGGTTGGGCCATGCCTGCCGCCCTGGGTGCGCAACTGGCCGACCGGGACCGTCTGGTGATTGCCTGCGTGGGCGACGGGTCCTACATGTTCGCTAACCCCGTTGCCTGTCACCAGATCGCCGAGGCGCTGGGCCTGCCCATTCTGACCATCATCAAGAACAACGCGATGTGGAACGCGGTGCGGCGGTCCGTGGTCAAGGGCTACCCGGACGGTGCGGCGGTGCGGCAGAACCGCATCCCGCTGACCTCGCTTGAACCGCTGCCGGACTTCACGCAGGTGGCTCGTGCCAGCCGGGCGCATGCCGAACGGATCGAGAGGGGCGCAGACCTGCCCGCAGCCCTGCGCCGCGCGGTCGAGATCATTCGCACCGAGCGCCGTCAGGTGTTGCTCGATCTGTCGGTTTCGGCGTCGGACGATCATTGATGGATCCTGTGTCTTTGGCCTTTGCCTTTGTCGGCATCCTGCTGGGCGGGTTCCTCAAGGGAGCCACCGGGGCGGGCGCGCCGGTTGTGGGTGTGCCGGTTCTGGCCATCGTGTTCGACGTGCCGATGGCGGTGGCGATCTTTTCCGTGCTGAACCTCTGCACCAATATCTGGCAAAGCTGGGCCTTCCGGTCTGAGGTGACAGAGCATCGCTTTGTCTGGAGCTTTGCGGCGATGGGGGCCATTGGGGCTGTGCTTGGGTCGATTCTGCTGGCGTCCCTGCCAGTGCCGTTGTTGATGGGGGCGCTTGCGTTTGTAGTGTTCGCCTATATCGGCTTGCGGCTGTCGCGACCCAACTGGGTGTTGCCGCGGGAACGTGGGCGGCAGATGGGGCCTTACGTGGGTCTGATCGGTGGCGTCATGCAAGGGGCGGGCGGGTTGTCTGCGCCGGTGTCGATCACCTTTCTGAATGCGCTGAACCTGCCCCGTAAGGAGTTTATCGCGACGATTGCGATCTTTTTTCTGGCCATGTCGCTCACTCAGGTGCCTGCGCTTTGGACACTTGGCATCCTTACCTTGGACCGCTTGTTGCTTGCGTTTCTCGCGCTGATCCCGATGTTTCTGGGCATCCCCATCGGAGCGTGGGCGGCGCGGTTCCTGTCGAAACAGGCGTTTGACCGGGTGATCCTGTCGCTTCTGGCTGTGATCGCGGTCAAGCTGATCTGGGACGCGGTGCAAGCGGGTCTTTGATCGATCCACCATAGCAAAGCGCCACCCCGGTTGGGGTGGCGCAGCGCAAGACACGAGAGTGTCTCAAGCTTTTTTGTCGGCCTCCGGCAGAACTCCGTCCAGATTGACCCCGATCTGATCGCCGATCTTCTTCATTGCTGGCAGGGCCACGGCCATATCGAGGATCGAGTCGATGGTCTGGCTGACAGGCGATGTGCTGCCGCCGCCATCTGATTTGCCCAGACCTGTGACGTGGTTGATGTTGATGCCCCGGATTTTCTCGGCCGGTTTCACCATTTCGGCAAGGATCTTGGGCATCGCCTCCAACCGCGCCTTTTCCAGCTCCATCGACATGAGTTCCTTGGATCGGGTGTTCTCGGCCTTGATGCGCTCGGCTTCGGCCTCGGCCTCGGCGGTCTTGTAGACCTTCATCGACGCCGCTTCTTCGCGGCGGATGACGCCCTTGGCTTTGGCGACCTCCTGATCCGCGATCGACGTGATGCGGGCGCGTTCGGCGTTGGCTTCGGCATCCTGTTGTGCGGCCAGCAGCGCCAGCGCCTTGCGCCGTTCGGCTTCGGCCATCTCGCGCAATGTCTGGATCTCTTCCTCGGCTTTGACCAGTTGAGCGCGGGCCATCGTTGCCTCGGCACGCGCCTTGGACTCTTCCTCGCTCTTGGCAGCGGTCTGGATGACCTTCTCCTGCTCTGCGATTTCCAGCGCCCGGAGTTGCGCGATCTCGGCCTCGCGAACCTGCAATTCGCGCTGGATCGAGGTGGCCTGGATTTCCTGCTCCATCCGGATGCGGGCCTGCGCTGCCTCTCGTTCCGCATCAGCCTTCCGACGGGCCACTTCGGTCAATTGCGCGGCCAGCAGGGTTTCGATTTCCTGCGTCTGCGCGATCTCGGCACGGCGTTCCCCCAGTTCGATCTCTAGCCTGCGCTGGCTTGCCTGAACCTCGGCGCGGCGCACGGCGACGGCAGTTTCGCCTTCGATCTCGGCGCGTTCCTTCTTGGACTTGGCAATCACCTCGGCCAGCTTGCGCATGCCGACGGCGTTGAAGGCGTTGTTCTCGTCCAGCGACGAAAAGGGCGTCTGATCGAGCGCGGTCAAAGACACGCTGTCCAATTGCAGGCCGTATTTCACCAGCGTGTCGGCCAGAGCTTCATGCACCTCGCGCACAAATTCGGAGCGGTTCTCGTGCAATTCGTCCATCGTCATCTGCGCCGCGACGGACCGCAGGGCGTCGACCATCATCCCGTCGATCAGCGCCTTGAGCTGATCCGGCTGGAACGTGCGTTTGCCCAGCGTTTGCGCCGCACGCACGATGGCGGCGTCTTCGGGCAGGACCGAGGCGTAGAATTCAGCACCCACGTCGATGCGCATCCGGTCCTTGGTGATCAGTGCGCTGTCGCCCGCGCGGGTGACTTCCATGCGGATCGTCTGCATGTTGACGCGGCTGATCTCGTGAAAGAACGGAATGGCCAGTGTGCCGCCGTCGATCACAACCTTCCGACCACCGACCCCGGTGCGGACAAGGCTGATTTCATTGGTGGCGCGTTCATAGAACCACGCGGCCAGCACAACCACGACGGCGGCGATGACCAGAAGCAGGATGATCCATCCAAGGGCTGTCATGTGTAATCCTCCCTAAACGCTGATCAAAAGACCGGCGGGTAATGGCGACCGCCGCGTTCGAGCGTGATCCACCTGAGTTCCGTAAACGCATCCAGCGACCAGCGCCCACCATAACGGCCCACACCCGACGCCTTGACCCCGCCGAACGGCACCTGCGGTTCGTCGTTGATGTTCTGATCGTTGACATGGACCATCCCGGTCTCAAGCCGCCCGGCCATGCGAAGGGCGCGGCCTTCATTGGCGGTCCAGACAGCGGCGGTCAGGCCGTATTCGGTGTCGTTGTTCATCTCGATCGCCTCGTCCTCGGTACGGAACGGTGCCACGATGACGACGGGTCCAAAGGTTTCGTCGTGCCAGATGTCCATCGACCGGTCGACATGGGTCAGCACAGTGGGTTCGACAAAATTCTCCCACGCATTTCCCCCTAGGGCGAGATGTGCACCTTTGGCGACCGCGTCGTCGATCAGTGCTTTCACACGGTGCGCCTGACGGGTGTTCACCAGAGGGCCAATGACGTTGGTCTTGTCGTTGACATGCCCGGTCTTGAGCTTGGCCGCGCGGGCCAGGAATTTCTGCATGAACGGCTCGTAAACGCTGTCGTGGATCAGCAGCTTTTCGGTCGACATACACACCTGACCCTGGTGCATGAAGCTGCCGAAGTTGGCGGCCTCTGCGGCCTTTTCGAGATCGGCATCTTCCAGCACGATCATCGAATCCTTGCCGCCCAGTTCGACGCAGCACTTCTTAAGATGCGCACCGCATTTGGCCGCGATGTGGCGACCCACGGCTGTAGACCCGGTGAATGAGATGGCCTTGACCCGGTGGTCCTCGATCAGCGCGTCACCTACTTCGCCGACGCTCTCGCGCGAACAGGTGATAACGTTGAACACACCCGGTGGAACACCCGCTTCCTCAAGAACCTCGGCATGGAACAGACCACCAGAATAGGGTGTGTCTTCGGACGGTTTCAGCACAACGCAATTGCCAGCCGCCAACGCTGCTGCATAGCCGCGCGAGGTCAGGATGCCGGGCATGTTCCAAGGCGAAATCACGCCGACCACACCCAACGGCCAACGCGTGGCCATCGACACCTTGCCATCAGCCGAGGGCAGGACTTCGCCGGTGGATTGGTAACAAAGCGATGCAGAGGTGCGGAAAATCTCGGCCACAAAGCCTGCCTCGAAAACCCCCTTGCCGTACCAGCCGCCGCCTTCGTGCATCACGGCGTGGATAAAGTCGTCCTTGCGGCTTTCCCACACATCCGCGATGCGCAGCAGCATCTTGGCGCGCTCTTGGAAATTGCGCCCCGACCATTCGGGGAACGCGGCCTGTGCTGCGGAAATGGCGCGGTCCATGTCGGTCGCGCTGCCATCGGGGATGCGGGCGAAGAGCGAATTGTCCGACGGGTTCAGGTCATCAAAGGTGCGGGCGGCGGGCACCCAGCTTCCTCCGATATAGAGGCCTCGGATGGTTGGAGCAGACGACGTCGTATCGAGCATGGCGTTATCTCCTTGGCTTGTAGGTTTCAGCGCGGCGAGCTGCCGCTTCGATGTCTTCGATCATGGCACGCAGCCGGTCCGAGGATGAGGCGAAGTCGGGGATGGCGGGCTGCGCCGGTCGCGAGGGTTGAGTTGCGGCAGCTGTTGGCACCGGGGCGCGAGGTGGCGGCGTGGCCCCATTCCGACGCGACGATGCGGCGTTGGCTTTGGCGACCATATCCGCGATGTTCGGTGCGTTTGGTTTGGGCGCCGGTGCCGCGCCGTTTGTTACGGGTGTCGGCTTTGGTGCCGGTGCGGCAGGTTGCATAGGTCGGGCAGGCCGCGCCGGAGCGCTTACCGATTTCATCGCCGCTGCTGCGATGTCGCTAGGCTTTGGCCCCGCCGCAGGACGCGGGCTTGCGGGTTTCGGCATGGCCGCCGGGGCAGGGCGCTTGGCCCCGGTCGCCGCGCCACTACCGCCCAGATAGGCTTTCTGCACAGCCGGGTCATTGGCCAGCCGCTCTGCATCATCCTCGTGCACGATGGTTCCGTTCTCCAATAGATACCCGCGATCCGCGATGCGCAGGCTTTGCTTGGCGTTCTGTTCAACCAGCAAAATGCCCAGCCCCGCCTGTTTCACCACGCGCAGGCTTTCGAACAGATCCTTGCAAAGCAGCGGCGACAGGCCAAGTGAGGGCTCGTCCAGCGCAAGGATCGACGGATTCGACATCATCGCGCGGCCTATGGCGACCATTTGCTGTTCGCCCCCCGACATGGTGCGCACGGTCTGTTTGCGGCGTTCGCCCAGCTTGGGAAACAACGACAACACCCGTTGCAGATTGCCCGCCTCATCATCCCGCGCCCGTTCGGCGTAAGCGCCAAGCGTCAGGTTTTCCTCGACCGTCAGATCGCTGAACACACCACGCCCCTCGGGGACCAAGGCGATTCCAGCTTCCACGATTTTGTGCGGTTTCTCTCCGACCAGATCGCTGTTTTCCAGTAACGCCTCACCCGACACATGCCCCTCGCAAATCCCGCAGACCGCCTTGAGCAGCGTCGATTTCCCGGCACCGTTCGCCCCAAGGATGACGACGATTTCCCCCTTTCCGACGCGCAAAGATGCGCCGTCCAAGGCGCGGTGCTTGCCATAGCTGACGGACAGATTGCGGACCTCAAGCATCGTCATCCCCCAGATAGGCGCGGATCACTTCGGGATCGGACAGCACCTCTTCGGGCGTCCCTTCGGCGATCTTGGTGCCGGTGGACATGACCACGCAGCGATCACACAGCGACCGGATCGCGTCCATCACGTGTTCCACCAGAATGATCGTGCGCCCCTCGTCGCGCAGCCGTTTGATGAGGGTGATGCCTTCTTCAAGCTCGGTCGGGTTCAGCCCCGCCAGCCATTCGTCGAGCAGCAAAACCTTGGGTTCCGACGCCAGCACGCGGGCCAGTTCGACACGTTTGGTGTCGATATAGGTCAGCTCGCCGACATGGGCGTTCGCCCGGCGGTCCAGCCCTACCAGCGCCAGCATCCGCAGCGCATGGGCATCCGCCTCGGCCCCCCATCGGCGGCGATGGCCGAACACGGCCCCGGCACGTACGTTTTCCAGAACCGTCATCGACGGCAGCAGGCGCACCAGTTGGAACGTCCGGGCAATCCCGCGACGGGCGATGTCGGCGGCGGACAGGTGCGAAATCGGCGCCCCACGCAGGGAAATCGTGCCCTCGGTCGGTTTCAACGCGCCGGAGATCAGGTTCAGCGTCGTTGACTTTCCCGACCCATTGGGGCCGATCAGACCCAGCACCTCGTGCTCGGTCACGTCGAAATCCATGTCATTCACGGCGACAAGCCCGCCGAACCGTTTGGTCGCGCCGCGCAAAGACAGAACTGTGGGACCGGTTGTCATGCAAATGCCTCCCGTTCCCGCATCTTGCGTTTGCCGCTTTCGATCAGGCCGACAAACCCGCGCGGCAGCAGGTAGACGATGACAAGGAAGCTCAGACCCAGCAGCAGCGTGGTCTGGTTCGGGAAACTGGCCGAGATTGCCTCCCACAGAAGGGTGAAGGGGATCACGCCGACCAGCGGCCCCCACAACCGACCCGTGCCGCCCAAGAGTGCCATGATCACCACGAGGAAGGACAGCATCGGCGTAAAGGCCAGCGCAGGTTCGATGTAGATGTAACGCGGTGCCAGCATCGACCCGACCACGGCTGCGGTGGCTCCGGACACCATGAACAGCAGGATCTTGGCGCGCGAGGTGTTGATACCGGAATGGCGCGCGACCTCTTCATCATCCCCGATGATGCGCAACGCGAAGCCAAGGCGTGACCGTCCGATGGCCCAGCCGGTCAGATAGACGATTGCGGCCAGCACCAGCAGTTGCCAGTAGATGTGGACCTCGGTGATGTCGGTCAGAACGTAAAGGCCCTTTTGCCCCGACACGTTCTGTCCCCATGTCACCACCTGCCGCACCAGTTCGGCCAGACCCAGCGTGAAGATCACGAAATAGACCCCGGACAGGCGCAGCGTCGCAAGACCCACCAGCGCCGCCAGAACTGCGCCCAGAATGGCAGCGATGGGCAGCGTCACCCAGTAGTTCAGCCCGTTCTCGATCCCGATGGCGGTGGTGTAGGTGCCAAGGCCGAAGAACGCGGCAGTGGCCAGTGAGATGTAATGCGTCGGGCCAGAGAAGAGCGCCCAGCTTGTCGCCAGAACGGCATACATCGCGATGGTGATTCCGATGGACAGCATATAGGCGTCGCCGGTCAGCGGCAGGCAGGCGGCAACCGCCAGCAAAACCGCCGAAAGCGTAATGGATTGCCAATCGCGCTTGGTCATGTCGTGCGCCTCCCGAACAGGCCCTGCGGACGGAAGAGCAGGATGAGGACAAAGAGCAGATAGGCTGCAGCCAGTGTCAGACCGGGATCGATCAACGTGGCCACGAAGGTCTCCAGGATACCCAGCAACAGCGCCGCCACGATGGTGCCGCGTACATCGCCCACGCCGCCCATGATGACGATCACCAGCGCTTTGAGCGTGAACATCACGCCGGTTGAGGCATCCAGCGTCAGGAAGGTGGAAATGAGCGCACCGCCGACAGCCGTGACCGCGCCACCCAGCGCAAAGGCGAGCGCCGACAGTTTCGGCACGTCGATGCCAACCAGCCGCGCGCTTTTCGGATCAACCGCAATCGCCCGGATCGACATGCCTGCGCGGGTGCGGTTCAGCCAAAGCCACAGCTCGCCGCAGATGATCACCGCCGCCACCGCCGCCGTCACGCGGTTCAGCGCGTAGGTGTCTCCGATCAGAGTGATGGGACGGGCGAGGTAGGAATAGGAAAAGTAGTCACCGCCAAACAGCGCCAGCATGATGCCGACCGATACGAAGGCGAGGCCAAAGGTGGTCAGGATCGCGTCGACCTCAAGCTGACCATGCGACTTGGCGCGGTTCACCAGTGGGCGGAGCATCACGACATAGATCAGCCAGTTCAACCCAAAGGCCAGAGGCGCCACGATGAAGAGCGTCAACAGCGGGCTGACCTGTGCCGCCGTGTAAAACCAGAAGGCCGCAAAGCCACCCGCCACAAGGAATTCCCCATTGGCGAGGTTCATGATCCTTGCCATGCCATATTGCAGGTTCAGCCCCATCGCGATCAGCGCGTAGGTGCCGCCCAGCAAAAGCCCTGTGATCAGAATATCCATGTGGTCTCCGGGTTAGGTGTGGATGGCCCCGGACCTGCCGGGGCCAACGCGGGATTATTCCCAGCCAGTCTTGGGCATTGCGGGTACGGCGCCGTCGCGACCGGTCGAGGCCACGCCTTTGAACACGCCGCCCTGCCACTGGCCCACGGTCCAGTACTCGGCGTTCGAGTTGTTCTCGTCCCATGTGATCGGGCCGATGATCGTGTCGAAGTCGTTGTTGGCGATGTATTCCGCCACAGCCGCCTTGTCCGTGGTGCCAGCGCCTTCGATGGCCTGTTGCAGGATCTGGAACGACGTGTATGCCGGGGCCGAGGCCCAGAAGTCCGGCTTAGCACCGGTCACAGCCTCGTGCCGTGCGGCGTAATCCTTGAACGCGTCGCCATCGGCAAATACGCCACCGGCACCCAGTACGCCTTCGGCAGCGGCTCCGAACCGTGCACCGTAGGACGGGAATGCGGTGGCCACGGCTGTGTAGAACGCCTTGGGCGCGAGACCCGCGATCTGCGCCTGTTCGGTCAGGCCGAACGTGTCAGGCGGGTAGGACCAGGCAACAAATGCGTCTGGGTTCGAATCCCGTGCACCATTGATGACCGGGGACAAATCCTGTGTGCCCAGCGGATAGGAGGAGTCGTAGACAATCTCGAACCCGGCAGCCTCGAATTGCGGACGGGCTGCTTCGGCCAGTTCGATGCCGAATGCGTCCGCCACGTTGACCATGGCGACCGAGTTGCCGATCTCTCCGGCGTCGCGCATCTGGGTCAAAACGTCAACGACGCCACCCGCAAGGCCGGTTGCGCCGCCCAGCAGGAAATACATGTTCGGGAATTTGCCGGACAGGTCTGCAATCTGGTCGGAAATCGCTGTGTGCGTGACCATCGGATAGCCATAGCGTTCAAAGATAGGTGCCGCCGCGATGTTCAGGCCGGTCCCATAGGGTGCGAGGATGAAATCCGCTTCGTCCTGCGTCGCCAGTCGCTGCACTGCCTTGATGGTCTCACCCGGGTTGGTCTGGTCATCGTATTCGATGATCTCGACCATCATCTTGGTGCCACCCACGTCGATGCCACCGGCTTCGTTCACGTCATGTGCCCAAAGCTGGACGTTCGGCCAGAACGTGACTGCGCCACCGCCCGCGAGCGGGCCGGTCTTCGGGCCAACCGCGCCGATTTTCAGCGTCTCTTGTGCGGCAAGCGGGCCACTTAATGCGGTGGCAACGGTCAGGGCCGCGGCCAATCCGAAAAGGTTTCTGCGTTTCATGTGTCGTCCTCCCTTATTGATTTTGATTGTTGGTCTTACCCTCGGATGAGGGCTCGTCGTGAATGGCGATCCATTGGCATTCGGTGAATTCGGTCACCGCATCGCGCCCGCCGAACCGTCCATAGCCCGACGCCTTGACGCCGCCGAAGGGCAGGCGTGGGTCGTCATAGACGGTCGATCCGTTGACATGGCCGATCCCGGTTTCGATCTGGCAGAGCATGTCCTGCGCCGCAGCCGTGTCGCGGCTGAAGACAGAGGCCACGAGGCCGAAATCCGTGTCATTGGCGATGGCCAGCGCCTCTTCGGCATCGGCCACGCGGATCACGCCGGTCACCGGGCCGAACGCCTCTTCGTCGTACAGCATCATGCCCGGTGCCACCCGGTCCAGAACCGCAGGCTGCAATCCGCCCCCTGACAGTTCGCCCCCGGTGACCAGAACCGCGCCTTTTGAGACCGCATCGTCGATCATCGCCCGCACCCGCACCGCCGCCGCCGGACTGATCAGCGCCCCCAAGGGGCTGGCCTGTCCGGGTTCAAAGCGCAGCGCCTCGGCCTCTTGCGCCAAGCGTGCGACCAGAGCGTCCGCAACCGACGTGTCTGCGATCACCCGCTCCGTCGACATACAGATCTGGCCTTGGTTGAAGAAACTGCCATGGGCGATGGCGCGGGCGGCAAGGTCGATATCCGCATCCGCAAGCACCACTGCCGTGCCTTTGCCGGATAGTTCCAGCAGGCAGGGCTTGAGATGCTTGGCTGCATTCATCGCGATTTCACGCCCAACTCGGGTGGATCCGGTGAAATTCACACGCCGCACAGCCGGGTGGGCGATCAGTGCGTCAACCACCTCTTCGGCATGGTCGGGCGCGTTGGTGATGTAGTTCAACACGCCGTCGGGCAATCCGGCTTTGCAGATCGTGTCCGCCACCCATTCATGGGTCTTGGGGCACAGCTCTGAGCCTTTCAGAACCACGGTGTTGCCGCAGGCCAAAGGTGCCGCCACGGCACGGGTGGCCAATGTGACAGCGGCATTCCACGGGGCAATGCCAAGCACAACGCCCGCTGGTCTGCGGCGCAGGATATGGCCGTCCACGGGACTTTCCGTGCTGTCCAGAAGATCGACCAGATCGGACGTTTGCCGCAGCATCGCTGCTGCAATCCCGACGTTGAACCGAACCCAGTCCGGGGACGATCCCACCTCGGCGCACGCAATCTCGACCACCTCGTCCGCATGCGCCTCAAGCGCGTCGGCGGCGGTTTGCAAGAGGCCAATCCGGTCGCGCACAGGCGTCGCTGCCCAATTGGCAAAGGCACTGGCGGCGGCAACGGCGGCCGCGCGTGCTTCGGCGGCGCGCCCGGCGGCGGCGCGGGTCACCACGGCATCCGACACGGGGTCGCGTCGTTCGAACGCAACAACCGGATCAGGCGCGACGTGTCGCCCGGCAATTATCAAGCGGGTTTCGTACAGATGCTCCTCCCCAGGCTCACTGAACGCGGCCGTCTCCCCACGGCTATTCCATAAAATCGTTCGGAGTTACGCTGAGTAAATGATACTCTGCGGCAATAAGTTATCATTTTGTGGGATTCTTGATGCCAGACCTGCGTTTTCACGACTCCGCCACTGTACGTGCGGGGGCTTTGACCGGGGGCTTGCGCAGCCGCATTGTCGGTCTGGCAGAAAGCCTGCGCGGCCCGTCATGGTGTGCTGTCCTGCTTGAGGAAGGCGGCGCCGTTCTGGCTGGAGAGGACGAACGGATCGACGCGCCGGTACTGGCGTGGCGTCCGTGGCACGAGACCTCGCGTCTGCGGTTCGATGCAGGCGCGGTGGGCACTTATGTGCTGCTCAGTGCCAGCGCTTTGGGCAATACGATCGGCCACTTGCCCGAAGCCCGCGACCTGCGAGATGTGGCCGATCACAACCTGACCGTGCCGCTGACACGGGCATCTGAACGCCGCTCTGCCTTGCGCACCGCCTTTGCCGGTATTCGTCGCGAGCTTGAGGAGGATGCGGTGGCGGCGCATGTCGTTGTCGAGGCGTATCTGCGGGTGATCCTGATCGAACTTCTGCGCTCCGCGCCAAGCTATTCCAACGGCCCACAGGGGGCCAGTCCATCGCACCGCGCGTTTACACGGTTCAGCACGCTGGTCGAACGGCATTTCCGTGATCGCTGGACCGTGTCGCTTTATGCCGAAACTCTTGGTGTGACCCGTGACCGGTTGGGCGACATCTGTCAGCGCGTGCGTGGGTTTGGCCCCAAAGACATCATCGACCGTCGCGTGATGATTGAATCGCGGCTCTTGCTTGAGACCTCTGGCCAGTCCGTGAACGAGATCGCAAGCGCGCTGGGCTTTGGTTCAGCAGCGCAATTCAGCCGGTTTTTCGTACGCCATGCCAACCAGCCACCAGGCGCTTACAGGCTGGCTTTTCTCAAGGGGTTATAGCAGGGCGTGTCCGATCCTGCGCGGCCATTCGATTGGCCTTAGTGTATTTCTGTATACAGGAATTCGGATTGCCTCGCATTTCGGGCGGATAAATCTGCGATTGACAGATTTCTGTATACAATCTACCACATCGATCAGAACGCCGCAGGGGAGAGTGGCGGGCGCTCTGAGGGGGGTGCATGTCTGATCGCAAGACTCAGTTCGACAAGGCGCTTCTTGGCCTTCGGTCGCTTGTGATGAGTGGCGAATTCGCCGCAAGCACGCGTTTGCCCGAAGTCGCTTTGGCAGAACGGCTTGGTCTGTCGCGCACGCCGCTGCGTCAGGCGATGGACCGTCTTGTCGCCGAAGGCTTGCTGGAACGGATCGAAACTGGCGGGTGCCGCGCCGCGCGCTTCACGCTGGACGACATCAACGACGCAATCGAACTGCGTGGCGTCATCGAAGGCACCGCTGTCCGCATCGCGGCAGAGCGGGGCGCAGACCCAGATGCCCTGGCCGAAGCCGAGCGTGTTCTAGACCGGATCGACACCGCGCTGACCAATCCCGAACATATTGATTTCGAGGCCTATATCTCTGAAAACGCGGCGTTTCATCGGTTAATGGCCCGTCTGGCAGGCAGCCAACTGATCCAGCGCGAAGCCGACCGTGTCAGCCGCCTGCCGCTGGCGTCGCCAAGCGCGTTTCTGCGCGAACAAGAACTGATCCCGGATTTCAACGCGTCTCTGGTGCGCGCGCAGCATCAACACCGCGCCATCGTCGAGGCCATTCGCGCTCGTGAAGGCGCGCGCGCCGAACATCTGGCACGCGAGCACGCCCGTCTTGCGCGGCGCAACCTTGATTACCTCGCCAACGCCGGACCGGGGGTCGCCACGCGTGTGCCCGGGCTGTCTTTACTATCCGCAGAATAAGATCCTCAGGAGGAGAACACGTCTATGCCCAGCTTGTCCGACAAGATGAAGGAATGGGGTAACCCCGTTGAAATGCTACGGAATTCCCAGATCGGGATGTATGTCTACCCGGTCGTGACACCGGAATTCCGCAACTGGCGGGTAGAGCAGGAAGCGTGGCGTAAGACCGCCGTTCTGTTCGACCAGTCCCACCACATGGACGAGCTGATCGTTGAAGGTCCGCAGGCCGAGGAATTCCTTGCCTATCACGGCATCAACGCCTTCGGGAACTTCAACCTGAACCGTGCCAAGCACTATGTGCCGGTGACGCCCGCTGGTCATGTGATCGGCGACCACATCATCTTCCGCGAGCGTGAGGACAAGTTCATCCTCGTCGGCCGTGCGCCGACCTCCAATTGGCTGATGTTCGCCGCCGCTTGGGGCAAGTGGAACGTGCGGATCAAGCACGACCCCCGCTCCACATCGCGCCCCGAAGGCGAGCGCGTGCTGCGCACGCATTACCGTTACCAGATTCAGGGCCCTGACGCGCCGAAGATCTTTGAAAAGATGAATGGCGGACCGATCCCGGACATCAAGTTCTTCCATGTCGACTGGATCAATATCGGCTCCAAGAAGGTACAGGCGCTGCGTCACGGCATGTCCGGTGCGCCGGGTCTCGAAGTGTGGGGCCCCTACGAGGACAAGCACTACATCCACTCGACCATCCTTCAGGCTGCAAAAGACGCGGGCGTTGATCTGGTCCAATGCGGCAGCCGTGCCTATTCGACCAACACATTGGAATCCGGCTGGATTCCGTCGCCGCTGCCCGGCATTTACACCGGCGACGGCATGCTGGCCGATTACCGCGACTGGCTGGGCACCGACATGTACGAAGCCGCAGGCGCCATCGGCGGCAGCTTCATCAGCGACAACATCGAAGACTACTACGTCAACCCGTTCGAACTGGGCTACGACTTCTACATCGGTTGGAAGAAGGACGACTTCATCGGCAAGGACGCGCTTCTCAAGATGAAAGAAAGCAAGACCAACCGCAAGAAAGTCACCTTTGAGTGGAACAAGGAAGACGTGCTCAAGGTCATCGCCTCGGCCTTCGAGGATGGCATCCCCTACAAGTGGATCGACTTCCCGCAACCGAACTACGCGTCCTCGTCGGCGGATATGGTCATGCACGGCGACAAGATGGTCGGCATGAGCATGTTCAACGGCTACAGCTACAACGAACGCTGTGTGCTGTCGCTCGGCGTCGTGGACCAGAGCGTCGAGGTGGGCGATGTCCTGACCCTGCGCTGGGGCGAATCCGACGACACCGCGAAAACATCCGCCGAGCAGCACAAGCAGGCCGAAATCCGTGTCCGCGTGTCGCAGACACCGTATTCGAACGAGGCCCGTTCGAGCTATGCTGAGAACAGCTGGCGGACCAAAGCAATCTGATCGCAACGCTTTTCGGGCGGTGCCCACGCAGAAGGGGCATCGCCTGTTACACCGGGTCTGACGAGGTCAGACCCTTTATGGGAGGAAGATATGACACTCAGAACAACGTTTATCGGGGCTGCTCTGGCTGTGGCTGCTGCCGCACCACTTGCCGCGCAAGAACTGAAATTCGCCAACTTCACGCCGCCGTTCCACACGGTCAACGCCAGCGTGATTGAAAAGCTGAACGCCGATCTGTCGGCGGCCACCGGCGGCAGCCTGACTGTGCGCGGCTATCATGGCGGTGAACTAGGCGCGGGTCCGGTCGAGCAATATGTCCGTGCCGTGCAGGGTGTGGCTGATATCACATGGGGCCTGCCGGGCTATACCTCGCAGCAATTCGAGAAGACCATGATCGTCGAATTGCCGGGTGTCGTGCCGGCGGGCAAGACAGGCTCGGACACTTTGTGTGATGCGATGGACGAGATCTCGGGCGAGTTTCCGGGCACCGTGCCCGTAGCGCTTTGGACATCCGAGCCGAACATCATGATCATGAAGGACAAGGTTGTCCGCACGCCTGCCGATTTGGCCGGCCTCAAGATCCGCGTCGCGGGTGCAACGGCGGGCAAAGTCGCTGAAGCATTGGGCGCGACTCCGGTGCAGATGCCGATCAACCAGGTCTACAATTCCTTGCAGACCGGCTTGATCGACGGCGTCTTCACCGGTGCCTCAACCCTCAGCGATTTCAACCTCGACGAAGTTGCCGATGCCTTTACGCTCAATGCTCCGCTTGGGCGTTTGGCCTTCTTTGCCGTGATGGGCCAAGGCTCTTACGACGCGTTGTCCGACGAGGCGAAAGCCGCGCTGGATGAGGCGCGTGGATGTGCGCTTGGCAACAACGCCGAAACTGCATGGAACGCGACAGCGGATGCAGCACTCGAAGCGGCTCGCGCCGATGCAGGCAACACATTCGTCGATCTGACCGCCCAAGAGGCGCAGGCTTTCGAGGACGCTGTTGCAAACGTCGTCGCCGAATATGTCTCGAGCGTCGGAGGCGAAGCAGCCTTGGCTGCGATGCAGAACTAAGTGTTGGAGCGGATACGCACCCTTGCGGACAGGCTGATTGGCCTGTCCGCCGCTATTGGATCAACTGCGCTCTTGTTAATCGTAATTGTCGTGTTGATCGACGTGATCGGACGGGCCTTTGGTAAGCCTCTGTATGGCGGACAGGACATCACAACGATGGCGACGGTGATCCTTGTCTTCGCGCCAATGGCGCTGTGCGACTGCTTGGGTGGGCACATTTCGGTTGATCTGTTCGAACGCTATTTTCCGGACGCAATGAACCGTTTGATCGACATCGCGGTTGCCGCTATGGGCGCAGTGATCTTTGCCGCGCTGGCGTGGGCGACATGGGACAGTGCGAAACTGTCGGTGATGCTCAACCTGTCGACCAATCTTCTTTACCTGCCCAAGGCGTGGTTCCAATGGGCCTCTATCGGGTTTCTGGGCCTCGCAGCTTTGGGCCTTGCCCTGCGCGCGCTTGAGCTTTCGATCACTGGTCGCGACATCCGCAAAGAGACCCAATCATGAGCGCGTCCGTAACAGGCGTGGTTGGGATGCTCGCGCTGTTTGCGCTGCTGGCGCTTCGGGTTCCGGTGGCCTTTGCAATGTTCGTGATCGGCTTTCTTGGCATCTGGGCGCTGAACGGTCTGAACGCCGCCACCTCGCTCTTGGCATCAGAGGCGTTCACCCTCGCGTCCTCGCCAGAACTGGTGGTGATCCCGCTCTTCATCCTGATGGGCAACGTGGCATCGCAGACAGGCATGAGCCGCCAATTGTTCGATGCCGCCTATGCGGTGATCGGGTCAATCCGGGGCGGCTTGGCTTCGGCCACCGTAATCGGCTGCGGCGGGTTCGCGGCGCTGTCGGGATCGTCGGTCGCGTCTGCCCTGACCATGGGCAAGGTCGCGCTGTCGGAGATGGACCGCTTCAAATACGACGACCGGTTGTCCACCGGAGTCGTCGCAGCAGGCGGCACGCTGGGCATTCTGATCCCGCCCTCAACTGGGTTCGTGATCTACGCCATCCTGACTGAACAATCCATTGGTCGCCTGTTCTTTGCTGGCGTGCTGCCGGGACTTCTTCTGCTGAGCATGTTCGTGCTGGTCGTAACCGTTCTCTGCATGATCCGCCCCGAATTAGGACCAGCGGGGCCAAAGACCGCCCTTTCCGAAAAACTCCGCGCGGTCAGTCGGGCAGGCCCCATTGTTCTGGTGATCTTCATTACCATCGGCGGCATGTATGGCGGGTTCTTTTCACCGGTCGAGGCTGCGGCCGTGGGAGCAGGGGCGGTGATCCTGATTGGCCTCGTCAGCCGCACGATGAAGCTTCCCATGCTTTGGGCCGCCGCAAAAGACAGCGTCGTGACCACAGCCACCGTGATGCTGATCCTCATCGCCGCACATATGATCAACCCGTTCCTCGCGCTCAGCCATATGACTGATCTGGTGGCCCAAGCCTTTCTCGCGCTTGATCTGGGGCCGATGGGAAGCCTGCTCTTGATCCTTGGCATCTACATCGTGCTGGGGTGCTTTCTCGAAGGGTTCGCCATGCTGGTGCTGACCCTGCCGATCTTTTTTCCCATCGTTTTGGAAATGGGGATCGACCCGATCTGGTTTGGTGTGCTTGTGGTGCTCTCGCTTGAAATGGGCCTGATCTCGCCACCAGTTGGCCTGAACGTGTTTATCGTGAAATCCGTGGCCCCCGGCGTGTCACTGGGGCGGATCTTTGTCGGGGTGATCCCGTTCTGGCTAATGATGCTTGTCACCCTCGCGATCCTTGTGGCCTTCCCGCAAATCTCGCTCTTCCTGCCAAACACCATGTTCAATTGAGGCTCCTATGACCGAACCCTGCTTTGACGTTGCCCATCTTGGCCATGTGGAGGTCCTGACCGACAAGTTCGATGAGAGCCTTGATTTCTTCACACGTGTGTACGGGCTGAAACTGTCGGCGATGGAGGGCGACAGCGCCTATCTGCGGGCGTGGGACGATTACGAGTTTCACACACTCAAGCTCACCAAGTCCCACACCACCGGTGTCGCCCATATCGGCTATCGTGTTTCGTCGGAGGCGGCGCTGGCGCGGCGCGTGAAGGTGATCGAGGCGTCGGGTTACAAGGTCCATGGCTGGGTCGACGGCGATCTGGGCCATGGTCGGGCATATCGGTTTGAAGACCCGTTTGGCCACGTGTTCGAGCTTTACTGGGACACGGTGAAATACGACCCGCCCGACAACGACAAACCCGCGCTCAAGAACATGTCGAGCCGCTTTCACGCGCAGGGGGTCTCCCCGCGCCGGATCGACCATTTGAACCTGCTGGCCGAGGACGTGACCCAGTTCCGGGACTTCATGCAGACCTGTCTGGGCAGCCGTGTGACCGAACAAATCCGACTGGACAACGGGCGGCTGGGGGGCTGCTGGTTCACCATCAACAACAAGACCTATGATCTGGCCTGCACCGAGGAACATGGGCGCGGCCAGAACCGCCTACACCATGTCACCTACGCCACCGACCAGCGCGAAGACATCCTGCGCGCGGCGGACATCTTTCTTGAAAACGGCGTTCACATCGAAACCGGGCCACACAAGCATGGCATTCAGGGCACGTTCTTCCTGTATGTCTGGGAACCGGCGGGCAACCGGGTGGAGCTGGCCAATGCGGGCGCGCGCCTGATCCTGCAGCCGGACTGGGAAACCGTCACCTGGACCGAAACGGAACGCAAGAAAGGGCAGGCGTGGGGCCTCAAAACGATCGAGACCTTCCACACCCACGGCACACCGCCAGTCGACGGCTGAAAACAAACCGATGCAGGTCGCGCCACACGACATCGTCGATGCATGGCTGTCCCGTTTGGGGCTGCCTTCCGACCTACCGGTGACCCTGGACAGCCTGACCAAGATCATCCGTGCGCATCTGGACCGGATTCCATTCGAGAACCTGACCGTCTTTTGCGGGGGCGTTCCCGAGATCAGCCTTGAGGCTTTGTCGGACAAGATCCTCAACCACAGGCGTGGGGGCTATTGTGTTGAACTGAACCCGCTGCTTTGCTCTGGGTTGCGGGCACTTGGTTTCGACGTCCGTCTTTGCATGGCCCGGGTTATGTGGCAGCGCGACGTGCCGGGGCCGCGCAGCCATTGCCTGTGTCTCGTGCGGCTCAATGGGGCCGAGTACCTTGTCGATGTGGGGTTTGGCGGGCCGGGGCCGACCGATCCCCTGTTGGTTGGTTCAGACACACCCGACCTACGGACGGAAAAACGCGCTGGGCTGGGCATTGTCTTGTCCCGTCAGGTCTCTGAAGGTGACTGGCGCGATTTGTATACTTTCACCGACGAGCTGACGACGATGTCGGATGTGCAGGCGGGCAACTGGCTTGCCGCCACTTTGCCGGGGTCGCTCTTCACGCGCACATTGGTCGTCACGCGCCAAATGGGCGACACGCGGCTGGTTCTTGATGGGGCGACGTTTCGCAAATTTGCAAAGGGCAAGTTGGTCGAGGTCGAGGGTTTGCAAACTCCGGACGCGGTGCTGACCTGCCTGAATGAAAACTTTGGGATCGACCCGCCGCCGGGAGTGACAGACGCACTGGTGCTGAAAGGCATTTTTTGACCAATTGGTAAAAATGACCAGCCTTGCCGCTGGAACACAGCCTGACGCTATCTCGTGTGTTTCGATTTGCCGATCCGGTGCAATAAGTCGACCAACAAGGCCTGCGATTTGGTCGGCATCCAATCGAACCGGGTGGTGATGCCGATAGAGCGCCCGGGCCAGTCCCCGGCGACGTCGATCCGCGCCAATAGGCCCTTTTCGATTTCCGCTTCGGCCTGAGCACCTGATACGCACGCAATGAAATCGCCGGTGCGCAGCATTTCGCGGATGAACAGAACAGAGCCGCTTTCGATCAGGCTTGTCGGATAGGGACAAGCTTTCGCTTTGAAATAGGCGTCGAACTGATCGCGCGAAGGTGAACCCAGACGCGGGACGACCCAAGCGCGGTCAGCAAGCTTATCCAAGTGGATGCTGCGGCCGGCCAGCTCATGGTCTGGAGCACAGACAAACGCAAGGTGATCGTCGAACAGCGCATCCTGCCGGATGTCGGCGATTGGTGTGGGGACACGCAAGGCTCCGACGATCATGTCGATGTCCCCACGACGCAATCCCGTCAGCAGGTCGTCATACGGGCCGTCGTTGATCTCGATGGTCATGCGCGGGCGAAGGCGGCGAAACTCGGATAGAACCTGAGGCAGAAGGGCGGATCGTGACAGCGGAAGCGCACCAATGACAATGCGCCCCCCGTCACGCCCGTCGAATTCCGCCAGATCGGCATCCGCTTGGCTCAGTTCGGCAAGTGCGAGACGCGCTGTCTGTGCCAAAGCCCGCGCAGCTTTGGTTGGTTTCAGCCCGTGCTCTGCGCGTTCGAACAAGGGGTTCCCGGCCTCTGTCTCCAATTGGCTGATGGCGCGATGAACCGATGGTTGCGACAGGCCAAGCCGCTTGGCCGCGAGCGTGAAATTCTCGGCTTCGGTGACCGCGATCACGGCACGCAGTTGTGCGACTGTCGCTGTCATCGGCAGACGTGGCGAAAGACTGGCCAGCATGGGGTCAAGCAAAGCAAAGGCGCGTTTGACCCTGTGTGCAAGGGTCTGGCCGCGCGCGTTGGCAAAGACCCCCTGATAGGTGCGTGTGAACAACGCGCCACCGGCCTGCTGTTCCAACTTGTGCAGCGTCTGGCTGACAGCAGGTTGCGACACGGAACATATGTCCGAGGCCCGCGTCAGGGTGTGTACGTCTGCCACCGTGAGAAATACGCGCAGGTGACGCAGGTTTCTGGATATCACTCAGCCATGCTCCGCTTAATTATAGAAATTCCATCTATTTTTCGGCCTTTTGTGAAATTTCCATAATATTTCTATAGCTAAAACTTATGACGCTCTACGGCAATGCAAATTGCGTCTCTTGTGCCCGCAAGCCACAAGGCAAAGATGAACAGGGAGACAGTCATGACAGCCAAGAAGACCGCCCTCGTGATATCTGCCCATGCAGCCGACTTTGTGTGGCGGTGTGGCGGCGCCATCGCGCTGCATGCAGAGAAGGGCTATCATGTGACAGTGGCCTGCCTGTCCTTCGGTGAGCGTGGCGAGAGCGCGCGGCTTTGGAAGGAGGGGAAATCGCTGGACGAGATCAAGGCCATTCGGCGAGGAGAAGCCGAGGCAGCAGCGGACGCACTCGGCGTGGCGCGACTTGAGTGCTTTGATCTGGGGGACTACCCGCTGCATCTTGAGAAGGATGACAAGTTCCGGTTGGTCGATCTGATCCGCGAGGTGCAGCCCGCGTTCATGCTCAGCCACAGCCAGTACGACCCCTACAACACCGACCACATGTACATGACGCAAGTTGCTCTTGAGGCGCGGATGATCGCGCAGGCTTGGGGTCATAATCCCGGTGAAAAGGTGCTTGGCGCGCCGCAGCTTTATCTGTTCGAGCCGCACCAGACCGAGCAGATGGGATGGAAGCCGGATGTTTTCCTCGACATCACATCGGTCTGGGACAAGAAGCGCAAGGCGATGGAGTGCAACGAAGGGCAAATCCATCTGTGGGAGTATTACACCCGCGTCGCACAGCAGCGCGCCAATCATTTCAAGCGCAATTCCGGCGGTCAGGCCGGAGGGCGCGATTGCCGGTATGCCGAAGGCTTCCAGTCGATCTTCCCTCGGACGGTTGACGAACTCTGATCTTGATCGCGCCCGGTCAGTGGCGCAGCCGCATTATGTGGAACAGGCCGCGCGCCGCATCCATTGCCAAGGAGACCCCTATGCCCGTTGTTGTCCAGAACATTCCACGTGCAGATCCGTCCGTGATTGACGCCCTGGGCAAGATGGGAGTGGCCACTGTCCACGAAGCGCAGGGCCGGATTGGTTGCCTGCACTCCTACCTGCGCCCGATCTACTGTGGAGCGCAGATCGCGGGGTCAGCGGTGACAATTTCTGCGCCGCCCGGAGACAATTGGATGGTGCACGTGGCCATCGAACAACTGCAAGCGGGCGATGTTCTTGTGCTTGCGCCGACCTCGCCCTGCGACAGTGGTTATTTCGGTGATTTGCTTGCCACCTCCGCGCAAGCGCGTGGCTGCCGTGGGCTGATTATTGACGCAGGTGTGCGCGATATCGTCGATTTGGAGCGCATGAGCTTTCCTGTATGGTCCAAGGCGATCTCGTGTCAGGGCACTGTCAAAGAGACCCTTGGTGATGTGAATGTGCCCATCGTGTGTGCTGGGCAGACGATCCGTGCAGGCGATATCATCTGCGCCGATGACGATGGGGTCTGCGTGGTGCGCCGCGAAGATGCGGCTGATGTTCTGGCGGCAGCACAGAAACGGCTTGAGGCTGAGGAGGTCAAGCGCGGGCGTCTGGCAAGCGGTGAATTGGGGCTCGACATTTACGACATGCGGCCGCGCCTTGCGGCCAAGGGGCTGAAATATGTCTGACGGCATTCCCTGCCTATGGATGCGCGGTGGTACGTCGAAGGGGGCGTATTTCAACGCAAGCGACATGCCACAGGACAAGGCTGCGCGTGATGCGTTGCTGTTGCGGATCATGGGCAGCCCAGATCTTCGCCAGATCGACGGGCTCGGTGGTGCCGATCCACTGTGTTCGAAAGTGGCGATCCTCATGGCATCAGAGCGCGCGGAAGCAGATGTCGATTATCTTTTCCTTCAGGTGTTCGTTGATGAACCCGTTGTTTCGGATGCGCAGGCCTGCGGCAATATCCTTGCCGGTGTTGGGCCTGCAGCGATTGAGATGGGACTGATCCCCGCACAGATCGGTGAAACATCCGTGCGGATCTTCATGCAGAATACCGGTGAAGTGGCTGTCGCCACCGTGCAAACTCCGGAAGCTTGCGTGAGCTATGAGGGCGACACACGAATTGATGGCGTCCCGGGAACCCACGCGCCGGTGCAGCTGGTCTTCGAGAACCTTGCCGGATCGATGTGTTCTGCGCTTTTGCCGACGGGGCATGTCGTTGACCTGATCGACGGGGTCGCCTGCACGTTGATCGACAACGGGATGCCGATTGTCGTGATGGATGCCGCCGCGTTCGGAAAAACGGGGCAGGAATCCCGTGACGCTCTGGATGCGGACAGCCCGTTGAAGCAACGGCTCGAGTCGATCCGCCTCAAGGCTGGTCCGATGATGGGGCTTGGTGACGTGGCCGAGAAATCCGTGCCCAAGATGACCTTGGTCAGCGCCCCGCGCGATGGTGGTGTAATTTCGACCCGCAGCTTTATTCCACATCGCTGCCATTCCACCATCGGGGTGTTTGCAGCCGTGTCAGTTGCAACAGCCTGTTGCATCGCCGGAACTCCTGCAGAGGCATTGGCTGAGTTGCCCGAAGATCATGTCTTTGCGGTCGAGCATCCAAGCGGTGCTGCCAAGGTCATCCTGACCCGGGATGCGGCAGGTCATGTGACCAGTGCCGGCACGGTGCGCACGGCGCGCAAACTGTTTCAAGGGCACGTCTTCTGACGTCTTTTTGTCGATGCCTTCGCACACCAAGTGGACTCAGTGCGGTTGCGGGTGGGTCAGGTCGGGTGACTGGGGCTGTTTGCGCGGGTCCGGGATCAGCAGATATGTTGCAAAGGCACAGCAGAGGCACAACAGCATCACGGCAAAGGACCACCACCCGCCAAAGGTCTGTGTCAGCCATGCAAAGGCAAAGGGTGCGGAGGCGTTGATCCCCATCTGCACAAACGAAATCCATCCCAGTCGCGTGCCGTAGCCTTTGGCCCCGAAGAGCGCGAGGGGCAGGGTGCCCCGGGCGATGGTCTTGATCCCGTCGCCCATCCCGTACAGAGCTGCGGCCAGCATCAGCCCAGGCAGGGTGAAGCCTACCGCCAGCAACACCAGAAACCCGGAAAACATCAGTCCGAGGCTCAGCGCATAGGTCACACGTGGGTACATATTACGGCTGACCAGCATTTCGAAAAACCGGCCCACGGTCTTAAACGGGCCGATCACTGCACCCGCCAATGCGGCCAGCGCGGCAGAGTGCCCAAGGTCCTGCACATTGGTCACCCACAGCGCCATCACCGCCCCCATGATGTAGCCTGAACAGACGAACGAAATCACCATCCACAGCATGCCCTGACGCCGCAATGCTCCGGTCAGCTCGGGCCAGTTGGGACGCGGGCTTTTCGGCGGACTGCCGGGGATGGTTTCGGCTCCGCGTAGGGCGAAGAAATGGATTGGGGTGCAGGTAAGAAGCAGGATGATCCCCAACACGAGCCATGTGGTTTGCCAGCCCAGCGCATTGTAAAGCGCCAGTGTCAGCGGCCAGAAAATGGTCGAGGCGACACCGCCGAACAGCGTGATGATCGAGATCGATTTCTGCGGTGGGATTGCCAGATCCAAACGGGCCACAGAGGCAAAGGCCACATTGTAGAGCACGAACATGCCCGCGGCTTCGGCCACAAGGATGGTCAGGAACAGCCCTTGGGTGCCGTCAACAAGACTGAGCGTCATAACCGCAAAGGCGGCCACGACCGATCCCAGCGTCATCACCCAGCGCCCGCCATGACGGTCCACCAGTTTGCCTGCAAGGGGCGACACCAATCCGCCGAAAAAGAGCCCCAGCGACAGGATGCCGAACACGCCTGACAGGGTCAGTCCCAGATCGTCGGCCATATGCGGCAGAAGGATCGCATAGGCATACATCAGCGTGCCGTAACCGATGATCTGGCTGACGCCGAGGCTCATGGCTGGAAGGTGGTCTCGGGTGATCATCAATCCCCTGTCCCCGTCAGGTCTTGGTCACGCTCATAAAGGCAAGACGCCATTTTCAGCTTTCTAAAATGGTGTTTCGACTGCTTGTCTGCCATGATGTTGCGCCGCGCAAGGCCTTGGCGCGCAGTGCGGGGGCTGGTCTGTTGGTAACGGTGTCAGGCCACGCGGCGTCCACGGCTCCAGACGCCCCGGATGAGCGGGGTCGATCCGACGGCGCGAACCCGGATCACATCGCCGCGCAGGCCCGGTTTCAGGCGCCCGCGATCGGTCAAACCTGCGGATGCAGCCGGGGCGCTTGTGACGCAAGCAATTGCGGCGGGCAGGTTGTCCCAGATATCGGCCAGCAGAAAGGCTGACAGCAGAAGCGCCGACGGCACGTAGTCTGAGGAGATGATGTTGAGCATCTCGGCCTCGGCCAATTCTCGTGCCGCAACGTTGCCGGAATGCGATCCGCCCCGCACAAGGTTCGGCGCCCCCATCATCACCGCGATGCCATGCGCGCGGCACGCCGCGGCCGCCTCACGGGTGGTGGGGAATTCGGCAAATCCCACGCCATTGGCCGCAGATGTGTCCACCTGATCGGCGGTAGTGTCGTCATGGCTGGCCAGAACCGCGCCATACCGGCGGGCTTCGGCCACCGCGCCGGTTTCGTGGATCGCGCCAAATTTCTCTTGCAACATCCTGAGGTTGGCGACGTGTTCGGCGAATTCGATATCGTTCAGGCCGCGCTTCTTGGTGACATAATTCTTAAGCGCGCTAAGATCGCGGAACTGCCGTTGCCCGGGGGTGTGGTCCATCAGGCTGACGATTCCAACGCGGTCTTCCGGACCGAATGCGGCCATCTCCTCGAGCAGGGTCTCCGAGCATATCTCGGCGCGCAGATGCAGGAAGTGGCTGATCTTGAACAGCCCCAGCTTTCGCGCCTCAAGCAGTTCGTCGGCAAGTTTGCGGGCGTATTCACCATATCCTGTTTTTGCGCTGTGGATCGACCCCACGCGCAGTGCGTCGAATACGGTTGTGATCCCGGTCGAGGCCAGTTCGGCGTCATGGGCCAGCAAGGCGGGCAGATGCGGCCAATCCACTTTGGGACGCGGTTCGATATGCCGTTCAAGATTGTCGGTGTGCAGCTCCACCAGCCCCGGCATCACGTAATCGCCCTGGCAGTTGACCGCGCCGTTGGGCACGATGTCGCCTTCCTCGATCACGTCGATCTGGCCGTCGATGATGAGTATCCGCCCGGTGATGACACGATCCGCCAAAACAAGCCGGGCATTGGCAAGTTGCAGCACCTCTGACATGGAACCGTCATGTGGCTCTGCCAAACGGGACGAAAGAAAAGGAGAGTTCATGTCATACACTCGCTTTGCGGTCTATTATCTTCCGCCCGAAGGCGTGCTGGCCGATTTCGGGGCGGCATGGTTGGGATGGGATTGCGTTACTGCCCGCACTCTTGTTCCCCCCCATGTGCCCGGTCTTCATGACGTGACAATGACACCGCGCAAATATGGGTTTCACGGAACGTTGAAACCGCCGTTTCAGCTTGCCGAAGGGACGAATGTGGCTGGTTTGCAAGAGGCTTTGGTCCAGATGGCTGCGACCTGTGCGCCCGCGCAGAGCGATGGGCTGGCCCTGACCGCACTGGGCCGCTTCCTGGCGTTGACCCCGGTAGGTGACACCTCTGGCATCTCCCGTGTGGCGGCCACTTGTGTCGAGGCGCTGGACGCGTTTCGCGCACCGCCCGGTGGGGCCGAGTTGGCGCGACGTCGCAAGGCGCGCCTGTCGGAGCGGCAGGAAGCGCTGCTGCAGCGCTGGGGCTATCCGTATGTGATGGAGGAATTCCGCCTTCACCTGACCCTGACCGGGCGTCTTCCGGTCGACAAGATCACCCATTGGACCGACACCGCCCGCGTACATCTTCCGCCCTTGCCTGCGCCCTTTGTGATGGACGCGGTGGCACTGGTCGGAGAGCGCGAGGATGGACGGTTCGAACTGATCCAACGCTACACCCTTGCCGGCTGAAGCGCGGTTAGCGCCTCATTGATTGTGTCCTCGAGCGCGCCGTCATTGGTGATGGTCACAATGTTCAGGGCGCAGGGCAGGGCTTTGTCAGCTTGTGCCAGACGGGCGGCGATTTCGGCCTCGGTTTCCCGCCCGCGCCCGGCAAGCCGTTTGGCCAGCGTGGCAGGTGAGGCGGTGATGTTGAGAACGATCATCTTTGGGAAGGCCTCTGCCGCCTGAAGAAGTGCGCCGCGCGAAAAGTTGGCAAGGCAGTCTTTGCCGCATTGAACGTATGTGAGGACATCCGCTGGGATGCCATAAGACAGGCCATGCGCGGTCCAATACACACAGAACGCCCCTTGCTGTGCAGCGGCGTCAAAAGCGTCTTGCGTTACCGCGTCATAGTCCTCACCGCCCAAGCCCGGCGCACGGGTGATGGTGCGGCGCACAAGGCGCATTTCGGGTCGTGCGGCGATCATGCCCGCCATCACACTATCCTTGCCAACGCCAGAGGGGCCGACCACGGCGATGAGGCGACCCGCGTTCATGCCGCAGACTCGTTGTATTGTCCTACTGCTTCGCTGCTTGAGGACATCCCCGGGGTAAAGCGACTCACGTCGATTTCGCGGTCGCAGATGCGGGTGCGGGCGGCTTCGTCGTGGAATATGCCGATGATCGCGGCACCACGCGCCTTGGCCGCTTCGATCAGCGACAGGACAACTTCGCGGTTGGCGGCATCAAGGCTGGCGGTTGGTTCATCCAGCAGCATTGCTGGGTAAGGATGGGCAAAGCCGCGCGCGATGTTCACCCGCTGTTGCTCGCCGCCCGAGAACGTGGTGGGGGACAGCGACCAAAGCCGTTCCGGGATGTTGAGCTGCGCTAGCAGGTCTTTGGCGCGTGTGCGGGCTTCATCGCTGCCAACACCGACCGCGCGCAGCGGTTCGGCCACAACATCCAGTGTTGGAACACGCGGCACAACACGCAGGAACTGGCTGACATAGCCCAGCACCTCGCGTCGGATCTGGATGATCTCGCGCGGTTCGGATTGCACGAGGTCAACACCGCCGACCCGGATCGCCCCGGATTGTGCACGGTAATTGCCGTAGATCATGCGCATCAATGTGGATTTGCCCGCGCCCGATGCGCCGGTCAGGGCCACACATTCGCCGGGGGCGACGGTCAGGCTGACATCGCTCAGAACTTCGATCACCGCGCTGCCCTGATTGTGCAGAGTGAAGGTCTTGGACACGTTGGAAAGGTCGATCATGATCTCACACCTGCAAAACAGAGCTGACAAGAAGTTGCGTGTAGGCGTGCTGCGGGTCATCGAGCACCTGATCGGTCAGGCCGTTTTCCACCACGTGCCCGTCTTTCATCACCATCAGGCGGTCAGCCAGCAGGCGCACCACGGCAAGGTCATGGGTGACAATGATGGCCGACAGCCCCATATCGCGCACCAGCCCGCGCAGAAGGTCAAGCAGGCGTGCCTGCACGCTGACATCCAGCCCACCGGTGGGTTCGTCCATGAAGACAAGCCGGGGTCCGGTGACGAGGTTGCGCGCGATCTGAAGGCGCTGCTGCATCCCACCTGAGAATGTCGTGGGGCGGTCGTCGACGCGACCTGCGTCAATCTCGACCCGGTCGAGCCAGTCGACCGCCTTGCCGCGAATGTCGCCATAATGCCGGGCACCCACCGCCATCAGCCGTTCGCCGACATTGCCGCCCGCGCTCACGCCCATGCGCAGCCCGTCGCGGGCGTGCTGGTGGACGAAGGCCCAATCGATGCGCGACAGCATGCGGCGTTCGGGTTCGCTCATCGTGACGGTATCGCGGGGACCTTGGCCGTGAGTGTCAAACACAACTGACCCTGCATCGGGGCGCAGATGCCCTGCCATGCAGTTGAGCAGCGTGGACTTGCCCGACCCGGATTCTCCCACGATGCCCATGACTTCGCCGGGATAAAGGTCGAAGGACACGTCGGCACAGCCAATATGCGCGCCATAGTATTTCGTCACGCCTTGGACGGAGAGAAGGGGCGTCATGCTGCATCCTTTCCGCGATGACCGGCTGACTGCCGTCCTTCGCAATAATCGGTGTCGGAACACACAAACATCCGTCCGCCTGCATCATCCACGATCACCTCGTCGAGATAGCTGTCATCAGCCCCGCACAGGCCACAAGGATGATCGGCTTTTGATGCCTCGAACGGATGGTCCTCGAAATCGAGGCTGACAACCTGCGTATAGGGCGGCAGCGCATAGATGCGCTGTTCGCGGCCCGCGCCGAAAAGCTGGATCGCAGGGCAATCGCCCAGTTTGGGGTTGTCGAATTTTGGGATGGGCGACGGGTCCATCACGTAGCGCGCCTCGACCTTGACCGGGTAGGCATAGGAGGTGGCTATGTGGCCGTGTCGACTGATGTCTTCGTACAGCTTCACATGCATCAGCCCGTACTCCTCAAGGCTGTGCATCTTGCGGGTCTCGCTTTCGCGCGGTTCAAGAAAGCGCAAGGGTTCCGGGATCGGCACCTGATAGACGAGGATCTGGCCTTCGGTCAGCGGCACTTCGGGAATGCGGTGGCGGGTCTGGATCACCGTTGCCTCGGTCGTGGCGGTGGTGGTGGCGACGCCTGCGGTACGTTCAAAGAAGGTGCGGATCGACACGGCGTTTGTCGTGTCGTCGGCCCCTTGGTCAATGACTTTGAAGCGGTCATCCGGCGTCAGCACGGCAGCAGAGACCTGTACGCCGCCGGTGCCCCACCCATACGGCATCGGCATCTCGCGACTGGCGAAGGGCACCTGATAACCGGGGATCGCCAGACCTTTGAGGATCGCGCGGCGGATCATGCGTTTTGTCTGTTCGTCCAGATAGGCGAAATTGTACTCTGATGAGGGTGTCACAAGACTGTCTCACTGCTGTGGTTAATGCGACGCAACGAGTCGCTGTCCGAAAACCCGGGGGTCTTATGGTCGCGTTGATGATTACTGTTCTGTGGTGGGGGGGCATTGCCCTTGTCGTTTGGCTGGCCTTGGAGTCGGTTCTGTTCCGTCTTCTTCCTCGACTGGAAAGGCTGTTTCCCAGTGATCTGATCGGTCCGGATGGCTGGTTCAGCGATCCCGCCAATAAGAGCGGGATTTTCGACCTGCCGCTGAAGCGCCGTCGCGGCTGAGAATGACAGTGTGGGGGTCATAGCACCCCCCGATCGGTCAAAGCGGCTTGCAACGCTTCGGGCGATGTGAAGTGGATGCCGTCCATCCCAACCCTGCGGGCGCCGTCGACATTGTGCAGACCGTCGTCGATGAAGATGCAGTTTTCTGGCGCCACTCCGGCGCGGTCGCAGAGCAGGTGGAATATCCGGGCATCGGGTTTGATGATGCCTTCCTGACCTGACACGACGTGAACCGCCCCGGGTTTACCGGAGAGTTTCTGGTTCAATAGTGAGGCTGCTTTTTCGTCAGCGTTCAAGCTTGCGTAGAATGCCTCCTCTGCTTCTTGTGGCGTGATGTAACCGACGGCGCTGTGAAGGCGGGTGTTGTTATACCAGTCGACCCATTTCAGAGTTTCCCATTCGACCTGACCGACCGACTTCCAGGGGCCGAGGAACTTGATGACCTCGGTCTTGAACAGGCCGATGATGCTTTCGGCGAGGGCATTATCATAGGAATCGCCGACGCTTCCGACCGAGGTATCGATGCCGGCCTCTGCGAGCCGCTCGGTGTATCGGATCGACAGGTATTGGCTGCCACGATCACTGTGATGGATCAATTTGTCAGCCTCAGACGGCGCCCTCTGGCAGATGGCCTGGTTCAGGGCATCCAAGACGAAACCAGTCGTCATCGAGGTCGAGACCCGCCAGCCAACGATCTTGCGGGCGAAGACGTCGATGATGAAAGCCACGTAGACCATTCCTTGCCAGCTGGAAACATAGGTGAAGTCGCTGACCCAAAGCTGGTTTGGCATGTCCGCCACGAAGGCTCGGTTTACCTTATCGTGCGGGCAAGGTTGTGCCGTATCGGGGTTGGTGGTGATCACCTTCTTGCCCCGCACAACGCCTTGTAATCCCATGACCTGCATCAACCTCTCCACCGTGCAGCGGGCGATATCATGGCCACTGCGGCGTAGCTGGTGCCAGACCTTGCGCGCGCCATATCGGCCCCGGCTGCCCTCGAAGGCCTGCTTGATCGCAGCCATGTCCAGCTGATCCTGCCTGGCCCGGTCCGATGCCAGATCCGGATCACGCTCCACGGCCTTGAAGGCGTAATAAGTCGATGGTGCGATCCCCAGAACCCGGCAGATCGGCCCGACACCATGGACACAACGGTGATCATCAATGAACGCGATCATTTGCGGAATGGGCGGTCGAGCTCCGCCGCTGCGAAATATGCGCTGGCCTTCTTCAGGATCTCGTTGGCCTGGCGCAGTTCACGGACCTCACGCTCAAGTTCCTTGATCCGATCCTTCTCGGCACTTGTCAGACCGGCCCGCTGCCCGGCATCGCGTTCGGCCTGCTGACACCAGACCCGCAGACTGTCCGGCGAACAGCCAAGCTTCGGCGCGATGGCCTTATAGGCGGCCGTATCGCTGGAATAATCGGTACGGTTCTCTCGAAACATCCGAACACCGCGTTCGCGAAGCTCGGCCGGATAGGCGGGGGTGAATCTCTGCTTTGTCATAGGGCTCATCCTTTGAGTGTTTTACTCTCCGGTAAACCCGGGGCGGTTCAACGAGTGTCTCAAACACCTCGCCCAGACGCGGATGCACCTTGAGTCCCTCGGGCCAGGTTTCCGCTGACCAGTTGGTGATGGCATGCACCGAGGTTCCCTGCGCCTTGAGCCGATCGAGGATGGCCCATGTGCCGGGGATCGGATCGACCACGGTTTTTGTGTAGAGTGACACGTAATCGGCGAAATGTGCGCGATCGTCTGGGTCTTCGACCTCAAGCGCGAGATCGACAAAGCGCTCGCCGGCATCGCCGCGCGCATTGAGAGCGCGGAAATTGGTGCGCTCGACAAAGGCATGGGCAGCCTCGGCAGACCCGAAACGGTCGAGCCATGCAAGATGCGGTTGCCAGTCCACCAGCACACCGCCGATGTCGAATACGACGTGTTTCTGGGTCATGCGATGCCCCTTCTGCGAGGTGCCACAACAGGGCCGCATTCCTGCGCTAAGTACGCTGCGAGAACGATGAGCGAGATGGTATGGACTGGACTGTGATCCTGATTGTGCTGGGCTTTGTTGCCCTGCTGGCTGGACGAACCTTTATCGGCATATGCTTTGAAGGCACTTGGCTGAATTCGGCACTTGAAGGGTCGTCCGACAGCGATGGTGATGGCGGATGTGACGGCGGGGATGGCGGCGGCGACTAAGGTCATTCCGCGGCCTCTTGATGCTGTCCTTGCGAGGCTTCGACCTCGCGGCGCAGTTTGCGCACAAGCTCCAGTTCAGACTGGAAATCCACGTAATGCGGCAGCTTGATATGTTCGAGGAACCCTGTCGCCTGAATGTTGTCCGCGTGGTAGAGGACGAACTCTGCGTCCTGCGCCGGGGCGCCCACGTTGTCCTCGCCCAGTTCTTCCCACCGCAAGGCGCGGTCGACCAGCGCCATTGAGATCGCCTTGCGTTCGGTCTGGCCGAAGACAAGACCGTAACCGCGTGTGAATTGCGGCGGTTCGGTTTTCGAGCCTTTGAACTGGTTGACGGTTTCGCATTCGGTCAGGGTGATTTCTCCGATTTCGATGGCGAAGCCCAATTCGGGGATCTCCATCTCGACCGGCACTGTGCCGATACGCAATTCGCCGACAAAGGCGTGGTTGCGGGCATAGCCGCGCTGGGTGGAATAGGCCATCGACAGGGTAAAGCCCTCATCGGCGCGGGTCAGCGCTTGCAGGCGCAACGCGCGGTCGGCGGGCATTTCCAGCGGTTCGCGCGTCAGATCGGGCGGAGTCGTGTCATCGTGCGGGGCCTCTTCGATCAAGCCCTCTTTGTTGAGAAATTCGGTGACGCGCGGCACTGGGCCGGGTTCGGCCTCGCGCATTGATGCTTCCGGAGTTTCGCCATCGGCGGCGAGTTTGAAATCCAGCAGGCGGTGCGTGTAGTCGAAGGTTGGGCCAAGCACCTGTCCGCCGGGCAAATCCTTGAACGTGGCCGAGATGCGCCGGTCGCAAGCCATATTGCCGGTGTCCACCGGGTCCGATGCGCCAAAGCGGGGCAGGGTGGTGCGATAGGCGCGGATGAGGAAGATCGCCTCGATCAGATCACCGCGCGCCTGTTTGATCGCCAGCGCGGCCAGATCGGGATCGTAAAGCGAGCCTTCGGCGATCACACGATTGACGGCAAGGCTGAGCTGTTCGCGTATTTGTGTGACCGAGAGTTCGGCCACCGACGTGTCGCCGCGACGTTCTTCGGCCAGCCACGCGTGGGCGTTCTGGATTGCGCGTTCGCCGCCTTTGACTGCAACGTACATTAGGAATTTCCTTCTTGCGCTACCGCTTCGCTGCTTGAGCGCGAGACCTTGGTGCTGCGCGCCAGTGCTGCGATGCGGTTGCCACTTGTGAAGATGAAATCCAGTCCCAGCGGAAACAGCGCCGCGTTGTCCTGAAAGGCCCGCGTTTCAGGCAAGGAGAGGCTTGCGGTGTCGCGGATTCCGGGGCCAGTCAGGGTTTCGCCCTCCGCCGAAAGGTCAGCACATTCCACGATCAGCGTCGCAGACCGATCAGGGTATTCGGATGTCCCGATGGGATAGGCCGCAAGCGAGCCAAGTGCGCCCCATGTGCCAAGTG
This sequence comes from Marivita sp. NO-S04, assembly GCF_059070475.1. Lineage (NCBI taxonomy): Bacteria > Pseudomonadati > Pseudomonadota > Alphaproteobacteria > Rhodobacterales > Roseobacteraceae > Marivita > Marivita sp. NO-S04. The sequence continues at coordinate 727,127 of NZ_CM180980.1, forward strand.
CAAACATGCAATGCGACGGGCCAGCGATGGGCGCGCCGGTGTGGAAGGCCACCCATGTGCGCACCGCTTCGCAATCGGCGTCGCCCGCCAGATAGAGCGGGGTTTCCGTGTCGCAGAGGGTAAGCAGCGCAACACCAGCTGCCACCGACAGCGGGGCAGGTGGGTTTGCACCCATCAGTGTTTGAATAGTGCCGGGGCGGGCCATCGCCTCCATCACGCCGCGAAAAGCGTGGGCTGCATCGGTGGCGGGGTTGGAAAAGCCCCCTTCGAGTGTCTGTGCCTGCATCAATCTTCCCCCCGCACCATTGTGAAAAAATCGACCTTGGTGGCAGCAGCCTTTTCGGCGCGTGTGGTGCGCCGTGTGGTGGCCTCGTGCTCCAGCGGTTCAAGAACCTTGGTGCGAAGAACAGTGACCGCGTCTGTCTGCATCAAAGCATCGACCAGTGCTGCGGCTTCGGCATCCAGTTTGCGGCGGCCTTGCACATAGGCGTGTCCCACCTCGCCACTTGGCAAGGTCAGCGCACAGCGCGTAACCGTCATTTCGCCAAGGTTGAACGGCGCACCGGTGCCACCTGCGCGACCACGTACCATGACGCTGCCGATCTCTGGGGCGCGCAGCCAAGTAAAGGCGGGGCGGGGCAGGGCGGCGTCCAGGAGGGCCACCACGCGGCCTTCGGGCGCTTTTGCCATCAGGCTCATCCATGCTTTGCGGTCCGGTGTCTGGTCGATCGTGTCTTTCATCTCGACAACTTTTCAAGTTTCTATACAACTAGACATATCGTACCAGATTCCCCGATCCGAGACAGTGGAGTTTTGTGAATTTTGCGTAACACCCGGTCCTCGACCCCTGTCTGGAAAGCCATCGCGGCGGCGCTCAGGGCGGATATCTCTGAAGGGCGCTACCTGCCCGGTGACAAGCTCCCGACCGAGGCACAGCTTTCGGCACGGTTTGGGGTGAACCGGCACACGGTGCGCCATGCGCTGTCGCATTTGGTCGACGAAGGACTGGTGCGAACGCGGCGCGGGGCGGGGGCGTTTGTAGCCTCAACCCCCACCGATTACCCGATAGGCGAACGGGTGCGGTTTCACGAAAACCTGCTGGCTGCCGGGCGGAGGCCGGAGAAGCGTGTTCTTGACGTGGAATGCCGCGCGGCCACTGTGGGCGAGGCAAGGGCGCTAGAGGTCGACGAAGGCGCCCCGGTCTGTGCCTATCGCGGGCTGTCGCTGGCAGATGGCGCGCCGATTGCGCTGTTCGAAAGCGTGTTCCCAGTGGACCGGCTCGCCGGGATCGACCAACACCTGACTGAGACAAGCAGCGTGACCGAGGCATTGGCGCTTTCGGGTGTGGCCGACTACACCCGCGCCAGCACCCGACTTACGGCGGTCTTGGCGGACGTCACGCAGGCGCTGCTTTTGCACCTGCGGGAAGGTGATCCGCTGCTGCGGTCGACCAGCGTGAATGTCGAGGCCGAGGGACACCCGGTCGAGTATGGGCGCACGTGGTTCGCCGGGGATCGGGTTACGTTGACTTTGGAAGCCTAGCCCCCAAACCGTTCCAGAAATTCTTCGGCGCTGAGCGAGCGGAAATCATCCAGCGCCATGCGCAGCGCGTCGTGGGGCCAATCCCACCACGCAAGGTCGATCAGCCGGTCCGCAATCGCAATGGGTTGCCGTTCGCGCATCACCCGCGCGGGGGTGCCGGCGACGATGGTGTAGGGGGCCACATCTTTGGTCACGACAGACCCGCTGGCCACAACAGCGCCGTGGCCCAGAGTGACCTCGGGTTTGATCATCGCGCTGTGGCCGATCCACGTGTCATGGCCGATTACCGCGCGACGGGTCTTTCGGTGGTTGAGGAAATCCTCGTCCGGGCGGGCATCGTCCCAGTAATCCTGCGACCGGTATAGGAAGTGGTGACACGCTGCCGTATCCAGCGGATGGTCTGTCGCGCCGATCCGCACGAAGCTGGCGATATTGGCGAACTTGCCCACTTCGGCATTGGCGATATCGCCATAGCGGTCGCAATAGCTGTAATCGCCAATATGGCTGTTGGTGACACGGCTGCCCAACCCGATCTCGGTATAGGCGCCAAACGTGCTGTCGGTCAGGGTGCACCCCTCGTGAACGAAGGGTGCGTCATGCTTGAGGCGGGCCATATCAATCCTTGCGGCCGATCAGCTTGCCGCGCAGCCAGCCCGAGAAGCTGTCCATCGCCATCACCATCGCCACGATCAGAACGATGTAATAGGCGACCTCTTCCCAGTCCTTCTGGGTCTGGATGGCCTGCGTCAGCATCAGGCCGATCCCGCCACCGGTGATCGCGCCGATGATGGTGGCAGAGCGGGTGTTGGATTCGAGGAAATAGAGGATCTGCGCCAGAAGGATCGGCACGATCTGGGGGATCACGCCAAAGCGATAGCGTTGCAGCGGCTTGGCTCCGGTGGAGGCAACACCCTCGATCTGCTTCTGATCGACGTTCTCAAGCGCCTCTGAAAAGATTTTGCCGAATGTGCCCGTGTCGGTGATCAGGATCGCCAGCGTCCCGGTCAGAGGGCCGGGGCCAAAGGCGCGGGCCAGAACAACGGTCCAGATCAAGGCATCGACGCCGCGTACAAAATCGAACAGGCGACGTGTTGCGGCGCGCACGATCATGACTGGCGCAAAGCGCTTGGCCGCCATGAAGGCAAGCGGCAGGGCAATGATCGCGGCCCCCATCGTGCCAAGGAATGCCATCAGGATGGTTTCGCCAATCGCCCAGGCCACATCTTTGTGCCGCCACATCGCGTTGTTCCACCAATCAGAGACCGCGCCAGCGACATTGGGGCGGGTTGGATCGATGCGGTCGCCCAACAGGATCTCGAACAACCCGTGGCCGTGATAGGGGCTGTCGAAGGTGAACCAGAACAGCTCCCAACCCGGGAAATAGTTGAACACCTCGGTTTTCGATCCGGTGATCGTCACGCGGCCTTCGGGGGTGGTGATTGCCACACGTCGGTTCGAGGCGTTGATCCAGTCGGGTGCGTCTTCGGGCAGGTTGGTTGTGATGGTGCGGCCTTCGGCCTGCGCTTCGATCAGGCCGAAACCGGGCACATTCACTTCGGTTCGCTGATCAGGCAGCAGGCGCACGATGGTGTCGCCGCCCAGATCAATCGTGATGATGTCGTCCCCGCTGACCCAATCGGGGCGCTGGCCCTCGGGGTAGGCGCCTTTGCGTTCGCCTTCGACCGCGTAGGACATCTCTCCGCTGCGGTTGTCGCGGGTGACGTGGGTTTTGTACGACCAGCTGTCGGACGCGAGCGTGACTGCGTTGTCCCAATTTGCGCGTTTCGTCAGGCCCGCGATGTCGAAGGCAAAGAAGATGTAGACGAAATAGGCCAGAACGATCGCGGGCAGGGCCACTGCAAATATGCGCTTGCGGGCAAAGAGCGCGTCTGCGTCCGTTTTGACAAGGCTCAGGTCAGCGGCGGTCATGCGTTTTGTCCTTCGGTCAGACGGTTGCGGTAGCGGCTTGAGATTTGGTCGAAGAACACGATGGTTCCGAAGAGCAGGATAAAGATCGCGGCGGCCTCATCGAAACGGCCCGGCCCCCAAGCCATCGCGTTGCGCAGCTCGTAGCCAAGACCACCTGCGTCGACGAAGCCAAGGATAGCTGAGGCGCGGATGTTGATTTCAAAGCGCAGAAGCGCGTAGCTCAGATAGTTGGGCGCGACCTGCGGCAGTACACCCAGCCACATCCGCTGTGACCAGTTAGCCCCGGTTGAAGCAAGCCCTTCGACGGGTTTGAGGTCGGCGTTTTCCGCCACTTCCGAGAACATCTTGCCCAAGGCGCCTGCCGTGTGAATGGCAATGGCGATCATCGCGGGCACCGGGCCGCCACCCAGAACAAATATCAGCACCAGCGCGATCACGATTTCAGGTACGGCGCGCATGATATCCATGCTGCGGCGGAACACCGGGATCAGGCGGGGCCAGCGGGCCAAACCGCGCGTCGACAAGAGCGACAGGATCAGACCGGCGGCGGCGCCGATCAGCGTTGAGACCGCTGCGATGTTGATGGTTTCCACCAGTGCGGGGAAGAATTCGACAATAAGTGCAGGCAGGTCGGCGCGCTTTTCCCAAGCCTCGGCCAGTACCTCTGCGGGGTAATCACCGATCTGGTGCAGCCCGTCCCAGAAGCCGCCAGCATTGCGGTCGTCGGCCACGTTGAAGCCGGACACCATAAGCACAACGAAGATGAGCAATGTCAGCCCACCGTAAAGGCGGCGGCGCTGGACCTGGGCCATGTAGCTGGTCTGAATGCTGTCTACCGTCTGGCGTTCCTGCGCCGCGGCAAGTGTCGCGTCTGTCATCTGCTGCCCTCAAATGAAAATCGGCAGCCCGCGTGCAGGCTGCCGATGGAGTGGGGTGGGTCTTAGCCGCCGATTTTGGCTTGGCGTGCTGCGATCACCGACTCGTAGATGCTGTGCTCGACCGGCTGGAAGCCGAGCGTTTCGCCAGCGGCCACACCGTAGGCGCAGTCCTGATCGCGCTCGTGCAGGCCGTCGACCAGAGCAGTCATCTTTGCTTTGACTTCATCCGGCAGCGCCTTGCGCAGAACGACAGGGCCTTCCGGGATCACTTTGGATTTCCAGATTTCGACCAGTTCGTTCATGTCGACGAGACCGGCATCGACTGCCTTGCGCAATGCGCCCGAGTTGTAGCCGTCTTCCCAGTTGCCCTGACCGTCGGCCCATGTCACGCCACCGTCGATGTCGCCGTTATAGACTGCAACGATGGTCTGCTCGTGGCCGCCGGTGAATTTGACCTCACCGAAATAGTCGCCGGATTCCATTGTCGATCCGGTGGCCTGCGGGATTTCAATGGAGGGGATCAGGTAACCCGATGTGGAGTTCGGATCGCCAAAGCCGAAGACTTTGCCCTGCATGTCTTCGAGCGAGGTCACACCGGCGTCTTTGCGTGCAAAACCGATGGAATGGTAACCGATGGAACCGTCCATGTTGACCTTGACCAGAACCGGCTCGACCGCTTCGGGGTCTTGCAGAAAGGTTGCGGCATAGGCCGATGCGCCAAGCCATGCCATGTCGATGGTGCCACCAAGCAGGCCCTGGATCACGCCGTTGTAGTCGGCCGGGGCGAACAGCTTGACTTCGACGCCGAGCTCTTCTGCGGCATAGTCCTGCAGGCAGCTATAGCTGTTCATGCGGTCCTGAGCGTTTTCGCCACCAAGGATGCCGATGCGGAATTCGGTGATGTCCTGTGCGAAAGCAGCGGTGCTCAGAGCGGTTGTGGTCGCAAGCGCAAGTGCGATGGTCTTTTTCATCTGTCTCTCCATTGGGTGTGATGAAATGCAAAAGCCCGCCGCAGCGGGGTTTCAACTGGGTCAGGCCAACACGAGGTTTTTGTTGGACTGGTCCAGTGTTTCGATGGCGGTGGATGTGGCGGCTTCCGAGAAATCCGCCCCTGCGCCGTAGATGTCGCGGGCGACACCGGTCGTCAGTTGGTCAGGGCGTCCGTCAAAGACGATGCGCCCGTCGCGCATCCCGATCACCCGGTCGCAATAGCGGCGCGCGGTGTCGAGGGTGTGCAGGTTGGCGATGACCATGCGCCCGTCTTCTTCGTGAATGCGGCGCAGCGCATCCATCACAATCTGGGCGTTCATAGGGTCAAGGCTGGCAATCGGTTCATCGGCAAGGATGATGCTGGGGTCTTGCATCAAAGCGCGCGCAATCGCGACGCGCTGCTGCTGACCACCCGACAGCGCCTCGGCGCGTTTGGGAGCTTGCTCCGCAATGCCAAGTCGGTCGAGGATTTCAATGGCTTTATGAATGTCCTCTTGGGGGTAGAGGTTGAACATCGTCGCAAAGGTCGACCGGCGGTTCAGCGTGCCGTGCAGAACGTTCGAGACCACATCCATACGCGGAACAAGATTGAACTGCTGAAAGATCATCGCAAAGCGTGATTGCCATTCACGCCGGGCCGCGCCCTTGAGCGAAGAAATCTCTCGACCTTCAAACAGGATTTCGCCGTCGCTGGCATCGCTCAGACGGTTGAGCATCCGCAGCAGCGTCGATTTCCCGGCACCTGAGCGGCCGATGATGCCGATCATCATGGGCCGATCTACGGTGAAAGTGGCAGCATCCACGGCAGTCTTGTCGCCAAACCGCTTGGTCAGTGACTTGAGTTCGAGCATCGTATCCCCCTGTGTTGACGCGGCTGATAGGGGGGCGGTGCAAAGCTAATGCGACAGTTTTGAATCGGGTTTGCGAATTTCGCGAAACAGTTTTGTGACGCACGGCGCAGCGGTCCATGCGATTGGATGCGACGGCGCGATCACATGTGTCGGAAAACTTATCCACAGGCCGTCATGAAACTGTTACACAGAATTGAGCGATGCTATGAATGCCTCATGCGGTCCCTTCTTGCTTTTAGCCTATGTGCCCTAGCCTTTGGTCCCCACGCCGAAGCTGGCACGATTTCAGACCTGTTCTGTGACGACAGCGCCCGTCTTGAAAAGCAGCTTATGACGCGTCACGGCGCGCAAAAGCTGGGCCGCGGGATGCGTGGGCCAGATGCTTTGATCGAAGTGTGGATTGACCAACGCGGGGATTGGACGTTGGTCCAAAGCTACGCCAATGGCACGTCCTGCATCGTCGCAATGGGAGAGCACTGGCAAGAAATTGCCCGCACCCAAGATCCCGCCTGATCTTCTCTGGACCCACGGATTGTCTTTGCCTATGCCGCCGCCAACAAAGCGTCCGGTGCAAGTGACGCTGTTTTTCACCAGTGTTAGCACTTCCCTTATAGACATATATGTTGATTGTTCGCTGGAACTGATCGGCTTGGAAGGTTGGAACGATGAAACGCGTCGGGCTCGATGCCGCGGATATTCGCATTCTCAGTGCTGTCCAGAAACATGGACAGCTAAGCAAAAGTCGACTGGCCGAGATCGTGAACATCTCGGCCACGCCGTGCTGGGTCCGGCTGGATCGGTTAAAAGCGGCGGGGTTCATTCGTGGCTATTACGCCGATATCGCGCTGGACCGTGTCTGCGATTTCACACAGGTGGTGGTGACGGTTTCGCTCACCCATCACCGCAAGGCTGATTTTGACCGGTTCGAAGCCTTCATGAACGAACATGACGAAGTTATCGAATGCATCGCGACGGGAGGCGGCATGGACTACGTGATGACCGTAATCTGTCCGACGCTCACGGCGTTTCAGGAGTTGATGCAGGCGATGCTGGATGCCGAATTGGGGGTGGATCGCTACATGACCTACATCGTCACCCGAAAAGTCAAATCGACTCGGCCCAATATTCCGAAACTGGTCGCCGCATCGGGTCGATAAGCCCTTCGGACCAAACGGTCTGAGCCGGGCCGAAAAATCGGGCTGTTCGGTCTTTCGTCCAGTTATTTTTTGGTCCGCTCCCCGATTATTTCTGCGTCTAGATAACCGCCAGCTTCCACCAGTTCCGGCGCAGGGCGTCGGTCTTTTTCAAGGGCGAACACCATGGATACAGAAGACTTCGGCTTTGGCACGCAAATCCGCAAATCCCCCTATTTCGACGCAACCGTGCGTTGGGGGGCCAAGGGGTTTTCGGTGTATAACCACATGTACATCCCGCGTGATTTCGGTGACCCCGAGCAGAACTTCTGGAACCTTGTGAACGACGCGATCCTGTGTGACGTGGCGGTCGAACGTCAGGTCGAAATCACCGGTCCGGATGCCGCAAAATTCGTTCAGATGCTGACACCGCGTGACCTTTCCAAAATGGCGGTCGGGCAGTGCAAATACATCCTCATCACCAATGCCGAGGGTGGCATCCTGAACGATCCGATCCTGCTGCGTCTGGCGGAAAACCACTTCTGGATTTCCCTCGCGGACAGCGACATCCTGCTTTGGGCGCAGGGCGTGGCGGTGCATTCCGGCATGGATGTGTCGATCTGTGAACCCGATGTGTCCCCGCTGCAGTTGCAGGGGCCGAAATCCGGCGAGATCATGCAAGCCCTGTTTGGGGAAAGCATCATGGATCTCAAGTACTATTGGCTGCGTGAAGTCGATCTGGACGGAATCCCATTGATCGTGTCGCGGACCGGTTGGTCCAGCGAACTGGGTTATGAGCTTTATCTGCGCGATGGTTCGCAGGGCGATGTGCTCTGGGAACGGATCATGGCGACTGGCATGGCCTTCGGTCTGAAGGCCGGCCACACCTCGTCGATCCGGCGCATCGAAGGTGGGATGTTGTCGTACCATGCGGATGCAGATATCAAAACCAACCCGTTCGAGTTGGGATTTGACCGTCTGGTAAATCTTGACATGGAAGCGGACTTCATCGGCAAAGCCGCGCTGCGTCGCATCAAGGAAGAGGGTGTGAGCCGCCAGCAAGTGGGTCTCATTATCGACTGCGATCCAATGAAAGGGCCGAACACCACGTTCTGGGCGATCAACAAGGACGGCACCAATATCGGCAAGGTCACATCGGCGGTTTATTCCCCGCGGCTTGAGCGCAACATCGCGTTGGCGATGGTCGCCGCGGACTGCGCCGTGATCGGCTCCGAGGTCGAGGTCATCACCCCGTCGGGACCGACCCGTGCGACCGTTGTGGAGCGTCCGTTCTACGATCCAAAGAAGTCCCTTGCCGCCGCTTGATCGCGCGTCTCTCAAGAAAGACCTGAACCATGTCCGACCTTTCGATCGAGCTGCACTGGCAGCGCGCTGAGCCTGTTTTGCTTGCAGGCAAGTACTCCAACGCACATCGTGTGCAGTTCAACGACGCGTTCGATGTTCAAGTGGACGCCGCCCCCGACTGGGGCGGTGATCCGTCCAACACCAACCCAGAACAGGCTCTGGCTTCGGCGCTGTCGAGTTGCCACATGATGACTTTTCTTGCCTTGGCTGCCAAGGCGGGTTGGCCGGTGGCGGGCTATCAGGACCGGGCCGTCGCTCATCTGGGCAAGAACGCCAAGGGCCAGATGTCGGTCACCCGCATCGACCTGCACCCGGTGGTTCGGTTCGATGCGGGTTTCGCACCCGATGCGGCCGAACTGGACAAGATGCAGCATCGCGCGCACCGCTATTGCTTTATCGCAAACACGCTGGCCGACAGCGTCGAGATCAACATCCTCTAACTGACCGGAGCACGCCTCGTGACCCAAAGCGATATCCTTCTGCGCGACCTTGATGACACTGGTATTCTGCGCCTCACGCTGAACGACGTGGGGCGGCGCAATGCCTTGTCCGAAGCGATGCTTGCAGCTTTGGGCGTGGCCTTTGCCGAAGCCGGGGCTGATCCGGCGGTGCGGGTGATTGTTCTTGCCGCCAATGGTCCGGCGTTCTGCGCCGGACACGATCTCAAGGAAATGACGGCAGGCCGTGCGGCCGAAGACGGCGGCAGAGCGTATTTCTCCCACGTCATGGCACAATGCTCGGGCGTTATGCAGGGTATCGTCACCTGCCCCAAGCCGGTGATCGCCGAAGTGACGGGCATCGCTACGGCAGCGGGGTGCCAGTTGGTGGCCAGTTGTGATCTGGCGATTGCCGCCGACACCGCCAAGTTCAGCACGCCGGGGGTGCATATTGGGCTCTTCTGCTCGACGCCAATGGTTGCGCTTTCGCGCAACGTGGCGAACAAGCACGCTATGGAAATGTTGCTGACGGGCGACATGACGCCCGCCGACCGGGCTGCCGAAATCGGCTTGGTCAACCGCGCGGTTGCGGCAGACAGTTTGCGCGATGCGGTGATGGAGATGGCGAGCAAGATCGCGTCGAAGTCCAGCATGACACTGGCGACAGGCAAGCGGGCGTTTTATGCGCAGCGCGAGATGCCTTTGACCGACGCCTACGCCTATGCCAGCCAGGTGATGGTGGACAACATGCTGGCGCGTGACGCAGAAGAGGGCATCGGCGCGTTTATCGAAAAACGCGCGCCCCAGTGGCAGGACGCCTGACCCCATGACGCAGAACCCCTACAATACCGGTCTGGATCGCAACCCTGTGAACCATCAGCCGCTGACGCCGCTCACCTTTCTGGAACGCGCAGCATCGGTTTTCCCCGATCACATCGCGATGGTGCATGGCGCGTTGCGGCGCAGCTATGCCGACTTCTACAGCCGGTCCCGGCAGTTGGCGTCGGCCTTGGCCGCACGCGGGATCGGGCGAGGGGATACAGTGTCAGCGATGCTGGCGAACACGCCAGCCATGCTTGAATGTCACTACGGCGTGCCGATGTGCGGCGGCGTGCTGCATTCGATCAACACCCGTCTGGACGCTGCGATCATCGCGTTCCAGCTGGATCACGCGATGGCTAAGATCGTCATCGTGGACCGGGAATTAATGCCTCTGATGCAAGAGGCTTTGGCGCTGGCGACGGTTACTCCTTTGTTGATCCAGTATGACGATCCGGAATTCACCGACCCGGCCCCTGTGGCCCAGGCCATCGACTATGACGCCTTTGTTGCAAGTGGCGATCCCGCGTTTGCGTGGCTGATGCCCAAGGATGAATGGGACGCGATTTCCATTAACTACACGTCTGGCACGACGGGCGACCCCAAAGGTGTGGTGTCCCACCACCGGGGGGCTTATCTGCTGGCGCAGGGCAATGCACTGACGGCGTCGATGCCCAAGCACGCGGTCTATCTGTGGACGCTGCCGATGTTCCATTGCAACGGCTGGTGTTTCCCGTGGACGCTTTCGGCGATCATCGGCACCCATGTCTGTCTGCGGCAAGTGCGGGCAGAGCCGATCTGGGCGGCGTTGGCGGATGAAGGTGTGACCCATCTTTGCGGTGCGCCGATTGTCATGTCGCTGATGATTTCCGCACCCCCAGAGGTGAAACGGGAATTTTACCAAACGGTACAATTCTTCACAGCTGCTGCGCCGCCCCCGGAAAAGCTACTGGCGGAGATGAAAGAAGCGGGGTTCGAGGTCACGCACCTTTACGGTTTAACCGAGACCTATGGCCCTGCCGTGGTGAACGACTGGCACGCCGAATGGTCCGATTTGCCACGAGCGGAACAAGCGCGGCTGAAGTCCCGGCAGGGGGTGCGGTATCTGCCGCTTGAAGGACTTGAGGTGCTGGACCCGGAAACGATGCAGCCGGTGCCCCGCGACGGTGTCACGATGGGCGAGGTCATGTTCCGGGGCAATGTGGTGATGAAGGGCTATTTCCGCAATCCGAAAGCCACCCAAGAGGCCTTTGCCGGGGGCTGGTTTCATTCCGGTGATCTGGGTGTGCGCCACCCCGACGGGTATATCCAGCTCAAGGACCGGTCCAAGGACGTGATCATCTCGGGCGGTGAAAACATCTCGTCCATCGAGGTGGAAGAGGTGCTTTATCGGCACGATGCCGTGGCCGTGGTCGCGGTTGTCGCCATGCCACATGAGCGGTGGGGCGAGACACCCTGCGCCTTTGTCGAACTGGCGCAGGGTCGCCAAGCGGATGCCGAGATGTTGCGCGGCTGGTGCCGCGAACATCTGGCGCATTACAAGGTGCCGGGGCGGTTCGTGTTCTCTGAGATCCCGCGCACTTCAACGGGCAAGATCCAGAAGTTCGCATTGCGGGAAAAAGCGCGGGAGCTGGCCTGAGGTTTCAGGCCAGCCGTCACGCGATCTGGTCGTAGACGCCCGCTTTGAGGTCTTCGAGGATCATGTCGGACGCTTTCTCCCCGATCATGATGGCAGGGGCGTTGGTGTTGCCCGACACGATCTCGGGCATGATCGAACAATCCACGATGCGCAGCCCGGCGATGCCGTGCACCCGTAGTCGGGCATCAACCACGGCATCGCTGCCTTGGCCCATCTTGCAGGTGCCGGTGGGGTGATAGATCGTTGTCGAATTGTTGCGCGCCCAGCTCAGCGTGCCGTCGTAATCATCAAGCTCGAGTGAGGCATCAGGGCGGAACTCTTCCGAGATCTTGTCGGTCAGCGGCGCATGTCGCGCGATGCGGCGGGCGATCCTGATGCCTTCGACAATCGTGCGACAGTCGGTGTCTGTAGACAGGTAATTCGGGTGTATCTTGGGATACACCGCCGCGTCGGCTGAGGCGAGCCGGATCATGCCACGGCTTTCGGGGCGCAATTGGCAGACCGACATGGTGAAGGCAGAGAACGGATGCACCCCTGCGCCTGGGCTGTCGGCGGACCAAGGTTGAACGTGGAACTGAATGTCGGGCGTGTCGACATGGTCGCCGGTGCGCATGAAGCCAGTGGCAAGGCTGGCCGCCATCGCCATGGGGCCACTGCGATGGAGTGCGTATTTCACTGCAATGCGGGCCTGGTCCAGAAGGCTGCGCACCTCGTCGTTGAGGGTCGGTTCTTTGCATTTGAACACAAGGCGCGCTTGCAGGTGGTCCTGCATGTTTTTGCCGACGGCTTTCAGGTCGTGCCGTACGGTGATGCCGTGATCGCGCAGGTGGTCCGCCTCTCCGATGCCTGAGACCATCAACAGTTGCGGCGACCCTATGGCCCCTGAGGACAGGATCACTTCGGCGCGCGCTTTCACGGTGTGTTCAATGCCGCCTGCGTCGCGATAGGCGACACCGGTGGCGCGTTTGCCGTCGAACAGGATGCGACTGGCGGCAGCGCGCGTGACGATGGTGAGGTTGGGGCGTGACCGGGCCGGATTGAGGAACGCCACGGCGCTGGAGCAGCGACGGCCGTTGCGGGTGGTCAGTTGGAAATACCCGACGCCTTCCTGGGTGGCACCGTTGTAGTCGGGATTGAACGGGTAGCCTGCCGCTTGGGCAGCCTCCACCCATGCATCGCAAATCGGACGGCTGAGGCGCATGTTGGAAACCGACAGCGGGCCTTCGGTGCCGTGAAAATCATCCGCGCCACGTTCCTGATTTTCCGAGCGCTTGAAGAGCGGCAGCACATCGTCCCACGCCCAGCCGGGATTGCCCATCTGCGCCCAGCGGTCATAGTCCTGCGGCTGTCCGCGCACGTAGAGCAGACCATTGAGAGAGGATGATCCCCCCAGAACCTTGCCCCGCGGCCAGTCAAGTTGCCGCCCGTTCAAGCCGGGATCAGGTTCGGTGCGGTAGCACCAATCGACGGACCGGTTGTGCATCGTCTTGAAGTACCCGACGGGGATGTGAATCCACGGGTTCAGGTCACGCCCACCCGCCTCGAGGAGAACGACTTTGACAGCCGGATTCGCGCTGAGGCGGTTGGCAAGAACGCAGCCGGCAGAGCCCGCGCCGACGATCACATAGTCTGCTTCCACTGACGATTTCCTCCTCGTGATGCAAAAAACTCTATGCAGATCGGAAAAGCCATTCTAGTCTTTTTTGAAAATTTAAGTCTCAATAATTGCTAAAACGGGAGGAGAAGCAATGAAAATCGGAGATCGTATCAAGGGAGTCTCGCGCCGGGATTTCTTCCGCATCGCAGGCACTTACGGGATGAGTTCGACGCTATTGGCGGCGGGAACATTCGGTGGGGTCATGACTGCGGCAAACCTCGCGAAAGCGGCGGAATCGACCTACAACAAGCGCTTTGCGAAGGAAGCCAAGCACACGCTGAAGTTCGGTGCGGCGGGCTTTAACCCGCAGAACTTGCTGATCGAACGGGCGGGTTGTCTTGAGTTCGCTCGCGATCTGGAAGAGCGCACGGACGGTGAAATTCGTATCGAATTCATCGGCAACAACCAGATCTGTGGTCAGCTGTCCTGCGTCGAGAAGGCCCAGCAGGGCATCATCGACATCTACGCGGCCTCCACCCAGAATTCGGCCGGTGGTGCGCCTTATCTGAACGTGCTGGATTATGCGTACATGTTCCGCAGCCGTGCGGACCAGTACTATTTCATGTACTCGCCGGAATCGCAGCGTATTCTGCGTGATCCGTTCGAAAAGCGTCATGGTCTGAAGTTCCTCTTCACCCATGCCGAACTGCGCGGCATTCAGATGGGCCAGAGCTTTGCCGACAAGCCAACGGTCACCAGGATAGAAGACATCATGGGCACCAAGAACCGCGTGACAGGCACGCAGCTTGGTCGGATCGCGATGGAAGCTCTGAACCTGAATCCGGTTCCGATCGCGTGGGAAGAAACGCTGGACGGTCTGAAGCAGGGCCTCATCGACGGCGCGGAAACATGGGCATCGGCTGTGGCCTACGCGAACATGTCACCGGTGGTCAGCCAGAGCGTCGATCTGCGCTTCTTCTGCGGCACAGAGCACACCGCGATGCGCTCTGAGACTTTTGATGGTCTGTCGGGCGACCTGCAGGACGCGGTCATGGAAGCCTCGTACCTCACACAGGTGCATGTGCAGGCCGCCAACGAAGCGGCGCTGGTCAACACCGTCGGCTTTACCGATCCGCCCATGCCGGGCACGATCTTTGCGGAAAACAACGTGCGCGTAGCCAAGTTGTCGGATGCCGAAGTGCGCAAGGCCGAAGAGATGTGTTCGCCCGAATTCCAACCGCAGCTGTGGGAGCAGTGGCGCGAGAGGATCAACGGCTGGGCCGGTGGGATCGACACTTATCAGGACATTTACGCCGAAGTGCGGAACAACCCGCACACGCTGGCCGAAAACGTCGAACCGCGCCGCTGGTGGAAGGGTTGATGCCTCTTTAGGACAAGTCAAGACGCAGCCCCGCTTTGACGGGGCTGTTTCATCTAAAGATGCACAGACCGGATCAATCCGGCACAGTCTTCACATGGGAGGAGGGGGCCGATGGAGCTCTGGTCCGATTTTAGCGCATTGGTCAGTGCGCTTGCCAGCCGAGATTCGTGGACAATCCGACAGGCTTTGGCGCCGAATTCAGTGTATATCTTCGGCGCTGTCTTTCTGGTTCTGGCGGGGTTGGCCCTGTCTTGGGTCTATCACCACGTTCCTATCTTTGAGCGCTATTTCGAACGAACGGTGATGATCGTTTGCTATCTTGGAACAGCGGGCATCATCTTCTGGGGTGTCATTGACCGCTTTGTCTTTTCCAACCAGCAACCCTGGTCGACGACCATTCCGCCATTCCTGTTCATGGTGATGGCATGGTTCGGCGCGGCCTATAACATCCGTGTGCGCACCCATCTGAGCTTTTCCGAATTCCGAAGCCGGATGCCACGGGGCGGGCAAATCGTCTGTCTGTGGCTCGACTTTGTGTTGTGGTTCGGGTTTGCGCTGATCTTTCTTGTGACCACGATGCGGGTGGTCGCGTTGTCTGCATCGAACTTTCAGATCGTACTGGGGACCGACAACACCATGCAGTGGTGGTTCCTTCTATCTGCCCCTGTCGCGGCAACACTGATGGCGGCACGCGCTGTCGAGAACATTCAGGATGATATGAAAAACTACCGGACCGGCCAGCCGCTGATCCAGCAATCCGTGATCGGGGGGGATACATGATGACCGACGGAACCTTCATCACACTGATCTCGGTTGGCGTTACGTTTCTGTTCATGCTGGGTGTGCCGGTTCTTCTGGTGATCGCCTACTGGGTGGTCGGGTGCTCTTTCGTGTTGGGGTTGACGCTCGACAATATGGGGGCGGAACTGCTCAACGTGTTCAACAAGGGGTTTGCCCTGCTGGCGATGCCGCTGTTCATCCTGACAGGTGACCTGATCAACAAGTCCGGCATTGCCCGACGATTGTCGGATTTTGCCTATGCCTGTCTGGGCTGGTTGCGGGGTGGTCTGGCGATGGCATCGCTGGGCGCGTGCGGCTTGTTTGCCGCAATCTCCGGGTCGAACTCGGCCACGACGGCGACAATCGGGTCGATGTTACATCCCGAGATGGTCAAAGGCGGCTATGACGAACGCTTCTCGGCAGCGACAGCTGCGGCAGGTGGCACAGTTGGGATCATCATCCCGCCTTCTATCATCTTTATCGTCTATGGCTTTCTGATGAACCTGCCGATTTCAGACCTTTTCGTGGCTGGGATCATCCCCGGTGCGCTGATGGTGATCGGCATGCAGGTGGCCTGCTGGATCATCTGCCGCATCAACGGTTGGGGTTATCTGATCCCGTTGCAATTGAACCGCGTTCTGAAAACAGCCTTTGGCGCATGGCTTGGTTTTTTCGCCATCGGTCTTGTGCTGTGGGGCATCTACACGGGCAAGTTTTCCCCCACCGAGGCGGCCGGCGTAACCGTGGGATTCTGTATCATCGCGGGACTGGTGTCTTGGGTGTTGAGCCGTGTGATGCGGCAAGATCCAGGCCGGAGCTGGGAAGACAAGAGCTATGCTGAAATGTTGGTGGTCGAGGGTTTCACCCTCAAGCAGATTCCCGGCATCACCATGCGATCCGCCGAGATCACTGGCATTCTTGCACCGCTGATCGCCATTTCAGTGGTGATGCAACAGATCCTGTCTTTGTTGGGGGCGCAGCAAGTGATCGGAGATTTCGTGACGGCGATGGGCGGCTACTATGCCGTGCTCTTCACTGCGATGATCATTGTGTTTGTTTCCGGTATGGTGCTGGAGTCACTGCCGGTCACCATCATCCTTGCGCCTATTCTTGCGCCGATTGCCGCAAGTGTGGGCGTCGATCCGATCCACTTCTCGGTGATCTTCCTTGTGGGGGCCTCAATTGGGTTCATCACGCCCCCCTATGGGCTTAACCTTTATGTCGCGTCTGGGGTGACGGGTGTTCCGTATTTCCGGCTTCTCAAGTACACGGTGCCCTATCTTGTCGCGTTGATCAGTGTTTGGGTGCTTGTTGCCCTGACGCCTGAACTGGCGTTGTTCTTGTTACCGGATAGGTGAGACCGATTGCATGCCCGACGCCTCTGCCTCTGAAACCAAAGGGCAGATCCCGACCAATCTGCGACTTCTTCTGATCTTGGAAGAAGTCGCGCGGGCAGGGGTGCCGGTTGCCCCGTCTACCTTGTCTGAAACGCTCGGTCTGCCAAAGCCGACCATTCACCGATTGCTGGCAACGGCAGAGGAAGAGGGGTTTTTGCAGCGCGATATTGATGGGCGGTCTTATGGACCGGGTCGGCGGTTGCGCAAGCTGTCGGGCAACACCCTGTCATCGCAACGATTGCGGACCGAACGATTGGTCATCATGCAAGCCTTGGCCAGCGAGGTGGGTGAGACCTGTAATCTGGCAGCGCCGGGGCGATACGGGATGGTGTATCTAGATCGGGTCGAAACCCATTGGCCGCTGCGCATCCAGCTGCCCGTCGGCACGCAGGTGCCGTTCCACTGTACGGCGAGCGGCAAGATGTACCTGTCTTCGCTGCGTTTGGACAAGTTGAAGCGGGTGTTGTCGTGGTTGCCGCTTGATCCATCGACCGACAAGTCGATCACTGATGTCGACGGTTTGATGGATGAATTGGCTGTTACACGGACGCGCGGCTTTTCGACCGACAACGAAGAGTTCATGGATGACATGGTGGCCATCGCTGTACCCATTCAAGACACCGAAGGCCGGTTGCTGACCACGCTGTCCATCCACGCGCCACGGCAACGATACAATCTGGACGCGCTGATTGGGATGGTGCCGCACGTTCAGAAAGCGGCCAAGCGCCTTGAAACACTTGGCCATCTGTAGGCATCAGAAGTCTAGGCTTACTCGCAGCCGCCGGTTGCCCATTGGCGCAGGTTCCGCTTAAGGATGCCACCGAAAGGATGCGGCTTCTCCAGCGATTTCTGGCCGCTAAGCGTTAGGTAGACATTGGCCTGATCGCAGAGCCGTTCCTGATTCCATTCGTGGCAATTCGAGCAGGACTGTTCTTTCCAGAACTCGTCCGGCAAGCCTTCGACCGGTGGAAACGGCGGTGCAAAATTAGGCCATGGTAGCGGCGGGATAGTCTCGCTGCGGGCGGAGTAAAATCCTGCCACTTTTCCCTTCTTGCATCGGCAGGGAGGGCGGGGAGATCTATACCGTGGAACTTTACAAGAAGGTTCGCTTGGCGTGTTCCGAGGGCATGAGCGCGCGGGCGGCGGCGAAGCATTTCAACATTTCGCGTGGGACGGTTGATAAGATGTTGGCCTTTTCGGTGCCGCCTGGCTACCGGCGGGACAAGCCGATCAGGCGGCCGAAGCTGGACGGGTTCACCGAGTTCATTGACGCCTGGCTTGAAGCCGACAAGGTCGTGCATCGCAAGCAGCGTCATACGGCCAAGCGGATATGGGAACGGCTTCAGGCCGAGCACGGCTTCACCGGAGGCTATACGATCGTCAAGGATTACGTGCGTGATCGCGAGCGGCGGACCCGGGAGATGTTTGTGCCGCTGGCTCATCCGCCGGGCCATGCTCAGGCCGATTTTGGCGAAGCGGTTGTCGTCATCGGCGGTGTCGAGCAGAAGGCGCACTTCTTCGTCATGGACCTGCCGCACAGCGATGCCTATTTCGTCCGGGCCTATCCAGCGGCGACGGCGGAGGCCTGGATAGACGGCCATGTCCGCGCGTTTGACTTCTTCGGCGGGGTGCCGCAGTCGGTGCTCTACGACAACGACCGCTGCCTGGTGTCGAAGATCCAACCGGACGGCACGCGCATCCGCGCCACGCTGTTCAGCGGCTTGCAGTCGCATTACCTGTTTCGGGATCGCTATGGTCGGCCCGGGAAGGGGAACGACAAGGGCGCTGTCGAGGGGATGGTCGGCTACGCCCGCCGCAACCACATGGTGCCGATCCCCCACTTTGCCAGTTGGGACGATTTCAACGCAGACCTTGAAGGGCAGTGCCGCGCACGCCTGACGCGCATTCTTCGGGGTCACAAGGAGACGATCGGTGAGAGGTTGCAGCGCGATCTGGTCGCGATGCGCCCCCTGCCTGCCGCCCCGTTCGACGCCTGCGACCAAGCGGGCGGCAGGGTCAGCTCGCAGTCTCTCGTGCGCTATGACACCAACGATTACTCGGTCCCGGTCGCCTATGGCCACCAGGATGTCTGGATCCGCGGCTATGTCGATGAGGTCGTGATCGGCTGTCGCGGGGAGGTGATCGCCCGACACCCGCGCTGTTACGATCGCGAGGACATGATCTTTGATCCGGTTCACTACCTCCCGCTGATCGAGCGCAAGATCAATGCCTTGGACCAGGCCGCACCCTTGGCGGAATGGGACCTGCCCGAAGAGTTCCAGACTTTGCGCCGCCTGATGGAGGCGCGCATGCTCAAGATGGGGCGCCGCGAGTATGTGCAGGTGCTGCGTCTGCTCGAGACCTTCGAGATGGATGACCTGCATGCCGCCGTGAAGAAGGCCCTGAAGCTGGGCGCGGTCGGCTTCGACGCCGTGAAGCACCTCGTGCTTTGTCAGGTGGAGAAGCGCCCCCCGAGGCTTGATCTCGATGTCTACCCCTACTTGCCGCGGGCGAATGTCGAGACGACGCGGGCGGCCAGCTACATGGCCTTGATGTCGGAGGCGGCGGAATGACCGAGGCCCCGAAGATCCTGCTTGCCCACCATCTGAAGACGCTGAAGCTGCCCACATTCTTGCGGGAGCACGAGAAGGTTGCGCGTCAATGCGCCGCCGAAGGACTGGACCATGTCCAGTTCCTGTCGCGCCTCGTGGAACTGGAACTCATTGACCGCGAGCGGCGGATGGTCGAGCGCCGCATCAAGGCCGCGAAGTTCCCGGCCACCAAAAGCCTCGACAGCTTCGACTTCAAGGCGATCCCGAAGCTGAACAAGATGCAGGTGCTGGAACTGGGGCGTTGCGAATGGATCGACCGGCGTGAGAACGTGATCGCCCTCGGGCCCAGCGGAACCGGCAAAACCCACATTGCACTGGGCTTGGGACTGGCAGCCTGCCAGAAGGGCATGTCTGTCAGCTTCACCACCGCCGCCGCGCTGGTCAACGAGCTGATGGAGGCGCGAGACGAACGTCGGCTGCTGCGCGTCCAGAAGCAGATGGCTGCCGTGAAGCTGCTGATCATCGACGAGCTCGGATTCGTGCCCCTGTCCAAGACCGGCGCCGAGCTGCTTTTTGAGATGATCTCCCAGCGCTACGAGCGCGGCGCCACGCTGATCACCAGCAATCTGCCCTTCGATGAATGGACCGAGACCTTCGGCACCGAGCGGCTGACCGGCGCGCTCCTCGACCGGTTGACCCACCACGTCAACATCCTCGAGATGAACGGCGAAAGCTATCGCCTCGCGCAAAGCCGCGCACGCAAGCCCGGCGAAAACATCAACTGATCCAAAGCCCAGACTTGGACCTGACGGTCCAAGGCGGCCAGTCACCCGCCAGCTACATGGAGAGCGCGGCTGACTGGCCGCCGCTCATCACCCGCGTCCCGCGTAAACCCAAAGTGGCCCAGTTTTGCGCCGCCCCGTGGCCTAATTTTACTCCGCCGTTGACAGCGATAAAGGTCTCTAAGTCCGCCCGCGAAAGCTGCGCCAATCCGCCGAATTGTTCAAGGTTGAACGGCGCAGCGTTGAAGTCCGTATCGAAATCCAGCGCTTCGATCGCTGTCAGTGTATCGGTCCCATTGCCGCCGTCGCGCCGATCGGTAAGTGTCACCGATGAGGCGCTGATCGTTAGGGTGTAGTTCGCCTGATCGCCAGAAAAGAACGCTGTGTCCGTGCCCGCACCCCCGTCAAGATTGTCGTCGCCCGCGCGCCCTTCAAGAGTATCATCGCCCTCAGCACCTTCGAGCAGGTTCCCCGTGCTGTCCCCCCGGATCACGTCTGCGCCGTTTGTCCCAAGGACGTTTTCGATGCTGGTGAAGATGTTTGAAATCTGGCCGTTCGATTGCGTAGATGACGTGATCTCAATCGCAAAGCTGGGAATGTCGTCCTCGGTTTCTTCGCCAGTCGGCAAACGGACCGCCAGATCCGAGGCCGACCGCGCATAAAGCGGATTGCTCAGCAGCACGTCGCGTGGGCTGATGGACTGACCGTCGAACTGACGCGATGATGTGCTGCCATCATCGGCCCAGACCACGCGCCCGACCTCGATGTCACGCGACAGGCTGCGGTCCTGCAGGTCGATCTCCAACGCCAGCGTCCGGCCACCGCCCTCGGCAAGGTCGGTGCCCCCCGAAAAATCAAGCGTGTCTGTCCCGTCGCCCCCATCGGCAAAAAACGAATTTGCGCCGATCACCATGCGGTCATCGCCACCGCCGCCATAAAGCTCATCCTCGGCTGTGGTCGAATTGTGACCACCGGCAATCAAGATATCGTCACCGCCGCCACCGCTAAGCGTGTCCACCCCTGCGCCGCCCGACAGAAGGTTGTTTGCGCCGTCGCCGGTGATGTCATCATCCAGCAAGGTGCCAAAGACGTTTTCGATGCCGATCAGCGTATCGTTTTCGCCCGCGCGCCCACCGCGCTCATCGGCAAGATCCACCACAGCTCCGGAAAAGACCTGCGCCACGATCTCGCCCTCGGTGCCGCCATAGCTGGCGAAGGCATAATCCACTGTGTCCGTGCCATCACCGCCATCCACGATGTCGTCACCCGCACCGCCATTGATCGTGTCGTTGTCGCCTTCACCCCGTATCGTATCACGCCCGTCGCCGCCGAATATCTGATCGGCACCATCTCCTGCGCTGACCGTATCATTGCCCGCGCGGGTTATAATGCGGTCAGAGTTGTCGCTGCCGACAACGGTGTCGTTCGCATCCGAGGTCACCAGCGCTTCGATTCCGGTGATGGTGTCGAGGTCGATAGAGGTGTCCGAAACCGCCGTCCCGTTGGCAAGGTTGACCGAGATGCCTTCCCCAAAGCGCGGCTCAAGGATCAGCGTGTCATATCCCGCGCCACCGCTGAGTTCGTTGTTCATGCGGGTGACGTAGAATGTGTCGTTGCCCTCGCCACCGTCGGCGGTGATCTCGCCGCCCGATGTGACTTCGATCCGGTCGTCGCCGATACCGCCAAATGCGTTGCCGCCGTTACCGATGATGATCAGATCGTTGCCCGCATCGCCATAGAAGGTCGGGCTTTGCGTGCCATCGCTGCTGACGGATTCGAGATGATCATCGCCCCCCGCGCCGCGAATGGTCGCGTCACCACCGGTGCCCCATGTCACATAGTCATTATTCTCGCCTAGTAGGATGTACGCGCAAAGCGATAATGTCACCCATGAGCAATTCAGGAATGTCACTCTCCTCGCAAACTGATGAGAGGATGAGCGGACATGGGATGGGTATTGATGAGCGAGCGCGAGTTGAACCGGGTTGAGGTTTTGGCGCAGGTCGATGACGGTCGGCTGAGCGTCGACAATGCGGCGAACATGTTGGACCTGACGCGTCGGCAGATATTCCGACTGTTGAAGCGGTATCGTCAGGACGGAGCTTCAGCGCTCCGGCACAAGTCGCGGGGGCGTTCGCCAAACAATCAAATCCACGCGGCTAAACGCGACTATGCTTTGAGCGTCATCAAAGCACAGTATCCTGACTTCGGGCCGACGCTTGCGGCTGAGATGCTGTCCGAACATCACGGGCTCACTGAACCGCCCCGGGTTTACCGGAGAGTTTCTGGTTCAATAGTTAGGCTGCTTTTTCGTCAGCGTTCAAGCTTGCGTAGAATGCCTCCTCTGCTTCTTGTGGCGTGATGTAACCGACGGCGCTGTGAAGGCGGGTGTTGTTATACCAGTCGACCCATTTCAGAGTTTCCCATTCGACCTGACCGACCGACTTCCAGGGGCCGAGGAACTTGATGACCTCGGTCTTGAACAGGCCGATGATGCTTTCGGCGAGGGCATTATCATAGGAATCGCCGACGCTTCCGACCGAGGTATCGATGCCGGCCTCTGCGAGCCGCTCGGTGTATCGGATCGACAGGTATTGGCTGCCACGATCACTGTGATGGATCAATTTGTCAGCCTCAGACGGCGCCCTCTGGCAGATGGCCTGGTTCAGGGCATCCAAGACGAAACCAGTCGTCATCGAGGTCGAGACCCGCCAGCCAACGATCTTGCGGGCGAAGACGTCGATGATGAAAGCCACGTAGACCATTCCTTGCCAGCTGGAAACATAGGTGAAGTCGCTGACCCAAAGCTGGTTTGGCATGTCCGCCACGAAGGCTCGGTTTACCTTATCGTGCGGGCAAGGTTGTGCCGTATCGGGGTTGGTGGTGATCACCTTCTTGCCCTGCACAACGCCTTGTAATCCCATGACCTGCATCAACCTCTCCACCGTGCAGCGGGCGATATCATGGCCACTGCGGCGTAGCTGGTGCCAGACCTTGCGCGCGCCATATCGGCCCCGGCTGCCCTCGAAGGCCTGCTTGATCGCAGCCATGTCCAGCTGATCCTGCCTGGCCCGGTCCGATGCCAGATCCGGATCACGCTCCACGGCCTTGAAGGCGTAATAAGTCGATGGTGCGATCCCCAGAACCCGGCAGATCGGCCCGACACCATGGACACAACGGTGATCATCAATGAACGCGATCATTTGCGGAATGGGCGGTCGAGCTCCGCCGCTGCGAAATATGCGCTGGCCTTCTTCAGGATCTCGTTGGCCTGGCGCAGTTCACGGACCTCACGCTCAAGTTCCTTGATCCGATCCTTCTCGGCACTTGTCAGACCGGCCCGCTGCCCGGCATCGCGTTCGGCCTGCTGACACCAGACCCGCAGACTGTCCGGCGAACAGCCAAGCTTCGGCGCGATGGCCTTATAGGCGGCCGTATCGCTGGAATAATCGGTACGGTTCTCTCGAAACATCCGAACACCGCGTTCGCGAAGCTCGGCCGGATAGGCGGGGGTGAATCTCTGCTTTGTCATAGGGCTCATCCTTTGAGTGTTTTACTCTCCGGTAAACCCGGGGCGGTTCACCTATGCCTATGTGGACGGTCGGTTTGAGGTCCGCTGGAAAGGCTATTCCCTACCCTACAGGTTTTTTGACATGGACCAACGCGTTACTCATGCGGCGATCACCAGCAACAAGAACCTGAGCGCCGTGCTTGAGCATATCAAAGAGATGCAGGATGCGGCGCCCCCAAAGCCCAAGGTCCGTACGAACTCTGAGAAGATGGGATATAAGTCAAACGGCCGACGGCCAGGACGTCCATCAGATGCGCGAGTGAAGAAGACAACTGCGCAAGCGGCGCAACGGTAAGAAGGATGTGACCATGGATACCGATGACGATGTCGACGTGATCTTCTCTGAACTATGCGCCGACGTGGAGATCGATGGACGATTTTTGACGGTTGAGATGTAAGCGCTGTGTGGCGCCCACCTTCTCTTGATCCTTGTGATTTGAGACTCACGCCCTGTTGGATAACAGGAGGTGAGTTTCGCCATGGAGACTACGAACGAGTTTCTCACGCGTTTGGGCGTTGAGGTCTCACGGACCGGGAGCCGACGGTGGCCAGATCGTGTGAAAGCGCGGATCGTGGCAGAAACGCTGGTGCCTGGAGCAACGGTGAATGACGTTGCGCGCAAGTATAACCTTCGCCCGAACCACCTGTCGGGATGGCGGCGGCTGGCCAAGGATGGTGAACTTGTTTTGCCCGCGCCAGAGGCTGACACGGACTTCGCCCCGTTGGTGATGTTCGATGTCGAAAGTTCGCCATCGGCGGAAGATACGGGTTCGGCGAGTAGGGCAATCGAGATCGTAGCTGGATCGGTTTCTGTCCGGCTGGACGGTGCCACGCCTGCAGCCCGGATTGGGGACATCGTGCGTGCGCTTGGGGGTGGCGCATGATCTTCCCTTCGAACCGTGTGCGCATTTTGGTGGCAACGCAGCCGGTTGACTTCAGAAAAGGACACGACGGGCTGACAGCCATGGTGCAGACCGTGCTCCGCAAAGATCCGTTCACCGGGACAGTGTTCCTGTTTCGGGCCAAGCGCTTGGACCGGCTGAAGCTTCTCTATTGGGACGGCAGCGGTCTGGTCATGGCCTACAAACGGCTCGAGGACACGACCTTCACCTGGCCCACGATCAAGGACGGAATGATGGCGCTGAACCACGCACAGTTCGAGGCGCTTTTTTCCGGGCTGGACTGGCGCAAGGTCAAGGCGCTGGAGACCCGCCCACCAGCTGCGGCGGAGTGACTCGGGGCGACGAATGCAGGGATCATGGCTTTGATCCCAGTGTATAATACTGATCATGAGCGCCGCTGCCAAAGACCTCGATCTGTCCGTCCTGCCACCGGAATACCGCGTAGCTTTTGAGGCCTTGAAGGCAAAAGCTGCGCGGGCCGCGGAGCTGGAGGACATCGTCAAACGTCTTGAGCATCTGGTGGCCGAGCTGAACCAGGTGGTCCACGGCAAGAAGTCCGAGAAGCTCAGCGAAGATGATCGCCAGCTGACCTTCGAGGATCTTGAAGCTGCCGTCGCCGAGGCCCGTGAACAAAAGAAGGTGCAGACGCCCGGAGACGACAAGCCCAAGCGAAAGCGAGTGGCCAGGCGCAACCGCGGCAACCTGCCCGCCGGTTTGCCACGCATCGAGCAGGTAGTCGAACCCGACAGCCTGATGTGCCCCTGTGGTTGCGGGCAGATGCACAGGATCGGCGAGGACCGCAACGAGCGGCTCGACATCGTCCCGGCACAGTGCCGTGTGATCGTGACGGTCCGCCCAAAATATGCCTGCCGCACCTGCACCGATGGGGTCACACAAGCACCGACGCCCGCATGGCTGATCGAGGGCGGGCTCCCAACCGAAGGCGCCATCGCGCATGTTCTGGTCAGCAAATATGCGGACCATGCCCCGCTCTACCGACAATCACAGATCCTCGCCCGCTCTGGCATCGACATTCACCGCTCGACGCTGGCTGATTGGGTCGGTGTGGCAGCTTTCCACCTTGGACCCATCGTGGACCGGCTGGCCGAGCACCTGAAGACATCCACGAAGCTGTTCATGGACGAAACCACGGCGCCGGTCCTCGATCCGGGCCGCGGGCGGACAAAAACAGGCTACCTCTGGGCTCTGGCGCGCGATGATCGGTCATGGGGCGGCGATGATCCCCCCGGGGTCGTCTTTTTCTATGCTCCCGATCGCCGCGGGGAGAATGCCGAGAAATTCCTGACCGGCTTCAACGGCACGCTGCAACTCGATGGCTACCAGGGCTACAACCGGCTGACGCGCCCTGACCGCAAGGGCGGTGATCCGATCGTTGTCGCCCATTGCTGGGCGCATGCGCGTCGCAAGCTCAAGGAAATCTTCGATCGCGATGGTTCCGAGATCGCCGCCGAGGGCCTGCGCCAGATCGCAGGAATCTATGCCGTCGAGAAAGACATCCGCGACACGTCCCCGGGCCAGCGCCTGTCAGCGCGCCAGGCACGATCCGCGCCACTGGTCGAAGCCTTCGGCATCTGGCTACAAGCGCAGCGCCTGCGCATCTCGGCCAAATCGCGCCTCGGAGAGAAGCTTGCCTACATCCACCGACACTGGGATGGTTTGCAGACCTTCCTGACGGACGGACGCGTCGAGATCGACTCCAACAAGGTCGAAAATCTGGTCAGGCCGATTGCTTTGAACAGGAAAAACGCATTGTTCGCCGGTCATGACGAGGGGGGCAAGGCATGGGGCCGCATCGCATCCCTGATCGAGACCGCCAAGATCAACGCCATCGAGCCTTTCGCCTATCTCAAGGCTACGCTCGAAGCCATTGCGGCCGGACATCCGCAACACCGCATCGACGAGTTGCTTCCTTGGAACTTCCAGCCGTCAAGCTGAAACCCAAGTGCCCTTCAGACACCGCTTACGTTGAGATCTACAAAACGACCATTGATCCAAGCTGGTATTTGGAGGTCATCAACGAGTTCGGCACGACGACGTTGTATGATGAGCCTTTCCTTGCAGATGGTCTTGCCTGGCAGCAATTCGAAAAGACCGTGAAGGAGGAAGGGCTAGCCGCCTTCTTCACAAAGGTAGAGAAACAGAATCTCTTTCACTGATCGCCGCAAGGCTTTTCAGCCCTGCGATAGTTGAAGTCTCCGGGCTCAAAAGCCTTGCTCCCCTCAGCGCATTTGGTGACATTTCTACTTTGCAAAACCGGTGACATTTCTACTTGGTTGCAACATAGGAATTCATCAATATTATCAATGCCAAAACCCTCACCGCGCGCGTCGATTTCCCGCCCGGTATAATCCTTGTCGGCCGCGATAAAGCGTAGGTTCCCACTGCCACTGCTGGTCAGAAGGATGAACCGCGCATCGCCCACGGGCCGCAGGTCCAGCGTGTTGTAGCCGTTGCCACCGTCAAAGTTCCCGGCAATCCGGCCCCCTTGCGGCCCACGCTCGGCAATCAAGAGGTCGTCACCGCGACCGCCATTCACATCATCGGCGCCCCACGAATACATCGTGTCATTACCGTCACCCCCGCCAATGTCGATCCGGTTCAGGGAATCCCCGGCACCGTAAATCGTGTCGTCGGAATCCGACCCGATGAAATGTTCGATGTTCAACGCAATGTCCGTGGCGATCACCTGACCCGACGCATTCAACCGATCAATCTCGCCCTCAGCGGCACGGATCACCACGGGGCCGGTCGTTGCCTTGTCCTCCATCGCGATGTTGAGCATGCCGAGATAGAACGGGTCGTTGGACAGGAATTTGTTGATCTCGTCCCGCCCGGTCGCATAGCTCAGCGTGTCGATGCCCGCCTCACCATCATAAAGCTCGGCGCCGCCATTGTCGGATGTGTTCAGCGCGCCCAGAAAGTCGTTGCTGTCGCCACCGCGAAGAGAGTCGACACCCTGACCACCCCACAGCACATCGCGCCCTTCGTTGCCAAAAAGCGCATCATCGCCAGAGCGCCCCGACAGCATGTCCCGCCCCCGGCCCGAGAACAACGTGTTGGCGCTGTCGTTGCCGTAGATCTGCATGGAACTGCCGTTCTGGATGATGACATTCTCGATATCGAAGACCTGATTGATATCGCCGTCTGCGCTCGCGAACCCTGTTTCCAGGTTGACCGTCACCGGTGAATTGCGCCCCAGATCGAACACCTGAAACGTGTCGCTGCCCGGCCCACCGTCAAGCGCATCGACCCCGGTGCGCGGGATGATCAGGTCATTGCCGGGACCGCCGAAGATGAAATCGCGCCCAAGTGTGCCCTGAATGCGGTCATCTCCACCCAGCCCATAGACAACATTCATGTCGTTGAAGACTTCACCGTTCAACTCCAGCCCGTCGATCAAGGTGCCGCCTGGATTGAGGAAGATCAGCTCGCTTTCGTCGCTGGTCACTTCTCCGTCTGGCCCCGGCACGTCGTCCAGCACCGACACGCCCACCACCGCAGCTTCGAATTGTTCCTTGGTAAAGGTCTCGGTGCCGAAGTCGAAGAACTCGACCTCGGTAACGATCTCGATCCCCTCGTTGAACCCATGCCTGCCGACATCCGTATGGGTAAAAATCAACTCGTTGGTCGCATCGTTGCGGGTGAAATCGTACTCGACCAGTTCCCCGGCAAACACCACACGGTCGATCCCATCGCCACCGATGATCGTGTCTTCACCTGCGCTTGCGACGATAATGTCATTGCCATTATTCGCGAGCACAAGGTCGTCGCCCCCGGCTGGGTCGAACGCCTCGTCGCCCCCTGTGCCATACATCGTGTCGGCTGTTGGATCACCCAGGCGCAAGGCAGGGCCATCCAGCAACGCAAGCGCGTTCAATTCGATCGTCTGGAACGTGACGTCGAAAATGTCGAAAGCCTCCAGGGCGATCTCGGTGAAATCAGGCACGTCGAAGAAGTTGAAGTCCAGCTGATCCAGCAGGCTTTCCAGATCGTTGACGACGCTCATGAACCCGTCGAACAGGTCGATATCCGGGAACAATGGGTCAAGCAGGCTTGCCAGTTCCTCGAACAAGGCATCGACACCCAGTTCTTCGTTCAGAAAGTCGATCACCGGCGCGACCACAAGGTCGAACACCGCACCGATTGCATCGAGCAAAGGCTGGATTGGGCGCAGCGCAGTTTCGACGATGTCTAGGATCACACCCAGCCCGTCGAACAGGGAATCGAATTCGACCAGATCACCGAAAATGGCGTTCAGATCGGGAAAATCCGCGATGTCGAACGCATTGAGGATCTCGTTGAACCGGGCTTTCACATCGTCATAAGCGTCGGCGGCATCCTGCGCTGGGCCGAACGCCACGTTGATCGGGGCCACCAGATCATCGGCCTCATCGAACAGACCTTCGAAATCATCCCGCCCCGGTCGGCTTGTCCCGGCATTCGGGTTCAGTTCGGGAATGCCGTTTGGTGTCGAGACGCGGTCGAAAGCGCGGACAATCTCGTCAATGCTGTCGCGGATATTGATCAGCGTCTCATCTGTTGCAACGATCGCAGGCATGATCGTCAGCTCGACGGCGCGGTCAGCCTGCACGATCTTGGTCAACAACGGTTCGATCTTCTTGGCTCGGTCGGTCGCGTCCTTGATTTGCACAACACGTGGTTGAATGATCTCAAGCACGTCCTTGAGGGCGCGGGACGGTCCCTGCAACGGCGCCACGTTTTCCGACAGCTTCAACGTGGTCAGCGCGGCCGAAAACCCCGCATCCGCCACTTTGATGATTTTACGGAAGGTCAGGTAGCTTTGTGACGCCGTCGCCGCCGCATCCAATGCCGCCGCCAGCTTTTCTGCATCGGCGCGGATGGTCTGAACATCGGAAGTTGTTGTGTTAAGGTTCGATTGAAATTCTAACAGATCATTGCCGGCAGTCATGCCACATCCCCCGTTGCCCGAAATTGAGCGTGCCTTAAGGTAATGCGGGGCCGCGCGCGTGAGTCAACGAATTGTTGCCACTGGGTTTCGCGACGCAAACTGTATTATCCTGCCTCGATAGCGTTCTCCAACGCCGCCAGAATAGGTACGGGCAAACGTGTCAGTAACTTGTGAAACGCCGTCCGACACTCTGCTCCGTGCCATTGATCCTGCAGTAGGGTTTCCGGAAACGCAGGAGTGCGCAGGATAAGCCTGCGCCATTCGTGTACGACAACCACACGGATCGCTGTACGCTGCAAAAGGGTCAGTTCATCCAACGCATGGTCGTCCAAAATCTTTTTGAATCGTTGGGATAGGTCACGTGAGGCACTTTGGATGTCGGGAGGGCACAGCTTGTCGCTGATCCAACGCGGCAATTCCATCTCGGTGGTCAGCACCAGCTGAAGATGCTGGTCGGTCTTTGCGCTGGATGTGGTCACCACCGCCTTAGGTCCGATTTGCACCGTGGTCGCCGTGTCTTGCTCGGTGGGCCAGTCGGTTGGCAGGGACGGGTTCTCCAGCACGAGATAGGCGTGCAGGTCAGTCGGGGCCGGGCCATAGACGCGCGGGGCGGCCGCTGTGGTTTGCGTCCGCCCGTGCGCAGTCAGAGCGTACCGTGTCTGCCGCCCGGTGCGGTGGCTTTCAATCCAGTCTTCCTTGCGCAGACGGTGCAGGGCCACGCGGGTGGCTTCGGGTTTGATACCGATGGAAGCCGTAATCGCGTTTACGGTTCCACCGCTCAGCCGTGCCTGCGGAGCCAGTGCCAAGTCGCCGAACATGGTCACCAGAAGCGACCACACCCTCGGAGTGGACGATCCCAGAACGCGGGTCACAAGTTGGGCGAAGTCTGAGTCGGTCATGGCCAAGCGATACGCCGCGTGCTGTCTCAGGCCAAGCGTTCAGGCGTTCAGGTGTACGCGTTCATCGTCAGCAGTTCATATTCTGCAACAGGCGCGTCGTCCTGATTGCGCAGGATCACATGCCAGCGCACCTCGCCGTAATCTGCTGTACGCTTTGTCTTCTTTTTCACGGTCAACTGCACCTTGATCCGGTCCCCCGCGCTGACCGGTTTCTGAAAACGCAAAGTGTCGAGCCCAGTATTCGCCAGCACTGGGCCTTCGTCCGGGTCGACAAACAGCCCCGCCGCAAAACTGAGCAGAAGGTAACCATGTGCAACGCGCCCCGGAAAGAACGGGTTTCGCTTGGCGGCGTCCTCGTCCATGTGGGCATAGAACGTGTCACCGGTGAAGGTGGCGAAGTGTTCGATGTCTTCCATCGTCACTTCGCGCTCGGGTGTATGCAGGGTTTCCCCAATCTGAACTTCGTCGAAACTGCGCCGGAACGGATGTGCTGGTCCTTGCGACGTGGCAGCACCCGGCACCCATTCCCCTGTCACGGCAGCAATCACATCCGGGCTGCCCTGCACGGCCGTGCGCTGCATGTAGTGCAGCACCCCCCGCACACCGCCCAGTTCCTCGCCACCGCCTGCACGTCCGGGACCACCATGCACCATATGGGGCAGGGGCGATCCATGCCCTGTCGCCTCGGCCATGCTGTCGCGATTGTTGAAGTAAAGCCGTCCATGATACGCGCCCGCACCCATCACCACCTCGCGGGCGACCTCTGGATCATGAGTGACGACGGACGCGACAAGGCTGCCTTGCCCCCGGTTCACCAGCGCAATGGCATGCGACAGATCGCGGTAGCCCATGATTGTGGCCACCGGGCCAAATGCTTCGGTGTCATGCACATGGCTAGCCGCATCCGGGTCGGCGCAATGATACAGCATTGGCGGCAGGAACGCGCCTTTGCTGGCGTCGGCCCCGTGTACGGCGAATGCGTCGGGATCACCGAAGACACGTTCCGCCTCGGCCCCCAGTGTTGCGCATTTCGCCAGCACATCGCGCCGCTGCCCGTCCGACACCAAAGCCCCCATGCGTGTCGCTGGATCGCGCGGATCTCCGACCACCGTATCGCGCAAGCGGTCCAACACGGCGGCGATCAACGCATCAACTTGCGCCTGCGGTGCAATGATCCGGCGGATCGCGGTACATTTCTGCCCCGCCTTGGTGGTCATCTCGCGGTGAACTTCCTTGACGAAGAGATCGAACTCCGGCGTGCCCGGCACTGCATCTGGGCCAAGGATCGACGCGTTGAGGCTGTCTTGTTCTGCCACAAACCGGACCGAGTTGCGCAAGAGGTTTGGCGCGCTGCGCAGGGCGTATGCTGTGTCGGCAGAGCCGGTAAAGCTGACAACGTCCTGCGCGCCGAGATGGTCCAGCAGATCGCCCAATCCGCCGGTCACAAGCTGAATTGTACCATTTGGTAAAATTCCGCTCTCCAGCATCATCCGCACACAGGCTTCGGTCACATAGCAGGTCGTCGTCGCGGGCTTTACGATGGCCGGAACGCCCGCGAGCAAGGTGGGTGCCAGTTTCTCCAGCATCCCCCAAACCGGGAAGTTGAAGGCGTTGATATGGACTGCAACACCCTGCAACGGGGTGCAAACATGCTGCCCGACAAAGCTGCCCTTGCGCGACAACTGTTCGACCTCGCCATCAAGATAGACATGCCCGTCCGGCATCTCGCGCCGTCCCTTGGAGGCGATGACAAGCATCGTTCCGATCCCGCCATCAACGTCGATCAGATGGTCTTTCTGCGTGGCCC
The DNA here is from genome assembly GCF_059070475.1 of Marivita sp. NO-S04. NCBI lineage: Bacteria > Pseudomonadati > Pseudomonadota > Alphaproteobacteria > Rhodobacterales > Roseobacteraceae > Marivita > Marivita sp. NO-S04. Next base: position 759,329 of record NZ_CM180980.1, read on the forward strand.
CGGTTGAAAAGCTCAGGTCATAGAGCAGCTGCTTGCGTTCTTGCAGATACAAAGCCAGCGCCTTGAGCATCCGCGCGCGATCGTGAAACGTCATTGCCCGCAAAGCAGGTGCACCGACGCTCACCGCATGGTCGATCATCGCGCTTGCATCGACCTGCGCACGACCCGCGCGTGCGATCACGTCACCTGTCACAGCATCACGGATATCGCGCGCCGCGCTGTCCGGGGCAAGCCAGTCACCGGCCACGAAACTCTGAATGTCCTGAACTGTCATTGTTGTCCCCTTTTCCCTGCCTAAGTATTTGACCGTGCGTGAACTTCATGCAAGCGTCGCGTCCATGACACCAGACGACCGCGCCCAGAAATCCGCCCATCACATGTGGCAGCAAGACCATGCCTCGCAATGGATGGGGATGGAGATGACGCATATTGCCGAAGGTGAAGCTGTCATGGAATTGACGGTGAAGAAGCACCATTGCAACGGACACGGTATGTGCCACGGCGGGGTGATTTTCACGCTGGCCGACAGCGCCTTTGCCTTTGCCTGCAACAGCCGCAATCAGGTCACCGTCGCGCAGCACAATTCTATCACTTACATTGCCTCGGGCCGGTTGGGGGACCGCCTGCGGGCCACAGCGACCGAGATTTCGCTGACCGGTCGCAGTGGCATCACTGACGTGCAGGTAACCAATCAGGCTGGGGTGCTGATTGCCGAGTTCCGCGGTCTTTCACGGTCGATCAAGGGCACGGTGTTCGACGAAGCGTAGGGGAGGCGCTGGGCACATGAAAGATTTGTCACCAAAACCGGGTGATCTCGACCCGATCGAAACCGCATCCATTGACGAGATCCGCGCTCTGCAACTGGATCGTCTGCGCTGGTCGCTGCGGCATGCCTATGACAATGTGTCGATGTACCGCGCCAAGTTCGATACGGCGGGGGTTCATCCTGATGATCTGCGCAACCTGTCCGATCTGGCGAAGTTTCCGTTCACTTTGAAATCCGACCTGCGGGACAATTACCCGTTCGGCCTGTTTGCCGTGCCGCGCGAACAGATCGCGCGGATTCATGCGTCTTCGGGCACGACAGGCAAGCCTACGGTTGTCGGCTACACGAAGAACGACATCGACATGTGGGCCAGCGTGGTTGCGCGGTCACTGCGGGCCTCTGGTCTGCGGGCGGGCGACATGGTGCATGTGGCCTATGGCTACGGCCTCTTCACCGGCGGGCTGGGCGCGCATTACGGGGTGGAAAAGCTGGGCGGGACGGTGGTGCCGATGGGCGGTGGGCAGACCGAAAAACAGGTGGGCCTCATCACCGATTTTCAGCCCAAGGGGATCATGGTCACGCCGTCCTACATTCTGAATATTCTGGAAGCGTTCCACAAGGCGGGGCTGGACCCGCGCGAGACCTCTTTGGAGGTCGGTGTCTTCGGTGCCGAGCCGTGGACCAACGCGATGCGGCAGGAGATTGAACAGGCGTTCGACATGCACGCGGTCGACATTTATGGCCTGTCCGAGGTGATCGGGCCGGGTGTGGCCAACGAATGCGTGGAAACCAAGGACGGGCTGCACATCTGGGAGGATCATTTCTATCCCGAAATCATCAACCCAGAGACCGGTGAGGTGCTGCCCGATGGCGAGAAAGGTGAGTTGGTCTTTACCACCATCACCAAAGAAGGGATGCCGATCATTCGCTACCGCACGCGCGATCTGACACGGCTTATGGCAGGCACCGCGCGGAGCATGCGACGGATGGAAAAGGTCACGGGCCGCAGCGACGACATGATGATCCTGCGGGGCGTGAACGTGTTTCCGACCCAGATCGAGGAAGAGGTTATGGCAACGGGCGGACTGGCCCCGTATTTCCAGATCGAGCTTTACACATCTGGCCGGATGGACGCGATGCGGGTGCTGGTGGAGGCCACACCGGATGCGGCGGACGAGCTGTCGCGCACAGCTGCGACGCGCATGCTGGTCAAGCGGATCAAGGACCATGTCGGCATTTCGACCGAGGTCGAAGTGGGTGATCCCGGCTCGGTTGCCCGCTCGCAGGGCAAGGCCGTGCGCGTGGTGGACAAGCGTAATCCTGTGTGACGGTTACTGGTCGTAATCGACGACGACGCGCTTGGTGATCGGGTAGGATTGGCAAGACAGGATATAGCCCTGTTCCACCTCGTAGTCTTCAAGCGCGTGGTTGGCGACCATGTCCACTTCGCCCTCCAACACTTTGCATTTGCAGGTTGAACAGACCCCGGCGCGGCAAGCATGGGGCGCGTCCAGCGCATTTTCGAGCGCGGCTTCGAGGATGGTCATGTCGCGGCCCATCTCGAAGCTGCGTGTCACGCCGTCGAGCGTGACGCTGGCCGAGATCGCATCTGTTGCTGCGCCATCGGCGGCTTTGGTGCGCCGCTCCAGCCGTCCGGTCTGGGCGCTTGCGAACAGCTCGAACTTGATCTGTTGTTTGCTTAGCCCATGGTCGCCAAGGGATTGCGCGATGGCTTTCATCATCGGCTCTGGCCCGCAGATGAACGCGATGTCGACGCTTTCGATGTCGATCCAATGGGTGAACAGGGCAGTGCATTTTTCGCCATCGACACGGCCTTGAAAGAGGTCAATGTCCTGTGCGTCGGTCTCGAGGATGTGGATGACGGTGAAGCGCCCCATGTGGGTGTTCTTGAGGTCTTCCAGCTCTTCCCGAAACATGATCGTGCTGACGCTGCGGTTGGCATAGACCAGCGTGAAACGCGACAGGGGCTCAGCCGCCAGAACGGTTTTCAGGATCGATAGAACGGGGGTGATCCCTGAACCGCCCGCAAACGCGAGGTAGGTTTTGGACTTGTCAGGCTCGATGGGGGTGTGGAATTTGCCCATCGGTTCCATCGCGTCGATGGTCATACCGGGTTTCAGGTCTTCGTTGACCCAGCGCGAGAAAGCACCGTCGGTGACTTTCTTGATGCCCACCCGCAGCACACCTTCATTGACGCCAGAACAGATGGAGTAGGAGCGCCGCAGCTCGGTGCCGTCGAAGTCGCGTTTGAAGGTCAGATATTGGCCTTGCGTGAACGAGAAATCCCCACCGTCGCGGGCCTCAAGGGTTACGGCGACGGCCTCGCGGGTGGTGCGGTCGACATCGGTGACGGTGAGGGGGAAGAAGCGTGCCATGTCAGAGCCTTGCGGTCAGATACATTTGAAATAGTCGAATGGCTCAAGACAGTCGTCGCACCGCCAATGCGCCTTGCACGGGGTAGAGCCGAACTGGCTGATCCGGGTCAGGTGTGTGCTGCTACAGCGCGGGCAGGCGTCGGGGCCACCAGCGGGCGAGGGCGGCGCGATGCCGTATTCGGTCAGCTTGGCGCGGCCTTTGTCGGACAGCCAGTCGGTCGTCCAAGGTGGCGCGATCTGGGTCTTGATCCGTACGTTTCGGATACCCCGATCGTACAGAGCGGTCTCGATGTCCATCGCGATCATGGATGTGGCGGGGCAGCCCGAATAGGTTGGGGTCACAGCCACCTCGAGAGTGTCGTCCTGCCATGCCACGTCCCGCACGATGCCGAGATCGACAACCGAGATCACCGGGATCTCGGGGTCCGGCACCTGATCGAGCCAGCCCCAGATTGTGGACACATCGGGTGTCATGTTACCAGGTCGCACCGGGATAGGCGCGTTGCAGCCACTGCATCTGGGTCAGCATGTGGCCAAGGTGTTCGGTATGCCGAAAGCCAGTCTTGCCACCAGATTGCGCATAACTGCTGTCGGGTTTGGTCAGTGTCGCCTCGGTTAGTATGGAGTCGAGCCGTACATCGTAGCGGGCGCGCAGGGTGGTCAGATCGGGGGCGATCCCAGCGGCGTGTATGGCGTCGTCAATGGCGTCGGGTGTGAACATCTCACCGACATATGGCCAAAGCAAATCGAGTGCCGCTTGCATCCGAGCAAGGCTTTCCTCGGTTCCATCGCCCAGACCGATCACGGTCTCGGAGGAGCGGTCGAGGTGGTAGGTCACTTCCTTCAGCGCCTTGGCGGCAATGGCCGCGATCCGGTCGTCAGAGGCGTGTGTCAGGCCGGTGAGCAGTTCGAAATGGAACGCGTCAAACAGGCATTGCCGCATCAGGGTCTGGCCAAAATCGCCGTTGGGCTGTTCGACCAGCAGCAGGTTGCGGAAGTCCCAGACGTCGCGCAGCATCGCCAGATCATCGGCCGAGCGCCCGGCGCCTTCGACCGCGCCCGCCAAGCCAAGCCACATCTGCGTCTGCCCGATCAGGTCCAGCGCGGTGTTGGCCAAGGCGATGTCCTCTTCCAGCACTGGAGCATGGCCACACCATTCGCTAACACGGTGCCCCAGCACCAGCGTGTTGTCCCCCAGTCGCAGGAGGTATTCGAACAGGGCGGTCTGGTCGGTCATCACATGTGTCCCGCTTCGTCTGGGATGTCGAAAAAGGTGGGGTGGCGGTAGACCTTGCTTTCCGATGGTTCGTAAAGCGGACCTTTGTCCGAAGGTGATGATGCGGTGATGTGGGCGGCCTCGACCACCCAGATGCTGACGCCTTCGTTACGGCGGGTGTAGACATCGCGGGCGTTCTTGAGCGCCATTTCCGCATCGGGCGCGTGCAGGCTGCCGACATGACGATGGTTCAGGCCGTGCTGACCGCGGATGAAAACCTCCCAGAGGGGCCATTCGTGAGACATTATAAATTCCCCCAATTTAGTAAATTTCTGCGTATAGCGCAGCAAAGACAAGAAACCCGAAAACAACTCCCCAGAACAGGGCACCTCCAGTTTCGCTTGTCATTTTGCGTCTCTTCCAAGCTTCACTAATTGAAACCCAAACTGCGAATAGTGGGATCGAAAAAGCGACGAAAACCAGAAAGACATTGACGATAGCTTCCAAAAACTCATTCCGCCGCACGTTTCTTGGCGGCATGCGTCATCAACCCTTCGCGCACCCAGGCACCGTCGTCCCACGCTTTGTTGCGCGCCGCGAGCCGTTCGGTGTTGCAGGGGCCGTTGCCTTTGATCACGTCGAAAAACTCGGACCAATCGGGTTCTGCGAAATCGTAGCCGCCCTTTTCATCGTTCCAGCGCAAGGTCTTGTCCGGCACGGTCAGACCAAGGAATTCGGCCTGCGGTACGGTCTGATCGACGAACTTCTGACGCAGCTCGTCATTGGTGTTCATTTTGATCTTCCACTTCATCGACAGCGCGGAATGCACGCTGTCTTTGTCCGATGGGCCGAACATCATCAGCGACGGATACCAGAAGCGGTTGAGCGCATCCTGTGCCATCTTCTTTTGCGCAGGTGTGCCTTGGGCCATCTTCATCATGATGTGGTAGCCCTGCCGCTGGTGGAACGACTCTTCCTTGCAGATGCGGACCATTGCGCGGGAATAGGGGCCATAGGATGTACGTTGAAGCGGCACTTGGTTCATGATTGCGGCACCGTCGACCAGCCATCCCACCGCGCCCATGTCGGCCCATGTCAGTGTCGGGTAGTTGAAGATGGAGCTGTACTTCATGCGCCCGTCAAGCAGCATCTCGGTCAGCTCGTCCCGGCTGACCCCAAGCGTTTCAGCGGCGCAGTAGAGATAGAGGCCGTGCCCGGCCTCATCTTGCACCTTGGCGAGCAAGATCGCCTTGCGCTCCAGTGTCGGTGCGCGGGTGATCCAGTTGCCTTCAGGCAATTGGCCGACGATTTCGGAGTGGGCGTGCTGGCCAATCTGGCGGATCAGGGTCTTACGGTAGCCCTCGGGCATCCATTCCTTGGGTTCGATCTTTTCGCCTGCATCAATGCGCGCCTGAAACTGGGCGAGCTTTTGGGGGTCGTCTTGTGTCGCTTCGGACGTGACCATCTGGGCGTACATGTGTGAACCTTTCGCGCATGAGCGGCGGGCTGATCCGCGCTGCTTGCAAGGTAAGGCATTGAACGATTCCCGGCAAGATTAATGTTACATGTGTGTATATACATGTGAAAATCGGTAACACATTTGGATCTGCGTTTTTGCAGCCCTTTGAACGTAAGCTGACTGACTTAAATCGGCGGTGCGGCGCGCTCGGTTACCAGTTGGCGGGCGGTCACGCGTTCGCGGTGGATCATGTAAAGACCTGCGCCGATGATGATGCCGATCCCGGTCAAGGTGAGCGTATTGGGAAAGTCACCGAAGACCAGATAGCCCAGCAGTGTTGCGACCGGCAGTTCCAGATATTGCAAGGGTGCCAAGGTGGCAGACGGTGCCCATGACAGCGCATAGGTCATCATCATGTGGCTGACGGTCGCGAAAAAACCCACGCCGAACAGCCAGGTCCAAGCAATCCCTTTGGGCCAGACCGGATCAAGAAGGACAGAGCCGGTGCCTTGGGCCAAAACCAGAATGGGGAGGCACAGCGCACTTGCGATCAAGCCAGTGTAGAATTGTAGCGTCACAGGATGCATCTGCCGGGACAGCCCCCGTGTCACGAGGATGTAGAAGGCAAATCCGACGGCAGTGCCAAGGGGGAACAAGGCCACCGCACCAAAGGCAGAAAAGCTGGGTTGGATGACGAACAACACGCCCACGAAGCCCACCAGTGCGGCGGCCACGCGGCGGGGGCCGACGTCTTCGCTTAGGTAGAACTTGCCGACCAGCAGCACGATAAATGGCGCGACGAACACGATCGCCAGCGCGTCGGCCAACGGCATCACACGGATCGCAGCGATGAAGCAGAAAGTGGATGTGAACAACAGAAGGGCCCGCATTGTGAGGGCCATCCATTTCTCGCGTGGCACCTTGAGCGACAAGCCCATGACCCAGACGACCGGTGCCATCAGCAGGCATTGCGCGATGAACCGCGCGGCAGTGATCTGACCGACGGGCACGCTGCTTGACGCCAGCTTGGCCGCGACATCAAGAAGTGGGGCCGTGACGCAAAAGCCCAGCATCAAGGCGACACCGGGCAGAATGCGATCCGTGGAAACGGCGGTTGGCGATAGCTGTGTCATGAGTCTGGTCTAGTGCGTTGTGCTGAATTCCGTCTGTTCCTTTTCCGACACTTGGGCCGATAGAAGGGGCACACAATGCCGACCGCAGAACCGGTATTCAGGTATTTGTTTTGGGGATTTTTGGTGGCGTGGGGGGGACTCGAACCCCCGACCTAACGATTATGAGTCGTTCGCTCTAACCAACTGAGCTACCGCGCCGGACCGCCGCGTGAGTACGAGCGGTGCGGCGTGGCGTCAAGGGCTAATCTTGCGTTTTTTGCGTGGCGTCACGTGTGGCTGATCCGGGATGCGGACGCGTGGGCGCGTCCGCGATTTCCAGTCGACTGGAAATCGGACCGTTGCCCCTATTTGACGATCTTTTCGTCCTTGACGAACATGTTCGCCCACGCCCGGTCGATCAGTTCTGGCGTCATCTTGTAGGGCCAGCCTTCAAAGTCACACACCGCGATCATCTGATCGATGAGGAAGACGGGCTGATAGTTCGCATAGACGTTCTTGATCGTCGGGTACTTGGTCTTCAGAAGATGGATCAGCGATTTTTCACACAGCGCCATTTTCTTTTTCTTCGCCACCATCGAAAAGATCTTGAGGAAGTTCTGCTGATCTGGCCCGTCGATCTTGATCTTGAAGAAGATCCGGCGCAACGCGGCTTGGTCGAAGATTTCGTTCGGGTGAAAGTTGGTTGAGAAGATCACAAGCGTGTCGAAGGGGACTTCGAACTTTTCACCGGATTGAAGCGCAAGAATGTCGCGCGCCTCTTCCAGCGGAACAATCCAGCGGTTGACCAGCTTCTGGGGCGGTTCGGCTTGGCGGCCAAGGTCGTCGACGATGAAGATGCCGCCGGTGGATTTGAGCTGCAGCGGCGCCTGATAGGTGCGGGCTGTTGGGTTATAGACCAAATCCAGCATATCGAGCGACAATTCACCCCCGGTGATCACCGTGGGGCGGGCGCAGAGCACATAGCGCGTGTCGAACCGGTTGGTCAGGCGCAGCCCGGTGGCAGAGCTTGCGGTTTCAGCGGCGCTGTGCACGATTGGGTCATAGACCGTGATGACCTGACCTGCATATTCGATGGCGTGGGGAATGTAGATCTTGTCGCCCATCGCGTCGCGGATGCCGTTCGAGATCGAGGATTTCCCGTTCCCCGGCGGCCCGTACATCAGGATCGACCGTCCTGCGCCGACGGCGGGGCCCAGGTTGCTCAGCAATTCGGGGGGGAGGATCAGGTGCCCCATCGCATCGGTCAATTGCTGGCGTGAAATATGGATGTTGCGGATCGACTGGCGTTTGACCTGTTCAGCATAGACCGCAAGCGGCACCGGCATCGCGCCGTAATATTCGGACTGTGCAAGGGCGTCGAGCGCACGGGCTTTGCCCGCATCGGTCAATTGGTAGCCCATCTCGCTGCCATTGTTGGCATTGAGTGTGCCAGTGGCTTCCAAGAGCAACTGACTGCGCGCCATGTCGACCAGTTCCTGTGTGATCGGCACTGGCAGGCAGACGCTTTGCGCAATCGCGGTCACGGTCGACACGTTCTTGCGGAACATCGTCTTGAGGAGGATGTCGCGCATCATGACCGGTTGCAGCTGCATGTCTTCCATGCGCTTCGGAGGAGGAGGCGCCATCACGGCGCTGGTCTGCATGTTCATGGATCGCCCCGGATCGGTTCAGCCAGTTTTATCTTTGGCTGACCGTGACAGGCCAATGTGGCAACAGAAGGGCTAGGGCAGGACAGGTTGTTGGCAGCCTACCTGCCGAACCACGCGCCAAGGCACAGATAAAGTGCCAGCGTACCGCCAAGTGCCATGCCCATCGGGAATTTGGGATGGCTCCAGCTTTTCCAATGTGGCGCGATCTTGCGCAGCGGGGTGTGTTTGGCAAGGCGATGTGCGAGGAAGGCCGCGAGGATGTTCGCCGCGAAAAGCGCCATCAGAAGCCGCAGGTCGCCCACATGGATGAACGGGGCTGCGGCGGCGGCGAACTTGGCGTCGCCTGCACCCATCGCGCCACCCGCATTCAGCGCAATCCCGGCGACAAGCACGATGATCAGGTGCACATAGCGCCACAGATAGGCGTCGAACGGCAACGCAAACAACCCGGCTCCGGCAAAGACCAGAAACAAAGCGACAACGATCTGGTTCGGAATGCGCATGTCGCGCATGTCCGAGAAGGTCACGTAGACGCAGAGGGGAAGCACGAAAGGCAGGAAAACCAAAGCCGAGAACGCCGAGATATCCATGCGGCGGCTCAGTTCACGACATTGGATTCAAGCGCTTTCAGGCTGCGGGCAGCCGCTTCGAAATGCTGTGGATGGGTATCGATGGCTTCGCGCATCAGTCCCTGTCCCGTTACCACGTCACCACGTTTAACCGCAGCAAGCCCCATCGTGTGCAAGAGCTCGGCGCGTTCGATCTGGCTCATGGGCACGACCGGCAGCACATAATTTCCCTGCGCACCACGTGCGAGAACGAGGTTGTTCTTGGCGGTGAACAGCGAGCCATCGTTGCGGATCGCTTCGGTGAAGAGACGTTCCGCGCCCGAAAAGTCGCCGCGCGTGAGCTTAGAGAAGCCCCAGTTGTTCATCACAGAAGCAGGCGTAGTGGTCAGGCCAACGGCCGTTTCGTAAAAGCTGTCCGCCTTGTCCCATTGTTTTTGGCTGTCAGCAATCATCGCCTCAAGCCGGTAGCGCTTGTAGGTTTCGTGGGTTGGGGGGATGGAATTCAAAGCAGTCGCCGCGCGATCCCACTCGTTGTTGCGGATCAGGGCATCCGCCAGTTCCACGCGGTCATCGTTCGTGGCCGCATCGTTGTCGACCACGCGCGCCCATGCTGCGACACCTTCGGTGTGGCGTTTGGCGCGGATCAGTGAAACGGCAAGGCCTCGGGCAAGGTCGATCCGGTCGGGTTCGCCGTTGCTGGCGCGCTGGAAATACGCGACTGCCTCGTTCGGGTCGGATACCGACAGCATGACCTCGTTCAGGTTGGTCCCGTCAATGACGTTGACGCCCTGGAATTCGCGGTCAACTGCTTCTGTATCAATGCCGCGTTCACAACCTGATAGCGTAACCGCCCCTGCAATGCACAGGGTCACGATAAAGGGATGGCGCATTTTTGCGTCCTTTACTGCTCTGCCTCATTACTGTGTCGGGCGGATTAGAAAGTCACTGCTGCCGCGCCGCACAAGTTTGTATTCTTGTTCTATTTCCGCATCATACTGCGAATTTTCCAATTTTGCGAGAGCCAAGCGCAGATTATCCCGAATTGCAACACTTTCGCCATTGTCGAGGCCGAATGCCCTGCGAAACACCTGTGCGGCCTCGGCGGTTTCGCCTTTTTCGATCAGCACCACACCCAGATTGTTCCATGTATCCGGGCTCTCTGGAGCGTCTTTGGCTGCACGGCGCAGCAAATCTTCGGCCTGATTAAGGCGGCCAAGGGCGAGGTTTGCAGATCCCAACGACAACAGCACCTCGGGTGTCAGTCCCTGTTCTGCAGCAGCAAGGCTGAACGAGCTGAGTGCCAATTCATACTCGCCCGCCGCCATCAGTCGGTGGCCTACGGTCAATTGATCGACCACCGCGCCTCTTGGGTCGACGCTCGGTGCAAACACCGTATCGTCAGACGTGGAAAAGCCGCCCGGTCCACAGGCGGCCAATCCGATCAGAAAAAGTGCGGGCCAAAACCGGCCTAAAGTCATTGCCCCATCGAACTCCCGAGACTGCCGAGCTGCTGAATTCCCATGACCGAAGGACCAACAAGAATGATCAGCAGCGGCGGCACTGTCAGCATCATTGTGGTCAATGTCATTTTGGTTGGCAACTTGTTTGCCTTTTCTTCGGCACGCATTACACGTTTGTCACGCATTTCCGCCGCATAGACCCGCAACGCGTCGGAAATCGGCGTACCAAAGCTTTGGCTTTGGTTGAGAACGGTCACGAAGGACATCACGTCCTGCACTCCGCAGCGCTCGCCCATGTCGTTCAGAACCGTGCTTTTGTCTTTGCCGGCCTTCATCTCGAAACTGACCAGTTCGAACTCATCGGCAAGGCTGGGGTAGGACGCACGCAATTCCTTGCTGACGCGCACGATGGCCTGATCCATGGACTGGCCTGCTTCGACGCAGACCAGCATCATGTCGAGGCTGTCTGGAAAGCCGCTTTCGATTTCCTCTTGCCGTTTCTGCATCCGGCTGGTGACCCAGTATTTCGGGAACATGTATCCGGCTGCACCCGGACCGAGCGTGTACATGACGGTCTGTTGTGTTGTCGCCTCAGACGGGTCGAGGATCAGGTAGAAATACACAAGACCGATGATCAAGCCACCGATGCCCAGAGCAAACTGTGCGAAGTAATAGACCTGGACCGCGTCCTTGGTGCGGTAGCCTGCCTGCAACAGTTTCAAGCGAACGTCGGACAGTTCCTTGGCGTCCTGAGGCTCAAGGAACTGCGCGTATTTATTGAGCTTCTGGTTTTTCTGCTTGTCGCGCAGCACTGCGCGTGTGGCAGCGTCTACCTCTTGACGGCCCGATGACTGGTTGTTCAGTCGGTCCATCGGGTTGGAGCGCGACATGAAGAACATCGGAATGGCGAGGACCAACAGCGCAATCCCCAGACCGGCGATGAGGATCATCGGGCCAGCTGGGCCAAGCAGGTTGTAAGCGAACTGGTTGAAAGCTTGCATGTTCCGGACCTCAGACTTTGATATTCACGAGCGCGCGCATCACGATCAGGTTGACGATCAGGAAGGCGCCGACAACGAAACACGCCGGGATGAACCAGGGGTGGTCGATCACTTCGTCATAGTAGTTGGGATCGGTCAACTGGATGACGATCAGAGCGCCGACAGGGAAGCCGGACAGGAACTTGCCCGACCATCGCGCCTCGGCGGTGATGGCTTTTACTCGGCGGAACAGTCGGAACCGGGCGCGGATCACTTTGGCAAGACCGTCAAGAATCTCGGCAAGGTTACCACCTGACTGCTGTTGAATGGCCACTGCGACAGCGAGGAAGCGTAAATCCTGCATGTCGAGCCGTTCGGCCATGGCTTTCAGGGCTTCGCCAATGTCGCGCCCATAGCTGGCTTCGTCAGCGATGATACCGAATTCTGTCGCAAGTGGGTCTTTGATTTCCTTTGATACGATCGAAATCGCGGATGAAAACGGGTGACCGACGCGCAATGAGCGCACCATCAGTTCGACGGCATCCGGAAGTTGTTCTTCGATTAGGCTGACCCGTTTCTTGGCCTTGCTGCTGATCCAGAAAAAGACGCCTCCGACACCCATCGCCACGCCCATGACAACACGTACAGCGAGGCCAGCCTCAGTGCCGACCGTCAAACCTGCAAACGCCACAACGCTCACACCGATCATCACCATGATCAGTTGCTGTGGCGTAAAGGCAATCGCGGCCTTCTGCGCCCGGTCAGCGAGGATCGAATAGAGCGGCAACCCGCGCGAACTCATGTGCTGGTCCATCTCCTTGCGGAGTTTGGCCAGCACTTCGTCGCGCTTGGAGCCCTTGTCGAGCATTTCGAGCCGTCGGTTGACCCGCTTGTTCAGGCTGATCGACTTGCCGAAGGCGACAAGATAGACGCCTTCGACGAGGACCAGAACGGCAATGAAGATTAGCCCGTAGACGATTGGTTCTGCGCTGAGTGTCATAATCAGTGGTTCCCGTTGAAGGGTTCATAGATCGACGGGGGCAAGTCATAGCCCCACATCTTGAAGCGTTCGGCATAGTTGGATCGCACGCCTGTGGCCGTGAAATGGCCTATGATCTTGTTCTCTGGGGTCAGGCCGACCCGCTGGAAGCGGAACAGTTCCTGCATCGAGATGACCTCGCCTTCCATCCCGGTGATTTCGGTGATTGACGTCATGCGGCGCGAACCGTCTTGCAGACGCGAGGCTTGTACAATCAGGTTCACAGCCGAAGAGATCTGCGACCGCATCGCCTTGAGCGGCATTTCGATCCCGGCCATCGCGATCATGTTTTCCAGACGGCTTACACCGTCGCGGGCGCTGTTGGCGTGGATCGTGGTCATCGATCCGTCGTGGCCGGTGTTCATGGCCTGCAACATGTCGATGACTTCCTCGCCACGCGTTTCGCCGACGATGATCCGGTCGGGACGCATACGAAGGGCGTTCTTGAGACAGTCGCGGGGCGTGACGGCGCCTTTGCCTTCAACGTTGGGCGGACGGCTTTCCATTCTGCCCACATGGGTCTGCTGGAGCTGAAGTTCCGCCGTGTCTTCGATTGTCAGGATGCGTTCGCTGTCGTCGATGAAGGACGAGAGTGCGTTGAGCGTGGTTGTCTTACCCGAACCCGTACCGCCAGACACGATGATGTTCAGGCGCGTCGCCACGGCGGCTTGCAGGTAGACGGCCATTTCTTCGGTAAAGGCACCGAAATTGACCAGATCGTCGATGCTCAGCTGGTCGGTTTTGAACTTACGAATGGAGACCAGCGATCCGTCGACCGCAATCGGCGGCACCATTGCGTTGAAACGCGATCCGTCCTGAAGACGGGCGTCCACATAGGGGTTGGATTCATCGACGCGGCGGCCCACGGCGGACACGATCTTGTCGATGATCCGCATCAGGTGCTTTTCGTCCTTGAAGGTCACGTCGCTGAGTTGCAGCTTGCCCGACCGTTCCACGAAGATCCTATGCGGGCCGTTGACGAGAATATCGCTGATGGTTTCGTCTTTGAGCAATGTCTCGAGCGGGCCAAGACCTTTGACCTCGTCGTATAGTTCCTGGTTCAGGGCCACCCGCTCTTCGCGGTTGAGCACCATGCCTCGTTCCTGCAGGCTCTCGGTTGTGATCGCGTTGATCTCTTCCTTGAGCTGGGCTTCGGTCGCCTGATCGAGCGCGGCAAGGTTCAAGTTATCCAGCAGCGCGCGGTGAAGCTCGAGCTTGATCTCGCTCAGGCGTTCCTTGCGTTTCTTGTCGCGATCGGCGCTTTCGGCCACCGCGGCTTTAGTTGGCAGTACCTTGCGCAGGGCTTTGGCTGGACCCGGTGAATTGGCCGGGGCTTCGACCTTGGCCACAGGGGCTTTGGCTGCGGGTGCGACCTCGACGGCCGCCTTTTTGTAACGCGAAAACATGCGTGTCCTCCTTAGGCGGCTTCGGCTTCGGAGCGGCCAACTTCGTAAAGTGACTGCGCGAGCTTTGCGATTTCCTTGCGCAGCGCATTTTTGGGCTGTTGCAGCGCCAATGGCTGACCGTGATCACCAGCCTCGGACACTGCTTTGCCACCATCCGGGAAATGCAGATCGACCGAGATTTCAAGACTTTCCTGCATGCGCTTGAGACGACTTTTGCCTTGCAGATCGGTGAATTTCGGAGCGCGGTTGAGCACAAAGCGGATCTTGTCGAAAGGCAAGTCTTCCGCTTGTAGCGCGCGTTTGAGGCGATAGGTGTTCTGGGCCGACCGCATATCGAGTTCGATGACACCGAAATACACCTGGGCGGCGCACAGCACGGTTTCGGACCATTGCACCAAACTGGGAGGCATATCGACCACGACAAAGTCGAAGTGCCGCGATGCCGTGTCCAACAGGGCCTGCACTTCGGTCTGCCCGATAATATCGAGCGGCGGAAGATCGGCGGGCGAAGTGAAAACGTGCAGCTTTTCCTCAAACGTCACAAGCGCTTGTCCAAAGCTGTCCTCGTCCATGGATTCAGTGTCCGACAACAGTTCCAAAACGGCTTCTCGACGCTGAACATCAAGATATGTGGACACCGCGCCGAACTGCAGGCCAAGGTCGATGATGTAGACCCGCGGGCCTTTTTCTTTTGTGACCGTCGCCAGCTCCCAGGCGAGATTTGTCGCGAATGTGCTGGCGCCGCAGCCCCCGGCCATGCCCTGAACGGTGATAATCACCCCGTCGCCGTCGTTCGACAGTTTTACGCCAGACCCGTTGCGCGCCACGACCTGCGGTGCTTCTGGAGCGGTCATCCGTTCGATCGCGGCTGCCAGTTCGCCTTCGGGAAGCGGGTAGGGGACAAATTCATCTGCGCCCTGCCTTAGCAGGTGATGCAAGGCCGACGGCGTCACGTCATGCGCGATCAGAACAACCTTGATCTTGCGGGCTTTGGCCGCCGCGATGATCGACGAAAGATGATCGACATTGGCTTCGTCGTCTTCGTCGATGGCAAGGGCCACGAATTCCAGTGCTTCCCCCTCTTCCTGCGAAAAGAAATGCAGGGCTTCATCAAAGCCAAGGTCTCCCCATGCTTCGCCAAGCGCGGCTTCCATGTCTTCAATCAGGAGATCGAACTCCTGAACATCCCGACTGATCGTGCATGCCAATAGGGGCGCCGGCTGCGGGGGGCTTGGAAGGATACTCGTCATTTGCCTCGTTTCCTCTAACTTCTCGGCGCATCCGTGCGGCGTTCTGCACACACCACATGCGCCAATCCCGAGTCGCTCGGGAGGGACTGCTACTGTCCGAAGGTCGTTGGAAAACTTGGCAACATTGGGGCCGAAATACCGAAATTGTACGGTATTTCAGGCCGGTGGCATGGCCCCCGTAGGGGCCTTGCCTTTATTGGCTGGATTGGAAGTCGGTGCCCTGGATGCCTTCAAGGGCCGTTCTGGGCACGGCGCTGTTGATATACTCGCGATAGATGATCTCGGCATATCGGCCTTCGAGAACGGTGGGATGCGAGCCGACAAAGCCCGATACCTCGGTCACGGTACGACGGTTACGGCGTTCACGGCCTTCGGTCACGATCAGGGGTTGGGTTTCCCCGAACGACACCACAGCCTCAAGCCGGTCCTTGCTAATGCCCTGAGTTGCCAGGAAATTGACAACCGCATGCGCACGGTTCAGGCTCAGACTTTTGTTATAGACTTCGCTGCCGACGGCGTCGGTGTGGCCGTAAACCCGGAACCGCACTTCGGGGAACTGGCGAATCCATTGTGCCTGTTCCCGCAGAGTGTCCTGCGCGCCGCTGTCCAGTACCGCACTGTTGAACGCGAAATTGACGGTCGTCATGACTTCGCTCGCGAAACGTTGCGACAAATCGTAGGTGTAGCGCTTTTCGCCATTCATGATCTGAACGTTATTCATGGTGGCGGTGCCGAAATTGCCCGTATCCAAGAGGGCACCAGCTTCGCGGTGGAAGGCGCTGTACACCGGGTCGCTGCTTGCGCAGGCCGCCAAGAGGGCAAGGCCGGTCAGGGCGATTGGGACACGAAGATTTTTTTGTACTGTCATCGCCTCAATCCATCACATAACCGTAGGAACCCGAGAAATCCTGTTTGGCAACTTCACCTGCAGCACCCTGCAGATTGCGCGAGTCGCTTGTAACGCGGCCAAAGAGGAACAGGTCTTTTTCGCTTGGAGGACGCACCCGATCGGTCGGCAGCGCAAGCGCTTCACCGCGTGTCGGTGTCACAAGGTGCGGCGTGATGATGATCACCAGTTCGGATTGTTCGCGCTGATATTCAGCGCTGCGGAACAAGGCACCCAGAATGGGGATGTCACCAAGCCACGGCACCTGACTGTTCAGGTCCCGGAAATCGTCCTGCAACAGACCTGCGATGGCAAAGCTTTCTCCGTCGCGAAGTTCAACAGTGGTCGTTGTTTCCCGGCGGCTGAACCCGTCGATCCGGATCGCGCCAATGTCGACGCCACTGCTTGGGTCGATGGACGACACCGCTGCTTCGAGTTCGAGGTTGATCAAGTCGCCATCCAGAACCCGAGGGATAAAGTTGAGTTCGACACCGAATGGTTTGAATTCAACTGTAATCGCGCCGTCTTCTTGCGACACTGGGACCGGATATTCACCACCGGCAAGGAATGTTGCTTCCTGTCCGGAAAGAGAGGTCAGGTTCGGTTCCGCCAGTGTGCGCACAACGCCTTTGGCCTCGAGTGCTTCAAGCAGAATGCCTACTTCGAGGCCACCTGCGTTGAAGCCGAACATGATCGCGCCCTGCGATCCTGCGCCAGCGCCCAGTTTATCCGCGACTGAATCGACCCCGGCCAGCGGGGCTGCGTTGCCGGTGCCAAGCTCAAGGCCCAGATCGCCATCAAGGACAGAGCCGCCTGTGGCCAGAGACGCTTGCAGGGATTTCGAAACGGAACGTTGCATTTCAGCGAACCGCACCTTGAGCATGACCTGCTGGACACCGCCCACGGTCATCAGGTTCGACACGCGTTCAGGTGCGTAGCGCGTTGCGAGATCAAGCGCGCGCTGCATCCGGATTGTGCTCGACACCGTACCAGACAGAACGATGCCATCATTTGCCGTCCGCACTTCGATCTTCTCGTCCGGAAGAATCTGCCGAAGACGTTCTTTGAACTCTGTAAGGTCCGGGGCGACCCGGACATCCACATTGGTGATCAACTGGCCGTTGCCGTCCAGAATGGTAAGTGTTGTGGTGCCGGGGGTTTTGCCCAGCACGTAGATTGTCCTGTCCGACAAAGACGAGATGTCAGCGATCGACGGGTTCGCAATGCTGAGTTCAGCAAAGGGAACCTCGCTCTCGACCACGACTGCACGGTTCATGGGAACGTTCAGTGTCGATTCAGTATTGGTCCGGATGACACGCAAGGTTTCAGCAAATGCCGTTTGCGCCATCGGAGAAATAGCAAGAACCGCGCCCAAAAGGACGGCCTTGAAGGGACTGCTCGTATACATGTGACCTGCCTTTCCGATCACGCCTCAAAAGTGGGTCTTTGCGCCCGATGTTTGCACCAAGCTGCGTCAAGTCGGCTTTTATTGCAAGAATCAATGATTTCAGAGGGGTGCTTCATGTGGATAAGGCGCAACATAATGCTGCGCCTCATTCGGGTCGGATTAAGGTGTTTTCACCAAATGCAGTGCGATTTGCATCAATTTGTACAAGGGATGGGCATTTCCACCACTTCACCGCCGCGACGCGTCCGGATGGTGCAAACCTGAATAGAGCGTGGTTTTTCGACTTCTTTCGTGGCTGTGATGCCCAAAAGCGAGCGCTGATCGACTTCGATCACCTCTGCAACCGTGTCATCGTTACGGCCCATCAGCGAAAGGGACAGACGTCCGGTTGATTGTGCCTGTGCCAATGACGCGACCTGTTGCGGGCTTGCAGCGACCGTGACCGTGCGGGCAATTGTGGTCTGCGCGTTGTCTGTTTCGGAGGTCTGGTCGATCGCGATCAATTTGACCCCGGTTTCAATCAGCTTGGTGACCTCGCCATTGGGCATGTTCGGGTCATTGCTGCGGACGCGGCCTGTCCAGTACACGTCAACGCGGTCGGTGGGTCGCAGGAAGCCCGAAACGCCAGTTGCCACGTCGACCTTAATCGCAAACGCACGTTGTCCCCGCTCAAGCCGCGAGGTCAGGCCAGCGTCGGCACCGGGTTCGCTAACCTTGCTGGCCATGATCGCTTCGTTCTTTTCGATCGGACGCAATGTAACACGCAGCTCTGCGCCTTCAGCGTTAAGCGGGTTTGCCGCGTCGAAAAAGTCGTCCGGGAGTGTCTGTTTCGGCCAGGGCATCAAAGCGATGTCCTCATCGGTGATGATCTCGCCGTAATCCAGCGCGCGTGTTGCCACGTAGATCCCCTGAACTGGAACGCTAGACGTTGTCTTGTTGCGTTCCTGCTCGAGCGCGGTTTGGTACGCGCCGATGTAATTTTGTGCCATGTAGACCGCAAACCCGGCCAGTGCCAGACCCGCGACCAGAACAAGTCCAAAGACGATACGCATAGTGCCTCCTTACATGTTTCCATGATGCGCCGGTCGGGCGCTGAAACATGGTTCAGTTCTGGGGATACTTGGTCATTGTGTCTGCCTGTTGGGCAGATTGTGGCAAAAGTGAGGAGTCCGGTGGGGGGCGACATGTTAGAGCGAAGACGGCAAAGTCCTGCGTGATGATCGCGGATCATCAAGCTCTTCGGGATCCGGCACTTTGACCGTCACGTGGCGGGTCGATCGGGCGCCGTTGACCTGGGACCGATCCGATGATCCGTTCGAAAAAGAAAAAAGGCGCGCAACCGCGCGCCTTTCTCCGTTGATGGCTATCAACTTATTAGTCAGCAGCCGGCAGCCAAGCTTCTGCGCCGAGAACCGCGCCACCGGTCGTTTCCAGAACAGCAGCAGTGTTTTCCTGGATTGCGGTGTAAGCCGCAATTGCGAGGCCAACAACAGCAGCGGTCAGAACGACCCAGTCAACTGTTACGGCGCCGTCTTCGTCTTTGCTGAAGTTTTTAATGTATTTGATCATTTTGATCTCCATAGTCCAAGTTTGCTTGTGGTGGTCAAGTTCAGGACTGAATGCTGACCGCTCTCAAATCTCTGTCGTCCCTTGTTCGATGAAGAACGATACTCGCGACATTGGGTCAGCATTTTGACCTCATTGGTCGCGTTTTCTGCTTGCTTCAAACGTAAGTGAAAACCGTCAATGACTTGAAAACACTCATAAAGAAGAATCGTGAATGTCGTCAGGCTGCCAGTTCTGAAGTCAGAAAGAAAAAGGCGCGCAAAGCGCGCCTTTTTCCGTTGATGGCTATCAACTTATTAGTCAGCAGCCGGCAGCCAAGCTTCTGCGCCGAGAACCGCGCCACCGGTCGTTTCCAGAACAGCAGCAGTGTTTTCCTGGATTGCGCCATAGGCAGCAATTGCGAGGCCAACAACAGCAGCGGTCAGAACGACCCAGTCAACTGTCACGGCACCGTCTTCGTCTTTACGGAAGTTTTTGATGAATTTGATCATTTTGATCTCCATAGTCCTAGTTTGCTCACGTTGGCCAAGCTCGGGACTTTGTGTTGAGCGCTCTCTCATTCGCTCCATCCCGTCTTGGATGAGTACTTATAGCTGTCGGATTGGGGCAGCAGTTTGACCGCACTGGACCGATTTTGCAGCTTAGCAAGAAAGTTAACGAAATTCGGTTAAGTCATTGAAAAATAAAAAATTAAAAATTTTCACACCCTAAAAATTTCGGTATTTTCTGCGGAATCGCGCAATCATATGAATAGCATTGAATGCAAATGAGAAACGAAATGGTCTTCAATCCGGGATTGTGTCATGATTGGGCCAAACAAATAACGGGCATCGAGCAGGAGCCTGCATATGAAACGGTATGTTGTGATGGCATTGGTGGCCATGACCCTGGGCATGGGCGATGCTGTGGCTGACCCACCGCCCTTTCCCGAGTTTTCCGCCAAGCGGGTAAAGCCGCCGTCTTCGAGCGCCAAAAAGCGGATCACGGTGCAAATCGCACCACAGGCCCCAAGTGTTCCCGCAGCACCCTCTGCCTCGGCGCCACAACCTCGTGCCCCGGGAGGGGAAACCCTTGCGTGGTTCTGGAGCGAAATCTCGCCGTCACTCGAGGCAAAGGGTCCGGGACGGTTGGAACCGGCGCTGGTGCGTCTGTCAAACCCGCCTTCGGGGCAGGGTGTCAACGGCGGAGTAAAATTAGGCCACGGGGCGGCGCAAAACTGGGCCACTTTGGGTTTACGCGGGACGCGGGTGATGAGCGGCGGCCAGTCAGCCGCGCTCTCCATGTAGCTGGCGGGTGACTGGCCGCCTTGGACCGTCAGGTCCAAGTCTGGGCTTTGGATCAGTTGATGTTTTCGCCGGGCTTGCGTGCGCGGCTTTGCGCGAGGCGATAGCTTTCGCCGTTCATCTCGAGGATGTTGACGTGGTGGGTCAACCGGTCGAGGAGCGCGCCGGTCAGCCGCTCGGTGCCGAAGGTCTCGGTCCATTCATCGAAGGGCAGATTGCTGGTGATCAGCGTGGCGCCGCGCTCGTAGCGCTGGGAGATCATCTCAAAAAGCAGCTCGGCGCCGGTCTTGGACAGGGGCACGAATCCGAGCTCGTCGATGATCAGCAGCTTCACGGCAGCCATCTGCTTCTGGACGCGCAGCAGCCGACGTTCGTCTCGCGCCTCCATCAGCTCGTTGACCAGCGCGGCGGCGGTGGTGAAGCTGACAGACATGCCCTTCTGGCAGGCTGCCAGTCCCAAGCCCAGTGCAATGTGGGTTTTGCCGGTTCCGCTGGGCCCGAGGGCGATCACGTTCTCACGCCGGTCGATCCATTCGCAACGCCCCAGTTCCAGCACCTGCATCTTGTTCAGCTTCGGGATCGCCTTGAAGTCGAAGCTGTCGAGGCTTTTGGTGGCCGGGAACTTCGCGGCCTTGATGCGGCGCTCGACCATCCGCCGCTCGCGGTCAATGAGTTCCAGTTCCACGAGGCGCGACAGGAACTGGACATGGTCCAGTCCTTCGGCGGCGCATTGACGCGCAACCTTCTCGTGCTCCCGCAAGAATGTGGGCAGCTTCAGCGTCTTCAGATGGTGGGCAAGCAGGATCTTCGGGGCCTCGGTCATTCCGCCGCCTCCGACATCAAGGCCATGTAGCTGGCCGCCCGCGTCGTCTCGACATTCGCCCGCGGCAAGTAGGGGTAGACATCGAGATCAAGCCTCGGGGGGCGCTTCTCCACCTGACAAAGCACGAGGTGCTTCACGGCGTCGAAGCCGACCGCGCCCAGCTTCAGGGCCTTCTTCACGGCGGCATGCAGGTCATCCATCTCGAAGGTCTCGAGCAGACGCAGCACCTGCACATACTCGCGGCGCCCCATCTTGAGCATGCGCGCCTCCATCAGGCGGCGCAAAGTCTGGAACTCTTCGGGCAGGTCCCATTCCGCCAAGGGTGCGGCCTGGTCCAAGGCATTGATCTTGCGCTCGATCAGCGGGAGGTAGTGAACCGGATCAAAGATCATGTCCTCGCGATCGTAACAGCGCGGGTGTCGGGCGATCACCTCCCCGCGACAGCCGATCACGACCTCATCGACATAGCCGCGGATCCAGACATCCTGGTGGCCATAGGCGACCGGGACCGAGTAATCGTTGGTGTCATAGCGCACGAGAGACTGCGAGCTGACCCTGCCGCCCGCTTGGTCGCAGGCGTCGAACGGGGCGGCAGGCAGGGGGCGCATCGCGACCAGATCGCGCTGCAACCTCTCACCGATCGTCTCCTTGTGACCCCGAAGAATGCGCGTCAGGCGTGCGCGGCACTGCCCTTCAAGGTCTGCGTTGAAATCGTCCCAACTGGCAAAGTGGGGGATCGGCACCATGTGGTTGCGGCGGGCGTAGCCGACCATCCCCTCGACAGCGCCCTTGTCGTTCCCCTTCCCGGGCCGACCATAGCGATCCCGAAACAGGTAATGCGACTGCAAGCCGCTGAACAGCGCGGCGCGGATGCGCGTGCCGTCCGGTTGGATCTTCGACACCAGGCAGCGGTCGTTGTCGTAGAGCACCGACTGCGGCACCCCGCCGAAGAAGTCAAACGCGCGGACATGGCCGTCTATCCAGGCCTCCGCCGTCGCCGCTGGATAGGCCCGGACGAAATAGGCATCGCTGTGCGGCAGGTCCATGACGAAGAAGTGCGCCTTCTGCTCGACACCGCCGATGACGACAACCGCTTCGCCAAAATCGGCCTGAGCATGGCCCGGCGGATGAGCCAGCGGCACAAACATCTCCCGGGTCCGCCGCTCGCGATCACGCACGTAATCCTTGACGATCGTATAGCCTCCGGTGAAGCCGTGCTCGGCCTGAAGCCGTTCCCATATCCGCTTGGCCGTATGACGCTGCTTGCGATGCACGACCTTGTCGGCTTCAAGCCAGGCGTCAATGAACTCGGTGAACCCGTCCAGCTTCGGCCGCCTGATCGGCTTGTCCCGCCGGTAGCCAGGCGGCACCGAAAAGGCCAACATCTTATCAACCGTCCCACGCGAAATGTTGAAATGCTTCGCCGCCGCCCGCGCGCTCATGCCCTCGGAACACGCCAAGCGAACCTTCTTGTAAAGTTCCACGGTATAGATCTCCCCGCCCTCCCTGCCGATGCAAGAAGGGAAAAGTGGCAGGATTTTACTCCGCCCGCAGCGAGACTATCCCGCCGCTACCATGGCCTAATTTTGCACCGCCGTTTCCACAGGGCATTGCAGGCCCCCGTTTGCAGGATCTTCAGGGGATCGCAGAACGTCATGGCAAGGACATCTTGCTGCACACTGTGGGCACCCGCGTGTCCCCAGCTTTGGCGCTCGCTGTGATTTCTGTCGAATCCGCCGGTCGCGTCGATGCGCAAAGCTCGGTTGGGGCACAGGGGTTGATGCAATTGATGCCTGCCACTGCGGAACGGTTCGGGGTGTCGGACAGTTTCTCGCCGTCTCAGAACATAAAGGTGGGCGTCGCGTTCCTCGATTTCCTGATGGAGAAGTTCGACAACGATGTGATTCTGGTTCTGGCAGGGTATAACGCGGGCGAGAACGCTGTGGTGCGGGCCAGCGGTGTGCCGGATTATGCCGAGACCCGGGCCTACGTGCCCAAGGTGCTGCAAGCGTTCCAGACGGCGAAAGGGCTTTGCCTAACGCCGCCTCAGCTTGTCACTGACGGCTGCGTGTTCCGCGTGGCGTCACGATAAGACCGCACCGGGATTCATGATCCCCTTGGGGTCAAGCGCGTCTTTGATGGCCCGCATCGCGGCCAGCTTGGCCGGATCGCTATAGCGTGCCAGATCGGCCTTCTTGGCCCGACCGACGCCATGTTCGGCGCTGAACGTTCCACCAAGTTCATTGGCAATATCATGCACCGTCCGCTTGATCTGCTTGGTCTCCTCAATAAAGAGGTCGCGTGACTTGCCCTCGGGCGGAAATACATTGCAGTGCAGGTTGCCGTCGCCGACATGGCCAAAGCAATTGATCCGGAACTCGCCCACCTGCGCGATGCTTTGCCAGACGCGGGCGATGAAATGGGGCAATTCGCCCAAAGGCACCGACACGTCATGGCTCGACACTGCACCGATCTGACGGTTTGCTATCGGGATCAACTCGCGCACGGCCCAGAAGTCGTTTCTTTGTGATTCCGATTGCGCAATCACAGCGTCCGACACGATGCCTTCCGCCTCAGCCGACATGAACAGGTTTTCCAGCGCCTCTTGCGGGTCCAGCCCTTTGGGCAGTCCGATATCCATCAGGATCATCCACTCGGGATGATGATCGCCAAACGGCTTGCGCACGTCGGGCATGGTCTGCTGCAAAAAGTCCAACCCGTTCCCGTGCATCAACTCGAACGCGCTGATGCTTTCGCCCAGTTGTGATTTCGCCAGCGACAGCAGCTCCAATGCCGCCTCGGCATCGCGAATGACGAAAACCGCAGTCCCAATGCTGGCCGGACGCGGGAACAGCTTGAGCGATGTACCGGTGATCACACCAAGCGTCCCCTCGGACCCGATCATCAGATTGCGCAGATCGTACCCTGTGTTGTCTTTGCGTAGGCGTTTCAGCCCGTTCCAGATCGACCCATCGGGCATCACCACCTCGAGCCCAAGGCACAGATCGCGGGTGTTCCCATAGCGCAGGACATTGACGCCGCCCGCATTGGTGCCCAGCAAACCACCGATCCGCGCCGACCCTTCCGAGGCCAAGGACAAGGGGAACAAGCGGTCCACCTCTGCCGCTGCGGACTGGATGTTTGCCAAGATCACTCCCGCATCCGCAATCAACACATTTTCCTGCGGATAGATGGCGCGAATGGTGGTCATCCGTTCCAGCGACAGGATCAACGGCATTTCCGCATCACCTTCGGGCGCGATCTGCCCGGCAACAAGCCCTGTGCCGCCGCCATAAGGCACGATACCAACACCGGCCTCTGCGCAGGCTTTCACCAGCGCCGACACTTCTTCGGTCGAGCGGGGGCGGGCGACAAAGCCGCGCGCGCCCTGATAGCGGCCACGCGGCTCTTCAAGATAGGATTGTTCGGCGCGGGAAAACATGTCCGTAGGGAAATGGTGCGACAGGGCATCAATAAAGCCGCTATCGGCAGAGTCGCGAGGCATCAACGGGTCTCCGAATGAGTCAATTCTGCGCGTCGCGAAGCCATTCGGGACGCAGGACCACAACCGTAGGACGGGATGGCAGATCACGCAATGACACTTCGAGGAAAGAACTGTCCCGGCGGTCGATCACGAAACTGTCCTGCACCTCTTCGAGGAAGGCTTCAAGCGCGAAGCCCGAGAACCAGTGCATCGGGATCACGACGCTGGATCGCAGCCTGTCGACAATCCGCACCATCATCTCGCGTGGTAGAGTGTAGCCGCCATCCACAGGGACCATCACGACGTCCAGACGCCCGATGGCTGCATATTGCTCATCGTTGGGTTCATGATGCAGATGCCCAAGATGGCCGATGCACAGTCCTTCGACCTCGAAGATGAAGATCGAATTGCCATTGTCTTCTTGTCCGCCGAATTGCGAACGGATGTCCGTGGACACGTTGCGCACGAGCATTTCGCCCAGATCGACATGATGCTCGATCCCTTCACCGAACGGCCCCCAACCGGGCAGAACATGTGGGATGGCGGGGTCAGGATTGGCCGTCCAATGCGTGTCATGGGCGTGATTCATCGTGACCACGTCAGGCAACAGGGTCGTGTTGCCCAGAAATCCGGTGAAATCCGTGGCGACGTTCAGACCTCCGGGGGTCTGCAATAGAAACGTTGCATGGGCGACGTAGTTGATCCGAACCGAATATTGCTCAACAGGCGCAGTCCATGAGGCCTTTTGGATATACGCCATGCCAGGTGTCGCATCGGCGATGGCAAGGCAATGGCTGGGGCGGCGGGTGTCCTGAGCGAACGCCGCGCTGCCTGTGATTGCGACGGCCATGGCCATCCAGAGTGATTTGAAACGCATTCCGCCACCTCCTGCATGGAAGATAGCGCAGACGTGGGTCTGGTCTAGAAAAACTGCTGTGAGGAGCAAGCCGCTTCGAAGCGGCTTGGATCAAGCGCGTTCGAACGCGCTTTTCCCGCGGTTTGCAAACCGCGGCACCAAGACCTTTCGAAAGGTCTTGGCCCTAGCCGACATCGGTGCGCCCACGACGGTCCAGCCGCAGTGCCGCATACAGAACATGGGTTCGCCAGCGTCCGTCGATCTGAAGATAGCTTTGCGCCACCCCTTCATATTTGAAGCCCGACTTCTCAAGCAGTCCGCGTGACGCCTTGTTCTCGGGAAGACACGCGGCCTCGATGCGGCTGAGATCCAGACGATCGAAGGCATAGTGCACAACCGCGTCAATTGCCTCGCGCATATAGCCGTGCCGGGCAAAAGGCTCTCCGATCCAGTAGCCCAAGGTGCCCGCCTGCGCCGGACCGCGTCGGATATTGTCGAGCGTGATTGCCCCCAGCAGCATGTCATCGCTCCGCCGCTGCAGGAACAGCGGCACCGCCGACCCATTGCCGATGGCGCGATTCGCCCAATAGACGCGTTTTGTGAACGCACGACGCGACAGATGATCTTCGGCCCAGCTGGGTTCCCATTTGGCCAAGAAGCCTTCACTGTCCCGCCGCAGGGCGCTCCAGGGGTTGAAATCGCTGTGGATCGGCGGGCGCAACACCATCCGCTCGGTGTCGAGCCGAAGCTTGCGCCGCAGACTGAGCATCAGGCCACGCGGCGTTGGGACAGGGCGCTCAGATCGGGGGCTGCCCCCACAGGCCCGTAAAGCGCCATGGCAGCCGGAGCCTTGTGAACCAGATGTTCCCCAAACGCCCGAACGTCACCTGTGGTCACGCTGTCGATCCGCGACACCGTGTCTTCAAGCGAGGGCACTTCGCCCCAAATCTGGATCATTCGAGCCAGCCGTTCTGTGCGCGAGGACGGGCTTTCCAGCCCCATCAGCAACCCGGCTTTCATCTGCGCGCGGGCGCGGGCGACCTCGGTAGGGGACATATCATCAGCCGCACGCTTCATTTCGTCGATTGTGAGGTTGGTGAGATCCTTGATCTCTTCCCCACTTGTCCCTGCATAAATCGTTGTCATCCCGGTGTCGGAATAGGCTCCGGTCTGGGCAAAGATCGTATAGCACAAGCCGCGCTTTTCGCGGATCTCCTGGAACAGGCGGCTCGACATTCCTCCGCCCAAGGCCACGGAATAGACCTGTGCGGCATAGAAATTCGGATCGCGATAGCCCGGCGATTCAAAGGCAAGCGCCAAATGCGCCTGTTCGAGATCCTTGACCTTGCGGCTTTCACCGCCGTGGAACCGGGCCGCGTCTGCGGTCAGGAACGGGCGCGAGACCATGTCTCCAAAAAGCGCTTCGGCTTGTTTGACGATATCGTCATGGTCCACCGCACCTGCGGCAGACAGGATCATCTGATCGGGGCCGTAGTGTTCCGAAACGAATGTCGCCAGATCTTCTTTCGAAAAACCGGAAACGCGGTCTGTCTCGCCAAGGATGGTGCGCCCGATGGGTTGGTCAGGGTATGCCTTTTCCTGCAACCAGTCGAAGATGATGTCGTCCGGCGTGTCCGCCGCCTGACCGATTTCCTGCAGGATCACGTGGCGCTCGACCTCGATTTCTTTGGGGTCGAAGACCGGATTGCGCAGGATGTCGGCGACCACGTCCAGAGCCAGACCCACATCATTGCGTAGCACTCGGGCGTAATAGGCCGTCACTTCGCGCGAGGTGTAGGCGTTGATATAGCCGCCCACGTCTTCGATGGCTTCGGCGATCTGCAGCGCGCTGCGGGTTTCGGTGCCCTTGAACGCCATGTGCTCCAGAAAATGCGCGATACCGTTCTGTTCGGGGCGTTCGTGCCGCCCGCCTGCGGTGACCCAGATGCCGATGGCCGCACTTTCCAGACCGGGCATATGCTCGGTCACAATGCGGAAGCCGTTGGGAAGTGTGGCGGTCTGGACGGTCAAGAGGCGATCCGATCTTTGATAAGGGTTTCAAGTTGGTCGAGGTCGTTGGGAACACGGGTGACGCGTTCCTCACGATCAAAAAGATCCGCCATGCGCTCGGGCAGGGGCGGGCGAATGCCGCTGGCTTTTTCGACCGCGTCGGGGAATTTGGCCGGGTGCGCCGTGGCAAGGGTGATCATGGGGACATTCGGGTCGCGCTGGGCTTCGGCAACAGCCACACCAATGGCAGAGTGCGGACACAGCAATTCGCCCATATGCGCGTTCGCGTGGGCGATCATCGCCAGTGTTTCGTCCTCGGACACCCGGCCACTGTCATAGTGATCGCGCAGCACTTGCATCGCACCTTGGCTGACATGGAACCCACCAGCCTTCAGTTCGTCCATCAATTGCGCCACCGCATTGCCATCGCGGTTGTAGGCGTCGAACAGAGCGCGTTCAAAGTTCGACGAAACCTGAATGTCCATCGACGGGCTGATCGACGGGGTTACGCTGTCAGTGACATAGCCGCCGGTGCTCAGGCAACGGTGCAGGATGTCGTTCTGGTTCGTCGCCACCACAAGACGGTCAATCGGCAGACCCATGCGCTTGGCGATGTAGCCCGCGAAAATGTCGCCATAGTTGCCGGTGGGGACTGTGAAGCTGACCTTGCGATCTGGTGCGCCCAAAGACACGGCGGACGAAAAATAATAGACCACCTGCGCCAAAACACGGCCCCAGTTGATGGAGTTCACACCGGCGAGTTTCACCGCATCGCGGAATTCGAAATGGTTGAACATGTCTTTGAGGCGCGCCTGACAGTCGTCAAAGTCACCGTCGAGCGCAAGCGAATGGACATTGGATTCGGTCGGTGTGGTCATTTGGCGGCGCTGCACTTCGGACACGCGGCCATGGGGGTAGAGGATGAACACATCGACCGCGTCCAGTCCCCGGAACGCCTCGATGGCAGCCGACCCGGTATCGCCACTTGTTGCGCCGACGATGGTCACACGCTTGTCACTTCGGGAAAGCGCCTCTTGGAACATCTGTCCAATCAGTTGCATTGCGAAGTCTTTGAAAGCGAGTGTCGGGCCGTGGAACAGCTCGAGCAGGAAATGCCCGTTGCCCAGTTGCACCAACGGCGCGCGGGCATCGTGCCCAAACCCGGCATAGGCCTTGGTGATCAGGTCGGCGAACACCTCGTCTGTGAAGGCATCGCCTACGAAAGGCCGCATCACACGGAACGCGATCTCTTCGTAGGACAGGCCATGCATGGCGCGAATGTCGTCAGCGCTAAGCGTCGGGATGATTTCCGGTACGTAAAGGCCGCCATCTCGGGCAAGGCCCGACAGCATCGTGTCTTCAAAACCAAGCGCCGGGGCTTTGCCGCGGGTCGAGATATACTGCATCGGGCTTTAGCCTTCCTTCGTCTGTCTCAAGCGCCATACCAGCGCGATGGTTCCGATCAGCCACACAGCGGCCAACGAGAACCACGTGATCGCGTATTGCAGGTGATCGTTTGGAATGCCGCTTGTGTCCACCGGCAGGGGCGTCACGCCGAGATCAGAGGGCGACATGTTGCGGGCAATCACCAATAGGGGCTCTGTGTTCAGGGCTTCGGACATCGCGGAGATGTCACGCGCGAACCATGTGTTGCCCGCCACGTCGTTCTCGGGTGTCGAAGATGTGCGGTCATCTGGCCAGTGCAGGTTGCCGGTGATTTCTTTGGTGCCGCCATCCCGCGGTGTGTCGCGGTCTTCGACACGGATGAACCCGCGGTCCAAAAGGATGCGTCGGCCATCTTCGGTCACGAACGGAGATACCACGAGATACCCTGCACCAACGCGTTTGCGGGACACCAAAACGTACAGTTCGTCGGGTTCAATCGTACCGTTCAACTGTACAGGTTGATACCTGTCGCTTTCCGGATCGCCGGTGGCAGGCAGGGGGGCAGGATCGCCGCCGATGCGGCTTTCGATCTCGGTCAGGATGCCTTGTTTCCACTCAAGCCGATCCAATTGCCACGTTCCAAGCCACACGAGGATCGCTGTGCCAAGCAGACCGGTCAAAAGGGGCAGGGTGGTGCGCGACAAGAGGTGACTCCTGAGAGTGATAAAGGCGCGCCGAACCGGCGCGCCTTGCTTTATCCTTGTTGGTCGTTCCGGTTCAAGCCGGAACGCCCGTGTCGGGTCAGGTTACTGACCCCAGACGTAGACTGCAGCAAAGAGGAAGAGCCACACCACGTCCACGAAGTGCCAGTACCATGCGGCGGCTTCGAAGCCGATGTGCTTTTCCTGCGTGAAGTGACCGCGTGTCAGGCGCAGCAGACAGACGAACAGGAAGATCGTCCCGATCACGACGTGCGCGCCGTGGAAGCCTGTCGCCATAAAGAAGTTGGCACCGTAGATGTTGCCCGCAAAGCCAAAGCCAGCGTGGCTGTATTCATAGACCTGCAGCACAGTGAAGATCGCGCCGAGTGCGATGGCGATGATCAGACCCCACTTCATGTCTTCACGGTTGTCTTCGTGAACAAGCGCGTGGTGCGCCCATGTGGCAGCCGCACCCGAACACAGAAGGATCAGCGTGTTGATCAGTGGCAGGTGCCACGGGTCAAACGTTTCGATCCCCACCGGCGGCCAGACACCGTCGATGGCCGGGCTGTCCGGGCCCATCGGGTACATGGCGTGCTTGAAGAAGCTCCAGAACCATGCCGCGAAGAACATGACTTCGGACATGATGAAAAGAATAAAGCCGTATTTCAGGCCGATCCGCACCACAGGTGTGTGGTCGCCCACATGGCTTTCCGCCACGACATCGGCCCACCAGCCGAACATGACGTAAAGAACGCCGACAAGTCCGATAAGGAACATCCACGGTCCGCTGTCGTGCATCCACAGGACGGCTCCGAACAGCATCACGAACCCTGCAACCGCGCCGATGAACGGCCAGACGGAGGGGTTCAGGATGTGATAGTCATGATCTTTTGCGTGCGCCATTTTGGTCCCTCGTGGCTAGGCGTTAGTTCAGAGAACCGCTGTCCGACTGTTCCGTTTCGAGCATCGCCTGCGTTTCTTCGGGCAGCTCGATCTCGTGGAATGTGTAGGACAGGGTGATGTGTTTCGCGAATTTCGCGTCGGTGTCGTTCATGATATCGGGGTCGACGAAAAAGCTGACGGGCATCTCGACCCGTTCGCCCGGCATCAGAATCTGCTCTTCAAAGCAGAAACACGCGATCTTCGAGAAATAAAGTCCAGCGCCATAGGGCGCTACATTGTAGCTTGCTGTGCCCGCAATAGGGCGGTCCGTCGGGTTATAGGCTTCGTAGAAGGCTAGGCCTTCTTCGCCGAGACGCAGCTCCACTTCGAGCTGCATCGGCTTGAATTCCCACGGCATGCCTCGTTCGAGCGAGGCGTCAAAGCGCACTTTGATCGTGCGATCCACGATCTCGACGCTGCCCGCCTCGGCCACATTTGTTGTGCCACCAAAGCCGGTCACGCGGCAGAACCAATCGTACAGAGGCACCGAGGCCCATCCCAAGCCGCCCATGAAAACGACAACGGCAAAGGCCTGAAGGGCGGTTTTTTTCTTCGGATCAAGCGGTTTCATTGGCTCACCGATGTTGTGGCGGGGGTTTCGTAATCCCCGCGTGTGACTTTGACGACCGTCAGACCGAACACGATGGCGATCAGTCCAACAAGAACCAGACCGACACCCACGTTGCGGCCATAACGGCGCTCGTGAAGTTCATGTTGCTTGGACAGGCTCATCCCCAAACCCCGATCTTGTCGAGACCCGCTTCGATCAGGATCGCACCGAAATGGGCAAAGAGATAGAGCAGGGACAGTTTGAAGAACTTGCGCTCGGCCAGAAAGTTGTCCTCTTCGGACATATCTTCATCCCGACGCCAGATCCGGTAGGCACCCACTAGGAACATCGCGTTCAGCACCACGGAAGTCACGATATAGACCGGCCCGCCGATCGAAGTGAAACCTGCGGCAACAGCAAGGATCGCCAGTAGAACGGTATAGACCAGAATGTGATTGCGCGTCGCGCGGCGACCGTGGGTCACGGTCAGCATCGGCACGTCGGCATTGTCGTAGTCTTTGCGCATGAACAGCGCCAGCGCCCAGAAATGCGGGGGCGTCCACATGAACGTCAGACAAAACATGAGAACGGATTCAACGCTCACACCGCCGGTTGCCGCAGCCCAGCCAATCATCGGAGGGAACGCACCGGCCGCACCACCGATTACAATGTTCTGCGGTGTCCAGCGCTTGAGCCACATCGTGTAGATCACGACGTAAAAGAAGATGGTAAAGGCCAGCAGGCCCGCTGCAAACCAGTTCGTCGCAAGGCCAAGAAACACAACCGAGAATGCCGAAAGCGCCATGCCGATGGCAAAGGCTTCGTCGCCGGTAACTTTGCCCGAAGGGATCGGGCGGCGCTGGGTGCGCTTCATCACAGCGTCGATATCAGCATCCCACCACATGTTCAGTGCGCCGGATGCGCCGCCGCCAATGGCGATAAACAGGATCGCGCAGAACCCGATGAACGGATGCACCGCGTTTGGCGCAGCAAGCAGGCCAACGAAGGCGGTGAACACGACAAGCGTCATCACACGCGGTTTCAGTAGAGCGAAATAATCGCTGAACTGCGCGTCATTTTCGGCACTGAGCGACTGGGTGTTGATGCTTGTATCGGTCACGTGTGTCTCAACTGCGTTGGGTCAGATGGGCCGGTCAGGGTGGCGCACGCGAGGGCCGCGTGCGCCATTTGGTCTTAGTTGGTCAGAAGCGTGCGGACATCGACATAGCCGCCTTCGTTCTTGGACGCTTCGAGCCAAGCATCATACGTGGCCTCGCTGACCACTTTGACAGTGATCGGCATATACGCATGCGCAAGGCCGCAAAGCTCAGAACACTGGCCGAAGTACACACCTTCTTTCTCGGCGGTGAACCACAGTTCGGCCAGACGACCGGGGACCGCGTCCTGCTTCACACCAAAGGCCGGGATCGTCCACGAGTGGATCACGTCCGCGCCAGTCACCTGCATCACGACGGTCTTGCCGACCGGCACGACCACGGCGGTATCTGTTGCCAGCAGGAAATCTTCCTTGCGGTAGCCTGCTTCGATCAGCTGTGCCTCGACATCTGCGGACATCCGGTTGTCGCCACCAGTGAAGGGCGACCCGATCATGTAGCCGTCATAGGCAAGGTCTTCACCGATATACTCATAGCCCCAGTACCACTGGTACCCGGTGACCTTGATGGTCAGGTCGCCTTCGGGGATTTCCTGCTGCTTGAACAGCACCGGCAGCGAGAACGCGCCGATGAACACGAGGATGAGGATCGGACCCACGGTCCATGCGATCTCGATCGGCGTGTTGTGGGTAAAGCTGGATGGCGTCGGGTTGGCACGGCGGTTGTAGCGCACGATGCAGTAGGCGAGGAGCCCGGTCACAAAAAGCACAATGGCGGTGATGATGATGAGGAGCATCCCATCAAGCCATTGAAGGTCGCGCGCCAGTTCGGTTGCCGCGGGTTGAAAGCCTGTTCCCCGGTCCACCGGAACGCCAATCGTCTCAAGCGTCTGCTGCGCAAACGCCGGTGCGGCGGTGAAGGTGGTGGCCAGACCCAAGAGCAAAGATTTGAGTTGCATGTCTTACCCTGATCGGTTGCGTGTTCTGTCAAAATGCAAAGGCAGGCTAGCTTCGGCACAGGCCGACACAATCCTCCCGTTGTCTTGGGAGCGGTTAAAACCATATTCTGGTCATCAGTTAAAGAAGCTTGCTTGCGGCAAAAACGCGCTTTCTTTGATCTGGATCAATTCACACCTCTGGGGGTTTCATGACCGACACGTCTTTCCAACCATTTGACACGCATCTCGATCAGGACCGTGCGCTTGCACTGTTGAAAGAGGCTGTGGCGGGGGCAGACGATGGGGAATTGTTCCTCGAACGGCGCCGATCCGAGGTGCTGGTCTTTGACGATGGCCGCGTAAAAACCGCCAGCTACGACGCGTCCGAGGGATTCGGCCTGCGCGCCGTACGGGGCGAAGTTGCTGGCTATGCGCATTCCACCGACATCTCCGAATCGGCAATCAAGCGCGCGGTCGAAACCGCCCGGCTTGCGGTCGGCGAGGGGGGCGGCACGCTGGCAGACAAACCTGCGGGCACCAATACAAAGCTTTACACTGATGCCGACCCGATTGCCGGGCACAGCTTCCCGGTCAAGGTCGACACCCTGCGCGAGATCGACGCCTTTGCCCGGGGTCTGGACCCGCGCGTCGTGCAGGTCAGCGCGACGATTGCCGCATCCTTGCAAGAAGTGGCAATCCTGCGGCCCGAAGGCACGCTGGTGTCTGACACTCGGCCCATGACCCGTGTGAATGTCAGCGTGATCGTCGAAGAGAACGGCCGCCGCGAATCGGGAACGGCAGGCGGCGGTGGGCGCGTTTTGCTGGACGGCTTGCTGGACCCGTCGGACTGGCAGGACAAGGCGCGCGAGGCAATGCGCATTGCATTGGTCAACCTTGACGCGGTGCCCGCGCCGGCTGGTGTGATGGACAGCGTGCTCGGGCCGGGGTGGCCGGGCATCCTGCTGCACGAAGCGGTGGGGCATGGGCTTGAGGGCGATTTCAACCGCAAGGGCAGTTCAGCCTTTGCCGGGCTCATGGGCCAGCAGGTTGCGGCGAAGGGGGTGACTGTTCTGGACGACGGGACGATACCAGATCGGCGTGGATCGATCACGGTGGATGACGAAGGTACACCGTCGGCCAAGAACGTGCTGATCGAGGATGGCAAGCTGGTGGGCTTTATGCAGGACCGCCAGAACGCCCGCCTGATGGGGGTTCAACCCACAGGCAACGGGCGCCGCGAGAGCTATGCCCATATCCCGATGCCACGCATGACCAACACCTACATGCTGGGCGGCGATGTGGCGCCGGGCGATATCGTGGCCGATCTCAAGGACGGGATTTGGGCCGTCGGTTTTGGCGGTGGGCAGGTGGATATCACCAATGGCAAGTTCGTGTTCTCCTGCACCGAGGCGTACCGCGTGAAGGATGGCAAGGTCGGTGCGCCGGTCAAGGGCGCGACGCTGATCGGTGATGGCGCAACCGCGCTGCAACAGATTCGCGCTTTGGGCAACGACATGTCGCTTGATCCCGGCATGGGCAATTGTGGCAAGCAGGGGCAGTGGGTGCCTGTCGGGGTCGGCCAGCCCACAGTTATGATCGGTGGTCTGACGGTCGGCGGGGCGCAAACCTGAAAAAGAAACGATCCAAATCAATGAGTTGAAAAGGCGGCGGTGGATTTGTTCGCTGCCGCCTTTTTGCGTTCACCACTGATTAACCAGTGAAAGACTATTCCTGTTCCTGCAAGCGGACGGAGACAGGATGACCTTGGACCACACATCTTCCACTCACCCCCTACTCCCACCCACCACGGAAGACCAAAGGTTTGACTGGCTCCGTCTCTTGCGCTCACGTCGGGTGGGGATCAGCACGTTCTACCGGCTGATGCATGATCACGGCAGCGCCTCGGCGGCGTTGGTGCATTTGCCGGACATCGCCAGCACCGCAGGTGTTGAAAATTATCAGATATGCCCTGAAGCCGTCATCCAAGCCGAACTCAGTGCGGCACGGTCCTTAGGGGCGACCCTGATCTGCCGGGGTGATCCGGCCTATCCTGCACGATTGGCGGAACTGGACGATGCACCTCCCATGCTCTGGGCAATGGGGTCCGCGAATATCCTGTCGAAACCGCAAATCGCCTTGGTTGGTGCACGCAATGCCTCGTCCCTCGGGGGGCGTATGGCCCGCGCCTTGGCAACCGGTTTGGGCGAAGCGGGGTTTGTCGTGACCTCGGGTATGGCGCGCGGGGTGGACACGGCGGCGCATCTGGCGGCTCTGACCACTGGCACCATCGCGGTTCTGGGCGGCGGCGTGGACGTGCTCTATCCGGCCGAAAACACCAAGCTGGCCGAAGACATCGTGAGCCAAGGTGGCGCTCGCATCAGCGAACAGCCGATGGGGTTGCAGCTGCAGGCGCGGCACTTTCCTGCGCGCAATCGCATCATCTCGGGCATGGCCCAAGCTGTCATCGTGGTCGAAGCGGCGGCGCGTTCCGGGTCGTTGATTACTGCCCGCACCGCTCTCGATCAGGGGCGCGACGTGATGGCCGTTCCCGGTCACCCGTTCGATGCCCGTGCCAGCGGTTGCAACATGCTCCTGCGCGACGGCGCGCGGCTTGTGCGCAATGCCGAGGACGTGATCGAAGCGTTGGCGACGCTGGCTGAGGTGATTGATCCGCCCAGCCCCGAACTGCCATTGGTCGAGCCCCGCGGCGAGCGGCCATTGGCCGAGATCGCCAAGCTGCACCAAACAATTCTCGATCGGCTTGGTCCGTCCCCGATGGGTGAGGACCAGTTGATCCGCGACTTGGGCGCGCCCTCGCGGATCGTGTCTCCGGCACTCACCGACCTGGAGCTTGAAGGCCGCATAAACCGGCAACCCGGCGGGCTCATTTCGCGCATCGGCTGACATGCGCGATTAAAAATTTCCAAATTTTTGACCTTTTCCATTCATGGAAAAGCGCGCCCCAATCGACCGTCTTCAACACCCTGCCATACCCTGTCCGCGATGGGGTGCACGGTATGTCCGATTGACAATTCCCGCTTGCACCCCACCTGTGACGCCGCCATATGCGATATACCCAAGATGGTCTTGGAACGGTCAGAAAGGTCTTTTTTACATGCCAGTTGTCGTTGTCGAATCCCCGGCAAAAGCCAAAACGATCAACAAGTATCTGGGGTCCAACTACACCGTTCTGGCATCTTACGGCCACGTGCGCGACCTGCCGCCGAAAGACGGATCGGTCGACACTGACAATGATTTCGACATGAAATGGGAGATCGCAGCCGACTCCCGCAAACACGTTGCGGCCATTGCCGAGGCGCTCAAAACCGACGACGCGCTGATCCTCGCAACCGACCCTGACCGCGAAGGCGAAGCGATCTCTTGGCACCTGAAAGAGGCACTGACCAAACGCCGATCGATCAAGGCCAGCACCGATGTCAAACGGGTCACCTTTAACGCCATCACCAAGGCCGCCGTTACCGAAGCCATGGCCAATCCGCGCGACATCGACGTGCCGCTTGTCGATGCGTATCTCGCCCGTCGTGCGCTTGACTACCTCGTGGGTTTCAACCTGTCGCCGGTGCTGTGGCGCAAGCTGCCTGGTGCGCGCAGTGCGGGGCGGGTGCAGTCGGTCTGCCTGCGACTCATTGTTGAGCGCGAGATGGAGATCGAAGCCTTCCGTGCCCGCGAATACTGGTCGGTCAAGGCGCTGCTCTCGACCCCGCGCGGGCAGGAATACGAGGCGCGGCTGACCGTTCTTGCCGGTAAAAAGCTGGATCGTTACGATCTTGAGAACGAAACCCAGGCCGAGCTGGCTGTGCAGGCGATCACCAGCCGCGATCTCACGGTGCAATCGGTCGAGGCGAAACCCGGCTCCCGCAACCCATCGGCCCCCTTCATGACCTCCACGCTTCAGCAAGAGGCCAGCCGCAAATTTGGCATGGGCGCGCGGCAGACGATGAATGCCGCACAGCGGCTCTACGAGGCGGGCCATATCACCTATATGCGGACCGACGGCATCGACATGGCCCCCGAGGCCGTAGATCAGGCTCGTGCCGCGATCAAGGATCGCTATGGCGACATGTATGTTCCCAAGACACCGCGCATCTACAAGAACAAGGCCAAGAACGCGCAGGAAGCACACGAATGTATCCGCCCTACGGAAATGGCCAAAGATGCCGCTAGCCTGAAAATCAGCGATGCGGACCAGCGCAAACTTTATGACCTGATCTGGAAGCGCACGTTGGCCTGTCAGATGGAATCGGCCCGCCTTGAACGCACCACCGTCGATGTGGGCAGCGCGGATGGACAGGTCGTGATGCGGGCCACCGGTCAGGTGGTGCTGTTCGACGGCTTCCTTCGGGTCTACGAAGAAGGCCGCGATGACGCTGTCGTCGATGATGAGGACAAGCGCCTGCCGCAGATCATGCAGGGCGAAAAAGCCGAAAAGCGCGGCATCACGCCGGATCAGCACTTTACCCAACCGCCGCCGCGTTACACCGAGGCGACGTTGGTCAAACGGATGGAAGAGCTCGGAATCGGGCGCCCGTCGACCTATGCCAGCATCATCACCACGATTCAGGATCGCGAATATGTCCGCAAGGAACAGAACCGCCTGATCCCCGAAGACAAGGGCCGGATCGTAACGATCTTCCTGCTCAATTTCTTCAAACGCTACGTGGAATACGATTTCACCGCAGCACTTGAAGACGAGCTGGACCATGTCAGCGCAGGTGAGGGGGATTACAAGGAACTGCTTGCCAAGTTCTGGCGTGATTTCTCGGTCGCAATCTCGGAAACGTCCGACCTGCGGATCACCGAAGTTCTGGACGTGCTGGACGAAGCGCTAGCCCCGCAATTGTATCCGCCGCGCGACGATGGCAGCGACCCGCGGGTCTGCCCGAAATGCGGGCTTGGCAATTTGCACCTCAAGACATCGCGCACCGGCGGGTTTGTCGGCTGTGGCAACTATCCCGAATGCACCTACACCCGCCCGATCGCGGGCGAAGGTGCCGAGGGCGACGAGCGCGTGCTTGGCGAAGATCAAGGCGAGGAAATTTGGCTCAAGTCTGGTCGCTTTGGCCCATATGTGCAGCGCGGTGAACCCACACCCGAAAACAAAAAGCCGCCGCGCGCCAGTTTGCCCAAAGCCAAGGGCGATTTTCTGCCCGGCTGGTCGCCCGATGACATGACGTTGGAAAAGGCGGTCACGTTGCTGACGCTGCCGCGTGTGGTCGGCATGCATCCAGAGGGTGGTGAGGTGAAGTCGAACCTTGGCCGCTTTGGTCCGTTCATCATGCACCAAATGCCGGACGACTCGAAACCCGTTTACGTGAACCTCAAAGAGTTTCAGGACGTGTTCGAGATCGGCATGAACCGCGCCGTAGAACTTTTGGCCGAAAAACGTGCTAATCCCGGTCGCGGACGCGGCAGTGCGGCCAAGCCTCTTAAGGAGCTTGGTGAACACCCGCAGGACGGTGGCATGATCGCCGTAATGGAAGGGCGCTACGGGCCTTATGTGAAGTGGGAAAAGGTCAACGCTACTCTGCCCAAAGACGTGGAGCCGGATGCCGTTACCATGGACATGGCACTTGCGCTGATCGCGGAAAAGTCCACAAAGACAGGTGCTAAGAAAAAAGCGCCGGCCAAAAAGGCACCCGCCAAAAAGACAGCCGCGAAAAAACCTGCAGCGAAAAAGAAACCAGCGGCCAAGAAAAGCTAAACGTAGCGGTCGTTTGCCTGCCTTTCTTTACAAGACTGCTGTGCGAAAAATGTGTCAATTTTGCCCTTAATGCGCGAAGTTGACACATCCCGATACACGCCGTGCTGCCGTTGACTTAGTGGCCACGACACGCCAAAACGGCGCTGCGTTGAACAGCGGGGAATAGTGCGATGCAAAAGGTCTATGGATCGGCAAACGAAGCGCTCGAGGGCGTTCTGAAAGACGGCATGCTCATCGCGGCTGGCGGATTTGGCCTAAGCGGTATTCCCGAGCTTCTTCTCAGTGCGATCCGAGACAGTGGCGTCAAGGATCTGACCTTTGCATCCAACAATGCCGGAGTGGATGATTTCGGGATCGGCATTCTTCTGCAGACGCGTCAGGTCAAGAAGATGATCAGCTCCTATGTGGGCGAGAACGCAGAGTTCATGCGGCAGTATCTCTCGGGCGAACTTGAGCTGGAATTCAACCCGCAGGGCACCTTGGCAGAGCGCATGCGCGCAGGTGGTGCGGGTATCCCCGGTTTTTACACCAAGACCGGCGTCGGGACCGTGATTGCCGAGGGCAAGGATCATCGCGATTTCAACGGGGAAACCTACATCATGGAAGAGGGCATCTTCGCCGATCTGTCCATCGTGAAGGCATGGAAAGCCGACACCACCGGTAATGCGATTTTTCGCAAGACCGCGCGCAACTTCAACCCGCCCGCTGCGATGTGCGGCAAAGTCTGCATCATGGAAGTCGAAGAAATCGTCCAGCCGGGCGAGCTTGACCCCGACCACATTCACCTGCCGGGCATCTACGTGAGTCGCATCATCCAAGGCACGCACGAAAAGCGCATCGAACAGCGCACAACACGCCCAAGGCCGGCAGCCTGAGACAGAAAACGAACCGAAAATCCGTGGAACGAACTGTTGAGAAACCAAAACTGACTTCGGTCCTGGATGACAGCCAGGCCTTGGCTGGCTTTTCTCGGCTGAGCGTTGCGATGGTGATCACCAACCCGAACTCGGATGACAACCCGATCGTCTACATCAACGATGCGTTCGAACGTACGACCGGGTATCAACGGTCGCGGGTGATTGGTCGGAATTGCCGCTTCTTGCAAGGGCCGGACACCGACCCCAACGCGGTGCAGATGATCCGCAACGCGATCGAGGCCGGAGAGGATGTCGCGGTCGATATCCTCAATTACCGCGCCACGGGCGAAGCGTTCATGAACCGCTTGCTGATCGCGCCGATCTCGGATGGGTTGGGCAAACCGGTCTACTTCCTTGGCATCCAGAAGGAACTGCGCGACGACGAACAGGACCGCGCGTCTGACGCGACCCGTCTGCATCTCGACACGGTCTGCTCACGGGTCAATCAGGACCTTGGCCTGATCGTCAGCTCGCTGGTCGACAGCGCCGAATCCGAAGGCTTGCTCTCTGCTGAAGCCAACAAACGACGGTTGCGGATGTTGGATCAGCTGCCTCGGCGGTTGGAATGTCTGCAATTCGTGTACGAAGAGATGAAGCTCGCCGATGAGCAGTGGAACCGCGATGGCATCGACCTCGGGTCACTTCTGTCGCGCATTTCGCACACCATCGCGCATAACGAAGGCCGCCCCGGGGTGCGGTTCGTATCGCTGGTCGAACCGCTCGAGGTGAATCTTGACGCCGCAATTCGCATGGCGCTGATCACGTTCGAGCTGGTGTCAAACGCGTTTCAGCATGCCTTTGATGGGTTGGATCAAGGCTACCTCGAACTGCGGGCCAATCGCCTTGCCGCTGGTGGCTTGCGGATGACGATCTCGGACGACGGTGTAGGGATTCCGCGCAAGATGGCGTTCCCGTCCGAGCATTCCGTCGGTGGGCGGTTGGTGTCTTCGCTGCTTGAAGGGCTGGATGGTACTCTGAACGTCGTGTGCGGTGCAGCTGGGACAGTGATCATGATCGACGTGCCCGTCGGTTTTACGGATTTCAAGGGATAACGCCGCATTTGCGGCATTCACGGTAAACAAAGGGAAAACCACTATGGCATGGGACCGCAACCAGATGGCTGCTCGCGCGGCGCAGGAATTGCAGGATGGTATGTATGTCAATCTTGGCATCGGCATCCCGACGCTTGTGTCGAACTACATCCCCGACGGCGTAACCGTGACCCTGCAGTCCGAGAATGGGATGCTGGGCATGGGGCCGTTCCCCTATGAGGGCGACGAAGATCCCGACCTGATCAATGCGGGCAAACAGACGATCACCGAACTGCCCCACACCAGCTATTTCGACAGCGCCACCTCGTTCGGCATGATCCGCGGCGGCAAGATCGCCATGGCCATTCTCGGCGCGATGGAAGTGGACGAAAAAGGCGATCTGGCGAACTGGATGATCCCGGGCAAGCTTGTGAAGGGCATGGGCGGCGCGATGGATCTCGTGGCTGGCGTGGGCCGTGTGATCGTGGTCATGGATCACACAAACAAGCACGGCGACAGCAAAGTGCTCAAGGAATGCACGCTGCCGTTGACGGGTGCGGGTGTGGTAGATCGCATCATCACCAATCTGGGTGTGTTTGACGTGGTCGAGGGCGGTCTGAAGATCGTCGAGACCGCGGAAGGTGTGACCGAGGATGAGCTGCGCGCTGCGACGCAAGCAACAATTGTCTGAGGCCGAGCCGAATTTTCGAAAATTCTGGCGCAATCCTTCCAAGGATTGCGCCTTTTTTGTTCAAGGGCTGTGCTGACTTCGATCATCGCGCCTTGGGGGTTTCACCCCCAAACCCCCAGCATATTTGGAAAAAGAAGAAGCAGGAGTGGGATCAAAGCCCGTCGAAGGCGCAGAGCGCGTGGACATCCATTCCCATCGCTTCCAGCTTTTTGCGGCCTCCCAATTCCGGCAGGTCGATGATGAACGCGCAGCCGATCACCTCACCACCCAGCCGTTCGATCAGTTTCAGACCAGCTTCGGCCGTGCCGCCAGTGGCCAGCAGATCATCGACCAGCAGGATCTTCTCGCCCGGCTGGATGGCGTCATCGTGGATCTCGACCACCGCTTCACCATATTCGAGCGTGTATTCTTCCGAGATCACCGCACCCGGCAGTTTGCCCTTCTTGCGCACAGGCACGAACCCGACCGAGAGCTGGTGCGCAATCGCTCCGCCGAGGATAAAGCCGCGCGCTTCCAGCCCCACCACCTTGTCGAACCGCATTCCCGCATAAGGGTGCAGCAATTGGTCGATGGCCATGCGGAAGCCGCGCGGATCGGCGAAGAGCGTGGTCACATTGCGGAACATGATCCCTTCATGCGGGAAGTCGACGATGGTGCGGATGTAGTCTTTGACGGTTTTGGTGCTTTTGGTCATTTCGGTCTCAACTTGTGCGACGGGCCATCGCGGT
Organism: Marivita sp. NO-S04; assembly: GCF_059070475.1. Classification (NCBI taxonomy): domain Bacteria; kingdom Pseudomonadati; phylum Pseudomonadota; class Alphaproteobacteria; order Rhodobacterales; family Roseobacteraceae; genus Marivita; species Marivita sp. NO-S04. The sequence goes on from NZ_CM180980.1 coordinate 801,691, forward strand.
GAGTGCGCCCATGGCGATGAGGGTAAGGCCACCGGCACGCGTCAGCCAGCCAATGACGCTCTCACGTCCGATCCAGCCGCGCAGGCGGTCGGCGGCCAGCGCATAGGCAAAGGCGTTGAATGCCGCTAGCGTGACGAAGGTGGCGATGAGGATGGCAAATTGCGGCAGGAGCGGCGCGCTGGGTGTGATGAACTGCGGCACGAAGGCGATGAAGAACGCGATTGATTTCGGGTTGAGTGCCGTCACGAGGGCGGCATGGGCGAAGACCGAGCGCGCCTCGACGGTCTGTGCTGTGATTGGAAGGGCGGCGCTAGGGGCCGCGCGCAGCAACTTGATGCCAAGCCAGACGAGGTAGATCGCGCCGACCCATTTCAGCACGGTGAAGAGCGTGGCCGAGGCCAGCACCAGCGCACCTAGCCCGGCGAGCGACAGGCTCATGGCGATAAAGTCGCCCAAGGCCACACCGCTGGCCGAGGCGATGGCGACGCGCTTGCCCTGGCTCAGCGCATAGGAGAGCACCAGGAGGACTGTCGGTCCGGGGATCAGCAGAAGCGCTGTAGAGGCGGCGACGAAGGTCAGCCAGAGGTCAATGCTCATATCGGGTCAGCCTTGGATCATGTGCGCCCAGAAAGCACGCGGCCTGCAACCGCGTCCAGCTTTTTGATCATTTCCGCGTCGCGCGCCTCTGGTGCGGTGATCAGGGCGTGTTCCAGCGCCGTATCGCAGCCTTGGGGGCAGGGCGGGCGCTCTGCACCAAGAAGCGCGGGCAGGGCTTTGATCATCCGGCGCGCAGCGTCGGCGTTGCCGGTCAGGACGCGGATGATGTCGGTCACTTCCACCGCGTCATGGCCGGGGTGCCAGCAGTCGTAGTCGGTGACCATCGCCACGCTGGCATAACACAGCTCGGCCTCTCGGGCGAGTTTCGCTTCGGGCATGTTGGTCATGCCGATCACCGAACAGCCCCATTGATCACGGTAGAGGTTGGATTCTGCCAGAGTGGAGAATTGCGGGCCTTCCATCGCCAGATAAGTGCCGCCTTCATGTACCGTGACGCCGGCTTGACGCGCGGCCTCGGCACAGGTTTTCCCAAGGCTCTCGCAGACCGGGTGGGCCACCGACACATGCGCCACGCAGCCCGTGCCGAAAAAGCTTTTGGCGCGGGCAAAGGTGCGGTCGATGAACTGGTCCACGATCACGAAGTCGCCCGGCGCCATCTCTTCGCGGAACGACCCGCAAGCGCTGACGCTGATCACATCCGTCACGCCCAGCCGTTTCAGCGCGTCGATATTGGCGCGGTAGGGCACGTCCGACGGGCTGTGCACATGGCCGCGACCGTGGCGGGGCAGGAACACGATGTCGAGTCCATCCAGAGTTCCGCAATAGAGCTGGTCCGACGGTGCGCCCCAGGGTGTGTCCACGGTTTGCCATGCGGCGTCTTGCAGCCCGTCCACGGCATAAAGCCCCGATCCTCCGATCACGCCCAGTTTGCGGCTTGCCATACGCGCCTCCGTACCAAAGTTGGTCGCACTGTTGCAGCGCGACCGCCCTGCATCAAGCGGGGTCAGCCCTGACGCGGCAAAAAGGCCTCGACCGCTGCAGTGGCGATCACCAATGTGGTGCCGCTGTCCGGGTTGGTGACGTTCAGCCCACCTTCAACGGCTGTGACCGTGGCACGACCACGAGGCAAACCTTTGGCGAGTTCCGTGCAATCCACCTTGTCCGGCTCGGCCACGCCCACGGTCACTTGCACGCGCATCTGCTCATGGCTCAGGCCGGTGGCGTCGAAAAGCGGGATCGAGGAATGGCGGATCGCGTCTTCGATCGCGCGGGCGGCGGCCTTGGTATAGTCCATACCGTATTGGTCGTTGCCCGTGCCCATTTCAATAATGAAACGCTGATCGCTCATGCCACGCCCTCCAGATCAAGCGCGACCGAGATCGCGACATTGGCGATCACCGTCGGTTTGCCGCCATCGCTGCGCGGCACGTCCAGCCCGCCTTTGCGCGCAATCACAGTGACTTGGCCATAGGGAAAGATCGCGGCGATTGTATCCGTGTCGAGCGCGTCGGGGTTCTGGATTCCGACCTCGACGGTGATCTGCATGTCGGATTTGTCCTTGCCGTAAAGCTCGGCCAGATTGATCGAATTGTGCCAGAGCGCGTCGCGCACAGCGCGGGAGGCGGCTTCGGTGTAGTCCTGACGGCGCAGGGACGAACCCATTCCGAATTCGGTTAGCAGACGTTTGACGGCCATATCGAGTTAACCTTCTGTTTAATGACCGGATCGGACCCAATGTTTCGCGCGCGAAACAATTCGAACCGGTTGTGCCTCTGGCACACAAACCATCCGGGGGATGGTTTGAGGTGAGAATGGGCGGAGCCCCGGGTATGCAAGACGTGACCTATTCTCCGGGGCGCTTCAGGCTGAATTTTTCGCGGATTACGGAGTAATCGCGGTAGCCCATGCGGGTGAGCGGGTTGAAGCTGAGCACATCGAACTCGCCATCCTTGATGCAATCATCGCGCATGTGGGTGCCGGTGACTTCGCCGAAGACGGCGAAGTTGGCCTCTCCGGGCAATTGCACGATCTGTGTCAGCTTGCATTCCAGCGTTGCGGGCGCACCCGCCACGCGCGGGCAGTTGATCGTGTCGCATTCGGCCTTGTCGATGCCCGCATGGGCGAACTCGTCCACGTCGCGGTCCCATGCGCCCGAGGTCAGGTTCATGGCGTCGCGCATGGCGTATTCCACGATGTTGACGGCAAAGACGCCGGTGTCCCGAATCTGAGCCACGCTGTCCTTGGTGTCACCGCGATCTTCCTTGGCCGAGGTGGAGGCGAACATCACCTGTGGCGGCACATAGGCCACTGCGTTGAAGAACGAATAAGGCGCAAGATTGTCCTGTCCGTCGCTGCCACGGGTCGAGATCCAGCCGATGGGGCGGGGGGTGACAATGGCGTTGAACGGGTTGTGCGGCAGGCCGTGGCCGTCTTCGGGGCGGTAGAACATAAGGGCAAGCTCCCTGTTTGCCGATTGTTTTTCTGCGTGATAGGCCGTTTCGCAGCGGAATGCACGGGGGTGTGCACGCGTCAACGAAGAGCGGTGCCATGTTCACCCTGAGCCGGGAAACCAAAGACGACTGGTGGGAGGTCGAAGCCCTCTATGACCTGTGTTTCGCGCCGGGGCGCGAGGCGCTGTCGTCTTACCGGTTGCGCGATGGGACGCCTCCGGTGGCAAGCCTGTCGCGGGTTGCGCGGGATGATCAGGGCATCTTGGGCGGTGCAATCCGGTATTGGCCGGTAAGGATTTCTGAACATAGAGTTTTGTTGCTTGGCCCGGTTGCCGTTCACCCGACAGCGCAAGGCGAAGGGCTGGGCGGTGCACTCATTCGTGACAGTCTGGATCAGGCGCGTGCCGAAGGCTGGGGACGTGTGCTTTTGGTGGGGGATGCGCCCTATTACCAGCGGTTCGGCTTTAACAAGCTGGACGGGGTCGAGATGCCGCCACCGACCAACCCCGACCGGGTTCTGGGGCTGGAGCTAGAGCCGGGCGCTTGGGAGGGCGTGTGCGGTTCAGTGCAACGCGACGCTTGAACCGTACGGCAAACGTCCCCAATTGTACGGTATGACCGGAACCGATCTCGTGCCCATCGATACCCAGACCGCCATCGCCTCGCTGGCCCGTCGCCACAAGGCCGCCGGAGGCGTGGGGCTGCAAGTTCTCAACATGATCGGTGGCCGGGCTGAGAACCTGCTTGAGCGGTTGCCGCAGCCTGTGAAGCTGGGTCTGGAAGGTGCCACTGAACGGGCTCTGAAGGTGGCGCTGCAAGCAGCGAAACAATCGCGCGGTGTGGTGCCGGACCAGAAAGGGTGGCTCAACACGGCTGTCACCACGGCGATGGGCGCTGTTGGCGGGGCGGGTGGTTTGCCGACGGCCTTGGCGGAATTGCCTGTTACGACGACAGTGCTACTGCGGGCGATCCAAGGTATCGCGGCGGAGTATGAATTCGATCCGAACGACCCCGATGTATTGGCGGATTGCTTGACGGTTTTTGCCAGCGCGGGGCCCTTGGCGGATGACGATGGGGCCAACATGGCATTCCTGTCGACTCGAGTGACGCTGAACGGGGCAGCCGTGCATGGTATCCTGAAATCAGTGGCGCCAAAGCTGGCGACGGTACTGGGCCAAAAGCTGGCTGCGCAGACGGTGCCCATCCTTGGAGCGGCTGCCGGGGCGGCGACGAACTACGCTTACACCAGCTATTATCAGGAAATGGCCCATGTGCATTTCGGGCTGCGGCGGCTGGCGATCGACAGCGGCACGTCCGAGACACTGCTGGTTGAAGAATTGCGCCGCGCGGTCAAATCGGTCTGAATATCGCGTAAATCGCCCGTGCGGTTCACCCTATCTTAACGTTAATGGCGGATTCTGCATTTGTTCCCGGATGAATCCGGGGGCATGAGCGGACGGGGCGTTGTGATCCAATCATGATCCGGCAACGGAGCATTGCGCACCCGTTCGCCTCACAGGCTCTGACAGCACGCAGGTCGGAAAACCCGGCTTTGGTCAGCCAGAATGGCTGGGGCGTGCTGTTAGGGTGGTGGGGCTGGGAATGTCCGTGGTGAGCCCATCTTGCTTGATGCTGCGCATCATACGCATGTATGGATTGCAAGGTTTGACAACGGGTTCTGTCCGGCTGATATGACTAGGTAATCTGCTGGTTTGCGTCTTGTTTTCCTTACGGTGTCAAAGCATTCTTTCTCTACGAATTGCCGGAGCAGGGCAGTAATGAGGTGGAGGACAAGATGGCCGATCTAGACCCACGCGCAGCCCAAGTGCTGGAACTCTGGTTTCCAAGAACCCAGCATTGGAATAGCGCAGAAGAACACCTGAAGTTCTGGGACGAACGCATGCAGGGCGGCATGGACGATGTAATTTGTGGCCGGTTTGTCGCGCTGACCGAGGCCGCGGCACGCGGCGAACTGGATGCGTGGGCAGAGACCGCGCTTGGCAGGATGGCGCTCATCTTAGTGCTAGATCAGTTTCCGCGTTCGCTTTGGCGGGATACGCCCGGCGCTTTCGGTCAGGATATTAAGGCCTGCTGATTGTGTTTGGAGGGTATTGCCAACGGGCACTATGCAGCGTTGTTGAAGCCATGGGAGCAAATGTTCTACGTGATCGCCATTGGCCATTGCGAAGGGCCTGACCATTTGGAGCGGATGGACTTGTGCATCCGTCTGGTCGACGAAATGAAACCGCTGTGGCCGGAAGCCTTGGCACCTCTAGCTGAAGGTGCCAACGGGCAGAATAGGACCGTCCGCGGGGTGATCGAACGGTTTGGACGCCATCCGCACCGCAATGCTGTACTTGCTCGAACATCTACCGCTGCGGAGGAGGCTTACATCGCGGCGGGAGATTTCCCCCACCAGCGTAAGGCGTCTGACGTGGTGGCAAACACCTGAACGATCAACCGAAAGCGGTTTAGACCCAACGGCAGCTTGGTCCTGCACTGCGGACGTCTGATCCAACCCGTTCAAATTTCAACTCAACCCGCGCAGATACTCCATCACAGCGGGGCGTACCGATTGCTCTCCGGCGTCCCGCGCGTCGTGGATCACCTTGCGCACGTCATCCAGATTGCAGCGGCGGAGCAGGTGTTTGACGGGGCCGACAGAGGCGGGACGCATGGAGAGGGAATGCAGGCCGATGGCTGCAAGGCAGAGCGCTTCGACCGGGCGACCAGCGTCTTCGCCGCAAAAGGACAGGCGGGTGTTGGTGGCCTTGCAGCGGGCGATGATGTCTTCGATGAAGCTCAGGAAGCTGACGTTGAGCGTGTCATAACGGCGGCGGACGCGTTCATTCTCGCGGTCGGCGGCAAAGAAGAACTGCTTGAGGTCGTTGCCGCCGATCGACAGAAACTCGACCTCTTCGTAGAATTTCTTGCAGGCAAAGGCGAGTGAGGGCGTTTCCAGCATCGCACCGATCTCGAGCTTTTCGGGCAGGGGGTGCCCCAGCTTTGTCTCGCGGGCGATGGCTTTGTTCACCTCGGCGCGGGCGGCGGTGTATTCTTCGTACTGCGCCACAAAGGGGAACATGATCGACAGCGCGCGGCCGTTCGCGGCGCGCAGAAGCGCTTGCAATTGCATCCGCATCACACCCGGTTTGTCGAGACCGACGCGGATCGCGCGCCATCCCAGCGCGGGGTTCGGTTCGTCCTGCGCCTGCATATAGGGCAGTACCTTGTCCGATCCGATGTCGAGCGTGCGGAAGACCACGCGCTTGCCTTGGGCGGCGTCGAGCACGCGGGCATAGAGCGCGGCCAGTTCGGTCCGCTTGGGCATCTGGCTGCGGACGAGGAATTGCAGTTCGGTGCGGAAGAGGCCTACGCCTTCGGCACCCGAGCTTTCCAGTGACGGCAGGTCGGCCATCAGCCCTGCGTTCATGTCGAGACGGATGGTCTTTCCACAGAGCGTGACCGCTGGTTTGTCGCGGATCGACGCGTAGCGTTCCTGTGCCTTGGCCTGCATCGCCATCTTGTCGCGGAAGGCGTTGACGACGGTGTCGTCGGGGCGCAGATGCACAACGCCCTGATCGCCGTCGACCATGACGTGATCGCCGTTCAGCGCTTCGTTCTGGATGCGCTTGGCCCCTATGACCAGAGGGATCGCCAAGGCGCGGGCGACGATGGCGGCGTGGCTGCCGACGGATCCTTCCTCAAGGATGATACCTCGCAACTGACGGCCGTATTCAAGCAATTCGCCGGGGCCGATGTTGCGGGCGACAAGGATTGGATTCTCGGGCAGTTCTGCTCCGGTCTGCGTGCCCTGTCCGGTCAGGATGCGCAGCAGGCGGTTCGACAGGTCGTCGAGATCGTGCAAGCGTTCGCGCAAATACGCATCATTGGCTTGCAACATGCGGGCACGGACGTCGGATTGTTCTTTCTCGACAGCGGCTTCGGCGCTCAGTCCGCGGTCGATATTTTCCTCCATTCGGCGCAGCCAGCCTTTTGAGTTGGCGAACATGCGGTAGGCTTCCAGCACCTGCACTTGTTCAGTATCGCCGGATGCGACTGCCATCAGTTGATCGACGCTGACGCGCAGGTTTTCCACCGCCTCGGTGAGGCGGGCGTGTTCCTTGGCTGGATCGTCGCCGACCAGATTGGTGACCACGACGCGCGGTTCGTGCAGCCAGATATGTCCTTCGGCGGTGCCTTCCTGTGCGGTCACGCCACGGATCAGGACGGATTGGGTGTGGCGTGCTTGCAGGGCCGCGCCTTCTCCGACAAACGCTCCGAGTTCGGCCATTTCGGCCAAAACCATCGCCACAACTTCCAGCGCATAGATCTCATCGGCGCTGAATTCGCGGGCTTCCTTGGATTGCACCACCAGAACGCCCAGCTTTTCGCCAAGACGCTGAATCGGGACGCCAAGGAAGCTGGAGTAAATCTCTTCGCCGGTTTCCGGCATGTAGCGGAAGCCCTTGGCCGAGGGTGCGTCGGCGGCGTTGATCACCTTGCCGGTCCGAGCGACACGACCGACAAGCCCTTCACCCAATTTCATCCGGGTCTGGTGGACGGATTCGGGGTTGAGGCCCTGCGTCGCGCACAGCTCGAGGGTTTCGTCGTCGCGGAACAGGTAGATAGAGCACACTTCGGTGCCCATGGAGTCGGCGGTCAGATGGGTGATCTTGTCCAGCCGTTCCTGACCGGCAGCCTTGTCAGCCATCGTGTCTCGCAACCGCCCTAGCAGTTTACGGCTTTCGCTTTCGAATGTGTTTGGCATCCGCACAACTGCCTTATGGTTCCGGGGCATTTATAGGCGCAGAGCGGTAGCGGGGAAAGCGGCTATTCCGATGACGTCGCGGGGTTATGCGATGGCCGCGCCGGGCGAAATCCCTTTTGCGGCCAAAAGCCTAGCAGTTTTCGGCGAAAACTCTGAACTGTCGTGCACCAAATGGTGAATCAAACGTGATTTGCCGGTTGTGTCGTTTGCCCGGACAGTCCTTGCAGAGACCAGTTTTCCCGCCGTTGCAAAAAGGTGCTGTCGATGAAGATGCCGACCTGTTCGATCCTCCGTTCGTCGATTCTATGCACGGCCATAGCCTTGGGGCTGGTTGCCGCGTCAGTGCCAGTGCGGGCCGAGTCGCCCGCGCCGTTGCCGGAATACGTGATTGCGGCTTTTGGCTCGCCACCGCAGGTGTCCGATGTCCCGTTGACGGGCTCTGTGCAAGCGGCGATCCAGACGGCCTTTGTGGACAGCATCACATCGTCCTCCTGGGGGCCGGACCAGCAAGCGGCGCTTGAGGTGGTCACCGCGTCTGGTGATCCGCGCCTGGCTTGGATCACCAGTGATCTGATGCGCTTTGTCACCGGTGGCACATTGGCCAATACACTTGGGACAGCCGCTGCCGACCTTTTGCAGATCAATCCGCCGACGTCGAACCATTGGGGCATCATTACAGATCAGCTGATCGCATGGGACATCCCGGCGCCACCCGACTACCTGAGTGTGAAACGGGCCATTTTCACTGGGGTCGTCCCGCAATGGAGCGCCCTTTTTGTAGAAGGCGATATCGACTGGCGTCATGTGTCCTGGGGTGGCGTCCTGATCGACGATCGGGCTTTCGGCCAGACACATGCGCCCTGCAATTGCATCCCGGCGGCAGACAATCCTACGGTATCGTCAGCCGAGGATGCCACATGGCTCGAAGACAGCGACATCGTTTTCGGGATCGAAGTGAACGGCGAATACCGTGCCTATCCCCGGCAGATCATGGAAGTGCGGGAAATGGTGAACGATACGCTTGGCGGGCGCGATCTGGGCATTCCGTATTGCACTCTCTGCGGCGCAGCGCAGGCGTATTTCACCGATCGGATGCCTGACGGGGTAGAGCGTCCTGTTCTGCGGACGTCCGGTCTTTTGATCCGGTCGAACAAGGTCATGTACGATGTGGTGACGTCATCGGTGTTCGACACTTTTCTTGGCAAGGCGGTGACCGGTCCGCTGGCAGAGCGAGGGCTACGTCTGGAACAGGCCACCGTCGTCACCACAGATTGGGCATCGTGGAAGGCCGAGCATCCTGAAACCACTGTGCTGATCGAGGCGCTGGCGCTTGGGCGCGACTTTGATTTCCGCAATGGCCGCGATGCCGATGGTCCGATCTTTCCGATTGGGGACGTTGATCCGCGCCTTCCTGTCCATGAAGATGTGATCGGCGCGATCACCACGTCAGGCAAACCAATTGCATTTCAGAGAAGCGCTGCTTTGATCGCCTTGCGTAATGGCGAAACGATCACGTTCGAGAACATCCGCCTGCAGCTTGATGCCGGAGGCATCCGTGCGGTTGGCGCAGATGGTGCCGACATAGGAAGCCATCAGGCTTTCTGGTTCGCGTGGTCGCAATTTCACCCGGACACAGAACTTTGGTCCGGGTGAGGATGGCGGACAGATCGCGCGGCGGCAGAGCCGCTTAACCTGCCTTTTCCAGTTCAAAGGCGTCATGCAGCGCCTGAACAGCCAGTTCCATGTATTTGCGGTCGATCAGCACGGAGATCTTGATCTCTGAGGTTGTGATGATCTTGATGTTGACGCCCTCTTTGGCCAGCACTTGGAACATTTTGGCAGCAACACCAGTGTGGCTGCGCATTCCGATTCCAACGACAGACACCTTGGCCACGCCCGTGTCGGCGACGATGTCGTGGAAATTGATCTTGCCGGCGTCCTTGGCGTCGCTCATCGCCTTTTCCGCGCGCTTCACCTGATCGGTGGGGCAGGAGAAGGTCATGTCGGTGCGACCCTCTTCCGAGATGTTCTGCACGATCATGTCGACGTTCACGCCTGCTTCGGACAGCGGCGTAAAGATCGCCGCGGCGATGCCGGGACGGTCGGCGACGGACACGAGGGTCATCTTGGCCTCGTCGCGGGAATAGGCCACGCCTGCTACAACATTGCTTTCCATGATGTCCTCCTCGTCGCAGACCAATGTTCCTGCGTCGTCAGATTGTTCCTCGAAACTGCTGAGCACCCGCAGTTTCACCTTATACCGCATCGCCAGTTCGACCGAGCGGGTTTGCAGCACTTTCGCGCCCAATGACGCCAGTTCCAGCATTTCCTCGAACGCGATGCGGTCAAGCTTGCGGGCCTTGTCGCAGATGCGCGGGTCGGTGGTGTAGACACCGTCCACATCCGTATAGATATCGCAGCGTTCCGCACCGAAAGCGGCGGCAAAGGCCACCGCGGTGGTGTCTGATCCGCCCCGGCCCAGCGTGGTGATGCGGCCTTCGGGGCTGATGCCTTGGAACCCTGCAACCACGGCAACCTTCATGCCTTCGGCGAATTTGCGCATGATGTTGTCGGTGGGGATCTCTTCGATCCGGGCCGAGGAGTGCGCGGATGTGGTTTTCACCGGCACCTGCCAGCCCTGCCAGCTGCGCGCGGGTACGTCCATTTCCTGCAGTGTCAGCGCCATCAAACCAGCGGTGACGTTTTCGCCCGAGGACACAACGGCATCGTATTCGCGCGCATCAAAGAGCGGCGAGGTTTCGTTGACGAAGCCCACCAGCTTGTTCGTCTCGCCTGACATGGCGGACACGATGACGATCACGTCATAGCCTTTGGCCACTTCGACGCCAACGCGTTTTGCGGCGCGCTTGATCCGATCAAGCGTCGCGACGGAGGTTCCGCCGAATTTCATCACGAGAACGGGCATATTGGCCTCCCGGGTCAGACTCAGCGGGTGCTTTACGTCGGGTGGCGGTGCCGCGCAAGAGCGCTGCGCAACGTGGCCGCATTACGTGTCCCGATAGTCAACAGCGGTGAGGCTTCCGGTGTTCACATGGGTTTCCTTGCCCGGCACCACATCGGTGTTCTGTGCCGCGACGGCCTGCCAGCCGTTTTGCGTCTTGTGCAGAACGAAGGTCAGGATGGTCTGACGCAGACGTGCGGTTTCGCCACTCGGGGTTTTTTGACCGGACAAGGTAAAGCGGCAATGGACGACTGCGTGGTCCGTGCCAAGCATTCGGGTTGTCGTCACGCCGGGTTTGAGTGTCGTGTCGTCGAAGAACGACTTGAGTGCATAGTCATGGGCCTTTGAAATGGCGGCCCGGTTGCGCCACCACAGGCCGGTGACATTCACGAAATTTGCGTCTTCGGCAAACAGTGCGCCGATGTGGTGGCCATCGCGGCTGTGCCACGCTTCGGCAAAGGCTTTGGGGAAATCCTCGGGCGTTGCGACCGTCACAACGGCATCGCGTCGCCGTTCCACATTTCGAAACAGCCGGTGGTGTCGAGGGACAGGGCGTCGAACCGGTGCAGCAACCCACGCGCTGAATCGTCTGTGCCGATATCTGCGGCATTGGTTCCCATATCCGTGCGCACCCAGCCGGGGTGGTAGATGCCCACCGGAATCCGCTGTGGCTTCAGATCGACGGCCAGATTGCGGCCAAGGTTCAACGCGGCGGACTTGGAGGCGCGGTAGATATAGCTTTGGCCTTTGGCACGGGTGTTTGACCCCATCTGAGACGAGATGATCGCCAGTTTGGGCGTTGCGCTGCGTTTGAGGTGCGGCAGGAACGCCATCGCGGTCAGGTAAACACCGGTCACATTGGTGGCAAAGGTGTCGGCCCAGAGTTTTGTGTCGGTCAGTGCGTCTGCTGGCATGCCCTTTTCCAGATAAACACCCGCATTACACACCAGAAGGTCGATCGGTGTGTCCTTGAGCCGGTCCGCAAGCGCGGTGCAGCTTGCCGGATCGCGCACATCGAGTGGCAAGAGCGTGTCATGCCCGGCGTTGCGAGTGGTGCCGAAAGCAGTGTCGCCCCGGTCTTGGGCAGCAGTGAGCAAGGCCGCGCCGATGCCGCGATTTGCGCCAGTGATCAGAATGTTCATCAGTTGGATTTCCGTGTTGGCGTAAAGGGCAGGGGAGCGATGGGCACGCCATCGTCGATCAGTTTCTTGGCTTCATCGCCACGGGTTTCGCCCCAGATCGGGCGTTCTGGCGCATCGCCAGAATGGATCGCGCGGGCCTCTTTTGCGAAGTCCCGGCCCACGTAGTCCGAGTTTTTTTCGACGTATTGCTTGAACTCGGACAATGCTTGTTCCGCAGGGTTGGCGGGTTCCGTAAGTTTTGGTTTGGCAGGTGTTGATGAGGCTTTTTCCGCAGTGCTAACGCGCGGGGCCATCATCGCCTTGTTCACATCTGTGGTGCCGCAGACCGAGCAGCTGACCATGCTGGAGGCAAGCAACTTGTCAAAAGCGGTCCCGGACTGGAACCAGCTTTCGAAGTGGTGGTCATTGGCGCATTTCAGTGTGAACTGGATCATTCAGATGCCTGCGAAAGGTGCTTTGATGTTGTGTTAATTGAGTTCGCTAAAAATAAGCGTTTATCGAGGGACATCAAGCGTCAAGCGCAGTGGTGATGTCCCGAAGAAGACCCTTGAGGTCAGTGTCTCGGTGTAGCACCTTTTGCGCCGCTTGTCCCAGCTTTGCCTGTTTTTCTGCTGTGTCCAGCGTTAGCAGCGCATCGCAGCAGGCGTCTGCGTCAACGGTGCATCGGGCTGCATTGGCTTCAGTCAGCCGGTCATAGGCTGCGCGGAAATTGCTGGTGTCCGGACCGTGCAGAATGGCTGACCCGAAAGCGGCGGGTTCGTAGGGCGTGTGCCCGCCTCGGTCGGTCAAGGACCCGGCAACAAACGTTGTGCCTGCCAATGCGTACCAAAGATGCATCTCTCCGAACGTGTCGGCCAAATAGACCTGTGACGGCCCCGGGTTATCGTCACTGCTGCGCCGGGCACAGGTGAGACCGTGGCTTTCAATCAAACGTGAAATCTCGTCCGCGCGATTGGGATGGCGGGGGGCGAGGATCAGTTTGAGGGCAGGGCGTGTCTTCAGCGCCTTGGTGTGCGCGGCAAGAATGATGTCGTCTTCGCCCTCATGGGTCGATGCGGCAAGCCAGGTCTCCGCGCGATCAAAACATTGCTCCAGCGCGGCGTCGGGTCGGCTTTGTGGCGGGGTATAGAGCGCCTTGAGGTCAAACACCGGCCCTTGCGCCGCTTGGGGCAGCCCGGCCTGTGCAAACCGTTCGGCCGATGCGCTGTCCTGTGCGGAGAGGTAGGTCACTCGTGCCAGCATCCGGCGTACCAGCACGTGCAAGCGCGCCCATCCTTTTGCGGATCGTGCGGTCAAACGCCCGCCCAAGACAAGAACGGGTCCGGGCGTGTTCAGGATACGGATTGGCCAGAGATCGGATTCCAATGTGATATGTGCGTTGATCTGCCAATTACGCAGCACGCGCCGGATTGGGCCGGGAAGGTCGATCGGCGCGAGGCATATGTCTGCGCCTTCCAGTTCCCACCCCGCAGCCATCTCAACGGCGCTGTCGGTGTTCGCTGTAATCAAAAGGCGTCGGCCTTGCGCGAGCAGTGCGTCAATCACCGGTCGAACGGAAGCCAATTCGCCGTTCGAGGCCGCGTGCAGCCAGATGCGGTCCCACCGTTCGTCCGGTTTTAAAAGGCCAAGCCGGGCGCGCACGGCCTGCCGATCACCGGCCCAAAGGCGTGTGGCCAGCTCTTTGGCCGCGAGGATCGTCATCAAGAGGCGGTATATCAGCACTGTCAGTCCCGATCCGGACAAAACACGCGCTTAGGCGCTCGCTTGGTTGGGAAGGCCACCCAAGCCGGGCGGTGCGGCCAGCAGTGCATCCTGAATGTGCCGCTCCAGCAGTTTGAGCAGGACGTGATTGTCGAACCGCTGTTCGGCGGCTTGCCGGGCGCGGGCTGACATCGCGGAAAGGTCCGGCACGTTGATGGCCGCGGCAATGGCTTTGGCAAAACCCGCCTCGTCATGCTCATCCACCAAAAACCCGGTTTCGCCTTCATCGATGGCCTCGGGGATGCCCGCGTGGCGGGTCGAGACCGTGATACAGCCGCAGGCCATCGCTTCTTGAATGGCGGTGGGCAGACCTTCGGTATTGCCGTCGCGGGCGGTAACCGAGTGTTGCAGGAAAAACTGCGTGCTCATCAGCTTGTCGCGCACTGTGTTATGTGGTTGGGCGCCGTGAAAGCGCAGCTTGGTCGCGATGCCCAGTTCTTCGGCCAAAGCGCGGGTGGGTTCAAGAAGAGGGCCGTCGCCGATGAAGTCGAGCCGCGCATGGGGCAGGTCTGCGGTCGCTTGTGCAAAAGCGCGCAGGGTTGTCATGGGCGCCTTTTTCTCGACAAAGCGCCCCACGGCCAGAAAGCTAAGCGGCACCTTGGCCTCAGGGGCAAACCGCCGAGTGTCGACGCCGGATGGGATCACCATGCTGTCGGGGTGAGAGATGCCGTGTTTGGCAAGGTTGTCGAGCAGAAACTGTGAGACAGAAAACACCCCGGTCAGGCGCGGCATCATCTTGCGATAGGCCGAACGCATACGTTCTGTGCGGATCGCCTTGGAGGCGTCAGTGCCGCGGAAATAGGTGAAAATCGGGATGCCGAGCGCGTTTGCCAATGGGGCCAGTGCAAGCGCCTGTGTTCCGAATTCGGCAAGGATCACATCAACCCGTTCGTCGCGCAGGAACCGGATCAGCGCTTCTTTCGCCTCGCCAAAGGGCAGGCGCGACGTGCCGTGGCGCATCCGGTTGCGCAAAAGCCACCATGGCGCGACCATGATATCCCGTCCCGACAGGCCATCTCGGCGAACGAAATACGGCTTGCCGTAGGGGTTGTCGCCCCGGAACCGACCACAGACCACAACTGTATCGCCACCAAACAGGTGTTCGATGTGGCGGTTGATGAATGTCTCTCCGCCAAGGTGGTATTCGCCAGTTGCGATGGCTACGCGCATGAAACTTGGTCCGATGGAAAACCGAATATCTAGGTAACAGTGCAGTGCGGCACCAGCAAGGCTGGACGTTGCGGCGAGGTGTTTAGTTGAAAACCAAAGCCGGTTTTTGCACTGCGAAGACCGTTCCCAATACAGGCAGGCCGAATTCGTTGCGCAGTCTGGCATGTTTCATCAGCTGCGGCTTGGAAAATCCGACTGCTTGCAGGGTTTGCTGCATGTACACATCCGAATGTTTGTAACGCCCCGAAGGATAGAGCTTGAATCCAGTCGTGACGGTGTCGTCGTTTTCGTCCTCGACGGTCGCAATCAAAAGTCCACCCGGGTTCAGCGCCTTTTGGAGATTGCCGAGCACCGTCCGTAAATCTCCGAAGTAGACGAAGACATCCGCGCAGACCACAAGGTCGAATTTGCCCTCGGGATAGGTTGCGGCGACAGACAGATCCGTCCGAGCGAGAAAGTCGTAGGTGCCCTTGTCGCGTGAAACTTCAAGCATTTTGATCGACAGATCGACCCCAGTGAGCTCTTTGGCGTAGTTGCGCAGGAAACCGGCGCAAAGGCCTGTGCCGCAGCCCGCGTCCAACACCCGGCGGCTCTGGGTCTTGGACAGGTTCAGCTCTTCAAGGGCCGTGTAGATGAGGCTTGGACCGTTGTTGCCCAACGCGCCAAGTTGCTGATCATAGACGTCGGCGAATTTGTCGAACAGTTCGACGACCATGCTGTGTTGGTCCAGCTCGGCGACGGGCACGCCGTTGGAGGCAAGAAAGTAATCGAGCTTCGCGCGCTGCGGTTTCGTCTTGCAATTCTTCTTTGCGATCTCAAGGCACATACGAGCGGCTTCGGGATATTTGATATGCGAAAAGACAACGCTGAAATGTATGGCATCGTCGAAAGCAGCCGCGGCGCGTTCGAGATACTCCTTGGCCACTTGGTATGCCGCGTCGCGGCGGTCAAGTTGCACCAATAAAGCCGCCGCTTCGACCACCACGATCTGCGTGTCCGGCTCGGCCTCCAAAGCCTTCCAGATAAGCTTTTCCGCTTCTTCGGCCTCGCCGAAATCGATGAGAGCCATGGCTGCGGGAAACATCGCAGCTTGCGGATTTTTGAACAGGTGGGTCTTGCCCCGGATTTCGCTGAGGATGCGCGATTGGATTTGATCTGCGGCTTCGTCTTGGCCAAGCATCCTAAGGATGAAGGTCAGTTTTGCGGCGGCGGCCATGGAAAGTTCGTCGCGCGCGAGGAGCGTTTTGCAAATCTCGGTGGCTTCCTCGAATTTCCCATCATGAACGAGATTACGCGCCCGGTCGATTTCGGCATAGATTTCTGAAGTGACCTCGGGGCTCGGTTCCAGGATGATCTCGTGGTCCTCGACCCGCGGCTGATCAGCTTGGGTATCCTGCATAAACCTCGCTCCTGCTTTTTGTCAGCGCGATCTTGCAGACTTCCTCTGCGAAAATCCAGTTCAAAGCGCCCAACCTCTATGCGGACAGGCAGGGATAAGCTCGGTTCTGTTCAGTCTGGAAACGGTTTCATCAAGGCAGGGGGCGAGAACTGCATGAGTTACCACAAAAGGCGGTATTCCGTGCGCTCGCAATTTTACGAAATAATGGTGCTGTGAGAGAGGATTGAACTCTCGACCTCACCCTTACCAAGGGTGTGCTCTACCACTGAGCTACCACAGCGCCGGGGTGTCTTGATCGACGTGGCGGGTGATTAGACTCAAACGGAAATCGGTGCAAGCGCAATCTGGACCCTTTTTGGCCTCTGGGATAGGAAGTGGTCATGACACAGAAACCTTCATCCGGGAAATCGACCCCACAGGCGCGGGAAGACAGGCTCAAGGCCGCGCTCAAGGCGAATATGGCCAAGCGCAAGGCACAAGCGCGCGCGCGGTCGGCCGGTGCAACGGATGGGGTCAAAAACAACAAGAACTCGAGCGAGGGCAGTTAGAACCTATGGACCAGATTATCGTGACCGGGAACGGCCCGCTTAGTGGCCAGATTCCCATTGCGGGCGCAAAGAACGCCTGTCTTACCCTGATGCCGGCGACGCTTTTGAGCGAGGAACCGCTGACGCTGACCAATGCGCCTCGACTAAGCGACATTCGCACGATGACGACGCTTTTGCAGTCGCTTGGAGCCGAAGTTCAGGCGTTGCAGGACGGACAGGTGCTTGCGATGTCGAGCCATGATCTGACCTCCACACGGGCTGACTATGACATCGTGCGCAAAATGCGGGCATCGATTCTGGTGCTGGGGCCACTCCTGGCGCGGTTTGGGCATGCCGAAGTGTCGCTGCCCGGTGGATGTGCCATCGGCGCGCGCCCGGTCGATCTGCACCTCAAGGCGTTCGAGGCGATGGGCGCAGAGCTGGACCTGCGCGATGGCTATGTGCATGCGAAAGCACCTGCTGGCGGTTTGAAAGGCGGTATTGTCGAGTTTCCTTTTGTGTCGGTTGGCGCCACCGAAAACGCGCTCATGGCGGCGACGCTGGCCAAGGGGACGTCTGTTCTGAGGAACGCCGCGCGGGAACCGGAAATCGTCGATTTGGCGCAATGCTTGCGCAAGATGGGCGCGCAGATTGACGGCGAAGGCACGTCCGAGATCACCATTCAGGGTGTCGATCGTCTGGGCGGTGCAACCCACCGGGTGGTCACCGACCGGATCGAACTGGGCACCTATATGCTGGCCCCGGCCATCTGTGGTGGCGAGGTGGAATGCCTTGGTGGCAAGATAGAACTGCTGGCTGCGTTCTGTGAAAAGCTGGATGCCGCGGGTATTTCGGTTGAGGAAACGCCGACCGGACTGAAGGTCGCCCGTAAGAACGGGCGGGTGTCAGCGGTGGATGTTACAACCGAACCGTTCCCCGGTTTCCCGACCGACTTGCAGGCGCAGATGATGGCGCTGCTTTGTACGGCAGAGGGCACCAGCGTTCTGGAAGAAAAGATATTCGAGAATCGTTTCATGCACGCGCCGGAACTGATCCGCATGGGCGCCAAGATCGACGTTCATGGTGGAACGGCGACTGTTCAAGGGGTCGACCGGTTGCGCGGTGCGCCTGTAATGGCAACCGATTTGCGGGCATCCGTGTCGTTGATCCTTGCCGGTCTGGCCGCTGAAGGCGAGACCATTGTCAGCCGTGTGTATCACCTCGATCGGGGATACGAACATGTTGTCCGCAAGCTGGAAAGTGTGGGGGCCAAGATCGAACGGGTGAAAGAACAGTGACCGCAGACGCCACATTCGAAGACGGCGCAGCCAAGCCGCTGCGGCTGGTTGCGATGGACGACGAGGATTTGCAGGTGCTCTCGGCGCTCTGTCAGGATGCGGTCTTTCCGGCCAGCGAAATGCAGTGGCAGCGCAGCAAGCAGCGCTTTGGCATCCTGCTCAACCGGTTCCGCTGGGAGGATATCCCCGTCGCCCAGCGTAGAGACCGCAAACCGGAACGGGTGCAATCTGTGTTGGCCGTCGAAAACGTGGTGCGAGTCGCCAGTCAGGGTGTGACACCGGGCGATGCGGACACAATCCTATCTTTCCTGTCCGTGACATACGAAGAAGACGCAACTGGCGGCGGTGCTGTTCTGCTGATGCTTGCGGGCGATGGCGCGATCCGTTTGCAGGTCGAAGACCTCGAAGTGGCCCTGCGCGACGTGACGAAGCCCTACGCTGCCGTGTCTGGCAAGGTACCGGACCATCCCGCATGACGGTCCGGCGGTTGACGCCGAAGGACCTGACCGCCTTTCGCGCACTGTGGGCCGATGGCCTGATGCGCGTGCCGACCGCATTTTTGTTCAGCGCCGAAGAAGTGCGCGCCTTTCCCAACAAGGACGTGGAGCGCGGGCTTGAAGTCAATCTCACGCTGGGTGTGTTCAATGACGCCAAGCGGCTGGTTGGATTTGTCTCTGCACGGCGCGGCGGGCCTAAACGGATGTGGCACATGGCTGATATCGGACCGCTTTACGTGCATCCAGACGCGCAAGGGCAGGGCTATGGTCGCGCTTTGATGGAGGCGGTGTTGCAGCACTTGATTGACGCAGGTGTGCAGCAGGCCGAATTGGTTGTCGATGTCGAAAACCAGGGCGCGCAAAAGCTCTATCACGCGCTGGGCTTTCACGTCTTCGGCAGGCGTCCCCGGTCGGTCCTTATCGACGGGGCAGGGCGCGACGATTTCCTCATGATCAAGGCTTTGGATGGTGCAGACCTGACGCGCGACGCTTGAGGGTTGGTGCCGCGCGGTCTAAGTACCCGGCAACTGCTGATCCGGAGGGCGCAATGCCGCAATTTCTGTCTACGCTAGATGCCGATTTCGACTCGCGCTTTACCGCGATCCTCAATGCCAAGCGCGAGGATAGCCCGGATGTGGACGACATCGTGGCGGGCATCATTGCCGATGTGCGCAAGCGTGGCGATGCGGCGGTGCTGGAATTGACGGCCAAGTTCGATCGGTTGGATCTGACCGCCACTCAAATGCGCGTGTCCGAGGCCGAAATTGATGCCGAGATCGCCAAGGTGCCGGAAGCCGAGCGCGCGGCGCTGGAAACGGCGGCGGAACGTATTCGCGCTTATCACACGCGGCAAATCCCCAACGACGAGATGTGGACCGACGAACAGGGGGCCACTTTGGGCTGGCGCTGGACGCCTGTGTCGGCGGCTGGGCTCTATGTGCCCGGCGGTCTGGCCAGTTACCCGTCCTCGGTCCTGATGAACGCGGTTCCGGCCAAGGTGGCGGGCGTTGGACGGCTTGCTGTTACGGTGCCGACGCCCGATGGGATCATCAACCCGTTGGTGATGATGGCCTGCCGCATTGCCGGGGTGGACGAAGTTTACCGCATAGGCGGCGCGCAGGCGGTTGCGGCGCTCGCCTATGGAACCGAAAGCATTGCGCCAGTGGACAAGATAACTGGGCCGGGCAACGCCTTTGTCGCTGCAGCGAAACGGCGGGTGTTTGGCAAGGTGGGTATCGACATGATCGCGGGGCCGTCCGAGATTTTGGTCATTGCGGATGGCGAGAATGACCCGGACTGGATCGCTTTGGACCTGATGTCTCAGGCCGAACATGACGAATCCGCGCAATCGCTGTTGATCACAACCGATGCCGCCTTTGGTCAGGCCGTGGCGAACGCTGTCGAAAAGCGCCTTGAAACGCTTGAGCGCCGCGCGATTGCTGGGGCAAGCTGGCGCGACTTTGGCGCAGTGATCACCGTGCGCGATCTGGACGAGGCGGCGGAGCTTTGTGATCGGATTGCGCCAGAGCATCTTGAGCTTTGCGTTGATGATCCTGACGCTTTGTCTGCCAAGATCACTCACGCAGGCGCGATCTTCCTTGGACAATGGACGCCTGAAGCCATCGGCGATTATGTCGGTGGCCCGAACCACGTTCTGCCGACAGCACGGTCGGCACGGTTCTCCTCGGGCCTGTCGGTGCTGGATTTCCTCAAGCGGACAACCTTGGCGAAAATGTCACCCGAAGCATTGCGGGCGATTGGTCCGGCGGCAGAAACGCTGGCGCGGTCGGAATCGCTCGAGGCGCATGGGCTGTCGGTGACGGCACGTCTGCGCAAGCTGAACGGCTGATCTTTCCCGTCACGCACAGATGCGATAGCGGTTGTGCCAAGACAGCAGCAGAGGTGCGCAATGATCCCCGTTCAGGGCTTTGAAGGCCATCAGGTGGCCGTGTTGGGTTTGGGCCGGTCCGGCCTGTCGGCGGCGCGTGCCTTGCGCGAAGGTGGGGCCACGGCGGTTTGCTGGGATGACAACCCCAAAGCCCGCGAGGCCGCCGAGGCCGAAGGGTTCGAGATCCGCGAACTCACCCGCGACGGCGCCTTTGATTCCATTGCCTGCCTGATCGTCAGCCCCGGCATTCCCCATCTGTACCCGACACCGAACCCTGTGATCGCCAAGGCTTGGGCGGCAGGTGTGCCGGTGGACAACGATATCGGGCTGTTCTTCCGGTCCTTGGCGACAGGTGAATGGGACGAGTTCGACACCGCCCCGCGCGTGATCGCGGTGACCGGATCGAACGGCAAATCTACCACCTCGGCTCTGATCCATCACGTTCTGGAAGAGGCGGGGCGCACCAGCCAGTTGGCGGGCAATATCGGGCGCGGCGTGCTGGACATTGATCCGCCGGGGGATGGCGATGTGGTTGTGCTGGAACTGTCCAGCTACCAGACCGATCTCGCGCGCGCGCTGACGCCGGACGTGGCTGTGTTCACCAATCTGTCGCCGGATCATCTTGACCGGCATGCCGGACTGGGCGGTTATTTCGCCGCCAAACGCAGGCTGTTTGCCGAAGGCGGGCCGGACCGCGCGGTGATTGGCGTGGACGAAAACGAAGGGCTGTACATCGCCAACCAGCTGGCCGAAGGGCCGGGGGATGATCGGGTGATCCGTATCTCGTCGGGTCAAAAGCTGACCGGACCGGGTTGGCACGTCTATGCGCGCAAGGGGTTCCTGACCGAATGGCGCAAGGGCAAACAGGTGGGCTCGATCGACCTGCGCGAGATCAAGGGACTGCCGGGTGCGCACAACCATCAGAACGCTTGTGCGGCCTATGCCGCGACCCGCGCGCTGGGCCTCGCGCCGCGTCAGATCGAAGCCGCGATGAAGTCCTTTGGCGGACTACCACATCGCAGCCAGATCATCGGCGAGAAAAACGGCGTGACCTTCGTCAATGACAGCAAGGCCACGAACGTGGATTCCGCGCTTAAGGCGTTGCAGGCGTTTCAGAATATTCGCTGGATTTGCGGCGGGCTGCAAAAAGAGGGCGGCCTTGATGGTTTGGCTCCCGGTTTTGAGCATGTTCGTAAAGCCTATGTCATCGGGCGCGAGGCGGATGGATTTGCGGTGCAGTTGACCGGGGTCGAAACAGAGGCCTGTGGCACGATGGAGGTGGCCGTTGCCCGCGCTGCGGCTGAAGCCGAACCGGGGGACATCGTGTTGTTGGCCCCTGCCGCGGCAAGCTTTGACCAGTATGACAGCTTCGAAAAACGCGGTGAGGATTTTGCCGCGCGGGTGCAGGCTTTGATAGGCTAAGCCGTGGTAGCAATTCCGCCGGGCGGTGTGCGCAGGTCTTGCATCAGCCCTGCATGTACCGCGTCGGCGTGGATCACGCCCAATTGTGCCGGGATCTTCTCGAGCCCAAGAATATAGGCAATCGCAAAGCGGTGCATGCCGCCGCCATCGCGCAATGGCGTGCCGTCGCGGGCGGTGTGCACAAGAATACCGCCATGTTCGCGGCGCGTCTGGTTCACGCTGCCATGGGGCCGAAGCGCTCCGGTGCGCTTTGCCTCATCGTAAATCCGGTCGAGCCCTTCATAGCGCGCGATCAATTCTTCGCGGCTCGAAAATCCGTCAACGACGCCTTCTTTGTCGAGTCGCTTGAGCATCCAGGAAAAGATATCGGTTTGATGCCACGGCACACCGCGTTCGAAATGATCGCGGATGCTGTCTAGCTTGATCTGGCTGGTCAACGGTTTGCGGGACATGTCCCAGTCACCACTGGCCACCATACCCGAGTGCCGACGCCGAAACCGAGGTGCGCCATTGGCGGGGTCGGCGCGATAAAAGTCGGTCACATGAAGGGGGCGAATCCAGATCAGTTCGTCGCTTTGCGGCGCATCAGGGCCAAACCGCCAGCGGTTGACCACATCGCGCACCACTTTGCCCGGAACACCGGCAGATATCGCCCGTTTTACATCTTTCATGCCTTGGCGCTGCGCCACTTGGCCAAGGCGTTTGTTTCGACCGCGCCGGGATGCACCACACCCAGCTGCGCCGGAATGCGCGTCAGACCCAAGGCACGCGCAATACCGAGGCGGTGGTTGCCTATGGCCCCGAATATCGGCTGGCCGTGGCGATCAAGATGGACATACACACCTTCTGGCAAACGCGGAGTGCCAAACCGGTGAACGGTTTCGTCACGAAAGCCATTTTCGCGAATTTCAAAATAAAGCGCGTCTATTTTTTTCGTAACGCGCGACAATGTCAGCCATGCTTGCGCAACTGTCAAACGGGCCGCGCGTGTCGATCATTTCTTGCATTCGGTCGTAGACGCCCGTTTCGAGCCACGGCACACCATCCCTGAAATGCGCAAGGCAGGCTGCAATTTTCCACGATTGATCCAGAGGTTCTGTGCATTGGTCCCAATCTCCTGCCAGAACCATGCCCGAATGTCGCCGTTTGTAATCCGGTGTCTCTGCCGGGTTGCGCGTGTAGATGCGGGTCAGTTGTGATGGGTTGATCCAGATCCGTTCCTGCGCGCGCGGAAAATTCCCACCACCAGACAGATAGTTCGCAACATCACGGAATGGTCCGCGCAGAATGGCTAGGGGAGAGGAAGGGATCGCAGGATTGGCTGGCATCCCCTCAAATTGTAAAAGTCTTGTAAAACTTCAAGTCTGTTTTGTAACCGCCAGTCCCGCTGCAACGCTGGAACTCCACGCCCACTGGAAATTATAGCCGCCCAACCAGCCGGTTACATCCACTGCTTCGCCAATCATATAAAGCCCCGGCACATCGCGCGACATCATCGTCTTACTGTCGATCCGGTCCGTGCTGATCCCGCCCAATGTCACTTCGGCGGTGCGATAGCCTTCGCTGCCCGTGGGGGTCAGCGCCCAGTCACGCAGGGTGCCTGTGATCTCGTCGATACGCTTGTCCGACAGGTCACCGACATTTCCGCCCAAGGGCATGTCGGCGGCAAGATGGGTCACCAAGCGCTCGGGCAGCACCTCGGCCAAGGTGGTGGTCACATTGCGTTTGCCTTGGTTCTGACGGGCTGACTTGAGCGTGGTCACCAGATCATGATGTGGCAGCAGGTTCACGCGGATCGCATCCCCTTCGGCCCAATAGCTTGAGATCTGCAGCACCGCGGGTCCACTGAGGCCGCGGTGAGTAAAAAGCAGCGCTTCCTCAAACGCCGTGCCGTTGGCCTGCGCAATCACCGGGGTCGACACGCCGGAAATGGCTGCGAAGCGTTGATCCGAGAAGGTCAGCGGAACAAGGGCAGGGCGGGTGTCGGTGATGGTATGGCCGAACTGACGTGCAATGTCATAGGCCAGACCCGTTGCGCCCATCTTGGGGATCGATTTGCCGCCTGTGGCCAGCACAAGATTGCGCGAAGTGACGCTGTGGCGTTTGCCCTCGCGTTCGATCTGCGCGCTGAAACGCGATCCGTCATGGCTCAGGTCCACAAGCGAGGTTTGCAGCCAAAGTTCGGCCCCGGCCTGCGCCATCTCGGCACGCAGCATCTCGATGATCTGGGTCGCCTTGTCGTCGCAGAACAACTGCCCGAGCGTCTTTTCGTGCCACGCGATCTTGTGACGGCTCACGAGGTCAAGGAAATCCCACTGGGTGTACCGGCTGAGCGCGGATTTGTGGAAATGCGGGTTCTGCCCCAGAAACCGAGCCGGATCGGTGTACATGTTGGTGAAATTGCAGCGCCCACCGCCCGAGATGCGGATCTTCTCGCCCGCTGCCTTGGCATGGTCGATGATCAGCGTCGACGATCCCGCATGTGCCGCGCACATCATGCCAGCCGCGCCAGCGCCAAGAATGAGAGTGTCCACCTGCATGACGCGCACCCATCACGGAATTGGTCCTTATTCAAGTCCGGTTGCGCGAATCATTCCTCTGGATCGAGGGAATCATATCGGTTAGAGTGTCCCAAAGGCTCGGGAAAACACGGGCGTTCGAGGCAGAAATAGCGGTGAAACCATGACAGAGATGGTCTATGGCACGGTCCCAAGCCGCGCGGGGGAACCTGTGTTGCCGAAGTGGTGGCGCACGGTCGACAAATGGTCATTGTCCTGCATTCTGATCCTGTTCGGCATCGGCATCTTGCTGGGGCTGGCGGCGTCTCCGCCCTTGGCAGAGCGCAACGGCTTCGCGCCGTTCCACTATGTCCAGCGGCAGGCTGTATTCGGTGGGCTGGCGCTGGGAGTGATGATCTTTGTCTCGATGCTTGGCCCCATCGTCGTGCGCCGATTGGCTGTTTTGGGGTTTGCCGCGGCCTTTATCGCTTTGGCTTTACTGCCCTTCTTCGGAACCGATTTCGGCAAGGGCGCGGTGCGCTGGTATTCGCTGGGCTTTGCGTCGTTGCAACCGTCAGAATTCCTCAAGCCCACCTTCGTGATCGTGACCGCGTGGTTTCTTGCCGCCAGTCAGGATCTGGGCGGCCCGCCGGGCAAGACGCTGTCTTTTGCCATCACCATCAGCATTGTTCTCATGCTGGCGCTGCAACCTGACTTCGGTCAGGCCTGTCTGGTGCTGTTCGGTTGGGGCGTGATGTATTTCGTGGCCGGTGCGCCGATGTTGTTGCTGATGATCCTTGCCGGATTTGTGGTGCTGGGCGGCACTGTCGCCTACCAGAATTCCGAGCACTTTGCCCGTCGCATCGACGGCTTTCTTAGTCCCGAGGTCGATCCGACCACGCAGCTGGGTTACGCCACCAACGCGATCCGCGAAGGCGGGTTTCTGGGTGTTGGTGTGGGCGAGGGGCAGGTGAAGTGGTCGCTGCCGGATGCCCATACGGATTTCATCATCGCCGTTGCCGCCGAAGAATACGGGCTTGTTCTTGTCCTCATCATCATTGCGCTTTACGCGACCATCGTGGTGCGGTCGCTGCTGCGGCTGATGCGCGAACGTGATCCGTTTATCCGGCTGGCGGGCACAGGGCTTGCCTGCATGTTCGGTGTGCAGGCCATGATCAACATGGGGGTCGCGGTGCGGCTTTTGCCGGCCAAAGGTATGACCTTGCCATTCGTGAGCTATGGCGGGTCGTCCCTGATTGCGGGGGGCATTGCCGTTGGCATGCTTTTGGCCTTCACACGCAGCAGGCCACAGGGCGAAATCGGCGATATCTTGCGAGGACGGCTGCGATAATCCCCGTATATGGGGTGAATCGCCCCTTGGTTTGTTGACAAACGCCTCTTTGGCAGGTCTCTGTCCTTCAATCCTTGGGCGGGGGACTTATGCGCAAACCTTATCTTGTCATTGCAGCCGGAGGGACCGGCGGTCACATGTTTCCGGCACAGGCGCTGGCAGAGGTCATGCTGCGCCGGGGCTGGCGTGTGAAGCTGTCGACCGACGCGCGCGGCGCGCGGTACACGGGCGGTTTTCCACATTCGACCGAGATCGAACAGGTGGCCAGCGCGACCTTTGCGCGGGGTGGAATCGTCGCGAAGGCGCTGGTTCCCCTGCGCGTGCTGGGTGGCGTGCTCTCGATGTCGTGGCGGATGTTGCGCGACCGGCCTGACGTGGTGGTCGGGTTCGGCGGTTATCCGTCCATCCCTGCGTTGGGTGCCGCATGGGTGCTGCGGCGGCCTAGGATGATCCACGAACAGAACGGGGTGCTGGGTCGGGTGAACGCGCTCTTCGCCAAGCGTGTGGACCGGGTCGCTTGTGGAACATGGCCGACGACGCTGCCTGAAGGTGTTGAAGGTGTGCATGTGGGCAATCCCGTGCGGCTTGCCGTGAAAGACCGTGCGGGGGCGGCCTATATCACGCCCGGCGATTATCCGATGTCGATCCTCGTAATCGGCGGCAGTCAGGGCGCGCGCATTCTGTCGGACGTGGTGCCGCCCGCGATTGCGTCGTTGCCGCTTGAGACCCTGCAACACCTGCGCGTCAGCCATCAGGCGCGGGATGAGGATGCAGAGCGCGTCGCGAGCTACTATGCCGAACAAGGCGTCAACGCCGATGTGCAGCCTTTTTTCACCGATGTGCCAAAACGGATGACTGAAGCACAGCTTGTGATCTCGCGCTCGGGTGCGTCGAGTGTCGCTGACATTTCGGTGATCGGGAGGCCGTCGATCCTCGTGCCGTATGCCGCGGCCACCGGCGATCATCAGAGCGCCAATGCGCGCGGATTGGTCGAGGCCGGTGCAGCGATCCGCATTCCCGAAAGCAAGCTGAACGTCGACAGTCTGGCCAAACAGATCGTCGCGGTTTTGCAAAACCCCCAAGCGGCGTTGCACATGTCACAAGCCGCACTGTCGCAGGCTAAACCGGATGCCGCGCAAGACCTTGCCGCGCTGGTCGAGATGTTGGCAGGCCAAACACCACAGACCCCAGAAGGACAGACCGAATGAACGCCGCCACCAAATTGCCCGTCGATATCGGGGCCATCCATTTCGTCGGCATCGGCGGTATCGGCATGTCGGGCATTGCCGAAGTCTTGGTGAACTTGGGCTACACGGTGCAGGGGTCGGATCTGAAGGCCTCCAAGATCACCAACCGTCTGGCCGATCTGGGCGCGCGCATCTTCGAGGGCCAGCGGGCCGAGAACCTTGATGGGGCCGAAGTGGTGGTTGTCTCTACCGCGATCAAGCCGGGCAATCCTGAACTGGACGAAGCGCGTCTACGCGGGCTTCCTGTGGTGCGCCGTGCCGATATGTTGGCCGAATTGATGCGGCTCAAGTCGAACATCGCGATTGCCGGTACGCATGGCAAGACAACCACAACCACGATGATGGCCGAGTTGATGGTGGCCGGGGGGTTCGATCCGACTGTGATCAATGGCGGCGTTATCCACGCCTACGGCTCCAACGCGCGGATGGGGCAGGGAGAATGGATGGTGGTCGAGGCCGACGAGAGTGACGGATCGTTCAACCGTCTGCCTGCAACCATCGGGATCGTCACCAATATCGACCCCGAACACATGGAACATTGGGGTGATTTCGACCGACTGCGGCAGGGGTTTCAGGACTTCGTGTCGAACATCCCGTTCTACGGCATCGCCGTGTGCTGCACCGATCATGAAGAGGTGCAGCGTCTTGTGGGCAAGGTCACCGATCGGCGTGTCGTGACCTATGGCTTCAACGCGCAGGCGGATGTGCGGGCGGTGAACCTGCGATATGAAAAAGGCGTGGCGCATTTCGACATCGCGCTTCAGGCCGAAGATGACAGCATCGACGGCTGCACTTTGCCGATGCCCGGCGATCACAACGTGTCGAACGCCCTGTCCGCAGTTGCCGTGGCGCGGCATCTGGGCATGAAGAAAGACGAAATCCGGCAGGCGCTCGCGGCCTTTGGCGGTGTGAACCGTCGCTTTACAAAGGTGGGCGAATGGAACGGCGTAACCATCATTGACGATTACGGCCACCACCCGGTCGAGATTGCCGCTGTTTTGAAAGCGGCGCGGCAGGCCTCAGAAGGCCGGGTCATTGCGGTGCACCAGCCGCACCGCTACACCCGCTTGTCGAGCCTCTTTGAGGATTTTTGCGCCTGTTTCAACGAGGCGGATGTGGTGGCGATTGCCGAGGTCTTTTCGGCGGGAGAAGACCCCATCGAAGGCGCGTCACGCGATGATCTGGTGGCCGGTTTGATCCGCCATGGTCACCGGCACGCCCGCGCCATCCTGAACGAGGACGATCTGGAACGGCTGGTCCGCGAACAGGCGCGTCCGGGGGATATGGTGGTCTGTCTTGGGGCAGGTACGATTTCGACCTGGGCCAACGGCCTGCCGGAGCGGTTGGCAAGATAGATGTGGGTCGGGGGGAGGATGCGTCGACGCATCCTCGTTTTCGGTTGACCGAAAACCGGTGCGCTACCCCTTAGTCCTGCGGCGTGACCAAGAGGTGTTTGTCGAACCAGCCTGGATGGGGGCGTTGGGTTTCCTTGCGCGCTGGATGTGGCTACCACTCGGCGTGATCTTTTTGCTTTAGGAGCGACACGATGGATCTGAATGCGGATTTCGCCAAACGGGTGGTGGTTCACGCTAGGAACGCGCCTTGGATCGCATCGCCCATGCCGGGGGTGGATCGGCGCATGCTCGACCGGATCGGTGACGAGGTTGCACGGGCGACGTCGATTGTCCGCTACGCTCCGGGCAGCGCGTTTTCGGCCCATACGCACACCGGCGGCGAAGAGTTTTTGGTGCTAGAGGGTGTGTTTCAGGACGAGCATGGCGACTACCCGGCGGGCACCTATGTGCGCAATCCGCCGACGACCTCGCACACGCCCGGCGCGGCAGAGGGGTGCACCATCTTCGTCAAGCTCTGGCAATTCGATCTGGAGGATCGCACCCAGTTTCGGATGGACATGGACGCGCAGCTTGGAGCGGTTCAGGATGGTATCGCGCGGGCCGAGCTGCACCGCGATGAGCGTGAGGTTGTGTCATACCACGTGCTTGAACCGGGCGCCGTGTTGACCGAGGACACGGCCGGTGGCATCGAAGTTCTTGTGCTGGACGGCAGGGTGCATGAGGGCGCGGACGATCTTGTGAGATGGTCTTGGCTGCGCCTGCCGGACGGTGCGCCTTTGCGTGCGACGGCAGGGCCAAAAGGCGCACGGCTTTGGATGAAGACCGGCCATTTGCCCTTTGCCCAAGCGCCGATGGTCTGACTTTGGCGGGGACAGTGGCGATTGTTGGCGGTGGGCTCACCGGGCTGGCGCTTGCACATAGGGTGCACGCTGCAGGGCGTGCGGTTCGCCTGTTCGAAGGGCGCGATCGGTTGGGCGGACGGATCTCGACGGTCCGCATCGGGACGCAGTGGTTCGATCTTGGTCCGTCTTGGTTCTGGCCGGGGCAGCCGCGGATGGCGTCGATGGTGCAGGATTTGGGGTTGGAGGTCTTTCCGCAATTCGCCGATGGCGCACAGCTTTTTGAAACCGCCCAAGGCGCGGTGATCCGGGATCGCGGCTTTGCCTCGATGCAGGGCTCATTGCGGGTGCGGGGTGGCATGGGTGCCATTGTCCGCGCTTTGGCCGCGCAGTTGCCAGAGAGTTGTGTCGAGACAGGCCGCGAAGTGCGGTCGGTTTCCGCGGACGGCGTTCTGGGATTCGACGATGGCAATCAACAGGTCTTTGATCAGATCGTGCTGGCTGTGCCGCCACGGGTTGCGGCGGGGTTGCACATCACGCCAGACTTGCCGACGCCGGTGCAGTCTGCCTTGCACAATATTCCGACCTGGATGGCGGGACATGCCAAATTTGTCGCCGTATATGACACCCCGTTTTGGCGGCACGACGGGCTTTCGGGCGATGCGTCGAGCCAGCTTGGCCCATTGGCGGAAATCCACGATGCCAGCGCCGATACCGGCGGGGCGCTGTTCGGTTTTCTGGGTGTGCCCGCCGGGGCGCGTGCAGGCCAACGGGAGGCGGTGATCGCCGCGGCCGTGGCGCAATTGGGGCGGCTGTTCGGGCCGGATGCTGCGTCCCCGGTGGAGGTGTTCTACACCGATTGGGCTGAAGAGGCGTTGACGGCGGTGGCGGCCGACCAGACACCATTGTCCCACCATCCGGCCTATGGACGGCCTGCGGCTCTGGTGCCGACGCGGGACAGCCGCATTCTTTTCGCGTCAAGCGAGCTGGCTCCCGAGATGGGTGGCTATCTGGAAGGCGCGCTGGCGGCGGCCGAAGAGGCGGCAGGTTGGGTTCTGGCGACACCTGTGCGCTAAAGAGCGGGGTGCATGCATCAACGAATCTATGGTGTCAGTCGACCTCAACCGGCCTGTCCCACATGTAAATTCCTTGGCTTCACCGTTTTCGGGTCGTGATTTGGCCCGAAACCGTGTGTACCGAACCAAAATGGAACACTGGACGGATCATTGACGGCATGGTGCTGTGGCTTTCCCTTGGTTGGGTTTTTGCGTCTGTCATGGTCGCGATGCTGCCTCTGCGGTCGCAATATGTGCCGGGCGTGCTGTTGTTGCTCGCAGCACCTATTCTGATCGTTCTGATCGCACGGGCCATCGGTTTTTGGGCGGCCTTTGCGGCGCTGCTGGCCTTCGCGTCGATGTACCGCAATCCGTTACGATATTTCTGGACACGCCTGACAAGGCCCAAGGAGGAGCACCCCCTATGATGAGCTATTCCCTTAGTGCAGCCTGCTGCTGGATCATCCTCGCGGCGATCCTTGCCGCACTTCCGTCGCGCGACAATCATTGGCGTCGGGCTTATGGGCTGATGGCTTTGGGGGCCCCGATCCTTGTCTGGGTCTATCTGTCTGACGGGGTCATCTGGGGTCTGGTCTTTACCTTGGCCATGCTGAGCGTGTTCCGTTGGCCTTTGCGCTACTTTATCGCGTGGCTTCTGCGGGCGGTGTCGCGCCGCGCGGAATGAGGCTTTACGTGCCGCACCCCTTTGGGCAAAACGCGGAGCATGAGCACTCTTCCTGACGTTCGGGGTACATTGACCCCCAACAAAGTTTTGTCCGACCTGACTTGGCTGCGCGTGGGCGGGCCGGCAGACTGGCTGTTCCAACCTATGGATGCGGATGATCTCTCCGATTTCCTCCGTGACCTTTCCAAAGACGTGCATGTCTTTCCCATGGGCGTCGGATCGAACCTGATCGTCCGCGACGGCGGTTTGCGGGCGGTGGTGATCCGCTTGGGGCGCGGATTCACCGGCATTTCCATCGACGAAACACGCGTGACAGCAGGTGCGGCTGCGCTTGATGCCCATGTGGCGCGCAAGGCCGCTGATGCAGGGGTGGATCTGACTTTCCTGCGCACCATCCCCGGTGCCATCGGGGGCGCTGTGTGTATGAACGCGGGCTGTTATGGGTCATATGTCGCCGATCATCTGGTCGAGGTGCGTGCGGTTTTGCGCACCGGCGACATGGTGACGTTTCCGGCCTCGGACCTGCATTTGTCCTATCGATCAAGCGTTTTACCCGAAGGTGCGGTTGTGATCGAAGCAGTGTTCGAGGGCCAACTCGGCGATCCCGCAGCGCTGCATGAGCGGATGGAAGACCAACTGGCCAAACGCGATGCAACCCAGCCCACAAAGGATCGCACCGCAGGCAGCACGTTTCGCAATCCGGCAGGGTTTTCTTCGACTGGCAAAGCCGACGATGTGCATGACCTGAAGGCGTGGAAGGTGATTGACGATGCTGGGATGCGGGGGGCTACGCGGGGTGGGGCCCAGATGTCGCCCAAGCATTCGAACTTTCTGGTCAACACCGGTGGTGCCACGGCGGCGGACCTTGAAGGATTGGGCGAAGAGGTGCAAAAAAAGGTTTTCTTGCACTCTGGAATAGAGTTAGAATGGGAAATCAAACGCGTTGGTGAGCCGGTGGCTGACAGGACGTGACCGGACGAGGGATAAACCCTTGCAGGTGAAGGCGGTGCGCCGGGCAGGTTGCACAACATAAAAAGGGGTACAGCCCCAGGCAGAAATGGGGGCAAACCCCCATGATTTGAGGCGGTTTTGGGTATGTCGAGCAGGGCAAACCCGAAAGTGGCAGTATTGATGGGTGGCCCCTCGGCCGAACGCGAGGTGTCCTTATCGACAGGGCGTGAATGCGCCGCCGCTTTGCGGGACGAAGGATTCGAGGTTCACGAGGTCGATGCGGGCCGTGATCTCGCATCCGTATTGACCAGCCTTTCTCCAGATGTCTGTTTCAACGCGCTTCACGGTCGTTGGGGCGAAGACGGCTGTGTGCAAGGCCTGCTTGAATGGTTGGGCATTCCTTACACACATTCCGGAGTCCTCGCCTCGGCTTTGGCCATGGACAAAGAGCGGACCAAGGATGTCTATCGCCGCCATGGTTTGCCAGTGGTGGACAGCGTTCTTGCCGCGCGGGATGAGGTGAACGAGCGCCACGTGATGGCGCCGCCTTACGTGGTCAAACCCTTCAACGAGGGGTCATCCGTCGGGGTGTATCTTGTCAGCGAAGGCGTGAACGATCCGCCGCAACTGTCGGACGACATGCCCGAGACTGTGATGGTCGAAGCCTTTGCGCCGGGCCGCGAATTGACGACGACCGTGGTCGGGGATCGGGCGCTGTGCGTGACCGACATTCTGACCGACGGCTGGTATGACTACGACGCCAAGTACAAACCCGGCGGGTCGCGCCATGTGCTGCCTGCCGCTGTTCCAGACGAGATCACGGCGGCGTGCCTCGATTATGCCGTTCGCGCGCACAACGCGCTGGGGTGCAAAGGTGTCAGCCGCACGGATTTCCGCTGGGACGAAAGCAAAGGGCTGGCTGGTTTGATCCTGCTTGAGACCAACACACAGCCCGGCATGACACCGACATCGCTGACACCGGAACAGGCGGCGCATACGGGTATGAGTTTCGGTGCATTGTGCCGTTGGATCGTTGAGGACGCATCATGTCACAGATGACCGCGCGCCCCGATCCGGCGCCGTCGCGCCTGAAGTACCGCATGGAACGGCTGATGCTGACGCCGCTGTTCCGGCTGGTGTTACGGTTCGGGCTGCCCTGTCTTTTGACCTTCGGAATCGCAAGCTGGTGGCTGTCGGTCGATGACAACCGGATGAAGATCATCGACACCTATGCCGACTTGCGTTCGCAAGTGGAAAGCCGCCCGGAGTTCATGGTCAACATGATGGTGGTGGATGGTGCGAGCGAGATTGTCTCGGATGGCATCCGACAGATGTTGCCTTTGGACTTTCCGATCAGTTCCTTCGACCTCGATCTTGAAGCGATGCGTGAAGTTGTGGTGTCGCTCGATCCGGTCAAATCCGCCCGACTTTACGTGCGTCAGGGCAATGTACTGCAAGTCGACGTGGTTGAACGAATCCCAGTGGTGCTGTGGCGAAACGAGCAGGGCTTGCAGCTTTTGGATGTCGAGGGTGTGTTGGTCGGCCCCGCTTTCGTAAGGGCTGATTGGCCCGAGTTGCCGTTGATCGTTGGCGATGGTGCAGACAAGAACGTCATCGAAGCACTGGACCTCGTGGCGGCCGCAGAGCCGCTTTCCGCGCGTTTGCGGGGACTTGTGCGGATGGGGGAGCGGCGGTGGGACGTGGTGCTTGACCGCGAGCAGCGCATCCTTTTGCCGGAAATCGAAGCGGTACAGGCGCTGGAACGGGTGATCGCCATGGATCAGGCGGTCGACATGCTGGAACGGGACCTCGTCGCAGTCGATCTGCGACTGCCGAACCTGCCAACACTTAGAATGACAGACGGAGCGGTGCAGGAACTCATCCGCATCCGGGCGATCGAGGCAGGGGAATAGTAAGAATGATCGAGCTTTACGAGTCACAGCGGGCGATGCGCAACATGCGCAAGGCGGCGATGCAGAGAGGGGTGATTGCCATTCTCGACATCGGCAGCTCCAAGATCGCGTGTCTTGTGTTGCGGTTCGATGGAACGGACCGCGTCATCGAAACCGACAGCATCGGATCGTTGGCTGGTCAATCCGGCTTTCGGGTGATCGGCGCTGCGACGACGCGGTCTCGCGGTGTGCGCTTTGGCGAAATCGATTCGATGGGTGAAACCGAACGCGCCATCCGCACCGCGGTGCAGGCGGCGCAGAAGATGGCGCAGATTCGCGTTGATCATGTGATCGCCTGTTTCGCCGGTGCTGATCCGCGCAGCTATGGGCTTGCCGGGCGGGTCGATGTCGCAGGCACCACGGTGGATGAACAAGATGTCGCGCGTGTGCTGTCGGCCTGTGATGTCCCCGAGTTCGGTCATGGACGCGAGGTTCTGCATGCGCAGCCGGTGAACTTTGCCCTCGATCATCGCAGCGGCTTGATCGATCCACGGGGCCAGATCGGGCAGGAATTGGCTGTCGACATGCATATGCTCACGGTTGATGCCTTGGCGATCCAGAACCTCGCGCATTGCATGAAGCGCTGTGACCTCGAATTGGCGGGTATCGCAAGCTCTGGCTATGTTTCGGGCGTGTCGGCACTGGTCGAGGATGAACAAGAGCTTGGCGCCGCCTGTATCGACATGGGTGGTGGATCAACTGGCCTGTCTATCTTCATGAAAAAGCACATGATTTACGCGGACGCCGTGCGTATGGGCGGTGATCATGTGACCAGCGATATTTCGATGGGATTGCAGGTTCCGATGGCCGTGGCCGAACGGATCAAGACCTTTCATGGCGGTGTCGTGGCAACCGGGATGGACGACCGTGACATGATCGAAATCGGTGGCGACACGGGCGACTGGCATCATGACCGTCGGTCCGTCAGCCGTGCCGAACTGATCGGCATTATGCGTCCGCGCGTCGAAGAAATCCTTGAAGAGGTCCGTGCGCGGCTGGATGCAGCCGGTTTCGAACACCTCCCAAGCCAGCAAATCGTACTTACTGGCGGAGCCAGCCAAATCCCTGGTCTGGACGGTCTGGCAACCAAGATCCTCGGCCAGCAAGTGCGCCTTGGACGGCCCATGCGGGTACACGGTTTGCCACAGGCCGCAACCGGTCCGGGATTCGCCAGTGCGGTCGGTTTGTGTCTATTTGCGGCCAATCCGCAGGACGAATGGTGGGACTTTGAGATCCCCGTAGACCGCTATCCGGCACGATCCTTGCAGCGTGCAGTAAAATGGTTCCGCGATAACTGGTGACCGCAAGATGTTGAGCTTTCGGCAAAATCCCGCGTAGGGGGGTGGCAAGTAGCGGCACATTTGGTGCTAAACTACGGTTTTTACGTGACGTTTGGGTGATTGCCCGGTAATAATTGTAGAAACAGGTGCAGAAAACGTCCCGAAATGGGGCTGAGACAGCAGGCGGACAAACAAATGACATTGAACCTTTCGGTGCCCGGACAGGAAGAATTGAAACCCCGCATCACCGTGTTCGGTGTAGGCGGTGCAGGCGGAAACGCGGTCAACAACATGATCGACAAGTCCCTTGAGGGCGTCGATTTCGTGGTGGCCAACACAGATGCGCAGGCCCTGCAGCAAAGCCGTTCGGCCAGCCGCATCCAGCTGGGCGTCAAAGTGACCGAGGGTCTGGGCGCTGGCGCCCGCGCGACAGTAGGCGCCGCGGCTGCGGAAGAAAGCATCGAGCAAATCGTTGATCACCTTGCCGGGGCGCACATGTGCTTCATCACGGCGGGGATGGGTGGCGGCACCGGGACAGGTGCGGCACCGATCATCGCACAGGCGGCCCGTGAGTTGGGTGTTCTGACTGTTGGTGTTGTGACCAAGCCGTTCCAGTTCGAAGGCAACAAGCGGATGATGCAGGCCGAGGATGGCGTCGAGGCGCTGCAAAAGGTCGTTGATACGCTGATCATCATTCCAAACCAAAACCTGTTCCGTTTGGCCAACGAAAAGACCACCTTTACCGAAGCGTTTTCGATGGCAGACGACGTTCTGTATCAGGGTGTGAAGGGTGTGACTGACCTGATGGTCCGTCCGGGTCTGATCAACCTCGACTTTGCTGACGTGCGTGCAGTGATGGACGAAATGGGCAAGGCGATGATGGGCACCGGCGAGGCCGAGGGCGAAGATCGCGCCATTCAGGCTGCCGAAAAGGCCATCGCGAACCCGCTGCTGGACGAAATCAGCCTGCGTGGCGCGAAGGGTGTTCTCATCAACATCACCGGTGGTCACGACCTTACCCTGTTCGAACTCGACGAAGCAGCAAACCGCATCCGCGAAGAAGTGGATCAGGACGCAAACATCATCGTTGGCTCGACGCTGGATGACAGCATGGAGGGCATGATGCGTGTCAGCGTAGTCGCAACCGGCATCGACGCCGTTGATGTACACACCGAAGTTCCGGTGCCGCGCCGGTCTCTCGCAACGCCGCTGACCCAGACCACACGTGTCGAGGAAATCCAGCACGCCGAGCGCGCAGAACCCAAGCCCGAGCCGATTGCGGCCCGCACGGCACACGAGCCGTCGCTGTTCGATGCCGAGCGTGAAGCGGCTGAAGAGCAGATGGAAACCTTGTTTGAGGGCGAACGCGTGCAGACCGAGGCCGTCGACGACGATGGCCTGCCGATGCCTGCCTACCGTCCGCAGGTGGCTGAATTCAATCCGCGCGAAGACAGCATCGAAGCCGATCCTGAACAGTTCGTTGCACCGCGTGCCCCGGCTCCTGGCACCCCGAGCGCCGAAGCGCTGGCACGTTTGCAAGCCGCGGCATCACGTGCCCGCCCCGCACCGGGCGCCCGCCCGAACATGCAGGTCGAGCAAGAGCCAGCAGACAGTGAACGCCCCCGTTTTGGCATCAATTCGTTGATCAATCGGATGACTGGTCATGGTCAGCAGGCCGAAGCTCCCGTGCGTCGCACAGCGCAACCGCCTGTCCAATCCAGCGGTGCCGCTCCGGCGCGCGCACCGTCTCAGGACGCGGATGAAGATCAGGAGCGGATCGAGATCCCGGCTTTCCTGCGGCGTCAGGCAAACTAAAAAAGCGAAGAATCGCTTTCGAAACGCTCCCGGTTCCGGGGGCGTTTTTTGTTGAGAAACAATATATTGCGTACTCAGGCGAGAATCCGCCGATATCTTTTGGGCGCTTGTTTCAGCCCGTTACAATCTTTGATTTGAGACCAGATAGGTCAGCGAGTATCACCCATCTTGAAACGTCGCATGGGGGTGCCGGCGTATTTTGTTGAGGATCATTTGCAGACAACTGTTCACTCCACAGTCCGTTTTTCGGGCATCGGCCTGCACACCGGTCGTCCGGTCAACATGTCGATCTGCCCGGCGCCGTCTGATCATGGCATCGTGTTCGAGCGCGCGGATATTCGTTTGGGCAATGCACGGATTCCAGCCTTGTTCGACTTTGCCGAACATTCGCCGCTCTGCACCAAGATCGTAAACGAGGCAGGTGTCTCAGTCTCAACCATCGAACATGTCATGGCAGCTTTGGCTGGGTGCGGTGTGCACAACGCTCTGGTTCGGATCGATGGCCCGGAAGCCCCCGTTCTTGACGGCAGTGCACTGCCTTTCGTGCGCAGCATTCTGGCTGCTGGCGTCAAACAAATGCGCGCACCCATCAGGGTGATCGAGGTGTTGGGTAGGATTGAAGTGCATACAGCACAGGGCTGGGCGCGCCTGGGGCCGGGTGAAGGCCTGACGATGGATTTCCACATCGACTTCTCCGACCGGGCCATTGGTAAACAAAGCAAGTCGCTCAACCTTGCCAATGGCACATTTGTCCGTGAACTCAGTGACAGCCGTACTTTCTGCCGGGCGTCCGATGTCGATGCGATGCGCGCCGTCGGCAAGGCACTTGGCGGTACGATGGAAAACGCCGTGGTTGTCGATGGCGATGCCGTTCTCAGTCCGGGTGGTCTACGTCACCTCGACGAGGCTGTACGCCACAAGATGTTGGATGCGCTTGGCGATCTCGCTTTGGCAGGCGCGCCGATGCTGGCTCATTACGAAGGCCACAAAGCGGGGCACACCCTGACGAACATGCTTTTGCGCGAACTGTTCGCCACACCGGACGGCTACCGCATCCGCGAATGCGATGCAGTTTTGGCGGCTCGTTTGCCGGGGGCTGGCGTATCGGCGCGCGAAATTCCGGCGGTTGCCTGACCGCTGCCTCAGCACATGCATTATGCCGCACAACCAGCTTGCGCTGACGCGTGATCGCTTGTGTGCCTAAAGGCGTTTTGCCTTCCGATTTAATGTGCTAGGACCAAAGACAGGCAAGTGGCACATATAGCCACGGCGGTTTAACGAAGGTGACGGGCATGGCAGCGGGCAGAAGCGCAAGAGCTGTGATCGGAGCGGGGCTCTTGGTGGTGACGCTGACGGCGTGCAGCGATGGCGAACGTCCGGGCTTCGGCCCCGGTGGTGTGCCGATCGAGAATTTTACCGCCGAACAGATCTTTGAACGGGGCGAATTCGAACTGGATCGCAGCGATCCCGAAGATGCCGCGTTCTATTTCTCCGAAGTCGAACGTCTCTATCCTTATTCGGAATTGGCAAAACGTGCTGTGATCATGCAGGCCTTCGCCCATCACCAGAACAAGGATTACGAGAACAGCCGCTCTGCCGCTCAGCGGTATATCGACTTTTATCCGACCGACGAAGATGCGGCCTACGCGCAGTATCTTCTCGCGCTCAGCTATTACGACCAGATCGAGGAAGTGGGTCGCGATCAGGGTCTGACATTCCAGGCGTTGCAGGCCTTGCGCACCGTGATCGAACGCTACCCCGACAGCGAATACGCGCGGTCCTCGGTGCTCAAGTTCGATTTGGCGTTTGACCATCTCGCTGCCAAGGAAATGGAAATCGGGCGCTATTACCTGCGCCGCGAACATCATGCGGCCGCGATCAACCGCTTCCGAGTCGTGGTCGAGGATTTCCAAACCACAACTCACACCGCCGAAGCGTTGCACCGTCTGGTTGAGGCGTATCTGTCATTGGGCCTGACCGATGAAGCACAGACAGCTGGGGCCATTCTGGGCTACAACTACCAGTCCACAGATTGGTACGAAGACAGCTTCAAACTGCTGACAGGCCGTGGGCTTGAACTGAAGGCGACCGGAGACAATTGGCTGCGGCAAATCTATCGCCAGATGGTCAAGGGTCAGTGGCTTTGATCGGGGGGCGGTGCGTCTGACAACGCACCCGGTTGCACAGAATGCTGCGCACGCTTGAAATACGGGACATGCTGATCATTGATCGGTTGGAGCTTGAGTTCCAATCCGGTCTCAATGTGCTGACCGGAGAAACCGGGGCCGGCAAGTCGATTCTGCTCGACAGTCTTGGGTTTGTGCTGGGCTGGCGCGGGCGCGCTGAACTGGTGCGCAGCGGGGCAGAGCAGGGCGAAGTGACAGCGGTTTTCGATCTGCCTAAAGGCCACCCGGCGCATGGTGTTCTGGCCGAAGCCGGGTTCGAGGATGCGGACGAATTGATCCTGCGCCGCGTGAATACCGCCGATGGTCGCAAGACCGGTTGGGTCAATGATCGGCGTGTGACGGGCGAAATGCTCCGCGCGTTGTCGGACACGCTTGTTGAACTTCACGGCCAGCACGACGACCGAGGGCTGCTGAACCCCAAAGGGCACCGTGCGCTTTTGGATGAGTTTGCCGGGCATGACGATCTGCTTGCGGCAGTAAAATCGGCATGGAATACACTGTCTAAGGCTCGCAAGGCGCTGGCCGAAGCGGAAGCAGCTTACAAAGCGGCACAGGCCGAGGAAGAATTCCTGCGCCATTCGGTGGGCGAGTTGGACAAGCTGTCCCCCGAGCCCGGTGAAGATGCGGACCTC
Organism: Marivita sp. NO-S04; assembly: GCF_059070475.1. NCBI lineage: Bacteria > Pseudomonadati > Pseudomonadota > Alphaproteobacteria > Rhodobacterales > Roseobacteraceae > Marivita > Marivita sp. NO-S04. The sequence continues at coordinate 841,382 of NZ_CM180980.1, forward strand.
GACGCGCGCCGCCGCATGATGCAGGCCTCCGAACGCATCCGTGATGACATTGCCCGCGCTGCACAGGTGATGGGGCAGGACGGGGCCGAAGGCGCGTTATCGGACGCGCTGCGCTGGCTTGAAGGGGTCAGCGAAGCTGCCGACGGGCGTTTGGACGATCCGCTTGCCGCCCTTGCCAGAGCGATGGCCGAACTGGACGAGGCAGCGCGCGGCGTGACAGCAACGCTCGAGTCGCTTGAATTCGATCCGCACGAACTTGAGGCAACTGAAGAACGGCTCTTTGCGCTCCGGGCGCAGGCGCGCAAACATGGTGTTGCTCCAGATGATTTGGCCGGTTTGGCAGACACGCTGCGCGACCGCTTGGCAGCCTTGGATCACGGCGCCGATCGCCTGGCCCGCTTACAATCCGAATTGCGTAGTGCTGAAACGACGTATGACAGCGCGGCGATGGCATTGCGCGACAGTCGCGTCGCGGCGGCCAAGCGGTTGGACGCGGCCGTTTGTGCCGAACTTGCGCCACTCAAGATGGAGCGTGCGGTTTTCGTAACCGATCTTTCCGCCGCATCTGCCGGAGCGGATGGCAGCGACGCAGTCGCCTTCACGGTTGCAACCAATCCCGGCGCACCCGCGGGTCCGATTGGCAAGATCGCCTCTGGTGGTGAACTCAGCCGATTTCTGCTGGCGCTCAAGGTGTGTCTGTCGGAACAGCGCGATGCCGGGCTGACGATGATCTTCGACGAGATCGATCGCGGTGTTGGCGGGGCCACTGCCGACGCGGTAGGACGTCGTTTGTCCGCGTTGGCCGAAGGTGGGCAGGTTCTTGTCGTCACCCATTCGCCGCAGGTCGCGGCCCTTGGCGCCCATCACTGGCGGGTGGAAAAGCGCGTTGCGGACGAGCAGACTACCTCGACCGTGGTGCCATTGGATACACCTGCGCGGGAAGGCGAGATCGCCCGCATGCTCGCCGGCGATACCATCACAGACGAGGCCCGCGCGGCGGCGCGGGCGCTCTTGGCGGGTTAGAGGCGCATCATTCCGTATCCGGCGAGCGCTAGCGTGAGCCCACTGAAGACGGTGCGCATCACGTTATAGACCTGCCATGTTCCGGAATACTCCACCCAGATCGCGCGCGCGGCATCAATATCCGTGGGTACGGTCAACAGGCCCAATGCTTCGTTCATCGGCACGTTGTTCGTCATGGTCAGGATCAACCCTCCGGCCGCATAGATCAGTCCACCCAGCGCAAAGGCCAAAGCTGCGCGGTTGCGCAGGGTGCGCCATGCCAGAAGCGCCGCAATCCACAAAACGAAGGGTGTGCCGAAAAACGCGGGGGCAAAGACCGCGTTGCGCACCGATCCGTTCATGGCCTGCATGGCCTGAATGGCGATCCGAGGGTCCGTCGCATCCAGCCCCCACATGGTCGAACAGACCCACGCATAAAAGAACCCGAAAATCGCGCCGCTGAAGACAACAGACAGCAGGCCGGCAATGCGGGTTGCAAGATCTGCAACAGCAGAAACTTGCGGGGCCGGGACGGCATAGGCGGCGGGAAGGGGGGTCATGTCAGTTTCCTTTCAAATCCGTAATTTTGTGTACGCCTTTACAAATCCGTACATTTGATTACGAATATGAGTCAACTGTTTTTTCCAAGAGGTATCGGATGCGCGAAGACAACAAGGCGCAAAGACGCGAGCAGATCGAAGCGGCAGCGTATGACCTTCTTGCGATAAAAGGCTTTCAGAACATGTCGATGCTGGCCGTTTCCAAATCAGCCAAAGCCTCGAACGAAACGCTTTACAGGTGGTACGGCGACAAGATCGGTCTGTTCAAAGCTTTGATCGCCACCAACGCCGAACGGGTTGCCACGCGGTTGCGCGAGGCGTTGGAGACCAGCACTCAGTTGGATCAGGCCCTGACCGAGATCGGTCCTGTCCTTTTGTCGATGCTGCTAGGGGACCGGGCGATTGCGCTCAACCGGGCCGCGGCGGCGGATGCCAGCGGCGTTCTGGGCGAGGCGTTGGCGCAGGAAGGTCGCGGCAAGGTGTTTCCGTTGATCGCGGAGCTTTTCAGCAAGTTGGTCGCGCAAGGCGTGCTCAAGGGTGACCCGGCACAGATCGCAGCACTCTATGTCGATCTGCTCGTTGGCGACCTGCAAATTCGGCGTGCAACAGGCGCTTTGGGCCCGCTGCGCGATAGGGTGATCGAAGACCGCGCGCACCTTGCCCAAGAGCGTCTTTTCAGACTTGTGGGTGTGTCGTGACACCGACGGTCACAGACTGTGATCGCTTCAGGGGTGGACAGTTCAGCCGCATTGAATAAGCCTTGGTAATCAGAAGTTTTTTTGGCGTGGTTCGCTTCTCCGAAAGGTCCGCTCGGCATGGCGCCTGCTTTGCGTGGTCAGTTACAAGCACTGAAAAGGCAGGTCGAGCGCGGCTGGGATGTGCTGCGCCATAAAGGACCGTCGCAATTCCAGTTCTGGCTGATAGCACTTTTGATTGGGATCGCGGCCGGTCTTGCGGCCACCTGTTTCAGACTGGCGATCACGTTTCTGCAAACCTCGGTCTACGGCACACCCAGCGTGACGACCATTCACAGCTATGCCGAAACCCTGCCGTGGTGGATGCTGCTGCTCATCCCCACGGTTGGTGGTCTCGTGGTGGGAGTGATCGTGCATTACTTCACTCCTGATGGACGTGTGCGCTCGGTCGCGGATGTGATCGAAGGCGCGGCACTCAATGATGGGCGGGTGGAAAAGAAGGCGGGGATCGCGTCGGCCATCTGTTCCTGGATCACGCTTTCCACCGGCGGCAGCACAGGGCGGGAAGGGCCGGTTGTCCATATCGCCGCGATGCTGTCGTCCTGGGTGTCCAACACGATCCGGGCTGACGGCGTCACTGGACGCGACTTGCTAGGGTGTGCGGTGGCCGCAGCCGTGTCTGCCAGCTTCAACGCGCCCATAGCGGGGGCCTTGTTCGCGCTCGAAGTGATCTTGCGCCACTTTGCGGTGCACGCCTTTGCCCCTATCGTGGTGGCGAGTGCTGCCGGAACGGTGATCAACCGTCTGGTCTTTGGCGATGTGACAGAGTTCAAACTGCCGGGCACCACCACTGTCGAATTCTATCTTGAATTGCCGGCCTTCTTCATCCTTGGCTTGATCTGTGGCCTTGTCGCCGTAGCGATGATGCGGGCTGTGTTTCTGGCTGACGATATCGGATCGCAAGTGCAGCGCAATCTCGGCCTGCCGCACCTGCTGCGCCCGGCGGCGGCGGGGGTCATGCTGGGCGCTTTGGCGATCTGGTTTCCGCACATCATCGGCGTCGGCTACGAGACCACGTCCCGCGCCCTGACCGGAGCACTTCTGTGGCACGAAGCGGTGGTCTTTGCGATGCTCAAGGTGGTCGCAGTGGCCATCACCATGGGCGGCCGCATGGGGGGCGGCGTGTTCTCGCCCTCGCTGATGCTGGGCGCGTTGACCGGGCTGGCGTTCGGCCTGATCGCAACTGGGCTTTTCCCCGATCAATCGGGCACCGCGACGCTATATGCGCTTGCCGGTATGGGCGCTGTCGCAGCCGCCGTGCTGGGCGCGCCTATTTCAACCACACTGATCGTGTTCGAACTGACCGGAGACTGGCAGACCGGACTTGCGGTGATGGTCTCGGTTTCCATGTCCACCGCCGTATCTGCGCGTCTGGTCGACCGATCATTCTTCCTCACCCAGTTGGAGCGTCGCAACGTGCACCTTGCGGCTGGGCCTCAGGCCTATCTTCTGGCGATGTTTTGGGTGCAGGGGGTAATGCGAAAAACAACCGACAACAACGCGGCAGACGAAGAGGCGTGCCGCACGATGATCGAACAGGGGCTTTTTGTGCAGGCGCAAGCGACGCTGGAAACCGCCTTGCCGCTGTTCGATAAATCAGGCGTGGCCTTCCTGCCGGTGGTCAAGATTGAGGGGCCAGAAGACGCGCCCGTTCTGCAGGGCGCGCTGTTCCATGTCGATGCGCTCAAGGCTTATAATCGTGCGCTTGCGGCGACGGCCGAGGAAGAGCACGGTTGAGGACGGTATTTAAACCCGTTCGACCTGAACCCCATCCTGCACCCAGAATGCCAGATGGTCCTTGATATCGGCCACTTCGGGCTTCGGGTCTTCATAGGACCAGACCGCGTTGGTGTAGGTCTTGCTTTTTGACACAATGTCGAAATAGCTGGCCTCGCCTTTGTGCGGGCAGGTTGATTTGTGCGCGGACACATCCAGAAAAGCCATCGCAACATCGGATCGCGGGAAATAGATGACAAACGGCATCTCGCCTTCGGTCAGTTCCAACGCGTTGGTGCTTTCTGCGATCACGGCACCACCGGCACGCACAACCCAAGTTCCTTCGGCAGGTCTGACTGTAATGTGTTTCTGCATGATCCGTCCCTTTTGAGTGCGATGTACCGGGGTTAGCGGGGGAATGTAAATGTTTATGGTCAGATTGGTGCGCAGGCCTGCGTCAGCCAGAGTGACACATCCCCCTCCACCAAAGGCCCGATCCGCGTCAGAACCTCTGTATGATAGGCGTTGAGCCAGCGACGTTCTGCATCTGTCAAAAGCCCCGTGTCGATCAGCCGCGTGTCGATCGGCACATAAGTCAGTGTCTCGAAACGGTACATGTCCGGCACTGTCTGACCGGGCAGGGCCGGGGCCTCTTCCACGACAATCAGGTTCTCGATGCGGATTCCGAACGCGCCTTCTTTATAGAAACCCGGCTCGTTCGACAGGATCATCCCCGGCATGAACGGCACGGTTCCGGTGCGGGCCAGCCGCTGAGGCCCCTCGTGTACGCTCAGATAGGATCCGACGCCATGTCCGGTGCCGTGCCCATAATCCATCCCATGCTCCCAAAGGGCCACACGTGCCAGCGCGTCCATATCACGCCCAGCAAGGCCCTTGGGCCAGCGCAGCTTCGAGATTGCGATCATGCCCTTGAGCACCAGCGTAAACGCGCGTCTTTCTTCTTCGCTGACGGTCCCGATGGCGATGGTGCGGGTGATGTCGGTGGTGCCATCCACGTATTGGCCGCCGCTGTCGACCAACAAAAGCCCTTGTTCGACTGCGCGGTTGGTCTTTTCCGTCACCCGGTAATGCACGATGGCCCCGTTCGGCCCGGCACCGCAAATGGTGTCGAAGCTGATATCCCGCAGCGCATTGGTTGCCGAGCGTTCGCCTTCCAACTTTGTGACCACATCGATCTCGGTCAGGCTGCTTGCGGGCTGCTGGTCCAGCCAGCACAGAAACCGTGCCATCGCCGCCCCGTCGCGCAGATGCGCCGCGCGTGTACCGTCCAGTTCCGCCGCTGATTTGCACGCTTTGGGCAGAGCGCAGGGGTCTTGCGCCTCGATCATCTGTGTTCCTGCCTCGCGCAACGTATCTGCGAAGATCACCGGGCAACTGGCTGGATCGATCTGGACCGGACCTTCCAATTTAGCCAATGTCGGCAGGAAATCCTCAACCCGAGCCACATGCACATTCGGGCCAAGGTGATCCCCCAAATTGACCAGCTTTTCGGGGTCCACGAACAGTGTGACCGTGCCCGATGCATGCAACAGCGCAAATCCTAGCATAAACGGCGTGCGGGGCAGGTCATCCCCACGGATGTTCAAAAGCCAGCAAATGCTGTCGGGCAGGGTCAGAACGGCACAGCGCGCTGACCCAAGGGTGGCCGCCAAGCGCGCGATCTTGTCGCCATGCGCCTCTCCGGCAAGGTCTACCGGCTGTGCAAAGGCATGGGTCGCGGGGGGCGCAGGTTGGTCCGCCCAGATTCGATCCACAAGGTTGTCTGTCCGCTGCAACGTCACGCCGGATGTACTCGCTTCCAGCTCCCTGATTTGCGACACGGTGTGCAACCACGGATCAAAGCCCACAATGCCGTTCTGCGCGACATGTTCTGACACCCAGTCGCCCAGCGTCACCTCAGGCCAATGCACGGGCGTGAACACGTCCGCCACCTGCGCGCGGACCTGCACCCGGTAGCGACCATCGATGAACACGCCAGCTTTGTCCTGCAACGCCACGCAAAACCCGGCTGATCCGGTAAACCCGGTCAACCATGCCAGACGGCTGTCCCGCGCGGCCACGTATTCGCCCTGATGCGCATCGGCGCGGGGGACGATGAACCCGTCCAAACCCGCAGCCGCCATTTCGGCGCGCAACGCCTCTAATCTCGGCGGGCCCTGTTCGGGAGAGGAAGTTTCGGAAAAGCTCTGGAACATGATACGGACTCTCTTGGATGTAGCGCGAGCGAACCCGGAATGACCCGCAATGGCAAGCCCCGCCGCAATCGGTCAGGGGTTTGGAATGGCCCCCGCTTCTTCTTTTTCAAATATGCAAACGGCGGCCCGCAGGGACGCGCCAGTTGTAACAGCACTGCCGGCCCAAACCCGGATCAACTCGCGCGCTTGATGCCCATGAGCCGCGCCCGTGCCCGTGGATCGCTGTCGAACAGCGAGGCCAGCTGTTCGGTCATCGCCCCTGCCAGCTGCTCCACATCGGTGATCGTCACCGCACGTTCGTAGTAGCGTGTCACGTCATGGCCGATACCAATCGCCAGCAACTCGACCTGACGACGCCGCTCCACCATGGCGATCACGTCGCGCAGGTGCTTTTCAAGGTAATTGGCAGGGTTGACCGACAGGGTGCTGTCATCCACAGGCGCTCCATCCGAAATCACCATCAGGATCTTGCGCGCCTCAGAGCGGTGCAGCATCCGCCGATGTGCCCATTCAAGCGCCTCGCCGTCGATGTTTTCCTTCAGCAGGCCTTCCTTCATCATCAGCCCAAGATTGGACCGTGTCCGCCGCCAGGGGGCGTCGGCACCCTTGTAGATGATGTGGCGCAGATCGTTCAAACGACCGGGCTGCTGTTCGCGCCCCTCGTTCAGCCACTTCTCGCGGGCCTGCCCGCCTTTCCACGCACGGGTGGTAAAACCAAGGATCTCGACCTTTACCGAGCACCGCTCCAACGTCCGCGCCAGAACATCGGCGCAGATCGCGGCGATGGAAATCGGGCGTCCCCGCATAGAGCCGGAATTGTCCAGAAGCAGCGTAACAACCGTGTCACGAAACTCGGTGTCTTTCTCGACCTTGAAGGACAGAGGGGTGGTCGGATTGGCGACCACACGCGCCAAACGCCCGGCGTCCAGAATGCCCTCCTCCAGATCGAATTCCCACGACCGGTTCTGCTGCGCCTGCAGGCGGCGCTGCAGCTTGTTGGCCAGACGGCTGACCGCGCCCTTCAAAGGCTCCAATTGCTGATCGAGATAGGCCCGCAACCGCTCTAGCTCGATAGGCTCGGCCAGCTCTTCGGCAAGGATTTCCTCGTCATGGGTCGAATCGAACACCTTGTAGTCGGGATCTGCTTCGGAAATCGGGGCAGGGGGCGGCGGCTCCAAGGGCGCTTCGCCCTCGGGCATTTCGGTCTCGTCGCTCATCTCCTGATCGGCCATCTCGTCCATGGACACCTGCGCCTGGCTGGGGTCCTGGGTTTCGTCCTGGCTCGACTCGGGGTTGGCTTCGGCGTCTTCGCTGTCGTCCTCGTCCTGCCCGGTGCTGTCAGGATCTTGCTCTTCGTCGCTGCCCTCTTCGGCCTGATCCTGCGCGTCCTCGTCCAACTCGTCGGGGTCATCTCCCAACTGATCACCATAGCCCAGATCGGTGATCACGGCGCGGGTGAAGCGGGCAAAAGCCGCCTGATCGCTCAGCACATCCTGCAGGTTTTCGAGCGTGCCACCCGCCTGATTTTCGATAAAGCCGCGCCAGAGGTCCATGACGTTCTGCGCGCCTTGGGGCAGATCGCGCCCGGTGGCCAGATGGCGCACCAGATAGCCTGCCGCTTCGGCAAGTGGCGCGTCCGAGGCTTCCTTGACCTGATCATACCCACGTCGCAGCGCTTCATGACCGATCTTGGCGTCGATATTGCCGGCTGTGCCTGGCATGTCGCGCGCGCCCATCGCCTCGCAGCGGGCGGTCTCCATGGATTCGTAAAGTTCGCGCGCCAGATCGCCCTGAGGCGCATAGCGCGTGTGGGTGCCTGCATCGTGATAGCGGCGATACATCGCCATCGCATCGGCGGTGCCGCGCGCCAGCATCACCTCGTCGCGGGTTAGACGGCGGCTGATCTGGGGCAGGCGCATCGCATCGCCGGAAATGCCCGAAGGATCGACCGAATAGCTGACCGTCAGGTCAGGGTCGCGCGCCATGACTTTGGTCGCTTCGGCAAGCGCCTTCTTGAACGGATCGGCTGGGTTGTCACTCGGTTTGCTCATGACCTGACCTTTCCACGCGGTTCGTTTGCACGCAATGCCGTCGGCCCGAAGATGCGGCGCGTCATGCAGGCATCTTTGGGCCGAAAATACCTCGGGGGTCTGGGGGTGGAACCCCCAGCCTGTCGGATCGGCATCGCCGATCCGATACCCATCAGCCCAAGCTCAGGGAGGCCGCGCTCTCGGGCAGCTCTTCGTCAAAGCAGCGCTGGTAGAATTCCGCCACGGTCTGACGCTCGAGCTCGTCGCATTTGTTGAGGAACGACACGCGGAACGCATAGCCCACATCGCGGAAAATCTCAGCGTTCTGTGCCCAGGCGATCACGGTTCGCGGGCTCATCACGGTCGACAGGTCGCCGGACATGAACGCGGTGCGCGACAGGTCGGCCACGGTCACCATCTGGCGCACGGTCTTGCGGCCCTTCTCGGTGTTGTAATGCGGGGCCTTCGACAGAACGATCGACGTCTCTGCGTCGATCGACAAATAATTCAGCGTCGCAACCAGCGACCAGCGGTCCATCTGACCTTGGTTGATCTGCTGGGTGCCGTGGTAGAGGCCCGTCGTGTCGCCCAGACCCACGGTGTTCGCGGTGGCGAAAATGCGGAAATACTTGTGTGGGGTGATGACCTCGTTCTGGTCGAGCAGTGTCAGCTTGCCATCGGTTTCCAGAACCCTCTGGATGACGAACATCACGTCAGCGCGGCCCGCGTCGTATTCGTCGAACACGATGGCTGTGGGGTTGCGCAGCGCCCAGGGCAGGATGCCTTCCTGAAACTGTGTGACTTGCTTTCCGTCGATCAGCTTGATCGCGTCCTTGCCGATCAGGTCGATCCGGCTGATGTGGCTATCAAGGTTGACCCGAACGGCAGGCCAGTTCAGACGCGCGGCGATCTGTTCGATATGAGTCGACTTGCCGGTGCCGTGATAGCCTTGGATCATCACACGACGGTTGTTGCGGAAGCCCGCGAGAATCGCCATCGACGTGTCAGGGTCGAATTTGTAAGTGCTGTCGATATCGGGCACGCGGTCCGTGCGCTCTGGGAAGCCATGGACAACCATGTCCGTATCAATGCCAAACACCTCACGCACGGAAATTTCTTCTGTCGGTTTGGCGTTGATGTCGATCGTCCCGTCAGCCATGTTGCAGACATCCTTCTCAGCTTGGGTTTTGCCTGTGTGGTGCAACATATTGGCGGGAGGAGCAAGGGAAAGGGCATGGGAATTCGTTCATGACGCCGCAAGAAGAGGTGGAAAACCTTATTGCCCGCGTGGTGATGGGCGACCGTGCCGCGTTCAACCGTCTGTATGAAAGGACCTCCGCGAAACTTTTTGGCGTCTGCCTGCGTGTGTTGAATGATCGCGTAGAAGCCGAGGAGGTGTTGCAGGACGTGTTCGTGACGGTGTGGAACAAAGCCGACAGCTACAAGGTCAACGGGTATTCCCCGATGACGTGGCTCATCACGATCACCCGCAACCGCGCGGTGGACCGTCGTCGTGCGATGAAGCTGCCATCCGTTCCGATCGAGACCGCCGATCTGATGCCCGACAGCAAACCCGGCCCCGAAGCCAGCGCCGTCGCGGCATCCGAGGCGCGTCAGATCAAGGCCTGCCTTGACGAGCTGCCTCGCGCACGGGCGCATTTGGTGCGCCGGGCCTATCTCGAAGGCGACAGTTACGCCGACCTCTCAGAGGCGACCGGCGTGAACCTTAACACCATTCGGACATGGCTGCGCCGCAGCCTCATGGCCCTGCGGGAGTGTTTGAGCAGATGACCGATCATACGACACCCCCCGAAGGCCCCGAAAACGAGGATGACCGCGTTCTGGCCGCCGAATACGCGCTGGGCCTTCTGAGTGCCGAGGAACGTGCCCAATTCGAGGCCCGGCTCGACACCGATGCCGATCTGCGGGCAGAAGTCGTCGCTTGGGACGAACATTTTGCCAGCGTCATTCTGGACGAGATCGACCCGGTCGACCCGTCCCCGCAAGTGGCCAAGCGTTTGCAGACGATCCTCTTCAAGCCGGAAAAGCAGTCTTTCTGGCAGCAGATTTGGCCATACGGGCTGGGCGGGGTGGCCGCTGCGCTGGTGCTTTGGCTGACGATCAGCACAGGCGTCCTCATTCCTGATGACACCGGCTTGCAACCCGATCTGGTGGCGGAACTCGCGCCGACGCCGGATGGCGAAGGGCTGGTGATTCGCGCCGCTGTCGATACAACACGTGGGGCTGTGGAAGTGGTGCGCGCTGCGGGCGCACCGCCAGAGGGTCGTGTTTTTGAGCTCTGGCTGATTGCGGGCGATGCGGCACCGGTGTCGCTGGGCCTTCTTGACGAGGGCAACAGCACCCTGATCGATCTGCCGCAGGATTTGGTGGCTTTGCTGCCGGGTGCGCTGTTGGCGATCTCCGATGAACCACCGGGAGGCTCACCAACAGGAGCGCCGACAGGTGCGGTACGGGCAGCAGGACCGCTCACGTCGTCGTGATCCAACTGTGATGATCTTTTTTGAAACGCGTCTGACCTGAGCTCCGTGTCTACCTCCAACCCGCCGGACAATTTGGCGGGAAACCTTGGAGGACGATATGACACTTAAGACCATGATCACCGCTGCTGTGACTGCCACTGCATTGACCGGCTCTGCTTTTGCCGAAAGCCACGCCGGTACTGACAACCCGATGGTGGGTGGAGCCGCAATGTTCCCCGACATGAATATCGTCGAGAACGCCGTCAACTCTGCCGACCACACCACGCTCGTGGCCGCGGTCAAGGCAGCCGGCCTTGTCGACACCCTGATGAGCGAAGGCCCGTTCACCGTGTTCGCTCCCACCAACGCTGCGTTCGACCGGATTTCTGACGAGTCACTGACGGCCCTGCTGCAGCCTGCGGCAAAGGCGCAGCTTACGCAGATTCTGACCTGTCATGTGGTCGCCGCCAACGCCATGTCCGATGCCATCGCGGGGATGATCGCCGATGACGGCGGCACGCATCCGGTTCAAACCGTGGGCGGATGTACGTTGCAGGCCAAGATGGACGGATCGAAAATCACACTCACGGACGAAAACGGTCGCGACGCGACCGTGACGATTGCCGATGTGCGGCAGTCGAACGGGGTCATCCACGTGATCGATCGCGTCCTTTTGCCGGCTCAGTAAACTCCTGTTCCCCAACCCTGGGGTTTGAGAGATCGCGCAAAAGTGTGTGCCCCGGTCTTGCGCACCGACGGACCGGGGCACCATTTTACACTAGAGAGAAGGAGGACACGATGTTGAGACGCCATTTCCTGCAGACCGCCGCAGCCGCTTTGGGCCTAGGGGGCATGACACATGGGGCAGGCGCCGCCGAGGGCACCTTCGAAATCACCCGGTCCAAATCCGAGTGGAAGGCCATGCTGACCTCTTTGGAATATCGCGTGATGCGCGAGGAGGGTACGGAACGTGCATTCTCGTCGCCACTGAACGACGAAAAACGCGACGGCATGTTCCATTGCAAGGGCTGTGATCTGGCGCTCTACGCTTCCGAACACAAATACGACAGCGGAACCGGTTGGCCCAGTTTCTGGCAGGCTCAGAGCAGCGCCATCGGCACCAAGGCAGATCGGGCGCTGTTCATGGTTCGCACGGAATGCCATTGCCGTCGTTGTGGCAGCCATCTGGGCCATATCTTCGACGATGGTCCTCAGCCAACGGGTAAACGCCACTGTATCAACGGTGTCAGCCTGAGCTTCCGGGCAGCATAGGGCACGCAGGATTTTGCAAAATCCTGCGTAAACTCTTTGAAGAGTTTACGCCCTCAAATGCCCCGCGCGCCCAAACCCAGCTGCATCAGAGTCTTGCGCACAGGTTTGAGCGTATACAAAGCGTCCAGCCCCTTGGCGCGTATGTCGCGCAGGGGTTGCGCACTCAGCATAGACGTCCGGTTCAACAACGTGATCCCCGCAACCCGCGCTCGGATGTCAGCAATGCGGGTTTGATGATAGGCGTCCAGCATCTTGCGGTCGCCGATGTGGCTCCCCGCCTGTCGTGCCAGATCGCGCAATACGCTGATATCCTTCAGGCTCATGTTCAGCCCTTGCGCCCCAATCGGCGGCACCACATGCGCGGCTTCGGCCACCAGCGCGATCCGCTCGCCGCTCAGCCGGTCGGCATGCTGGCTGATGATCGGCCAGATCGTGCGCCGTGACGCCAATTCAAGCGGACCGAAAAGGCTGCAAGACCGTGTCGTCATTGCCTCCTCGAACGCTTTGGTGTCCAGCGCCATCAATGCCTCGGCATTTGGGCCTTCCTCCATCCAGACAATAGCCGAAGACGGGCGCCCCTCCAGATCCGGCAGCGGCACGAAGGTGAAAGGCCCACCCGTGCGGTGGATCTCTGTCGACACGTTGCCGTGTGGAATGGGATGAGTGACAGCAAAGGCCAACGCTTTTTGACCAAACCGTGTGGTCTGAATGTCGATGCCTGCCGCTTTGCGCATCGGTGAATTGCGCCCGTCCGCTGCAATCACCAGCTTGCAGCGCACCTTGGTGCCATCGCTCAGCCCGACGCGGGCTTCTGCCTCGCGCGTGAAGAGCGACGTGGTGCCGATGCCCGCGCGGAAGGTGACAGTATCAAGCCCGTCCAGATGCGCCACGAATTCACGGCGCAACAACCAATTTGGAAGATTCCATCCGAAGGGCTGGTCGGAAATGTCGGACGCGTCGAACTCCTTGGTCACGCGTGCCCTCGGCTCTTCGCCACCGGCATCAACGATCCGCATCACCTGCAAGGGCATGGCATGCCCTTGCAGCCGCGCCCAGAGACCGATCTCATCAAGAAACGCCTGCGCCGGTTGCAGGAATGCCGTTGTCCGTAGGTCCGCACCGTCTGCGTCGCGATCTGTGACTGGCGGCGTGGGATCGAGGCAAAGCACCGAATGGCTGTTCGCGCCGAAGGCTGCCGCAGCGGCCAATCCGGCGATACCGCCACCTGATACAACGATGTCATATGTCATGGCTTGGGCCTTTCGGTTCGGGTGTCGCACCACTTATAGGCAGTGCGCATCCGATGTGCGATGCGTCAGGGCGCGCTATTTTCCGACTGTGATCAGGATCAGCAGAACCATCACCACTGGCACCATCGCAAGTGCGGTCATGGTCAACGCCACAACGCCCCATGTCTTGACCGCAAGCACCAAAAGGGTCAGCAGCGCGACCAGCAGGTAGTAAATCGTGTCCGGTCCACCTTCTTTGAGATCGCGGGCAATCCAGCCGATAACCGGGATGGCGTAAAACGGGTTGCGACGGTGCGCGAGTGTAGGTTCCGAAACGGACATCTGAGATCCCTCTTTTGTGTCTGCAAGAGAGATAGGCAGCCGGAGCCGCTGGAAAACTGCCAAATTGCCGCAATGCAGCAAGAACTTGTCAGGTTAGCCGCGCAAGAAACTCGGTCAGGTCGGATGTGTGGTGGTGGATGTGTTCAGCGTCGATCGCGTCCGGGGCCACATGCACCGTGCGCATCCCCATTGCATGTGGTGCGGCAAGGTTGCGCGGATCATCCTCGAACATCGCGGCGATTTGTGTGTCGATGCCATCGCGCCCGAACACGCGCTCGAACGCACTGCGTTCGGGCTTGGGGTGGTAATCGGCGTGCTCCACGCCGTAGACGGCATCAAAGATGTCATCCAGCCCGCGCGCTTTCAGCACGTTGCGGGCATAGGGCTCGGACCCATTTGTGTAAACGATCTTGCGCCCCGGCAGATCGCGGATCAGCGACGCCAGATGCGGGTCTTCGGACAGGACGGTGAAGTCGATGTCATGCACCTCGTGCAGATAGGGTGCCGGGTCGACATCATGTTCGCGCATCAAACCCGCCAACGTGGTGCCATAAGTCTTCCAATACTCGACGCGCAGCGTATTGGCGCGCTCTTTGTCGACGCCGAGTGAGTCCATGACGAACTTCGTCATCCGCACTTCGATCTGGTCGAACAGGCGAACGGCAGGTGAATACAGGGTGTTGTCGAGATCGAACACCCAATGACGCACATGTTTGAAAGCAGACTTTACCATACTCCGCAAACTAGGCGTCGCAATCGGGCGCGGCAATGGCTGAACTTGCGTCTTTTGTTCAACCAGCGCTATCGTGCGAGAACTTGGATAGGGATCACGCGGTATGAAAGATGTGAAGCCTCCTCAGAAGGACGCGTATTCGTCGATTCTCGAGGCGATTGATGTTGGTGTTTACCGGCCGGGTGACCGGTTGGTGGAAAGTGATCTGGCAGAACGGTTCGGCATGTCGCGGACACCGATCCGCGAGGCGTTGCAACGGCTTGAAACGCAATCGCTGCTGACGCGGGACGGGCGGTCTTTGATCGTGGCCTCACTGGACCACAACCAGATGGCAGAGCTTTACGTTGTGCGGACCGAGCTTGAAGGTTTGGCAGCCCGCCTTGCCGCGCGTCATGCCACCGAGGAAGAGGTGCAGGTGTTGCAGGACATGGTGCATGACGATCGTGCCTTGCTGGACGACCCCTCTGCCTTGGCGCGGGCGAACCGGCGGTTTCACAAGCAAATTCACTTGGCCTCGCACAACCGCTTTCTTGTGCAGCAGCTGGACCTCGTGCATCGATCGATGGCACTTATGGCAACCACGTCGCTGGCGGCGCAGGGACGAGGCGAAATAGCACTGGCAGAACATCAGGCCATTGTTGATGCCGTTACCCAGCGCAACGAAGACGCGGCCTATAAAGCGCTTCGAGACCATATCTCGGTCGCCTTCGTCACACGCCTGAAGCTTGATTCCATGGCCAAGGACCAAGGCTAGTCAGCGGATCGTCTCATGGATATCTCCTCCGGGAACGTCAGGTTCGGACCTGCCGTGCTCGGTTTTGTCCCAGTAGAACGGTTTGAACAGCAGCTCGGACCACGCTTTATAAACGGCAAAGACGCCAAGCGGAAAATAGAAGAACATCATCGGCACCCATTGCATGAGCCCTTCATGCTGTGTGCGTCCAACGGCGACAAACCCGGTTAGAAGCGAAACCAGTTCTCCAAAAAGAAAAAGGGCCAAAAGGCCCTTTGCCCAATCCGCCGGGATCACCTCGAACAATGGGGTCGCGACCCCGAAGCAGACGAGCCAGAATGACCAGAGTGCTGGGGCCAGTGTGAATTGCAGGATGGTTGCGAGGAAAAAGACCTGAAATCCCAAGAATTTCCGTGCGCCGATGTCTTTCAAGAGGCGGAAGGGCCGACGCATGTGCACAAGGTACGTCACGATATACCCTTTCAGCCAGCGTGAGCGTTGCCGAACCCATGGCACGATGCGATTGTTCGCCTCTTCGTGTGTCACCGTCGGTATCAGGATGGTGCGATACCCAAATCGGTAAAGACGAATGCCCAGATCCGCATCTTCGGTCACGTTATGTGCGTCCCAGCCACCCACATGTTTGAGCGCCGCGCGCTTGAGATAGACTGTGGTGCCGCCGAGTGGGATCGGCAGCCCAAGCCGTGCAGCACCCGCCAAAACGACACGGAACCAAATTGCGTATTCAATGGTGAAACATCGCGCAAGCGCGTTCGACTTGGTGTTGTAGAAGTCCAGAATACCTTGAACACAGGCGACGTTTGATGGCGCTTGATGAAACGCTTCGACCACCCGTTCGATCTGATCAATGGCCGGTGCATCTTCGGCATCTAGGACACCGATGATGTCACCGCGCGTGTGCCCAAGCGCGTAATTCAACGCCCGTGGTTTGGTCGTCAGGTGCCCATCGGGAACGCGCACCACCCGCATCCAACCCGGCAAAGAAATCGACTCGATCATCTGGCGTGTTTTTGTGTCTTTGGCTTCAAGCACCAACACCACGTCGAGCAGCGATTTGGGGTAAGTGAGCCGCGACAAG
This sequence comes from Marivita sp. NO-S04, assembly GCF_059070475.1. NCBI lineage: Bacteria > Pseudomonadati > Pseudomonadota > Alphaproteobacteria > Rhodobacterales > Roseobacteraceae > Marivita > Marivita sp. NO-S04. The sequence continues at coordinate 857,549 of NZ_CM180980.1, forward strand.
CGCAGCACCAATTCATGAGCAATCGCAGCCTCCCGGAACAAGGGCACAATCAGACTGACCACGGGCTTTTCGGCCATCGGTAGCATAACAGGTTTTTCCGGTGGTTTTTGGTAGCCCGCAACAAAGACCGCGATCTTGAACCCCAGATTTGCGATCAAATTGACCACAGCGACTGCTGTGATGCCCGCAAAAAAAGCATTTGGAAACATATAGATCAAGGCAAGGCAGATGCCGAAAAACAGCGACGCCAAGATGCCGCGGGAAAGGGTCAGCTTGTTGATATCACGGCAACTATAGTCATCCGGGACAAGCCGCTCGGCGCGATCGGCAAGATAATCACCGTGCCGTTCCTCAACGATCCGCAAAAGATCGGCTTCTGCCACATCGGCAAACATGACCGGGCCAATCAGCTTTTCCATGATGTCGCGCAACTGCGTAAGATCCCGCCCTGGCGGGGTCGCCACAAGGATTGCATTGCCGACACGACCCCAGGGCAATACCCGGTATTCCAGATAAAATTCGGCTGACAGCAGCGCGTCGAGTTCGGGATCAGGCGGATAAGTATCCGGGTTGAGCCGCCGCTGATGCGCCGAAAATTGCCATGCTTTTTGTAAGACATGACTTGTGGCTATGTCGTTTGAAGTGTCCGATGCGACGTGGTCCCGGCGATGTGCGGGCGTTAGCGCAAAGGGTATATTGCTTTGTGTTTCCGACTTGCCGAACATATGCCCCCCGGACTGATCCGGGAGTCAGATAATCTGCAAACGGTTAAGCGGTCGTTAATGCCCACTTAGGCGCTGACGGTCTTCCGAGCAGCCATCGAGTCAGCAAAGCGTTCGAACAGGTAGAAGCTGTCCTGCGGGCCGGGGCTGGCTTCGGGGTGCTGCTGCACCGAGAAAACCGGCCGTTCGGCCATGCGGATGCCGCAGTTCGATCCGTCAAACAAAGACACATGGGTTTCCAGAACACCTGTGGGCAAGGTCTGGCTGTCCACCGCAAAGCCGTGGTTCATCGACGTGATCTCGACTTTGCCGGTCTCCGTGTCCTTGACCGGGTGGTTCGCGCCATGGTGGCCGTGGTTCATCTTGACCGTCTTTGCGCCCAAAGCGAGCGCGAGCATCTGGTGGCCAAGGCAAATGCCGAACATTGGCAAGTCGGTGTCGTTAAGGATCTTCTGGATCATCGGAACGGCGTATTTGCCAGTCGCCGCCGGATCACCGGGACCGTTCGAGAGAAAAACGCCATCGGGATTGTGTGCAAGCACGTCTTCTGCCGTCGCCGTTGCAGGCAGCACGGTCACGTCACAGCCCGCGCTTGCGAGGCAGCGCAGGATGTTGCGCTTTGCGCCATAGTCAATGGCAACGACCTTGTGCTTGGGGGCGGTTTGACGGGAGTAACCCTCAGGCCAGGCCCACCGCATCTCGTCCCAGCGATAGGATTGCGCGCATGTGACGTCCTTGGCCAAATCCAGACCTTCGAGACCGGGGAACGCGCGCGCCTTTTCGACCAGCGCAGCAATGTCGAACTTACCTTCGGGATTGTGCTCCAATGCCACATGCGGCGCGCCAAGCTGCCGGATTGCACGGGTCAGGCGGCGGGTGTCGATGCCGCCGATGGCAATCCGTCCCCGGGCCGCAAGCCACTCACTCAGCTCCTGCACAGCGCGCCAGCTCGAACTTTGCGTCGGCATCCACTTGACGACCATGCCCTCAGCCACAGGATCGGCGGTTTCATCGTCGTCCGGGTTCACACCCACATTGCCGATATGCGGGAAAGTGAATGTCACGATCTGGCCCGCATAAGACGGGTCAGTCATGATTTCCTGATAACCGGTCATCGCGGTGTTGAAGCACAACTCCGCCACCGATGTGCCGGTTGCGCCAAAGCCCTGTCCGTAGAAAATCGTGCCATCCGCAAGGGCAAGGCAGGCGGTCGGTGTGTCGTTGGAAAGCTGGGACATGGCGCGACTCCGCAGAGGTAAAATCTCGCGGAACCTAAGGCTGCGCCGCCTTGTGGTCAAGGGAAGTCGGAAAATGTGATGTCTAGATTTTTCAATGACTTAGCGTAAGTGCTGGGTGCTTGCTTCTGAATGTGTCCTCGCTTAATGTGCGCGCTCGTTCAACCATGGGATAGGAATTCATGGACCTTCGCACCCGGCTCAACACGTCTATCAAACAGGCGATGCGCGACAAGGACAGTGCACGGCTTTCGACCCTCCGACTGATCAACGCGGCGATCAAGGATCGTGACATCGCGGCGCGCGGGGAAGGCAATGACGACGGGGTGGGGGACGACGAAGTCCTTGGCATCCTTGGTAAAATGGTCAAGCAACGCAAGGACACCGCCAAGACCTATGAAGAGGGTGGGCGGCTTGATCTGGCGGAACGCGAGTTGTCGGAAATCGGCGTGATCGAAGAGTTCTTGCCGCGAAAGCTTTCGGATGATGAGGTGACTGCAGCCGTGGATGCTGCGGTGGCCGAAACAGGTGCATCGTCGATCCGGGACATGGGCCGCGTCATAGGGGCGCTCAAATCCAAATACACCGGGCAAATGGATTTCGGTGCGGTCGGCGGCATGGTGAAGGACCGGCTCGCAGCCCTGTGAACAGGCGCGTTTCCGTCAACGGAAACGCGGCCCTGCGTCGACGCAGGGCTCTCCGGTGTCACAGACCGAACTCACCTCTGAGGGTGTCCAGAATGTCGCGATCGTCGATCCGATAGCGCTGCACGAACCGCGTCTTATATCCCACGCGTCCCCGCCGCGCGCCGAAATTCTCGCCATGGTTCAGCATGTAGAGGACAGACGGCTGCGACAGCGCTGTCAGTTCTTGTCCGGCTAGTTTTGCCAGATATGGAAACATCCGGTGTTCGTGTTGGGTCATCTCGGACATGAAGGTGGTTGAGGTCGGATTGGAAGGATCGTGATAGACCGCCGCGCAACTGCCGCAGAGCTTCCAGAATGGCTTGCGCAACGGAGTGGTCCAGCTGCGCCTGTCTGCCAGTCCGATATCACCTGTCGACACGTCCATCACATAGCCGGATTGCACCAGATACCCACCACGCTCTTGCCGGGTGAGCATCTCTTTCACCGTGCCTTGGCGCAAGAGGTCGTCCGCGTCGAAAGACATCGCATAACCCGGCGCCGACGCCAGATTGGGCAACGCCTCGCAGAGCACACGCAGCTTGCGCCACTTGTCATTTCCGGGTGTTGGGTCGGTGAAGGGCAAGTAGGTGATGCGTGGATCGTCAGGAAGGTCAGGGGCGGATTGGCAGCAGACCGCGGCGCGCCATGACGGCTCATCCTGTGCCACAAAACCCTCCAGGGTGGTCCGCAGCCGCGCCACAACCGCATCCCAGTCGCCCACATGATCTGGCCCAACCATTGGCAGCAGGAACGTCACCTGCTGCGCAGTTGCTCCTTTCGGACCGGCCGCACGCAAGGCAAGCGCCGCGCGTTCAGAGGCGACCATATCCGCCGTGTGATCAGTCCGCCCAAACAGTGTCGTGCGCAGCAAATGGTGTGCGCGGGTGAGTTTCGGAACGGCGGGAACCTGTGCCATGAAGCCTCGGGTCAGGGGGTGGCGATGCGGCGAACCTTCTCACTCAGTTCCGCGTATAGCACTTTGCGTTCGTCTTCGCTCAGAAACGCGCCGATCTCAACCTCTCTTCCGGCACCGGACAGCGTCACGTAGTGCGGAACCGGTCCGCCTTTGTGGTGCATGTTCACTTGCGTCCAGTAGGGGTTGCAATGCCACTCCTGCGGCGCGCCTTTCGGCGTTTGCCGTGTCAGATGCAGGTCGTCTGGGGTGAGGGTCAGAACCTCCATGATCTGCAAATCCCGCTCGTTCCGCCGCAACGCGTACCAAATGGCACCCAGCGCCATCAGCATGAAGGGCAGGATGCCCCACAGCAGCACTGTTCCGATCAGCCCATAAAGCGGGATTGTCGAAAGGGTGAAGATGCCAAGGATCGTTGCCGCAAACCCATGCGCAGGCAGCGATTGGTGCGGCCACAGGCGCAGTTCCTGGTTATCCTGAGAGGTGTCGGTCCAAGTATAGGGCATGGTGGTTCAATACCCGGTCAGAAGAAGATCGCAAGCCCCGATAATCTCGTCACGCTGATGCGCGGCCGAGCCGATAAACGTGCCCATTTCTTTCCTGCTCAAAGTGGCCATTTCCGTGCTTTGCAGGCGGAGCGTGAGATCACCCAGAAAGAGCTTTGGCGACAGATGTTTCAATGGGGGCTCCGGCCAGTTTTCCGGAACCAGCCGGGCGACAACGCGGGTCGCCAGGCTTTCGAATGTATCGCTTTGCAGGATAAGGACATATGTCTTGTTGGCCGTTTGGTAGACATCGTATTGGCGCGCCATCCCTACCACTTCCGATACGCATCGAGCGGCAACCCGTCTTGTTCCACCCGGCGATTATAGGCCTCAATCGCGGTCTTGTTCTCGTCCGCCCAACGCTCCGCCTCAGCGCGGCGAACATATTCCTCGATCCCCGCTTCGGCGGCACGGGACAGGTTCACGCCTGCATCCTTGGCACGGGCGATGAGGTCGGCGTCTAGGCTGAGACTGGTGGACTTGCGTGGCATAGACAGGCTCCTTTGCTCCAAACGCTACCGCAAAACCTACCCGCAAACAACGGTATGTTTGATAGCAAAAGGCCCCGGCGTTTCCACCGGGGCCTTTCGTTTCCACTCACACACAGCTTAGTGCGCGTGTGTCTTTTCCCAGTCTTCCCGCTTCGGCAGCTGCTCGAAGGTGTGCTCGGGCGGCGGGGAGGGCAGGGTCCATTCCAGCGTGTCCGCATATTCGTTCCACGGGTTCTTCGCTGTTTCGGCGCGGCCTTTTGCAAGGCTCCATGCGATCACACCGATGAAGAACAGGAACGATGCGAAGGACAGGAACGCGCCCCAGCTCGAGATGTAGTTCCAGTATGCGAACGCTTCCGGATAGTCGATATAGCGGCGCGGCATACCCTGACGGCCCAAGAAGTGCTGCGGGAAGAACGTGATGTTCGTGCCAACGAAGAAGGTCCAGAAGTGCAGTTTACCTGCCCATTCCGGGTACATCTTGCCGGTCATCTTCGGGAAGTAGAAGTAGATCCCCGCAAAGATGCCGAACACCGCACCAAGGCTCATCACGTAGTGGAAGTGTGCAACAACGTAGTAGGTGTCATGATACGCACGGTCCACCGCGGCTTGGCTCAGAACGATCCCGGTTACACCACCAACAGTGAAGAGGAACAAGAAGCCGAACGCCCAGAGCATCGGTGTCTTGAACTCGATCGAGCCGCCCCACATCGTGGCGATCCACGAGAAGATCTTGACCCCTGTCGGCACCGCGATAACCATCGTGGCCAGCATGAAGTAGGACTGCTGTGTCAGCGACATACCCACCGTGTACATGTGGTGCGCCCACACGACAAAGCCCAAGGCACCAATCGCGATGATCGCCCAGACCATCGGCAGATAACCAAAGATCGGCTTACGGCTGAAGGTTGCGATCACGTGGCTGATAATGCCGAACGCGGGCAGGATCACGATGTACACTTCCGGGTGACCAAAGAACCACAGGATGTGCTGGTAGAGAACCGGGTCACCACCGCCAGCAGGATCAAAGAAGGTCGTGCCGAAGTTACGGTCGGTGAGCAGCATGGTGATCGCACCCGCCAGAACCGGCAGCGCCAGAAGGATCAGCCAGGCTGTGACAAAGATCGACCAGGCAAACAGCGGCACCTTGAAGAGCGTCATGCCCGGTGCGCGCATGTTCAGGAAGGTGGTGATCACGTTGATCGCACCAAGGATCGACGATGCACCCGAGACGTGGACCGCAAAGATCGCGAGGTCCATCGACATGCCGCCCTCATTGGTCGACAGTGGCGGATACAGAACCCAGCCCACACCAGACCCCAGCTGACCGTTACCGCCCGGGGCAAAGACCGAACAGATGGCCAGCGTCGTACCGGCAACAAACAGCCAGAAGGACAGGTTGTTCAGACGCGGGAACGCCATGTCCGGTGCACCAATCTGCAACGGCATGAAATAGTTGCCGAAACCGCCGAACAGCGCCGGAATCACCACGAAGAACATCATCAGGATGCCGTGGCCGGTGATCAGCACGTTCCAAAGATGTCCATTGGGGGTACAATCGCCCACCGCTGCTGCGGTCAGGCGGGCGCCTTCCATACACATGTACTGAACACCGGGGTTCATAAGCTCCATGCGCATGTAAACGGTGAAGGCCACCGAAATGAAGCCCGCGAGACCGGCGGCGATCAGGTAGAGAATCCCGATATCCTTGTGGTTCGTGGACATGAACCAGCGAGTGAAAAAGCTGCGCTGGTCTTCATGTTCGTGGCCGTGAATGGCGGCGTCTGCCATATCTGCCTCCTGCTGGTTCCCAATAAAAAGGCGCAGGGATTCTCCGAGCGCCATTTGTTCCATGGCCGTTTTAGAATGTGAGGCCAGCCTCGGCAACGGACGTATTTGACGCAGATCAAACTTTATTGTCGCACTTTGGTTGCAAACCGAATGTGCTGAAAGAGTCTGAGAAACTTCCTAAGTGTCTGGACCAAGGCAATAACTTGGGCCAGAAAAAAGCCCCGGGCACACGCGGGTGTCCGGGACTCTCAAATTTACGGGGCTGGCTTAGCCGACCAAGCCACCATCGTCACGTGTGACGGCGACAACAGCCGAACGCGGCAGGCTGCCTTCGCCATCGGGCCAGTTTCCACCATTGTCACCCGGGTGCTGGATGCCGATGAACATGGTGCGGCGGTCGGTCGACCAGCACAGGCCGGTGACTTCACAGCCGTTCGGGCCGGTCAGGAAGCGCTCGATGCGGCCAGTGACAGGGTCGCCTGCCAGCATCTGGTTGTTGCCCATGCCAGCGAAATCACCTTCGTTGCTGTCGTTGCCGTCTGTCTGAATCCAGATCAGCCCGGTCGAGTCGATGACCATGCCGTCGGGCGAGTTGAACAGGTTGCCAGCGTTTATGTTGGCAGAGCCCGCCTGTGCACCCTCTGCAACGGTCGGGTTACCGGCCATCACGTAGAGGTCCCATGCGAAACCGTCGGAACCGTGGTCACCGCCCTCGGGGCGCCAGCGCACGATCTGACCGTAGCGGTTGGTGTCGCGCGGGTTGACCGCGTTGACCGTCATCGGGTCGCCACCGGCATTGGTGCGCACGGTGCCATCGTCGTTCAGCACGCCGCGACGCGAATTGTTGGTCAGGCAGCAATAGGCTTCCGATGCGTTCGGGTGCACCGCGATCCACTCGGGACGGTCCATCGTGGTCGCGCCGACCTTGGAGGCCGCCATGCGGGTGAAGATCGAGATCATCGCCTGGTCCATACCGGTTGTCGCCGGTGTCAGCGGAACCCAGCGGCCGCTCATGTCGTCCTCAAAAACGGCGACAGACAGCGTGCCGTCCACCAACAGGGTCGAGGTATCTTCGCCCGGCACGTAGACGTCATTGCTGACCCAGCGGTACATGAACTCGCCACGCTCGTCGTCGCCCATATAAACCACGACGCGGCCATCGGCGGCGATGCCATAGGCGGCGTTCTCGTGCTTGAACCGGCCCAGAGCGGTGTGCTTGATCGGGGTCGAGTCCGGGTTCGCCGGGTCGATTTCCACGATATAGCCCGCGCGATGTGGCTCGTTCGGGTTGGTTGCTACGTCGAAACGGGGATCGAAGCCATGGTAGTTATAGCGGCCCGCATCGACCTTGGTCGACACGCCGTAGCGGCTGAAGCCGTCCATGACCATGGAGTCGGCGGAGACTTCGGAGACAGCACCGAAATAGCCGTTAAAGTTTTCTTCGCAGGTCAGGTACGTGCCCCACGGAGTCCGGCCGGACCCGCAGTTGTTGAACGTGCCCAGAGATTCCATGCCGGTCGGATCGGCTTCGGTCTTGAGCAGGTCATGGCCAGCCGCCGGACCCGAGAACGTCATCGGCGTGTTGTGGTGGATGCGGCGGTTGTAGGGGCTGTCGATCACGACGTTCCAGCCATCATCGCCCTGTGCCAGTTCCATGACGGTCACGCCCTGAAAGCTTTGCAGGGTGCGCACATCGTCCAGCGATTTCGGCATGCCGTCTTCGGTGTGCGGCAGGTTGACCTTGGGGTTCACGTACTCGCTGTTGACGACGAAAATCTCGCGGCCGTCGACATTGAACAATTCCATGCCGTCGGTGTTTTCGCCCATCACGCGGTCTGCATGCTCGAGCGCCACGCCGTTGGCGGGGTCAAACGCGCCTTCGGCATCCGAGAAAAGCGCATCGCCCCAGCGGACGACGGTCTTCCAACTGTACCCTTCGGGCACGTGGATTGTACCGTCGGTCTGGGCCGCAATCGGTGTGAACGGGAAGCGCGACGCAGGCTGCGCCATGGCAGTGCTGCCCTTGAGCATGCCTGCGCCCATGACAGCGGCACCCGAACCGAAGGCCAGAACACCACCAAGGAAACCGCGGCGGGAAATCGCGCGCTCGACCACCTTGTCGAAGTCATTGCCCTCGGGGCGCGGGAAATTCAGTTCGTCCCATTCGTCTGCAGAAAGATTGTGGATATCTTTGGGTGTCATGATCCATGTCCGATGATGATTGCCTGAAGCCGATGAACGGCGTCACACGCCGCACCGGTCGCAGGCAATTCACCGGATTCGGGTATCAGTTCCGTGACAGGTTTGATTCAGTTTTGCATCATCGCCAAAAACGTCTTCAAAACTTTGCCGCAGCGCAACATCAAGGTCATCCATTGTCACTGGCAATCCAAGATCGACCAGAGATGTCACCCCGTATTGCGTAATCCCACAGGGCACGATGCCGTCGAAATGGCTCAGGTCTGGTTCCACATTGATCGAGATGCCGTGAAAGCTCACCCATTTGCGCAGGCGAATGCCGATGGCCGCGATCTTGTCTTCGGCGATCTTACCATCCGGCAGGCGTTTCTTGTCCGGCCGTTCGATCCACACCCCGACGCGCCCATCGCGGATATGACCGGTCAGACCGAACTCACCCAGCGTGGCAATCACCCAGCGTTCAAGGTCCTGCACGAAACACCGCACATCGCGCCCACGCTTGCCAACGTCAAGCATGACATAAACCACGCGCTGTCCCGGGCCGTGATAGGTATACTGGCCGCCTCGCTTGGTCGAGTAAACGGGAAAGCGATCGGGGTCTTTCAGGTCTTCAACCTTGGCGCTGGTCCCCGAAGTATACAACGGCGGATGCTCGACCAGCCAAACCAATTCCTCGGCGGTGCCTTCAGCAATCGCCGCCGCGCGGGCCTCCATGACAGCGACGGCCTCGTCGTAATCCGTCAACCCGTCGGTGATGCGCCATTCAACCATGCTTCCTACCGGGGCAACAGTCCCGCCTCCTTGATCGTCGGGATATGGCGGCGGCTGACCGGGATGTCACCCCCTTTGGTCATCTGCAACACAGCGCGGTCGCCATCGCGGGTGGCCGAGGTGACCTGATCGAAGGCGGCCCAGTGCGAGCGGTGGACCTGCGCGCCGGTTGTGGCACCCACTTCGCGGATCGCATCGGCAAGGCGCAGCAGGATCATCTCTTCGCCTTTGGTGGTGCGCACCCGGACATAATGATCCTCGACCGAGATCGCGACCAGTGGCCCGCGTTTGTCGAAGGGCAGGCGGTCGAGTAAAGGGACAGTCTGTGGCGCGTCTGCCGGCGCAGGGGATAGGTGCCGCGAGAACAGGTCGATAACGGCCATCACGATCACCGAGATCACCAGAGTCGTGCCGGCCAGCGTCAGACTGCCAGAGCCAAAGGGCACAACGCCAAAGACTAGCCAGTTCAGCGCACTGACCAGCGCAGTCATTGCGCAGCCGGTCAGGCATCCCGCCAGCAGAATACGGGCCAGATGCGCCATGCCGGAGAGCGAAGGCCGCAAGACCGCGTAGGCGATAAGGTAGCCGATGACATATCCGAGAACGGTCAGCACCGTCCAATAGGCGGCGCGCGGCAGCAGCGAGAGCGACGACAAGGTGCCGAACGGCCCGATCAGACACAGCACCAGGCTCACTGCCGACAGCGCTGTCAGGGTCAGCGGATGCAGCAAATGCCGCCGCCATTCACGAAGCGCGAGCTGCGGGCGCGGGTCACTCACGAAGCTGGGCCGTCATTTGCGTATCCTCTCTGGCGGCAATCGGTGCCGCGTCGTTTTGGTGCCCCATCAACAACTCAACGACAAGAGGACGCCATGACGCTTTTGCCTTTTCTCTCTGCTCCGCTGCCTGTTCAGCTTCATATCATCGCCGCCGTGTTCGCTCTGATCCTTGGGCCATTTGCACTTTATCGTCGCAGGAGAGACCGGACACACAAGGTCGTCGGCTATCTCTGGGTCATCGCCATGACCGTTCTGGCGGTCGCTTCCTTCCTGATCCCATCACATTTCACGCCGATCGGCATCGGCCCTTTGCACGGATTTGCGGTTCTTACGCTATGGTCACTTTGGAGCGGGATCAACGCCGCCATCGCCCGCGATATCGCACGGCACGAGGCGATCTTTCGCAGTCTATATTCGAACGGGTTGATCATCGCTGGGGCGTTCACGTTTCTGCCGGGGCGCACAATGAATCAAATGCTGTTCGGAGAGCCGTCACAACTGGGTTGGGTGGTGATCGCAGCACTTCTTGGGCTGGTCGCGCTGCGTGTGTTCCTGCCACGGCTGCGCCAGCGGGCATGGGCATGAAGTTTGTCGAAATTTGCCCTTGCCCCCGATTGCGACCTTCGCTAATGAGCCGCCTACCAAGTCAAGACAGTGCGGTCGTGGCGGAATTGGTAGACGCGCAGCGTTGAGGTCGCTGTGGGGTAACTCCCGTGGAAGTTCGAGTCTTCTCGACCGCACCATTTTTCAGATCATCATCGGGACGATCAAGTTTTGCAAACTACGGTTTGCTACTTTGCAAGTCGCGTCCGAAACACCCGCGCCGCCAATGGTGCGCCCATGATGACGACGAAAATCCGCAATACATGATGCGCCACGACAAAGGCCACGTCAGCCCCCACGATCAGCGCCAGCACCGTCAATTCGGCCTGACCTCCGGGGGCAAAGGCCAAGAGCGTCTCCATCCCGGGGGCAAGGCCCAGACCGTAGATCGCCTCGACAAAGATCAGGGTCAGCACGATCAGGATGCCGCAAAAGCCCAATCCGGCGGCCAAGTCCTTGCGAATCTCGGCCATGGTGATCCCGGCATATTTGGTGCCGATGGTCATTCCGATAAAGAACTGCGCCGCCCAGATCGCCTCGGCTGGGGGACGGTTGTGCAAGCCGCCCGCCAGCGTCAGGGCGGCGGTGATGATCAGCGGGCCGAGGATCGACGCCCCGAAAAGGCCCACCCGTTTCGCGAGTCTCCATCCGGCAATGGCGCAGACTGTCATCATCATCAATTCCAAGGGCGGGATACTGGTCGCAGGCGCACCGGGTGGGTTTGACAGATCCGCCTCCCAGATGCCGATCAGCAAAAAGGGCAGGGCGACCACGATCACCATCACCCGTGTCGCGTGGATGAGGCTGAGTGTGCGAACATTGGCCCCGGCCTCTTCTCCGAAGACGATCATGTCCTGCAACCCACCGGGCATTGTGGCGTAATAGGCGGTGGCGAAATCATAGCCGCAGAAGCGCTGGAAATAGGGCACACCAATCACCCCGATTACAGCGACCATGATCGGCACCAAAAGCAACGTGGGCCACATCGCCGGGAACGTCGCCAAAACGGCAGGGGTCAGTGTTGCGCCCACCGCAACGCCAAGGATCGTGCGCATCGTGTCGTTGAGCGGCTTGATCCCGCGCATCTTGACCCCAGCCAGCGCGGCGGCAAGACAGGCAAAGATCGGTCCCATCAGCCAAGGCAGGGGCAGGTGAAGTAGCTTGAACAAGGCCACGCCCACGCCTGCGATGGCAAAGGTGCGCAGAACGACGATCACGCCGACATTCCCTTGAGCCGGTAGCGTAGCGAGGTTTGCAGATGTGCTTCAGCAGCCTCGGCGGCATGGTCGCCGTCACGCTGGCGCAGGGCTGTGATCACGTCGCTATGTTGCGACACGACGATACGGATGCGGTCGGGGTCAAGATAGGTGGTTGGCCCCAGCAAAATCAGCGCGTTGTTGATCGCCTCGGCCGAGGCCAACAAAAAGCGGTTGCGGGCAGCGCGGTAAAGCGCTTCGTGGAAATCCTGATTGATCGCAGCCCCCAAGGTCGGCGTGTCCCGCGCGTCAAGGATGCGCCCATTCATGTCATCCAGCGCGTCAAACTCTGCCTCGGACCCGTGCTGTGCGGCCATGCTTGCTGCGGTGCGTTCCAGAACGATCCGCATCTCGTAAAATTCGACCACTTCGGTCTGGGATAGTTTGCGGATCACCGCGCCAATGCGGGGGCGATGTTCGACGATACCGTTGTTTTCAAGCCTCCGCAGCGCCTCGCGGACAGGGGTGCGGGACAGGTTGAGCCGTTTGGCCACGTCTTCTTCGCGCAGCCGGTCGCCGGGCGCAAAGTCACCGCTGCGCAACGCGTCGATCAGGCTGGCATAAGCTGCCTCACCGCTGGAAAAGGGGGGTGTTTTGAGATCTGACATATTGTATCCGTTTGGATACAATATCAGTACGGCACCAATAAGAGTGTGTCAAACCTCTGTCGACGTAAAAAACGCACCGGATGTGGCGCGTTTACTTGTCGTTGCTGGGGGGTCAGTCCGCTTGGGACAGTTGGAAAGGCTCAGGCGTAACGCCGTGTACGTTTGCGTGTTCGAGCGCCCCGGCTTTTTGCAATTCTTCATGGATCAGCAACAGTTTCATGCCGTGCGACAGATCGGTGCGGTCGTGAATGCCGAGGATTGCGCCTTGTGCGTCCTTGTCGAGTTTGACCGCGTCGAAATCGGTGACATAGGTGCTGATGACCTCGGGCAAGGTTTCCGCCGCAAGGGTCAGGGGTGTCAGGGTCAACATCAAAATGGCAATCATGCGTGTCATGGTCTGGTTTCCGTTTAGCAGCGGTTCACCGGATCAACGCAGATTTGAGGCGCAAAGTTCCGAAGTCGCGCCACAGGGTCTCGCGGCGCGGTTATGTAATCCCTCTAAATGTAGAGAGATTCTTACGGAAGCGTGCCCAACCAGAACCATGCCGAGATCACCGACAACGCGCTTGCCATCAGTACTGAGGACGCAACCACCCGTCGGGCGCGGCCATAGATGTTAGCAAAGACATAGCAGTTCACACCCGGCGCCATTGCGGCGGTCAGCACAGCGCTGCGGAACGCGCTGTCGTCCAGATCAAAGCTGGTGCCAAGGGTCCATGTGATCGCTGGATGCAGCAAAAGGCTGATGGCACAAACAAAAAGGATGATGCGCATGTCACCCTCGGGCCGGTAGCGGAACAGCACACCCCCCATCGCAAACAGCGCTGCTGGCAGGGCCGTGCGCACCATCATGTCGAGCGCATCGGTAAAGGGCGCTGGCAGGGTGACGTTGAACACATTGAACACCGCCCCGATGGCGATGCCAATCACCAACGCGTTGCGGAACATGGCCTTGGCCACGATCACTGGCAGATTGCGGTTCGGCTGGCCTGCGGCGCGGGCGCGGACGAACTCCATTGTCGTGATGCCCAGCCCGTAGCAAAGGGGCGAATGCAGCGCGATGATGGCATAATTGGCAGAAAGCGCATCTGGCCCAAAAGCGCGTTCGGTGATCGCAAGGCCCAGCAAGACCGAGTTGGCGAACAGGCAGGTGAAGCCGATGGCGACTGCATCTTCCCAGTCGCGATTGAACAGGTAGCGTGCGCCAAACAGCCCCACGACAAAGCAGGTCAAGGACCCGGTGTAAAAGCTGATCAGCAGGGGAACCGAGAAACTGTCACCCAGATCCAGCGTCCAGATCGCGCGAAACAGAAGGCAAGGGATGGCGACGTTCTGAGTAAAGGACATCAGCCCGTCAATGGACGCCGCCGACAGCAACCCGCGCCATGCCACCAGGTAGCCAAAGCCGACAACCAGAAAGACGGGCAGAATAATATCGAGCAGCGCCTGCATCAGCCGCGCGTCCGTACGGTTTGCCCGCCGTATCGTACGGTCGGCGTCACCCCAGAGGCTGCGTGATCACCATGCCGTCATAGGCCGGTGTGATGTGGTCGGGGGTCTCGGCTTCGACGGTCGCATAGTCGAGGTCGATATGCATGTTGGTCAGCACGCCTTGGCGCGGTTTCGCGCGTTCCATCCATTCCAGCGATTGCGCGAGGTGCGCATGGGTCGGGTGCGGATCACGGCGCAGCGCGTCGAGGATCCAGACGTCAAGGTCTTGCAAGTGTTCTGTCCAGACGTCCTCGGGGATTTTGGCAACGTCCGGCAGGTAAGCCAGATCGCCAATGCGGAACCCCAGCGCGTCGATGCTGCCGTGGTTGACCTTGAACGGAGTCAGGGTGACGGTGCCCCCTGCACCATCCACAGTGACGGGACCGTTGATGGTGTTCATATCAAGGATCGGCGGATAGGGGCTGTCCGAGGGTTGCACAAAGGCATAGCCGAAACGCGAGAAAAGGTCGTTCTGGGTGTCACCATCGGCCCAGACCTGCAGGCGCTTGCGCATGTTGAACACGATCATCCGCAGGTCATCGACCCCATGCACATGGTCGGCGTGGCTGTGGGTGTAGACCACCGCGTCCAGTTCTCCGACTCCTGCGCTGAGCAATTGCGCGCGCATGTCGGGGCTGGTGTCGATTAGCACTCGGGTAATGCCGTCATCCGTGACCCGTTCGACCAGCATCGAACAGCGGCGGCGGGTGTTCTTGGGGTTGTCGGGATCGCATGCGCCCCAGTGGCCACCAAGACGCGGCACGCCGCCGGATGATCCGCAGCCCAGAATGGTGAAACGCATTTCGCCCATTATGCGACGGCCTCGTATTGCGCGGCTTTCCAGAACAGGCGGTCGAAATTCGCCTCGGTCTGGGCGGCGAAATCGGCGTAGTCCATGCCGTAGATGTCAGCCCCAACGCGGGCGGTATGGGCTGTGTAGGCTGGTTCGTTGCGCTTGCCGCGATGGGGCGGAGGCGCAAGGTAGGGGCTGTCGGTTTCCACCAGAACGCGGTCCACCGGGGCGGTGGCGAAGATATCGCGCAGCTCCTGGCTTTTGGGGAAGGCGGCGATGCCGGACATGGACAGGTAGAATCCAAGGTCGAGTGCCGCGCGGGCCAGTTCGGGGGACGACGAAAAGCAATGCATCACGCAGGTATAGGGCTTGGTCTTGAAACCATCTGTGAGGATTTGCGCCATGTCGTCATCCGCCGCGCGGGCATGGATGATCAGGGGCAGGCCAGTTTCCTGCGCCGCCTCGATATGCACTTTCAGAGAGGTTTTTTGAATCTCGGCGCTTTCGGAGGTGTAGTGGTAATCCAGTCCGGTCTCGCCAATGCCGACGAATTTTGGATGCTGCGCCAGTTTGACCAGTTCATCGACCGTTGTCAGGGGTTCATCGGCGGCGCTCATCGGGTGGGTGCCTGCGGCGTAGAACACAGGGTCAAACGCTTCGGCAATCGCGCGCACTTGCGGTTCTAACCGCAGGCGGGTGCAGATAGTGACCATCCGGCGCACGCCCGCGTCCAGCGCGCGGGCGATCACCTCGGGGCGTTCGTCGTTGAAATCCGGGAAGTCCAGATGGCAATGGCTGTCGGTGATCTGTGGTGTCAACATGAGGCTGGTATCAGGGATGCAGGCAGGGGCGTCAAGACGTGGCTTACGACCTGGGGCAGCCCTCTTGCAGGGCAAGGAAGCTGGAGAGCAGAAGCGATCCCGCCTCGACATTCACTGCCCGCCCGTGGCGCAGGCGTTCGCCTTGATCCTGTGCAAGTTGTGCCCAGTGCCGGGCGGCTGTGGGTGAGGGGCACAGCCGTTGGAAGGTCTGCGCCTCTTGTGCTGCCGCTTCTGGATCTGGGGGCTGACCCGTGGCACCCGTTCGGGCAAGCCGGGTCAGGGCGCGGTCGAAAAGGCCCAAGAGCAGATCAAGCCGCTCTTCCTTGCCTCGGCCTGCCGCGCTTTCGGCCAAGGCGATGGCGTGCGGGCGGCTGAGGTCGGGCAGGGTGGAGAGCAGTTTGACGATGTCCGCATAAAGCTTGAGACCGGCCTGCTGCATCAGGCGCACAGCCTCGCCGACGGACCCGCCAGAAAGTGCGGCCAAAGCGGCAGGGTCGGATACGTTCTGGTCGATCTCGGTCGCGGCAAGCGCTTGCGCCATGTCGGCGGCATTGAGCGGGGCCAGCCGCAATTCGCGGCAGCGGGAACGGATCGTTGGCAAAAGCCGCGAGGGTTGGTGGCTGACCAAGAGCAGCGTCGTGCGGTCGGGCGGTTCTTCCAGCAGTTTGAGGATGGCGTTGGCAGCACTGACGTTCATGTCGTCGGCGGCGTCGACGATCACCACGCGTCGGCCGCCATCAGCAGAGGACAGCGCGAAAAATCCCTTGAGGCGACGCACCTCGTCGACAGTGATCTGGGCCTTGAGGCGTTTCGCCTTGTCATCATACGGACGGCGCAGCGCAAAGAGCCCCGGTTCCGAGCCAGCCATCATGCGGCGGGACACGGGATGCTCTGGATCAATGTGCAAATCGGTCGGGGCGGCCGGCGCGCCGAAGAGGCCATCATCCTGCGCGATGGGTGTGGCCAGCAGGAACCGCGCGATCTGCCATGCAAGTGTGGCTTTTCCCACACCGCGCGGCCCGGTGATCAGCCAGCCGTGGTGCAGACGGTCGGAACTGAAGGCTTGCAGAAAATCCGCCTGTGCTGCGTCCTGACCGTAAAGCTTGAGCGTCTCGCGCGGATGCGGGGCGCCGTCGATGCGGTCTGGTTCTGGCTGTGTTGCGTCACTCATGTCAGATGCGGGCTTACCGCAGCCCAGACATCCTCTGCAACGGTGTCGGCATCCCGCGCACCGTCGATCACGCGGAACCGGTCGGCATATTCCTCGGCCAAGGCGAGAAACCCTGCGCGCATCGCCTCTTGCAGCGATGCTCCGAAATCCTCGAACCGTTCTTCCACCGTGTTGCGCGCCTTTGCGCGGCTGAGGCCAATCGTTGGGTCCATGTCGATCAGCAGGGTCAGGTCAGGTTCCACCCCGATCATCAGATCGTGCAACGCATCCACCTTGGCCCGCAGGTTGCCGCGCGACAGGCCCTGATACATGCGGGTGCTGTCGGCAAAGCGGTCGCAGATCACGACCTTGCCTGCCTCCAGCGCGGGTTGGATCGTACGTTCCAGATGATCACGGCGGGCGGCGGTGAAAAGCAGGATTTCGGTCTCTGCTGACCAGCGGTCGGGGTCGCCCTGCAATACCAAAGCGCGGATCTCTTCGGCCCCTGGGCTGCCGCCGGGTTCGCGGGTGTGCACCACATCAACGCCTTGCGCGCGCAGCCTGTCCGCCAGCGTCCGCGCCTGTGTGGATTTTCCCGATCCGTCGATCCCTTCAAAGCTGACAAACAGCCCGGATCGGCTCACATCGTGTCCTCAGCCGGGGCTTGTACGCGGCCCAACAGAACCTGCGACACGCTCATCATCCGCGCAACAAAGCCACTGGCGGGCACTGCACTGGCTGCAAAAAGCGGGATGCGGTGTTCGGGCAAGCCTTCGGGGCTGATGATCAGCTCGGCCAGTTGACGCCCTTCGGCAATCGGAGCTTCGATCGGGCCGGTATACACAACCTCGGCGGTGACCTCCTGACCGGGCGTGTTGGGCAGCAGCAGCGTCATATCTTCCTTGGCCATCAGGCCGACTTTCTCGCTGGCGCCCATCCAGACATCGGCTTCGGCGATCACGGCTCCGGCGCGGGTCACGGTCTTTTCCGCGAATTGGCGGAAGGCCCAGTTGACGATAGATTCGGATTCCTGCGCGCGGGCCTGTGCCGTGTCGAGCCCGGTGATGGTAAAGATCACGCGTCGGTCGCCTTGCTTGGCTGATCCGACAAGACCGTAGCCAGCCTCTTGGGTGTGGCCGGTCTTCAAGCCATCTGCACCGATGCCAAGCGTCAATAGAGGATTCCGGTTGAAACGGTTGGACGACTCGGCCTCATCGAACAGAAACTCTTTTTCGGCGAACATCGGGTAGAAGTCGGGAAAATCCTCGATCAGGCGCTGGGCCAGAAGCGTCAGATCACGCATCGACATGACGTGACCGTCGGCAGGCCAACCGCTGGAGTTCTTGAAGATCGAATTGGTCATGCCAAGCTGTTGTGCACGCTGCGTCATCATGCGGGCAAACCCAGCCTCAGTTCCATCTGGGGACAAGGCTTCGGCCAGAACCACACAGGCGTCATTTCCCGAGAGCACGATGATGCCCCGGATCAGATCCTCGACCGAAACCCTTTCCCCCTGACGCAGGAAAAGCGTCGAGCCGCCAAACGAATTGGCATGGGCCGAAACGGGAAGCTCCTCGTCCAGCCGCAGCCGCCCATCCCGCACCGCTTCGAACGCGATATAAAGCGTCATCAGCTTGGACATCGACGCGGGCGGCAAAGGGGTGTCCGCGTCTTTGGCAAGAAGGACCGTGCCGGTTTTTTCATCCAGCACAAAAGCCGCCGTTGCCCGAGTGTCGAACGCCGCAGCCGACGTGGTCGACAGTAGCAGCGCGGCAAGGCTGGCAGAAACAAAAGCGCGGTATTTGCGGATCATGGCAGCTCTCCTGTCATACCTGCGGGGTCGGATCAGTTGGTGACGGCATAAGCGTCGGTAAACCCGGTATCCTTGATCTTGGCAAGCAAAGTGCTGCGTTCTGCGCGGGTCTGTGCCGGTCCGACCAAAACACGCCAGAAGGTTTTGCCGCTGGAGGATTGTTCCAGAACCGTGGGCACCATCCCTGCCTGACGCATCGCAGTCGCGGTGTTGTTGGCGTTCTGTTCGATGCTGAAGATCCCGATTTGGATGAAAGGCTTGTCCAGCGGCGAGCTTGTGGCAGGCGCTGGAGCGGCAGCCGGGGCAGGGGTCGGTGTCGCGTTCAGCGCAGCGGCGGCAGATTCCGCAATCGGGTCGAGCGTTGCTTCGGCCACGTCGGTCGGGGCTGCGAAACCACCCTCGCCGATGGGTGCGTCCTGCGGCGGGGCCGATGTCGCGTCGTCCGGCACTTCTTCGCGACGCAGGGCAACGACGTTCAGCTGTGTCGGAGCGCCGGCCAGAACCCCAAGGGCTGCGGCGGCATCCGACGAGATCTGCAAGCGTGGCCCGGGGGTTTCGCGTTCCTTGCGAAAGAGCGCCCCGATGACGAAATTGCCGTTTGCCTCATTGCGGATGATCACCCGCTCGGGCTCGGACACATCGGGATGCGCCGCCCAAACGCCCCCCAGAGACGGGCGCCCGTCCCAAAGCCCGTTCTCGCTGACCTGAAACACTTCGGGCGCTTCGACATCGCGTTCGACCAGCCGCGTCGCACGTGTGCCTGCGGCCGTGCCATCCTCTGCCGCGGCACCTGACCCGCCCCCCTGCAAAAAGGCTGGGAGGTTTGCCCCCTCGCACCCCGCAAGTGCCACCAGTGCGACCCCGCACAAGGCGGTTGTCCGAACGTTTCGCCATAGCCGACAGTTGGTGATCGTGATGTCCATTGCCTGCGCGCCTTCTGCTATGCCCATTCGGACGCATGTTCGGACGTTTCGCCCCGCGCCACTCGTTGTTTTGCGCAAAGCTTACAGTCTTCGGTGCGTCAAGAAAAGTCTGATGGCATCCCTGCGCAGATTTTCCACCGTCGCCGCTTTCAGAATCGCATTTGTAGGGCTATGTCAGCCACCACCGGAGGTTTGGCAGAGTGGTCGAATGCGGCGGTCTTGAAAACCGTTGGGCGTGAGAGCGTCCCCAGGGTTCGAATCCCTGAGCCTCCGCCACCTACACTTGCCGAAACCGGTGATGGGCCCTATGAGGCCGTTTTTTCTTTTTGTTTCAAAGGCGTTTAGGTGTGGCGACCGCCCTTCGGAGAGTGCAGAAACGGTCAAAATTGGTCTCTGAACCCAAATCGTCTCTGATCGACCGCCCTAGCTCTTGAACAGGACGCTTTCAAAAGAGTTCTTATTTTCAATAGCTTGGCGTTTAGAGCTGGCCGTCCTTTTCGAAGGAGCGACCGATTGCACAATTCGTTGCGAATTCATGGGGCGGCCTTAGGACGGTTAGGTGGAGAAAGTTCCTCGATAAAAAGTTGACAATTTCTAGCCCCCTTGACAGATTGTGTGAGGGAAGTTGTGCGCTTGGGCCAGATTTTGACCGCAGCGAGGCACACGCTTAACTAACTTGTTCATCTTTACCGCTGAAATTGGCGAACGGTGTGTTCAAACACGACATCGACGCGATCGCCCCACGGCCAAATTGCGGTATCGGTTTCCGGCACCACGTTAACTGGCATTGTGTCTCGACCAAATATCAGGCGTTTCAGTTCCTCTGATGCCAGATAGGCCAATCGCAACTGTCGGCTGACGTGACGCTCCGCCATGTTCACTGAGAGTGCCAAATCGCGAACAGTCGCAAACTCACCGGCGTCCATCCGTCGACGCCATCCCGATGCGCAATCGATAGCGCGCAGGATGTGCGGGCCCTGCGTCTGATCTTCGCTTGGTTTGTAATCTGTGGGTGATGGCGGCGCTTGCCGCCCTTCAGACCGTGATCAACGCGGACAATATGACGCAGAGCAGCAAGGTCGCGCACCGCGCACTGGACCTTTTCCTTGTGATGGGGCGGCTGCGGCGCATCGAACAGGCGGCGGAAGCGGGGGATGCAGAGATCGCGCGTGGCCTTGCGTCCGGAATAGATCCGATCCTGACGTCGACCATCAGTGAAATGCTGTCAGCGCTTGAGCCTCCAGCATTGCATGGGGCCTGAGCAGGCAGTGGCGCAAACTCGGACCATCAAGCTGACAAAAAAGTTGACAAGGTCTGCCCCCCTTGACACATACTTGAATAATCGAAAAACTGCGTGCCGAAAGCGGCGATCGTGAGGCGTCTCGGGTTCTACTATCGTTGACGGCTCGACTCATGACTGTGTTGGCGCTCCTTATCCAAACACGACCCCGACCTGATCGCCCCACGGCAAAGCCGCACACTCAGTCAGCTGCATCACAGTCACGGAAGAAACCTCCCGCCCGTATACCAGCCGCTTCAGGACCTCAGGCGCCAAATAGGCCAGACGCAACTGCCTACTGACATGGCGTTCCGCAAGGTTCACTGAGAGTGCGAGATCACGAACTGTGTCGAATTCCCCCGCCTCCATCCGTCGTCGCCATCCCCATGCGCGACCGATGGCGCGCAGGATGTGCGGGTCCTGCGCCTGATCTTCGCTTGGCCTGTAATCGGCGGGTGGCAGAATTTTCGGCCGCCCGTTTTTTTTGCGCAGTTTGAGTGGCACGAAGATTTGGATTGTGTCTTGGCTATTTGTCATTTTGCGGCTTCCAATTGGCGTGGTGTGATCATGTCGCGCATGACGCCGGCAATCCCGTCAGTACGCAGGTCGATAACCAGCCCCTCGGCTGTCACAGTAACGCGCCGCACCAGCAACTGAATGATGCGAGCCTGCTCGCCAGGAAAAAGCTGCTCCCAAAGTTGTGGGAACTGCTGCAGGGCGCCGATGGCATCCATCTCAGGGATGTCCTCGCTATCCAAAGCAGCAATAACCTGTGCTGTGGTTTCCGGTGTGGACAGACCGCGCCGGATTTCGGCGATGACGGCAGCCTCCACCGTATCGGCGGGCAAGCGCCGTGGAATGCCATCGTCGGGCGTCTCGCGGTTTTTCAGAAGGTCCATAGACACGTAATAGCGATATCTGCGACTGCCTTTCTTGGTGCTGGACGGCGTCATGGCCGCTCCCGTCGCGGTGAAGAGAAGCCCTTTCAACAATGCAGTCGTTTGTGTCCGGCTGTTGTTGGCCCGCTTGCGGGGGCTCACGCTGATGATGTCATGCACCTGTTCCCATAGGCGTGGCTCGATAATTGCCTCGTGCTCTCCAGGGTAGGATTTGCCCTTGTGCACCGTCTCGCCACGATAGACGCGGTTGTTCAGCAGTCGGTAGAGGTATCCCTTGTCGATCAGCGTACCCTGTTTGTTGCGGAAGCCATCGCTGCGCAGTTCCCGCGCGAGCACGGTTGCTGAACCGATTTCGACGAAACGCTCGAACACCATGCGAACCTTGGCAGCTTCCTCTTCGTTCACCACCAGTTTGCGGTCGACGACGTCGTAGCCGAGGGGCACATAGCCCCCCATCCACATGCCTTTCATGCGCGATGCCTTCACCTTGTCACGGATGCGCTCGGCGGTGACCTCGCGTTCGAATTGGGCGAAGGACAAAAGAATGTTCAGCGTCAACCGCCCCATGGACGTTGTGGTATTGAAGGACTGCGTCACGGAGACGAAGGTGACGCCATTCCGGTCAAACACCTCAACCAGCTTGGAAAAGTCCATCAACGAGCGCGAGAGGCGGTCGATTTTGTAAACGACGACCACGTCGACCAAGCCGTCCTCAATATCGGCAAGCAGTTGTTGCAGGGCAGGGCGCTCGAGGGTGCCCCCCGAGATGCCGCCGTCGTCGTATTGGTCGCGCACCAGCGCCCAACCTTCGGATTTCTGGCTGGCGATATAGGCTTCGCAGGCCTCGCGTTGGGCATGCAGACTGTTGAACTCTTGCTCGAGGCCTTCCTCGCTGGATTTCCGGGTATAGATCGCGCAGCGCAGACGGCGGGCGGGTTTTGCGGACATATTCGTCATGCCTCACCTCGTTTCCGTTCGCGAAGACCGAAGAAGCGATAGCCATTCCAGCGGGTGCCGGTGATGGAACGTGCCACCGCGGACAACGACTTGTAGCGTTTGCCGTCGCATTCGAAACCGTCCTTCAGGACGGTCACCGTGTGGGCGATACCGTCCCACTCGCGGATGAGCTTGGTGCCCACGACCGGATTACGGGGATCCGCAATCCGCGCCTTCCGCGTCAGCGTGCCCTCGACCTCATCGGCCAGCAGTTCAAGCAACCGTCGCGTCTGCTTGTCTGGGCCGCCATAGGTCAGTTCCTGAATGCGGTAAGCGAGACGATTTTCAAGGAAGGTCCGGCTGTTGTTCGGCGCCGGAGCATCGAACAGCGTTTTCCATTCGGCCTTCAATTCTTTGACAGACATGGCCTTCAACGCGGCCAGACGTGCCAGGATGGGTTCATGTGTGGTCATGCAGACCTCCTGTGAGTTGGAGTTGCAGTACCGCTCTGTTTGGGCGGTAAGTGTAGCGAACGATCTCCCGAATTCCGGGATAGATAGTCGCGATCACGGCTCACGAGGCGCGCCACGGCTGTGGCCAACAGGCCATACAGCTCGGTGCGGCGCTCATGCGCGCTCATCATGTCGGCGGGCAGGGGGTTGGGGCGTTTCAACTTGGTCTCCTTCAGACGGCGCGTTCTGAAAGGGAAAAGCCAACTTGGAGGTCCGATTGGGACATCTGCCATTAGAAGAATCTGCTGCCGCAGCTTTGGACCCGGCACTACAGCCAAAGGGGGGGTACGGGTCATTTTTGACCAGGCGGTTTTTTGCTTGTTATGCGCCTTCCCGTTTTCCTGCGTTATCGGTGTCTGAATCAGGAGACGCAGGCGGCTAGGGGGGAGAGGGGTATATGTCTTTGGCCCGTAGACAAATATGTCTGCCTTGCGACGCTTGCGCCACGTCGTGGCCAGCTGCATCTCTTGCGCAAGGAGAACACAAATGACCGAACAGAATCAATCAGAAACAACCACACAGCCCAAGAAGCAGCGTCGCTCTCCCAATGCGGACAAGTGGGGTGTGAAGGTGATGGAACAAGGTTTTTGCATGATCCCTTCATTGCTGCTGCGCGCCCAACAAAGGCTCCATCTGAGCCCGTCTCAGCTCGCAGTGCTCCTCCAGATTATCGACCATTGGTGGGATGCCGCGCGCAAGCCGTATCCGAGCAAGAAGGAACTGTCCTCTCGCTTAGGTATCAGCGAACGCCAAGTGCAACGTTACATCACAGACCTTGAACAGGAGGGTCTCCTGCGTCGGGAGGAACGCTACGGCGAGCATGGCGGGCGGCAAACCAACATGTACGACCTGCAAGGTCTCGTCGACAAATTGGCGGAGATAGAACCCGAGTTCCGCGAGGCGCGCGAGCAGGCTCGAAAGAGCAGGAAGGCTGCAGGCTCGGTCGGCTGGCGCCCCAAAAAGAAGGCCAGGTCTGACAAGGACAGCCCCAGCTAAGACCGACTGATCCAAACAATCCGAAGACCTCACCACGAAGCAGCCGGATGCGCTGCTTCGAACGATCCCGCACGTCCAGATTTTGAAGGCCAAGAGGAAAGGCGCCGCATGACCAAGCACATCAAACATTTCACTCATCTGTCACAGCGTGTTTGCAACAGCGAACGCGGCCCCATGGACTCCGAATTCACACAGGATTGGCGGTGCCAAGACTGTGGACGGCTCCTTGGCAAAACCAATGGGGTTCAGATGCAAATTCGCCGAAAGTCATTCGATTATGTCGTCGGGTTTCCGGTGTTTGCGGCCTGTCCCGGCTGCGGGTCGCTGAACGTGATGAACACGAAACAGGCGCGTTGACGCGCCTGTTTCACCAACTCCCCCCGAAACACTAGAGACGCGCGACGTCCTGACTTGGCCATGAGAAGGCGCTGGACGCCTGGCCGCAAGGCAGGCGTCCAATGTGTCTCGCATGGCACGAACTCCGTGATCAACTCACGGCCTCATCTACCACGTTCAAATCTCAGCGCGGCTTCGACGCCATCCGGCGGTCACAGGTCGCGCTGAGACCTTACAATGATCCTGCGGCTGTTCTTGATGCGCTCCACGGCAAGAGCGCAGACCCGGACAAAAAGAACCATGTCCTATCCGCGTTGGTTGCGGCGGCGCAAGAGGATGACCCCGCCGCTGACACGGCACTGTCGCTCCTGTTACTTGCGCTCTGGCCTGGGCTTGATGCGATCAGGCGGCGGTCGATTTCGCGTAAGCTGGGCACAATCGACGAAATCGCCTCCGATCTCCTCGCGCGGAGTGTTGAAGCTGTGCGCAGCCTTGATCTGTGCCGCGTCAACTGCATTGCAGCCACCGTGCTGCGCAATATCGAGCGCGACATGATCCGGGCAAGGCAGCGTGATCATGTGCTGCAGACCAGTGTCGATATCGACGCCCTGTCCAACATTCCGGCCGATAACCCTGCGCCGGATACGGCGATGCAGTGTCACTGTGATCTTTTCCGCCTTGTCGGCGAGGACGCCCGCCTTGTTCGGGCTGTTGCTCTTCATGGCTTCACGCAGGCCGAAGTCGCTGCAGTTCTGGGGATTTCTCCTGACGCTGCGCGCAAGCGCTATCAGCGTGCGCTGCACCGACTGCGCGAGGTTTTTGAAAATAATTTTGACGGTGCTGTCCCATAAGGCCCGGCTGAGTGGCTTTTGGTTTTTGTATGGCCCGGTTTTGGGCCTCGCACAGGAGGCACACAAGGAATGCATGAGATTGATCAAGACAGCGATATGGTCCGGATCCCGGGTCTGTATCGCCATTGGGAATTGCCGCAAATCCTGCGGATGCACGAGGCGTTTCGGATCGAGGCTGCGGGCGCGCATGAAGATGGCACACCGCTGCTGGCGGTGTTTTCGAGCGGTGACGGACCTGACTTTCAGGCCGTCGCGCAGCTCTGGAGCAAGGCTCCCGACAGCACCGGCACGATGAGCGCACCGCGCCCGTTCACGGCGGCGTGATGGGAGGGCCTTGCCATGAAGCAGCGCAAGTCCGCAGCCACCGCCATCCGCCAGTGGGCGCCGATCTCGGAAATCCAGTTCTGCGCCTGGGTGGCGCAGGCAGAGCCGGGCGACTGTCTGGAATATCACCGCGGCTGTCTCGCGGTGGATGCCGACAAGGTCACGTCGGATTTGGACCCGAATGCCCGTGCCGAGCTGGCGTGTCTGCGCGACCGTGCCTTCTGGAGCGAAACGGCGGGCCTCGTTCACCTCGTCCAGCAACGGCTGGGGCCAGACCGCTTTGCCTATCTGGCCATCGCCCGTCCCAAGACATCCCGCACGGCAAGAGCTGTCGCGCAGCTGGCGGAAGCTGCCTGACCCAGACCCCCCAGAAAGGAGACCCAATGACCTATCCTCAAAACACCCCGAGCGTGGATGACATGCTCAAGATGCCGACCGGCGAGTTGGCGCAGATGCCAGTGGAACTACTGGCCGCCCTGCAAGGTGAACTTGACCACGCGAGCAAACAGCTGAAGGCCGCCACCGCGCGGTTCAACACAGCCCTTGAGGTCCGCTACGCCACGCGCGCTGCCGAGGCCCGTCGTGCCTGCGGCAAGGACACTGGCACCGTCCGCCTCGTTGATGGCGATTACACCGTCGTGGCCGACCTGCCCAAGCGCACCGACTGGGACCAGGCCAAGCTGGCGCAGATTGCCCGGAGCATTTCCGACAGCGGCGTCGACCCGGCCGAATTTATCGACACCAAGCTGACGGTCTCGGAGCGCAAGTACACCGCGCTGCCCGAGGCCTGGCGCAAGGGTTTCGAGCCCGCGCGCACCGTGAAGGTGGGCGCGCTCAAGGTGACGCTGGAGCGCGAGGAGGGCGGACAATGACTGCGCTCGTTCCAATTGCGGTGGCTGGCGAGAACCTACCGGGCCTGATTGACCGTGCAGCGTCCATGCTGGCCAGCGCCAAGACCTCGGCGGATGTTCTGGAAGCTCGCGAGGCCGCTGGCCTTGCCTATGACATCGCCAAACGACTTCGCGCGGACGAATATGATGCAGCGCAAGCGTGGGGGGAGGTGGCAAAGCGCGGATGGGATAGTGGTGTTGACAAGCGCAACACCACTACCGCAGCCGATCTTGGTCTCCGCCACGATCAAATCCACGATGCACGCCTGATCCGAAACGCCAAAACTGCGGATGAGATCGGCGAGGTGCTGTCATGACCGGCGCACTCCCCATCATCACGGCCGATCAGCGCATGGCGGAGCCCCGCGGTATCAAAGGCGTCATCTTCGGTCCCTCGGGCATCGGCAAAACCAGCCTTCTCTGGACGCTGCGGAATTCCACCACGCTGTTTTTCGATCTCGAAGCCGGTGATCTGGCCATTGAAGGGCTGGCCATCGATGCGATCCGGCCGCGCACCTGGACCGAATGCCGTGATTTCGCGGTGTTCATCGGCGGCCCGAACCCGGCGCTGCGCGACGATCAGGCGTATAGCGCGGCCCATTATGCCGCTGTTTGCCAGAAGTTCGGCAATCCTGCTGCGCTCGAAACTTACGACACGGTGTTCATCGACTCGATTACCGTGGCGGGACGGCTCTGCTTTCAGTGGTGCAAAGGCCAGCCTGAGGCGCATTCGGAAAAGACCGGCAAAGCGGATGTGCGCGGTGCCTATGGTCTGCACGGGCGCGAGATGATTGCCTGGCTGACCCACCTGCAGCACACGCGCGGCAAGAACATCTGGTTTGTGGGCATCCTCGATCAGAAGCTCGACGATTTCAATCGCAAGGTCTTCGCCCCACAGATCGACGGTAGCAAGACCGGGTTGGAGCTGCCCGGGATCGTCGATCAGGTCATCACCATGGCCGAGATCAAAGGTGAGGGCGACACCCTTCAGCGTGGTTTTGTCTGCCAGACACTGAACCCTTGGGGCTACCCCGCCAAGGATCGCTCCGGCCGTCTCGATCTGATCGAGCCGCCGCATCTGGGTCAGCTGATGGACAAGATCCGCGGTCCCCTCGTGCCCGCCGAATGCCGGCTGACCTACCAGCCGCCTCAACTCCCAAAGCCGTCCCCAGCGACGGCTGACACCTCCAACGCTTCCACCAACTGAAAGGACCCGAGCCATGTCTCTCTGGAACGATTTCAATGATGCGCAGTCCAACAGCAATGTCATCCCCAAAGGCACGTTGGCCAAGGTGCGCCTGACCATCCGGCCGGGCGGGTTTGACGACCCGGCACAGGGTTGGACCGGCGGGTATGCGAAACGTGGTAGCACCGGGTCGGTTTATCTCGATGCCGAATACACGGTCCTCGAAGGGCAGTATGCCAAGCGCAAGATTTGGTCGATGATCGGGCTTTACAGCCCCAATGGCCCGAACTGGGCCAATATGGGCCGCAGCCTTGTGCGGGGTATCCTCAACTCGGCCCGCGGGATTTCCGACAAGGATACCTCGCCCGAAGCGCAGGCCCGGCGCCGCATTAGCGGTTTTGCTGATCTGGATGGCCTCGAATTCGTCGCACGGATCGATGTCGGCACCGATACCAACGGCGAGGACAAGAACGAGATCAAGAGCGCAGTCATGCCGGACCACCGCGATTATGCGCAGATCATGGGACTTGTGGCGGCTCCTGTCATGGCACCGCAGATGCAGATGCCCGCGTCCGCGCCTCAGTATCAGACACCGGTCGCGCCCACTTCACCTGCACATGGTTATCCGGCACCGGCCACCTCTGCGCCAGTGCAAGGTCATCCGTCCCAAGCGCCACAGTCGCACCAGATGCCTGCGCAGCAGACACCTGCTGCACCGGGCTTCCCGGGCCGGCCCAGCTGGGCTGAGTGAGGAGATCGGCCATGCGTTTGCGTCCCCGTCAGAAAACCTTCGTCGAGCGCAGCCTTGCTGCGCTTGGCACCCGCACGAACACGCTCGGCATCGCGCCGACCGGGGCAGGTAAATCGATTATGCTGTCTGCGGTCACCGGCGACAGTATTGGCGAGACCGACGCCAAGGCCTGCGTGCTCGCCCACCGCGACGAGTTGACCGAGCAGAACCGCGCAAAGTTTGGACGGGTCAATCCGGCGATCACCACCTCTGTCGTGGATGCCACGACCAAGTCCTGGGGCGGGCAGGTGACCTTCGCCATGGTCCCGACGCTCACGCGGGAGCGCAATCTGGCGTCCATGCCGAAGCTCGACCTCTTGGTGATCGATGAGGCGCATCATGCCGTGGCTGACAGCTATCGCAGGATCATCGACCATGTGCGCGATACCAACCCCGACGCCCGCATCTTCGGGGTGACGGCCACGCCCAATCGCGGCGACAAAAAGGGCCTGCGCGCGGTCTTCGACAATGTCGCGGACCAGATTCGCCTGGGAGAGCTGATCGCCTCTGGGCACCTTGTGCCTCCTCGCACCTTTGTCATCGATGTGGGCGTGCAGGACAAGCTCAAGGACGTACGCAAAACCATGTCAGATTTTGACATGGCAGAGGTGGCTGAGATCATGGACCGTGCTCCGATCACCGAGGAGGTGATCCGGCATTGGCAGGAAAAGGCCATGGACCGCCCCACGGTCGTCTTCTGCTCCACCGTGGCGCATGCCGCGCATGTGGCCGAGGCCTTCAACGCCGCGGGAATTCCGGCCGGCCTGATCCATGGTGATCTGCCCGGCGAGGAACGGCGCGCCATTCTGGCCGCCTTCGCCCGCGGCGAAATCCGCGTCATTACCAATGTGGCGGTACTCACAGAGGGCTGGGATCATCCGCCCACCTCCTGCGTGGTTCTCCTGCGCCCCAGCTCTTACAAATCGACCATGATCCAGATGGTTGGCCGCGGGCTGCGTATCGTGGATCCCGCCGAGTTCCCCGGCGTTGTGAAAACCGACTGCATTGTTCTGGACTTCGGCACATCCAGCCTCACGCATGGCACACTTGAGCAGGATGTCGATCTCGACGGCACCTCCGGAACTGGGGAAGCCCCGACCAAGACCTGCCCTGAATGCGAAGCCGAAATCCCGCTGGCCTGTCGTGAATGTCCGATTTGCGGCGAGGCGCTGATCGATACAGAGGAGGATCTCAAAAGCCAGGAGGGACCTGACGGTGATCTGTCCGGCTTCCTGATGACGGAAATTGACCTGCTGAAACGTTCGAGCTTTGAATGGGTCGATCTCTTCGGAAGCGAAGACGCGTTGATGGCCACGGGCTTCACAGCCTGGGGTGGGGTCTTCTGGTTGGAAGGGGTCTGGTACGCCGTTGGGGGCGCGAAGGGTGAGGTGACCCAACTTCTGGGAGTTGGTGAGCGTGCCATCTGCCTAGCGCAGGCCGATGATTGGCTGAACACCTATGAAACCGATGAAAGCGCCTTCAAGACCCGCGGCTGGCTGAAGCAACCGGCCACCGAAAAACAACTGCAGTACCTCACGCCCGCGGTGCGCGGCGACTTTGGCCTGACCCGCTACAAGGCCTCGGCGTTGATGACGTTCGGGTTCAACAAGCGGGTGATCCGAAAGCTGATCCTGAGTGCTGCACCAGCTGCCCGGGAGGCCGCGTGAGCCATGTCGCGCAAATCGTATCCCCGCCCACAGTGGCTGCGGATCGCCCGGGCTTTGATCGCCTCTGGCATCCTCGTTTCATGCCATGTGCCGTCTGCCTACGCCCCGCGCAGGGCCTCGGCTTCTTTAATCCCGACAAACCGCGCCCGCGAGAACACCGCTGGTTCTGCTCGATGCCCTGCCAGGGGTTCTTCGCCGTGCGCCACAGAAAAGGACTGACTATGCAGGGAACGACCGATGAAGAACGCCTCGCCATCGCGCTGGTGATGAAGCGGCTGGGTCAAACGATGGAACTGATCGGCTGGGACAAGCGGTTGAGCGATCTCACCGAGACCGACGTAACCGCGCTGATCGAGGAAGTGCTGGAAGGCTATAGCGCCGAGATGTCGCGTATCGCGAAATCTCAGGGGGTGCCCTTCTGATGCTGGATTACAATCACAAAGCCAGCTTCGCTGAGCGGGTCAACGAAACCATCGATGTGGCCCTGACCGCAGAGAACGCGGCAAGGACGCCACGTGACTATCTCGGTGGCTCGCGGCTTGGCCATGCCTGTGAGCGCGCACTCCAGTTCGAGTTCACGGTTACGCCGAAAGATGAGGGCCAGGACTTCTCAGGTCAGGTTCTGCGCATCTTCGCCATTGGTCACGAGCTGGAAGAGCTTGCGATCCGCTGGCTGCGCGGCGCGGGGTTCGATCTCTACACGCAGAAAGGCAACCGCCCTGATGGGGGCCAGTTCGGGTTCTCCGTCGCGGGCGGGCGCATCCGCGGTCATGTCGATGGCATCATCGCCGCGGGGCCCGAGGGCTTTGGTCTCGCCGTTCCCGCGCTCTGGGAATGCAAGACGATGAACGCGAAGAACTGGCGCGCCTGCGTCAAGGATGGCGTGGCAAAGTCAAAGCCGGTCTACGCCGCCCAGATCGCCGTCTATCAGGCCTACATGGAAGCGCAGGTGTCGGGGATTTCCGCGAACCCGGCCCTGTTCACCGCGATCAACAAGGACACGGCCGAACTGTATCATGAGCAGGTGCCGTTCGACGCCGAGTTGGCGCAGCGCATGTCGGATCGCGGCGTGCGCATCCTGCGCGCCACGGATGCGGGTGAATTGCTGCCCCGCGTCGCGGCCAATCGCGACTTTTTCGAATGCCGGTTCTGCTCCTGGGCAAAGCGCTGTTGGGGACTGCCGGCATGACGGATGCGCCCAACGACCCGCCTGACACAGACCATGAGAAAGAGGAGGCCGACATGGCCCATGATGATCGTACAGAAGGAAACGATAAGGCGCCGGATGCGCCCAAGGAAAACCTTGTCCATTTCAATCCCTGGCGCGACTTCAACGATGCCGCGCCGCAGATCGATGTGTTTGGGGATGAGCCTGACCCGGAGCAGATCGCCCAATTCATGGAGGTGGTGTTCGGCTATTGTGAAGGCCTGATCCCCGTCCGCAGTTTTATCGACAAGGGGCAGGGCTTTGATGGCCGCCCGCATAACATCTGGATCGAGGCGAACAACACCGTCATCGACAAGATGACCACCTTTGCCAACTGGGCAGCCCGTGAGGGGGCTGCGGTCTATGTGATCCCCGGCACTGTTGGTGCGCCTGGGCAAGCCAAGGCCGGCGATATTCTGCAGATGCAGGCTGTGGTCGTTGATATCGACACGGGCGACATCGCCGCCAAGCGGGCGCATCTCGAGCGCCATCTCGGCCCACCCACCATGGTGGTGGAAAGCGGCGGCGTGACGCCTGAGGGGCAGCGCAAGGCGCATGTATGGTGGAAACTCACTGAACCCGCCGAGGGCAGTGACATTGCGCGCGTGACCCGTATCCGCGGGGACATCGCCGCCAAGGTTGGTGGTGATATGCATTTCCGCTCGGCGCATCAGCCGATCCGGGTGGCAGGCTCGGTCTATTACAAGAACAACCTGAAGACGCAGGTACGCATCGTCACGCTGAACGCGGGTCTCGAACGCGATCTGGGCGAGTTTACGGAAGCCGTCACCGATATGCCACCTGCACCGGGTGTATCGCTGCAGCCGGACTTTACTACGCCTGACAAGCCCGCCGTCGATGATGTGCTGGTCACACCGGTGCGGGAGAGCGCGCAGGACGACTGGTCGCGCTTCGAGGGGGCCTCGGCCGCCATCGGATACTTCATCCGCATGGTCCATGAGGGCCGAATGTCGAAGGATGAGGGCTGGGAGGGTATCTGCGGCTACAACGCCGCCATGCTACGGCCCCAATGGCCTGTTGAACGACTCAAGCGGGAGTCCGAACGCCTTTGGGCCCGGCATGTGGAAAAATACGGGCCGCCGCTGATACGGCTCGACAGCGCGGCACCGGCGCCAAACGAGATGCCGGCCTTTACGCTCGGCGCGCTGCTGGACGACGACAGCCCGATGCCTGCCGACATCATTGCGCCGCGTGTGCTGACGCCCGGTGGACTGTTGGTTTTGGGCGGTGCGCCCAAAGTGGGCAAAAGCGACCTGCTCATCTCATGGCTCGTGCACATGGCAGCCGGCCAGTCGTTCCTCGACTTCACGCCCCCGCGGCCCTTGCGCGTGTTCTATCTGCAGGCCGAAATCCAGTATCACTACCTGCGCGAGCGGATGAAGCAGATCAGCCTGCCGCCTGGAAACGGCGGTGCAAAATTAGGCCATGGTAGCGGCGGGATAGTCTCGCTGCGGGCGGAGTAAAATCCTGCCACTTTTCCCTTCTTGCATCGGCAGGGAGGGCGGGGAGATCTATACCGTGGAACTTTACAAGAAGGTTCGCTTGGCGTGTTCCGAGGGCATGAGCGCGCGGGCGGCGGCGAAGCATTTCAACATTTCGCGTGGGACGGTTGATAAGATGTTGGCCTTTTCGGTGCCGCCTGGCTACCGGCGGGACAAGCCGATCAGGCGGCCGAAGCTGGACGGGTTCACCGAGTTCATTGACGCCTGGCTTGAAGCCGACAAGGTCGTGCATCGCAAGCAGCGTCATACGGCCAAGCGGATATGGGAACGGCTTCAGGCCGAGCACGGCTTCACCGGAGGCTATACGATCGTCAAGGATTACGTGCGTGATCGCGAGCGGCGGACCCGGGAGATGTTTGTGCCGCTGGCTCATCCGCCGGGCCATGCTCAGGCCGATTTTGGCGAAGCGGTTGTCGTCATCGGCGGTGTCGAGCAGAAGGCGCACTTCTTCGTCATGGACCTGCCGCACAGCGATGCCTATTTCGTCCGGGCCTATCCAGCGGCGACGGCGGAGGCCTGGATAGACGGCCATGTCCGCGCGTTTGACTTCTTCGGCGGGGTGCCGCAGTCGGTGCTCTACGACAACGACCGCTGCCTGGTGTCGAAGATCCAACCGGACGGCACGCGCATCCGCGCCGCGCTGTTCAGCGGCTTGCAGTCGCATTACCTGTTTCGGGATCGCTATAGTCGGCCCGGGAAGGGGAACGACAAGGGCGCTGTCGAGGGGATGGTCGGCTACGCCCGCCGCAACCACATGGTGCCGATCCCCCACTTTGCCAGTTGGGACGATTTCAACGCAGACCTTGAAGGGCAGTGCCGCGCACGCCTGACGCGCATTCTTCGGGGTCACAAGGAGACGATCGGTGAGAGGTTGCAGCGCGATCTGGTCGCGATGCGCCCCCTGCCTGCCGCCCCGTTCGACGCCTGCGACCAAGCGGGCGGCAGGGTCAGCTCGCAGTCTCTCGTGCGCTATGACACCAACGATTACTCGGTCCCGGTCGCCTATGGCCACCAGGATGTCTGGATCCGCGGCTATGTCGATGAGGTCGTGATCGGCTGTCGCGGGGAGGTGATCGCCCGACACCCGCGCTGTTACGATCGCGAGGACATGATCTTTGATCCGGTTCACTACCTCCCGCTGATCGAGCGCAAGATCAATGCCTTGGACCAGGCCGCACCCTTGGCGGAATGGGACCTGCCCGAAGAGTTCCAGACTTTGCGCCGCCTGATGGAGGCGCGCATGCTCAAGATGGGGCGCCGCGAGTATGTGCAGGTGCTGCGTCTGCTCGAGACCTTCGAGATGGATGACCTGCATGCCGCCGTGAAGAAGGCCCTGAAGCTGGGCGCGGTCGGCTTCGACGCCGTGAAGCACCTCGTGCTTTGTCAGGTGGAGAAGCGCCCCCCGAGGCTTGATCTCGATGTCTACCCCTACTTGCCGCGGGCGAATGTCGAGACGACGCGGGCGGCCAGCTACATGGCCTTGATGTCGGAGGCGGCGGAATGACCGAGGCCCCGAAGATCCTGCTTGCCCACCATCTGAAGACGCTGAAGCTGCCCACATTCTTGCGGGAGCACGAGAAGGTTGCGCGTCAATGCGCCGCCGAAGGACTGGACCATGTCCAGTTCCTGTCGCGCCTCGTGGAACTGGAACTCATTGACCGCGAGCGGCGGATGGTCGAGCGCCGCATCAAGGCCGCGAAGTTCCCGGCCACCAAAAGCCTCGACAGCTTCGACTTCAAGGCGATCCCGAAGCTGAACAAGATGCAGGTGCTGGAACTGGGGCGTTGCGAATGGATCGACCGGCGTGAGAACGTGATCGCCCTCGGGCCCAGCGGAACCGGCAAAACCCACATTGCACTGGGCTTGGGACTGGCAGCCTGCCAGAAGGGCATGTCTGTCAGCTTCACCACCGCCGCCGCGCTGGTCAACGAGCTGATGGAGGCGCGAGACGAACGTCGGCTGCTGCGCGTCCAGAAGCAGATGGCTGCCGTGAAGCTGCTGAT
Organism: Marivita sp. NO-S04; assembly: GCF_059070475.1. Taxonomy (NCBI): domain Bacteria; kingdom Pseudomonadati; phylum Pseudomonadota; class Alphaproteobacteria; order Rhodobacterales; family Roseobacteraceae; genus Marivita; species Marivita sp. NO-S04. The sequence continues at coordinate 892,538 of NZ_CM180980.1, forward strand.
CATCGACGAGCTCGGATTCGTGCCCCTGTCCAAGACCGGCGCCGAGCTGCTTTTTGAGATGATCTCCCAGCGCTACGAGCGCGGCGCCACGCTGATCACCAGCAATCTGCCCTTCGATGAATGGACCGAGACCTTCGGCACCGAGCGGCTGACCGGCGCGCTCCTCGACCGGTTGACCCACCACGTCAACATCCTCGAGATGAACGGCGAAAGCTATCGCCTCGCGCAAAGCCGCGCACGCAAGCCCGGCGAAAACATCAACTGATCCAAAGCCCAGACTTGGACCTGACGGTCCAAGGCGGCCAGTCACCCGCCAGCTACATGGAGAGCGCGGCTGACTGGCCGCCGCTCATCACCCGCGTCCCGCGTAAACCCAAAGTGGCCCAGTTTTGCGCCGCCCCGTGGCCTAATTTTACTCCGCCGTTGACAAGTTCGACGACCACCTTCCGTTATATCGCCAGCACGAGATCTTCGCCCGCATGGGAGCAGACATTCCCGAAAGCACGCTTGTTGGCTGGTGCGGGCGAGCCATGAAGACCTTACAGCCGCTCATTGTACGGATCGAGGCGGACATCATGGCCAGCGACCTGCTGCATGCGGACGACACCCCCATCCGGGTGCTTGATCGCAGCATGCGCAACAGAGGGCTTGGCAAGGGTGTCAAGCAGGGCCGGATCTGGGCCTATGTGCGTGATCAGCGACCCTGGGCCGGGGCATCACCACCGGGTGCTGTCTATCGCTTTGCGCCAGACTGGAAGGAAGAGCACGTCCTCAGTCATCTGTCCGCAGCGCAGGGCATTCTTCAGGCCGACGGCTACAAAGGGTATGCCAAGCTTTACGCGCCAGAGCCTGACGGCACAGCCCGTTTGCGGGAGGCCGCCTGTTGGGCGCATCTGCGGCGCGACTTCCATGACTTTTGGACCTCAACCAAATCCGAGATCGCTCGCGAGGCGCTCGACCGGATCGGAAAATTCTACGACATCGAGCGCGATATCAACGGTCAGCCCGCCAACGTCCGCTATGCGGCACGTCAAAAACTTACCAAGCCCAAGGTCGAGGCTTTCTTTGCTTGGTCTGAACAGCAGCTTCTGCGCATCCCCGGCAAAAGCGATCTAGCCAAGGCGTTCCGCTATGGCCTCGCGCGGAAGGAGGCCTTCAGCCTGTTCCTGAACGACGGGCGTGTGGCCATCGACAACAATCCGGCCGAACGCGCCCTGCGCCCGATTGGAATAGGACGTAAAAACTGGCTCTTCGCGGGCGCAGATACCGGCGCGGAAACCCTCGCGCGCGCGATGACGGTCATTGAAACGGCCAAGCTGAACGGTCTTGACCCGCTGGCCTATCTTGCTGACATCCTCGACCGCATCCACGATCACAAGATCAACCGGCTTGATGAATTGCTGCCTTGGAACTGGGCGCCGATCGCATCCGTGAAGAACAGTCAAGCCGCGTAAGCTGCGGTATCAATGGCGTGGTTACGTTCAAACGAGCCAGGACATCCGGTTCGTAGAAGATAGATTTCCTGGCATGCGGTGCCGCGCGATCGCTGCTCAGTTTATGCAAGACGAGGTCGTTGCGCTCTTCGAACTGACTTTGCAGGACGATGAGATCAAGGTCGTTGAGGAACGGCACTATCGGCTTGTCCCGGCGAAGAAGCTAAATCGCGATGCGATAAGGGACTACCGAGACTGAAATGCGCGATACACTACGTCGAATTTGTGAACTCCAACCTCGTTATTCCTCGAAGAATACGCCTGAAATGCAAGAGCGCGGCCATTTGGTCCGTCAGGTGCTTACCAAGGAGCTCAGAGCACTAGAGGATACTTTGAGCGCCGCCCTTGGTTCCTTTGGCGCAGATTTCCACGTCGATGCGTCGGACGGCATAGGAAATAAGACTGAGCTGGCTTGGGCGCGCTTTTGTTCAAAGGAGATGTCACCTAGGCCGACAGACGGCTTCTACGTTGTTCTGCACTTTTCGACGGACGGTTCTGGCGTCAACATCTCCGTTGGATGCAGCTCATCCAAATTTCACAACGGATATTCGATAATCCTACCACCCGAGGAGCTAGCACAGCGTGTTCAATGGGCGCGCCGGATCGTGGAAGAGGATCGCGGCTCTCTTGAACCCTTCACTGAATCGAATGACTTTGGCGCGCGTTTGCCACTGCCAAAGTCGTTTCAGGATGCGAGCGCTCTCGTGAAGAAGGTCGCCTACGATGACATCGATGATGAGGCGGTAACGGATCATCTTGTCACGGCAGCAGAAATGCTAAGGGCGATTTATTCAGCGCAGCGGCAAGGGCGTGAGCTCTCGCCTGCCGATCAGACGGAGCTCGAAATTCTCAGTATCACCCGACCAAATTCTACCATCGCCAAAAGCCAGGGCTTCGGCTTAACGTCAAAAGAGCGAAAAGCCGTCGAGCTTCGTGCGATGGATTTGGCAGAGGACTGGTTGAAGGGCCAGGGCTACAAGCCGAAGGATACATCATCGAACAAGCCCTACGACTTCGAAGCAAAGAAGGGCGAAGACCGCATCTTCGTCGAAGTGAAGGGGACGACGAGCGACAAGGCAGATGCCATCGCCATGACACACGGCGAGGTAGCTCTTCACCGGCGCGAGAAGGGGAATACCGCTCTTCTAATCGTCACGGGAATTCGGCTGCATAGGGGTGATACTAACGGTCCTTCAGCAAGCGAAGGTAAGCTTGAGGCTCTTATAGGGTGGAACATTGATGCATGGCTCCTAGAACCCACCGCCTTCCGCGTTTCGCGGAAGGGTGGTTAGGACCAGCAGCGGGGGGTGTCAACTAGGCGATCACCGTTTTGTGCCCGAAACCGCGCCGTAACGCTGTTGTAAACAGGAGCACCGCGGCATTCGCACGTCATGATCTCGGAGGTGCATCTTGCGGCTGCCGGATTGGTCAGGTTGGCGCAATCAGGCGGTTCAAACTGATCACTTCGGCTCTGGGGTTCTGCCCGTCTCGGTCGCGTGCTGTGCCAAGCGTCTTTGGCCTAGTCTGAGAGGGGTGCCAAAATGTATACGTTGCGCCATCACGTTGACTTGGAATAATTTTTAAAGGCTGTGGCGAAACCCGGCAAGATGAATCCGACGTTATCAATCCTTTTGTTGGCTAGGATGTTCAGGCAGCGTCGCGGATGTAGGATGTGACAATTCCACCGAGCTGACGCTTGCGGCGGATCGGGCCCTCCCGGACGGGCTGGAAATCGACTTGCAGCACGTTGTTCCCTATGTCGCGACCACGATGTGGGCGCTCGGTGTTGTAGTGGCGCACCCAGGTCCGCAGGATGTAATCCAGCTGGGAACGGCTGAAGCAGATGAAGAAATCGAGGCATTCGCGCTTGATCGTCGCGATGAAGGATTCTGCGAAGGCATTGGCGTCGGGCGCCCTGTGTGGGATTTGGATGACCCGCGCGGTCTCCGACTCCCATACGGTATCGAAGCTGGTGCAGAATTTGGTGTCGGCATCGCGGATCAAGAATTTCGGCATGATCCCTTGCTCCGTGCACCACATCAAAGTGTTGCGGGCCTGCTGCGGGTTTCAGTAATTCCCGGACACGCGTTTCGGTAATTCCCGGACAGGGATTTCACTAATTCCCGGACAGCTCTGGGGAGACGTGTGCGCGGTTGGTCATCGCCTGCGATGTAACGGCATTCTCCCGCTCTTGAACAAGACCGGGAGGGACCATGCCGAGACAGAAGCGAGCGAGGCGCACGACTGTGCAAGACATACGATCAATACTGCGACTGACGCATGAACAGTAAGCGGTGTCTGAAGGGCACTTGGGTTTCAGCTTGACGGCTGGAAGTTCCAAGGAAGCAACTCGTCGATGCGGTGTTGCGGATGTCCGGCCGCAATGGCTTCGAGCGTAGCCTTGAGATAGGCGAAAGGCTCGATGGCGTTGATCTTGGCGGTCTCGATCAGGGATGCGATGCGGCCCCATGCCTTGCCCCCCTCGTCATGACCGGCGAACAATGCGTTTTTCCTGTTCAAAGCAATCGGCCTGACCAGATTTTCGACCTTGTTGGAGTCGATCTCGACGCGTCCGTCCGTCAGGAAGGTCTGCAAACCATCCCAGTGTCGGTGGATGTAGGCAAGCTTCTCTCCGAGGCGCGATTTGGCCGAGATGCGCAGGCGCTGCGCTTGTAGCCAGATGCCGAAGGCTTCGACCAGTGGCGCGGATCGTGCCTGGCGCGCTGACAGGCGCTGGCCCGGGGACGTGTCGCGGATGTCTTTCTCGACGGCATAGATTCCTGCGATCTGGCGCAGGCCCTCGGCGGCGATCTCGGAACCATCGCGATCGAAGATTTCCTTGAGCTTGCGACGCGCATGCGCCCAGCAATGGGCGACAACGATCGGATCACCGCCCTTGCGGTCAGGGCGCGTCAGCCGGTTGTAGCCCTGGTAGCCATCGAGTTGCAGCGTGCCGTTGAAGCCGGTCAGGAATTTCTCGGCATTCTCCCCGCGGCGATCGGGAGCATAGAAAAAGACGACCCCGGGGGGATCATCGCCGCCCCATGACCGATCATCGCGCGCCAGAGCCCAGAGGTAGCCTGTTTTTGTCCGCCCGCGGCCCGGATCGAGGACCGGCGCCGTGGTTTCGTCCATGAACAGCTTCGTGGATGTCTTCAGGTGCTCGGCCAGCCGGTCCACGATGGGTCCAAGGTGGAAAGCTGCCACACCGACCCAATCAGCCAGCGTCGAGCGGTGAATGTCGATGCCAGAGCGGGCGAGGATCTGTGATTGTCGGTAGAGCGGGGCATGGTCCGCATATTTGCTGACCAGAACATGCGCGATGGCGCCTTCGGTTGGGAGCCCGCCCTCGATCAGCCATGCGGGCGTCGGTGCTTGTGTGACCCCATCGGTGCAGGTGCGGCAGGCATATTTTGGGCGGACCGTCACGATCACACGGCACTGTGCCGGGACGATGTCGAGCCGCTCGTTGCGGTCCTCGCCGATCCTGTGCATCTGCCCGCAACCACAGGGGCACATCAGGCTGTCGGGTTCGACTACCTGCTCGATGCGTGGCAAACCGGCGGGCAGGTTGCCGCGGTTGCGCCTGGCCACTCGCTTTCGCTTGGGCTTGTCGTCTCCGGGCGTCTGCACCTTCTTTTGTTCACGGGCCTCGGCGACGGCAGCTTCAAGATCCTCGAAGGTCAGCTGGCGATCATCTTCGCTGAGCTTCTCGGACTTCTTGCCGTGGACCACCTGGTTCAGCTCGGCCACCAGATGCTCAAGACGTTTGACGATGTCCTCCAGCTCCGCGGCCCGCGCAGCTTTTGCCTTCAAGGCCTCAAAAGCTACGCGGTATTCCGGTGGCAGGACGGACAGATCGAGGTCTTTGGCAGCGGCGCTCATGATCAGTATTATACACTGGGATCAAAGCCATGATCCCTGCATTCGTCGCCCCGAGTCACTCCGCCGCAGCTGGTGGGCGGGTCTCCAGCGCCTTGACCTTGCGCCAGTCCAGCCCGGAAAAAAGCGCCTCGAACTGTGCGTGGTTCAGCGCCATCATTCCGTCCTTGATCGTGGGCCAGGTGAAGGTCGTGTCCTCGAGCCGTTTGTAGGCCATGACCAGACCGCTGCCGTCCCAATAGAGAAGCTTCAGCCGGTCCAAGCGCTTGGCCCGAAACAGGAACACTGTCCCGGTGAACGGATCTTTGCGGAGCACGGTCTGCACCATGGCTGTCAGCCCGTCGTGTCCTTTTCTGAAGTCAACCGGCTGCGTTGCCACCAAAATGCGCACACGGTTCGAAGGGAAGATCATGCGCCACCCCCAAGCGCACGCACGATGTCCCCAATCCGGGCTGCAGGCGTGGCACCGTCCAGCCGGACAGAAACCGATCCAGCTACGATCTCGATTGCCCTACTCGCCGAACCCGTATCTTCCGCCGATGGCGAACTTTCGACATCGAACATCACCAACGGGGCGAAGTCCGTGTCAGCCTCTGGCGCGGGCAAAACAAGTTCACCATCCTTGGCCAGCCGCCGCCATCCCGACAGGTGGTTCGGGCGAAGGTTATACTTGCGCGCAACGTCATTCACCGTTGCTCCAGGCACCAGCGTTTCTGCCACGATCCGCGCTTTCACACGATCTGGCCACCGTCGGCTCCCGGTCCGTGAGACCTCAACGCCCAAACGCGTGAGAAACTCGTTCGTAGTCTCCATGGCGAAACTCACCTCCTGTTATCCAACAGGGCGTGAGTCTCAAATCACAAGGATCAAGAGAAGGTGGGCGCCACACAGCGCTTACCATGAACAGGGGCTTTCGGCGCGTGAGGTTGCGGCGCGTCTGAAGCTAAGCAAGACAACCGTCGCGACCTATCTGCACCGGGCCCGAGAGGCTGGGCTGAACTGCTGGCCACTGCCCAAGGGGCGGGATGACGATACCACGCTGAAGCAGGTTGTGTTCCAGCGCGTGGGGCGTCCGCCCCGGGACCTGACTGAGCCCGACTGGTCGAAGCTGGCGGCTGAGATGAAGCGTAAGGGCGTGACGTTGCTGCTGCTTTGGGAGGAATATCGGGCGGCCCACCCCGACGGGTATGGCTACACTTGGTTCTGCACGCGTTACAGGGAGTTCGAGACCCGGATCAGTCCCCGGTACCGCAACCGCCATGAGGCTGGTGCGGTAATGCAAACCGATTACGCCAGCCACACCATCCCGATCATTGACCCGGCGACAGGCGACGAGCACCGCGCCCAGATCTTCGTCGCTGTTCTGGGTGCGTCCAATTACACTTTTGCCTGGGCCAGCCTGAGCCAAAAGCTGTCCGACTGGATCGACGCCCAGGTTCGGGCGCTGCACTTCTTTGGTGGCGGACCCTCGGCGGTGGCTGGACAGCAGAGGAAGCCCTTTCGATTGCTCTTTACGCCTGTCTGGCGGGAAAATCATTCGATCAAGCGCTCCGGATCGCCGTGATGCACGGCGGGGACAGTGATTCAACCGGGGCAATTGCGGGGAACATGCTTGGCCTGATGGAGCCCGTAGCAGTCTTGAAACATCGTTGGTTCTCTGTGGTCGAAGGTGCCGATCTCATTTCGAGACTGGTCCGCGATTTTCTGCGACTTCAAAACGACAGCGACTTGGTCGAACGGATGAGTGATGCCTATCCGGGTTTCTGATTGCAACTCACTGGAAACGAGAAACAATTGAGAACCATGTTCACGGGTGCAGACTGTGTTTGTGCTGTGATTGAAAGGTTAAAATTTCGGCATGCGCGAAAAGACATGTTTGTGGAGTAACGCGAATGGCTGAAGCTTGGGGGATCTTGGTGCCGAGCGACATTCCGTCCGCCCGACGATTGCAGTCGCTTGGTTTGACCCGAGCGATCCGCCGTTTCAACGAGAAAGCTGTGCCTGGCATGGGCGGGCTCTGGTTCGCGATGCCGCTGATCTGGTCGATGCTCGGGATCGCGGTCGCTCAGAGACTTGATCGCCGTCCCATCGAAGTTGCCAATGCAGTCGAGGCGCTGGCGATGAAGCAGGCGCTCAACGACGGGGAGGGCGAAGCACATCCGCGGGTGCGCGGGCGGCGAAATCTGGCCCGGGTTGGGTGGACTTTTGAGGCCCTGCGCAAGCCGGGCGCGTATGTAACCCAGCCGTTCAGGCAGGCCTGCACCCAACCGCTTGTGACGCTCGGTCTCGTCAAGGGGACAAGTGCGCGCTTCAACTCCTTCCACCTCTCTCAGGACGGCGAACGGCTTCTCGCGCCGCTCGCGGCCATCCAATCGGAGATCGAGAAATGGGCTGAGGGCGGCAAACGCGTCGACTGGGAAAAGGTGTCGAAGATTCGCCCGACGGCCGGTCTTCCCAAACCGGTTCGCGCAGAGCTCATGCGCCGCATCTACGGCGGCGGGCCAGAGGCGGATCGCCGCAAGTCTATTCGCGATATTGGCGAAAAGCTGACGTCAGATGGCATCCTTGCTGTTAGTCCGAAAGGTCTCTCCGGGGATCACTTGCTCGATCTCAGAGGAGGGATTGCAACGGTCCGTCTCAGATCCGCTGCTTTGCAAGTCCTTGGCGCGGTCGAGGGGCGCATTGCGAAGCGGCGAGACGACGGACTGACGCCGGTGCTCACGCTCGTCGAGGCCAGCGAGGACGATGACATCCGGACGTGGATTGACGCCTGCGTCGACGAAGCGAAGCGGGCCGCACCACATATCAAAGCGTCAAGAGAGAAGGAAAGCAGGGTGTTTCTGCGCGATTGCCAGAGCGCGGATGGCCTCCTGCAACGCCTTGCACGACGCGATGGGGTGGTGATCGTCCTGCGTGACGGCGATCTAGCGCCTGGACCTGCGTTCGGAGCAGGTGCCGCGGACGATGACGATGGCGCCGCTCAGCTCTCAGGCGTGCCGGAATTGCCGCGTATCGCCAATCTTCTGGCTCTCACGGAAGATCTGGCAGCCCCAAGAACGCGCGCTGACGGTGCTAGTGTCTCCAGATGAGCCATAGCCTGCTGACCCTTTTTGCCCCTCCTGACGGATATGCCGGCGATTTCGGCATGTTCTGCGGCTTTACTGCGAGTAGAGACGTGCTCGAAAGGATCGCGCGGACGTTCTCGGGCGATGCTTCGCACCCGCGCCTGGCGGCTTTCATCCATCCGACAGCGGCGGCTGTCACTGACTTGCCAGGCATCGCCTGGATGCATTTTTCGCAGCCCGCTCCGTTCCGCCTGCTTCATGCGAAAGTCGCGCTGCTGGGCTTTGGTGCGTCAACCGGATATTGCCTGCGGCTTGCGGTCAGCACCGGGAACTGGACCGCCGAGCCGCTGACCACCAGCATCGACATGTTCTGGTCCGGGGATCTCGTGGTGGGAGAGAAGAGCCCTCAGTTGGTCTCGGACATTCGCGCCGCAGACGACCTCTTTGGTTGGCTTCGTGAACAATGCGACGATGCCTTGCTGAAACAGGCCTTCGATGGGATGAGGCCAGACGCACGCTTCCGCGAGGCTGTTGACGGGCTGCTCGAAAGTCCACGTCCACCACGCTTCATCGACACGCGCGAGAAGACCATGCGCGAGCAGGCCCTCGAGAAACTCGGGGGACGAAAGAAGCACCTCGTAATCGGGTCGGGGTACTACGAAGCGGGCGATGATTCGGTGGGCCTGATCGAGAACCTCCGAAAGGAGCTTGTTAGAAGGAAAATCGTGGCCAAGGATGCCGAGCTCGATCTGGTGCTCAATCCAGAAAACTGTCAGGGACTGCACGCTCAGGCCGAGAGCCTCGTCAAAAACGGATGGAGGCTCCGCGGACCGGGATCCTGCCATGCCGAACACCGGCAGTCGAAGTTACACGCAAAGTTCCTCTACGTCGGAAAGCGTTCTGGGGCAGGACAGATCGGCGACGCAAAGATCTACATTGGTTCCGCCAATTTCAGCCGCATGGGCTTTGAGAGCACCGCTCGCAACGGGAACCTGGAGGCTGGCATCGTCATCACCCCGGATCCCACGCTGAGTTGGCGCAGGAACGCGAGGGCTGGCATTCGAAATCTCCTGCCCGGCAACTTCGACGTGGAGATCGAACCAACAGCCTTATCCGCCGGCCCAGCTTTCGCACCACCTCCGGCGCCTCCTGCGCCGCCTCCGATTAGCTTCGTTGAATGGGAGCGCGATCGCATACGCGCCCCGGACGACTGCAAGGACACGGTCGAGATCCTTGGCCGCGATGAAAAGCCCGTCGCGCTGCCTAGCACCTGGCCCGCACCGCCACCGGTCTTCGTCACGCTGCATCCAAGTGGCTGGAAGGTTCCCGTGCGGGCTGATGGTGCGCTGGTCGTGCCGAAACGTGGACAACCGAGCCTTGAGGACATTCTGGCGTCAATCGGCAATTTTCCGTCCTATCCCATCGGCGCGAGTGAAGACGACAACGATGGGGATGGCGTTGACTGGGAACCGTCAGGCGATCCCATTGGAAAAGCGAATGACGATTCGCGAACCTATCCGCTCCGGCAGATGATGCGTCTGATCACGCGTCTCACCGAGGCACAAAGGGAGCTTGAACCGCGCGAATGGCAGCGCTGGTGCCGGGAACTCCGGCAGGAACTTCCGGGCCTCGCAAAGAGCGAGCAGCCAATGATCGAACCCTTCAGGGTGGCAAGGGCAAGTCCGCTGCGCGCCTTGATAGATCCCGAGTTCTTGCCAGATGGCGTCGACGTCGCCCCTCTCAGAGCCGCGATTGACAGGATCGAAGTTGCCTGGGGCCTGGATGGCGCGCGGGATCTGTGGAGTCCTTAGAATGAGCGGTTTCAAGGGATGGAAATGCGTTGCAGAGCAACTGGAAGCCCGAGTAGCCGAGGCGGAACGACAGAGCGACAAGGAAGCACTGCTCGACGAAGGCCAGCGGGCCAGCGTCCGTGTCATCGCGGAGCGGCTCTGCTCTGGGCGTCGCGCAATACTCGTAGCGGACGAAGTTGGCATGGGAAAGACGCGCATTGCTGCCGCGCTGATCGATGCAGTCAGGCGATGCGGCGGCAGGGCAGCGATAGTCTTGCCAGCTGGCCTTGGCGCGCAATGGCAGGCCGAGTTGCGCCTGTTCGATCCCAACGAACATACGCTCTTGCCGCTTCGCAGCTATGAAAGCTTTGTCAGGGGCTTCAGCCGCGAAGGTGATGATGATCTTTCCTCTGGCTGGCAAGAACGGCGCGATGCGAGGTTGCGCGACAGGCGCCAGCAGCGGGAGTTGCCCGTGGGTCGATGGCAGGACGAAAAAGTCCTGATGGTTTCTCATGCCTTCGCACGCATGGCGTTCCCGCTACCGGAGAATGGAGAACTCCCCTGGCGCCGCGAGCTCATGCCGGCCATGGCTGCACTTTGCAGCGAGCGCCGACGTAACATTCGTGATGGCGGCCGGGGCGAGCGTCTCGCCAGCCACCGGGCCGCTCGGGCGGCTTACGAAACGCTCTCCATCCAGAGCCTCGCGTTCGAGCAGCGGCGTGACTGGAGGCTTGTGTCGTCGGACGATTACCGCCGCGCGGTCCTTCCGGTGATCGGTCGGGCACTTGGACGATTTGACCTCGTCGTGATCGACGAAGCCCACAAGGCGCGCGGCGCGGACAGTAGCCTCTCGCGCATCCTGGGCAGCATGATTTGGGAAAGTGAGGACTCCTTTCGCCTCGGCATGACGGCGACGCCCGTCGAACTCGACGCTGACCAATGGCTCGATACGCTTGGGCGCCTGGTCGGTCGTAAAACCGGATTCACAGGCGAGAACGAGGGTGAACACTGGGACCGGCTCAGTGCGTGTATCTCGGATTATGCAAGAATCGCTGAAAAAGTAAGGACCGAGCCTCTAGACAATGCGATCGTGACCGAATTTGAGAAGGCCTCGAAGCGCTTTGTCGATGGTCTCTCCTGTTACGTCATCCGCCGGGACAAGCGATCTGACAAGGAACTGAAGGCCTTCTGGGAGAGCCATGGGATCGATTACCGCGACGTCCGTTCAGTCTCGGTTGATCCGGCCAGAATGGGCAGCCAATGGTTGCGCATGTTCTGTGCGGCCGAAGCTCTCTCGCTTCTTCCAGAGACGGATCGGGACGCAAAGCGGCGCCGACTGACGCTTGAGAAGGCACACGCTCTCGACAAAATCATCCTCGAGGACGCGACCGAGAGAGGGGACATGCTCAGGGACTTCTGGTCGCGCAAAGTTCTTCTCTCAAAGGATGTGAGCATTTTTGATCACCCAGCCATTCTCGCCGCTGTCAGAACCGTGGAGGCGGCGACGGCGGAAGGCCGAAAGGTGCTGATCTTCGGGACCCTGATCGAACCCTTGAAGGCCCTGACCCGCCTCTTGGACGCGCGTTGCATGCTCCGACATCTCGCCGAGGGGCGCCACTGGCCGGCAAGCCGCGTTCCTGCCGATTCCGAACACGCTGTCCAGGCGGTCCTGCGATCGTCGGACCGGCCCGCTGGCGTTCCTGACGATCTGAGCGAAATCAACCTCATGTTGAAAGATCGCTACGACGAGGCTCACCGGAAACGAGACGCGCGCCTTCGTAAGATGCGTAATGAGATTCAAACGCGAGCCGAGAGGGGGCAGGAGACAGCTTCCCTTCTATGGAAGATCTGGCTTGATGGCGATGCGGTAGATGCGCCAGGCGAGAGCCGGATCGGTCTTCTCATCCAGGCGCTCGAAAGCCGCACCGCCCGGGGGGCCCATGTGCCGGCAGCGGCCGAGCCGCCAGATTGGACAACCGACGACCTCCTCGAAGAAACGGACTCGTTGCTGCGTGATCTCATGGCCGGCAGCGTTGACGATCACGCGGAAGACGTGCCCGAGAATTCTGGCGATCCACATCCAAGCCGCCTGCAACTCCTGTTGGATCATCTTTCGGATTTTTCCGGCCGTGAAGGAAGTTTTGCCCGTCTCCTGTATGGCGAGACAGCACCCCGCACCAGACGACTTCTCCAAGCTGCCTTCAATCGCGCGGGGTCCTGGCCCTTCGTGCTCGTGGCCCAATCCCTGGTGGGGCGCGAGGGTCTAAACCTTCACGAAGAATGTCGTACTGTCGTCCTTCTTCATGCGGAATGGAATCCGGGCGTCGTTGAGCAACAAATCGGTCGCGTGGATCGAAAGAATAGTCGGTTCCTGAAAGACTACCGTTCAGGGACGTGGAGAGAGAACGGTGATCCACCACCAAGGATAGAGATTCACTGCATTCAGATCACTGGAGGCTATGATAGCTTCCACTGGTCTGTTTTGCGTGAGAGATGGGCCTCGCTTCGCGCGCAACTGCACGGAGATGCTGTAGTGACGACTGATCGGCAGCGTGCCCAGAATGATTGTGAGTTAGCGGCTCTCGTAGAGAGGCTAGATAGAGCAGCACCAAATTTTTATCCGGCGCCCAAGGCGGCAGCATGGAATAAAAAAGGGGCGTAGGACCGAAAGACCGCGACAGTGTGGGGAGACCGCATGATGGATTTGAGCGTTCTCGGGAAGACACAAATTTTGGCCGTCGGGCGCAGAGAACGTTCGACCCCGGTCCCATCCCCTCCGCCAATTATTTAAGATAAAGTACTGTTTTTACTGAGTTTTGTGCCGGGTTGATTGGTTCTGGATACACTTCTGGATACACTTCGAGTTCGCTAAGTCTTAACCCAGAAACTGGTCGCTTTCCCATGCTGGTTTGATTCGATTGGAGCTTCGGCGCGGAACCTAGGTTCTGCTGCTGAGATTGCTTTTCACCGCGGCTGGGCCCTTTGTGTATATCAAGGGCGGCAGATCAACGCCGTTGGGCAGCTTTTTCTGTGTCATGGATAGACCTCCCAAAAACAAGCCACGTCAATTTTCACGGACCCTGACGACGAGATGTTCTCAGGATAGCTGAGGCGCGGTCCACGTCCACTGCGGCTTGGTAACGCCGTCACCCGCAAGCCCCGATGTGTCTTCGCAGTGCCAATAGCGTTTTGCCATGGTTGCCAAGTGGCTGGAGCTGATATAGCGTTAAGAAATTCAGCAAGCGCAAGATGTGCTGCCCAACTCAAAGGAGGCCGTTGATTGGCATTGTTGCAAAAGTCTGACGACGAAGGATTCACTTCGCGAATCCATGGCGTTAGACGCGGTGCATGAGCAAGCCATCTCCCGCCCGCTATCGCACGACGAACTGGTCCAGCTACAACGCGTCACTCAGGAAGCGGGGGTCTCTGCTCATCTGGGTCGACAAGGACATGACCTGGCGCGCGCCGCGTGACAGTCGACCCGGACGTCCGGCGGTGTTTTCCGATGCGGCCATACAGTTCTGCTTATCGATCAAAGTCCTGTTCAAGTTGCCGTTGCGCCAGACCGCCGGAATGGTGGCCAGCCTGCTGCGACTGGCCGGCCTGGACTGGCCCGTGCCGGACTTTTCCACGCTGTGCCGCAGGCAAAAGACCTTGGCCGTCCAGGTCCCGTATCGCCGTGCGGACGGCCCGCTGAACCTGCTGGTCGACAGCACCGGGATCAAGTTCCTCGGCGATGGCGAATGGCAGGCCCGCAAGCACGGGGTGCAAGGCCGACGCCAATGGCGCAAAGTCCATCTGGCCATGGACACCACCACCTCGGACATCCGGGCAGTCGAGTTCACCCCCAGCCGCGACGGCGACAGCCCCGTGCTGCCCGACCTGCTCGGCCAGATCCCGGCAGGTGAGCAGATAGGCACGGTCATCGCCGACGGCGCCTACGACACACGCCGCTGCCACAAGGCCATCATCGAACGCGACGCCGTTCCGATCATCCCGATCCGAAAGAACGGACGTCTCTGGAAAGAAGACTGCCCGGCTGCACGCGCCCGCAACGACACCCTGCGCGCGACGCGATACTACGGGCGGGCGTTCTGGAAACGCTGGACCGGATACCACGCCCGCAACCGGATCGAGGCGAAGATGCGCTGCCTGAAATCCTTCGGCGAGCGTATCATGGCAAGAGACCCCGACCGACAGACCGCCGAAATCCACATCCGCATCGCCCTCATGAACCGCTTCAACGCCCTCGGCACCGCCGAGATCGTCCGCGTGGCATAACGTCAGCGGGGTAAGGGGACGTCACGCCTCAGGCCGGGGTAATGCAACAACGCCCACCTCGACGGAAAACTCCACCTAGAAATTGCGCGAGGCAAACATTCGCAACCCGGTCATTCGTGCGACACGTAGCTAAAGTTGGCCATCCGTCGGACCTGTTGGCGCTGCGCTAGCAAAGCGTGCGGCTGATCAGGTCCGCTTCGGGCCGGGACTAGCCGTCTGCCGTGGCTGGTGGGGCGGAAATCTGGCCTCAAGCGGGAACGCTTGCTGTAGCACAGAAACGAATAGCATGCTCGACTAACGATTGGTGCTGAAAAACGGGCCAGGTCAATGCGGCCCAACCCTGATAGGCTTCCTTGAGCCGCGGGAAGTGGCAAGTTCCCGCGGCTGAATGTTCACTACTCAGAGACCATATTGCTCGCGGGCGTAATCGCCTAGGCCGACTGCGTCGAGCTTGGCCAGTGGGGCAAGGAATGTAACTTGGATTACACCCGGTGCGCGGCCGATCTCAATGGCGCCGTTTACAGTCGCGCGGTTGCGTACTTCGGCAACTGTTATGTCCAGCAGCGCCGCTGCCCGAGCAAGGCCGTTGTCGATGGCGGCGTTCAGGTTGGCGGCTGTTCCGATCACGGAAATTGGTGCCAATGCGTCGATCTCGGACACGCCCCATTTGGTAGCAATTTTCTGGCCCTTGGCCTTTTCCGCCTCGGTGAACGGCTTGGCAAGTGGCGGCAGGTCTTCTTCGAGTGGGAACAGGACTGGGCCATCGATGGGATACGCCTTCACCACCTCGACTTGCAACGTGACGCTGCCCGATACATCCATCGTGTGGCCAGCGATTTCGCCATCGCCCTGACCTGCATGCATGTCGCCCATATATACACCGGCACCAGGCACCTTGACCGGGCAGACGATAATCGCACCGGCGCGCACTGCGTCAATATCCATGTGGCCATCGGTCTTATGCTCAACCAGTTGGTCTTCTGTGATGGCGTAGTCATGCGGTGCGCCGACCAGGAACGCCCCGAAATCGCCAGCATTGTGGCTGTCGGGCATGGCCATGGACGGGCAGGTGCCCAATTGCCCCATGAAAGGGCGCATCCTCACCAGCGTGCCCGGCATGTCGGATGGAGCATAGGTCAGGATCGAATGCTGGCGGCTGCCATCGGGCAGGGCGGCGTAATGGTTGGCGTCCTTGGCGATAGTTTCGGCAGCGGCGTGGGGGAGGGTCAAGCCAACACTGCGGGTCTCGTCAAAGGTGACGGTGTAGCCATGCACGATCTCGAAGGGTTTGACGGCATTGCCACAGGCATCGCATTTCACGGCATCTTGTCCGATGCCTTCGACATGGGTTTCTGGCCAGACGGTATCACAGACCGGGCAGCGCGCGGCGACATAGGGATCGCCAAGGCAGAATCCCTCTGGCGAGCTGTCATGGCCGGACGCCGTCGCGACAGAGGTAACAGTGATGTCGCGAATGCGGATTGCCACGGCATCGCCCACCTCGGCTCCTTGTACGAACACAGGTGTTGTCACTTCATGTCCACCGCGTAGGCGCGGCGTGATCATCGGGCCCCAGCATCCCGGCGCTGTATTGGCAATGATCGTTCCGCCGTTCTCGATCGGGCCGAGCATCGGTGCATTGGGATCAAGAACAGAATTGGTATATTCCGAAACGACGATACTGCGCCGGGACGGCGTGCTGCTTCCATCATGCATTAGAGGTCTCCATTGGGATTGGTTTGTCCTGCCAAGCAGCGTAGGTTTTTTACTGTTCGCGACAAGGTGATCGGTCGTTTATCAGTAAGTTGCCGCGCCACTGGTCCAAGACTGCTAGGTGGCAGCAACAATCAAAGATGTCGAGCAAATGGGATGGCCATGACATTCCGCATCAGATCGATCTGTTGAGTGAAGGCCCATCAGCAACGCGTTAAAGCGGGGTGGAACCCGCTTGGCGACTATCCCGCGCCATACCCTGTGGGTTTGGTCTCAATGTGGCCACGACGCAGGTACCCGTTGCTACGAAGAGTGCTGACCAATCCCTCCTTAATCCGACCCGACCCTGCCAACAGGCATCTCTTCCATCGAGGGTGCCGCAACTTCTGCACGATCTGCCAAGCAGCCGACCGCTACTGCCGCAGCTCCCCTTGGAATGCAGGGGTGGCTGAAGTTGTCCGAGGTGAGGTGCCAGAACCTCCGACAGGTGAGGTCATCGAGGAGTTGGACAGCGCGGCCTGAAGACATGCTGCTAGGATAAGCCTGCAAGGCCTCAGGATGTTTTGGGGTCACATATCTCGCGCTGCCCACAGGGCTTCCCCTTCGAGCGGCACATTGCGTTCGCTGCCTTTGGTCTTGAGACGACGCCAACGGTGAGGACGTACACGCGCAAACAGGGAACCGTCGGCTGCTTGCATGAAATCGCCACGGGTCATCCCAGCGGCTTCAGCGAGGCGCATCCCGGTGTCTGACACCGGCGCCAAAAGCCAGCGGAGGTCGTCATCATGTTCACGACACTTGGACTGCACCGCCTTCAGGTCTTCAATTGAAAAGGGTGCCCGATCTGAGACGCCAGCGTCGCGGTCATAGTAGACGCCCGTAAACGGGTTGTTCGGGGTGATACCCTGTTCACTAGCCGCAAAGTTGGTCACGGCTCTGACAGTACCAAACACCCGCATCATGCTACTGCCTGCCAGATCTCGTTCGATCAGCGCGTCACGGAAGGCATTGGCGTCTGCCTTCGTGTAGGCTTCAAGGTGTTTGTCACCACAGGCGTCGATCACGTAGCCGCAGGACCTCTCTGCAGCCCGTTTGAAGGTGGCAGGGCGGTTCTTGCCTTTCTGTTGCAAGTAGATGCCCACGGCTTCCGACAAAAGCACAGATGACGAGTTGACGGCGGGTTGGGGTGCGGTGCTGCTTCCAACACCAGCTTGTCCCATCCTGAGCATATGGTGACCCGGCAGGTCAGCGTCACGCGAACGCAACAGATACCAGTATTCGTTGAGCTGTTCAGCAGCTTTTCTGGCCCGCGCTTCAGCGACCTTGGGTGATTTGGTGCGCAGAGAGTATGCGATGCGAGGGGAGGAATAGTGGTGCTTCAGCTCTTTCGGGATTCGACGGCTTAAGTAGAAAATCCCGTCTTTGGTGAAAGTGAACGGGCGCGAAATGGTCTCCGACATGGCCTACGGCTCCTAGCAGTGGCTAAAAGCTGGAGTGATACCAATGAGTTAGCTGAAGAAATGGTGCCCCCACACGGACTCGAACCGCGGACCTACTGATTACAAATCAGTTGCTCTACCAGCTGAGCTATAGGGGCTCCGGAGGCGTGCTTACTGAGTGTCGCGCGGCTGTGCAAGAGGCAATCTGGCGAAATTTTGCGATTTCTTTCCGAGGCCGGAACACGGTTTTCTTCGCTGTGTGGGGGCGTATACTGAGCACGGGCAGCGAGACAAAAGAAAACTGATGCAGGTCGTCCTTCATACTGGTCTACACGCGACGGACAGCGACAGATTGTTCAAGACACTGTTGCGCAACCGCGATGGCTTCAAGGCTTCGGGTGTCGCGGTGCCGGGGCCGGGCAAGTACCGGCAGCTGATCTCGGAGATGTTGAACGCGTTGGGGGATGCGCGTCCGGCTCCGGGCAGCCGGGATATTCTTCTCGACAGTATTCTTGATGATGCGGCAGATCACATGGATCGGATGATCCTATCGCACGAGAACCTGTTTTCAGTGCCTAAGATCGCCTTTCAGGGCGGGATGGTCTATCGCAAGGCCGAGCAGCGGTTGCGTGTTTTGCAAGAGATATTCGCTAGAGATTCGATCGAGATCTTTATTGGCTTGCGCAACCCGGCGACCTTTTTGCCGGCGCTTCTTGCGGCGACACCGCTTGGAACGCTGTCAGAGGTGTTGCACGGGCTGGACCCGATGCAAATCCGTTGGTCACGGCTGATTGCGCGCATCACCGAGGCTGTGCCGGGGGTACCCGTCACGGTATGGTGCGACGAGGACAGCCCACTTGTTTGGGGCGAACTGGTCCGCGAATTCGCGGGATTGGAGCCGACCCATCCGATCATTGGGGCCTATTCACGGATGGCCGAAATCACGTCGCAGGAAGGCATGACGCGGTTTCGAGCGTATCTGGCCGAGAAACCAGACTTGAACGAAGTGCAGATTCGCCGCGTCATGGTGGCGTTCCTCGACAAATATGCCGATGCGTCCAAGGTGGAGCATGAATGTGACATTCCCGACTGGGACGCCGATCTGGTGCAGGACTTGACCGATCAATACGAGGAAGACCTGTTCGAAATCGGTCGTATGCCGAGTGTGACGCTGATCGCGCCTTGAGCGCTATCGGCTCAGGCGTTGACTGAAATCCCAGGCTACCATAGGTTGATAGTATTATTATTTTTTCGACCATTTTTTGAGTTTTGCGCTGGGATACGCCATGCAATTTGATGCGAATAAACTTGTGACCGTCTTGGACAAGCTGCTTTCCTCTTCCATCCGATACGAAATGCGCGGAATGGTGGGAAAGGTCCGGCCTTTGACAAGAAGCGTTTCTGACATCCGACAACTCGATTGTTCCGGTTTTGTCGAATACGTCATCTATCATGGGACGACGGATAACGTGAACCTGCCATCGGGCAGCGTTACCCAGAGAAGCAAGATCGCGAGCGATGCGTCACATACTGTGGCGGATTACTTGAAAGAGGCGGAGCTGCGGGACGACATCGTCCGGATTGGCTTTCGCGACACAGTTGCCACACGTGATGAGACCGGTGCAGTGATGCAGGATTCGGCCGGTCATTCATTGAAGGACCAAGTTGGCCATGTTTGGCTGGTCATCAACGGTAGCACCTATGAAAGCACGTCGAAAGGCGGGCGTGGCAAAGGGCCTAAGTCTTTGAAATGGGACGAGCGCAAATCCGATGCGGACCATTTTTACAAACTTGGCGCGGCACCGGGTTTGGGGCGGATACAGCTTGGTCGCTGGCTGGAACGTGAGCTCGCGCCGTTGACCAGTCTGTTTTAGGACATTCCCAGCGCCTCTTTGTACATCTCCATCACAGCTTCTTCTTCTGCGATGTCATCAGGTTCGCGTTTGCGCAGCGCGATCACCTTGCGCATCACCTTGGTGTCGTAGCCGCGTGCTTTGGCTTCGGCCATGACCTCTTTCTGTTGGTCGGCAATGTCTTTCTTTTCCGCGTCCAGTCGTTCGATCCGTTCGATGAACTGGCGCAGCTCATCTGCGGTGACGTGGTAGTTGGCTTCGATTGCGCTGTCGTCCATGTTCGGCTCCTGTTCGATCTGAATGGTGTCGTAGCGGTGCCGGCGCGGGCCTTCAAGGGCTTGTCAGCGGGCGGGGGATGAATTACCGCCGCGGGGGCAAAGACCAACGCGGGAGCATATCATGGACATACTGATCTGGTCGGGCGCAGCGCTGTCTTTTGCGGGCCTGTGCGGGCTGGTCTATTGCATCCTGCGGGTCAACAAGGCGCGCAAGGCGGGCCTTGGCGACGAAGAGCTGCGGGATGAGGTCAAAAAGGTGATGCCGATAAACCTCGGGTCGCTTTTTGTGTCCGTGCTGGGCCTGATGCTGGTTATCGTGGGAATCTTCCTCGGGTGATTGACGCGGTTCAGTTGCCCGGCTGAGCGCTTGGCGATCAGACAACCACGTCGACGACTGCCTCTTCGCCCCTGTCCGTCATTGTAAAGGTCATCGAAACCGCGCTTGCTTGGCTGTCGGACAATCGATTGAAGATGCGGTCGCGGGTGTTGGCAGGATGCCCCTCGACATAAAATTGCGACGTGATGACTTCTGTTTCACCGTCAAAGACCTTGACGTGGATGTGTGGCGTGCGGCCAGGATACGTCACAGGTTTGATGGTGCGGAATTCGTAGCTGCCATCGGGGCCGGTGATGTCATGGCCAAAGCCCTGAAATGCGGGATCGAAGTCGATGGCCTGCCTGTCGCCAGTGTGAAGGTACTTTCCGTTCATGTCGCACTGCCAAATCTCAATCCGACGATCCGCAAGGGGTTCGCCCGCGCTATTGAGAACCCGGCCCTTCAGAATGAAGACTTCGCCTCCAGCCTGTTGGACGGACCCAAGGATTTTGACAAGATCGTTGTCCACATCAGGACGTCTCATGGCGGGGGTGGGATAAAACGGCCCTTCGGTCGCGTGCGGTGTCAGATCGGCGGCGAGAGCCGGTTTTGCCAAAGCCGAAAGACAGATCGCACTAAGGATCGTGTGAACAAAGCTTCGGCGTGAGTGCTGTGGTGACGTCATGTTTTGATACCTCCGAAAAATTCAACTAAGACCTGCACGGCGCGCGACGGACATTCCGTCTGAATATTTTCGTGAACAGAGCGTCCCACATCGAAACGAGGTAATGTCTTTTTCAAAAGACCCAAAAGGAACGGATAAATAATCTGCCTTTCGGCGGAGAAACGCCACTTACAGCGTCGTGATGCTTGCACGCCCTAAAGGCTGTCGAAGCTACGCCCGTATTTGATCAACTCGGCAAAGACCGTATCCGGCGTCCAAAGGTCGCCGTCCGGGTGGTCCAGCGCCTCCATCGCGCGGGTGGTCCCGAGCAGCCCTTGCGCTCCAACCGCGTGCATCACGCCACCGCGCCAGTTCGGCACGAGATGGGTAAAGACCGACAGCACGTCAATCTCGGCCGCGCGCGGCACCACGCCGTCGCGCAGAGCTTTGGCCCCAGCATTGGCCAGAGCGCCGATCACCAGCCGGGTGATCTGATCGGCGGGCATGTTCGACTGTGGCGCACGGCGTTCGTTGATCTTGTGCTGCACCTCTGCATCCCGCGTGAGACCGTCGGTCCCGTGGTGATAAAAGCCACGCCCGGTGGCGCGGCCTTGCCGTCCAAGTTGCACAAGAAGCCCGGACCAGTTTTGTGCGCCCTCGGCACGGGGGTGGCGGGCGACCACGTCTAGGCCCGTCCTGTCGGCCAGATCATACGGCGGATGGACCATGCCCCAATCACGCAAAGCCGCATCTATTGTGAAAGGGGATTGCCCCAGATCGACCAGCGCATCCGCTGTGCGCCAGAGCGTTTGCAGCAGCCGGTCATGCAGTCCCGCGCCCGCTGTGGTTTGGACGATGGCCAGCTTGTTCATGCGCCGCGCCAGTGCAAGGCCAAGGCGGCGGTCGTCATCGGTTGCTTCGGGGCCGAGGATCACCTCGACCAAACGTCCGCTCGAGGCAGGGGCGGCGAATTGCAGTGACAGTCGGGCATCCACACCCGGAAGGCAATGCGCGATCACGGTGCCCTTTGGGACTGGTGCACCGCGCTGTCCCCGGGTTGCCCGCAGGACAACCTGCGCCCCGTCAAGAAGGTTGGGCCCGTCGCCATGGTGCAAGTTCTGCAAACTGAGCTGCGCACGATCTTTCGACACGCGCCCTGCTTGAACCGCCTGTTGCAAAGCGCCACGCAAATGGCCGACCGCATCGCGTTGCTGGGCTGGGTCTTTGATGAACCAGTTGACGCGAATCCCGGCTTCAAGTGCCGCTTGCGCGATCTGAATCGCAATCGCGCTGCCGCCCAGAACGCCTATCGTCGATATCTCGGGAAGGTCGTTGCGCCGAACTTGTGCCGCGACCCGTTGCTCGGCGTGGAACAGGTGCGACAGGGCTTTGGACTGCTCAGTGTCGGCACAGTCTTCAGCAGCAGCCGCTTCGAAGGTAAGGCCGGTGTCGATGGGCAAGAGCATCGCCGCTTCGACCGCCGCAAGGATTTTCTTGGGGGCCAATTCGGGTGAAGTGGATATGCCTTCTCGCGCGCGCGTAAGCGCCGCCTGATAGGCGCTTGCATCGGCGAACCCGGTCCGCAGGTCTGCGGTGGGCCTGGGAGCCGTGCCGTTGGAGCGCATGTCACGGATGAAGCTTTGGAGAGCTGCCTCTGGCGTGTCGTCAAACAGCAGGTCGGCCAGTGGGGTGAATGTGCCATCTGCCACTGGCAACAGCGCGCCACCGATCAATAGCTCAAGCGTCGCTTCGGCCCCCAAGAGCCGTGGAAGGCGCTGCGTGGCTCCAGCGCTGGGAACAAGGCCAAGCCGGGCATTTGGGAATCCGATGCGGGTTTGCTGGTGGATAAGCCGGTAATGCGCAGCCAAAGCCAGTTCCACACCGCCGCCGACAACAGCCCCTGTCAGAACGGCGATCACCGGTTTTGCACAAAGCTCTATCCGGCGGCAAACCCCGGACAGCAGATTGTCCCGGTCATCGCCGCCGCCTTGGGGTGCGGTGATGCCAGACGGAAACGTCGGACTTGAGGAGCGCAGCACGATGATCTCGACGCCGTCATCCTCGCTCAGGTGATCAATTGCCGTGTCGATCGCGGCCAGCATCGCAACGGTCAGACGGGCGGACGGTCCGGCGGTCAGCGCAATCTGCGCCACCCCGTCTGTGACGGTGATCTCGGTCTCAGTGCCCATCTGCTGCTCCGATGGCCTCGGGTCGGCATGTTTGCCTGTGCTTTGCTGAGCATTAGAGGCCAAACGGCGTGTTCTGGCAAGAATTTCGCGTTATTTGCCGCGCTGGTGCATCATTCGCGCGACATCCAGCATACGGGCCGAGAAGCCCCATTCATTGTCATACCAGCCGAAGATACGGATCTGATCGCCTGTTTCCATCGTCTCGTTTGGCGCGATTACGAGGGACTCGGTTCGGGCGCGCAGGTCGACCGACACGCAGGGGTCTTCCACAAGGCCGATCACTGGATTGGCCTCGGCCAGTTCGCGCAGCGCATTCGCGGGGTCTTTTGGGGGGGTGGTCAGACGCACGACAAGGTCCACCGCTGACACGCTGATCGCAGGCACGCGCACGGCGGCCCCGGTCACACGACCAGCCAGATCAGGCAACACGCGGTCAATCAGCTTGGCCGCACTGGTGGTGGTGGGCACCATGCTGACAGCGCCTGCACGATTGCGGGCAAGGTCCGGTCCGCGCGGGGCGTCGACCATCGGCTGGCTGCCGGTGTAACAGTGGATCGTGGTCATATGGCCTTGGATCAGCCCAAACCGTGTGTCCAGTTCCCGCAGCAGCGGGGCCAGCGCATTGGTGGTACAAGAGGCGTTCGACACGATGCGATGATCGTTGATCTGGTCGTCGTTCGCGCCTTTGACGATGGTCATGTCGGCAATATCCGAAGGGCCTGAGATCAGAACCGCCCGGGCACCGGCAGTCAACGCGGCCTCTGCGGTGGCGCGGTCCTTGGTGGCCCCGGTGCAGTCGAGCACCAGGTCGACGTCGGCCAACGGCAGGTCGGCCATCTTGACCCCGGTCAGCAACGGAATGGACCGCCCTCCGGCCTGCAATGCGCCACCTTGCAACGTGACACCGCCGGGAAGGGGGCCGAACACGCTGTCATATTTGAAGAGATACGCGCATGTGTCAGGCTGTGCGAGGTCATTGACCGCCACCACGTCGATATCCGCATGGGCTGTGCTGGTCAGGATTTGCCGCAGGATAACCCGGCCAATCCGTCCAAAGCCGTGGATGACGATACGCATGTGACTGTCCTTTGCCTGTTGCCGCAGAACCTGTGCGTTAACGCTTGCATTTCAACTCTGATTTTTTCACATTGTAAAAATGTTTTTTGTATCGAGACAATTCAGGGCGCAGAGGCTGGCATGAACGCAGAGACAGGGCCGGAGCGGCGGGCACGGGGGCGACCGCGGGCGTGGGGTGATACGACCGAGCAGAACAAGATCAAGTCTCTGGATCGCGCGCTGGTCATCCTAGAACGGCTAAGCGAACGCGGAGGTGCGACGCTGACCGATCTTTCCGAAGATCTAGATCAATCTCCGGCTACGGTCTACCGGGTGCTGTCGACCTTCGAGGGGCGCAACATGGTCGACTTCGACCCTGTGGCACAAACCTGGCATATTGGGGCTGGGGCATTTCACATCGGTTCGCGCTTCTTGCGCCGCACCTCGCTTGTGGAACGGGCTCGCCCGTTCCTGCGCGAGTTGATGCAAAAAACCGAGGAGACCGCCAATCTGGGCGTGTCACGCGATGGATTGGTGCTGTTCCTGAGCCAGGTCGAAACCCACCACAACATCCGCGCGTTTTTCCCACCGGGCACGATGTCGCCGATGCATTCGTCGGGGATCGGCAAGGCGCTGTTGGCACAGATGGACGACAAAGAGGTCGCGGCGATCATCCGTAAGCACAAGCTGACCGCGTTCACCGAACACACGCTGGTCACGCCCGGAGCGCTGGCAGCCGATCTGGAGGCCACCAAGGCGCGGGGCTATGCCTTTGACGCAGAAGAGAAAAACGATGGTATGCGCTGTATCGCGGCGCCCGTGTTCGACATGCATGGCGAACCCATCGCGGGCGTTTCAATCTCGGGACCGTCTGCCCGGATTCCCGATGAGCGGATCGATAGCCTAGGGGCGTCGGTCAAGGAAACGGCGGCCAAACTGACCGCCGCTTTAGGGGGAGCGTCGAGTTAAGCGACGTTTTTGAGGGTCAATTTGGGCGTGACACCCAAAGCATGGCACACGTCGCGCGTCAGTTCCGGGCGGTTGAGCGTGTAGAAATGCAGCGTGTCGACACCGCCGTCGATCAGGTCAGAGCAGAGTTCAGCACAGATCGCGGTGGCCAGCAGATCTTCACGTCCGTCGCGTTCTGCTTTTTCGAACGCGTCCACGACCCAAGCTGGGATATGTGTGCCGCAGCGCTGGGCAAAGCGCGCAGCGCCTTTCCAGTTTTCGATCGGCAGGATGCCCGGTGTCACCGACTTGTCGATCCCGGCCTTTTCGCAGGCATCGCGGAAGCGGAAGAACGTGTCGGCCTCGAAGAAGAACTGAGTCAGCGCTTCGGACGCGCCCGCATCGAACTTGCGCTTGAGATAAGACACATCGGCCGTTGCATCGGCTGCTTCGGGGTGCGTGTCGGGATAGGCGCCGACGCGGATGTTGAAATCGCCCGCTTCGCGCAGCCCTTCGATCAGGTCAACGCTTGAGGCAAAGCCATCGGGATGCGGGACAAACCCATTCGAGCCTTTGGGCGGATCGCCCCGCAGCGCCACAATATCGGTCACGCCGGCTGCTGCGAAATCCTGTGCGATGGCAAGGGTCTCGGACCGTGTGGCATTGACGCATGTCAGGTGCGCGGCAACCGGCAGACCCGACGATTTGTGCAGCGTTGCAACCGCCTCGCGCGTCAGGTCGCGGGTCGTGCCGCCTGCACCATACGTTACCGACACAAAGCGCGGCTGAAGCGGGGCAAGCACCTGAACCGTATCCCAGAGGCGGAAAGACGCCTCCAGAGATTGCGGTGGGAAGAATTCGAATGAAACGGTTGGAGCTGTCATCGACGTGATCCTTGATGGCGTTGAAGCTCTTGTCGCACGTGCAGCATTGTGAGACAAACTCATAAATCTAATCTTCAACATGAGAATGGTTGATAATGCATATCGAGTTCCGGCACCTCCGCACGATCAAGGCCATCCATGAATATGGCGGTGTGGCCAAGGCCGCAGACCAGTTGAACATCACGCAATCTGCCCTGAGCCATCAGATCAAAGCGCTGGAAGATCAGGCCGGGGTGGAGCTGTTTGTACGCCGCTCCAAACCGATGAAGCTTTCTGCAGCGGGGATGCGGCTTTTGCGGTTGGCCAATCAGGTTTTGCCGCAGGTCGAGGCGCTCGCTGCGGAATTCGAAGGGCTGCGCGGTGGATCAACCGGTCGGATGCACATCGCCATCGAATGCCATGCCTGTTTTGAATGGCTCTTCCCCGTGCTCGAAGCCTTCCGCAAGAGCTGGCCTGATGTGGATGTCGACATCAGGCCCGGCCTTGCCTTCGATGCGCTGCCCGCCCTGCAGAAGGAAGAAGTTGATCTGGTCGTGTCATCCGACCCGGAGGATATTCCCGGCGTCACTTTCACGGAGCTCTTTGATTATAATGCCGTTTTCGTGGCGTCAGCTGCGCATCCTCTGGCTAAAAAACCTTATGTTGATGCCGAGGACTTCCGCGGGCAGACTTTGATCACCTACCCGGTAGAACGATCGCGCCTTGATGTGTTCAGCCAGTTGCTGATCCCCGCAAAGGTTGAACCGGCTGCCGTCCGTCAGGTGGAATTGACGGCCGTGATTCTGCTGTTGGTCGCCTCAAACCGGGGCGTGTCCGTGCTGCCTGATTGGGTGGTGCGCGAGGTCAAGTACAGTTCAGACTATGTGACGCGACCTTTGACGGAAAATGGCGTTACGCGCAGGCTTTATGCAGCCACCCGAACAGTGGACACGGACAAACCCTTTGTCGCTGAATTGATCCGTCTGGCCCGGCAAGAAGCGCAGCGGTTGCAATCGGCCTGAGGGTCTAGAGGGACGTGATGTTAGACGCCATCAATCGGCCGTCGCGCCCTTCGGTCATATCGAAACTGACCTTCTGGTTGTCGCTCAGACCTTCCATCCCGGATTGCTGCACTGCGGAAATGTGAACAAACACATCTTTGCCGCCATCCTCCGGGGAAATAAAGCCGTAGCCTTTGGTGGCGTTAAACCATTTCACGGTACCGTTCGGCATGATCCCGTGTCTCCTTCTGTCGTCACGTTAGACCTCTATGGGCCGCTTCAGTTGCGACCGGGTTCACATTCTGCGACACCCGGACACAATAATTGAAATTGACCGAAACAACCCAAAAACAAGTCCCACGCACATTTGTCCACAAGGGGTGCGGAGTGGTCTTGAGCAAGACGCAGGAGCGAGAAATGATCCTATACGGGCTGAAGAATTGCGACACATGCCGTAAGGCATTGAAGGCATTGCCAAACGCAGAATTGGTAGATGTTTCAATGAGTTCGGTACCCGAAGGTATACTGGATCAGGCAATGAATCAGTTTGGTGAAAAAATTCTCAATACAAAGTCGACAACGTGGCGTGGACTGGACGCTGCAGAGCGGGAAACCGATCCTAAGGTCTTGCTGATTGCGCATCCAAAGCTGATGAAACGCCCGCTGATCGTCGATGGCGATGTGCTTTATCTTGGGTGGGACAAGGACACTCAAGCGGCTCTTTTGAGTTAATCCCGCATCTGCATCTGGTGCAGTGCGGCGTAGGTGCCGGATTGCGTCAGCAAATCGTCATGCGTGCCCTGTTCGATCACGCGGCCCTGATCCATGACCACGATCTTGTGTGCATCACGGATGGTCGACAGCCGGTGCGCGATCACCAATGTGGTGCGCCCCTTGGACAATTCGTCCAGTGCGTCCTGTACCTTGGCCTCGGACCCGGTGTCCAGCGCCGACGTTGCCTCGTCCAACAGAAGGATGGGGCGGTTGCGCAGCAGGGCCCTGGCAATTGCCACCCGTTGCCGCTGACCACCTGACAAGGCCGACCCGCGCGGGCCAACCGGAGTGTTCAAGCCGTCTGACAACTGCGGCAGGAAGTCGGACACATGCGCCGCATCCAGCGCGCGTTTCAGATCGGCCTCGGGTACGTTCTGTTGACCCAGCAGGATGTTTTCCAGAACCGTATCGTCAAAGAGCAACGCTTCTTGAGACACAACAGAAAAGAGCGCGCGCAGGTCCACGAGCGCCATTTCCGAGACAGGCACGCTTCCTATGGTCACTTGGCCATGTGATGGATCAACAATCCGGGTCAGAACATTGAAAATAGTTGATTTTCCGGCGCCAGATGGCCCAACGAGGGCGGTTGTCTGTCCGGCCTCTGCAGTAAAGCTGCATCCGTTTAAAACGACTGTTTCACCGTAGGTTAGCGACACATCTTCAAGCATAATGGCGGGTACGCCCGCCGGCCCTGGCTTTGGCGCTGCCGGGCTGCGCAGGGTTGGTTCGGTGTCGAGGATTTGCCGGATGCGTTCGATCCCGGCTGCCGCGACCTGCCAGACGCCAGCTACGTTGCCCAACCGCCGCAAGGGTTCAAACGCCAAACCAATTGCGGTGAAAAAGGCCATGAAATCGCCCACGGTTTTCTCACCCGACAGGATCTCGCCGCCGCCGTAGAACAGCACCCCCATGAAACCAAGGCCCGCCATGATGTCGATGAGACCCGGAATCGTGGCTTGCCCCAGCGCGCTGCGGGTCTCGACCTTGACCCGCTGCTCGGTCAGGGCGCGATAGCGCTCGGATTGGTAGCGCTCCAACGCGTTGAGCTTGACTGGAATGATTCCGTGGAATGCTTCGTTCAGCCGTACAGACAGGTTTGCAGCCACATCGCGCGCCAGCCGCGCCTTTTTGCGCACGTAACGTTGCAACACCATCGATGGCGCGATCAGCACCGGAACCCCCAGAAGCGCCACCAGTGTCCAGCGCCAATCCACCGAAATCGCGACGGCGAACAAAGAGATAAGGGCAATCACGTCCCGCCCGGCGCCGGTTATGATGGTGCGCCAAACCTTGCTGATCGCATCCACATCGCCCTCGACCCGCTGCATCAGGTAGCCGGGGGAATGGGTCTGGTGATAGGACGCGTCCAGCACCATCAGATGTGCCAACAGGTCTTGCCGGATATCTGCGACCGAGAGTTGCGAAATCTGCGTCAACAGCACCTTCTGAATGATGCTCGCCACCGCGCGAACCACGAAGATGCCCAGAAACAACAGACCGATCCAGATGATCGCGTCCGCCTCGCCGCCCACAAAGACGCGGTCGAACATCGGTTTCATCATGTAGGACAGCGCGCCGAACATGCCGCCTTCCAGCGCCATGAAGACCATCGCAACG
Organism: Marivita sp. NO-S04; assembly: GCF_059070475.1. Taxonomy (NCBI): domain Bacteria; kingdom Pseudomonadati; phylum Pseudomonadota; class Alphaproteobacteria; order Rhodobacterales; family Roseobacteraceae; genus Marivita; species Marivita sp. NO-S04. Next base: position 921,760 of record NZ_CM180980.1, read on the forward strand.
ATCAGCAGTCGCCAATGTTTGGCAAGGTAGCCACGCCAGACCCAAAGCAGCAGTCCGCGCGGGTTGACGGCCGCTTCGGTCACGTCACTACGGCCGCGGGCAGGGTCAGTTTGTCGGCAGGTGTCTTGCCGTTAAAGCCCGCTTGAATCGCGGTGGCGTCATATTCGGTGCGAATCCAGTCCTCGAACCCGATGGGCTGCCGAGCGTTGCGGGCGGCGTAGACCTCAAGAATGTAGTCCTGCACGCCGGTCGCTGTGAAATCGAGGTGTATGTACTTCAACGAAAGCTGCTTGCGCGCGACTTCGACAGGTTGGTTCTCGAACACCATCAGATAAAGCGCCGACACAAACCCGGCGCGGTCCGCACCGGACTTGCAGTGAAACACAAACGGCTTCTCCGCGATCCGCAATGTGTCGATCACATGCACGATCTTCTTGCGGCTGACCGCATTGCGCGCTTGCAGCTTGGCGTTGAGAAGCCGGAGGCCCAACGCCTCGCAGGTTTCCTTCTCAAACAGGTAATGGGCGTATTTGTCTTCGCCGCGCAGGTTCACGACGGTCTTGATGCCCATCCCCTTGTATTTCTCGAACCGCGCATGGGTTGGCTGGTTCGACCGATACACGCCCGGCGCGATCTCATAGAAATTGGTCCAGAAGGTGCGCAGGAAGGCGTGATCGAACACGTGGTAATGAAAGGTAGACCACCGCCGCGCCCTTGGATCGGTGATGTCCTTGCCGAAGGACCGACGCAGCTTGCGTTCTGCATCTTCGATCTTTGTCCAAAGTCGTCCCAGCATTCGGTCCCTTTCGCGTCAGGCGCGGATGTAGAGACTGCAACGCGCGCTGGCAAGCACCGCGCGTTATTGACGGCGCGGCTGGGCGGGGTAGGGTGCGCCCAAACCTGCTTTTCTGCAGGACACCCCCATCCGTTCGAGGTTGCTCATGTCACTTGCCAATGGTCGCACGTATCTTGCTATTCCCGGTCCCTCTGTTGTGCCGGATGCCGTTCTGAGGTCCATGCACCGTGCCTCTCCCAATATTTACGAGGGCGAGCTGCCCGACATGATGCCCAACCTTGTGCGCGATCTGAAACGCGTGGCGCGCACAGATGGGCATGTGGCGATCTATATCAGCAACGGGCATGGCGCGTGGGAAGCGGCATTGGCGAACACGGTCGGCGTCGGGGAAAAGGTGCTGGTGTTGGCCACCGGGTTCTTTGCGATGGCATGGAGCCGCATTGCCGAGGCGCGCGGGATCGAGGTCGACGTGCTGGATTTCGGCAACGGCGGCACCTTCGATCTGGCGCGGGTCGAGGAGGCGCTGAAGGTCGATAGCACCCATGCCTACAAAGCCGTGATGGCTGTGCATGTGGACACGTCCAGCTCCAACCGCAACGAATTTGCCCCGCTGCGCGCAATCCTTGACGAACTGGGGCATCCCGCGTTGCTAATCGCTGATTGCATCGCCGCGATGGGCTGCGATCGGTTCGAGATGGACGCCTGGGGCGTCGATGTCGCACTCACCGGATCACAAAAGGGGCTGATGTGTCCGCCGGGACTGGGCTTTGTGTTCTTCAATGACAAGGCGGCCGAGGGGCGTCGTCGGCTCAAGCATGTGAGCACCTATTGGGATTGGACAGCACGCGCCGCGCCCGAGGCGTTCTACCAATATTTCAGCGGCACAGCACCGACGCATCACCTCTACGGTCTGCGCACCGCGCTGGACATGATCCACACCGAAGGGCTTGAGGCGATCTGGGCCCGCCACGCAACGCTCGCCCGTGCGATCTGGGCGGCGGTCGAACATTGGGGGCAGGATGGCCCTTTGCGGCTCAATATCTCTGATCCGGCGCTTCGCAGCCACGCGGTTACTGCAATGGCCATTGGCAAACCGCATGGCAAGGAACTGCGTCGCTGGTGTTCGGATCAGGCTGGCGTCACGTTGGGGATCGGGTTGGGCATGGGGACCGATGAAGACCCGATGAGCGACGGATTTTTCCGCTTTGGACATATGGGTCATGTCAATGCGCACATGATCCTCGGTCTTTTGGGATCGGTCGAGGCGGGATTTGGCGCTTTGAACATTCCGCACCGGCCGGGCGGGGTGACCGAGGCGGCAAAGGTTATTTCAGGCGTCTGATTTCCGCGGCCATTGGATTGCGCGGCTGGCCTTGTATTGGGCCAGCCGGGTGATGCCATAGTTCAAGACCCATCCAGAAAGGATGACGGCCATCAATCCGAATTGGGCCCAGATCACGCCAAAAATCCACAAAAGGTTGATGAAAATCAAAACGAGATTGGCGGTCGTATAATCCTCGACCCGCTTAGGATGGCGATGATCCATCTACATCTCCATGCATGGTGCTTAAACAATTCTGCGACAGAATAGCGCAGAGCCCTGCTCCGTCAGTGGGAATCTGAGGCAAACCGGCAAATTTTTCGTGAAGACCAGTGGCCGCGCCTATCTGCGCGCCGATTCAAGCGCTTTCGGCAGGGCCGTTTCAAAGATGTCGAGATCGCCAGGGCGTCCCGCGCTGATCCGAATCGCGCGATCTCCGGGTGACACGAACGGCATGCGCACGAACACCCCCTGTTCGATCAGTGCTGCCAGTACAGCCTTGGCAAACGCGCCGTCCTGCCCACAATCCACGGTAACGAAATTTGTGGCAGAGGGCAGCGGTGATAGTCCGTTGGCCTTGGCGACTGACGCGATCCGGTCGCGCGCCTCGGCCACAAGTGCGATGACCTCATCCAGCCAGGCGGTGTCTTCATAGGCGGCCAACGCGCCGGCCTGCGAAATACGGGACATTCCGAAATGGTTGCGGACCTTGTCGAAGCTCTTGATCAACTCAGGTGCGCCAATGCCATATCCGACCCGCGCACCGGCCATGCCGAAGGCTTTGGAAAAGGTGCGCATGCGGATCACACGCGGATCCTCCGCGTCGATCGTCGGAGCGGTGCCGTCCGGGGCGAATTCGATATAGGCTTCGTCCAGCAGCAACAGGGTGCCATCGGGCAATGCGTCCAGCGCCTTTTCGATCTTGGCACCGCTGTGCCAGCTGCCCATTGGATTGTCCGGGTTCGAAAGGTAGACGATCTTTGCCTCGACCTCGGCCGCTTTCGCCATCAACGCGTCGATGTCTTCGTGATCATTGCGGAATGGCACTTTGTGCAGCGTGCCGCCAAAGCCCACAACGTGGTAATTGAACGTCGGGTAGGCGCCGTCCGAAGTGACCACCGGATCACCGGGCGCGACCAGCAACCGCACAAGATATCCCAGCAACCCGTCGATACCTTCCCCGATGATGATGTTGTCGGGACGCACACCCATATGCTCCGAGATGGCGCGGATCAGATCGTAATTCGTGGCATCCGCGTATTGCCAGCATTGCCCTGCTGCGTCCTGCATGGCGGCTACCGCAAAGGGCGATGGGCCAAAGACGCTTTCATTTGCACCAAGCCGCGCAAGGAACGGTGCACCGCGTTGACGCTCCTGCACTTCGGGGCCGACAAACGGCACGGAGGAGGGCAGTTTGGCGATCAGGTCGGGATATCTGGGTCCAGTCATGCCCCTGTCTATGCCAAGCGGGCAGGGTCGAAACAAGCACCTATGGACCAACCACCCGGTTTGAGCGCAGATTAAAGGACATCAATCAGCGCATGAAGGTGCTTTGTGGCAAAGTAGGTGGTTTCTACGTTCGCCTCAAAAGGCTTTAGGGGTGTCAAGCTAAAGCTGTTTTCGACACGTAACCTTGTCCGCGTCGCGGACAAAATGCTGTTTCAGCTTGGTATGTTGCCCACTCGCTTTGACCATTCAAGTGACTCTAGTGAAGTGTTCAAGTGCAAACCTATTCTTCAGTTATACATCGATAAATCGAACACTCTTGGTTCTGTTATGTTTAAAATCTTTTGAAAGGACTTATTGTTCGAATGATGATTCAAGAAATGGTAAGAGCCTGCAAGCAGTATGGCCCCAATATTGCTATTACTAGCCGAAAAGAGTTCTGCGCCGCATTCGTTGCGCTCTGCCATGCCTTCTGGCGACCGACCTTTCGGATCAAAGTTCAATTTGTGGTCCCAGTGATAAACCAAAACGTTGTTAGAGCGGCAGTGACGAAATAGCGCGACAAATTTAGGGCACCTCTAAAAATTGCCCCACCCGCTGCGCCTGGGTATGATCTCAGAGGCAAACCGGCAGCTGGAGAATGACGATGGCGCAGATGGGTTTCTTTGATCTTTCAGATCGCTACGCGAGCCTTGATGCCAAGAAGGACCCACTGGTCGAGATTGACGCCGTTGTGCCGTGGGAGGAGTTCCGTCCGACGCTGGAGCGTGTCTGGCGCAAGCCTGAGGCGGAGCGCAAGTCCCGCGCCGGGCGCAAGCCGATGGACGCGGTGCTGATGTTCAAAACGCTTGTGCTGAGCGCGCTTTACAACCTGTCGGACGACCAGATCGAATACCAGGTGCGTGACCGGCTGTCGTTCATGAGGTTCCTGGGCCTCGGACTGGAGGATCGGGTTCCCGACGCCAAGACGGTCTGGCTCTACCGCGAAGGGTTGGCGCAGGCGGGTCTGGTCGACGAACTGTTCCGACAGTTTGACGGGTATCTGTCGCGGCAGGGCTATATCGCGCGGGGCGGTCAGATCTTGGATGCGTCCATCGTGCCGGTGCCGAAGAACCGCAATACCCGCGAAGAAAACAAGATCATCAAGAGCGGCGAGGAGCCCGAGCACTGGAAGGGCAAGCCGGCCAAGCGGAGCCAGAAGGACGTCGACGCACGCTGGACGAAAAAGCACGGCAAAAGCCATTACGGCTACAAGAACCACGTGAACGTGGATCGCAAGCACAAGCTGGTGCGGCGCTACCATGTCAGCGATGCCGCCCTCCATGACAGCCAGGCGGTTGATCACCTCCTGAGGGAAGGCAACACTGCTGCGGGCGTCTGGGCGGATTCAGCTTATCGGTCAGAGGAGATGGAGGCCAAGCTGCGTGCCCGGGGCCTGAAGAGCCGCATCCACCGCAAGGGCAAGCGCGGCAAACCGCTGAGCAAACAGGCCAAGGGCAGCAACCGGACCAAATCCTCGGTGCGGGTCCGCGTTGAACATGTCTTCGGGGCGCAGAGCAACGACATGGGTGGCACGCTGGTGCGCACGATCGGCATGGTGCGGGCCAAGGCGAAGATCGGGATGAAGAACCTCGCCTACAACATGCGCCGCCTCGTCCAGTTGCGCCGCATCAACCCGTGCCCGGCATGAACACCAGGCAAACCAGCGAGCAGATTAGCCTGCGAAGGTCGAAAGACAGAGCGTAACGGGCTCACAGCCGCGAATGTGCGGGCATGCAGGGCCGACAGTAGACGGCCTCCAGCTTGGATCACGTCATGAGACGCGCTGCGTGGCCCCGAAATCGGTCAAAAATCGAGGTGCCCTTTAGATGAGTTTTTATGACCCAGAGCAGGGTTGTCCAAAATTTTCATAACGCTTTCTTGGTCAGGGGCAACGCCTTCCCATTTAGGAGGGCATTGTTGCAAAAGTCTGACGACGAAGGATTCACTTCGCGAATCCATGGCGTTAGACGCGGTGCATGAGCAAGCCATCTCCCGCCCGCTATCGCACGACGAACTGGTCCAGCTACAACGCGTCACTCAGGAAGCGGGGGTCTCTGCTCATCTGGGTCGACAAGGACATGACCTGGCGCGCGCCGCGTGACAGTCGACCCGGACGTCCGGCGGTGTTTTCCGATGCGGCCATACAGTTCTGCTTATCGATCAAAGTCCTGTTCAAGTTGCCGTTGCGCCAGACCGCCGGAATGGTGGCCAGCCTGCTGCGACTGGCCGGCCTGGACTGGCCCGTGCCGGACTTTTCCACGCTGTGCCGCAGGCAAAAGACCTTGGCCGTCCAGGTCCCGTATCGCCGTGCGGACGGCCCGCTGAACCTGCTGGTCGACAGCACCGGGATCAAGTTCCTCGGCGATGGCGAATGGCAGGCCCGCAAGCACGGGGTGCAAGGCCGACGCCAATGGCGCAAAGTCCATCTGGCCATGGACACCACCACCTCGGACATCCGGGCAGTCGAGTTCACCCCCAGCCGCGACGGCGACAGCCCCGTGCTGCCCGACCTGCTCGGCCAGATCCCGGCAGGTGAGCAGATAGGCACGGTCACCGCCGACGGCGCCTACGACACACGCCGCTGCCACAAGGCCATCATCGAACGCGACGCCGTTCCGATCATCCCGATCCGAAAGAACGGACGTCTCTGGAAAGAAGACTGCCCGGCTGCACGCGCCCGCAACGACACCCTGCGCGCGACGCGATACTACGGGCGGGCGTTCTGGAAACGCTGGACCGGATACCACGCCCGCAACCGGATCGAGGCGAAGATGCGCTGCCTGAAATCCTTCGGCGAGCGTATCATGGCAAGAGACCCCGACCGACAGACCGCCGAAATCCACATCCGCATCGCCCTCATGAACCGCTTCAACGCCCTCGGCACCGCCGAGATCGTCCGCGTGGCATAACGTCAGCGGGGTAAGGGGACGTCACGCCTCAGGCCGGGGTAATGCAACAACGCCATTTAGGAGCCTCTAACCACAAGCTGCGGACGTTTCCTTCTGATACCAAATCTTTGATTACACTACGTGCCGCAGGTGATGAATGGTCTTCACCCACCAAAAGTGGCCCGGACTTCAATAGCTCGGACATAGATTGAAATTCGATTTCTAGCTGCGCTTTATGCGAATCCGATGTTTCAGTTTGAATAGCCTCAGGCATGGGACCCCCTCAAATGAAATGTTCTATCGAAAACTTCTTTATTTGTGCTGTTCATAGTTCTTTAATGTTGGCTGGATTCATTCGTGATTCAAAAGGCGCGTTGCCATAGCCTTGACCCAATAGGAAAAGTGATGTGGATTGGAGGCCACATATTTTTCAAACAAGGCAAAGACCTTTTGTGTTAGTCTTGGGGATCTCTGCTTGGCGCAGGACCGGTCATTATATTGAACTTAGCTTAGTAACTCCACAGAATTTAGCAAGATGAATTCTGGTAAGTCATGCGCTACATTCCATCGCCTCCAGAGGCTACATCGAGGTTTTTCGATGTTCAAAAACAATTTAGATGGTGTACGTGAAGAAAGGCATTCGATAATTGCTTTGCCAACAGTGTTTCCTCTGCACCCGATTAAGGTCAGCTCTGCTGACATTTTCTGTAGCGACCACCAACCGCCATCATCCCGACCTAACCCGCGCGCCTTGACCCGCCGGGGCCAAGCAGCCACTTATCGCTCAGAGCAGCAAGAGACCGACATGGCCCAGACACCTCCCCCCTTTGCCCCGTTCGAATGGATGATCGCGTGGCGTTACCTGCGCGCCCGCCGTGCCGAGGGCGGGGTGAGTGTGATGACATGGATCAGCCTGATCGGCATCACGCTGGCCGTCTTTGCATTGATTGCGACCTTGGCGGTGCGTTCTGGGTTTCGGGCTGAATTCGTCGATACGATCCTCGGCTCCAACGCGCATGTGACGGTTTACTATACGCAGCAGACCGATGAGTTTGGCCGTTCGAGCCGCACAATTCAGGACTATGAGACCTTGGCGCAATCCGTGGCCGCAGTCCCCGGCGTCACCCGCGCAGCGCCTCTGGTCAAAGGGCAGGTGATGGCCACAGCCAACAGCCGCAACGCCGGGGTCGAGGTGTTCGGCATCTCGCCAGACGACCTTGCCACGATTCCGCGGATTGCCGATCCCGAGACCGCACGCGGTGATCTGGTGCGCTTTGGCGAAGGCATCGCCATCGGCTCGGGTGTGGCGCGGGAACTTGGTGTTTCGCTGGGCGACAAGGTTAAGCTGATCTCGCCCGACGGGGTGCGCACCGCCTTCGGAACCAGCCCGCGCGTCAAGGCCTATGAGGTGGTCTATGTCTTCACCGCCGGGCGCTACGACATCGACCGAACCCGTGTCTACATGCCCTTTGGCGAGGCGCAGCTTTACTTCAACCGCGAAGGTGTTGCGGATGAAATCGAGGTGATGGTCGCCGATCCCGATCGGGTCGAAAGCGTGACGCTGCCCATTGTGCAGGCCGCCGGACAAAGGGCACTTGTCTGGACATGGCAGGACGCCAGCGGCGGGTTCCTTCGCGCGTTGGAGATCGAGGACAATGTGATGTTCATCATCCTGTCGATCCTCGTTCTGATCGCCGCGATGAATATCGTGTCGGGCCTGATCATGCTGGTCAAGAACAAGGGCCGTGACATTGGCATCCTGCGCACCATGGGCCTGACCGAAGGCGCCGTGCTGCGGGTGTTCTTCATTTGCGGTGCGTTCACCGGTATCCTGGGCACCGTCGCCGGGGTGATCCTTGGCTGTCTCTTCGCGCTCTATATCGACCCGATCTTTTCCTTCGTGAACTACGTGGCAGGCGGCGGGGTCTGGGATCCAGCGGTGCGCGGGATCTACGAATTGCCCGCGCAGTTGCGCCTGCCGGATGTGCTCAGCGCGGTGGGCCTGTCTTTGGGCCTCAGTTTTATCGTGACGATCTTTCCCGCCCGTCGCGCCGCACGGATGAACCCGGTCGAGGCGTTGCGCTATGAATGATGTTGCTCTGCGATTGACCGGGGTCACCAAGACCTACAATGCGGGCAGCCCAGCAGCGGTCGAGGTGCTGCGCGGGGTGGATGTGTCGCTTGCCAAGGGCGAGATCGTGGCGCTGGTGGCACCGTCGGGTGCAGGAAAATCGACGTTGTTGCATATCGCCGGTCTGCTGGACACACCCGATGACGGCACAGTTGAAATCGCCGGGGCGGATCTGACCGGTGCGCCAGATCGCAGGCGCACTTTGGTGCGGCGGGACGAGGTGGGGTTTGTCTACCAGTTCCATCACCTTCTTCCCGAATTCAGTGCGCAAGAGAACATTGTCCTGCCACAGCTGGCCGCAGGAATTGCGCGCAACGATGCAGATGCGCGCGCGCGTGAATTGCTTGAGATTGTGGGCATTGGCACGCGAGCGCATCATCGGCCGGCAGCCCTGTCTGGCGGCGAGCAGCAGCGCGTCGCGTTCTGCCGGGCTTTGGCCAATCGGCCCTCGGTGCTCTTGGCGGATGAGCCGACAGGCAATCTTGATCCGGCGACATCCGATACGGTGTTCGACGCATTGATGGCGCTGGTTCGGGAGACAGGTCTGTCTGCGTTGATCGCCACGCATAACATGGACCTCGCATCGCGCATGGACCGCCGCATTCGGTTGGATCAGGGCAAACTGACCGCCCTGTAACACCGCCACGAGAGGGTGACATAACTCTCACGCGAACGTTTGATGCCAGTGATCGCTCCGGGCTGTTAGACCAGAGGCAACCACGAAAGGGTGTGTCCATGTTCCGTTTGCTTACCGCTGCTGCTGTCTGTCTTTCCGCGTTGCCTGCCATGGCCGCGCCTGTGTCTTTTGACGGATCGTGGAAAACTCAGAAGTTCTCGCTTTTCTCGTCCAACACATACGGGTTCAACGGCAGCTCTGTGAGTGTCGCCTCGAACGGTTCGGTATCGCTGGCGTATCGTCCGCTGCCGGAAAGTTATTGGGAGGCGTCGACGGCCAAATGGTCGTGGAGCGTGCAAGAAGGTGTGCCCGCCACCGACTTACGCAAGAAGGGCGGCGATGACCGCAATCTGGCGCTCTATTTTGTGTTCCTGCCGGATGCCGAAGCACAGGCCCTCAAGGGTGCCAGTGTGCGCCAATTGCTGACCAATGATGCCGCACGGGTTCTGGTTTATGTCTGGGGCGGGGCGCACAATAGGGGGGCAGTGTTGAGCAGCCCTTATCTTGGCAATCGGGGCAAGACGATCGTGTTGCGCGGGTCGGGCACCGGCAGTGCAAATGAAAGCGTTAATCTTGCTCGCGATTATGCCAACGCCTTTGGGGGCGGTGGTGCTGCGCTTGTGGGCTTGGCGCTGTCCGGGGACAGTGACGATACCGACACCCGCATTCGAGCGTCGATCAGCGGATTGACGGTTAACTGACCTCTGCTCAGGCGCGTTGGGTGATCCAGACGCCAAATGCCATGACAGCGATCCCGGTGGCGCGGGTGAGGCTCAGCGGACTGACCCGTGCGCCGAAAAGACCGAAATGATCGATCAACGCGGCTGAGATAAGCTGGCCCAACAGCACGAAGAACACCGCATTCCCAATACCGAAATGCGGTGCGATATAGGTGATCGACAATACGTAAAACGCCACGAACAACCCGCCCAACAGCAGATGCCGGGGGGCAAGCGGCACATTGACCAGCGCCCGTGGGCCTGTGATTAGCGTGGCCGCGGTGGCAGCCAGAAGGGCCACGCAGAAAAGCACCATCGCCGCAGCTGCGGGGGATCCGATCCTCACCCCCAAAGCGGCATTTAGCGCGGCCAAAAGCGGGATGCCGATCCCGGCGGCCAGCATGGTGAGGGCGTAGATCGGCATGGGCGGTCTCCGTGTGTCGCGATTCTGGTGCAGACTGCGCCGGGGTCCGCCGATTGTCACTCACCTTCGCACAGATGCACTGGGCAGATGGTTGCGCGAACGGGCAAAGACAGGCACTCTGCGCACAATCGAGCAAGGAGGCCGAAATGCGCCCAACCCTCATCAGTCTGACATTGGGAAGCTGCGCGGCAGCGCTTGTCGCCGCCTGCACGCCGGAGGAAATGCCCGCCGCAAGCGATGGCCGCGCGTTGTTCATGGAAAACTGCGCGGTGTGTCACGGGGTAGACGCCAAAGGCGATGGCCCGATGGCACGCGCGATGGCCAAAGCGCCGCCGGATCTGACGCTGCTTTCGGTGCGAAACGGCGGCACGTTCCCATCGGTCAAGGTGCTGTCGACCATCGACGGGTACACCAAAACAACGCTTTCCGGGCCGGATATGCCGGAATTCGGTGCGTTGCTTGAGGGGGATTTGGTGCCACTGGACACGGGTGATGGCGTTCTTACGCCGACCCCGCGCAAGCTGGTCGCGCTGTTGGAATATATCGAGAGCGTTCAGGCCACGCGGCGAGCCGGCTGCGTGCCATTGAAAAAGCCCCGCCGGTCAGCGGGGCTTGATAGCGTCAGGCGCGCGCCGAGTGCGAGCGAGGCCCGGCGATCAGCCAGATGATAAAGCCCAGCAGCGGCAGGACCAGCACCAGCAAACACCACAGCACCTTTGATCCGGTTGAGTTGTGCGACCCGATGATCGACACAAACGCCCAGATATTGAGAACAAGGAGGATCAAGCCTCCAATGCCAGTGATTTCGATACCCATGAGTTTCTCCTTGATGCGCCTTATGCAGCGCTGGCTTTGCTTTTCAGAGTTCACCATCTGCGCAGGTTAAACACGCAGGCTCAGTGCTCCCGGAGAGCGGCGATAAGCTCGGCCTTGGTCATGTCGGACCTGCCTTCGATCTCGAGCTCTTGCGCGCGGTCGTACAAATCGTCTTTGGTCCGGTCTTCATAGCTGGACGCTTTGCCACCTTTCTTTGAAGGTGACTGGTCGGGGTTCGCCTGCGCGTTGGCGATGCGCGCGGCGGCTTCCTTGCTGTGACCGTCTTCGCGCAGCGCTTCGTAAGTTTCGTCATTCTTGATAGACGATCCGTGGTCTTTGACCATGACGCTTACCCGTCTGTTGTTGCGGCTGCGGCGGGTGCGGATGTGTCTTCACCCGGCTCATTGCCTTGGGCTGCCAGGTTGGCAAGATAGGCAAGGAACAGCACGGCTGCGAAACCACCTGCCGCGATAATGCCCCAGATGGCCGGGCGATGGCGTTTCGATTGCTTTTCGATATTCGTGGATGGAGCGGACATGACGTACCTCTCTGAATGTGACGTTCAGTGTCTCAACGCTGCTCCAGGGCGGACGGTTCCATCCGGAGGCCGGGATTCCCGCGCTGTGGGGGATTTCCTGTGCCTGCCGAGGGGGACTTGCATTCAGGTCATGCCGTGCTCCGCTCACGGCCACTGCAGGCAATGGCCGAGCGTCAGGCCAGGTCTTGGCGCATGGCGTTGGTTTGGCTGCGGTCGGCGCGATAGGCGCGAGCCGCGCTCACGAGCGCGCGGAAGATGGCGCGTTGGCGGTGGGCGTAGAACAGATGTTCCGGGTGCCATTGCACACCAAGTGCAAACGGGTCGCGTATTCTCTCGATGGCCTGAATCATGCCGCCTGTATCGCGTGCGGACACGCGCAGCCCTTGGCCAAGCTGATCTACAGACTGACTGTGCAAGGCATTGACTCGCATGGGCTTTTCGCCGCTGATCAGCGACAGGTGGGTGTCACTCTCAACACAGACCTCGCGCTTGGGCAGGATCGTGGTGATCTTGCGGTCGGCACCATAGGTTGTCCAAGCGTCCTGATCCAACGTCCCTCCAAGCGCGACGTTCAGCATTTGTGATCCCCGGCAGATACCCAGCACCGGGATATTGCGCTCCAGTGCCGCTTCGGCGAGGCAACGCTCCAATTCGTCGCGCTCGGGGTCGAGTTTGGCCGAAATGCCAAGCTTGCCTCCATACATTTCCGGGCCGATGTCATCGCCCCCGCCGATGATCAGCCCGTCCACATGTTCAAGGTCGACAATCCGCCCCACGCCCCAACGCAGGCCGCGCCCGCCGGTGATCCAGAGGTTCAGATTGATCAGGGGGTACACCCGCCAGCCGGTGCGGGCCGAGGTGGTCACGGCAATCAGCGGTCGGCTCATAAATCGGCCTTTGCGTCGTGATCCTGAAGCAGCGTGTCGATGGTTTTGACCCAGACGGATTTTCGCTCGAACCACGCAGCGTCATGTGTTTTCCATGCATCACGCAGCGCCGCCAGCAGGGTGTCATTGGCGGCCACGAGTTCGACCTGCCGCCACAACTGCCAGGGCTGGCGCAGGGACCAATCCGCCTCGTCGATGCGGCTTTCGGGCAGGCGGAAGTGAAAGGTGGGGCGCGCGGCGGTTTTGTCGTCGATGTCATAGCATTCGGCGAACAAATCCGGCTCGGCATGTTTGAAGAGTGGCAGCAGATCAAGGCTGAGGTTGCGACTCTGAATGTGCGCGGCGGCCATGCGCATGAGGTCGGCAAGGCTGTTGTAGTCGTTGTTCGCCAGATCCGAGATCAACCCCTGTGGCCATGCTCCGATGAACGGCATCATACGTCGGGTCGTGTCGACCTGTTCCTTGTCGCGCAGCCAAGGTTCAAGCAGCGCGTAAGCGGTGATCGTGTCAAGCGTGAAGCGGTGATCGGGAGCCACCACTTCGGGGTTCACATGTACGCCAAACCCCAACAGAACACCGCTGCGCGATCCCAGCGCCCCGATGCGGCGCAGGCCGGTGCAGATCGTGTTGAACTCTTCCAATTGCGTGCGGCTGAGCGGAGGCGTCACCACCTCGACCGGGATCAGCCCGCGAAATGCGTCCAACCCTTCTTTGAGAAACGGCAGGTCGTCGCGTTTGCGCAGCGTGATGTCCAGTTCCACTTCGATGTCACCAAAGCGGGTGTCGGACACAGTGACGCTGTGATCGCCGCCATCCACCAAGGAGCCGCCGAAGTCCTTTGCGATAAGAGCGCCGGTCTCGTGCTCGGTGGGACCGGCGAATTCGATCTCGATCCCACAAAGGCGCTCATTGCCGTCTGCGGTCTGTTCCATCGGCAGGGCGGGGAAGGTCGGTTTGGTCTGGATCATATCACGCCTGTGTTGGTGCAAGGTCTGCGTCTGTCGCCGGGTCTGGCTGGGGTTGGTGCGCCATGAACGCCGTCGCCCAAACCAGAAGAGGCAGAGACACGATGCCTCCGATCGGTCCCCAGAGCCATAGGCCGAAGAGGATCGCAAGAAAGACAACAAGCGGGTTCAACTGTAGGCGTTGGCCGACAAGGGTCGGGGTCACGAACTGTGCTTCGGTCATATTTAGCATGAGATAGGCCAAAGCGGGCAGCAGCGCGTAAGCCCCGTTGAATTCGGTGAACCCAACAACCGCAAGTGCCACCAGCAACATGACGGGGCCAAGGTATAGAACGAAGTTGAGGATAAAGGCGGCGGCCCCCCAGAGGATGGGGTTCGGCACGCCGATTACTGTCATCGCGGCAAAGACCGCAGCGCCAAGGCCTGCATTGATGGCGGCCACCGTCACGAAATAGTGGGATACGGCCTTGTCGGCTTGCCGAAGCGAGGCTGCCTTGCCTTTGACCGTGGCGTAGATTTCGTTCTGCGTCAGCGTGAAGAAAAAGAAGGTGCCTGCAAAGGTCAGCAATTGCGCGGCAAAGTTCGGTGCCATCGACAGGGCGTCCAGCAGGCTTGGCATCGCGGCCTCAACTTCCTTGCCGTCTTCTGCGAGGCTTTGCTCAAGTTCGATCTGTACAGATTCAAGTCCGCGAATGGCCCGGCTGGCGTCGATCACCCACCAGCGGATTTCGTCTTCGATGCGGGGCACCTGTCCGATCAGGTCCATCACGATAGGGCCAAGGCCCGCGATCAGCAAAACGGTCGCTGCGCCGACAAACAAAAGGCTGATGCTTGCGCTGACGGCGCGGGGAATGCCCAAACGGGCCAGCAGGCGCATGCCGGGGGCGGCCACGATGCCCACGATCAGGCCAAGCGTGACCGGCGCCAGCAAGCCCTTGGCCAGCTTCATCGCGGTCACCACCACCACCATCGCCACCAGAACGATACAGATTGTCTCGAGGCGGGTGCGAAACTCGGTATGTGCCAGCATCATGCGCTTTGGGGTGTCCCGGCAAATTCGGCGCGGGCTTCGCGCAGGCCGGTGTCGACGGCCGCTTTGCCCTGCCATTCAAGTTGGGCCATTTCGTTGCGAAGCACAGCCTCGGCGTCGCGCATCATTTTGTCCCGCGTCGCGCCCATCAGGTCTGCCTCAGCCTTGGTCGATGGCAGCAACGCCCCGATCAATGCCCCGATCCCAGCGACGATAGCACCTGTCAGAAATGGCTGACTCTCATGGGCCTCTCGCGCGTGGCGTGCGCTGCGACGTGCCTGACGGTCAAGTTTTTCTTGTGCTTCGATCACCTTAAGACGTGCTTCGGTAACGCGGGCACGGGCGTCGGGTGGCAAACGGTCCAGTCCTTTATCCAGCGACCTGCGCAAAGTCGATGCCGAAGGGGACTGCGCGAAGCGGCCGGTTTCGACCTGCGCACGCGCTTTCATGTTTCGGTCCGCACGCGCGATCCGGTCGTCGATATTCTCTGTCGGATCTGGCTGGCGTGACGCCGCAGGGCGCTGGCCTGCATTCAGCGCGATCACAGCCGCACCGATCCCGACAAGCGCCAGTCCCGAAGGCGATCGTTTTACACCCTCCATCAAAGCTTTGGTGACGCTTTGGCCTATATCGGCAGTCTGACCAACCGCCCGCTTGGCAGTTGCTTCCGGGTTGACCGATGTGGCCAGAGCACTGATCTGGTCTGTCAGGTGCGCCCGGTGGGTTTCCGCGTTCCGTTCAAGTTGATCTGTATTAGGCACGTGCCATCTCCTTTACTGCGTCGATGTCTGATTTGACTTGTTTCAGGGTCCGCCGCGGTGCGAGCGCTGCCGAGGACAGGCGCGACTTGCCCATAAGTACGAACAGCAGGGCGAGCGTCAGGCACGCGATTGCGACGATCAGGGCGGCCCAGTGATAGGCGACGCCTAACGCCGCCACACCCAGTATTGCTGCGACCGCAAGCGCAGTGAGCCCCACAAGCGCGATCAACGCGCCCAGACCAAACAGCACAAGCCCGGTGCCTGCCCGGACTGCGCTGTCCGAGAGTTCGCGCCGAGCGAGTTGAACCTCGGCGCGCAGCAGCAGGCGGGCTTCGTCAAGGATACCACCGATCAGGCTGCGCAGATCAGTTGGGCGTTGGGTGGTCTGGGTCATGCGGCATCCTCCGTCTGGTTGAGGTGCCCCGCCCATGGGTCGTTGGCATCGTCCGCCGCACCGCGTGCACCCTCACCGGATTTCAGAAACCGTGCCGCAGCAAAGCCGGCCAGCGCCGCGCCGCCAAGAAACAGCAGTGGGTTTTTGCGGGCAAAGACAGCAACATCGTCGACCATTTCGTCAACCGGGGTGTTGCGCAAATGTGCGGCAACTGCGTTGATCTGGGCGCCCACCTGTTCAAGCGCTGCGGCCTGAAGCGTGTCGCGGTCGAATTCATGGCTTGCAGCATGCGCCGCACTTGCCGCCTGCTCGGCGGTTTCGGCCGTTTGATCGCGCGTGTGTTCGGCTTGTGTATGGGCAGTCTGCGCCATCTGTGACTTTGCGTCTTCTGCCATGTCTGCCGCGCGGTCCTTTGCGGTGTCGAATACTTGGGATGTGGTGCTCATGTCGTCCTCCTTGGAAAGGTCTTGATCACGCGGTTTCGGGCAGGGTTGCGATCCGGCTGCGCAGTGCGTTTCGCTGCTCGGTCAGGATTGTGTGCAGCGTGTCTTTGGGGCTGAGGCTGTTGATGGCGTCGTCGTAGCGTTTGACCACGTTTTCTTCGCCATCGGCCACAGCTTGCAGTGCGCCTTTGTCGATATCTGAAAAGAGGTCGCGAAGTTTGACAGCTGTCTTGTGGACGTCGCCCATGACAGTGCCAGAACGATCCAGTTCAAACCCCTCTTCCGAGGCAATGCGTTCTATCTCGCGGATGTCGCGGTCATGTTGTTGGGAGAACTCCGTCACATACGCCCGGACAGACGGCTCTGCCCGTTCAATCATGGCCTCATAGCCTTGGCTGATGTCGATCAGAGTGTCGAACAGGGACTGCAGACAATTGTGTCGAGTGTGGTTGGTCGTCGTGGACATTCTTATCTCCTGCGTTGAACAAAGAACGCGCTATGGGCGGCAGAGTTCCCGAAGGTCGCGACGTAATGTCAGATCAAAGGACGCCGTGCGGCAGGCACGCCTGCGGATAAGCCAAGCTCGGCCAATGCGTTGGGGCGATGTACGGTCAGCATCTCGCTTGACCATGTAACCACCCCCTGAGACCGTAACTTTGCCAGCGTTTTGTTTGTGTGCACCAAGGACAGCCCCATGGCATCCGCGATATCCTGCTGGCGGTAGGGCAGGGGAACCTGATCATTTTTGTTCAGACCCAAAGCGGTGAGGCGTTTGTAAAACCGGTTCAGAACCCAAGCGATCTTGGCCATTCCGTCCATCTGGCCAACGGCGGCCAGCATTTCGCCCAAGAGGAATTCCTCGGTCGCCGCGACATGGGTCAGATCAAAGGCCCGGCGAGGCTGGTATTTGAAGAGATCCCAAAGCTCAGAGCGGTTGAACACACACAGTGTCATCCGGGTCGCGGCCTCGACCGTGTGTTTCATTTCGCCCATGACACCGCTTTGCAAGCCGATGAAATCTCCCGGAAGAATGAAGCCGACAACCTGACGGCTGCCGTCTTCGAGTGTCTTGTAGCGCAGGCCCATGCCATCGAGGACGGTGTAAAGCTGGGAGGAGGATGCGCCTTCGGCCAGAATTTCGGTGCCCGGTTGGGCGATAAACTCCCCGGTTTTGAAGCGCGACATGAACTGAAGCTCATCTTTTGACATGTCCTCGAACAAATCGAGCTGTCGCAATGGACAGTTTTCGCAATTCGTTTTCATGATGCCTCGCTATGTCATAGTTTAATGCGCAAATGCTTCCGGGGTGTCATGCGTGACGAAACTCCAAAGGAATTTAAGACATGACTGAGTTGACGACATCAGCTCCGAAAACACTGATCATTTCGAACAACATGGTCGAAGCCGATGATTTGACCGAGATCCTAACCGGGCAAGGGTTGGGGCCCGTCGTGCACGTGCGCGGAGTTGCAGATGCACATGACGCGCTGATCCAATCGGGAGAGCATCTCAGATTGATGCTGTTCGGATTGTCGATGCACCGGCACGATGTTGCAGATTTTCTTACAACATATGATGCCAGCACGTGTCCGCTGATCTTGATTGACGGTCCGTCCGAATTTTCGGATCGGGCAGGGGCGGGCGTTTTGTTGCGCCCCTACTCGACCGACGATGTGCTTGCCGCGTTGGCGCGGCTGGGGTTCGGCACTTAGGCGCGTTTGTTCAGCGCAAGGCCCAGAACAACACCGACGCCCATGGCACCCAGAACGGCCAGCGTCGGGTTGCGTCGCACCGCGCTGTCGAACTCGCCCTGAATGGTCTGCGCTTGATCGACACCACGTTCTGCAGTCTCTAGCGCCGTGTCGCGCAGTTTGGCGCTTGCGTCCTGAACGCCCTCTTGTGCGTGTGAAACTGCGGCCTTGATCCTGTCCGATTTTGGCAGCGATTGCGCCCCCGTGTCTTCGTGCACGTCCGGGCGATTTGTCTGTGTCTGTGCCATTTTCAGTCTCCTTTCATTTCCACACCAACGCCTGTGGTGCCGCCAAAGTTCCTCGGAACCATCGCTGTCGAACAAGGGTTGAGAGGCCAGTTGCTGAATGAAAACGGAAAGGATTTTCCCATGCTGTATTGGGCTACGATATTCTTTGTGATCGCTCTAATTGCCGCAGTGTTCGGATTTGGCGGCATTGCATCCGCCTCGGCCGGGATCGCGCAAATCCTGTTTGTAGTATTTGTGGTGCTCTTCGTCGCAACCCTTATCGTTCGGGCTGTGCGATCGTAAAAAAAAACCGGAGCGGGTGCGCTCCGGTTTTTTGTTGCTGTCAGGCTTTCAACGTTTCCGTGGAGGAGAAGAACATCGCCTGGCTGACCGCAGAGCGGACTTGCTCTTCGGTGTAGGGTTTGGAAATCAGGAATGCGGGTTCCGGGCCTTCACCTGTCAACAGACGTTCTGGGAAGGCGGTGATGAAGATCACTGGAGTGTCCGGATTATCGGCCACGATCTTGTTCACGGCGTCAATGCCGCTTGATCCGTCGGCAAGCTGAATGTCCGACATGATCAGATGCGGCTTTTCCGAGTTGAACAGTTTGACGGCCGCGTCGGCAGTGCGGGCAATCCCGGTTACCGCATGACCCATATCCGCAACGATGGCTTCAAGGTCCATGGCGATAATGGCTTCGTCTTCGATGATCATCACGCGACCAGCCAATGATTTTGCCATTTCAGTATAGGCGATATCGACAAGCTTTTCCGACTCTCCGGAGGTGATGTCCAACACGCTGGCCACATCGTCAAAGGACATTTCCTCGATTGTGTGCAGCAGCAACGCTTCCCGCGTTCCCGTTGTCAGGCGGGACAGATGTTTCTGGGCCTTTGCGGCGACGCCTGTTTCAGAATCGCTGAAGGTTGCGCCCGAAGTGGACCAGATCGAATGGAAGACCTTGAACAAGGCGACCTTGTTAGAGGCTTCGTGATCAAAGATGGATGTATCGCTCAGGATCGCTTCAAGCGCCGCGACAGCGTATTTGTCACCCTCGACCTGTGAACCGGTGAGAGCTCTCGCATATCGGCGCAGGAACGGAAGGTTCGCTCCGATCTTGGAGGTCAGGTCCTGGGGTTGTTCGGTCGACATAGAGAAAAGCTCCCACTTTTTTTGAATGTTACGGGAACCAAACGCCCTAGATAGCGTTAGGTTCCCGCTGACGCGCGACAAAAGTGCATAATTCTGAAGGGCTACATGAAACAGGATCGGAAATTATCAAGCCTTGAGCAAGAGATCGAGGCAAACCTCAAGCGGGTCTATGAGGACGTTGCCAAACAAGAGGTGCCGGATAGGTTCACCCAGTTGCTCGAGCAGCTTCGGCAAGCGGACAAACCGTCAACGGGGTCGTCAAATGACTGACCCCAAAGATGAAATCGTAGAGCATCTGAGTGCGATGCGTGCCTTCGCCATGAGTTTGACGCGCAATTCAGCGTTGGCGGATGACATGGTGCAGGATGCTTTGGTCAAGGCGTGGACGAAAATCGACTCCTACAAACCAGGCACGAACATGCGGGCATGGTTGTTCACGATTCTCCGCAACACCTATTATTCGCATCATCGCAAAGCGCGTCGCGAAGTTGCTGATGTCGACGGTGAAATGGCGGCATCGCTGGCGCAAAAACCGGATCATGACGGACGGCTTCAGATGCGCGACTTCAACCGGGCCTTTGACCAGCTGAACGATGAACAGCGCGAAGCGTTGGTGTTGGTCGGCGCGGGCGGCTTTTCCTACGAGGAAGCGGCAGAAACCTGTGGCGTCGCCGTTGGCACAATCAAAAGCCGCGTGAACCGCGCACGAAAACAATTGGTCGAAATCCTTCAGATGAGCGATGACGAAGTGATGGAGGCGACCGATATCGTGACCACCGGGATCGTGACCAACCAAAAGAACGTCGCCTGATCCGGCGCAAGAATGCCGGTCATGCAGAGGGGAAGCTTGTGTCCGATCCCGTGCGCGCCATGCACCCCGACTCTGCACCGGAGTTGGAAGTCCTAATCACTGCAGAAGAGGCGTGGCCCGCATTCGAGCGGGCTGTACTGCAAGCGCGCTCATCGTTACATGGGTCGTTTCGGGTCTTTGATCTGCGCACACGGTTGCGCAGCCCCGAGGCGCAGAGCGTTGGAAAAGACTGGTTCGACCTCTTGGCGCATGTGATCCGGCGCGGTGTGTCGGTCACTTTGGTGGTCAGCGATTTCGACCCAGTCATGGCAACGCCTCTTCACGAGCTGACATGGCAGACTGTGCGACAGGGTGCGGCTTTGGCCGAGATCGCAAATGCCGCGCCGGGGCAGGTCTCCATCACCGCAGCACTACATAACGCGCGTGCGGGTATCCTACCTTGGGGGATATTGCTGCCTGCCGTGCTCAAACGCAAATGGGACCAGTTGGCCGGCTTGTCCAAGGACCGTCTGACACGACAGGCCGTGTTGCTTAACAAGCAACCCTTGCCCGAATTGCGCACGGTCACCCATCACCAAAAGCTGGCGGTGGTCGATGATGATACGCTCTTCATCGGTGGTCTTGATCTGAATGAAAGGCGGTTCGACACGCTGGACCACAACCGTCCAGCACGCGAAACATGGTCTGACATCCATCTGTTGATGCGCAACGGGCCAGAGGTGGCCGAAGCCAAGAGCCATCTTGACACGTTTCTGGATGTGACATCGGGCAAACGCGCAGCCCCACAGCTTGATACGATCAAGCGCACCATGTCGGCGCCGCGACGTATGCAGTTTCCTTATCTGTCGCCGCGTACGGTGGTGAATGAGATCGAGGCGACGCATATCCAGAGTTTCCGCTCTGCCCGCCACCTGATTCATATTGAAACGCAATTTCTTCGCTCCCGACCGATTTCGGCGGCCTTGGCCGAGGCTGCGCGCCGCAACCCGGGGCTTCATCTCGTGGCGATCTTGCCGGCCTTGCCGGAAAGCCTTGCGTTCTACGACGAAGATGGGCTGGACACGCGGTTTGGCCTTAGTCTGCAACAAGAGGCAGTTGGTCTTGTCCAAGACGCCTTTGGCGACCGTGCACTGTTCGCGTCGCCGGTGCGACCGGTCATGGCCTCGCGGGATTGCAGGTCTGCGCTTGCGGGGTCACCGATGATCTATGTGCACAACAAGGTTCTGGTCAAAGATGACGATTTCGCGCTGATCGGGTCCGGAAACCTGAATGGTCGATCCATGCGGTGGGATACCGAAGCGGCGGTCGTCATTTCAGAGCCTGCAAAGATGCGCGTCCTGCGACACCGATTGCTGTCGCATTGGTGGTTCGACGCGCTTCCGGCCGAGGCTGTGCGGGCCGACACCTTGTTCCCATGGTGGGCGCGGGCCGTTGCGGAAAACGGAGTGTGCCTGCCGGAAAACAGAACGGGTTTCTTGGTGCCCTATGATCCCGAAAACCATGCGCATTTGGCACAAGCCCTGCCGGGGATCACCGAAAACATTGTCTGACGGAACTTGACACTGCTGCCCATGGTTCCTTTTGTGACCTGCAAGGAGACATGCCTATGAGCCGTGGACGTTTCGCCCACCGCCCGACCCACATCCCAACCAAGGGGATTTTGGATGTCCTCGTTAGGATGTGGAACAAACAAACGCATTTGAACCTGGGTTTGATTGCAGCCGGGATCGCGTTTTACGGCTTGCTGTCCTTGTTTCCGGGCATCACCGCTATCGTGGCTTTTGCCGGGACGTTCCTTAACCCCGAGATGTTGGTCGAGAACAGCGAAGACATTGCGGCCCTATTGCCCGAAGCGGCACAGACCATCGTGCTGGGACAGTTGCGGGATGTGGCGAATGCCGACAGCTCGACACTCAGCTTTGCTGCGTTGTTCAGCTTGGCTATTGCGCTTTATTCCGCATCGAAGGCTGTGGCGAATTTCATCGCCGGGCTGAATGTCATCTACGAAGAACGCGAAACCCGGAATTTCTTTGTGGTCAAGGCGCTTACGATCCTACTGACAATTTTCCTGATTGTCGGTTTGCTGGTCGCCATCATCGTTGTGGCTGCGATCCCGGTGATCGCAGCGATTTTCGGGGATTACGGCATCATTGACGACGTGGTGATGTTCCTGCGTTGGCCTTTCCTGTTTCTCATGGGGGCGTTCGGGATCGCGGTGCTGTACCGATTGGGGCCAAACCGCAGGTCTGCGAAATGGCGCTGGCTGACACCAGGAGCGTTCGTGGCTTGTGCGCTTTGGGTGGGGGGCAGTTACGGGTTCAGTCTCTATGTCCAGTCATTCGGGTCTTACAACGAAACGTTCGGCGCGTTGGGTGGGGTCATCATCCTTCTGACCTGGCTGTGGCTTTCGGCGTTCATTGTGCTTTTGGGGGCATTGTTGGATGCCGAGCTTGAAGCGCAGACCAAACGCGACAGCACCGTGGGCGACGATCGCCCGATGGGGGACCGTGGCGCGGTAAAGGCAGACACTTTGGGTGCGTCGTTCGGTGAGGAAATAACGGAACCCTCAAGCTGATCACACGTTAACCTCCCGAGCATTTTGGGAGGGATCATCATGGTCCAGACATCGTTACCGTCCGCCGATACAGCTGACCGTCTGGCGCGCATTGCGCGCGTTGCAGCGCTGCTGGACAGCCGATTCCGCGTGCCGGTCATCGGTGTTCGCGTTGGGTGGGATTCCATTCTTGGTGTGATCCCCGGCATTGGTGACGCGGTGACCACGGTTCCCGCCGGATGGATGATCTGGCAGGGCTACCAGATGGGCGCACGCAAACGCACGTTAGCCCGTATGGGGCTTAACGCTGGTATCGATCTGATCGTGGGCGGTGTTCCGATCATCGGTGATCTCTTCGACGTTGCTTTCAAATCCCACAAGAAAAACCTCGCGCTGCTGCAGAGCGACATGCAGCGGAGGATCATACACGCAAGCTCCGAGGAGGTGGCACATGGCTGAACGGCACAGATCAAAGGATGGCCGTCGCGAAACCGAAGACCTGTTTGGCGACACCGCAGGTATTGACCAGCAAGGT
The DNA here is from genome assembly GCF_059070475.1 of Marivita sp. NO-S04. Taxonomy (NCBI): domain Bacteria; kingdom Pseudomonadati; phylum Pseudomonadota; class Alphaproteobacteria; order Rhodobacterales; family Roseobacteraceae; genus Marivita; species Marivita sp. NO-S04. The sequence goes on from NZ_CM180980.1 coordinate 945,068, forward strand.
CGCAGTGGTGGCCGTCTGGCACGCACAGTTGGCACGAAAGACGAGCAGAAACGCAGCACGGAACGCCCGGCAGGCGCGACGCGGGTGACGAAAGACCTTGAAGATGAAGGGGGTGACGCTGATGCGTAAGTCAGGTGTACCGCAAAACGCATGGGTTCTTATCGCAGATGGCGAAAAGGCACTCTACCTTGTCAACAAAGGCGACGACATGGACATGAACCTTGTCGTTCGCGACAAGGAAGAACAGGACAATCCGAAGGCGCAGGACTGGGCCGAAAACCGTCCGGGCCGCTTTAACGACGGCCCGTCCGTACAGCGCTCGGCCGTCGATGACACCGACTGGCACCAGCTGGAAAAAGAGCGTTTCGCCAAGGACCTCGCGGAGCAGCTGTACCGGGATGTGCACAAGGGACGGTTCAAAGACCTGATCATCATTGCAAGCCGCCCGGCCTTGGCCGAGCTGCGCAAAGAAATGCACCCTGAAGTGGCGGCATGTGTGCGGTTGGATGTGGCCAAAGTGCTGACCAACCATCCAATCGACGAGATTGAAGCGCTGTTGAGCCGCGAAATGGAAAATACCTGAATATCTGTGGAACTTTCTTGATGGTATCTTCGTTAACTTACTGAAAAAAGGAGATATTGTTATGAAAATCGGAGCAATTCTTGCAGGTGTCGTGCTGGTCGCGGCTGTGGCATTCGGCGTCTACATGGTCGACATCGACCAAACCGAAGACGGTGCGTTGCCGACAGTGTCTATCGAAGGCGGCAATCTGCCCGAATACGATGCCGAGGTCGGCGATGTCGACGTCGGAGAACGCGATATCACCGTGACCGTCCCGACGGTCGACGTGGAATCGCCTGAAGAAGACGCTGTTGCGTCTAACTGAATTTAACGAACGGAGAGTCTCATGGATCGCGACGTGATCGAAGGCAAATGGACTGAAATCAAAGGTCAACTGCGCGAGGCGTATGGAGACCTGACAGAGGACGACGTTGAGGAAGCCAAAGGTGACCGGGAACAGATGGAAGGTGTGCTCCAGCAGAAGCTGGGCAAGTCGAAAGACGAAGTGCGCCAGACTGTTGACCGGATTCTGAACAACATCTGAACTCTGTATCAAAACGACCCAAAGCGCGCGGCTGTTTCCCTCCAGCCGCGCGTTTTTGTTTGCCCGTTTGACAGGCGGGGCGATGCCGCAACTGCCTGAGTGCGGGGGCGCAGTGTCTTCGGGAATTGCGATATACGCGTATGGGTCGTAGCCTGTTGGTACACACCACCGGAGCACCCATGTCGACAGAAGTTCGCACCCCGATCACCCAAGCCATGCAGGAAGGCGCGTTGACGCGCCGCGAGTTGAAAGCGCTGATGGTTCGGTCTGACGGTCCCGCCTTGTGGCGGGTGCTGGTCTTTTCGCTGGCTCTTATTGCCACCTCTGGTTTGATTGCTCTTACCTATGACAGTTGGTGGATCTGGCCCGCGATGTTTGTGCATGGCGTGGTGATCGTACACCTTTTCTCGCTTCAGCATGAATGTGTGCCACACTACACGACACTGGCGGATGACGGCGATTTTGGGGCTGGTGCAGACCGGCGACATAGATTCTGAGCACGGACTCTTTCCCTCCAAGGAGTTCGTCCATGACCCGTGTCGCTCTCGCCGGCCTGTCCAACCTACTAGCGCCGCATGTGCCACTGGGCAAGTCACGCCTAGAGACCCTCTGCTTGCTCGTGCTCGGCGTGATCAGCGCACGTACCGTCAACCTGACACACATTGCTGCCGAGCGCCCCACTCGCGCAAAAGTTGCGTCGACTTACCGCCGCCTGCAGCGGTTTTTTCAACAGGTGGCGCTGCCGGAGGACTGGAGCGTCAGCATTGTGATGTCCCTGATCGGCAACCCGGATCGATGGTACTTGTGCCTCGATCGCACGAACTGGAAAATCGGCCAGTCCAACGTCAATGTTCTCGTCCTGGCCGTGGTGACCGAGCGCTACCGCGCTCCGCTGATGTGGACCTTTCTGGACCACTCGGGCAACAGCACCACGCGGCAGCGCATCGCCTTGATGGAACGTTTTCTCGCGCGCTTCGATGCATCTACAGTCCGGATGCTCTTGGCTGACCGGGAGTTCATCGGGCAGGAATGGTTCAAATTTCTCAAGGACAAGAACATTCCGTTCGCGATCCGCGTGAAGGAAGATCAGCTCATTGTCGTCGAGGGGCGCGAATACGCACTGCGATCCTACTTGTCGCGTTGCAAGGGGGAGCGCGGCTTCATCGCCACTTTACCCGCCAAGGCTGGTCAGCCAGCCCTAGAGCTGCATTTTGGGGCTCGACGCATCAAGGGTGGTGAGCTGCTGATCGTGGCCTGTTCCGAGCCTCTCCGTGGATCGCGCATCCTGCGATACTATCGGTGGCGCTGGTTCATCGAATGCATGTTCTCCGACGCCAAGACGAAGGGCTTGAACCTTGAGGATACGAGGATGACACTCTCCGAAAGGTTGAGTGTACTCATTGGCGTATTGGCAATCGCCATAGCCATGGCCTGCTACACGGCATCCAAGCTCATGGGGTCAAAATACCCCGCCCGAAAAAACCACGGCTATTGTTCCAAGTCGTGGTTCAGGACCGGCCTCGACGAGCTTCGCCGCCGCCTCAGAGCCGATGACGGCATACCGATCTTCGGCACCAAACTCGCCATCCGCAAACGTCCGCGGCCCAGAGTCGTGTAGTGTGAATGTGTGCACTACACCGTGTTCAAGACGCGGAAACTCAACAACATTTTCGGTAATATTTGCGGCTATGCGATCATCCTGCCATTTCAGCAGTTTCGCTACGAGCATTGCAATCACCACACTTACACCCAGCTCAAGGGGCAGGATCCCGAACTGATCGAGCTGCCAATCTCGGTCTGGAAATACCTGTGGTACATTTCCTCAGAGCCCTATTGGCGCAACAAATTTTCCCAAATTCTGCGCAATGGCGCTGGGCGCTTGAACGACGAAGACCGCACGTTCCTGACCAAGTACGAAGCGCCAATCATTGTCCGCGAGGCCCGACTGATGCTGGCTTTCTATGCTTTGATCGTCGTCGTATCTGTTTTCATGGGGTGGACTTGGCCGCTGTGGTACTGGCTTGTTCCGCTGTTTCTGGGTGAACCGGTGATGCGGGCGATCCGTTTGACCGAACATGTGGGGCGGCCCAACGTGGACGACATGAAAGAAAACACCCGCACTTCGCTTGTCTCGGGTCCGATGCGATTTCTGTGCTGGAACATGAACTACCACGCCGAACACCACTATGCTGCGTCCGTGCCGTTTCATGCGTTGCCCAAGCTGCACGAGAAACTGCAGGGCTATGTTTATGTCGAGGAACGGGGATATCTTGGCGCGCATGTGGACATCATCAGCCAATTGTTAGGTCGGAAACCCCGCAGTGACAGTGAGGCCCGCAAGGCGTGACAGCGCGGGACAAGGCTTGGACGGATGTGATTGCGGTCAGTGACCTTGAGCCCGGTGACGCGACACCCGTGACGCTTGGGGCGCGGGAATTGGCGGTCTTCGATGCATCAGAGGGGATTTTCGTCAGCCTTGCCCGCTGCACGCATGGCGCGGCAAATCTGTGCGATGGGCATTTCGACGGCACACATATTGAATGCCCGCTGCATCAAGGCCTGTTCGACGTACGCAGCGGCGCACCCAAGGCGGCCCCTGCACGGCTGCCGCTGCGGATGTTTGAGACGCGTGTGGTCGATGGGGTCGTGCAGATTCTGATCTCAGCCTGATTGTTCCGCGTCGATGGTGCGTGTCACCATCTGGCGGAACAGCTTGGCCCCGGCATCCAGCCCAAGGTCGATATAGGGGGTGGCCGGGTTCTTCATGCCCTTGTGGACCTGTTCCAAAACGACGCGATCCTCTTCGAATGCCATGCGCGCGCCTGCGTTCATCCGCTCAGAGACTTCTTTGTCGTGCGGATCGGTGTTGCGGTGCTGGAACCAGAAATACCGGGTCTTGTCTTCGGTGATCGGGGTCATGAAGTTGTAGGAGATGTTGATCAGCGTGTTTTCGACCGGCGTACTGCCCGGCCCGCCGGTGCCCGGAGGGGTGTAGATCGACTTGTTCAGGCCAATCCCCGGCAGGCACATTTCATAGTGTTGAAGCCGGTCGCAGACGCCCTCGAACTTAACCAGCTTGGCATAATAGGGCGACGGCGGTTGACCATAGATCCACCGCGCCACGATCACGCCGCGGTCGGTCTTGCTCACGTCCAATGCGCCGTCATCCGTACCTGCCCCTGCGAAAGACGTCACATGCACCCAAGCGACATGGCTGGGGTCCAGCAGGTTGTCGCAGACCCAAAGGTAGTGGCAGTCGATGTCCATCGCTCCGCCATCGGTACAACCCCAATCGGGATTGTCGTAGTTTTCGATCGGGAAGATCAGGTCCGGATCGGCCTTGTCGGGATCGCCCATCCAGATCCAGAGCAGGCGATAGCGGTCGACAACAGGATAGGATTTCACCACAGCCCGGCGTGGGATCTGGCCGCGCTGGGTCGGGGCATCGACGCAACTGCCGGAGCAGTCGAAGGTCAGGCCGTGATAACCGCATTCGACGGTGTCGCCCTTGAGGTTACCTTGCGACAAGGGCAGCTTGCGATGCGGGCAGGCGTCTTCCAGCGCCACTGGGGCGCCGGCTTCGGTACGGTAGATCACAACCCGTTCGCCCAGATAGGTTTCCGCTTTGAGCGACCGCCCGAACTCTGCGGACCAACCTGCCACGTACCACGTATTCCTGATAAACATGGGCTGTCCTTCCTGCATCGCGCCTGATGATCCCAGACTGCCTCGGAACACGTCTTCGCACCAGTCTCTACAACTGATTTTCGAGATTACCCTGACTAATCAGAACCTGATGCCGTTTGCACATGCGTGTGGTGTCGTGCCTGTTCTGTGGCTTCGGCGATGATCCAGTCCAGAAACAAGGCGATCTTGCGGGCGCGCCTTTGGTCTTCGGGGTAGACCAGCCAGTAATTGAGCGGCGATGCGGCGGTTTGCGGAAAGGGTTGGACCAAGCGCCCATCCCGCATCGCATCCATGACAAGCGGGCTGCGCCCCATTGCAACACCATCGCCCTGAATGGCAGACTGAACCACCATGTTCGATTGGCCAAAGCTGCGGATGCGGGCAGGGGTCGGCAGACTGTGCCCGGTTTCGCGGGCCCAGTATTCCCATGTCGGCAATTCTGTTGTCGTGGGCGCGAATTCATCACGGATTTGGGTGTGAAACGCCAGGTCCGAGATGCTGCGCAACGGTTTTGCACCATTCAGAAGGCCGGGCGCGCAAACCGGCGACAGCGTTTCACGGATCAGCGGAACAACGCCATAACCGGGGAAATCCCCCGTTCCATAGCGGATCGCAATGTCCACCTCGGCCCGCGCGACGCCGCGCAATCCAGTGTCCGTGGTGATCGAAATGGCAAAATCCGGGTGCGCCCGATCAAAGCTCATGAGGCGTGGAAACAGCCAGATAAATGCAAATCCCGGATGACAGCTGATGACGATGGTCTTGTCGTCCCGCCGTTTGTCCCGGATATCCTCACAGACTTCCGAGATCTGCCCAAGCCCGTCTGCGATGCTCAGAGCCAGCCGCGCCCCGTCGCGTGTGGGCAGGGACCGCTTTGGGCCTCGGGTGATCAGGTCATGCCCTAGCCATTCTTCCAGCGCTTTAACATGCTGGCTGACTGCGCTCTGTCCGACACCCAGTTCATCGGCTGCCTCGGAAAAACTGCCGTGACGGGCGACGGCCTCGAACGCCCTTAGCGCAGCAAATGGCAAATTCAATAACATATTAGTCAGACTAATGCGTTTCATGCGGCCTTTCAATTGGTGACCGACGCAGGATGATCTTAGCGTTTCCCTGACAGGAGGCGCGGTCATGGCGGCATTGGCAGGGGCTTGGAACATGTTAGCGAATTGCGCCAAGGCGCAGCGCGGCGAGCGTGTTTTGATTGCCTATGAGCCTGCCGAACATGGGTATTTCGACGCGCATGTCCTGAACGCCGTCGTGCGGATGGCCCGTGAGATGGGCCTGATCGTCAAGACCGCAAATGTCGGCTTTGACCCAAACGCGACACGTTTGCCTGACGCGCTGCGGGTGCAGATCGACAAGGCGGATATCGTTCTCTTTCTGGCCCGCTTGGGTGACCAACTGCGGTTCTCTGACATGCCGCCCGGCAAACGCATCGTTGTGAGCTTTGCACTTGATGAAGGGTTGCTGGGGTCCGGCTTTGGCACCACGTCCTACGCGGCCTTCGTCGCGCTGAAATCGCTGATCAGCGACAGCCTGAACCACGCCACAACCGTACGGGTCACTTGTCCTAACGGTACGGATGTGGTCGGAATTCCGGAAATGCCCCCCGACGAAGAGGGCGACACGACGGTAATGCGCTTTCCCATGTCGGTGTTCAAACCCGTCCCGGCGCACAGCTTTTCCGGGCGCGTTGCCCTCTGCGGCTTCCTGACGGGTACGGGGTCGCATTACTATGACAACTACACGGTGGAATTCGACGGTCCGGTGATGGCTTATCTTGGTCGCGGGCGGTTGCTGGGCTTTGACGGCAGCGCGCGCGATGTGGCTGCGGCCAATGCACATTACGATCGGGTGGCCGGCAAGTTAGGCATCGACCGCAACTTTGTTCATTCGTGGCACGCTGGTATTCATCCCGGTTGCGGGTATCTACAAGACGCGCGGGTGAATTACGAACGCTGGGGCGGTGCCGCGTTCGGCAATCCCCGTATCCTGCATTTCCACACCTGCGGCGCCTATGCGCCCGGTGAAATTTCGTGGAACGTACTGGACCCAAGCATCTGGATCGATGGCGTTCCGGTCTGGGACAAGGGGGTGTTTCATCCGGCGCGTCTTGCCGGGGGGCAGGCCATTCTGGACGCGTACCCCGATGCTGCGGCAATCTTTGCCCATCCCGACACGCATGTCGGCCTGACGCCATGGGGTGCAGTAACCGGGGCCGCCCCGGCGCTGGTGGCTGTGTCCTAAGACTTGCGCCGTTCCAGCCTGCGGAACAGCATCGACAAGCCAAAACAGATCACAAAGTAGAACGCGGCCGTGGTGATCCACGCCTCAAAGATCAGGCGGGTGGAGGCTACCAGTTCGACCGTCTTGAACGTCAGTTCCTGCACTGAGATCAGTGAGATGATCGCGCTGTCCTTGATCAGGGTGATGAACTGGTTGGCCATTGGCGGCATCACCTTGTGCAGCGCTTGCGGCAGCACGATATAGCGCATTTCCTGCGTGCGGCTCATGCCGATGGACCGCGCCGCCTCGCGCTGGCCTCGGTCGATGGACTGAATGCCGGCGCGGACGATTTCCCCGACAAAGGCGCTTTCGAACAGCGCCAGAACAATCACGCCCGAAATGAGCGACGGAAAGCGGCGCATGTCGCCAAAGAAGAACTCCCACACCGCGCGATTATCCGATCGGGCAATTTCGCGCGCCCAGCTTTCGATATTAAGCGCTGTGATGAGCTGCTGCGACAGGAAGAAGAAGAAGATGAAGATCACCACCACGGGTGGGATGTTGCGCAGAAATTCCAGATAGGTGCGCGCCAGCATGCGGATGGTAAGGTTCTTGGCGCAGCGCGCAATGCCAAGGATCGTGCCCAGAATGACGGCCAAGATGCTTGCGTAGATCGAGATGCGAATGGTGGCGATCAGCCCTTGCAGCAGGACGTTGGCGAACCACTCTTCGCGTTCGGTGTGGAAGCGCAGGATATAGTTTGGGATCAGGTGCCAACGCCAATTATAGTTCAGCGTGCCTTCGATCTTCCACCAGATATAGCCGAAGAACGCCAGCACGACGGCCAAGACAAGCCAATCGAGCCAGTGCAGTTTCTTCAGTCTATTCAACACATCATGGGCCTTTGCAAAGTTGCCCCCCAGCGCGGGGCCGGGGGGCAAAGCAATGATTATTCCGGAACCTGATCGGCCCAGTCATTGCCACGGAACCAGTAATCGTGACGTTCCTTCAGCCAGCCGGTGTTGGTCTTGGCGGTGATCCAGCTGTTGAAGAAGGCCAGCGCGTCGGGGTCACCTTTGCGCACGGCAAAGCCTTCGCCACCCGCCTGGAACGCCTGATTGAAGGGCACGCTCAGCACGTCGGGATAGCGGCGCGCTTCGCTGGAGGGCGTGGGTTCCGACGCCATGGTGGCGTGGGCGTTGCCGTTCAGCACTTCCTGTGTGGCCGCACCGTCCTCGTCAAACAGCAGCAGCGTCGCCTCGGGGAACATATCCGCGATCACGGTGGCCGGTGTGGCCCCGCGACGGGCCGCGAAGGTCACGTCCGAGCTGTTGTAGTCTTCCAGCGTAAAGCCTTCGGTCATCGCTGTGTTGGCAAGGATGGTCATGCCGGAATAAGCGTAAGGCACGGTAAAGTTGACAGTCAGGTTGCGCTGCGGAGTGACGGTCATGCCGCTGATGATGGTGTCGAAATTGCCCGACACGAGGGCCGGGATGATCCCGTCCCACGAGGTCGGCACAAATTCAACCTCAACGCCCATGTCCTCGGCCAATTGGCGGCCCACATCCAGCTCGAACCCGATCAGTTCGCCGTTCAGGTCACGCATCGACCACGGCTTGAAAAGCGACAGACCAATCTTGATGACGCCGCGTTCCTTGATGGTTTCGATCACGCTTGCCGAAGCCACGTCTTGTGCGGTGCTCTGGGCCAACGCGGGTAGGGCAGCCGTGGCCGCCAGTGTCGCGCCAAAGGCGGCGCCTAGAAATCTTCTGGTGATATTCATGAGTGAACTCCCTGTTCAGAAAATGCGCCTTGAAAGCGCGGGTTATATATCAGCGGCGTATCGTTTTTCGACGAACGACACGCCAACGGACAGGATCAGCGTCACCGCCATGTAAACAGCGGCGATGGTGAACCAGATTTCGAAACTCATGTAGGTTTCCGAGATGATGTTCCGCCCAATGGTCGTAAGTTCGGCCACCGCAATTACGCTGACGATGGCGGAGGACTTGACCATATGGACCACTTCGCCGGTCATGGGCGGCAGCATGAAGCGGATGGATTGGGGCAGGATGATGTAGCGATAGGCCTGTCCCTTTGACATACCGATCGAGGTTGCGGCCTCCCACTGGCCCTTTTGAACTGCGTTGATCCCGGCGCGAAAAATCTCGGAAATCAGGACAGAATGGAACACCGCAAGACATAGGATGCTGGCCCAGTAACGGTCAAAGCCGAAGATCGGACCCAGCACGTAGTAAAAGAGGTAAAGCAGCACCAGCAGCGGAATGTTGCGGATCAGTTCAAGGAATGCGACCGACACCGCCGTGCAGACGATCAATCCCGACAGGCGCAGCAACGCAACGATCAGGCCCATGACGACGGCAAGGGCAAAGGCAATGCTGGACAGGGTCAGGGTCTTGACCAGCCCGACACTGATCTCGCCCCATTGGAACCCGTCTTCGGTGAAGGAATAGAAATACTGCGGAATGCGATACCACTGCCAATTATACCCCATCGCCTGAGCGCCGCTATAGGCCAGCCAAACGATGCCGCCGACGATAAAAGCATAGGCGATGATCGAGAACGTGACTGAATCAATCGCCTTGGCAATAGGTTGGCGCTGCGGCAACGCGCGGCCTTTGGGGGTGTATGTCGGCTCTGCGATGCTCATCAGTGATCCAGAATTTGGTCAAGGAACGCACGGCATCGGGCGCTGGCAGGGTTGGTGAAAAACACCTCTGGCGGGGCGGATTCCACGATCTCGCCTGCGTCCATGAACACCATCGTGTCCGCGACCTTGCGGGCAAAGCCCATCTCGTGGGTGACGACGACCATCGTCATGCCGGTGTCAGCCAGTTCGACCATCACGTCGAGCACTTCGTTGATCATCTCGGGATCAAGCGCCGAGGTTGGTTCGTCAAACAGCATGATCCGGCTTTCCATACACAACGACCGTGCAATCGCCACGCGCTGTTGCTGGCCGCCGGACAAGGCGGATGGGTATTTGTCGGCCTGTTCGGGGATGCGCACGCGCTCAAGATATTTGCGCGCAGTCCGTTCCGCTTCGGACGGGGACACCTTGCGCACCTTGATCGGACCGATGGTCAGGTTTTCCAGAACGGTCAGGTGCGGAAACAGGTTGAACTGCTGGAACACCATCCCGACCTCTTGCCGCAGCCGGTAGATGTGTTTGGAGTCCTCAAACACCTCGACCCCGTCGACAGTCAGAACTCCGGAATTGTGGAACTCCAGCCCGTTGATGCAGCGGATGAGGGTCGACTTGCCCGAACCGGACGGGCCGCACACCACCATCCGCTCGCCTTCGCGGACGCTGATCGAGATGTCCTTGAGGGCGTGGAAGTCGCCATAGAACTTGTCGACATGGTCAAACGTAATGATCGGCGCATTATCCGGCATGCAAAGCAGACATTGATAGATCTTCCCCAGTGGCTGCGTCCATCAAACCAAGGAAGTCCTTGCAAGTGCAAGGTAAACTTTTGGCTGATCAAGGTGTGGGCGATCCAGTTTTCGCGGATGCTGCAATTCTGATCGCTCCCATTCACGGTCTGGCAGTTGATGTTTTCTCTCGATCAGCGTCAGGTAATGTGAGGATCGCAGGAGGCAACCGACGACCATGAAAACTCCCAGCCGCATCGCTTTGACGATTGATCTTTCTCTGCAGGGCAAACACACGGGCGACGCCATGCTGCGTTGGTCCGACAACAGCAATCCGCTGGGCTATCACCCGATCCCGGTTGCGTCGGTCAAGGGGGCGGGCGGGCCTGTGCTGCTCTTGCTCGGGGGCACACATGGGGACGAATTCGAAGGACCATCCGCGATTATGCGCGTGCTGCATTCGGTTGATCCGTCGCACTTGCGCGGTCAGATCATTGCCTTTCCCGCTTTGAACATGCCCGCAGTCACGGCGTCATCGCGGGTGTCGCCGCTGGACGCGGCCAACCTGAACCGCGCTTTTCCGGGCGCCCGAGACGGTGGGCCAACCGCGATGATCGCACATTTTTTGGAAACCGAGATCCTGCCGCTTTGTGATGCGGCGATTGATCTGCATTCAGGCGGAAAAGCGTCGTTTTTCGAGCCCTGCGCGTTGCCAACACTGACGGACGACCCGGCGCTTGCGGCGAAGAACATGCAGCTTGCCCATCTCTTCGGCTTGCCCTTGGTCTGGCGTCTGGGCGGGCATAATGACAATCGTTCGGTGAACTCTGCCGCAGACCGCGCAGGTGTCCCGATGATCGCAACCGAACTTGGCGGCGGAGGCGGGGTCGATCCGACTATCACCGGTCAGGCAGAGGCTGGGATCTGGAACATCCTGCGTCATTTGGGCATGATCGCCGGCGAGGTGCATCACACACCCAAGCCGCGCGTGGTGGAGATCCGCGACCCCGGCGCGTCGCTTTATGCCACATCCGAAGGGCTGTTCGACCGTGCGCTGAGTGCTGGACAGGATGTGACCGCCGGTGATTTTGCCGGGTGGTTCCACCATGTGACAGAGCCCGAACGGCCGTCTGTTCGCTTAACGATTCCGCAGTACGGGATGATCCTCGCCCACACCAATCGTGGCTTTGTGAAACGCGGCGAGATGTTGCTCTTGGTGGTGCAGGACGTGGATCAGGCTTTGTAATAGCCCACGATATCACCTTCAGTTGTTGCTCCAAGACCGTTCAGCAAGCGGTTGGAATAATTGAAATAAGCGCAGACCTGATTGACCTCGAGAATCTCTCCGTCGTCACATCCTGCAATCTTCAGCGCTTCGAAGTCCGATTTCACCATCTTGCCCACTGACACTGTCAGCTTTGCCGCATAACGCAGCAGGGCCAGTTCCTTACCCCCGAATTCATCTTCCGGGCGGTGCGCCTTAAGAGCGGTGAAAATCCGGTCAGAGCGCGGCTGATCCTTGAGCAGGTTGCGGACGTTCATAAAGTGGTGCGTCAGCGAATAGGTACAATCGTTCAGGATCGACGTGTAGCTGGCCACCACTTCCAGAAACCAGAACGGCAGCCTGTTGTCGTCGGAATGCAGCACCGACCGATAAAGTGCCACATGCCCGTACATGGTTTCTGGGCGCAGCGAATGCACGCGCATCACGGTGTCGACGGTGCCATGCGGCGTGCGCGCCTGATCCAGCAGTTCCTTCAGACGCGGCGAGGCGTCTTCGTCCGAGATCATATCGATCCATGCGGTCATTGCGAGGCTCCTTGGGGCTGTGTGGTGCCGCAAGTATCGGCAGTCTGACGACGACAAAGCAAGGGGCTTTGACGCCGCTAGACCTCGCTCATCTGATAGCTGGACCGTGCAAGCCATTCGGGGCTGATCTCGACTCCCCAACCGGGGGCGTCGGTGACGCAGGCATGGCCGTCTTCGATCCCGTAAGGCGATTGCACGAACAAACCCTCCTGCCATGGGTAATAGTCCGGTCCTTCGATGGAGAACTCCAGATACTTGCCCGCATTCGGGATCGCCCGCAGCAGGTGCATGGTGAACAGCGTCACCATCGACCAGTTGGCGCAGTGGGGGGTCACAGGTAGTTTCGCAGCCTCGGCCATCCGAACAACGCGCAGCGTGCGGCAGATGCCACCAAGATAAAGGATGTCGGGCTGCACGATGTCCACCGCCCGCATGTCGATCATGCGTTTCCACGTGGGCAGGTCGCAATCCTGCTCACCGCCCGTGACGTCGATCAGCAAGGCATCGGTCACGCGCTTGGTCTGCTCCAATTCCCAATAGGGGCAGGGTTCCTCGAAATGGCTGAAACCGTGATCCTGTAGCATGTGGCCGACTTCGATGGCGCGATCTGGGGAATAACAGCTGTTGGCGTCGATCAGCAGGTCCACATCCGGTCCCAGTTCGCGGCGCATGGTCGGGATGATTTCCTCGGTACGACCGGGCCATTCGTCCTGATTGCGGCCCACCTCGGCACCAGCGCGGACCTTGAACGCATCAAAGCCCTGCGTGTCACGCAGATGCTTGAGCCGTGCTGCCTCGTCCGCCGGGGTGATGTCGCGCTTCATCGAAGATGCATAGGCGCGGATTTTGCCGGGTGTGCCGCCCAAGAGTTCGACCACCGGCTTGCCCTGTTGCTTGCCGCGCCAATCCCAAATCGCGGTATCCAGACCCGCCATCGCACGACGCAGGTAGGAGCCGGGGAATTTGTGTTCGCGCTCGGTGACGATATCCAGAAGGTCATCCAGATCGGTGGTGTCCTGTCCCAACGTCCATGGTGCCACCTGCCGGTGCAGCACCTTACAGGTGATGTCGGAATGATAGGTCGACACCTGACCCCAGCCCTGCGTGCCGTCCTCAGCGGTGACGCGCACAAAGCCGACATCCGGGGTGGTGAAGGTCTCGATGGATTTCAGCTTCATGGCGTGTCCTTTCAGCCAAGCGCGTCTTGCAGGATGAGGTCCGATGCTTTTTCGCCCACCATCATGGCGGGGGCGTTGGTGTTGCCGGTGGGGATGGACGGGAAGATCGACGCATCCGCCACCCGCAGCCCGTCGATCCCGCGCACCCTGAGCCGAGGGTCCACAACCGAGGTCGCTGGGTCGCTGCCCATACGGCAGGTCGAACACTGGTGAAAGACGGTCCACGACGTTTTGCGGATATAAGCCTCGATAGCGGCGTCATCGTCGATCTGCGCGCCGGGCAACAGTTCACTGTCGATGACGGCGCTCATGGCTTGGGTCTCTGCGATCCGGCGCATCAGTTTCGTGCCCGCCACCATCAACCTGCGATCATAGTCAGTGGACATGTAGTTCGGGTGCATTTCGGGTGCTACGAACGGGTCAGGGGACCGGATTTGCAGGTGCCCGACGCTGGTTGGCTTGCAGGGGTTGAACCCAATCAGGAAACCGGGGAAGGGGTCGGGGCTCATCAGGGGGCGCACGCCGACAGGTGCACGGGTGTAGCTGACCGGCGAAAAGTAGAGCTGCATATCGGGGCCGGGGGACTCGTCCAACACACGGACAAAGCCACCCCCCTGATTGAGGCTGAGCGACAGCGGCCCCTTGCGTTTCATCGCATAATGCAGCGCCGCTTTCACCTTGCCGATAAACGGACGCAGTTCCTGATTGAGGCTGGCCACCTTGGACACAAACAGGTTGTCGCTGCCCAGATGGTCCTGAAGGTTGCGACCCACCTGCGCCGCGTCCAGCAGCACGTCGATGCCGTGGTCCTGCAACACCTGCCCCGGTCCTATACCGGACAGCTGCAAGAGCTGCGGTGAATTGATGGCCCCGCCGGACAGGATCACCTCGGCTCGCGCGCGCGCGGTCTTGATTTGGCCTTTGTGACGATATTCGACCCCGATGGCGCGGGTGCCATCGAAAAGGACACGGGTCGCATGTGCACGCGCGCGGATTTCAAGGTTTGGCCGCTTGCGGGCGGGGTCGAGGTAACAGCGCGCCGCTGAAGCACGGAACCCGCCCTTCGTGGTGATCTGGTAAGTTGTGGCGCCTTCCATGTCAGGGCCGTTGTAATCCGGGTTCGTCGGAAACCCGGCCTGTGCGGCAGCCTCAAGGTAGACGCGGGTGAGGGGGTGCACATCCGGCAAGACATCATGCACAGCCAGAGGGCCATCTGTCCCACGCGCCGGGCTGGGCGCGCCGTCCCAGTTTTCCATCCGTCGAAACAGCGGTTCAACATCGCTCCACCCCCAGCCGGGGGCGGCGGCGCTCCATTCGGCGTAATCGTTTTGGTGACCGCGCACATAGACCATGGCATTGATCGAACTTGATCCGCCCAGCACCTTGCCACGCGGCCAGTAGATGGGGCGATTGTCCAGATTGGGGTCCGGTTCCGTGATGTATTTCCAATTCACCTTGGCGTCGTAGAAGATCTTGCCGTAGCCGATGGGAATTTGGACCAATGGGGTTTTGTCGGACCCGCCCGCTTCGAGCAGAAGCACGGTGTATTTTCCGGACGCCGTCAAACGATTGGCGAGCACCGATCCGGCGGAGCCCGCTCCGACGATCACGAAATCAAATGCGTCCAAGCCTGTCCTCCGATGGGTCGCGTGCCAGTTTTGTGTAGCGATCGCGGGTGTTGCGAAATCGCCAGTGGCACAGCGTTAAATGGATCGTTCCGGTCGCGCAAGCCATCGCATTTGGCTGGGATCATTTCACCAATTGCTCAAGGAACCACGCCCGGAACTGCGACGCCGCGTTGCTGGGTTCGGCAATCGACAGGAAGTACCCTTCTTGGCTTGGAATGGATGCCGAGTGCGCTCGTTCGACCACGCCGGTCTGTATCGCGTGGCCAGCCAGCACCGCACTGACCAGCGCCACGCCATTGCCATGCGCCGCCAGTTGCAACGCCATGCCGTAGGTGTCGGCAAAAAGCGATGGTTGCCGATGGCTGCCCACCTTGTCCGACCATTCGCGCCAACCGCCTGAGGTGCCCACCGCTTCGATCAAGGGCAGCGTATCGAGCGTGCCTGTGATGGCAGGGGATTTCAGTGCGATCAGGTTGTTGGGGTGCAACGGCTCCGCGTTCTGGCCTGCCTGTTTCGACGATCCAAACCGGATTTCGACATCGGCGCGGGCTGAGTGGAAATCATCGGGCCAGATCGCGCTGAGAAGGCGCAGCCGGATGTTCGGATGGCGCGCGGTGAAATCGGGCAGGCGCGGGGCGATGACCCATTGCGCGACACTGACCGAGGTGGCGACGGTCAGCAGGTTTTCCACCGGTCCCGCCTCAAACCGGCCTGCCGCGCCCGCCAGTGCATCAAGCGCCGCGCTGATCTCGGGCAAAAGCCGCCGCCCGTCATCGGTGAGCATCAACCCCCGCGCTTGTCGGACGAAGAGAGGCACGCGCAGGCGCAACTCCAAAGATTTCACCTGTTGGCTAACAGCGGATTGGGTCAGGCCGATTTCTTCGGCGGCAGCGGTGAAACTCAGGTGCCGGGCCGCGGCTTCGAACGAGCGGAACCACGTCAGGGGTGGGAGCGATTTTGCCATGGGTCAAACAAGCCATTACTGTTATTAATACCTAGCCCTGCAATTCATTCGTTTGTCAAAGAATTTGCCGGTTTCTAGTGTCTCCGTCAGCGAACAGGAGACCAACATGGCACCAGAAATCCGCAAGATCGTGACCTATGACGAAGAGGTGCTGATCGAAGGGTTCAAACCGTCTGATACTCCGTGGCGTATGTTTGCAGTCGCGGCGGTTTTGCGAAACCCATGGGCGGGCCGGTATGTCGAAGACCTGACCCCGGAAATTCGCGCTTATGGCCCGGTTCTGGGCGAGATGCTGACCGACCGGATGCTGCGGCTGGCTGGCGGCGGCGATGCCATCGAAGCCTACGGCAAGGCGGCTGTGGTCGGGCTTGATGGCGAGGTCGAACATGCCTCGGGCCTGATCCACACGCTGCGGTTCGGCAATCACTATCGGCAGGCGGTGGGGGCTAAGTCCTACCTTGCCTTCACCAACACACGCGGCCCCGCAAATGCGCCGATCATGGTGCCGCTGATGGACAAGAATGATGCGGGCCGCCGGTCACATTATCTGACCATCCAGTTCTCCATTCCCGATGCGCCGCGCGCCGACGAGATCGTTGTGGCGCTGGGTGCTGCGACGTCGGGTCGGCCGCATCACCGGATTGGCGACCGCTATCAGGACCTTAAGGATTTGGGACATGATCTGGACAACCCGGCCGCGGTCTGAACGATCTGGCCTTGCCGCGATTGAAGCGGGTGAGGGGGCGCAGATCGTGCTGTTGCATGGCGTTGGCTTGCGTGCTGAGGCATGGAACCGCCAGATCGACGCTTTATCAAAGCGGTATCACGTGACCGCGCCGGACATGCCCGGCCATGGAGACAGCGCGGTGCGGCCCAACCTGACCCGTGTGTCCGACTATGCCGATGCGGTGCTTGGCGCCTTTGACGGCCCTGCGCTGATCGTGGGGCATTCGATGGGTGCGATGATCGCGCTTGATCTGGCAGCCCGCGCGCCAGAGCGGGTGCGGGGCGTGGTTGCGTTGAACGCGATATTTGAGCGCAGTTCGATGGCGGCGGAGGCTGTGCAGAAGCGGGCGGCAGAGTTGGACGGCGTCACGGTTGCAGACCCGACAGGCGCTTTGGACCGATGGTTCGAAGATCAAGGGTCGGACGAACGTGAGGCCTGCTGCGACTGGCTCTGTACAGTCGCGCCTGACGGCTACAAAGCCGCTTATTCTGCGTTTGCCCACGATCCCGGCCCGCGTAGGGACGCATTGGCCGGACTGACGTGCCCCGCGCTGTTCATGACTGGCGCGTCGGAGCCGAACTCGACGCCGGCAATGTCCGAGGCGATGGCGGCGCTCACTCCGAAAGGGCGCGCGATCATCGTGCCGGATGCGGCGCATATGATGCCCATGACCCATCCCGAAGTGGTCAACGCGGCGCTCTTGGATTTTGCGGCTGAGGTGTTGTCGTGACCTCGGCTGTTGTTGCTCTCATCTTGGAAAGGATCTGAGGCATGGAGTTCTCGCTTTTCGTGCACATGGAACGGCTGACGCCGGACCAGCCGCATGACCAGTTGAATGAAGAGTTCATCGCGCTGTGCAAGATGGCTGACGACGCTGGGATGCGCGCGGTCTGGACAGGCGAACACCACGGTATGGAGTTCACCATCGCGCCTAACCCTCTGATGTCCTTGGTGAATGTTGCACACCATACGAAGAATGTGCGCTTGGGCACTGGGACAATCATCGCGCCGTTCTGGCATCCGATTAAGCTTGCCGGTGAAGCGGCGTCGGCGGACTTGCTGACCGGGGGGCGGATCGAACTGGGCATTGCGCGTGGCGCGTACTCCTACGAATACGAACGGCTCCGGCCCGGAATGGACGCGTGGGAGGCTGGGCAGCGGATGCGGGAAATCACGCCGCTTCTCCGCAAGCTGTGGGCGGGGGACTGTGCCCATGAAGGGGAGTTCTTCCAGTTCCCGGCGACCACATCAGCGCCGAAACCTGTTCAACCCGATGGCCCGCCGATCTGGATCGCCGCGCGCGATCCGAACAGCCATGAGTTTGGCGTCCATAACGGTTTTAACATTCAGGTCACGCCGCTCTGGATGGGGATGGAGGAGATCACGACTCTGATGGGCCGGTTTAACGATGCCTGTGCCAGCTATGACGGGCCTCGCCCCAAGATCATGCTGTTGCATCACACCTATGTCGGCGCGGACGAGGCTGACGTGGCTGTTGCGGCCAAGGAATTGTCGCGCTTTTATTGTTATTTCGGGGCATGGTTCCAGAACAAGCGCCCGGTCAGCCAAGGCTTGATCGCGCCGCTGAGCGAGGATGAGATGAACGCAAACGCGATGATGTCCCCCGAGAACATGGCGCGTGACTTGACCATAGGGACAGCGGATCAGGTGATCGATCAGATCAAACGCTACGAAGATCTGGGCTATGATGAATATTCGTTCTGGATCGACAGCGGCATGAGTTTTGAGCGTAAGCGCGCGTCGCTTGCGCGGTTCATCGACGACGTGATGCCAGCTTTTCAGTGAGAGATTCCATGACCCAGCTTCCGCACTACCAGCTTTTCATCGACGGTGCCTGGACCGACGGGGGCAGCGGGCAGGTGATGACCACGCAGAACCCGGCGACGGGCGCGGATTGGGCGACGTTTGCCTGTGCGGATGCGGGGGATGTGGACCGCGCGATTGGGGCTGGGCGGAGGGTGCTGAACGATCCGGCATGGCGCGACATGTCCCAGACGCAGCGGGGCAAGCTGCTGTATCGTCTGGCGGATCTAGTCGCTGAACATGCCCAAGAGATTGGTCGGGTTGAGACCACGGACAGTGGCAAGCTCTTGGCGGAGACCGCAAGCCAGACGGGGTATGTCGCGGATTACTATCGCTATTATGCGGGTTTGGCCGACAAGATCGAAGGCGCGGTCCTGCCGATCGACAAGCCGGATATGCATGTTTTCACCCGCCGCGAACCGATTGGTGTCGTGGTGGCCATCGTGCCGTGGAATGCGCAGATGTTCCTGACCGCGACCAAGCTGGGTCCGGCTTTGGCAGCAGGATGCAGCGTTGTTCTCAAGGCGTCGGAAATCGCGCCTGCGCCGATGCTGGAATTCGCGCGGTTGGTCGAAAAGGCAGGCTTTCCGCCGGGTGTGGTGTCGGTGATCACGGGTGATGCCGAGAACTGTGCCATCCCGCTGACCCGTCATCCCGATGTGGACCGTATCGCCTTTACCGGCGGGCCGGAAACCGCGCGGCATGTGGTGCGCAATTCGGCCGAGAATTTCGCGGTGACAACGCTGGAACTGGGTGGGAAATCCCCGATCCTCGTGTTCGAGGACGCCGATCTCGACGGCGCGGCCAATGGGTTGATCGCCGGTAATTTCGGCGCGTCTGGGCAAAGCTGTGTCGCGGGCAGCCGGGGATTGGTGCATCGGTCGGTAATGGACGACCTGATCGCCCGGATCGAGGACAAGATGGCGAATGTGGTGATCGGAGATCCGCTTGAGGCCGTCACGCATATCGGCCCGCTTTGCACAGAGGCGCAGGTCATGCGGATTGAGGCCACTTTGGCTGCTGCGGTTGAAGGCGGGGCACAAATCCAGTTCGGCGGCGCCCGTTTGGATCGCCCCGGGAATTACATGGCGCCCACTTTGGTCAAATGTGCTGATGCCGACACTGAAACGCTTAAGGTCGAGATGTTCGGCCCGGTCATGTCGCTGTTGCCGTTCGATACGGAAGAAGAGGCCATCTCATTGGCCAACGCGACCCCGTTTGGTTTGGGATCGGGCGTCTTTACCCAGAACGTCGCCCGTGCACATCGCGTGTCGGCGCGGATCAAGGCCGGGATTTGCTGGGTGAACACTTACCGTGCCGTGTCGCCGATCGCGCCGTTTGGCGGGTTCAATCAGTCAGGATACGGGCGCGAAGCGGGGATCGAGGCGATCCACGATTACACGCGCACCAAGACGGTTTGGATCAGCACGTCCGAGGCGCCGATGGCCAACCCGTTCGTGATGCGGTGACCCTGTTTCGCGTCCCTTGGACTGAAACAAACAGCAAAGAAGTATTTTTGTTGCAACTTTAAAAATCGCCCCCACATACACCATAGTTTCGAGAGGAGTGTGTGATGTTAGGTGACTCCAAATTACTGACCCTGCCGTGTGGCAAACCCTTTCGTTTGGATCGCTCGCGGTCGGATGGCATCCTGAGCCAGGACGAGCTTGCTTTCTGCACGTCTGAGGGCATTTCGGTCGCCTACGACCCGGCGCAATGCGGATGGGTGTTGGCGCAAAGCGTGGACGATCTGTTTACCAACGAAGTGACCGATCCTGCGCATCCAAGGGCCGGGCGCGTACGCCGCAGCGTTGGTTTGCACTTGCATCTGCGCCCGTGGGATATGGGGGATGCCCCAAGGCTCGCCGATTTGCTGAACGATCGCGTCCTGTGGGACACGCTTCCAGAGCCGTTTCCCGATCCGGTCAGGGTGGAGTTGGCGCAGTCGCTCATCGAGATTTCGATGCACGGGACCCATCATCAGGTGCATGCCGTGATCTACGACGATGTTCCCATCGGGCAGGTGCGTCTGCAATACGACACAGACGCAACCGGACCACGCTCGGCAGAACTGAGCTATTGGCTCGGACGTCCGTATTGGGGGCAGGGGTTTGCCAGTGCCGTCGTGCCGCCGTTTGTGCGTCAGTGCTTTGCTGAAGACGTGGCGCTGATGTCACTCCGGGCGCGGGTCAAAACTGGCAATGTGGCATCACTGCGGGTGCTCGGGAAAGCAGGGTTTCAAGATGAAGGCCCAGCAGAGCGGTCTTGGAGACTGCTCCGCCGGGATCGTTGAAGGCGTATCGCCCTGCCAAAGTGATTAACAACCTGCGCAATGCGGCTGTGCACTGTGTCAAAAGCGAAAACCTGCGCGTGGACCACCATCAGGCCAGATGCGAGCGCAGCATCCAAGCGAATTTTTCATGCGTCTGCCCGCGTGCGATGCACAGATCTTCGGTTAGCGTATCGCCGTGCTGTGCTGCAAGTTCGCCTGCGCCCGCCAAGGTTTCAGCAAGGGTTTCCTGCGCTTCTTTCATCAGGCGGATCATGTCTTCTGCCGCAGGCGCACCTTCGGTTTCGGACACTTTGGACCGCTTCAGCATGCCGGCCAACGTGCCCTCGGCATGTGCGTCCAAGGCCTTGATCCGTTCCGCCAGATCGTCTTGGGCCACAAAGTGATCTTCGTATATTTTCTGGAACAGGTCATGAAGGGGGCCAAAGGCCATGCCGGTGACGTTCCAGTGGAAACTCTGCGCCAGCATGGTGGTGACGGCGGTTTCGGCCACGCATTGGTTCAGTGCGTCTGCAAGCTGAGTTGTGGCATCGGTGGAAAGGGATTGTGCGGTCTGTGTCATCTGCAGCTCCTGTGAAATGGAAAGGGGCGCTGGCTGGCGACGGGCTGGCTTGCAGTGTCAGGTTAGAGTGCGCGTTGCCTGACGACAAGCATGTTTAGAATCTTTCTAAATCCTGTAAAAAGTGTCGACCACATTGCGCAACAGCGACACCAATGTGCGGCGTGCGTGTTTTGGCACCCGCGAATGCAACAGGAAGGTCGCGCTTGCCACGTCATCGGTTTTCAAGCTGCGCGCGAGGGCCAGCAGCCAGTCTTCGTCAAAGCTTGTTTTCGTCTCGCCCGGACGAAACAGAACAGGGCGTTGGCCAAGTGCTTGTGACAGGCTGCGCATCAGAAAATCCGTGGCGGCCAGAGACGCGATCCGGGGGTCACGTGACAGCAGGGCGCAGGCTCCGAACAGGTCGACATAGCTTTTGCACCGCGCTGCCCGCGCAGACTGGCGAAGATGATCGAGAAACCGACCATTCGCATCATCGTCGCGCGGTACTTCGAACCTTGACGTGGATGTCTGTCGTTGTGCGGCTTTCATGCCCTGCCGGTCCCGTCTCGTCATGTTTCTAAGGGGGTGTCAGGCGGCCTTGCCGCCATTGAGGATTTGCAGTTTGACCTTCTTCTTTCCGCACCGTTTTGCATAGGCGGTTTCCCAGTGTTTGTATCGTCCCATACAGCTTTGCTGCGCGACGACCAGTTCGACAAAGGCTTCCCGATGCGCGTTTTTCTTAAAGGATTTGAAGGCGGATTTCTGGTCCTTGGTCATCGAACAACCAATGCAATGTCCCTCTCGCTTGAACTTGCAGACGCCGATGCAGGGGCTGGGAACTTTCGGCATTTTTGCCTCGCTTGAAGGAAGAACTGGTGTCGCAGTCTGGCTCGGGCAGGGCCATTGCATCCTGTATCGGGGCCGTGTCCCTATTTTGTCAGGATCAGCTTGCCCGCGCGCGTGATCCGGAGGGTGTATGTCTGCCCGTCGAGAACAATCGCGGCCTTGAGCCCGTTCACGATCAGATCGCGCGCATCATAGACGGCTGTCCCGTCTGCGTCGTCAATGTTGCGCGGGGTTGGGAGGTTCTGCATCAGGCTCATTGCGCCTCTCCGGAATGGCGAACGTGGTCGTGTTGCATGTCGATGATCTGTTCGAGGGCAAATCCTTCGATGGCGCCGTGTTCGCTGTTCGATTGGATCAGGTCGCGCCAGCCCAAAGAGCTTGGCGGTGTCGGGCTTTGAGTCAGTTTCGGCTCGGGTGTCGTCATGGGGCTCTCCTTTCCTGTGACATCCGGGCTGCCATTGCGGTGGCTGGGATGGGGCACGATCATCGCGCAAAGAATCCCGATAGATTCAGTCGGGAATGACCTAAGCTATCTGTATCTGACTTTTTTAGTCAAGTAAAAATCTGGCTTTAAATGGCGCAACGGCCGCGTCAATCCGCCCGTCGGGCAGACGGTTGGTGGCGATGCGCCGGTCTGCTGAGATCGCGTGCGATGTCAGGTCGTCTGCAGCGCGTCGATCGACTGGATTGAGGTGAAGCCTTCAAAGCGAGGTGCGCCGTCGTAGAGCGTGCGCGTGTCGCCCGCACGAGCATGGGACGCGCGGAATTCGGCACTGGTGGTCCAGGCCCGAAAATGGTCTTCGTTTTCCCACACCGTGTGCGACGCATAAAGCACGCTGCCAGACTCCTCAGGACCTCTGAGCATATGAAACGACACGAACCCAGCCATGTCCTGTAACCGGCTTTCGCGCGACAGCCACAGCTCTTCGAACTCTGCAGCGTTTTCCAGTGGGACGGTAAAGCGGTTCATGGCGAGATACATGGGATGTGTCCTTTGATCGGTCTGTATTGAGTCGGACGGTAACAGGTCAGCGCCGCCTGTGTCAGGGTGAAGAGGATACCGGACATCCGGCGATCCTCATTAGCCGACAGTCCCCATCACCCAGAGACCGAGGCGCGTTGCAAAACGCGTCCAACAAGCAGAAACCACAGGATCGCGCCCAAGCCAAAGACTGCTCCAGCGCTGTCTGCAACGGGTGGAATCAGCGTGGCGAGTCCTGCAAGTCCGGTGATCATTCCGGGGTAAGTGACCCGGCGCGGCAGGGCGGCTTTTGCGGCCCCCAAGCTGCTGACGCACAGGATCCATGCGGCTCCGGCGATCTCGTTGCCACCGCCCAATCCCAATTCGACGCTGTGCAATATCTCCCACAGCGCTGCGGCATCCTGTGGAGAGTTGACGTAGATCGCGACCACGCGCTCGGTGGCGACATTGGCGATCATGCCAGCGCCCAGCACCAGCGTTGCCCAAACCACGCCCATCGCTTGCGCAAGCTGCGCCCATGGTCCTGATCCGGGCCGCAGGTGGTCTGACAGCGCCACCACGAGTACCAGAAGGGCAAGGCCATTGACGATGTAAATCGTCGTGTTCCAGACCGTTATGATACCCGGAGAGCGATAGATGAACGCCGCAACCGCGTCGATGTCGATCTCTTTTGTGCCATAGCCCATCGGCGCCAATATCGTGACCAGCAATGTGAAACCGAAAAGATATGTGGCAGCGCATGCAAAGGCCGCATACCCGCCTGTACGTATGAGTGTCATCTGATCACCCCCAAACCCTGTGCGTCCCAAAGCGCCTTGAAGTGCTCAGACAGCCGGTGTGTGCCTTGTGGCGGAGCCACCATGTCAATCGCACAGGCGGACAGGAAGAACGTCGCCGGTCCATGGACCCGACGCGGTGTGACCCACGGAAGCAGACACAACGCGCAGCGTCGCAGGGCATCCGGCAGATGTGTGATCCGGATCGGCGCGCCGATACTGGCGAACGCCAATTCGGCGAGTTCGATCTGTGTAAAGGTCTCGGGGCCTCCGACCTCCTGCCATGCTGTGCCGGCATCGGTTGCGTCTGCCACGACATGTGCCAAATCCGCGCCGTGGATCGGGTTCATCCGGGTCAGACCGGACCCGAACAGCCAGACGCGGCCCGACCGCGCCATGCTCAGAACGTCCTCTATGTCGGAAAAATAGCCAGACGGGGCAACCACCGTCGACGCGATCCGAGACGATCGCAGTGCAGCCACGAAATCGGCTTTTGCGGCGACCAGTGGGAGATTGCGCAAGGCAGCTGCGTTCAGAACATGCAGGTAGGCAAAGCGGCCGACGCGCGCGCGCTCTGCCTCGTGCAGCAGGTTGAGATTGGCCTGATAGTCAACGTCGCGGTAGCCAACCCCATCGGCTTGCCGTGTGATCCCCAGTGCGGACACCACAAGGTCCACCCCGTCCATAAGCCCTGTCAGGCTTTCGGGCTGTGTCGCTTCGGCTTCGACCACGCTGCTGGCAGCCAGCGCACCGGCAGTTTTTGCAGTGCGCACCAAGGCAATGACGTACCATCCGCGTCGGCTGTATTCGGCGCAGAGATAGCGACCAAGATAGCCCGTGGCCCCTGCGATAAAGACTGTTTTAATGTGGGCCCCCATCATGTCATGGCCAAGCCGATCAGGGCGACACAAGCCGCCAGACCGACAGCGATGCAAAGCCGCGCCTCGATGGACCGTGATCTGGCGGATTGTCGGGCCCGAGCGGGATGCTCTCCGGTCAGAAAATCGTGCATGGCGTCGAAGCGATGACGCCGAAGTTCAAGTAAAGTGTGCATGGAAATGTCCCTTCGAAACCGTCAGCCGACAACCGGGTGGCCGCGGCCCTGTAGGCACGCGATGACGATGGCCTTTCGTCGCTCCGACACGTCAACGGCACTTGCGATACCTCCGGCTAGAGCGCCCGCAACGGCACCCCCCAGCGCGTCGCCGTCTTCGTCCAATTCGCCCAGCACAGCGCCCGCGCCTGCGCCCAATGCGGCGGCACCAAGGGTTTCCTGATCGAACTGGCGTTGGTTCCGCGCCAGAGCCCGGCACGCGGCCAGATCGGCGTCGAAAGCCGCGTTGGCGGGACCATCAAGGATCGGCGTGTGGTTTGTGCCGCTATCGGTGCAGGCTGCGATCAAGAAAACGGTGCCGAACGCGGCAGAGGTCAATCGTTTCATGTGGAGTGTCCTTTTGCATCCAAAGTGATGGGTGCGGACATATCCACGCGGGCGAATTTCGGGGATGACCTCAGGTAACAATCAATTGACACCTCGACCCAATGTGGGTGTCCGGGTCAGGTGACAGTGTCTCGAAAGGCGGTTGGGCTTTGGCCGGTCCAGCGGCGGAACGCGCGTACAAAGGACGATGCTTCCGAAAAGCCAAGGAGATAGGCTGTCTCGTTTACCGACACTTTGCGCGCAGCCAGATAGTCGCGGGCCATGCGGTGACGCAGGTCGTCGTGGATGTCCGCAAAGGTCACGCCCTCTTCCTTGAGCCGCCGGTACAATGTTTGACGGCTCATGCCCAAATCTCGGGCCACCTTGTCCATCGACAGGGAGCCTTCGTGCAGATCCGGCAGGATATGCGCCTCTATGCGGTCGCGAAGCGTGTCGCTTTGCCCAAGATCATACAGCAACTGGTCGGCATGGCGGGTGAACACCCCGAAAACATAGGTGTTGCCCGGTTCAAATTCCGTATCGCCGGAAATCCAGACAGGATCGATCCGCATGGCGTTGCGTTTGGCATGGAACTGCACGGGCACCCGGAACAGTTCGGGATACTCGTCCACATGTGGCGGCGGCGCATAGGTCACCTCCAGCTCAAGTGCGAAGGGTCTGTCGGGAAAGGACCGCCGAAATTCACTGATGAAGCGCGCGAACGAGGCTTCCATCCCGACATAGTCCGATGTTTGGATCGGCAGATGGTCGATGATCCAAACCTCGTTGCCATCCTCCAGCAACTCGAACCTGTCGTGACCGCCGGGAATATTGGCGTCGGCCATCAGTCTGAGATATCGGTTCAACTGTTCAATCGAATGGGGCAGGGACGCGGCGTGGTGCACGATCTGTCCAACCACCGAGATCATCTCAAGCCGCGACTCAAGCGTGTGTCGTAGCAAGAGCGCCGTATCGCCCGTGGTCGCAATGGCGGCCGCAATCATGGACTGATACGCCAAAACGGGTACGCGTTGGTCCTGATCTGCCAGATCAGCAGGCGCCAACCCGGCCGACTGCAACAGCGCTTGCCTGTCTGCACCGCGCGACACCGCGTAGTCGAGAAGCGCCGACACAAATCCTGCGGCCATCATCGCCTGTGCCATGATCCCAAAACATCCCTTGGTCCGGGGCCAGCATAGGCCATCGGGTCAAACCGACGGAACCCCCAAATCCGCCATGATGGTCGGTCAGGGGGGCTTTAGAAAAAGATGTCGTCGAACGGATCGTCGCTGGCCGCCGCAGCAGGGGCTGTTTCGGCAACGACAGTCTGCATCTCGGTGTCTTCGGAGACCGGGGGCAGAATGACTTTGCGATGAATGTCGCGTTCTCGTTCCATTGTGTAGATGGCGAACACCTCGGTCGCGACGCTGTCTTCCTTGCCGGGATAGCCATCCAGTTCGCAATCGTGGCTGAACATCCGCGCCGTTTTCTCGATCAGGTGCGCGTGGTCTGTGACTGGTGTCAGCCATCCGCGCGATTCATCCAGCGTTTCCCGGAACTCAGAGACGATTTCGCCACTGCGGTATGCCGCTTCGCCGATGTCGTTGACGCCGTCCGACAATTGCCGCACGGTTCCTTGCGGCAGGGCGTTGGCGCGTTCGCTGGCGGTTTCCAGCAAGACGATGGTTTCGCCAGCGAGTTCGATCATTTCGGCCAATTCGGTTTTCACCGCAGGCAACCGCGTAGAGGCGTCGCGCGCCAGCTGCTGCAATTGACCCGCGATTTCCCGCAGCGCCAGACCCCGACGCCCAAGTCGGGCGCAGGCGATCACTGCGTTGATCCCGATCATGCGCATCCGCGCCTCGAAGGATTCCCCGGCGGCAATAATGCTGGTGAGGGCTTCGAACTCTTGCGAGAGCGTGCGCGCAAAGGCCATGAGCTGGTCTTGGGTCGTGACGGCCTGCGCGATCCGGTTCTCGATTTCCTCAAGCCCGGTTTTCAACTTCCGCGATCCGTTGCGCTGTTCGAAGACCTGCAAATGGTCACGGACAAGGTTCAGAATGCCCTGTTGCAGTGCGGCCGATCCTTCGCGGATATTGTCGACGCCATCGACGTGCGCCTGTGCGATGTCCTCCATCTGATGCGCGGCCAACGCCGTCAAAGCCTCGCTTTCGTCCCAGGCCCCTGGAATCCCTTCCAGAATGGTCAGCACATGCTCCAAGCGCTGGCGGGTCGTGTCGCCGATTTGCAATCCGGCCACGGCGGTCGCTGACGCGCCCATCAGGGCTTTGGATTGGTCGGCAATTTCTGCACTGGCCGAGCCGAGCGTTTTGATATGCTCTTCAAAACTCGCCAATTCGCGGTTCAGGGCGGCAACCGGACCGGACAGGCTGGACGTCAGCAGGTCCCCGAGAAAGCGTGCACGGGTCAGCGCGTCGTCGCTGCCTTTCTTGATGCGCTGCATCGCTTCGTCCAGACCGGACAGGATGGTTCCGAGTTCGGCCACAAGTCGCGTGGCGTCCTCGGTGAAGCCAGTCAGGTTCGAAGCATTGTCTTTGGGGCCGACCTTGATGGCCGCGACCGTGATCCGCGCGTTTAGGACCACAATGTTCATCATCTTGAGAATGTCGCGCAATTCTCGCACCTGTCCATCGACACCGCGCGCACGGGTCATCAGCGCTGTGACGTTGTCGAGAACCTTGAGCACTTCGTCGGACAGGGATCGCATCTCGGTGTCTTGCCATTGCCCGTGCTGACGCAGCTCTGACAAGGTGCCTTTTGCGTTCATCTCGTCAAAGACCGCCAGTACATTGCGCGTCTTGCCCAAGGCATCCGACGTCGCAGACAGGTGATCGCCCGCCACAAGGAAAACCGCTTCTGTTTTCCGGCAGAGGTTCGAGATTGCGCGTTCCCGCGCTGCAAGATCGTTGGGTTGTCCAGACGATGAGGCAGGAGCGTAAACCGCGTCGGTCAAGTAATCTTTCATAGTATCACCCAGCTTTGCGGGACTTGCCGCTGTACCAGCTCATGATTTCGGCGGACATTTGTGACAGCGGGGCGAGCTTGTCGACAACACCGGCTTCCACGGCCGAGCGTGGCATGCCGTACACCACACAGCTCTCCTCGGTCTGTGCCACGGTGTAGCCGCCACAGGTTTGGATCTCGCCCATACAGGTCGCGCCATCATCGCCCATGCCGGTCAGAATGACGCCCATCGCGTTTTCGCCAGCAGCTTGCGCCGCGGAGCGAAACAGCACATCGACCGAAGGACGGTGTCGGGACACATAAGGGCCATTTGCCACTTCAACGACATAGCCACGGCCTTCGCGGTGGATCAGCAGATGCTGGTCGCCCGGAGCGATCAGCGCACAGCCGGGGGTGAGCATGTCGCCATTCGACGCTTCGATGACCTCGATATTGCATCGTCCATTCAAACGTCGGGCCAGCGGTCCTGTGAATTCGGCGGGCATATGCTGGACAATGGCGATCGGGGGCGCGTTCTCGGGCAATCCAGTAAGAACCTGACGCAAAGCATCCGGGCCGCCGGTCGATGATCCGATCACGACAAGAGGCGTCGGACCGGCGCGTCGGACAGCCGGGCGTTTTGCAAGGATCTTGTCGGGGGAAAGGCGTGCATCAGAGCGGCCTTCTTCCGTATTGACGCCGCGTGACGGGACATTCGGACGTTCGCCAACCGCTGCGCGAACCGCTTGGCCGATCCGCAGGGCTGCCCGGCTGCGGGCGTCCACGGTCGTGAGGTCGGGTTTGGCAAGAACCTCGGCCGCGCCCAAATCCAGAGCCGTCATCGCGGCCATCGAGCCTTTTTGCGAATGGCTGGAGCAAACAATGACCGGCACCGGGCACTGCGTCATGATCTTCTTGAGAAAGGTCAGGCCATCCATGCGGGGCATTTCGATATCCAGCAAGATCGCATCGGGCAGTTTGTGCTTCATCCGCTCAACCGCGACGAACGGGTCTTGCGCCGTGCCGAACAGGGTCAGGCCTGGATCGGCGTTGATGATCGCCGAGAAGGCTGTTCTCACGGCAACGCTATCATCGACGATCAACACACTGATAAGATTTGTCATTTTTAGACTTCCTTGCGATAGATCGCGGGTGCGACCTGACGGAAATGCGGCATACGCACGATCATGCTTTCTGAATGGCCGACAAACAGATGCCCACCTGGTGCAAGATGTCGGCCAACTCTGTGAAGAACCGCCAATTGCATATCCGGGTCGAAATAGATCAGGACATTGCGCAGGAAGATGATGTCGAGATCGCGGTCGACATTGTAGTCCTCTTGGATGAGGTTCATCTTCTTGAAGTGAACACGATTGCGCAGGGCGGGCGACATCCGCCATTTGCCCTGCCATTCGTTCTGACCTGCGTAAAGATATCTGCTGCGCAGCGCCTCGGGCACTGGCGCGATGACCGTGTCGGAATAGATACCCCGGCGCGCATGTTCGAGCACGCGACCGGAAATATCCGTGCCAAGAATGCCCCAGTTGAAACCGGGATAGGCCAAGGCATGTTCGGCCAGCAGCAGGGCGATGCTGTAGGATTCAGCGCCGGTCGAGGCGGCCGCACTCCAGGCTTTGAACACGCCGGAGCCAGCGCGGGTCTGATTGCTTCCGAGAATGACATTCCGAAGGTAGTGGAAGTGGTCGATTTCGCGGAAAAAGTCGGTCTTGTTGGTGGTCACCGTTTCTTCGATGTGCCGCATCTCTGAGGTGAGACCGTCATTTTCGAACAGGTGCCTGAAGTATTCCTGAATATTGTTCAGACCCAAGGCGCGCACCCGGCTGGCAAGGCGGGTTTCGATCATCCCGCGTTTGGTCTGCGGGATGCAAACACCAATAGAATCCTGCACCATGCGGGCGAATGCCTCGAAGCCCTGCTGAGCGTCACCGAGGGGAGCTTGGTTCATCACAAGTGTCATGCCGCACTGAGTTCCGGGGTAAGACCATCGAACATGCGGTCGACATCCAGAACGGTGACGAGTTTTCCGTTCCTGCGACCGATGCCCGCAATCATACGATCTCGCCAGTTGAAGAGGCCCGCCTCGGGCAAGGGTTCCATGTCGTCATTGTCCAAAGCGGCCACTTCGATCACGCGATCCGCACGGAAGCCGACTACCGTCTGCCGACCACCGCTGCGCACCCAAAACACCACGATCCGCGACATCTCGGTATCGGCCGTGGGGACCATGCCGAGCAACGCCCGCAAATCCGCAACCGCCACACCCATGCCGCGAACATCAATCATGCCCAGAAGCTGCGCTGGCGCATTCGGCATCCGAGTGATTGGTCGCAGGTCCAGGATTTCCTGGACCCGCTCCACGGGCAACGCGAAGACGTCATCGTCGCAGGCCAAGGTCAGAACTGCACCGACTGAGGACATTACCCGGCACTCCGCGGACGGAAGCTGCTGTCAAGATCGTCGGCGCTGTCACGCAGATCGAAGTCGAAACCGCCAGACGCCTTGGCTTCCTTGCCGCCCACCAACCGGATCGCCTGTTTGGCCGGGTTCGTGTTGCGGACGAAGACTGCGGGTTCGGACTGCGCATCGTCCGAGACGAGGAAGAACTTGATCGACGCCTGAAGTTGCTCGGACTGGCTTGCCAGAGCTTCAGCCGTTGTCGACATCTCGTCGGCAGCAGATGTGTTCTCTTGGGTGACCTTGTCCAGCTGCTGGATGGCGATGTTCACCTGCGTGG
This sequence comes from Marivita sp. NO-S04, assembly GCF_059070475.1. Classification (NCBI taxonomy): domain Bacteria; kingdom Pseudomonadati; phylum Pseudomonadota; class Alphaproteobacteria; order Rhodobacterales; family Roseobacteraceae; genus Marivita; species Marivita sp. NO-S04. The sequence goes on from NZ_CM180980.1 coordinate 976,190, forward strand.
CACCTGCATCCTGCTCTTGGCTGGCGCGAGAGATCTCTGCCACAAGCTGCGATGTCCGTTCGATATCCGGGACCAGTTCCTCAAGCATTTCGCCGGCTTCCTGCGCGGCTTTCACAGTGTTGCCCGACAGGTTCGAAATCTCACCTGCGGCCGACTGGCTGCGTTCTGCCAACTTGCGCACTTCCGAGGCCACAACCGCAAAGCCACGACCATGTTCACCCGCACGGGCCGCTTCCACAGCGGCATTGAGGGCCAGAAGATCGGTCTGACGCGCGATTTCTTGAACCACGAGGATCTTTTCGGCGATTGTCTGCATGGCATTGACGGCCCGCGACACGGCTTCACCGCTTTCGCGTGCATCGGATGCGGATTTCAGCGCCATCTTTTCCGTGTCCGCAGCATTCTTCGCGCTTTGCTTGATGTTGGCTGCCATCTGTTCCATCGAGGCAGAGGCCTCTTCGGTCGCACTTGCCTGCTCTGTCGCACCCTGGCTCAGGGCTTCGGAGGTTGCAGACATCTCGGAAGCGCCGGATGCCACGTCGCGCGACGCTGTCGACACGTTTGCCACAACTTCTCGCAGGCGCAGAACCATGGTGTTCAAAACCCTGAGCAGGTCACCGATTTCATCGTTGCTCGTAGCATCGGTGGTCCGACGCAGGTCGCCATTTGCAACGTTTTCCGCGAGTGTCACAGCCGAACCGAGTGCGTTCTTCATGCGGCTGGTGAAGACCCAGACCATGGCCAGTGAGGCAAGGATAACGAGCAAGCTGATTGCGCCAATTGCGATCTGGATCTGGCGAGCAATTGTCTGTCCCGCAATCACCTGACGCTCAGCTTCGGCAAGCTGGAAGGAAATGAGCCCATCCAACGCATCATGCACGCCGTCGATCGGTCCGTAGAAGCTTTTCTTGATGAATTCATACAGCACAGGTTCGTTTTGCGTTTCCAGGATACTCGCAAAGCGATCCATGGTTTGGTCGGCTTTGACCTTTGCGTCTACCACGATGTCTTTCAGTCTGATTTCTTCGGGCGGCAAGTAAGTCAGCAGATAGGCGTTCCATTGCTCTTCAATGACGGTACGCGCATCAGCAAGCTCCTCGCGACCGACCTGCCATGAAAGGCCTTCATCCAGAATGCCATTGGCGATCATGCGGGTGTGGATTGTGTATTCATCGTTGATGGCTTTGAGCTGGTCCAAGGGAATGACGCGATCCGCGTATACCGTTTCGATGCGGCTCAGGATTTTTTCCATCCCGAACAATCCTGCCACACCGACGACGATCATCGCGACGAATGTCATCGTTTGGATGGCGATGATTTTGGTTGAAAGGCTGTTGAAGAAACCTTTCCGTTTCTGGACTTGCTGTGTCATCACGCGGCTACCTTTTCTTTCGCCGCGTCTGCGGCACTGTATGATTTGAAAATCGTGTCGAGGTCGGGGAACATCACGAAGGTGTCTTTGAGCTGGCCGATCCCGAAAACGAATTCAGGCGGCCAAGGAGACCCCACCGGTGGGACGTCCTCGATTTCGGCGGTGTTTATGGTTGTGACCTCGTCGACTTGATCGGCGAGAATGGCCACGGTGGATTTCTCGTCTTCGATCCGGACCTCAAGAACCAGAACACGTGTGTCTTCGGTTGCGGGCGTGCGCGGAATTCGAAGGGCAACCCGCAGATCAGCGAGCGGAACAACGACGCCGCGCACATTGATCAGACCAGTTGCGAATGACCCGGATTGCGGCACGCGGGTGATCGGCACCATTTCAAGAATCTCCCGCAGGTATTCGGCCAGAAGTGCCAGTTTTTCCGTGCCAAGTCGGAAGGTCAGGATGTCTGTGTGGCTGGCATTTCTCATGCTGCGGCCCCCCGTCTTGTGCGCAATTCGACGTCGCGGCCAAGCGCGACAAGTTGGGTCGCGTCAAGGATCAGGGCGACGGTTCCGTCCCCCAGGATCGTCGCGCCCGAAAAGAACTTCAGGCAGGCGTGGAACTGCGACAGTTGCTTGATGACCGTCTGGTAGTTGCCAATGATCCGGTCCACGACCAGACCAACCCGTCCCCCGGCAGAAGACACCACGACCACCTTCTGAAAATCAGGCGGCGTGCCGTCGATTTCGAACAGGTGACGCAGGCGCAGGAAGGGAACCAGCTCGCCGCGAATGTTCAGATAGGACGATCCGCCATTGCCAACCGTATGGAGCGTGGGAAGCTCGACGCATTCCTCGACCGCCGCCAATGGGATCGTGTAGCGTTCGCCACCCACATCGATGAGCATGCCGTCGATGATCGCCAGCGTCAGAGGCAGGCGCAGGGTCAGGGTGGTGCCGTGCCCGGGTTCCGAGGCAAGGTCGATTTCGCCACGCAGCGACGCGATGGTGCGCATCACCACATCCATGCCCACACCGCGACCAGAGAGTTCGGTGACCTTGTCCACGGTCGAAAAGCCGGGCTGAAAGATCATGCGGAAAATCTCGCTGTCGCTGAGGTCGTCCCGCTCGGACATCAGACCCTTGCTGATCGCCTTTTCCCGGATTTTGGCGGGGTTCAGACCGCGCCCATCGTCACGGACGGTGATCAGAACCTCGGCCCCCGAATACCGGGCGCCAAGTTCGATCGTGCCGGTTTCCGGTTTGCCGACGGCGCGCCGGTCTTCAGGGGTTTCCAGCCCGTGGTCGACCGAATTGCGCAGAATGTGAACAAGCGGATCGGCCAGAAGTTCGATCACGGTCTTGTCGAGCTCGGTGTCTTCGCCAACGGTCACGAATTCCAGCGGTTTGCCCAAGGAAGAGGACAAGTCGCGCATCAAGCGACGGAACCGGCCCAGAATGCTGCCAATCGGCACCATGCGCATCGACATGGTTGCATCCCGCAGCCCCGCGACAAGACGCTGGATGTCTTCGGCGACCGACATCATGGAGGCGTCATTGGTGGCTTCGGTCAAGGCCTGCAGTCGCGCCTCGGCGATCACCAACTCGCCAACGCGGTCCATCAATTCGTCCAACCGTTCGGTGGCAACACGCATGGTTTCGCCAGCCGCGGCCTTGGGATTGGTCGGGGCTTTTGCCACAGCTTGGCTTTGCGTTTCATCTGTTTCGGCGCGGGGGGCAGCACCGGGTGTTGTATCCGCCGATGCCGGAGTGTCGACAGGTGCGGGCAGGGTTGCGCCCCGCCGTTCGACGCTAAGATCCATCTCGTCGCGGACAAACATGAATACCATGTCGATATCTGCGTCGGTCAGGTTGGCGTTGATTTCGACCTCCCAGCCTGTCAGGCAGTCGGTTGGATCAAGCTCTCCCAAGGTTGGGATGCGGTCGTCGAGCGCACGGACCGTGGTGTCTCCGTAGCCGCGCAGTTCTTCGATCAACAGCGCGGGATTGCTTCCAAGCCGCAGGGCGTCGGAACCAAGCCAAAAGCGAATGACCGTTGTCACTTCACCTACAACCGGCTCTTCAACCGGGTGCGGTGTTTCTGCAGCCTCGTCTTCGGCAGTGTCGGTGTCGTCGCTGTGATGGCCGGGGCGCATCAACGTGCGCAGATTCGCAAGAATGCGCTGATTGTCTGCATCCGTCCCCTCGACGGCGTCCATCAATTTGCCGATCTGGTCACAGGCCTGAAGCGACAGGCCGATCAGGTCGTTCGAGACCGTCGCACGTCCATTGCGCAGATCGTCGAAGGCGGTTTCGAATTCATGAACGAAATGCGACAGCTCGGTGAAACCGAACATCGCACCCGATCCCTTGATCGTATGCATGCTGCGGAAGATCGAATTGATCAGTTCCGTATCGCCGGGCGCTGCTTCGAGGTCCATCAAGCCTTTCTCGATGGACTGAAGCAGCTCCGAGGCTTCCTGTCGGAAGATCTCGGCGCCCATGTCGTCGAATCCGGTCATGCGCCGACCATTTTCTTGACGACGGCAAGGATCTGGTTCTGGTCGAACGGTTTGACCATCCAGCCGGTTGCGCCCGCGTCCTTGGCCTGTGCCTTGAGAGCGGCGTCGCTTTCTGTCGACAGAAAGACAACCGGAACGCCAACGGATTGCGGCGTTGCGCGGAATTTCCGGATAAAGCTCAGACCGTCCAGACGCGGCATGTTCTGGTCTGTCAAAACGGCGTCTACATGGGTCGACGTCGCCTTCTCGAAGGCGTCCTGTCCGTCTTCTGCTTCGATGATGTCTACCCGGCTGCTGCCAGTGTCATCTGAACCATCTTTCGCACAGAGGGAGAGTCGTCCACAACGAGAACGGTTTTTGCCATTTTCTATTTTCCTTTTGCTAAAATCAGGTCAGGCGGCGTGTGCAAAACAAATGCCGTATTCCGCGAGGACTGCATCAAACGTGCCATGTCCGTCAGAAACGACAGCAAACGATCTGCTGTTTCGCTCTGCTGTTTTCCGCGCGCTGATCAGGACCTGCAGCATTGCAAGATCGATCTGTTCGACCTGACTACAGGTCACGACGATGTCGGTTTCGGTCTCAACCAACTGTCTCAAGGATGTCAGGACAGCCCCGCATTCCGTGATGGTTGCTTTGGGGGGCAGATCGAACGTTTTGACGGATGCCATGTCGGTTTCCTTGAAATACATACGTGGAAACTGAAACGAACAGGGCGGATTGTCTTTTAGTTGCAGGTCTCCGCGGCGACGGACGGCGGTGTGGGATAATCTTCGCGAAGCGCTCTAATCATCTGAAATTAAAACAGTAATTTGGATTTTTGGGCTATCCAAAGATATTTGGGTGACAGGCCGTAAATGGCTGTGCGGCCTGTCAGGAAAGCAAACCGGGACCGCGTGTCGATCTTGAACAGCAGCCTGCCAGCGGATCAGGACAAAGCTGCCAAAGCCATGTGTACCGAGGCAACCACGGGGTCGATGATACGCGAGCGGGCAGGGGCCTTGATCTGGTTGGCGATCAAGGTCATCCCGCCACAGCCCAGCACGATGCTGCACCCGGGATGCGCCGCCGCCGTCCTGTCGATCGCGTCCTGAACGCGCCGCAGACTGTCGGCCCGCGCGTTCAGCTCCAGCACTGGCACGCCCGAGGCATGTATCCCGGCGCAGCGCGTGTCGAGGGTCATAGCGCGAATGTTGTCGGCAATCACCGGCACCGACACATCAAGGCTTGTGACCACAGCGAAATGCTGGGCGGCCAGGCAGCCCGCAAGACATCCCGCTTCACCCAAGCCCACCACCGGCAAACCGGCTGTCGACCGGAGCGTGGCAAGTCCGGTGTCGTCAAAACAGCCAATGATCGCGACGTGCGCGCCGTTCTCCCGCGCCTCGTCGACCAGTGCAAACAGGCCGTCAAGGCAGCGCTCGGCATCCGCTGGCCCCTGTATCGACGCAGGCCCACGGTGATTGGTCAGGCCCACGACATCCGCCAGGCCATCAATTGCAGCGCGGGCTGTGTCGACCATCTCGGTGGTCATGCGTTCGGTGGAATTCGGATTGAGGATCGCGATCCTCGGGCGCACGCGCGACGTCACCGCTGGCTCTCCGGTTCGGCCAGCGCCTCGGCGCGACTGGCTTGTACGCATCGCGCCCAACGTCCGTCCGCTCCTGTCCAAACCGGCAGGGGGCTGGCATGACAGGCGGCTTCGGCATGAGCACAACGCGGCGCAAAGGAACAGCCTTCCGGCAGCGCATTGAGCGGCGGCGGCGCACCGGGTACGGCATCCAGACGCGTGCCCGGCACAGCTCCGACCAGATTGGCCGCCAATAGCCCTTTCGAATAGGGGTGCCGCGCATCGCGGATCACATCCCGGACAGAACCCGTTTCGACAAAGCTGCCTGCATACATCACCGCCAGCCTGTCAGACACTTCGACCGCTACGCCGATATCGTGGGTGACAAAGATCACCCCCATACCCATCTCCTGCTGCAGTTCGCGCAACAGCAACAGGATTTGGATTTGAACCGTCGCATCAAGTGCTGTTGTCGGCTCGTCCGCCAGCAACAGCTTGGGGCGGCAGGCCAGAGCCAGAGCGATCATCGCGCGTTGACGCATTCCGCCCGACATCTCGTGTGGGTAGTTCTCCAGCCGACGTTTGGCCGACGGGATGCGTACCAGTTCCAGCATCTCGAGCGCGCGGGTCATCGCGTCACTTTTCGATATCGCTTCATGCCGCATCACGGTCTCAGCGATCTGCTGACCGACGGTGTAGACCGGGTCCAGCGCCAAGGCCGGGTCTTGAAAGATCATCGATGCGACACCGCCGCGGTGATCGGCCAAGGCGCGTCCCTGCAAGGACAGAACATCGTTGCCATCCACTTCGACCCGGCCGGTGATTTTGGTCTTCCGTTCTGGCAAAAGGCGCAGCAAGGTCTTCAACGTCACGCTCTTGCCAGACCCGCTTTCGCCCAGAATGCCCAGCACCTCGCCCGGAGCGAGGTCAAAGCTCACATTGTTGACCGCATGGACCGGGGGTGTCCCGGCAAAGCGCACCGACAGGTCCTGCACCCGGACAAGAGGCGTAACGGCGTGTACGGTTTCTTGCGTCATGCGACCTCCTCCGTCTTTGCGTTGAGATGGCAGGCCGCGACATGACCTGTCCCGACCCGATGCGACACGGGCACCTGTGCCGAACAGGGTCCGAACGCATGGGCGCATCGCGTGTGGAACCGGCATCCCGGTGGCGGGTCGATTGGGTTCGGAGGATCACCAGCCAGCGGCGCCTCCATCGTGCGGCGATCCGGATCAAGCGACGGCATCGCGGCCAGAAGCGCTTCGGTATAGGGATGGCGGGGTGCGCTGTAGAGGCTTTCCGCCGGTCCGATCTCGGCCACTTCGCCCAGATACATCACCATCACCCGGTCCGAGATATGGCGTACTACGTTCAGGTCGTGACTGATGAACACATAGGTCAAACCGCGTTCACGCCGGAGGTCCATCAGCAGGTTCAACACCTGCGCCTCGACCGATTTGTCCAGTGCGGACACGGCCTCATCCAACACGATCACCCGAGGATCGAAGGCCAATGCGCGTGCGATGTTCACCCTCTGGCGTTGCCCGCCCGACAGCTCATGCGCGTAGCGGCCACCAAAGCGGGTGGGGTCCAGACCGACACGGTCCAGCAGGTCTTGCGCCTTGCGCATCGCCTCGGACCGCGACACGCCGTGCACCATAGGTCCAAACGCAACCGCGTCGATCATCGTCATGCGCGGGTTGAGCGAGGCGAAGCTGTCCTGAAACACCATCTGCACCTTGCTGCGAAACGCCTTGAGCGGCAGTTCCGGACCAACGACCTTGCCTTCATAGCGCACGCTGCCGCTGTCGGGTGTCAGCAGTTGCACCAACAGACGCGCTGTCGTGGACTTGCCGCAGCCACTTTCGCCGACGACGCCCAAGGTCTCACCGGGGGCCAGTTCGAAACTGACGTCATCGACGGCACGTACTACTTTGCGTGCAGCGCCGAACCCTCCGGCATTGAAGTGTTTGACGAGGCTATGGGCGGACAGGATCGGCGTGCTCATTGTTTCACATCCATGGCGGATCTCAGTCCGTCGCTAAGCATGTTGAACGAGATCGAGGTAAGAAAGATCATCACGCCGGGCAGCGCGGCCAGCCACGGCTGGACGTAGATCGCATTGCGCAATGTGTTCAGCATCAACCCCCACTCCGCGTTGGGCGGGCTGACGCCAAGGCCGAGGAAGGACAGACCTGCGGCAAGGATCATCGACACCGAGATCAGGCTGGTGGCGTAGACAAAGATCGGACCCAGCACATTGCCCAGTACATGATCGCGCACGATCCGCAGGCTAGATGCGCCGCTGGCCTGTGCCGCTTCTATGTATTCCAGCTTTCGTACCGATGTGGTGACGCTTTCGGCCACGCGCGCAATCGGCGGGATAAAGACCACCGTCAAGGACAGCAGCCCGTTGAGGATGCCCGCCCCCAATGCGCCGGAAATCGCGATCGCCAGCAGCACCGACGGAAAGGCGTAGAGCACGTCGAGCACGCGCATGGTGATGGTGTTGACCCAGCCGCCCAGATAGCCCGCGGCGATGCCAATGGCCGCACCGATGGTAAAGGCGATTAGCACCGGCACGACCCCCATGAAGAGGGACAGGCGCGCGCCGTAGATCAGACGGCTGAGCATATCTCGGCCCAACTCGTCGGCTCCGAGCGGGTATCCTTCGGTGCCGATGGGGGACAGGCGCTTGATCATGCTGCCATCCAGTGGGTCGGCAGGCGCGATCCATGGCGCAAAGATCGCCATCAGCACCAGACCGGCCGCGACAAGCCCGGCACAGACCGCGACCTTGTCGCGCAAGAACCGCGTCCAGACAGATCGCCAGTAACCTTGAGATTTTTCGATGGTGGCCAGATGTGCCACGGTATCTGCGGTGACAGCCATGGCTTAGCCCCTTTGCAAACGGGGATCGAGCGAGGTTTGCGCCACGTCGACCAACAGGTTGAGGATCACGAAGAACATCGCCAGCACGAGGATCGTGCCTTGCAACAACGGCAGGTCGCGCTGAAAAATCGCCTGACCCAGAAGGAACCCTGTGCCGGGCCACGAGAACACGGTCTCAATAAGGATCGACCCGCCCAGCAGGTAGCCCAGTTGCAAGCCCATCACGGCCAAAGCGGTGGGGGCGGCGTTCTTGATCACATGCGCCAGCACGCCGCGATCCAGCAGGCCTTTGGCGCGTAGCCCCGACACGAATTCCTGCTGAAGGATGTCCGCCACCAATGCGCGCACGGTGCGGGCGACAATGCCCATCGGGATCACTGACATCGTGACGGCGGGCAGGATCAGGTATTGCATGTGCTCCCAATCCCAGACCCATTGGCTTGAGCCGCCAGGGCCTGCGCCTGTGGCAGGTAGCCAACGCAGTTCGACCGAGAAGATGATGACCATCACCATGCCCAGCCAGTAATGCGGCACGGACACGCCGACGACAGAAATGGCCGTGGCCAGCTTGTCGATCCAGCTGTCGCGGAAGTAGCCTGCCACAAAGCCGAACAAGCCGCCAAGGGTGAAGCCAATAATGGTCGCGGTGACAGCAAGGACCAGCGTATTGCCGACGGCATTGAGCACTTCGGACGCAACAGGACGTCCGGATGCGATGGAATTGCCCAAATCCCCCTGTAGCGCCAGCCCCAGCCAGCGCAGGAATTGCTCTGGATAGGACTTATCAAACCCGTAGATCGCCATCATTTGTTCCTGCAACTCGACCGACGCATCCGGCGGCAGGATCGACACAAGCGGATCACCGGGAGAGATGTGAACCAGTGCAAAACATACCAGAGACACGCCCAGCATGATCGGCACGGTGTAGAGAACGCGTCGCAGGATGAACGAAAGCATAATTGGATTGGCCTGTTGCAAAAGGGGCCGCCCCGGTGTCGGGACGACCCCATTGGGTGTGAAGGATTACTCTTCGATGGTCATCGGAGCGATGTCGATGAACCAGTTTTTCGGCTGGGTCACGTTGCCGACCTTGGCCGACATCGCGCGCGGACCCACGTCATGGGCGATCCAGACAAAGGGTGCTTCTTCGACAATGCGGGTGTGCAGACGGGCCAAGGCCGCGTCACGATCCGCATCCGCAAAGGATGTGCGGGCATCCGCGATCAAAGCGTCGAACTCATCGTTGCCGAACAGGCCCCAGTTGTTGGACACCGGCGGGAAGGTTTCCGTCGAAACGAAGCGGACCATGGCAAAGAACGGGTCCATCGTGGCGAAGGACACGTTGATCGCATGCGCACCGCGCGCGCTTTCATCCGCAGCGCCTTTGCGCCAGTTGGTGAACACGGTGTTCCATTCCAGCACGTCCAGCTCGACGTCAAAGAAGCAATCCGCCAGCGACTGTTGCACGTATTCGTTCATCGTCACAGGTTGCATCTGACCAGAACCCGAGGCTGAGGTCTGAACCTTCACCTTGACCGGGTTGTCTGCTGAAAAACCGGCTTCGGCCATCAGCGTGCGCGCCGTGTCGGGATCATAGCGAATGTCGAAAGACGGGTTGCCCCACCACGGATGGCCTGGCTCGACCGAGCCTTTGGGGATGCCCATGTAGCCACCGAGCAGAACCTGCAGCTCTTCGCGGTTCACACACAGGTTGGCCGCATGACGCACCCGCTTGTCGAGCCAGGGCGAACCTTCGTGGAAGGACAGCTGCCACGGCCAGACATGCGGCTGCGGGTTGGAATAGATGACGTTGCCTTCGGCCTGAATGCGCGGGATCGCGTCCGGGGCAGGGGCTTCGATCCAGTCGACCTGACCGGACAGCAGCGCTGCTGTGCGCGCGTTGGCATCAGGCAGCGGCACCAGAACCACGCGGTCGATGGTCGGTGTGCGGGCCGGGTCCCAGTATTCTTCGTTCTTCACCATTTCGAACCGTTCGCGCGGCACGAAGAGGTCGCCCTCGAACGGCCCGGTGCCCGACGGATCAAAGGCAAAGGCGGTCCAAGCGGCGGCAGCGCGTTCTTTGGGATCGGTGATCGACGCATCGACGGCATCGTAAAGCGACTGCCAATGGGTCGGCGAGGCCATGAACAGCATCGTCATGTTGAGTGGCAAAAAGCTGTCAGGCTGCGTGGTGGTCAATTCGACGGTCAGATCGTCGATGGCGCGGGCGGATGCGAGGGTCGGCATACGCGACTTGGTGGCGCCAACCTGATCGGGGGCGAAGTGCGGCGCGTTTTCGTCCAGCACCTTCTGCACGTTCCAGACAACCGCTTCGGCGTTGAAGGGCGATCCGTCATGGAAGGTCACGCCTTCACGCAGGGTGAAGGTCCACTTGGTCGTGTCATCCGGGTTCACTTCCCACGCCGTGGCCGAGCCCGGCACGATCCCGCTGGGTTCGGTTTCCGATGACAGGTCCCAATGCGTCAGCGCATCGTACATCGGGATGCCGGTAAAGCGGTTGCCTTCAAAGCCTTGGTCCGGCTGGCCCGATGTGCGCGGGATATCCGCTGCCGTCATGCCGATGGTCAGGGTTTTCTCGGCCCAGGCAGGGCCTGCGGCCAGCATCGCCGCGACAAGTGCGATCGCTGAGGATCGCTGCACAAAATTCCTCATTTCCATACTCCTGTTGAACGTCCGGACCAAGCCCTGCAGACCGGCCTCGCCCCTGAAGCAGAGATTGAGATGTGGGCAAAATACTTCGACAACCAAATGCCAGATTGTATACGTTTCGTCTTCAAAAAGTTTACAATAGCCCAAAATTTTCTCACGCATGACCTCGCCGCACAGTTTTTGGGCGGTTCGTGTCGGGTAAACGACGACTTGGAAACTTGGGGTGACATTCCTGTCCAAAAAGGCGAGAAAGGCCTGCGCAAATGTATACAACCGTTGACGGCACGACATGAGTATTACGCAGCAAGAGGCAAATTTCAGCAGGCGGTTCGATGCGGATATCGTGCAGAACCCCGTGTTTACAGGGGTCGAGCGGGCTATCCTCGAACAACGCTTGCCGCCGGGAACCCGCCTTGCAGAAACGGATCTGGCCGAGTTCTACGGGGTCTCCCGAACGATTGTGCGGACCGGGCTTCAGGGGCTTGCGCATTCCCAGCTTGTCACCTTGCGCCCGAATCGCGGTGCCAGTGTCGCCAATCCATCGCCACGTGAAGCGCGCGAAGTGTTCGAAGCCCGCGAATTGCTCGAGCCGCGCTCGGCCCGAGAGGCGGCGTTGCGTGCCAATCGGGCGGATGTGCGTGCTTTGCGGCTGCATGCGCAAGAAGAACACGCTGCAATGGCGAACAACGAATCTGGCCGTGCCCTGCGGCTCTCGGGCCGGTTTCATGTGATGATCGCCCAGATCGCCAATCAGCGTACCATTGCCGAGATCATTGAAAACCTTGTGTCGCGATCCTCTTTGATCATCGCGTTGTACTGGACCCGGTCGAGCACTCGGTGTGACGAAGGATGCCATAATGCGCTGATTGATGCGTTGGAACGCAACGATGCGGGCGAAGCCGAGGAGCTGATGCGCAGCCACCTTGTCGAACTGCACTCGGCGCTGCGGTTTGAGGTCGGGCCCAGTTCGAACCTGACGCTCAAGGACATGCTGAGCTGACAGCACTCTGTCGGACGTTGCAAAAATCAGTACCGAATAGGGTAAAGCCCTCCTGCGATCGGCCATCCGGTCGTATCGCTGCGCGCGTGCTCAAAGCCATGCGCACCTGAGGTTTGAAAAACGGTCACCTATAAAACTGTTTACTTTGTTAACAAAATTTATCACACTCGTCCCGAGGATCGTCGGGAGGAGACAATGCTGGGAACTGACTTTGCCATTTTGCGAGGCACCGCCGCCCGTTTGCACGGGATGGTCGCACGTGGCGCCCGAACTCCGGTCACGCCAGTGTTTTTCCATCCCCTTCATGTGCAGGTCGGTCGCAATGACTGATCTCGAGACAGACGATTTCTGGGCCCCAGAGTTCATCTATGAACACCGGGACGATGGCAGCATCCTTATGCGTCAGAAAGGTGATTTGACCGGATACCTGCCAACGCTGGCTGACTATCTTGACAAGTGGGCCGATGCGACACCCGACCAGACATGGATCGCCCGTCGGTCGACCGATGGCGATTGGGTGCGCATCACCTATGCAGAAGCCCGCGCCAAAGCCAAGTCCATCGGTGCAGCCTTGCTTGCGCTGGGGCTTGGCCCTGACAGGCCACTGCTCATCCTGTCGGAGAACAGCCTCGAACACGCGTTGCTTGGGGCGGCATGCTTTTACACCGGGATTCCCTATGCGCCGTTGTCCCCCGCCTATTCTCTGGTGTCCAAGGACCATCTCAAGCTGAAGGACATCGCGGAGACCCTAAACCCGGGCGCTGTCTACGGCGATGACGGGTCGATCTTTGGTCCAGCCTTCGCGTCAATCGCCGCCGAGGGGCGGATGGTGATTTGCAAACAGGCACCAAGCCCGGGTGCCATGAGCTTTGACGACCTGCTGGCGGGCGATCCAGCCAGGGCAGAAGAAGCGCGGGCCCGTATCACCGGCGAAACCGTCGTGAAGTACCTTTTCACCTCCGGCTCGACGGGGTCCCCGAAAGCGGTGATCAACACCAACTCCATGATTTGCGCCATGCAGGCCATGGTGCGAGACTGTTACCGCTTCCTTGAAAAGCAACCGCCCGTTGTGCTGGATTGGGCCCCTTGGAACCACACAGCCGCGGGCAACAAGGTGTCATATCTCGTGCTGACCAACGGCGGCACTTATTACATCGACGATGGCCGCCCCGTGCCGGGCAAATTCGATGAAACGCTGCGCAACTTGCGCGATATCTCCTGCACCTGGTATTTCAATGTGCCAGTGGGATGGGACATGCTGGTCGAAGCGCTCGAGACTAATCCAGAGCTTGCTGCAACCTTTTTCAAGTCTCTCGGTATGATGTTTTATGCCGGGGCCGGCATGGCGCAACACACCTGGGACGCCCTGCGCCGTCTTTCACGGCAGACAACCGGGCGCGAAGTGCTTTTGGCCACGGGTTTGGGGGCAACCGAAACCGCCCCCTTCGCGCTGGCCTGCACCGAGGTGCAAGAGAAAGCAGGAAATGTCGGCGTGCCCTCAAGAGGCCTGCAGATGAAACTTGTCCCGACGAGTGGCAAAATGGAAGTGCGTCTCAAAGGACCGACCGTCACCCCCGGGTACTTTGGTGATCCTACCAAGACAGCCGAGGCTTTTGACGAAGAAGGCTACTACCGTATGGGCGATGCTTTGCGACCGGCAGACCCTGATGATTTCTCCAAAGGGTTCTACTTCGACGGTCGCGTTGCCGAGAATTTCAAGCTGAACACAGGCACTTGGGTTGCTGTTGGGGCTGTCCGCTCGGCCCTTGTGGATGCCATGGGCGGCCTCGTGCGCGACGCGGTGATCGTCGGGGAAAACGAACGCGATCTTGGGGCGCTGTTGCTCTTGTCCGACAAGGCCAAAGCAATGGCCGACAACGACCGCGCCCAAGCTCTGACCCAAGCGCTTGCAGCCGCCGGCCAGTCCGCCACCGGATCGGCCAGCCGCGTGTGTCGCGCGGCTGTGCTGTCGCAGGAACCAAGCTTTGAAAAAGGCGAGATCACCGAAAAAGGCTCTTTGAACCAACGCGCCATGCGCGCGCATCACGCGGACCTGATAGATGATCTTTACCAGAACCGGGGAGAGGCCATCGTTCTGGGCGGCCGCGTTCGCTGAGATCGGACAGGCAACAGCGGCGGCGATAAACAATTTTACGGGATAAAACCCGATAGGCCGCCGAAGATGTGATCTGTCAGGTGCAGAGCCACAAATGCTTTTCAATGGACGGGAACTCTGGTTAGGTCTGTATCGGCTGCTCGAAACGCTCTTTAGGGTTGCAAGCTCTTGACGGTTTGTATTCGGCAAGCGCACATGTTCGCGGGGCTGTGCTAAGTTCTGGTACGGACCGGCATTGTTGCAAAAGTCTGACGACGAAGGATTCACTTCGCGAATCCATGGCGTTAGACGCGGTGCATGAGCAAGCCATCTCCCGCCCGCTATCGCACGACGAACTGGTCCAGCTACAACGCGTCACTCAGGAAGCGGGGGTCTCTGCTCATCTGGGTCGACAAGGACATGACCTGGCGCGCGCCGCGTGACAGTCGACCCGGACGTCCGGCGGTGTTTTCCGATGCGGCCATACAGTTCTGCTTATCGATCAAAGTCCTGTTCAAGTTGCCGTTGCGCCAGACCGCCGGAATGGTGGCCAGCCTGCTGCGACTGGCCGGCCTGGACTGGCCCGTGCCGGACTTTTCCACGCTGTGCCGCAGGCAAAAGACCTTGGCCGTCCAGGTCCCGTATCGCCGTGCGGACGGCCCGCTGAACCTGCTGGTCGACAGCACCGGGATCAAGTTCCTCGGCGATGGCGAATGGCAGGCCCGCAAGCACGGGGTGCAAGGCCGACGCCAATGGCGCAAAGTCCATCTGGCCATGGACACCACCACCTCGGACATCCGGGCAGTCGAGTTCACCCCCAGCCGCGACGGCGACAGCCCCGTGCTGCCCGACCTGCTCGGCCAGATCCCGGCAGGTGAGCAGATAGGCACGGTCACCGCCGACGGCGCCTACGACACACGCCGCTGCCACAAGGCCATCATCGAACGCGACGCCGTTCCGATCATCCCGATCCGAAAGAACGGACGTCTCTGGAAAGAAGACTGCCCGGCTGCACGCGCCCGCAACGACACCCTGCGCGCGACGCGATACTACGGGCGGGCGTTCTGGAAACGCTGGACCGGATACCACGCCCGCAACCGGATCGAGGCGAAGATGCGCTGCCTGAAATCCTTCGGCGAGCGTATCATGGCAAGAGACCCCGACCGACAGACCGCCGAAATCCACATCCGCATCGCCCTCATGAACCGCTTCAACGCCCTCGGCACCGCCGAGATCGTCCGCGTGGCATAACGTCAGCGGGGTAAGGGGACGTCACGCCTCAGGCCGGGGTAATGCAACAACGCCTCAGCGCGGCCAAATCAATCTTGGCAATGTCAGTTTTCTCAAAGTACGGTATCAACCAACGATTGAGTGCAGAGATATAATCTTTGTACGCTTGCTTGCCTGTGCCAGCATCTAGCTCATCTTGCATATGCTCGATGGCAAACTGAGCAACGTGTTTGAACTTGCGGGTTTGGGCGGGGAGCTGATTTTTGATGCGAGCTTTAGTTTCGTAGTACAGCTCACGTGCTTTTTCCTTCGCCTCTTCAAGTTCAGCTGTGCCCGTGCTTCTCACCACCCTTTTGCCATTGTCCAGCGTCAACCTTGCGTACCAGTTGTTACTGTTTTTGCGCTTATCGAGCCTCAGTTTTTTGTTCACTTGCTGCGTTTTCGTACCGTAACTCATAGTCTCAGTTTGGCTAAGTGTTTGTTATGGCGAAATATTAGCACAAAAAAGGCTATCGGCACAGAGAAACTGTGTACGAATTGTGTACAGTTTGGGTGCGACTAGATGTTGTGGTTTTTTGAGCAAATCTAGCGTTTGCATACTAGATATTGGAGGCGAGTACCGGAATCGAACCGGTGTACACGGATTTGCAATCCGCTGCGTCACCACTCCGCCAACTCGCCAGAGTGGAGGTCTGATTAGGCGGTCGCGGGGGGCGCGTCAAGCGGATATCGGATGTGCAATTCGACACAGCATGTGGCAGTATTTCGCGCGATCTGCGCATTGCTGAAATTGGTCAGCTGTGGCAGAACGCCAGCAGCGAACTGAACGGATGAGTTTAGCCCATGACAGACTTTGCCGCCCGCCGGACCATGATGGTCGATACGCAGGTACGTCCCTCCGATGTGACCAAATTTCCGATCATCGACGCTATGTTGTCGGTCCCACGGGAACTTTTTGTGCCGCGCGAACAGGCAGAGGCGGCTTACATCAGCGAGAACGTGCCGATTGCGCCCAACCGGGTCGTGCTTGAGCCGCGCACTCTGGGTAAGCTCTTGGATGCGCTCAACATCGAGAGTGATGAGCTCGTGCTCGATATCGGGGCGGGGTACGGCTATTCCTCGGCACTGGTCGCGCGGATGGCCGAAGCGGTGATCGCGGTCGAAGAGGATGAAACCTTGGCCAGCGAAGCGCAGGTCATCCTTTCGGAGCAGGGTGCCGATAACGTCGTTTTGCATACGGGGCCGCTCATCGAAGGGGCCGCACAACATGGTCCGTATGACGCGATGCTGATCGAAGGCGGAGTCGAGCAGGTGCCCGACGCGCTGCTCGAACAGCTCAAGGATGGTGGTCGGATCGGCTGTGTCTTCATGGAAGGTGCACTGGGCGTTGTCAGAATCGGCTATAAGATTGATGGTGACGTCACGTGGCGTTTTGCTTTCAACGCATCCGCGCCGGTTCTGCCGGGCTTTGCGAAAAAAGCTGCGTTCACATTGTAATTTCGCCATTTAAAGACAAGTAAATACAGACAGATCAACAAGGGGCGGCAGGTATGGTGAAGCGGTTGAAACTGACGGGTCTGGCTGTCGCTCTGGGTCTTGTGATTGCGGCGCCAATGGCGCGGGCCGAAACTCTGGCCGATGCGATGATCGGGGCCTACAACACCAGTGGTCTTCTTGAACAGAACCGCGCTGTCTTGCGTGCCGCCGATGAAGATGTCGCGCAGGCTGTTTCATCTTTGCGCCCGGTGATCTCGTGGTCTGCGGATGCCACGCGCCAATTCGGCACGACCCGCAGCGCATCGACCAGCAACTTTATCGTACCGACGGTGTCGAACACCGTGTCGGCAAGCCTGATCGCGGAACTGACGCTGATCGACAACGGGCAGACCAAACTCGCCATCGAAACCGCCAAAGAAGCCGTGCTGGCCACACGTCAGCAGCTTGTCTCGGTCGAGCAGCAGGTTTTGTTGTCGGCGGTCGAGGCACATCTGGAGGTGCGCCGCGCGATTGAAAACGTCGCCCTGCGGGAAAACAACGTGCGCCTGATCACCCAAGAACTGCGCGCCGCTCAGGAGCGGTTCGAAGTGGGGGAAGTCACCCGCACCGACACCTCTTTGGCCGAGGCACGCCTTGCAGCCGCACGCAGCCAGTTGGCCGCCGCACAAGGCGCGTTGACCGTGGCCCGAGAGCAATATCTCGCCATCGTCGGTCGCACGCCCGGTGTGTTGCAGCCGCTGCGCAGCCTGCCGCAATTCCCGACATCCGTGGACGAGGCCAAGGCGATTGCTGTGCGCAACCATCCGCAGGTCAAATCCGTTCAGCACCAGGTTGCCGCCTCGGAACTCAACATCCTGCGCGCCGAAGCAGCGATGAAACCGACAGTGCGCTTGTCTGGTCGGCTGACCGTGACCGAAGGGCTCGACACGGACCGGTTCACGCGTGGCGGCTCGATCGGGCTCGAAGCTGGCGGTCCCATCTATCAGGGCGGGCGTCTGACTTCGTTGGTTCGGCAATCCATGGCCAACCGCGATTCGGCGCGGGGCCAGTTGCATCAGGTGATTGATCAGGTGTCGCAGAATGTCGGCAACGCCTATGCGCAGTTTCGCATTGCTCAGGCTAGCCTCGAATCGTCAGACCGTCAGGTGCGCGCGGCGACCGTCGCATTTCGTGGTGTTCGCGAGGAAGCCGCACTTGGCGCACGCACCACGCTGGACGTGCTGAACGCTGAACAGGAACTGCTGAATGCGCGGTCCGCCCGAATTTCAGCGCAAGTGGACGAAGGGATTGCAGCCTATCGCGTGTTGTCCACGCTAGGACGTCTCACCGCGACCGATTTGAAGTTGAACGTGCAGCAATACGACCCCGTAAGCTATTACAATCTGGTCAAAGATGGCCCGATTCAGAAAAGTCAGCAGGGCCAGCAGCTTGACCGTGTTCTCAAGGCCCTAGGAAAAAACTAAGTTTTTGCTCATCTGTTGTGTGAAACGCTGCACCAAGCTACTTTGTCGTCGACGTAGTAGTGGTGAACCATGTCTAATCCCGTGACAAATGTGGAAATCGAGGATGTTCTGTCATCCATTCGCAAGCTCGTCGCGGAAGAGGTGCGTGCAACGCCGGTTGCGCGCAAGCCTGAAAAAACCAGTCGTTTGATTCTGACTGCGGCGCAACGGGTGCGGGACGACACTCCCGAACCATCCCCCGCCCCGGAGCCGGTTCTTCTGACGCAGCCCATCCTCCCTCAGGACGACCCCGCCGAAGAGCTCGCGATTGACGATATCCCCGGAGATGCCCGGCTCGCTGATTTTGGCGCGGTCGAAGGCGCGTTTCCCGACATCGACGATGTTGAGAAACGGGACACACATGATGACACGTCCGAGCATCCCTCAGATGTATGGGACGACGCGCAAAGCCACGAGGACGTGGTCGCGCAGGATACGGCTCATGACGCGTCTGGCAGCATGGACCCACGCAGCGAACTCAGCCGCCTGATCGAAGAAGAAGTATCTGCCGCCTTGGCGCTGTCTCAGGACGAGGACGACGACAGCTCCAATGCCGAGGAACCGCAAGGCTGGTACGACGACCCAGATGAAAAATGGTCAATCGAAGAGGACGGGCCCAGCGATCATGACGATGCGGTAACGCCCCATGATGATGCAGCGCTCCAAGCCGACGACCCTGAGGCATGGGAAGACGACGCGGCGTGGCACGACATTGAAGAAGCCGCCCGTGTTGATGGCGGCGACTCGGCTCCTGCCTCCGAAGAGGGGCACGCGTCACCTGCGCTTCTGACACTGGAAGACAAAGTTGCGGCTTTGGGTCGTCTGGTCGCCCGCGACAGCCAGGAGTTCGAGGAAGAACGTGACCGCCCCGATGCGGACGAGCTTTCCGCGATTGCCGAACCAATGACATGGCCTGACGCGCCGTTCGAAGAGGTGGAGGAAGAAGAACCTGCCTCGCACGATTCGAACGTGTTGCACGCACAGGATGCGTGGCCGCAGCAGAACAGCTATGACGCGCCCGATCCGGTTGCTGAGCAGGTCGATACAGCGGCTTTGCAAACCGTCGACATGGACGACCATGCAGCGCTTGAAATCGACGAGGAAACGCTGCGCCTAATGGTGGTCGAGATCGTCCGGCAGGAATTGCAGGGCGCGTTGGGCGAACGGATCACGCGGAATGTGCGCAAACTGGTACGCCGCGAAATCCACCGCATGCTGATTTCGCAGGAGCTTGACTGAGCGCGTAGTATGTTCGGGGCCAGCCCGATCAAAGACAAGCACCAGTGTCAAAACAAAAAAAACGCGCCCAACAAAGGGCGCGTTTCTACAAAAAGTTCAGTAGTTTACGCAGCTTCGGCTTGCTGGGCGGCATTGCGGCGTTCGCTTTCTTCGCGCGACAGCGCAACCGAGGTGCGGACACCCTTGCCGACAAATTCCATCAATCCCGAGACAACGCGTTCGTTCGGGTCAATGCCCGCGCAGCTTAGCACTTCACGGCCGTCGCGGGACCGCGCCCAACGGGCGATCTGCTCGGGGCCATTGCCATACTTCTTGTCATCTGCGATCGCGTCATCCAATGCGGCAAGAACCACGGCAGCAAAAAGCTTGCGCGCGCGATTACCTTGCTCAGCGTTGAAGGCGGTACCGTCAACGAAATCTTTCATGATCCGTCCTGTGGTTATTGCTCTTGTGTTTTCCGGCGTGGAGTTGCTTATGGCGTATTCCAAACGATTCGGATACCCTAGTTTTGCATACCTTTTATGCGAAAACTGCATGGCTTGCCGCGGATGCGGAACGAAATCTGGTTGTCTGGACAGCGTATCATCACCCAGATATAGGGGCAGCCAAAGTTGGATCAACCTTGTGACAAAGTTTAGCCATGCCCAAAATCAACGGTAACGAAATCCGCCCCGGTAACGTATTGGAACATAACGGTGGCCTCTGGGCCGCTGTGAAGGTCGACCATGTGAAACCCGGCAAAGGTGGTGCCTTCGCACAGGTGGAAATGAAAAACCTGCGCAACGGTTCCAAGCTCAACGAGCGCTTCCGCTCTGCCGATAAGGTGGAACGCGTGCGGCTTGAGCAGAAGGACATGCAGTTTCTTTACGAAACCGACGGCAATCTGGTGTTCATGGACACCGACACCTACGACCAGGTCGAACTGCCTGCTGACATTCTGGGCGAACGCCGTCCGTTCCTGCAAGACGGCATGACCATCGTCGTGGAATTTCACGATTCCGAAGCGCTTAACGCGACGCTGCCGCAGAAGGTCACCTGCAAGATCGAAGAGACCGAGCCGGTCGTCAAAGGTCAGACTGCCGCCAACAGCTTCAAACCTGCGATCCTCGATAATGGGGTCAAAGTCATGGTGCCGCCGTTTGTGGGGCAGGACGAGATGATCATCGTCAACACCGAAACCATGGAATATTCCGAGCGCGCCTGATCTCGGGACTCGCGCGCATATCCCCCGAAATCACCGGGGGATGATGAAAGATCAAAAGGCCTCCGGCATCAGTCAGGAGGCCTTTTCTTATGCAAGTTCTCACCAAAGACGATATTCCCGACATGGTGCCGCTGTTTCGTGCGCTGCACCGCCATCACGTGGCGGCCTTGCCCGACGTGTTTCATGATGAGGGAACCGATGACGCATTCGCCGACCATCTGGCGCATCTGTTCGACGATTGCGGCGCAGCGGTTGGTGTCCGGCTTGGCGGACGGCTGATGGGCTACGCGCTGTTCCTCATTCAAGAACGTCCTGCGGATGCGTTCCGCCGCCCTGTAAGGCGCGCGTATCTCGATCATCTCTTTGTCGCAGAACCCAATCGCGGGGCGGGGCATGCCACCGCGATGATCGCAGCGATGGAGACGCGGCTTGCGGCGCAGGGGATCGGGGTGTGGACCGCATCACATTATGCGTTCAACGCGGATGTTGCGCGCACGTTTGCGGCTGTGGGCGCACATCCCGATCTTGTGCGGGTGGCAAAGCCGGCTACGGGCGCAAGGTAAGTCGAAAGCGCCAAGCGCGTTCGAACGCGCGTCCAAGACCTTTGCAAAGGTCTTGGCACCGAACGCTCCGTTTTCCTGTGATTAACCGAGGCTGCGCCATACCCGTTCGCACGGTGCGCACCGAGCGGGAAGGGTCACTCCCATGCCGCGACACAGACATCTGACCGGCGTGACGCGTGACGGCGTCGACCAACCAGAGATATATCTTGCCGGGGCATTGCCCCACAGGTCGCGGGGGAAACCCCGGCACGAAGAACCCAGTTGTCGACCTCCGGGGCGGCGCCGCTTCCACGACACATCAAACCTGACCCCCTGCCGGGACACACCCGCGCGGGGTTTCAGGCGTGGGGAACGTCGGGTGTGAACCGCACCGTGGCGCCAGCTGCCCGCATGTCGTCATTGGCCCGGTCAAAGCGCAGATAGGCCAATCCCTGCCCAGCGGCTTGGGTGAAAAGTGTGCCAGCCGCCTTTTCCCCGGCAACGATGTCTGACCCCACCGGGGCCACACCATCGACAGTGACCGTCGCCAATCCTTTGCGCAGCTCGGTCTTGTGTTTCATCCGCGCCGTGACTTCCTGTCCGACATAACAGCCCTTGCGGAAATCGACGCCGTTCAACCGTTCTAACCCCATCTCGAGAATAAAGCTGTCTGTGGTCAGCTCTATACCGCTTTGCGGCACACAGGCCGCCACGCGCACGGCATCCCAATCGACGCCTGCATCCCCCGGCTGTCCGTCATAGCCGCGCCAGCCCATCGCCGGATCGCGCGGATCGGCGAAAGCACCCTCCGGTGCATCGCCCAAGCCCCGCGTCACCACGCAATCTGTCTCTTCGATCTCGACCGCAGAGCGCAATTTGTACATGGTCAATGCCTGCTTAAGACTAGGGGCCAAGCCACTGTCCACATCCAGCAGGATTGCATCGCCCATCGGCACAAGAAAGAAGTCGGCCCGATACTTGCCCTGCGGTGTCAGCATCGCGGCATAGACCAGCCCGCGATCCAGCCGGTCGACATCATTCGTAACCAGCCCTTGCAGGAAATGCCGTGCATCCGCGCCGCTGATCTTGAGAACCGTTCGATCCGACATATCGCCCCCTGACTGTGTTCTCGTCAGAGATAACCGCCCTGTAGTCGGGTGCAAGGGGTCAGGCAGTGGCGGGCGCGCCAAGAACTTGCCGCGACAGGATGCGGTCCAGCGACAGCGCACCTGCGCCCTTGATCACCAATGTGACAAGGATCAGCATCCAGAACGCCCGTTGATCGAGGATCACGCTGTCCGGCACTCTGTCGAACCACGCCCCCAGCGTTTCCGCATGTGCGATGCCGCCATGCCCGTAGAGGTCCGTCAGGGATTGCACGACCACGAACCCGATCATCCCCAGCGCTGCCAGCCGCGTGAACAACCCGATCACAATCAGCAAGGGAAGGATGAATTCGGCCCAAGTGCCTGCCAGGACAACGGCCCAGTGAAAGACCCCAAGCTGCGACACATCATAGACCACCGCTTCCATCTGTTTTGGGAAGACTTGCGCGTAAGCCCCTGTAGAGGGGATAAAAATTCCCATGATCCCGTCACCCAGTTTGGTCATCGCGGAAGACCAGAAATACATCAGCAACGTGGCTGCAAATACGAACCGTGCCAGAAGCGGGACCAGACTGTCGAACAGGCGTTCGATTGGCGCGAAGATGGATGTGTGCAGGAAGATCAGGCGGTCCATTGTGGCGGTCTTTCGTTTGGAAAATGTCAGCTTTTCAAGTCGGTTATCGCGTGGTTCGAAAGCAGGATGTTAAGCAGCGCGGCAAGATCGAACGCATCGCCGCCCTGTTCGATAGCAGGGCCGAACGGAGTACCGGAGCGCCATGCAAGCAGCACTTCGCCCGCGCCGGGACCCAGCACAAACGGCTCTGGATCGTATTCCGCGCGCAGGATCAGAACGTCCTCCGCGTGGCCTGTCGGTTTGTCGCCGCCGCGCAAGGTATAGTGCCAGATCGATCCGATGGGCCAAGGTGACCGGATCAGGATCATGGATGGCGCAAAGCTGAGGCGGGTGGCCAGCAGCGTGTCCTCGTCCAACGCCTGCAAGGCGGTGGGAGCGATGCCGGTGCTGTCGGCGGCGTGGTAGCTTTGGCGCATCGCCACGTCGATCCGGGCCACATCTGCGAGGTAGGGCAGATGCGCAAGCTGATCGAGCGATGCTACGAATTCGGGGAATCCTGCCCCGTAATGCATCATCAGTGGCGACGTGGGCGGTGATTGGCGCAAATAGGCGCGGGCGACATGGTCGAAATTTTCGCGCCCGATCAGGCCGACAAGGGACGGGAAGCCTTCGGCGAGTGCCTCACGCAGGGACACGGTGACGTTGTTGCGATAGACGCCGTACCGTCGTCCGGCTGGGCGGGCCTGCGCATCGGTCAGCCCGTCGGGCACGGGCGTGGCCGGGTTCAGAAGCCCTGCGTGAAAGGCCGTCTGGTCGGTCATGTCGACACGCGGGTCAACGCGGATGCCGCGCGCCGGGCCTCGTCGGCAAGTACCGGCCACTCGGGAACATCGGTGTCCCACTCGACCAGTAGCGGCTTGGGGCCGGATTGCGCCAGCGTGTAATCCAAGAGTGCCCAGACAGGATCCACAACCTCGCGCCCGTGGCTGTCGATCAACAGGGGCGCGCCGTGGTCGTCTTCGTCTTCGTCATGACCGCCAAGGTGGATTTCCCCAACTGCGTCAAGCGGATAGGCGTCGATGTAGCCTTGCGGGGAATGGTCGAGATTGGTCGCGGACACGAACACGTTGTTCACATCCAAGAGCAGGCCGCAGCCGGTGCGGCGCACGATCTCGGCCAGAAAATCGGTCTCGGAATAGGTGCTTTCCGCAAAGGCCAGATAGGAAGACGGGTTCTCGAGAAGCATCCGACGGCCCAGCACGGTCTGCACGTCGTCGATGTGCTCTGCAACGCGCGTCAGCGTGTCCGACGTGTAGGGCAGCGGCAGCAAGTCGTTCAGGAAATGGCTGTCATGGGTCGACCACGCCAGATGTTCGGAAAAGCTGGCTGGATTGAGCCAGTCGCACAGGTGTTTCAGCCGCCCGAGGTGATCCGGATCCAACCGGCCTTCGCCGCCGATCGACAGGCCGACACCGTGCACGGAAATCGGGAAGCGTTCGGACAGAACACGCAATTGCGCCAAGGGTCGTCCGCCATCGCCCATGTAATTCTCGGCATGCACTTCCAACCAGCCAACCGGGTTCGGATCGTTCAGAATGTCGGTGAAGTGCTGCGCTTTGTAGCCAACGCCGGGTAGGGCGGGCAGGTGTGGGAAACTGTGTGACGCGTCGGGCATAGTGATGTCCTTGTGGTGCAAGCCGGACAGGCGCCCGGCTTGCGTATTGTGCTTGGGGGGACCGTCTTGCCCCCCGCAAAGCGATCAGCCCGGCAGATCGCGGTTCAGCTCTTCGAGCGAACCCATGCGTGCGGAGCCATCGGCCATCGCGGGCAGTTCGATTTCGCCGCAGGTGCCCGCGTCGACCAGTGTCCATGCGTTGCCCTGGTAGTCAACAGTGGAGGAGCCAGCGCAGGTTGTGCCCGGGCCAGCAGCACAGTCGTTCTGACCGGCGAGGGACACACCAAAGCACTTTTCCTTGGCTTGGGCGGTGGCGGTTGTTGTGTGCGCGGCGAGGCTTGCTGCGACTGCACCAACGATTGCAACGGTCTTGAGTGTCTTCGACATGAGATGGTCCTTTTGGTTACTTAACAAGTTGAACTGGGTCGACAGAGCCTGTGCAACGTCGATGAACCCACCATGCCCCGCGGCAGGCTGTCGCGCTATTCACTGCGGTGTGTGTCACGCGGGCGTGACGTAGGGTGAACTTCTTGCGCTGAATTTTCTCTGCGTTTTCAATAAAATAAAAAAGGCCCCGTAACAAAACGGGGCCTATGTGAAAGTTTCCAGCGCGGGAATGTTACAAAAGATCCGGCGGAGTCGCGTCTTTCCCAAGGCTGCTCACGATATCGGTCAGCGATGTTACAGAGGTTTGCTTCTCTCCAAGGCGGCGCACGGTGACCGTGCGTTCCTCGACCTCGCGGTGGCCGATGGCAAGGATCACCGGGACCTTGCCGACCGAGTGTTCGCGGACCTTGTAATTGATCTTCTCGTTGCGGATATCGGCCTCGGCCCGAACGCCCGCTTTGGTCAGTTCGGCCACGACCTCGCGCACATAATCATCTGCTTCCGACACGATGGAGGCGACAACCACCTGACGCGCGGCCAGCCAGAAGGGCAGTTTGCCTTCCCAGTTCTCGATCAGGATGCCGATGAAGCGCTCGAACGACCCAAGGCAGGCGCGGTGCAGCATGAACGGGCGGTGCCGTTCTCCGTTCTGACCGATATAGCTGGCGCCAAGGCGTTCCGGCAGGTTCGGGTCAACCTGGAAGGTGCCGCACTGCCAGACACGGCCAATCGCGTCAGTCAGGTAGAAATCAAGCTTGGGGCCATAGAATGCGCCGTCACCGGGTTCGAGGGTGTAATCCCGGCCAACCGCTTTGATCGCGTTCTCAAGCGCGCCCTCGACGTAATCCCAGCTTTCATCGCTGCCCACGCGCTTTTCCGGGCGTGTGGCAAAGCGGATTTCGAACTCTGGAAAGCCCAGCTCGCGGTACACACCAGCAAGGAAGTCGATGAACTTGGCGCATTCCTGCTGGATTTGGTCTTCGGTGCAGAAGATATGCGCGTCGTCTTGCGTAAAGCCACGCACCCGCATGATGCCGTGCAGCGCGCCCGAGGGCTCGAACCGGGCGCACGACCCGAACTCGGCCAGCCGCAGCGGCAAGTCGCGGTAGGACTTCAGGCCTTGGTTGAACACCTGCACGTGGCAAGGACAGTTCATCGGCTTGAGCGCGTTGATCCGTGTGTGATCCTTGTTCTTGGCACTGGCATCGTCGTTTTCACCATCGCGGCTTTCGTCGACTTCGACGACGAACATGTGGTGCTGGTACTTTTCCCAGTGCCCCGACGCTTCCCACAGCTTGCGGTCTACAACTTGCGGCGTATTGATCTCGAGATACCCACCGGTGCGCTGTTTGCGGCGCATGTAGTCCTGCAGCGCGGTGTAGACTGTCCAGCCATTGGGATGCCAGAACACTTGACCGGGGGCCTCTTCCTGCATGTGGAACAGGTTCATCTCGCGGCCGAGCTTGCGGTGATCGCGCTTTTCGGCCTCTTCGAGGAAGGTCAGGTACTTTTTCAGATCATCGCGGTTCTTGAACGCCACGCCGTAAATGCGCTGCAGCATCGGGCGGGTGTTGTCGCCAAGGAAATAGGCGGCGGACACGTTCATCAGTTTGAACGCATCGGCAGGAACCTGACCGGTGTGTTGCAGGTGCGGGCCGCGACAGAGATCCATCCATTCGCCATGCCAGTACATGCGAATGTCCTCGCCCTCGGGGATCTTGTCGAGGATTTCGACCTTATAGGGCTCGTTGTTGTCGGTGTAATACTGGCGCACCTGCTCGCGGGTCCACAGCTCTGTGCGGACCGCATCGCGGGCGTTGATGATCTCTTTCATCCGCTTTTCGATGGCGCCAAGGTCTTCGGGCGTAAACGGTTCTTTACGGTCGAAATCGTAGAACCAGCCATTGTCGCGCACCGGGCCGATGGTGACTTTGACGTCTGGCCAGATCTCTTGCACCGCGCGCGCCATGATGTGCGCAAGGTCATGCCGGATCAGTTCAAGCGCCGGTGCGTCGTCCTGCAGGGTGTTGATGGCGATCTGCGCGTCGCTTTGGATCGGCCATTGCAAATCCCAATGCGCCCCGTTCACGGTGGCAGAGATGGCTTTTTTCGACAGTGATTTGGAAATGCTCTCGGCCACCTCGGCAGGGGTCACACCTGCATCGTAGTCGCGCGCATTGCCATCGGGGAAGGTCAGGGAAATCTGGCTCATCGGCCTAGCTCCTCGTCAGTTTGGCGCCCACGGAACGCCCGGTTGCGGGTTATGTATCGTAGGCGGCTTTTGGCAGGGGGGCGGCGGCACGTCAAGACAGGGCGGGTCGGAAACGACCGGGTGAGTCGGCGCTTTTGCAGTTGGCCGCGAAAGATTCTTGCGCGGTATACCAATGTATTATTGGAAAGCGTTTATAAACAATGGGTTAATCTTTGCTTTCGCTATGGACGAAAGCGACGCAATTGCTATGTATAACGACATTCCACTATCGGAAACTTTTAGCGTCATACGACACGGGAGAGCAGACAATGCCCGGCTACAACAAGACATTCGAACTGTCCGTCGAAGACATGGAATTGATCGAAGACGCGCTGCGGACCACAAAGCGGTCTTTGAACTCTGAAGTTCTGAGCCAGGACGCAGACCCGCTGCGCCCGTGTGAAAACACCCGCGAGGTCGATGTGTCGATGAAGCGTATCAATGACCTTTTGGGTCGTTTGCACAATCAGAAGAACTTTTTCCGCCCCAAAAGCGGTGCCTATATCGGCGGATAAGGGAAAGGTGCGTGCAAGCACGCACCCTACGCCTGTTCACAACCGCGCGGCGAACACCGCGTAAGCCATGAGCAGGCAACAGGCCCAGCCGATCAGGAACAGCATCGGCCGGAGCGGCATCTTGGCAAAGCCCGAAACCATGCCGACTGCGTGGATCACACGCACCCAAAAGAACACGATGGCGGTCCAGTAGGTCAGCGCAGAAAAGCCGTCGATCGCTTTCAGGATAAGCACCAGCACCGAAAACGGCAGCGCCTGTTCCAACAGGTTCAGGTGCGCCCTGTGCGCGCGGTGGACCCACGCGGGAAACTGATCAAGCGGGGTTGGGCGGACAAACGGGTCGGTTCCGGCAATGGCGTGTTTGTTGACGCCGACGATGTAGGGAATCCACAGGCTTGCCGCGAGGATCATCAGGCACGTAAGGATGCCAAGTTCGGTGGGGAAGGTCTCCATCACGCGGCCCCCTTCATCGCTTTGCCGGTCTCGAGGTAGGACTTGAGCGACGACGCCAGGCGTGCCCAGCCTTCGGCAAAGCCTTCCTGACCCGGTGCCATGTCGTAATGTTCGATGGTCAGTTTGCAGGTCTCGCCCTGCGGTTCGATCAGGTAGACCATGTGCGAGGCAGGCGCGTTCGGCCCCATGAAGAGCGGCTCGAACGTCATGGCAATGCGGGTCTTGGGGTCCATTTCGGTGGTAACCTGCCGCAGCATCGCATTGCCATCGGGTTTGATGAACTCGGTCACATTGTCGGGGCGCGCGTCGCCGCGCACCTCGTTGCACATAAAGTGATAGGCGGCCATCTGGTCGGCCTTGGTCAGCGCATCCCACAAAGCATCCTGCGAGCAGCGGATGAAGGTCTGCATCATGAAATCGGGTTTTCCCATGCGGGTCTCTCTCTCCAATTGGGTTTTCAAATCGCTCATCATCTGCGCTTGGGGCCTCAGGAACGGCGCGACCCAGCGGTCGAGCATTTCCTGCAGGGGGAGGGCGTTCAGGTAGTGGTATTTGAACCGCCCCTGTTTGCGCGGGATGACAAGATGGGCGTCTTCGAGAACCTTGAGGTGCTTCATCACGCCGAACCGGCTCATATCGAGCTGCTCTTCCAGTTCGCTGAGTGACTGCCCGTCCTTGCGCCGCAAACTGTCAAGCAGCGCACGGCGGGCGGGGTCGTTGAGGGCTTTGAAGATCGTGTCCATACACGTGACTATAGGTGATTATTTAGTCACGTGACAATAGGGTAACGTGTTGGCCTGGATTTTCGTGCGAAGCCTTTGATGGTATTTGCGGTTTTGGGGGATGACGGGAACCAATCACGCGTTTGCGCGTTTGCCCGCAGTCGTTCACAGCCACAGGATTCGCCCCAATGTCCCATCCCGTCACCGACGCCTATGAAGAGATCACAGGGGCGGATGAGGCGGTAAGGGACCGCGAAGCGCGCAACGGGTTGCGCCATATGGTCAGCCTGTCGATGACCAAGGTCGCAGATGGGCTGATTGACCCCAAACTGGTTTTGAGCTGGCTGGCGGGTGCGCTGGGCGCGCCTGCCGCGTTAACCGGGTTGCTGGTGCCGATCCGTGAGGCGGGGGCGCTTTTGCCTCAGATCGTGTTTGCGGGGTGGGTGCAATCCTTGCGGCACCGCAAGTGGGCCTGGGTGATCGGGTCTGCCGGGCAGGGGATCGCAGCGCTTGCCATTGTGTTTATTGCGTTGACGCTGGAGGGCTTTGCCGCTGGGTTGTCGCTATGTGCCGCTTTGGCCGTGCTGGCCGTCGCAAGGGCGGCTTGTTCGGTCAGCTATAAGGATATTCTGGGCAAGACGGTCGGGAAGACTCGTCGCGGTGCGGTGACGGGGCTTGCCGGATCGGTCGCCTCTATCGCGGTGCTGGTCTTTGCCGGGTTGCTGATGTCAGGCCTTTTGCGCGACGTGACGCCCGTTGTGGTGGCGATCACGTTGGCGGCGGCGCTGTGGGGGGCTGCGGCGATCCTGTTTTCGTTTCTTGAAGAACGGGCTTCCGATGACACCGAAGACACATCGGTCGATTTCACCCCTCTGAAGGAAGACCGCCAATTCCGGCTGTTCATCGCGGTGCGCGGTTTGTTGACGGTCACGGCACTGGCACCGCCCTATTTTGTGCTTTTAGGCGGCGGACAATCTGCTTTGCAGGGCTTGGGTGCGTTGCTTCTGGCGTCGGCCGCGGCGGCGTTTGCGGGATCCTATGTCTGGGGTCGGCTGTCCGACAAATCCTCGCGCAAGGTGTTGTTCCTGTCGGGGATGCTGGCCGCCGGGTTCGCCACGCTGGCTGTTCTTGCGGAACTGAGCGGCTGGGCTGCAACGGCTTGGGTGATCCCGGTGATCCTGTTTTTCTTCATGCTGTCCTATCAGGGCGTGCGGTCGGCGCGGTCGGTCTATCTGGTGGACATGTCGCCCGAGGACGCGCGGTCCTCTTATGCGGCGTTGGCGAACACGGCGATTGGTGTGCTGCTGCTGATCACCGGGGCGTTCGGTGGGCTTTTGGCACTGGCGGGGCCGGTGGCGTCGCTCACGGGGTTTGCCGTGCTGTCGCTGGCCGGGGGATTGCTGGCGCTGCGGCTGGATGAGGTGGAAAACGGCTGACTCCTCTTGGGTTCCGGTGCGCTTTGCGTAAAGTCGCGCCAGACCGAAGTGGAGGCAGGCATGACAGAGATACAGTACCTAGACGGACCAAACGGGCACCGACTGGCCTATGCCAGGACCGAGGGCGAGGGGCCGGTGGTCGTGTTCCTGTCGGGCTACAAGTCCGACATGGAGGGCACCAAGGCGGTGCATCTGGAGGCCTGGGCCAAGCTGACCGGACGCGCGTTTCTGCGGTTCGATTATTCGGGGCATGGCGTGTCGGGCGGTGTTTTTGAGGAGGGCTGCATCGGCGACTGGGCGCGCGATGCGCAGGCGGTGATCGAGGCAACCTGCGAGGGACCCGTGGTACTGGTTGGGTCAAGCATGGGGGGCTGGATCGCATCGTTAATGACGCAGCGGCTCAAGCATGTGGTGGGCTTTGTCGGCATCGCCGCAGCACCCGATTTCACCGAGGACGGGTTCTGGGCCGGGTTTTCCGAAGAAGACCGGCGCAAGGTCATGGAGGACGGGCAGGTCGCTTTGCCGTCGGATTATGCCGATCCGTACATTGTCACGCGTCGTCTGATCGAAGACGGGCGTGAGAACCTAGTTCTGCGCTCGCCGCTGCACATGCCTTATCCGGTGCGGCTGGTGCAGGGGACCGACGACACCGCCGTGAGCCGCGAAACGGCGTTGCGGCTGCTGGATCACATCGACAGCCCGGACCTGCGGCTGACGTTGGTCAAGGGTACTGATCACCGGTTTTCCGAGCCGCAGAACCTGCGCCATATCGAAGACGCGATCCTCGAGGTGCTTGCCTGATCGAATGTTTTTGCAATCGTATGCAAAATTCACTTGAGAGGGCCGTGCACCCCGTTATGCTGATCCGGACATTTGATCCGGGGAGGTGGATATGGCCGAGTATCTCAAGCGGGGGAAACCCGAAACCGAACGTGCAGAAGACGATGCCAAGACCCGCGCGGTGGTTGAAGCAACGCTGGCCGATATCGAAGCGCGCGGGGACGCAGCGGTGCGGGATTTGGCAGCAAAGTTCGACAATTACACGCCCGAAAGTTTCCGCCTGACCCAAGGCGAGATCGACGCGCTGATCGCAGAGCTTAGCCCACGCGAGTTGGCTGACATCAGATTTGCGCAGGAGCAGGTGCGGAACTTTGCGCAGGCGCAGCGCGACTCGATGCTGGATATCGAGGTCGAAACGATGCCGGGGGTGATCCTTGGCCACAAGAACATCCCCGTGCAGTCGGTGGGTTGCTATGTGCCGGGGGGCAAGTTCCCGATGGTGGCGTCAGCGCATATGTCGGTTGCAACGGCCAGCGTGGCGGGTGTGCCGCGCATCATCGCCTGCACGCCGCCCTGGCAGGGCAAGCCGAACCCGGCGGTGATCGCCGCGATGCATCTGGGCGGGGCGCACGAGATCTATGTCTTGGGCGGCATTCAGGCCGTGGGTGCGATGGCGATCGGCACCGAGACCATTGATCCCGTGCATATGCTGGTAGGTCCCGGCAACGCTTTTGTGGCAGAGGCGAAGCGGCAGCTCTTTGGGCGTGTGGGCATTGACCTGTTCGCTGGGCCGACCGAGACCATGGTGATTGCCGATGACACTGTGGATGCAGAGATTTGCGCGACGGATCTGCTGGGGCAGGCGGAGCATGGGTATAACTCGCCCGCCGTGCTGGTGACCAATTCCCGGAAACTGGCGGAAGAGACCTTGGCCGAGATTGATCGGCTTTTGGAGATCCTGCCGACGCGGGACACGGCCTCAGTCTCGTGGCGCGACTATGGCGAGGTGATCCTTTGCACCGATCATGACGAGATGCTGGAGGTGGCCAATGACATCGCGTCCGAGCATGTGCAGGTGATGACCGACCGGGACGATTGGTATCTTGAGAACATGACTTGCTACGGCGCGCTGTTCCTTGGGGCGCGGACCAATGTGTCGAATGGCGACAAGGTGATCGGGACGAACCACACGCTGCCGACCAAGAAGGCGGGACGCTATACCGGTGGGCTTTGGGTGGGCAAGTTCCTCAAGACCCATTCCTATCAGAAGATCATCACCGACGAGGCGGCGACATTGATTGGCGAATACGGATCGCGGCTTTGTATGCTTGAAGGGTTTGTGGGTCATGCCGAGCAATGCAACGTGCGGGTGCGCCGCTATGGCGGGGTCAACGTGCCTTATGGCGAAGGCGCCCCCTATCGGGACGCGGCGGAGTGAGTTGGGGCGGGGGACGATGCTTTGCTGCATCGTTTGTTTCCGCAGGCGGAAACACTTGGGGGGCCAGCCCCCCAACCCCCCCGGCATATTTGGAAAAAGAAGAAGCAAGGGGGCCTCATGTCTGAGGTCGAGGACGCGAAGGCGGTGATGGCGCCGGTTTTTGCGGCGATGCGGGATTGCGATGGTGTCGCGGATGCGCTGGCACAAGTTACGCCGGATGCCGTGTTTCGGATGTGTCATCCGTTTGGCGATCTGCACGGGGCAGAGGCGTTTGCCCGCGATGCAGTGGCGCCCTTGCGGGTGGCGCTGCCTGATCTGGAACGGCAGGAGTTTATTCGGATCGCTGGGTTCGATGCGGATGGCGCGCTTTGGGTTGGCTCGGGGGGGCAGTATGTTGGGCGGTGGGCAGAGCCTTGGCTGGGCATTCCGCCGACCGGGCGCTCTGCTGCGATGCGGTTTCACGAGTTCTACCGGATCGAGGGCGACGCGTGCGTCGAGATGCAGGCGATCTGGGACATCCCCGAGATGATGATGCAAGCGGGCGTCTGGCCGATGGCGCCGCAGCTGGGGCGGTTCCAGCATGCGCCCGCACCCATGACGCAGGACGGGTTGGGGCCGCATGATCCTGAACTGTCGGAGAGCAGCGCGACCCATGTGATCGACATGCTGACTGCCATGACCCGGCACCCATCGCAGGGTGGGCCGGAGGTCATGGAGTTGGCGCGGTTCTGGCACCCGGGCTTCATGTGGTACGGCCCTGCGGGCATCGGCACGGCGCGTGGGGTGGAGGAATTTCGGCGGTTCCACCAGATCCCGTTTCTGAACGCTATGCCCGACCGGGGGCAGCATCCAGAGGGCACGGTGCATCACTTTATGGCCGAAGGTGCCTATGTGGGTGTGACCGGCTGGCCCAACATGCAGCAGACACTGTCGGGTGATGGCTGGCTGGGTCTGCCACCAACGGGGCAGAAAATCACGCTGCGCAGTCTGGATTTCTGGCGGCTGGAAGATGGGCTGATCCGGGAAAACTGGGTTCTCGTGGACCTTTTGGACATGTACGCTCAGATCGGGGTCGATGTGTTCGCCCGGATGAGGGAGTTGGCATGGAGCAGAGGGTATCGCTGATCACACTGGGCGTGACGGATGCGGACAAGACGGCGGCGTTTTACGATGCGCTGGGCTGGGTGCGGGTTGAGACGCAGGACGGGGTGAATGCCTATGATCTGCTGGGGCAGACGCTGGGGCTATATCCGCTGGAGAAGCTGGCCGAGGATATCGGGATCGACGTGGCGCAGCTTGGGCGCGGGGCGCTGACTTTGGGTTACAATACGCGGGACCGGGCAGGAGTCGATGACGTGATGGGCCGGGTCGAAGCTGCGGGCGGCACCGTGTTGAAAGCGCCACAAGAGGTGTTCTGGGGCGGCTATCACGGCTATTTCAGCGATCCGGAAGGCCATGTCTGGGAAGTGGCCCATAATCCGTTTTCGCCCTTGCGCGAGGGGGATGGCGCGTTTCGCTGGAACGGGTATTGAGACGCCCGCAAAGCATGTGGAGCCTTGAGACGCTGGGCCGGGTCCGGTTGTCACGGCATTTCTACATGCGGGAGTTTCTTTATTCCGAGATCGGGAATTTTCACGCGCGTCAGAACATCCCTGATCACCCTGATCTGGCCATCGCACGAGGGCGGGCGTTTTGCGAAACACTGCTTGATCCGTTGCAAGAGTCCTTTGGTCGGATCGCTGTGCGGTCGGGGTTTCGGTCGGCGGATCTCAACCGGTTCGGCAACGAGAACGGGTTGAACTGCGCGCGCAATGACTATCCGCTCGAGTGCCACATCTGGGACTTGCCGGATGTCGAAGTGGCGGGGGCGAGCATCGTCATTCCGTGGTTTGCCGACCAATACGATCAGGGGCGGGACTGGCGGGATTTGGCATGGTGGCTCTATGATCATCTGCCCTTTGCCGAAGTCTGGTTCTTTCCCAAGCTGTGCGCGTTCAACATCGCGTGGCGGCCCGCGCCGCAGCGCCGGATCGACAGCTACATCGCGCCGAAGGGGACGTTGGTTCGTGCATGTGCGGAGCCGTCTGAGCCGCGCGATCAGCGGGAGCGGCACTATGCGGATTTCCCTCCGTTTCGGGGGATTGCCCATCCGTGAAGCGGGGGCTGGACAGAGCGGTTTGCCCGGAGTAGCGTGATTTTGCACACCTATGCAAAGCCTCGGAGTTGTCCCTATGTCCCTGCCCAGAACCCCGTCTTTCCGTCTTGATGGCAAGCGGGCGTTGGTCGCTGGTGGATCACGTGGAATCGGGCTTGGCTGTGCTGTGGCGCTGGCTGAAGCGGGCGCGCATGTGATCGTTGCTGCGCGCAACGCGGTGCAGATGCAGGCGGCCGTGGACGAGATGACTCAGGCCGGGTTCAGCGCTGAAGTTCTGGTGCTCGACGTGACGGACATCGCGGCGGTGCGGGACGCGGTGGCGGCACTGGAACCGATCGACATTCTGGTGAATTCCGCCGGGCTTGCGCGGCACAGCTCGGCGCTTGAGACCACGCCCGAGGATTTCGACACGGTGTCGGAGATCAACATCAAGGCGGCGTATTTTCTGGCGCAGGCTGTGGCGCGGCAGATGGTCGGACGCGGTGGGTCGATCATCCAGATCAGCAGCCAGATGGCGCATGTTGGCGGGATCGAACGGGCGGTCTATTGCGCCACCAAACATGCGCTGGAAGGTATGACCAAGGCGATGGCGATTGAATGGGGACCGGAGAATATCCGCGTCAACACGATCTGTCCGACCTTCGTTTTGACTGAGTTGAGCAAGCCGACCTTTGCCGATGCCGAAAAACGCGCGTGGATCGAAAGCAAGATCAAACTGCCGCGCGTCGGTGAGGTCGAGGACATTATGGGGGCCTGCCTTTTCCTTGCCTCGGATGCGAGCGCGTTGGTGACGGGCACGTCGTTGCTGATAGACGGCGGTTGGACGGCGGGATGACGCGGCGGGTCACCTCATTCGATGTTGCGGCGCGGGCAGGGGTGAGCCAGTCGGCAGTGAGCCGGGTGTTCTCTGGTGCGTCGGCGAGCAAGGCCACGGCAGACAAGGTGCGCGAAGCGGCCGACGCGCTGGGCTATCGCCCCAATGTGCTGGCGCGGTCGCTGATCACTGGGCGCAGCCGGATCATCGGATTGGTGGTGGCCTATCTGGGCAACCCGTTCTACCCCGACGCGCTGGAGCGGTTCAGCCGCGACTTGCAGGATGAGGGGTATCACACTCTGGTCTTTACTGTGCCCGAAGGGGCTGGCGAGGCCGATACTGATCGGATCATCCAGCAGATGTTGGACCACCAGGTGGACGGGATCGTGCTGGCCAGTGTGGGCCTTGGCGACGCTTTGGCCGCGCGGTGCGAGGCGGCGGGGATTCCCGTGGTGCTGTTCAACCGTGGGCAGGCTGGCAGCGGGCTTGCACAGGTCACCTCGGCCAATCGGCTTGGTGGCGCCAAGGTGGCGGATTTCCTCGTCGCGGGCGGGCATACACGCATCGGCCATGTGGCGGGTTGGCAGGGGTCGTCCACCGGGCGCGACCGGACCGAGGGGTTTGTCGCGCGACTGGCAGAGCTGGGGCAGGACTGCGTGGGTGTCGAGGACGGGCGCTATGACCATGCCGAGGCGGTGCGGGTGACCGACTTGTTGTTGGGCAAAGGAGTGGATGCGCTGTTTGTCGGCAATGATCACATGGCCTTTGCGGTCATGGATCACCTGCGCTGCACGCTGGGTCTGTCGGTGCCGAATGACGTGTCGGTGGTGGGCTACGATGATGTGCCGATGGCCGCGTTTGCGGCCTATGACCTGACCACGGTGCGCCAGCCTGTGGGGCGCATGGTCAAGACGACTGTTGCGGCGCTTATTAACCAAATCGAAGACAAATCCGCGCAAGCGGGTGTGACAGAAATCGACGGGCCGTTGATCCTGCGCGGATCGGCCCGCATACCGGAAGGCTTGCAATGAGAGGGTTCGACAACCGTTTCACGGATTTCCCCGATTACATCCTCGGGATCACCAAGGAGATCTGGGAGGATCGTGGACTTGGGGCGCGGATGAAGGACTATTACCACCCGGAGGTGATTGTTCGCACGCCCGATGGCATCGGCTTTGGCGAACCTGCGATGACGGCGGCGACGATGGCGACCTGCCATGAATTCCCCGACCGGCAGTTGTTGGGTGAAGATGTGATCTGGTCGGGGACACCCGAGGTGGGGATGCTGTCGTCGCATCGCATCCTGTCCACGGCGACCCACGTGAATGACGGGCAGTTTGGTGCAGCCACGGGGCGCAAGATCGCCACGCGTGCGATGGCGGATTGCTATGCCAAGAACAATATGATCAGCGACGAATGGCTGATCCGCGACAATGGCGCGATTGTCCGGCAATTGGGGTTTGACGTGAAGGATTGGGCGCAGGCGCGTATCGCCGGGCTTAATCCTGAGAGCCAGCCCTTCCGCCCGGCGGTCGATGTGCAGGGGCCGTATACGGGGCGGGGCAATGATGATCAGTGGGGCGTTGCGTTTGCGGCTTTGCTGACACGGATCATGGACGGCGAATTTTCAGTCGTTCCCGACCAGTATGATCGCGCCGTGCACGCCGAATATCCCGGCGGCCAGACCGTGCATGGCACCGGAGGGGTTGATGCATTCTGGCTTGGCCTGCGGTCGGCCTTTCCATCGGCCAAATTCGAGATTCACCACCAGATCGGGATGGAAGAGCCAAACATGCCGCCGCGCGCTGCGATCCGATGGTCGCTCACGGGCAAACACGATGGCTGGGGTGCGTTCGGCACCCCTTCGCGGGCCGAGGTTCATGTGATGGGTATCAGCCATGCCGAGTTCGGTCCGCGCGGGTTGCGCCGGGAATGGACGCTTTACGACGAGACCGCGATCTGGATGCAAATTCTGGCCCATCAGGGCTGACAACACCAAGGGAACTGACCAATGACCCCGCAAGAGATGGAAGCCCGTATCGTCCGCTATGGCGATCTGCGCCCCTGTCGCACCGCCTTTATCGACGCCCACACGCCGGGTAGCGATCAGAAGGAAAACTTTACCATCATCGGCGGCGGCGTGTCGGAAAGTGCGGACCAGCATGTGCACATCACCGAAACGCCCGGCTTCAACATTGGGGCAGCCGGGCAACCGCCGAAGTGCCGTAACTCGCTGCACAGCCACCGCACGGCCGAGGTGTTCTTTGTGCTCAAGGGCCGCTGGCGGTTCTTCTGGGGGCGCTGGGGCAATGCGGGCGAAGTGGTGCTGGAAGAGGGCGACATCTTCAACATTCCCACGGGCATCTTTCGCGGGTTCGAGAATATCGGCACCGATTACGGGATGATCATGGCGATCCTTGGCGGCGACGATGCTGGGGGTGGGGTGATCTGGGCGCCTCAGGTGATCGAGGATGCCAAGGATCACGGGCTGGTGCTGGGCGAGAACGGCAAGCTTTATGATAGCAAGAAGGGGCATGCTTTGCCGGACGGCGTGAAGCCGATGCCTTTGCTGACGGATGAGGAGTTGAAGGCGTTTCCGGAACCGACAACGGCAGATGTCGTTCCCGGATATGTC
The DNA here is from genome assembly GCF_059070475.1 of Marivita sp. NO-S04. NCBI lineage: Bacteria > Pseudomonadati > Pseudomonadota > Alphaproteobacteria > Rhodobacterales > Roseobacteraceae > Marivita > Marivita sp. NO-S04. The sequence continues at coordinate 1,014,459 of NZ_CM180980.1, forward strand.
GCGCGGTATTGGGATCTGATGGCGCTGGCAGATCGGCAACCTGCCAAGGTGATCGGGCCGGAGGGGCGGCTGCGGGATCGTCCGGGCTTTGATGTGGATTTCATCACACGCGGGTCGATCCCTGAGGCCATGTATACCGTTGCCAGCCACGAGGTTCTGATGCCTATGCGCGGGCATTGGCGGCTGAGCTGGGATGGTGGGACCACAGCGCTGAACCCCGGTGACACGGTCGCGGTGCCCCCCGGTCTGGCCCATAGCGTGACGCCTGCCATGACCGGAGAGGCGTCGATGTACCGGGTGCGGTCGACCGACGATCCGGCTGGACCAACCTGGAACGCGGCCTAGTCTGGCCGCGTGGATGTCTGGCACTAGGTTCCGTGCAAGACATATTTGCAGAGGCCCAGATGACCACAGATACCCTGACCCTGCGCCCGGCAGAGCCGTCGGACACGGATGCGCTTGATCGGCTGTTCGGTCAAAGCTACAGGATCTTGCTCGAGCCGGATTACCCGCCTTCGGTGTTGGTGACGGCGGTGCCTTTGATCTCGAAGGCGCAGCCCGCGCTGATCGCAACGGGGACATTTTTCGTGATCTGCGACGGTGACGATATTGTCGGCGCGGGCGGGTGGACAATGCAGGCGCCGGGCGGCAAGCCGGGGACGCGTGGCATCGGGCATATCCGCCATATGGTGACCGATCATCGGCGCATCCGTGAAGGAATCGGGCGGCGGTTGATCGAACATATCATCCTGCATGCCCACGCCTGCGGGATGATGCAGCTGCATTGCCAAAGTACTCGGACGGCAGTGCCGTTCTACGAATTCGTGGGGTTTGTGGCGCAGGGCGAAATCGACATCCCGCTGCGGCCGGGAATCGAGTTTCCTGCGGTGGTGATGACAAAACGGCTGATCTGAACGAAGCGTTTCGACATGATCCTCTTCGGACGGCAAGACCTGTTGCGTCAGGGCTGTAAAAGGCTTTCGATGCGATTGCATCTTAAGCCATGCTGACGAGGGTCAGAAGGCAGACAAAAGCACTGCAAAGGGAAGGAAGAGAATGGTTAAGATTAAATCGGCCAAAACGTCATTAAAGGTTGTTTCCGCGGCGATTTCATTTCTTGCACCCCATGCAGCAGAAACGTCGGAAAACAATGATTTCAAAATTGGAAAGCCCGGCACTTGGATCCATTCACAAGTAGACACTTGTTTGAAAATTTCTCCCAAAGACTTTGCTGCAAAAACCAACTGCTACTACGAGCATATTGCATATTGCATTGTCCAGATTGGAGAAGAAAGCCGCCAGACGTGCTATCGCGATAGCTTGCCATGGTGGATATCGAGATTAGAGCTACTGGAAGAAGATCATCCCAAGTTGATCCGCAATCTTTTCGCGCAGGAATGGAGGACAGTCTGCGCCAGAGCCGACCAAGATCCTCAATGCCATGTCGACAAGATCACAAAGGTTCTCCTCCACTACGAATATATAAATCTTCATAAACAGTAAGTTGAGCCATAAGTCGCTTTTCATATAGGGGGGCATTGTTGCAAAAGTCTGACGACGAAGGATTCACTTCGCGAATCCATGGCGTTAGACGCGGTGCATGAGCAAGCCATCTCCCGCCCGCTATCGCACGACGAACTGGTCCAGCTACAACGCGTCACTCAGGAAGCGGGGGTCTCTGCTCATCTGGGTCGACAAGGACATGACCTGGCGCGCGCCGCGTGACAGTCGACCCGGACGTCCGGCGGTGTTTTCCGATGCGGCCATACAGTTCTGCTTATCGATCAAAGTCCTGTTCAAGTTGCCGTTGCGCCAGACCGCCGGAATGGTGGCCAGCCTGCTGCGACTGGCCGGCCTGGACTGGCCCGTGCCGGACTTTTCCACGCTGTGCCGCAGGCAAAAGACCTTGGCCGTCCAGGTCCCGTATCGCCGTGCGGACGGCCCGCTGAACCTGCTGGTCGACAGCACCGGGATCAAGTTCCTCGGCGATGGCGAATGGCAGGCCCGCAAGCACGGGGTGCAAGGCCGACGCCAATGGCGCAAAGTCCATCTGGCCATGGACACCACCACCTCGGACATCCGGGCAGTCGAGTTCACCCCCAGCCGCGACGGCGACAGCCCCGTGCTGCCCGACCTGCTCGGCCAGATCCCGGCAGGTGAGCAGATAGGCACGGTCACCGCCGACGGCGCCTACGACACACGCCGCTGCCACAAGGCCATCATCGAACGCGACGCCGTTCCGATCATCCCGATCCGAAAGAACGGACGTCTCTGGAAAGAAGACTGCCCGGCTGCACGCGCCCGCAACGACACCCTGCGCGCGACGCGATACTACGGGCGGGCGTTCTGGAAACGCTGGACCGGATACCACGCCCGCAACCGGATCGAGGCGAAGATGCGCTGCCTGAAATCCTTCGGCGAGCGTATCATGGCAAGAGACCCCGACCGACAGACCGCCGAAATCCACATCCGCATCGCCCTCATGAACCGCTTCAACGCCCTCGGCACCGCCGAGATCGTCCGCGTGGCATAACGTCAGCGGGGTAAGGGGACGTCACGCCTCAGGCCGGGGTAATGCAACAACGCCATATAGGGGTAAAACCGACTGTTTAAAGCTATCGGTGGCGAAATCGAAGGGGCTCCACATACTTGACCCGCTGAACGCGTCAAAAGGAGGGGATCATGCTGACGATGACTAAACCCGGAGCGAACCGGATCGACATCGACCTGCGTCCGGGGATCACATTTCCAGCCGTTTTTATGCAGCGATTTCTTGCCTAGGTTGATTTGAATCATGGCGTAATCGCGTCTTTTGGTGTGGAGTCTAGGTCCAGCCAATGGAGGGGACTATGCTGACAATCACCAAACCCGAAGCGAACCGCGTCGATGTTGACCTGTCCGGCAAGATTTCGTCTGACGAAATGGCCAAGGGTCTCGATGATCTTCTTGAACAGTCGCAAGATGTGAACAAGGGCACGATGCTCTATACGGTTACGTCGTTCGCCTTTCCCGATCTTGGGGCGATTGCAGCCGAGATGGCGCGTTTGCCCAAGCTGTTTGGCCTGCTGGGTCGGTTCGATCGGTGCGCCGTTCTTAGTGATACGTCGTGGCTGCGCACTGCGGCCGAGATCGAAGGTGCGTTGATCCCAGGTTTCGACATCAAGGCGTTCGATTTGGACGAGCGTGACGAGGCCGAAGCATGGTTGAAAACCGGCATCGCGTGATCGCGGTGCTTGCAGTTTGCTGGCAAGAGAGGTTTTGATCCGGTATCCGATCTTTCTTGCCGGGGCTGCCATGCTGGAACTTCGACCGAATTGCGAATGGTGCGACAAGGATTTGCCGCCTGACGCCGAAGACGCGCGCATCTGTTCCTATGAGTGCACTTATTGCGCCCAGTGCGTTGAGAGCGTTCTGCACAGTGTCTGCGCCACCTGTGGCGGTGGCTTTTCCCAGCGTCCGATCCGGCCCAAGGGCGCGCATCGCGCAGGCAAGACGCTTGGGCTGGGCCATCAGCCTGCTAGCACCACGCGTGTGCTTTCGCGCTGGACGGCGGAAGAGGTCGAAGACCTGAGCCTGCGTCTGCGTGGCATCGCACCGGGGGATCGGTAAGACACAGCCGTGCCTCGGGTCACACCGCGACGCTTTCCATTCGACGCCGCCGCGTTATCTCAGCCAAACACATAGAGAGGAGCCCACCATGAAAATCCACCGTGCCGGAGACCGGCCATCGCAAGCGCCAAGCCCCGATTATTTCACCGGGACCGTCCGGATGGACCCGGTTGTCTCAGGCGACGACGAATCCGCTGTCAAGATCCTGATGGTGACATTCGAGCCCGGTGCACGGACCGCATGGCACACGCACCCAGCGGGTCAGTCTTTGCACATCGTTTCCGGGCTGGGTTTGGCTGGGTCAGAAGGCCAGCCGGTGCAAGTGCTGCGCCCGGGAGATACGGTTTGGTTCGCGCCGGGCGAACGGCACTGGCACGGCGCGTCGCCGGATTGTGCCATGACCCATCTGGCAGTGCAGACCGCAGTGGAAGGCAAGACGGCGGACTGGCAGGAGCACGTGTCAGACGCCGATTACAACGGGCCGCGTGCGGGGTGATGTCTTGCGGAAAAGCCGCTTCGAGGGCTGATTAGTCGGCGGAGGCCTGAATGAGACCTCGCTGGTGGATAGGTCTGTACAGCAACTGGTGCGCATATGTGCGGCGAATGGCATAAGTGAGCCCAGACTGAATTGATATTTTTGTTAGGGTCAGGACTCATAGCCAGTAAATGACGAGTGCAGCAAGCGCGATGGCTGATAGGAACACTTTCGGACACCTGTCGTATCGTGTCGCCACACGCCGCCAATCCTTCAGCCTGCCGAACATGATCTCGATCCGGTTGCGCCGTTTGTATCGGCGCTTGTCGTACTTGACGGATTTCTTGCGCTGCTTTCGGCTTGGGATGCAGGCGCGTATCCCTTTGTCTTTCAACGCTTCTCTGAACCAGTCGGCGTCGTATCCGCGGTCCCCGAGCAGCCAGTCGACATCCGGCAGACTGCTCAACAATGCCCGTGCGCCGATGTAGTCGCTGACCTGGCCCGCCGTGACGAACAGGTTAAGGGGCCGGCCCTGGCTGTCGCAGATGGCATGCAATTTGGTGTTCATGCCTCCCTTGGTCCGACCAATCAGGCGTCCACGCCCCCCTTTTTCACGCCCATGCTGGTCGCTGTTCGGTGGGCCTTCAGGTAAGTGGCGTCGATCATAACAGTCTTCGCCTCGACGTGCTCGGCGGCCAGACCGGCCATCATCCGCGCGAAGATGCCCTTGTCGCTCCACCGTTTCCAACGGTTGTACAGCGTCTTATGCGGCCCATAGGCAGCAGGGGCATCGCGCCACCGTAAACCATTGCGATTGATGAAGATAATCCCGCTCAAAACACGTCGATCATCAACGCGGGGCTTGCCGTGGGACTTGGGGAAGAAAGGCTCAAGACGCGCCATCTGCGCATCGCTCAGCCAGAAAAGATCAGACATGTTCACAGCTCGTTTTTCGAACCGTGAATCACGCCGCTGTTCCGAAATCAATGGGTCCTGAGCCTAGCGACGGGGAATTCAACTGTGTTAGCGGAGCACTGAGAAAGAATTTGATCCGAGGCAGAATGTCTAAGAAACTCAAATCCAGAGAGACTTTGGATCAACTCCTCTTGTCATGTTCCGAAACCCTGTTCCCCGCTGAAATGGGTGAAGCTCCAGTTCACATAGACAGCAGAGACTCCGATGGTGATACCCCATTGCATGTGATGCTTTGGCGAGAGAATACGTACGGAGCATTGTTACTTATCGAGGCGGGTGCCGACTTGAACGCCGTTGGAGACATGTCAGAGACGCCGCTTCATGTCGCCGTAGGCCGAGGAAACATTGTTGTTGTCAAGGCGCTCTTGAAATCTGGTGCAAATCCGGCGGCGAAATCTGAATTTGGGAAGTCACCCAAAGAAATGGCCTTCGAACTGGGAGGCGAGATGCGACGGTGTTTTGGCAACCTGTGACTTTATGAGCTTAGTATTGCAAACGGCAGTTTTGTCCGCACACCAGACACAACCGCAACCCATCAGCAGTCAGACCGACCGCGCGATCTCGATGACCTCCCGCTCGGTCACGATCATGTCGAGCGGTTGGTCTGTTGGCTCCAGCGGCAGGTCATCGGCCTCTTGCGCGGCGTAGGCAAAGCCGATCGCCAGAGTGGCGCGTTGAGTGCGCAGACCTTCCAGTGTGCGGTCATAGAACCCGCCGCCATAGCCCAGCCGTCCGCCTGACCGGGAGAACGCGACCAGTGGCACGATCAGCACTTCGGGGGTGATCAGCCGTTCTACGGCAGGCACGGACGCGCCAAATGGGCCATCGACCAAAGCGCAGTCAGGCTCCCATTGCGAGAACACCAAGGGTGCTCCGGCGGCGCGGATCACTGGCACGCCCACCGGCCCATGTGCTGCGGCTTCGGCCATGGCGGGCAGGGGGTCGATCTCGGTTCGAATCGGCAGGTAGCCCGACACCGGCACACCGCGATAGCCAGCGAGCACTTCGCTCAGATGGCCAGCTGCACCGCGATGCCCCGCCTCGTGCGCGGCCTTACGGCGGGCAAAGGCGGCTTTGCGCGCGGCAGCCTTGCGCGCGTCCAATGTCACAGCAGCACCAGCACGGCGAGGCCGAGGAAAGCAAAGAAGCCGACCACGTCCGTGACCGTGGTGACAAAGGCCCCCGAGGCCAGCGCCGGGTCAATACCAAGTTTTTCCAGCACGATGGGGATCGCCGTGCCTGCAAGCCCGGCCACGACAAGGTTGATCACCATTGCCGCCGCAATCACGCCCCCCAGCGCGAGCGAGCCAAACCAGACATAGCCGACGATTCCCATGATCACGGCAAAGGCAATTCCGTTGATCAACCCCACGATGACCTCGCGTCGGATCACCCGCCAGACGTTTGATCCGGTCAGGTCTTTGGTCGCCAGCGCCCGCACCGCAACGGTGAGCGACTGCGTCCCGGCGTTGCCCCCCATCGAGGCGACGATGGGCATCAGCACCGCCAAGGCGACGATGGTGGCGATCGCGTTTTCGAACTGCGCGATGACGAGGCTGGCGAGGATCGACGTGATCAGGTTGACCAACAGCCATGGAAACCGCCGCTTGGTGGTTTCGCGCACGCGGTCCGAGAGCGAACTTTCACTGTCCACACCCGCCAGACGCAGCACGTCTTCTTCGTGCTCTTCGTCCAGCACCGCCATGGCGTCGTCGATGGTGATGACACCCACCAACCGCTCGTTCTCATCGACCACCGGGGCCGAGATCAGGTGATACTGGTTGAACGCATAGGCGACTTCGCCTTCGTATTGCGCGACCGGGATCACGTGGAAGGTGTCCTCGACCAGTGATTGCAACATCACCTCGCGGCGCGATCCCATCAGCTTGCCCAGCGTGACATTGCCCACCGGGCGCAGGCGCGGATCAACCAGCACAATGTGGTAGAATTGATCGGGCAGATAGTCAGAATTGCGCAAGTAATCAATAGCTTCTCCGACATTCCAGTGTTCGGGAGCCATCACCACTTCACGCTGCATCAGGCGTCCGGCGGAATATTCCGGATAGGTGAGCGATTGCTGAACCGCGACGCGGTCACTGTCTTCGAGCGCGTCAAGGATCGCGTCTTGCTGTCCTTGTTCAAGATCCTCGAGAAGGTCGACAACGTCGTCGCTTTCAAGATCGCGGACGGCGTCGGCCAGAACTTCCGGCGACAGCAGGCCAATGACCTCTTCCCGAATGGATTCGTCGAGTTCCGACAGGATGTCGCCGTCGAACTCCTTGTCGTAGAGCTTGATCAGACGCATTCGGTCGAAGGCGTTGATCTGTTCCAGAAGGTCGGCGATGTCAGCCGGGTGCAACGGCTCCATCAGCGCGACAAGCTCTTCACGGTCGTCCCGGTCTACGGCAAACAGGATTTGCGCCACGGCCTTGCGACCAAGGCTGTAGGCGTCTTCGGTGTCTTCGACCTCGGGTGCCTCGATGGTTGGATCGTCGCTCATCTTGCCCCCTCGCTGTGCGCTTTGTGTCACCTTTACGCAATCGGCTCGGGAGAAAACAGAGCGTCCGCGTGATTTACCAACTCTGTATCTAGAGATAGGTTCACGCAGCCAGTGTCAAAAAGGGCATTCCATGTCAGATATCACGCTTCACCTTGGCCAGACGCTCTGGTTCAGCAGCGATCCCATGATCGACGGGCCGGACGCCGCCCATCACGACTCGCGCGGCGCGATCGCGGTGCAGGGGGGGCATGTGGTGGCGCGCGGCACGGCGGACGACCTGCGGCGCGACTATCCGCAGGCTGCGGTTGAGGATCATGGGCAGGCACTGATCCTTCCGGGTTTCATCGACGCGCATGTGCATTATCCGCAGACCGCAATGATCGCGAGCTGGGGCAAGCGGCTGATCGACTGGCTCAACACCTATACCTTCCCCGAGGAGATGCGGTTCGGCGATCCGGACTATGCCGCCGAAATTGCAGGCCGGTATATGGATCTGGCCCTGTCGCACGGCACCACGACCATGTGCAGCTATTGCACGATCCATCCTGAAAGCGTGGACGCCTATTTCACCGCCGCCGCCGCGCGGGGCATGCGAGTGCTGGGTGGCAAGACCTGCATGGACCGCAATGCGCCCGACGGTCTGCTGGATACCGCGCAATCAGCCTATGACGACAGCAAGGCGCTGCTGGAACGGTGGCACGGGCAGGGCAGGGCGTCCTACGTCGTCACACCACGATTCTCGCCCACCTCGACGCCCGAGCAATTGTCCGCGCTGGGCGCATTGTGGGCCGAACACCCTGATTGCCTGATGCAAACGCATCTAAGCGAACAGACCGACGAGATCGCCTGGGTACGCGGACTCTACCCCGAGGCACGGGATTATCTGGACACCTACGAAGCGCATGGCCTGCTGGGGGCAAACGGCCTCTTCGGCCACGCGATCCATCTGGAACCCCGCGAACGCGACCGCCTGCGCGAGGTTGGCGCGGCTCTGGTGCATTGCCCAACCTCAAACACCTTCATCGGGTCGGGGTTGTTCGACATGGCCGGGCTCGTGGCCGAGGGTCAGCGCGTCGGGCTGGCAACGGATACCGGCGGCGGGTCGTCTTTTTCAATGCTACGCACGATGGCGGCGGCCTACGAGGTGGCGCAATTGCGCGGTGTGGCGTTGCATCCGTCGGCCTTGCTGTGGCTGGCAACCGAAGGGTCGGCGCGTGCGCTGCGGATCGCGGACCGGGTGGGGACTTTGGCACCGGGGTCTGAGGCGGATTTCATCACGCTTGATCTGGGATCAACCCCCGCCATCGCGCAACGCAGCGCACGGGCTGGAGACATCTGGGAGGCGGTGTTCCCGACAATTATGATGGGCGATGACCGCGCAGTGTCCGGGGTTTGGGTGATGGGGGAGAGAAAAGGCTGACATGTGGCTTGCAAAGGATTTTGACTTGCTCAGCTCGACAGTCTTTTTCGAAATAAAATGAGTAAGGAGCCGAAAAGTATGGCTCCGCCACCAACCGCTCCGCTGATATAAAGCTGATCCAGCAATATGGCTGACGTGGACCATCCCGAATACTCACCCGGTATCAACGCCCCGCGAAACAAGGCCGCCAGACTTCCAAGAGCAAAGCCCAAAAAAACAAGTATTGATCCAACTACAACAAAAACGGACTGCGGAATCGAGATCGAACGACCTGCGATAATGAATGTAAATGCGGTAAGAGCTGGCACTCCAAACCCCAAAGCCAAAATGTGTTCCATAGCTCGTGTTCTCTTGGAAAAAGAAATTTTCGGTTTGTTCCCATGTCTTGGGATACAAGTGCTTTTGCCCTGAGTCTGTCGGACTTCTCCCTCTTTGAGGGCTACGAGCATAAAAAAACCGCGCCCGGGTTGCCCCGGCGCGGCTTTTCTTCACTGTCCGTGTGAATGGAAGACTTACTTGATTTTGCCTTCTTTGTACTCGACGTGCTTGCGCGCGACGGGGTCGTACTTCCGAACAGACATCTTTTCCGTCATCGTCCGCGCGTTTTTCTTGGTCACATAGAAATGACCCGTTCCCGCAGACGAGTTCAGGCGGATTTTGATTGTGGTCGGCTTCGCCATGGGTCGTCTCCTGCACCGGGCAAAGGATGCCCGTGAATTCCAGTATGAAGGCTGCCTTCTACCCGCGCGCACGGGTGAGTCAACCCTTCTTGCGGGACTTCGTCGTCAAAACGGCCACAAAAAACGCGCGGAGGGCCTGTAAGCCGGATTCTGTCCCCCTTGGGTTGCCCCAAGGATAGATGACCATTCCTCTGGGACCGATGTTGCCATCGGCCTCGTGCTGCCAACCCGGGGATCTGGGCTGAAGCGACCCTGCCGACACGCGGCGCGATCCCCCTATTCGGCATTGCTCCCGGTGGGGCTTGCCATGCGGGGACTGTTGCCAGCCCCCCGGTGGGCTCTTACCCCACCGTTTCACCCTTACCCTGACCAAAATCGGGGCGGTCTGTTCTCTGTGGCGCTTTCCGTCAGGTTGCCCTGCCCGGGCGTTACCCGGCACCATTGCTTCAGGGAGTCCGGACTTTCCTCCCCATATAGGGGCGGCCATCCGGCCCTCCGCGCGAGACGTGGGGTAGGGCAAGTGCCTGGTGCGGTCAATCACCATGCGACCGCGCCACAGTCAGTTCTTCTTCTTTTCTGAAATATGTCGGGGGGTTTGGGGGGCTGGCCCCCCAATATATCGGATCGGCATGTGCCGATCCGATGCGTTAACGCAGAACGTAAGGCTGGTGCAGCCATTCCCAGAGCGCGTCATTGGTCTCGTCCGGGGTTTCCAGCGTCGGCAGGTGTCCGGCGTCCTCGAGCACCACCAGCCGCGCATGCGGGATCAGTTCGGCCATAAAGGTATGACGCTTGACGGGACACAGCGCATCATGCGCACCGCACAGTACCAACGCGGGTTGGCGGATCTTGCGCAGGGTCGATTGCTGGTCGCGGCGGCGCTGCAGGGCGCGGGACTGGGCGATGAACACCTCGGGTCCCAATGTGTGTGCCATGTCCATCACCGTTTGCAGCACGGCGGGGCGGCGGGGGCTGGGGGCAAGGTAATTGGGTTTCAACTCGTCGCGCATCACCTCGGTCAGCTTGCCCGACTTCACCTTGACGATCTGCGGTTCGCGGTTGGCGGCAATAGGGGGCGTTTCGGCAAGGCAATTGGTGTCCATCAACGCGATGCGGGTCACGCGTTCGGGGGCGCGGCGCAGGATCTCCATCGCCACGATGCCCCCCATGCTCAGACCGGCCAGCGCGAATTTAGGCGGCAGAAGCGGCAGGATGGCCGACGCGATCTCCTCGATCCGCTGACCATGCGTGATCGGCGCGACCATCACTGGATGGGTGGCGGAAAACGCCCTGATTTGCGGCTCATAAAGCCGCGCGTCGCACATCATGCCGGGCAGAAAGACGACGGGTTCTATCATGGCTTAGAGACGCGCAGACGCAAGTGCGGCGCCCTTGGCCAATGTTTCAAGCTTGGCATAGGCAATCTCGGGGTCCACCGCGCCAAACCCCGCAAATGTCCCGAATCCGCAATCGCTGCCTGCGATCACGCGGTCCGCACCGACGATGTCGGCAAAACGTTCGATCCGCTGGGCCACCACTTCGGGGTGCTCGACGAAGTTGGTGGTCGAATCGATCACACCGGGCACCAGCACCATGTCCTCGGGGATCTCCGCCTTCCGGTCGCGAAACACAGTCCATTCATGGGCGTGACGCGGGTTCGAAGTCTCGAAAAGCACTTGTCCTGCGCGCACTTTCATCAGGGTTGGGAACACGGTGTCCATGTCGATGTCGCAGACATGTGGGCCTTCGTAATTGCCCCAGCAAATATGCACCCGCACGCGGGCAGGGTCGATCCCATCGAGCGCATGGTTCATCGCCTCCACATGGGCATCGGCGATCTTGACGAATTCGGCATCGCTCAGATCGGTGAAGATCATGTGCCGCGAGAGAGCCAGATCGGGGCAGTCAAGCTGTAGCATCAGCCCGCTGTCCACAATGGTGCGATACTCATCCCGCATCGCATCCGCCAAAGCAGCCAAATAAGCATCGCGGGTGGGGTAGAAATCGTTTTGCAGGAAGAGCGAGATCACACCGGGGGAGGCGGCGTTCATGAACGCCTCGGTCGCGCCGTGTGCCGCCATCCCGGCCTTCAGGTTGGCAATGTCAGTTTCCAACTCGCCCTGACCCTTTGATGTGACCTCACCCACACACATGGGGCGCGCGTATTTCGGTGTGCCGCCATCATCTTTCAGCCGTTCAAGGAAAGTCGGGTAGAGCTTCAGATCCGCTGGTGCATTGCGTGGGCTGTCGCCGTCAAACCCAGTGTAGCGGTCTTTCACGTAGGTGGCGTAGCTGATCTTGGAGGTCTCGCCGTCTGATACGATGTCGATGCCCGCCTCGACCTGCCTACGCACGGTATTGCTGGCGGCCTCGGTCATCGCTGCGTCAAACGCGGTGCTGTCATAGTCCTGACGGTTTTCGCGGGCGAAGATGAAATCCACCACCTTCTGCGTGCGCGGCAGCGATCCGACATGGGTGGTCTTGATGCGTGTCATCGGCGCGGTCCCTTGGTCTGCATAGGTTTGCAGCGACACTAACAAATCATGCGCTGGGTGCCAGATGCTTCGACGCATCTGGCAAAGCTTTTCGAAAAGCTTTGGGGGCTCACCCCATCAGCGCGCGCGCCAATGCGTTCTGCCGTTCAACCACGAGCGGCAGATCAATGGTGGTCACATGCCCGTCGCGCACGATCTGGCGACCCTCGACCAGAAGGTGCTTCACCTGCGTTGGCCCCGCCATGAGAAGCGCTGCCGGGTCCCAGCTTCCGGCGCTCTCAACGCTGGTCACATCCCAGATGGCGATATCGGCACGTTTGCCAAGGGCGATCTGGCCACAATCGGGGCGACCCAGAACCTCGGCCCCGCCACGGGTGGCGATGAAAAGCGCTTCCCGCGCGCTCATGGCGTTTGCGCCATTGGCGACCCGTTGCAGCAACATGGCCTGCCGCGCCTCTGCCGCCAGATTGCCCGCGTCATTGCTGGCCGATCCGTCGACTCCTAAACCCACCGGCACGCCTGCGTCGCGCATCGCACGGACCGGCGCGATGCCTGATCCAAGGCGGCAGTTGGAACAGGGGCAGTGCGCCACCCCGGTGCGGGATTTGGCGAAGAGGTCGATTTCTTTCCCGTCGAGTTTGACGCAATGTGCGTGCCAGACATCGGGGCCCGTCCAGCCAAGGTCTTCGGCGTATTGGCCGGGGCAGCAGCCGAACTTTTCAAGGGAATAGGCGATGTCCTCGTCATTTTCGGCCAAATGGGTGTGCAGCATCACCCCCTTGTCGCGGGCCAGAAGGGCCGCGTCGCGCATCAGGTCGCGACTGACCGAAAAGGGCGAGCAGGGGGCAACACCCACCCGCACCATGGCGCCTTCGCGCGGGTTGTGATGGGCGTCGATCACACGGATACAATCTTCGAGGATCGCCGCCTCATCTTCGACCAAAGCATCTGGCGGCAAACCGCCATCGCTTTCGCCAATGCTCATCGCGCCACGTGTGGGATGAAAGCGCATCCCGATCTCTTGGGCGGCGGCAATGGTATCATCCAGCCGCGCGCCATTGGGATAGAGGTACAGGTGATCCGAGGTGAGCGTACAGCCCGACAACGCCAGTTCGGCCAGCCCGATCTGGGCCGAGGTGAACATCTCTTCGGGGCCAAAGCGCGACCAAATCGGATAGAGCGTCTGCAACCACCCAAAGAGCAGCGCATCCTGCCCACCGGGCACCGCGCGGGTCAGCGTCTGGTAGAGGTGGTGGTGTGTGTTCACCAGCCCCGGTGTCACGACGCAGCCTGTGGCGTCGATGGTATCCTCGGCACCCGTCAATCCTGTGCCAATGTCGGTGATGACACCGTTTTCGACACGAATGTCCGCCTGCGCCAGTTCCGACAGGGTGGCGTCCATTGTGACGACGGTGGTTGCGTTCTTGATCAGGATGGCCATGCCGTTCCCTCCACACAAAATGTGCCCTTTTCGGTGTGGATAACCCGCCGGGGCGACAGAAAAGGAGCGGAAGGACTCGCCCGGGCGGGATCAGGTGTAACGCCAAAAGCCGCGTTTGTCAGCCATTGAGAAGCGCCAAGGCCGCTGCGTGCAGCTCTGGCGTTGCGGCCGCCAGCGCAGTGCCGCCGTCATGGGCTGGAGACCCGTCCCATTGCGTGACGACGCCGCCTGCCGCTTCGATCACGGCGATCGGCGCCTGAATGTCATAGGCGTTGAGCCCTGCTTCGATCACCAGATCGATCTGCCCGGCCGCCAGAAGTGCATAGGCGTAGCAATCGCAGCCATAGCGGGTCAGCTTGACCGTGGGGGTGACGCGCTGGAACGCCTGACGTTGGGCATCTGTGCCGATCTCGGGAAAGGTCGAGAACAGGATGGCTTGGGACAGATCGGTGGTCGATTTGGTGCCAAGTGTGTCGCTGCGCCCGGGACCTGTCCAGTTACAGCGACCAAGCCCGCCCATGAACCGTTCCCCGACATAGGGTTGGTCGATCATGCCCATGACTGGGCCGGTGTCATCGGAAAGTGCGATCAGCACGCCCCATGTTGGGGTCCCACTGATGAAAGACCGTGTTCCATCGATCGGATCAAGCACCCATGTGAGGCCACTGGTGCCTGCGACGCTGCCATGTTCTTCACCCAGAATGCCGTCATCGGGACGCAGATCGGCCAGCACATCGCGCATTGCGGTTTCCGCCGCGCGGTCGGCGATGGTGACGGGATCAAACCCGCCTGCCAGCTTGTTGTCGGCGGTAAGTCCAACAGAACGAAAATGTGGCAAGATCGCCGCACGGGCGGCCTCTGCCATGCGTTCGGCCACTGACCAAAGGTCAGCGGCATCGTCCGAAGTGAATTTTGTCATGAAGTGCCTCCTGCAAGCAGCCCGACAAGGGCTACCTCAGGCGGCTTTGCTGCTCAAGCAACGTCTGACAACACGCGCGCCAGTTCGAACAGGCGACGACGTTGGTTTTCGGGGATCGAATAGTAAGACCGGATCAGATCCAGTGCTTCCTTGTCACCCAAAAGATCTGCCGGGATCGCTTCGGCGCCGACTGTTTGCGTCTCTTTCTTCTCGGCGTCTTCGATGCCTTCGAAGAAGAAGGCTACCGGCACGTCCAATGCATCTGCAATATCCCAGAGGCGGGACGCGCTGACGCGATTTGCGCCGGTTTCGTATTTCTGGATCTGCTGGAATTTGATCCCGACTTTTTCAGCCAGTTGCTGCTGGGTCATCCCGACCAGCCAGCGCCGATGCCGAACCCGCTTACCCACATGGACGTCAACAGGATGTGCCATCTTGCTCCCTTTCGCCAAACTTTGCTTCGTCTTTTTGTTTCGGACAGGAAGATAGGCAAAGGTGCTTTCGCAAGGCTTAAGCAGAACAACCTATCCGTTTATTGATGGCCGGAAGCTATAGTATGACAGGTATGAGGGCAAGAAAATTGGTCTGCGCCTTCCGAAAAACATTCACCCATTTCAATAACTCGCAGGTTTTTGTGGTCGTGTTAACGCAAACACTCTGTTGGCCGCGTGACAGTGACGTGCGCGTAAGCCAAAGTCATATCGTGAAAATTTAATTTGGGAGCCCGCTTTGAAGGCGTTTCAGGTCCACAATCACGATACCGCACCGAAAATCCACGATGTGGTCATGCCGGAACCCGCAGCAGGTGAGATTCGGGTGCGAATCCACGCCTGTGGGTTGAATTTCGCTGATCTTCTGATGGTCAAAGGCACCTATCAGGACACGCCAGAGTTGCCATTCACGCTTGGTATGGAGGTGTCTGGCACCGTCGATGCCCTGGGCGCAGAGGTCGAGGGATTCGCTTTGGGTGACCGTGTCGCGGTGTTCGGGGGACAGGGCGGGCTTGCCGAATACGGCTGTTTTGATGCGCGCCGGGCGGTGCAGCTGCCGGATGCGATGTCCATGGTCGATGCGGCGGCGTTTCAAATTGCGTATGGCACCAGTCATGTGGCGCTCGACCACCGGGCGCGGTTGCAGCCGGGCGAGACATTGCTGGTGCTGGGGGCTGCTGGGGGCGTTGGACTAACGGCGGTCGAAATCGGCAAGTTGATGGGAGCTAACGTCGTGGCTTGCGCGCGCGGCGCGGCCAAGCTTGAGGCGGCCAAGGCGGCTGGGGCGGATCACTTGATCGATGCTGAAACGCAGGACATTCGGGCTGAAATGAAATCCTTGGGCGCTGCCGACGTGGTCTATGATCCGGTCGGGGGCGAACAGTTTATGGCGGCCTTCCGATCCTGCAAACCAGAGGCGCGGCTTTTGCCGATTGGATTTGCCAGCGGAGACGTGCCACAGATCAAGTCGAACCACCTGCTCGTCAAGAACCTGTCGGTTCTGGGAGTGTATTGGGGCGGATATCTGCAATTCCGGCCCAAAGTGGTGACCGATAGCCTGGCGACCTTGATGGAGTGGTATTGTGCGGGTCGGTTGACGCCGCATGTGAGCCACGTTCTTGCGCTTGATGCGGCCAACGAAGGGCTGGAACTTTTGCGCAGCCGTGCGTCCACTGGCAAGGTTGTTGTCACCATCGCCTGATAGCGCTTGGCCGCGGTTTCGAAACCGCGTCCAAGGCCCTTCAAAAAGCCTTACTCTGCCGCGCGCAGGTCCACGCCCGAAATCGCCGCAAATTCCCGCCGCAAAAGATCGCACAGCGGCTCGATGATCTGCGGCCGGGCCGTTCCGCGATAGAGCGCCACCGATTGGTATCCAAGATCTGGCAGATTCGCGCTGGCCGGGATCGCTTCGAACTGCGGTGGCTCGTGACCTTCGAGCACCGAAGTCACCGCCAGATCGGCGCTCACCGCCACGTCGATGGCGCGGTCGCTGTCCGAGGACAGCACAAGATCCCATTTCTCACCGCTTTTTTCCAATGTGTTCAGCGCCACGGGCCGGAACGAGCAATGATTGCAGAACGCAACGGGCAGGGGGGACACTTTCCACGCCTGCCCACCAGGTGCGCCATACCAGCGCAGCGGGACTTTCATCAGGATCTCGGCGGCACCGTCGGGCTTGGTTTCGGTGGTCAGGATCACATCCACCTCTCCCCGCGCAAACCGTTCCCTCAGGTCGCTGGAATAAGAACTGTGCAACTGCACTTTCACCCGGGGAAAATCACGCTGCATCGCTTTCATCACATTGGGAATGGCGGGGTATATGATGTCATGCGGCACCCCGAGGATGATTTCCCCTTCCCACACCGTATTTGTCAGTTTGCCGTAAACCTCGTCGTTCAGATCGACGATGCGCCGGGCGTAGGTCAAAAGTTGCTCTCCCGCGGATGTGAGCGCGACACCGCGTCCCTGTCGGTCGAGCAGGGTCAGATCAAGGCTTTCCTCAAGCCGTTTGATCTGCATCGACACCGCCGATTGCGTCAGGTTCAGAAAAGACGCCGCCCGGGTCACGCCACCCGCGTCGGCGACCGCGATGAACGAGCGGAGCGTGGTGATGTCGAGGTTTCGCATGCATCACGATCCATGATGATTGAGTTCAATAACATTCGTTTCACAAATGATAATAGCAGGGCCATATACATCAGGCAATACGATGGTTGGCGTCCCAATCATCACGAAACAAAAGGTATTAGACATGCAAAGCTTGATGAACACCGGTTTGAGCCACGCCGCTTTGACCGCCCCCCGCCGCAGCCTGATGGCCCGTATCTCGAGCGCCATGGCGCTGCACCGCAGCCGTGCCCGTCTGGCGTCGCTTGATGCGCATCTTCTGGACGATATCGGTCTGGATCGTCGCACCGCCGAAGCCGAGGCAAACCGCCCCCTTTGGGACGCGCCGGCCTCATGGACGAAGTGATCACAGGCAGTCCGGCGCACAAGATTGCTTAAAAATGTATATGCCATGCATTTTTTGGCAGTAAGAATGTGTCGGACTGCTTGAAATATCCCCCCGAAGCCCCGATATTCTGAACATCTGCCCCCGCAGGTGCGGTGGGCATCCATTTTATTTCGGAGGGATGAATGGCTGAGTATAACACAATCCGGACGACCGGCGTTGCTGGCGCCCGAGCCGCCCAGATTGATGAGGGTCTGCGCGCGCATATGAGTAAGGTGTACGGCACCATGTCGATCGGCATGCTGCTCACCTTCGCTGTCGCTTGGGCCGTGGGCACAAGCCCCGACCTGCTTGCGGTCTTCCGCGATCCTGCAACGCTTCAGCCGAACATCCTTGGCTGGATCGTGATGTTCGCACCGCTGATCATGGTATTCACCATGAGCGCGATGATCAACAAACTGTCGGCCGCTGGTGCACAACTGTTCTTCTACGCGTTCGCGTCCGTCATGGGCCTGAGCCTTGCTTGGATTTTCGTGGCCTTCACCGGCATGTCCATCGCGCAGATCTTCCTCGTGACCGCGATCGCATTCGCGGGTCTGTCGCTCTACGGCTACACAACCAAGAAAGACATCTCGGGTTGGGGCGCATTCCTGATCATGGGTGTGATCGGCCTGATCGTGGCGTCCATCGTGAACATCATCCTTGGCTCGCCCGCGATCATGTTCGCGATTTCGATCCTCGGTGTGCTGATCTTCGCCGGTCTGACCGCATATGACACGCAGAACATCAAGAACACTTACCTCCAGCACGCCGCACATGGCGATAAAGAATGGATGGCGAAGTCGGGTATCATGGGCGCTCTGAGCCTCTACCTGAACTTCATCAACATGTTCATGTTCCTGCTGCAGCTGTTCGGCAATCGCGAATAAGCGACGCTATTCCTAAATTCGAAAGGCCGGTCTTTTGACCGGCCTTTTTCGTTTGTTCAAAGGAACGCGCTCTGCGCTGCTGTATGTTCAGAATTCTATGGCGCGGCGTCAGACCCCGACTTCAGGCCCGAGGCACATCATCGGCTCGTCGTTCTGCTGCGCCTCGTACAGGGTTGTCGCGTTCGGATCATTCTCGAAGATCGCCCGCAAGCCGTTTGCTTCCTTGAAGAATGACCAGCATTGCGGCGTCGGATTGTCCTCGTAGACAAAGCAGATCATGCCCTGATCTTCGTACCAGACCCCATCCTTGCACTGACCATCCAGAAACGACCATCGCACGCGCCGGTCCTCGAGATATTCTTCGACTCCGTAAGCCTGACCGTTCTGCCCGAAATAAAGCGTTTTGCCCTCGACATAGGCCTCGAATTGCGCGCCGTTCATCGGTTCGGCGGCAAAACAAGGTGTGGACAGCAAGGCCACAAACGCGGCGGATCGAAGTGTTTGTCTCATGGCATGAGCCTAGCCAAGACCGGTCGCCTGCACAAATGACATCGGCGTAAGATTTCCGAAATTCTACATAGGTTGCCCATGCGCGCAGGCGGCAGGGCGGTTGGACCGCGTTTAGCGTCGTTTTCAGGCTCGTGGCGATGGCGCGCCTGTGCGAGTTTGCCGCCAGACGCGAACAAAGGACGACCCCGATGGCATTGGACGAACGCAAAGGTGTTTGGAAATCCGGACGCGGCAAGGGCCGCAAGACGCCCAAGGGCCGTCAATACACCGACGAGGCTCTGGCCGAGGTGCAGGCTCTGCTGGGCAATCATCCGCATCGCCGCGATCTGCTGATCGAATTCCTGCACCTCATTCAGGACGCGTACGGCCATCTGAGCGCCGACCATCTGCGCGCTTTGGCCGAAGAGATGCGCCTCAGCATGGCCGAGGTCTACGAGGTCGCCACCTTCTACGCGCATTTCGATGTGGTGAAGGAAGGCGAAACCCCACCGCCCGCACTGACCATCCGGGTCTGCGATTCGCTGTCCTGCGAATTGGCAGGCGCGCAGGCCTTGCAACAGGCGCTGGAAGACGGGCTTGACCCGGCAGAGGTGCGCGTTGTCCGGGCCCCGTGTATGGGCCGCTGCGACACCGCCCCGGTGCTGGAACTGGGTCACAACCATATCGACCACGCCACCCCGGAAAAAGTGCACGCCGCCATCGCGGCAGACGAAACCCATGCGCATGTCCCCGACTATCAGGACCTGAACGCCTACCTCAAAACTGGCGGCTATTCCGCGCTGATGGACCTCCGTGCCAACGGCAATTGGGAAGACGTGCAGGACAAGGTCCTCGCCTCAGGCCTTCGTGGTCTTGGTGGGGCGGGATTCCCGTCTGGCAAGAAATGGGGCTTCGTCCGCGCCAATCCCGGCCTGCGCTACCTGGCCGTCAACGGGGACGAGGGCGAGCCCGGCACGTTCAAGGACCGCTTCTACCTCGAACGCGTTCCACATCTTTTCCTCGAAGGCATGCTGATCGCCGCATGGGCGGTCGAAGCGGAGACCTGCTTTATCTACATGCGCGACGAATACCCGGCCGTTCTCGAAATCCTGCGCCGTGAAATCGCAGCGTTGGAGGCCACAGGCATGGTCGCCCCCGGCTATATCGACCTGCGCCGTGGCGCGGGCGCCTATATCTGCGGCGAAGAATCCGCGATGATCGAATCCATCGAAGGCAAACGCGGTATGCCCCGCCACCGCCCGCCTTTCGTGGCGCAAGTTGGCATCTTCAACCGCCCCACGCTGGTGCACAACGTCGAAACCCTCTACTGGGTCGCCCGCGTCTGCCGCGAAGGGCCGGAATGCCTGAGCAGCACCGAAAAGAACGGCCGCAAGGGCCTGCGCTCTTATTCGGTGTCGGGGCGCGTAGCCGCTCCGGGCGTCTACCTGCTTCCCGCAGGCAGCACGATCACCGACATCATCGACGCCGCAGGCGGCATGGCCAAGGGCCACAGCTTCAAGGCCTACCAGCCCGGTGGGCCTTCCTCGGGCATCCTGCCCGCGTCGATGAACGATATCCCCCTCGACTTCGACACGTTGCAGCCACACGGGTCCTTCATCGGTTCCGCTGCCGTGGTTGTTCTGTCGGACAAAGACAGCGCGCGGGATGCCGCGCTCAACATGCTGCGCTTCTTCGAGGACGAATCCTGCGGCCAGTGCACCCCCTGCCGCGTGGGCTGCGAAAAGGCCGTCAAGCTGATGCAGGCCGAGCATTGGAATCAGCCGCTGCTCGAGGAGCTGTGCACCGCTATGGCCGACGCGTCGATCTGTGGGCTGGGGCAGGCCGCACCAAACCCCATTCGCCTGACGATGAAGCATTTCCCGGACGAGGTCTGAGCCTTCCATCTTGGCCGGATAAGGACTAGGTGAAAGGGGAACGACCCAGACACGGACGGTCCCACATGTCCTTTTTCGGCAAGCTGAAATCCAAGCTCTTCAAATCCTCGTCCAAGCTGGACGAGGGGTTGGACGCCATCGTCTCCGACGGTGGTGAGGAAACCCCAACCCCGGAAGTGCCGCCGCCCAGCGACCCGACCCCGCCGTCCCCACCTGCGCCGCAAACGCCGCCGCCAGACGTGCCCGCACCTCCAACTCCGGAAGAGGTGCCAGAGCCCGACCTGCCAGAGCCAGAGCTGCCGGAACCGCCAACACCCCCAGAGGTCCCGCAGCCAGATCTGCCCGCACCCGAAACACCGCAGGAAATCCCGCAACCCGATTTGCCGCCGGATACATCGCCCGCACCCGGCCCTGACATGCCCGCACCCGAGCCGACCCCGGTCAGCCCGCCGCCACCTCCTGTGGAAACCCCACAACCCAGCGATCCGATTCCGGCACCTCCCACCGAGGTGCAGCCCTCCGCGCCGCTCGAAATACCGGTACAATCGGTCGGCCTTGTCGAAGAGACCCCAGTTGCCGAGGCCCGCAAACCCGGCTTCCTCGGTCGCCTGCTGGGTCGCACCACAGCCCCGACTGAGATTCGGCGCGAGCTCGACGACGACATGCTGGAACAGCTCGAAGAGCTGCTGATCCAGGCCGACATGGGCGTCGACACCTCGCTACGCGTGACCGCCAACATTGCCGAAGGGCGCTACGGCAAGAAACTCAGCGTGCGCGAGATCAAGGAATTGCTCGCGGGCGAAGTGGCCCGCATCATGGAGCCGGTTGCCAAACCGATGCCGCTCTACCCGACCAAGCCGCAGGTGGTGCTTGTCGTCGGCGTCAACGGCTCGGGCAAGACCACAACCATCGGCAAACTCGCCAGCCAATTCCGCGCAGCGGGCAAGAAAGTGGTGATCGCCGCAGGTGACACGTTCCGCGCTGCTGCTGTCGAACAGTTGCAGGTCTGGGGCGACCGCGCGGGGGTTCCGGTTCTCACTGCTCCCGAAGGCTCCGACCCCGCCAGCCTTGCCTTTGATGCCATGACCAAAGCACAAGCCGATGGCGCGGATCTCTTGATGATCGACACGGCAGGCCGTCTGCAAAACCGTCAGGACCTGATGGAGGAACTGGCCAAGATCGTCCGGGTCATTCGCAAGAAAGACCCCGACGCGCCGCACAACACGCTGCTGGTGCTTGACGCTACGACCGGTCAGAACGCATTGAGCCAGGTGGAAACCTTCCAGAAACTGGCCGATGTGACCGGCCTCGTAATGACCAAACTCGACGGCACCGCCAAAGGCGGTGTGCTGGTGGCGCTAGCCGACAAGTTCGGTCTGCCGATCCACGCCATCGGGGTGGGGGAGCAGATCGACGATCTGCAGCCTTTCGATCCCGAGGAATTCGCAGCGGCCCTGACGGGGCTTGCCACCGAATGAGCGCTTCTTTGGGCCCCAAATACCTCGGGGTGAGGCGCGCAGCGCCGAGGGGCAGAGCCCCTCAGACGGATTTTGCAAAATCCGTCCACCGCCCATGATCAGCGACTTTATTGTCTCCATCGAAGGCACTGAGGCCGGGAAACAGCTTGCCCTCTGGCTGGCGCTTCTGGCCGCCGTGTTGCACGCCGCGTTCGGCGCGTTGCAGAAGGGTAAACATGATCCGTGGATGTCGCGCGGGGCGATCGACATCAGCTACGGTCTGATGGCGGCCCCCTTTGCGCTTTTCGTGGTCCCATGGCCAGAGCCGCATATGTGGCCGATCTTTGCGGGCGCGTTTATCATCCACTTGGGCTACAAGCTTTTGCAGGCGCAGGCCTACACCAAAGGTGCGTTTACCGTTGTCTACCCCGTGGTGCGCGGCACAGGGCCGCTTTTTGCCGTTATCGGCGCGTATCTGATTTTCGGAGAGGTTTTTTCCGTCACCCAATGGCTGGGCCTTGCGGTGCTGCTTGCGGGCATCTTCGGGCTTGCGGTCTACAACCTGATCTATCTTGTGTCCGAGCGCGACACGCTTCCCATCGCCTTGATGCTCGCCGTGGCCACTGGCCTTTTCGTGGCACTTTACACCACGTATGACGCCTACGGCATCCGTGCCACAGCCAACCCGTTCACCTTTCTGGCGTGGTTCTTCATGATCGATGGCATCGCCATGCCGATCATCGCAGCCCTGCGCTATCGCAACATGACCCACAAACCCGCTCTTGGCCCACTGGCTGTCAGAGGTGTGATCGGCGGGTTGGTGGCTTTTTTCAGTTTCGGCTCCATCATGGTGGCCACGCGCCTCGACAATGTGGGCGAAGCGGCGGTTCTGCGCGAAACATCGACAGTCTTTGCCGCGATCATCGGTTGGGTCTTCCTGAAGGAAACCGTGGGTCCGCGAAGGATTGCGCTCATGGCCCTGATCGCGCTAGGGGCTGTCATTGTGGAATTTGGAGGCTGAGATTTGGCACAACGGCATGTCCCGCAATGGGTGAAATCTGCATTGGAACTGGGCCCGGTGATCGGATTCTTCGTGGCCTATCTCTGGGTCAAGGACGAGGTCTTCACCTTTGGCGGCACCGAGTATGACGGGTTCATCGTTGCCACCGCCGTGTTCATCCCGGTGATCCTCGCCTCGATGGGGCTTTTGTGGTGGCTCATGGGTCATATCAGCCGCATGCAGATCGTCACTGCTGTTCTGGTGGTGGTGTTCGGCGGGTTGACGGTCTGGCTCAATGATGACCGGTTCATCAAGATGAAGCCCACCATGGTCTATTCGCTGCTCGGAGGTATCCTTGCTGTGGGCCTCTTGCGCAATCAAAGCTATCTGCGTGTGGTCATGGGGGAACTTTTGCCGATGGAGCAAGAGGGCTGGATGATCCTGACCAAGCGGATGACCGGGTTTTTCTTCCTGCTCGCGATCTCGAACGAGATCATCTGGCGCACGCAAAGTACGGAAACCTGGGTCTATTTCGAAACCTTCGTTCTGACCGGCGCGACCTTTGTGTTCTTTATCGCCCAAGCGGGGGTGATCCAGAAATACAGCACCGCCGAGGAAGACTAGGGGCCACGTCGCTTTAAGGCTGCGCCGCCTAACCTAACCCCGACGGTCGATCTTGGTCGACAGGTGGATAAAGCTCTCTGAGCTTTGAACGCCTTTTGCCTCGGCAATATCGTCCAGCGTGCGGTCCAGATCCTGTGTCGTCTGGGCACTGATCTCGACCACCAGATCGACCCGGCCCGACACGGTGAACACCGCCTCAACATTCGGCAGTGACTGCAGACGGGACAGAACCGCAGGCCCGGTGCGTGGCGCAATCGACACCAGTGCGGTGGCCCGGATCGGGGCGGCAAGAGCATCGCCGCTGCGCAGGGTGAACCCGGCGATCACGCCCTTTTCCAGCAGCCTGTCGATGCGCGTCTGCACCGTGGTGCGCGCCAATCCCAGCTTGCGGGCAAGTTCCGCCACCGGCATCCGCGCATCGCGGCGCAGCAGCGTGATCAAGTCGGCGTCTGTTTCGTCGATCTGTATGCTCATTCCGTCAGTCTGAAGGCAAAAGAGTCTGTTTTGCAAGAACTGCCGACACGAACCGACGGGGAATGCACGCAGACTGAAAGAAACAGAACCAGATGAGGCAGTCATGGTTGCAGGGGCACAAGACATCACACAGGCGCGGTACGACCGGGCGCGCATCTCGGCAGTGATCGCAGACAGACAGCCGGACGATCCGCTGGCGATCCTGCGCCCGCACGTGTTGCAGCGCACGGCGCACAGCTTTCTGCGCGGCTTTCCCGGTCAGGTCAGCTACGCGGTCAAGGCCAATCCCGCGACCGATATCCTGCACAATCTGGTCCGTGCCGGGGTGACCACATTCGACGTGGCCTCTGTCGCCGAGATGCATGCGGCACGTCAGGCCATGCCTAACGCGCGGCTGCATTACCACAACCCGGTGCGGTCAGACTCCGAGATCACGCAAGCCAAGGCGCTGGGCATCGCCTCGTGGTCAGTGGACCGGACGTCTGAGCTGGACAAGCTGGGGCAGCTTGCCCCCAACACACAAGTGGCCGTACGCCTGTCGTTGAAAAGGGGCGGCGGCGCGTATGATTTCGGCAGCAAGTTCGGCGCTTCGCCCGATGTGGCAATAGAGCTGCTGCGCACCGTTGTGGCCCGGGGCATGATCCCGGCGCTGACCTTTCATCCGGTTACGCAATGCACTGATCCTACCAGTTGGGCCGATTATATCGCCGCCTGCGCAGAAGTTGCGCAACGTGCCGTGGTGCGGCTTGCGGCGCTGAATGTCGGGGGCGGGTTTCCGGCCCTTCCGCGCGGCGGCAAAACCCTGCGGCAGCACTTGTTCGAAACCATTGCAGCCGCGACCAAAGCGCATTTTCCGGATCAGCCGCCGCAGCTTTGGTGCGAACCGGGGCGGGCGATGGTGGCTGACGCGATGTGGCTCTTGCTGCGCGTCAAGGCGCGGGGTGACGGCGTGCTGACGCTGAATGACGGTCTGTATGGCGCACTGGGTGAATGGCGCGATATGCCCGTGCCCGCGCGCCAGACCGCGTTGAACCAGCAGGGCCACCCCGTCACGGGAACGCCCCAGCCATTCACTATTTTTGGCCCCACATGTGACAGCCTCGACCGGGTGCCGGACCCGTGGATGCTGCCCGCCGGGATCGCGGATGGCGACTATATTCTGATCACCGGGGCGGGCGCTTACAGCCTTGCGCTGGTCACTCCGTTCAACGGATACGGAACGCGCGAGATGATGAACCTCGATTCCATGGTCGAACCTGCTGGACAGTGCTGTCCCGCAGGCTAGTGTCCCTGCCGAAAGACCAAGGTCACACGCGCGAGGGAAACATGGATAAATTTGGCAAGTCACAACCGGTCAAACGGGTCGAGGATGTGCGGTTTCTCAATGGGACAGGGCGCTATGTCGATGACATCGCTCCGGAAGGCGCGCTGCGTGGCTACGTGTTTCGGTCGTCTGTCGCCCATGCGGATATCGACACGCTGGAGGTGACTGACGCGCGCGAGGTGCCGGGTGTGCATCTTGTCCTGACAGCTTCGGACCTCAACGAGGCGGGATTTACCCAAGGTCTGTGGGGTACAACGGTGCCCAATCGTGACGGGTCGATGGGCGCATCGCCATTCCGCCCCATCCTTGCTTCGGGCACCGTGCGCTATGTGGGTGAAGCGCTGGCCTTTATCGTTGCCGATAGCCTTGAGGCGGCGCGCGATGCGGCAGAACTCATCGTATTCGACTATACCGACAAACCCGTGCATCTGGGGCTCGCTTCGGGAGGTGAAGCTTTGCACACCGAGGCACCGGGGAACGTGGCCTTCGACTGGGGCATGGGGGACGAGGCCGCGACGGCCGAAGCGTTCAAGACCGCCCACCGTACGGTCAGCCTCGATGTCGAGGACAACCGCATCATCGTCAACGCAATGGAGCCGCGCGGCTGTTATGCCGAAATGGAGGGCGACCGGCTGCATGTGGCGATCAACGCGCAAGGCGTGTGGGAGCACAAGAAACAGCTGGCGCGTGTTCTGAACATGGCCGAAGCGGACATCCGCGTCACCAACCCTGACACTGGCGGTGGTTTTGGCATGAAGGGCATGCCGCACCCCGAGAATTTCCTGACCGCCATCGCCTGCAAGATGCTGGGCCGCCCGGTGCGCTGGATGTCGGAACGCACCGAGGCGATGCTCGCGGACAACGCTGGCCGCGATCTGCGCCACACCGCCGAACTGGCCTTTGACGAACACAACCGCATCACCGCCTACCGGGTGCAGACGGTGGCCAATATGGGGGCCTATAATTCGCATTTTGCGCAGGCCATCCAGACCAGCTTGTTCTCTAAGGTTCTGATGGGTGTCTATGACGTGCAAACCTCTTGGTTGCAGGTCGAAGGCGTCTACACCAACACGACGCCTGTCGATGCCTATCGCGGCGCGGGGCGCCCCGAGGCGATCTACCTGCTGGAACGGGTCATGGACCGCGCCGCGCGCGAGTTGGGCCTTGATCCGTGGGAAATGCGCCGCATCAACTTCATCAAGCCGCACCAGTTTCCCTACAAGACCACCACGGGCGAAACCTATGACGTGGGCGATTTCGACCGCGTGCTGTCCCGTGCCGAAGGCTTTGCCGACCGTGCAGGGTTCGACGCCCGCCGCGCCGCATCCGAGGCCGAGGGCAAGCTGCGCGGCCTTGGCTTGTGCTACTACATTGAAAGCATCCTTGGCGCGCCTGTCGAGGACGTGAAGGTCACGTTTGACGAGGATGGCGGCGCGTCGATCTATGTCGGCACGCAGTCGAACGGGCAGGGGCACGAGACCGTGTTCACGCAGTTCCTGTCTGATCAGACGGGGATCCCAGCTCACATGATCCGCTTTGTGCAGGGCGACAGCGATTTGATCGCACGCGGCGGTGGAACGGGTGGCTCACGCTCGGTGACCATCCAGAACACCGCGACGCTGGCGGCGGTCGAAAAGATCGTCACCGCCTTCACCGCGTTCCTTGCAGACCAGCAGGGGGTCGACGAGGGCGATATCAGCTTTGACGACGAACAGTTCCGCGTTGGCACATCGAACGTCACGCCGACCATGCTCGAAGTGGCGCAGATGGCGCGTGAGGCGGGTCGTACGGACCTTCTGACGTTTGATGCCACGATCACGCTAGACGCCCGCAGCTTCCCCAATGGCGCGCATGTGGCCGAGGTCGAGATCGATCCGGACACTGGCCATGTGACCGTCGACCGCTACACCGTCGTTGACGATTTCGGCAATCTCATCAACCCGATGCTGGCCGAAGGTCAGGTGCACGGCGGGGTGGCGCAGGGGCTGGGTCAGGCGCTCACCGAGCGGGTGGTCTATGACGAGGACGGGCAGCTGCTCACGGCAACGTTCATGGACTACGCGATGCCGCGCGCCGATGATATCCCCATGATCGGGTTCACCACAGAAGCGACGCCGTCGGTCACCAACCCGATGGGCATGAAAGGCTGCGGCGAGGCGGGCACCGTCGGTGCACTGGCTGCTGTCGCCAACGCGGTGCAGGACGCGATGTGGCAGCGCGGCGTGCGGCAGGCCGACATGCCGTTCACGCCGCAACGGGTCTGGGGCATGTTGCAGGATGCGCGCATCGCGGCTGAGTGACAGGATAATCGGCTGGTTCCGTGGCACGGTCGCCACGGGCCAGTCCAAGGTTTCGGCACGTCGAGGTGCCCGGGTTCATGTTGTCATTCTGGATGGCACGTTGTCCTCGCTCGAACCGGGCTACGAGACCAATGCCGGGTGCCTGTACCGCCTTCTGCAAGAGGTTGGGGGCGATCTGTCGATCTACTACGAATCAGGCCTCCAATGGTCCGACTGGCGCAGCGCGTCCGACATCGCCGTCGGTCGCGGCATCAACCGCCAGATCTGCCGCGCCTACGGCTTTCTTGCGTCGCGTTATCAACCGGGGGACCGGATCTTTTTCTTCGGGTATTCCCGTGGCGCCTATGCCGTGCGGTCGCTTGCCGGGGCCATCGACACGATTGGCCTGTTGCGCGCCGAACATGCCACTGAACGCAATGTCCGGCAGGCCTATCGCCTCTATCGCTATCCCGCCGACCGGGACACGGTGCGCGCCTTTGTGCAGCGCTTTTGCCATGACGCACCGGTGATTTCGGTGCTGGGCGTCTGGGACACGGTCAAGGCGCTGGGGATGCGCCTGCCGGTGCTGTGGCGATTCACCAATGACAAACACGCGTTCCACAACGACCAGCTTGGTCCATCGATTCAGCATGGGTTTCAGGCGCTGGCCTATCACGAACGGCGCATGGCCTATGAACCGGTGCTGTGGTCCTGCCCTCCGGGCTGGAGCGGACATGTGGAACAGGTCTGGTTCAAGGGAGTTCACGGAGACATCGGCGGGCAATTGCGCGGTCACGAAGAGGCGCGCCCGCTGGCGAACATCCCCTTGGTCTGGATGCTCGATCGGGCCCAAACGGTGGGCTTGCCCTTACCAGAGGGATGGCGTCAGCGGTTTCCGCAGAATGTGCACGCGCCGTCTTCGGGCAATTGGAAGGGCTGGGGCAAGCTGTTTCTCTACCGACGCCCGCGTCGTGTCGGGGATGATCCTTCGGAACGAATACACGAAACGCTGCACGTTACGCAGCCACAGGTTGTGTCCGAGCCGCTTGTCCCCTGACTGCTGACGAATATGTGACCAAAACCCTCGGTTTCTCTCTTTAAACCGCGAAAATCGTGCCTAACTCAATTTCAAGGAGCACGGGAGTGGAACACCCGATGCACCTACACTGTCCCTCGTTCCAACACTTGCGCCCAAGGTCTCCTTGGGCGCTTTTTCTTTGCCGCGTGACAGGCTAGACAGAGCGTATGAGCTATTCCGATGATTTCCTGCGCACGGTCCTGAAACGGACCAAAACCGTCGCCGTGGTGGGCGTGTCCCTTAACCCGGTGCGCCCGTCCTACTATGTTGCGCGCTACATGTCTCTTAAGGGGTTCACAGTCATCCCGGTTAATCCCGGTCACGCCGGCAAACGGTTGTTCGGGGCCGAGGTCAAGGCTTCGTTGTCCGAGATCGACGCCAAGGTAGACATGGTGGACATCTTCCGCCGCTCGGACGCGGTGCCGCCCATCGTGGATGAGGCGTTGGAACAATTCCCGGACTTGCAGACCGTGTGGATGCAGATCGGGGTCGAGCATGCCGAGGCCGCTGCCAAGGCCGAGGCGCGGGGGGTGGACGTTGTGATGAACCGCTGCCCCAAGATCGAATATCAGCGGCTGTTCGGAGAACTGCGCATGGGCGGGTTCAACACCGGGATCATCTCGTCCAAGCTGTGAAGCCGGGCGGACGATGCGTCCACGCATCGTGCGTTTCCGTTGACGGAAACGCTTGGGCTCGTCCGTTAGTGCACCATTGGTTCAAGCCCAATGGACGACGCCCCAAACCCCGAGGTATTTGCAGCCCAAAGAACCTTTTAACGGTTGGCTTTTTCCTGCAGGCCAGACTGTCCCTGACGGCGGGCGAGTTCCGCCATCACATCGGCGAGCGCCACATCGCGGGATTTCAGCATCACCAGAAGGTGGAACAGCACATCGGCGGCTTCCGAGGTCAGCCGGTATCGATCGCCTTTGATGGCCTCGATGATGGCTTCGATGGATTCTTCGCCGAATTTCTCGGCACATTTTTCCGGGCCTTTGGCCAGCAGTTTGGCGGTCCAGCTTTCGTCCGTGGAGGCAGCTGCGCGGGTCGCGACGATCTGTTCCAGCTCTTCAAGGGTCATGTCAGCCTCACAGGGATGCCTGCGGCGGCCATATGGGCCTTGGCCTCGCCAATTGTGTATTCGCCGAAATGGAAGATCGATGCGGCCAGCACGGCGCTGGCGCCACCCATCGTCACACCTTCGACAAGGTGATCCAGCGTGCCGACGCCGCCGGACGCGATCACCGGGACATCCACAGCATCGGAAATCGCGCGGGTGAGGGGTAGGTTGAACCCGGCTTTGGTGCCATCGCGATCCATCGAGGTGAGCAGGATTTCCCCCGCCCCTTTGGTGACCACGGTCTTGGCAAATTCCACTGCGTCTATGCCGGTGGGCTTGCGCCCGCCATGAGTGAAGATTTCCCATTTGCCGGGGCTGACCGTCTTTGCGTCGATCGCGACCACAATGCACTGGCTGCCGAACTGATCCGCCGCTTGGGCGACCACATCCGGGTTGGCGACAGCGGCGGAATTGAACGACACCTTGTCGGCCCCTGCCAGCAGCAGCGCGCGCACATCCGCCACCGTGCGCACCCCGCCGCCCACGGTCAGCGGGATAAAGCACTGTTCCGCCGTGCGGGTGACGACGTCGAACATCGTGCCCCGGTTTTCATGGGTCGCATGGATGTCGAGAAAGCAGATCTCGTCTGCTCCTGCCGCGTCATAGGCGCGGGCGGCGTCCACCGGGTCACCGGCGTCGCGCAGATCGACGAAATTGACGCCCTTGACCACACGGCCATCGGCGACATCGAGACAGGGAATGATGCGGGTCTTCAACATGGGCCATCGCGTACCCCGAAGATCGCCGCTTGTGAAGCCTGCGCGTTGCGCATTATGCCTTGGGCCAAGGAAAGAGGAGGGTCCCATGTCTGATCAATTCGCAGTTTATCCGAGCCTGAGTGGCAAAACCGTGTTCATCACCGGCGGCGCGTCGGGCATCGGGGCTGAGATCGTCAAGGCGTTTGCGGCGCAGGGCGCGAAGGTTGGCTTTGTCGATCTGGACGCAAATGGTGCGCAGGCGTTGGCAGAGGCGACCGAAGGCACGGTGGCGTGGGAACAGGCCGATCTGCGCGACATTGCGGCGTTGCAAGAGGCGTTTGGCAGACTGAAAACCACGCTTGGCCCGGCGCAGGTGTTGGTGAACAACGCAGCACGCGATGACCGCCACGACTGGCGCGAGGTGACGCCCGAATATTGGGACGAACGTCAGGCGACCAACCTGCGGCACATGTTCTTTGCCATTCAGGCCGTCGCCCCCGATATGATCGACGCCGGTGGCGGGTCGATCATCAACATGGGGTCAAACAGCTGGTGGGAAGCGGTCGGCAACATGCCCGCCTACACCACGGCCAAAGCCGCCGTGCATGGCCTGACCCGCACCATGGCGCGCGATCTGGGGGGGCATCGCATCCGGGTCAACACCGTGGTTCCCGGTTGGGTCATGACCGAGCGGCAGAAAGATCTGTGGGCCAAACCGGAGGCGTTGGAAAAGCACCGCGACCGCCAGTGCCTGCCAGACCTGATTGAGCCCGTGTATCTCGCCCGGATGGTGCTGTTTCTTGCCTCGGATGATGCGGCGATGTGTACGGCCAACAATTACATGGTCGAAGCCGGGTCGATCTGAGCGGTCCCGCGCTAGTCACGCCAACGTGCATATTAAGTGATCCCCTTTTGGTCGACCTTCGACGTCAACAGCCAAAGGGGACACAGATGAAACACCTACTATTCGCCGCCGGTCTGGCCTTGGCAGCCACAACTGCCAGTGCAGGTGACAATGGGCTGATGCGCAAGGACAGTGCACTGAGCGTGACCGAAACCGTGGATGCGATGGTCACCGCGATGGAAGGGGCCGGAATAACAGTCTTTGCCCGCGTCGATCACGGGGCAGGGGCCGTGTCCATCGGAGAAGATATCGGCGCGTCGCAATTGCTGATCTTCGGCAGCCCAAAGGTCGGTACGCCTGCAATCAAGGATGATCCGGCCGCTGGGCTTTACCTGCCGCTCAAGGTCTTGGTCTATGAAGACGCGATGGGCGGCACCAAGATCGTTTATGAAGAGCCTGTGGCGATGCTGGGCAAGCTCGGCGGTGTTTCCGAGGATGCGGCATATCTCAAGACGATGGCGGGTGCCTTGGCAAAATTCACCGATGCGGGCAGCAATTAGGCGCGCAACACCGCCAACGCCTCTGCCAGGTCGAGGGCGCCGTCATAGAGCGCGCGGCCAGAAATCGCGCCGTTGAGCCCTGCGCCGCAATCCCGCAGTGCGATCAGGTCGTCAAGTGACGAAACGCCACCGGAAGCGATGACGGGGATCGACACGGCGCGCGCCAGCTCTGCGGTGGTTTCCACGTTCGGGCCTTGCATTGCGCCGTCGCGGTTGATGTCGGTGTAGATGATCGCGGCGACTCCTGCGTCTTCGAACGAGCGGGCAAGATCAGTCACCATCACGTCGGTTTCTTCGGCCCAGCCCTTGGTCGCCACACGCCCGTTGCGCGCGTCGATGCCCACGGCCACATGGCCCGGAAATGCGCGTGCCGCCTCGCGGACCAGATCGGGGTTCTCGACCGCGATCGTGCCGAGGATCACGCGCTGCAATCCCTTGTCGAGCCAGCGCTCGATCGTCGCCATATCGCGAATCCCGCCACCCAATTGCGCAGGTACTTTGCAGCGATCAAGAATTGCCTCGACCGCCGCCGCATTCACCGGTTCACCTGCGAAGGCACCGTTCAGATCGACCAGATGCAGCCATTCGCAGCCCGCCTCGACAAACTCCATCGCCTGTGCGGCGGGGTCGTCGTTGAACACGGTGGATTTCTCCATGTCGCCCCGCAATAGGCGCACGGCCTGTCCGTCTTTGAGGTCGATGGCGGGATAGAGGATCATGGTGCGGTCTCCGGTCAGAATTCCCCCGCGCTTTGACATGACGGAACGGCACATGCAACGCGACCCAGCGTCAATCTTGATCGGATTTGCAAGCTCGGGTCAGAGTTTTTGTACCACTCTGAGGGAGGAGACAGAGATGAAATTGATGACACTCGCCGCAGGCCTTGTGCTGGCCGCCAGCGCCGCCTTTGCCGATCCGGTGGAAGGCACGTGGAAGACCCAGCCGGGCGATGACGGCAATTACGGGTTGGTCACCATCAGCACCTGCGGCGCGGACATCTGCGGCGTGTTGGGGCAGGGTTATGACGCCAGCGGCAAGAAGATCGCGTCGCCCAATATCGGCAAGCAGATGATTTGGGGTATGAAGCCCGCCGGTGATGGTGCCTACAAGGGCGGCAAGATCTGGGCCCCGGACCGGGACAAGACGTATAACTCCAAGATGACGCTCAGCGGCAACCAGTTGAAGGTTGAAGGCTGCGTATTGGGTATCTGTCGCGGTCAGACCTGGACGCGCGTGAAGTGATCTGTGTGTCGCGGTGGCTGCGCCCCCACGATCCGCTGGGGGGCTTTGCCCCCCAAACCCCCCTTTGCCCCCCAAACCCCCCAAGGTATTTGAGGCCCAAAGAAACCATGGGCGAGGTTTTGCTGCTGGACATGGTTTGTTGAAACGGTCCTCACGAAAGTAAAATCCAGATGGCGACGCCGGCCAACACAGCGGCGAAACCCCTGTTCAGCCAGATTGCGCTTCGATCCTCGCGAAATGCGCGGGCAAGCCTGTCTCCGATCAGCGTCCAAGTCGAAAAGGCCAGCAGGTTGTTCAGTGTGAACACGGTTGTGATCACCATGACGGCGGCAAAAACATGCGGCTCCGTGGGCGAGAGGAACTGTGAAAACATCAAAGCGATGATGACATAGGCTTTGGGATTGAGAAGCAGCAACACCGCGCCATCATTGAAGGAAGCCGGGCGCGCTGTTTGCGTGGTTGTGGTCGCCCCTGCGCGAGATAGCTTGAGAGCCAACCAGAGCACATAGATCGCGCCTGCCGTCTTAAGAACCGGGAACAACAGGGGCCATGTCTCGAACAGGCCCGTCAGCCCCAGACCTACGCCCAATGTCATCAACCAAGTGGCCAGGTGATAGCCTGCCGAGGCTGGCAGCGTGGCCCGAAAGCCGAACAGTGCGCCATTGGCGGCAAAGAGCATATTGCCGGGGCCGGGGCTGTAGGCCAACGGGAAGAGAAAGATCAGCAGGGCGAAGATAGTTTCGGTCATGGTGATGTCCCGGTTACAGGACATCACCCTGCCGTTTGGCCGGGCCGCGAACGACCCAGTTCCTGCGCTTTTGGTCAGCTCAGGGCGTCCAACGCAGGAAGTTTGTAATCATCCGCAATCCGGTGGCGGCGCTTTTTTCCGGGTGGAACTGGAAGCCCACCATGGTGTCGCGCGCCACGATGGCAGTCACGTCGCCACCGTATTCGACATGCGCCACGCGCTGCGACGCGGTGTCGACGCGCATTTGATAGGAATGCACGAAATAGGCGTGTTCGCCTGTCTCAACCCCTGCAAGCACCGGGTGGGCGGTGTCGATCACCAGATCGTTCCAGCCCATATGCGGCACTTTCATGTGGGCGTCAGCGGGCACGATCCGTTCGACCACGCCGTCGATCCAGCCCAAACCGTCGGTGGGCGTATATTCCAGCCCTTCGCGCGCCATGAGTTGCATGCCGACACAGATGCCCAGAAACGGCCGCGCCTTGATCTCGACCGCTTCGACCATAGCCGCAAACGCCCCAGAGGCACGCAATGCCGCAGCGCAGGCCGGGAAGGCGCCATCGCCGGGCAGGACCAGCCGGTCTGCGCCCGCGATCACGTCAGGGTCAGAGGTCACCACAACATCACCTGCGCCGACCTCGCGTGCCATGCGTTGGAACGCCTTTTCGGCGGAATGCAGGTTGCCGCTTTCGTAGTCGATGATCGCTGTCAGCACGGGTTACAGCGCCCCTTTGGTGGACGGGATCGCATCCGCCTTGCGGGGATCGACCTCCAACGCATCGCGCAAGCTGCGGGCCACCGCCTTGAACGCGGCTTCGGCGATGTGGTGGCTGTTCACACCGTGCAGCATGTCGACATGCAGGGTGATGCCGCCATGGGTGCTGAACGCCTGAAAGAACTCGCGCACAAGTTCCGTGTCAAAGGTGCCGATCTTGACGGTCGGCAGATCGACGTTCCACACAAGGAAGGGCCGCGCTGACAGGTCAAGAGCTGCGCGCACCAGCGCGTCGTCCATCGGCAAAAGGCACGACCCATAGCGTACAATCCCGCGCTTGTCGCCCATGGCTTGGGTCAAGGCCTGACCCAACGCGATGCCCACATCCTCGACCGAGTGGTGATCGTCGATGTGCAGATCGCCCTCGCAGCGCACTGTCATGTCGATCAGCGAATGGCGCGCAAGCTGGTCCAGCATGTGGTCGAAAAACCCGATCCCGGTCTGGTTGTCGTATTGACCGGTGCCGTCAAGGGTCACGTCGACGGTGATCTTGGTCTCGACTGTGGTGCGGGTCACTGTGGCGCTGCGCATATCGCCTCTCCTTCATGGTGTCGCGGCCTTATAGGCGCGCCAACGCGCCCCGCCAAGTGGGGGTGTGACTGCACATGGTTGGAAAGGAGACCGATGGAGCGGGCGAGGCGATTCGAACGCCCGACCCTAACCTTGGCAAGGTTATGCTCTACCCCTGAGCTACGCCCGCGCTGCCATCGATGTGACCGGATTGGAGCGGGCGAGGCGATTCGAACGCCCGACCCTAACCTTGGCAAGGTTATGCTCTACCCCTGAGCTACGCCCGCGCTGCCAATCTGGTAGGCGGGGATTTAGTGCGTGTCGCAGCAGGGTGCAAGAGGAAAATGAGGCCCCGTGCCCCGCCTTTTTCGTCACTGTGTCCGACACCTTTGCGCGCGACATCCGGTCTATCTGCTTTCCCGCAGCCTCCAGACGCAGTAGGCATCCCAATCTTTCAAGGTCTGGGGCCCGTCATGGCGCAAAATGCCACCATTTATAAAGTCGAACTCACCGTGTCGGACATGGATCGTCACTATTATGAAACCCACAAACTGACCGTGGCCAAACACCCGTCCGAGACCGACGAACGCCTGATGGTGCGCCTCGTGGCCTTTGCGCTGAACGCGGACGAGCATCTGGAGATGACCAAGGGTTTGTCCACCGATGATGAGCCGGACATCTGGCAGAAAAGCCTGAGCGGGGAGCTCGACGTCTGGATCGCCCTTGGCCTGCCGTCCGAGAAAGTGCTGCGCCAGTCCTGTGCGAAATCGGGCAAGGTCATCGTCTACGCCTATGGCGGCCGCCCGGCAGAGATTTGGTGGGACAAGGTCAAGGGCAGCACCACCCGGTTCGACAACCTGTCCGTCGTGGGCCTGCCCGAGGCCGAGACCACAGCGCTCGCCGGTTTGGCCAGCCGTGCCATGAAGATGCAGGTCAACATTCAGGACGGCGACGTCATGGTCAGCGTGGACGAGGGCATGGTCTACGTGACGCCGGAGGTTTGGAAGGGGTAGGGGGGTGTTTAGCTATTATGACTGCCACCGGCAGTTGGGCCACTTAGTTATACTGGGTGGCAGCAAAAAGCCCGCTTGCTATGCCTTGTGCCGAATACAAAATAATTCTCAAGCTGTAGTGTGCTCACACTAGACTTTCCTTGCCACTAGAGTGTTGAATGTGTACACGCTTGCATAACGGGGAGAACGATGTCACTGCTTCCAAAACAACTTGAGCACGAACCTTTGGTCGATGCTGTTTTTGAAGTGCGCCTTAACGGCGTGCCGCCGCTCGCGGACATTCTCCCCGGTTTCTTGCTTCATGACTTTGGCAAAGAGGCAAAAGTTGTGCGTCTACCTGCTGCGGATTTGCCCTTCCCAATGAGACAGGATGACCCGAACCTACAGTTTATGCCAATTCAGCGTGTGGAAATTAGCGGTTTCTCGATCTTGCTTGGCGACCGAAATGTTATCGTGAGTTGTAGGTTGCCCTATCCGAAATGGCCCAATTTCAAACCAGTCATATTGGATGTAATGTCACGCGTTGCAAAAATTGGACTACCAGGTTCTATCGAGCGATATTCGGTCAAGTATGTCAATCTGATCCAAGCACCAACGTATCAAGAGCAAATCAAAAAGATTTCGATGGACATAAAGCTTGGCGATATTGAGGTGACCAGTGAGCACGTCACTCTTCAAGTCCATCGCAGAGAAGACGATGTGGTGCACATTCTTTCTATTGCTACCGGGGCAAACGGACACATTGATGGAAGTGCGGTTTCCGGTGTCCTCGTAGATATAGATTCAATCAGGACGGTAAACGCTTCTAATATCCAAACCTTTGCTGATAGCCTAGCCGATGGACTTGAAGCCCTTAGGCAGTCAAATAAGGAGAAGTTCTTTAGTTGCTTAACCGAGCAGACTATTCAAGAAATGGGGCCGACATATGAATAACATAGCACTTACCCAAGTATCACAGACAGCTACTGGCGCTTTGGCTTTTGCCGTTGGCGCAGCCATGGCCGCGGGTCAGCCCACTTGGCCCGCGCGAGAGACGCCGAACTACAAAGTGACGCAAACAGCTTCGAGCTATAGCCAGTTTTCAGAAAGTGTGATGATCGCTGCAAAACAACCGCCCTACATGGACTTCGCACGCGATATAGCCGCAATATATGCATCGTTGAGTGAGCGGCAGGAACGTTTAGACGACGAGTTTGAGGCTGCCATTTTTGACGACTTGGATAGTCTATACGAGTCCTGATAGAGCGGATGACATTCGACGCGGAACAATTCAAGAATCAGATTCCGTTTTACCTAACGGAAGACCCTGCGCAGAAAGCGCTTGTTAGAAACCTAGATGCTTTGGTCAGCGGTGCCTCGGCAGGTTATTATATCTCTGCCGCCCGCGAACCTGATGCCAACACGATGTTGCAGGGCGTTGTTGCATTACCCCGGCCTGAGGCGTGACGTCCCCTTACCCCGCTGACGTTATGCCACGCGGACGATCTCGGCGGTGCCGAGGGCGTTGAAGCGGTTCATGAGGGCGATGCGGATGTGGATTTCGGCGGTCTGTCGGTCGGGGTCTCTTGCCATGATACGCTCGCCGAAGGATTTCAGGCAGCGCATCTTCGCCTCGATCCGGTTGCGGGCGTGGTATCCGGTCCAGCGTTTCCAGAACGCCCGCCCGTAGTATCGCGTCGCGCGCAGGGTGTCGTTGCGGGCGCGTGCAGCCGGGCAGTCTTCTTTCCAGAGACGTCCGTTCTTTCGGATCGGGATGATCGGAACGGCGTCGCGTTCGATGATGGCCTTGTGGCAGCGGCGTGTGTCGTAGGCGCCGTCGGCGGTGACCGTGCCTATCTGCTCACCTGCCGGGATCTGGCCGAGCAGGTCGGGCAGCACGGGGCTGTCGCCGTCGCGGCTGGGGGTGAACTCGACTGCCCGGATGTCCGAGGTGGTGGTGTCCATGGCCAGATGGACTTTGCGCCATTGGCGTCGGCCTTGCACCCCGTGCTTGCGGGCCTGCCATTCGCCATCGCCGAGGAACTTGATCCCGGTGCTGTCGACCAGCAGGTTCAGCGGGCCGTCCGCACGGCGATACGGGACCTGGACGGCCAAGGTCTTTTGCCTGCGGCACAGCGTGGAAAAGTCCGGCACGGGCCAGTCCAGGCCGGCCAGTCGCAGCAGGCTGGCCACCATTCCGGCGGTCTGGCGCAACGGCAACTTGAACAGGACTTTGATCGATAAGCAGAACTGTATGGCCGCATCGGAAAACACCGCCGGACGTCCGGGTCGACTGTCACGCGGCGCGCGCCAGGTCATGTCCTTGTCGACCCAGATGAGCAGAGACCCCCGCTTCCTGAGTGACGCGTTGTAGCTGGACCAGTTCGTCGTGCGATAGCGGGCGGGAGATGGCTTGCTCATGCACCGCGTCTAACGCCATGGATTCGCGAAGTGAATCCTTCGTCGTCAGACTTTTGCAACAATGCCCGTCCAGACCAAGAACGCCAAGGGATGCGATAAAGGCAACGATCAGGATGCCGATCGCCGATGGCAAGCGGAAGACGATGTGATTAATTGCTCCAAACGCCCCGGCGAAGACGATCAGTAGCGTTGCGATCTGGAGAGCGTTCATCGGAACTTACGTTTTGCGGCGTGCCAGTTTTTGGGAAGGCTTGGTGGGGTCATCGGGCTCGGGGCCACACCAGCGAGGGATCGTCAGCTTGTTGTCAGCCCGGCGTCCGGGAAGCCGTCTGTCACCGCGTGTTTGGAACGCAGCATTGCCAAGGTCCAACCCGGTCCCGGCATGTGTGTCATCAGACGATCCACTCAGATCAAAGCCGGGCCGGTCGACCTTTTCACCGCTGTCGTCTACTGCTTGGGGGTCGTCTTGTGCGTGTTTCTTGGTGCTGTGGTTGTTGAGATCATCTGTCACCTTTCGCGACTCAGGTGAAGACGAAGTGGCCGTTTTTTCAATATATTTCATTGTTTTTCTCCTCTCTTAGAGGGCCGTGCTTCTGATACGGAGGGTCACAGAATGAGGGCATGCGCCAAGTCACGGTCTGCGAACTGAATTCCCTTCGGCGATGATCCGACGGATCAGTGCGGCAGCGGTGCGGTGTTTTACTGTATCGGCCTCGGACCCGACTGTGTTCTCATGGGTTGCAGCAGCATCCGTGAGAACACCCATGATTTCTTTCTCGGGCAAAATCCGCGCGTCATTCAGCGCGAGAAGCAAGGCTTCGCAGATGGTCAGCGCGGCCATGCCTGAATGCATTTGGTCGTCCGTCATAGGGTATTGACCTCTCCGACAAGTGCTAGCCGGGGGATGCGGCTGCAGCTTACGGAGCAGACTTGCAAGGAATCTGCTATGTTGTGCTGATGGATATCAGTGTTGATCGTCACTGAGAATTGACCCATGTGCAACCTTGCCCCGGCTTGAACCAGCTGGGGGTATTGGGAGTGATCGACAGGGGATTTTTGAAGGTTATCAGGACATGGGCGCTGCGAGACAAGATGCCTATTCGCGTGATTGCTCGGCGCACGGGTATTTCGCGCAACACCATCAAGAAGTATCTACGAGGTGTGAGGTGCCCCTAGATTTCTAGACACCTGCTTCGTTCAATTTCTGCTGTTCTGTTTCATAGTCAACTGGCGACAGCATGCCATTGTTCGTGTGCTTGCGTGTCGGGTTGCAAAACATCTCGATGTAGTCGAACACATCCTGCCTTGCTGCGTCGCGCGTGGTGTAGGTTCGCCGCCTGATGCGCTCCCGTTTCAAAAGCTGGAAGAAGCTTTCTGCGACCGCGTTGTCATGACAATTCCCACGACGGCTCATACTGGTATCCAGAGGGTAATTGCTGAGAAACGATTGAACCGCCCCGGGTTTACCGGAGAGTTTCTGGTTCAATAGTTAGGCTGCTTTTTCGTCAGCGTTCAAGCTTGCGTAGAATGCCTCCTCTGCTTCTTGTGGCGTGATGTAACCGACGGCGCTGTGAAGGCGGGTGTTGTTATACCAGTCGACCCATTTCAGAGTTTCCCATTCGACCTGACCGACCGACTTCCAGGGGCCGAGGAACTTGATGACCTCGGTCTTGAACAGGCCGATGATGCTTTCGGCGAGGGCATTATCATAGGAATCGCCGACGCTTCCGACCGAGGTATCGATGCCGGCCTCTGCGAGCCGCTCGGTGTATCGGATCGACAGGTATTGGCTGCCACGATCACTGTGATGGATCAATTTGTCAGCCTCAGACGGCGCCCTCTGGCAGATGGCCTGGTTCAGGGCATCCAAGACGAAACCAGTCGTCATCGAGGTCGAGACCCGCCAGCCAACGATCTTGCGGGCGAAGACGTCGATGATGAAAGCCACGTAGACCATTCCTTGCCAGCTGGAAACATAGGTGAAGTCGCTGACCCAAAGCTGGTTTGGCATGTCCGCCACGAAGGCTCGGTTTACCTTATCGTGCGGGCAAGGTTGTGCCGTATCGGGGTTGGTGGTGATCACCTTCTTGCCCCGCACAACGCCTTGTAATCCCATGACCTGCATCAACCTCTCCACCGTGCAGCGGGCGATATCATGGCCACTGCGGCGTAGCTGGTGCCAGACCTTGCGCGCGCCATATCGGCCCCGGCTGCCCTCGAAGGCCTGCTTGATCGCAGCCATGTCCAGCTGATCCTGCCTGGCCCGGTCCGATGCCAGATCCGGATCACGCTCCACGGCCTTGAAGGCGTAATAAGTCGATGGTGCGATCCCCAGAACCCGGCAGATCGGCCCGACACCATGGACACAACGGTGATCATCAATGAACGCGATCATTTGCGGAATGGGCGGTCGAGCTCCGCCGCTGCGAAATATGCGCTGGCCTTCTTCAGGATCTCGTTGGCCTGGCGCAGTTCACGGACCTCACGCTCAAGTTCCTTGATCCGATCCTTCTCGGCACTTGTCAGACCGGCCCGCTGCCCGGCATCGCGTTCGGCCTGCTGACACCAGACCCGCAGACTGTCCGGCGAACAGCCAAGCTTCGGCGCGATGGCCTTATAGGCGGCCGTATCGCTGGAATAATCGGTACGGTTCTCTCGAAACATCCGAACACCGCGTTCGCGAAGCTCGGCCGGATAGGCGGGGGTGAATCTCTGCTTTGTCATAGGGCTCATCCTTTGAGTGTTTTACTCTCCGGTAAACCCGGGGCGGTTCAGTCGAGCCGCCTGCCGCAAAGAGCGCCATGAGGATCGGGATCATCCATTTCTCCCGCCCCTTGAGCCGGGCCATCGCACGCTTGATGCCCGCATCGATGGCGCCCGTGGCTGTCACAACACCGATGAACCCGCCGATCATGAGGACGAAGAGCGCGACGTCGATGGCATTGGCAGAGTAGCTGCCCGGATCGTAGAACCCTGCGATGGGTGCCTGGATAACGTCGAAGAAGCCCTGCGGATTTGCGTCGGTGGGCGCGTAGGTTCCCGCCACCGGCACGTCTTTGCCAAGCGCTTCGGACGCCGCGCGTTCATACTGACCGGCCGGGATCACCCAGGTCAGGCCAGCGATGATCACGATCAGTGCGAACAGGATGGTATAAGCAGAAGGGAAGTGGAAGCGGGATGCAGTTTCTGTAACGGGCGGGGTGGGGGGTTCCATCGACGTCGTCCTTTGCCAGCAGGGGCCGCGATCTGGTGTACGGCTGTTGTTACAAGGCTAGCCGAGGATGACAGATGGCGGACTGACGGAGGTTAGCGGAGGTTGCAGCCCGCCATGCCTGGCCTGCCGCCCTACTGATCTGCATCAGTATCCGGAAGGACTGATGCGTCTAGAATTGTCGCCAAATTACACCCGCAAAGACGGAGAAACCGATGGCGCGCAGTGAAGCTTCGAACCACAAAACAACGGTCATCAATATCCCGGAGGCCGTCGGTGTCTTCGACACGTTCGAAGACCTTCAGAAGGCTTTCTACGATCTGCGGATGGTTGGCTTCAGTCGGTATGACATGAGTCTCTTGGGCAAACAGGAGGCGTTGGAGGAAAAGTTGGGCAAGGCATTTTGGCGGTCGTCAGATCTGGAAGATGACCCAGAGGCACCTCGGGCAGCATTCGTCTCCGAAGAGGCTATCGGCGAGTTGCAGGGCGGTATCGCCGGCGGGTTCTTTTTCCTGGGATCATATGTTGCAATGGCCGCAATGATGACGGCGGCAAGCACGCTTGCGGCCTCGATCGCGGCCATCGCGATAGGCGGCCTGCCTGCGGTGGTGATCGGGGCTTTGTTGGCCCGGCGGGTTGGCAAGCATCACAAAGACTATTACGCGGACCAGATCGAACACGG
Organism: Marivita sp. NO-S04; assembly: GCF_059070475.1. Taxonomy (NCBI): domain Bacteria; kingdom Pseudomonadati; phylum Pseudomonadota; class Alphaproteobacteria; order Rhodobacterales; family Roseobacteraceae; genus Marivita; species Marivita sp. NO-S04. The sequence goes on from NZ_CM180980.1 coordinate 1,057,265, forward strand.
CGGCATATTGCTGTGGGTGCGCGTGCATGACAAAACGCGAGAAGAACTTGCCGTAAAGATCATGAAGGGGCACTCGGGGCGCGATGTTCACGTTCACCCGTGGAGCGAGTAAGCCGTCAGGATTCTTCAGAGCATCAGCACAAACCGGGCCATGCCGTTCACCTCCGAATGTCACCCTTCGTTCTCATCCCTGATAGGCGTTTGCTGGTGTACCAGACGCAGCCATGTGCCCTCATCGTTCAGGTAGGTCGAGGTGCAGAGCGCCTCGTAGATTGGCTCTTCGCCCCGTTCGGCGGAAACGCGATACGCGAGGACGGCAAGGTTCTTCTCGCGAGACAAATACCGCTCGCTCATCACAATTGACCGCCATCGCTGGGCGACGTCTTTTTCCCTCCAGAGCGCGTCGCCCTGGAGAATACCGGCAGGCAAGGGCAAGACGAAGACAGCACCCTTTGCAGTCATGTGTCGCGCACTGTCGGCGCCTTGTGTCCAGAAGCGTTCTTCCAGGTCCCAGAGCGTGTCATTCGCTATCATGGCGGGCTCCTTTCCAGCGGTGGTGTTGGGATAAGCAGCTCATGTCACTGGCCTTGAGCGAGCATAGTGATCCAGATGAAAATCAACGCGGCCGCGACGACCCAAGGGAACCAAGGCTTTCGCAGCGGGATCACAAGTTTTGGTGCCGCACTCTCCGAAACCGAACTTGTCGACTTCGCCGGCTTGGGAAGAAAGGCAAGAAGCTTCAAAGCGATCCTGCCGCGATCCGAGACTTGGGTCGACACGTCACGGAACTTGCCAATCAGCGCTTCTAGCCTCTGCTGCGCAGCGCGTCGTGGCAATTTGGAAAGATCCGCCGCCTCGGTCCAAGGGTCTACACCCAGCCGAGCCAGCATCGATAGAACCGTGACAGAAAGACCTTGGTGGTCCTCTCCGAGCGGCGCGTAAAGAAAAGCCTCGTATTGCGGGTCCTGTCGGAGTTGTTCGGGGGCATAAGCCATGGTGGGATCCTTGCTGGCGCTGTTTTCCTGGCCGCAATTGGCCGTAGGTGACGCACCTGTTGAACCGAAGCTGGCGACGGCCAAGCTTTCGGCAGTCCAAACATGGCTCAAACTCTGTACCCGCGCGCTGACCCAGATCAGTCAGGCCCAAAACACCTCGGCAACATTGGTATTGAAAGAAGCTACCTTGCGTCGCGCGCGGACGCCGTGCCAGTCCCCAGTTCGATGATTTCGGCTGTGATCGCTTCCTGTCGTACCTGGCGCAGCGTCGCCTCGAATTCGCCCAGCTCGCGCGTGATCTGGCTGCCTGCGGCGGACATGGCCTCCATGCGTGCCTCGTTCTCTGCGGCAAAGGCATGCAGTGCCGCCTTGCACACCAGGGCATGGAGATAGTCCCCGCTGAGACTGCTGATCAGGGCGTCCGTTGGAAGCTGGGTCAGCGGACGTGTCGCCCCGGGCGGCGGCAGGGCCGACAGATCGACCGGCAGCAAACCCTGCCGGACGACTTGAGGTTGCCCGGAGGCCCATCCGGCATGGATCATATCCATACGCTCAAAACGACCCTCGCCCAGGGCGCGGTAGATCGCCTTGGTAATCTGATCGGCCAGTTTAGGGATGCCGGGCGTGTGCGAGGACATCGGCGCAGACCAGACCGGACCGAGCCCTCGCGCCGCGGCGATGGACAGGCCGCGGGTGCCGATCAGACAGAGGGTGCTGGCCGACAGGTCGCCTTCGATGCTGTCCAGAACGCGTTCACTGAAGGCCCCGGCGAAGCCCTGTTCGGCGCAGAACACCAAAAGACCGATGCTGCCGTCGGCTTGGCTTTCGGAGGTATTGGCCGATGATGCAGGACTCGCGGGGCCAAGTGCTTCGGATATGGCGGTTGCAATTGTCGCGGCATAGCTGTCGACGGCTTTGATCGCTGCGCGGGCGGTGTTGGCGCGCGCCGCGGCGATGCCCTTCATCGCGTTTACCACGGCCCCCAACTGGCGAATGCCGTCGATCCGGGCGCTGACATCGGCCAGTCGTTCGGTCATGTCGCTGGCTCCGTATCGCCAAGCTGCGTCGCAAGGCGGGTCATCGCGGCCATCAGGGCAGCCCGGGCCGTCTCATTCAGGTCTCTGGTCTCGGAAAGGATGCGCAACGCATCGGCGGCGTCCCGGTCAAGGATATCCGGCAGTTCATCCCGAAAGGCGGCAACAGCATCAAGTGACAGGGGGTCCAGCAGCCCTGACTGCAAGGCGAGAAGGATCGCCACCTCATCGGCCAGGCGAAGGGGTGCATTCTGCGGCTGACGCAGGATTGCGCGGATCCTTTTCCCGCGCCTGAGTTGATCGCGGACCCGACCTTCGGGCATGCCCCCGAACCGGGTAAACACCTCGAGTTCCAGAAACTGCGCATAGTCGAGCCGCAGCGTGCCGGCCGCCTCGCGCAGCACAGGCGCCTGGGTCTTGCCTCCCACACGGCTGACGCTTAGTCCCACATCCACTGCCGGTTTTTGCCCCTGATGGAACAGATCGGCATCCAGCACGATCTGCCCGTCGGTGATCGAGATCAGGTTGGTCGGGATATAGGCCGACAGGTTCCCGACATCGGTTTCCGCAATCGGCAAGGCGGTCAGGGAGCCGCCGCCACGTGCCTTTGACAGCTTGGCCGCTCGTTCCAGCAGGCGGGCGTGGATGTAGAATACGTCCCCCGGATAGGCCTCGCGCCCCGGAGATTGTCGGGTCAGAAGGGCGATCTCACGATGAGTGGCGGCGTGTTTGGACAGATCGTCAATCACCACGAGGGCGTGACCGCCCTTGTCGCGGAAGTATTCCGCCATCGTGATGCCCGCATAGGGTGCGATCCATTGCGGCCCGGGCGCCGAGGCGGAGCCTGCGACCATCACGATGCAGCGCGCGAAATTCCCATGCGCCTGCAGCGCGTCGATGGCGCGGCGCACGCGGGATGTCTTTTGCCCCACGGCGACATAGACGCAGATCATGTCGCTGTCGCGCTGCGCTATCATCGCGTCGACAGCTAACGTCGTCTTTCCAGTGGAATGGTCGCCGACGATCAACTCGCGCTGACCCCGGCCAAGCGCGAACAGTGTGTCCATCACGAGTATCCCGGTTTGCACCGGCTGGGTCACGAGATCGCGTTCGATGATCGACGGGGCAGGGCGCTCGATCGGCCAGTGCTCTTCAGCCTCAATTGCCCCCTTGCCGTCCAACGGGCGGCCGAGCGGGTCGACGATACGCCCGAGTAGGGCGTCGCCCACAGGCACGCTCACGACTTCGCCCGTACCGAAGACGGCGTCGCCTGCCTCGACCTTGGTCGCGGCGTCGATGAACACGCAGCCAATCAGATCGGGGTCCAGAACCCGAGCGAACCCGAATTGGCCGCCCTCGAACCGCAGAACCTCGTCCAACCGCACATCGCGCAAGCCCGAGATCATCGCCACACCGTCCCCGATCTCTTCGACGCGGCCACTGTGTTCGGGTCGCGGACCCAGTGCCGCGCGCCGCACCGCGTCTTGCGCCGAGGCGAACCAGTCTGGCGCGTCAGGCGGCATTCTCGACCTCCTTCAGGATAGTCTCCAGATCGGCCCGCCAGCTGTTGTGAAGCACGAAATGCCCGCTGCGCAGTTCCAGTCCGGCGATCAGGCTAGGATCGGTGGCAAGACGAACGCTGGGCGTGCCGCCCAACACATCCTTTACCGCGTGTTCTATCTCGACCCTTTCCGCACCCTCCGGGGCTGTCGCTGTGACGATCTCGATGCCATCTCCCGAGGCTATCAGCGCCGCACGGTCGGAGGCTGACATGTCCGCGATCGCCTCGACAAGTTGCGCAAGGAACGTCGTCTGAACCGCAGGCGTGTTGAACCGTCCCAGAAGCCGGGCTGCAATCTCGACCGACAATTCGGCAGACCTCGTTGCGTTCTCTTGCCGCGCGGTGTTTCGGTCGCGGTCAATGGCGGTGTGCGCGGCAGCGATCAGAGTGTCTGCCTTGGTTTGCGCATCCTTCAGCGTGGCTTTCGCGACTGTGTCGGCTGCCGCCTTGGCCTCGGTACGTATGGCATCGCGTTCCGCAGCGATTCCTACTCGGGTCTCAACCACCTCGGCCAGCGCAGCGTCGGCTTTCGCTTGTGCTGTCTTGCCTTCCTCCAACAGGGCCTGCGCCGTTTCCTGCCGCCGGGTGATGGCCCCGGCAACCGGACGCCAGAACACGCGGCTGAGCAACCAGACGAGGATCAGGACGTTGATGGCTTGAAGACCCAGTCCCCACCAATCGAGGGTCATGCGCTCATGCCAGTAGCGGGTTGGCGAAGAGCAGCAGGAGCGCGATCACCAGACAATAGATTGCCGTCGTCTCGATCATCGCAAGCCCAACGAACAGCGTGCGCGAAATCGTATTTGCAGCGTCAGGCTGTCGGGCAATGGCGTCCATCGCGGCGGCGACGGCGCGCCCTTCGGCAAGGGCGGGACCTATTGCGCCAAAGGCGACCGCAAAGGCGGCGCAGAAAATGCTGGCAATGGCAGCGTAGTCCATCATGTATCCTTTTTCTTTTGGGACAGATCGGTTTTGGGTGCGCCGTCCTCGACCGCAGAGGTAATGAACACCATCGCCAGCACCGCGAAGATGTAGGCCTGCACCAGCCCGGTCAGCAGATCGAGCGCCATCAGCGGGATCGGCACCAGCAGCCCTGCCAGCGAGGCGACGATGCCGATGACGAACACCCCACTCATCACGTTGCCGAACAGGCGGACGAACATGGAAAAGACCCGCGTCAGGCTTTGCAGGATGTTCAGCGGGATCATCACCGGGTTTGGTGCGGCAAAGGATTTCAGCCAGCCGCCAACGCCGCCCGCGCGTATGCCGAACCAGATCACGGACAGGAACACCAGAACGGCGAGGGCGGCATCGGTTTCAAGCTGTGCGGTCGGAGGGTCGATCCCCGGCACAAGCGAGGACCAATTCGCCACTAGGATGAACACAAAGAGCGTGCCAATGAACCCGCGATAGGGTGCGGGCGCAGCACCCGTCGTCTCGGTGATCTGGGTGTCGAGCGTGGCGACCATCAGTTCCAGCGCGGCCTGCCGCCGGGTTGGTCTGAGGTCTAAGCGGCGGGTTAGGGCATAGGCCCCGATCACCAGTATTGCCATGATCGCCCATGTCGTGACGATGGCTTGTGTGATCGGAACCGGTCCGATCTGGAACAGAACGGTGGAGTCGAGCGGAGAGTTCATGTTTGGATCTCCTGCATCCTGCGGAGCATGATCCACTTGGCGCAGAGGAGTCCCGCAAGGGCCGCCAACAGGGCAAGGCCGCCTGCGAGAACGGCGATGAAGAAGCCAGTGGCCAGAAGCGAGATGCGCGCGAGGGTCAGGGCGATCGCCCTGAGCGGTTTGTCTCCGCCCACGATCAGGTTGGCGGTCTCGCGAAGCGCACGGAAATAGCCCCATCCGATGAAAAGCCCGCCCAGAAAGCAGATCGGAAGAATGACGACGAGCGGGAGAGTGGAGAGATATGTCATCGTGCGTTCATCCATTTCCAGGCGGTCCAGCCGCCTATGCAAAGCCCGAACAGCATCATCGGGGCGCTCCAGAAGATGCCCGTCTCGAATTGCGCATCGAGCCAGCGTCCGAAGAACAGGCCCGCCAGTGTCGGCACCACAAAGATCCAGCCCAGCACGCCGATCTGCGCCAGACGCCTCCCGACGGACATGTCACCTTCGCGCAGCCACTGTGCGCGCCGGCTGCGATGCTTGCGGATTTCCTCGACGAGAGGATCGGTCTCTGGGGGCTCAGAGGGGTCTTCGGTCACCGGAACTTTCCCGTGTCTGCGCCCCGACGCAACCCGCTGATCATCTGGCGGATGGCGTTCATCTGCAGTCGCATCGTCTCGACATGCTCAACCCGTTCTTCGTCGGCGTCGGTCTGAAACCGGGTCAGCACCTCCGCGTCCAGCGTGGCCAGATCGTCGCCCGCCACTGCCTCGCGGGTGGCGATCCCGACGGTGCTGCCGCCAGTCACGGTCAGCACCCCACCGCGCAAGGCGCAGAACCGCTCGAGCCCGGCGCTCTTCCAACTGAGGATGGAGACCGAGAGCGCTGTCAGGAATGGGGCGTGGCCGGGCCGAATGCCGAAGCTGCCGCTGGCGTCCTTGGCCCGCAAGCTTTCGGCATCCTCGTCCACAACGACGGACAGGGGGGTCACGATCCGCAATCTCATGCTGCTTCCTCGGCGTCGGTGACGGCGTCGGCATTTGCAGCGGCCTCTTTCGTTCTTGCGTCCTCCAGCGTACCCACCATGTAGAGAGAGCTTTCGGACCACGCGTCGGCTTCGCCGTCCAGAATGGCGCGGCACCCCGAGAGGGTCTCGGTGAGTGGCACGCTGGCGCCCGGTGTGCCAGTAAAGGCCTCAGTCACCATGAAGGGCTGGGTCAGGAACCGTTGCAACCGGCGTGCGCGTTTGACGATCAAGCGGTCGGCAGTGCCCAATTCCTCCACCCCAAGCAGCGAAATGATGTCAGTCAACTCGCGGAACCGGGCCAGCGTCTGCCGGACCGCCTCGGCGGTCTGGTAATGCGCCTCACCAACAATCAGCGGATCGAGCAGCATCGATGACGACCCCAGCGGGTCAATCGCCGGATAAAACCCTTCGGAGGCCTGGGCGCGGGACAGCATGATCACGCAATCCATGTGCCCGGAAATCGTGGTCACCGCGGGGTCAGTGAAATCGTCGGCTGGCACATAGACGGCCTGAATGGCGGTCACGGCAGAGCCTGCCACTGACGCTATCCGTTCTTGCAGCCCCGCCACTTCCGTGGCGAGTGTTGGCTGGTAGCCCACGCGCGAGGGCAGGCGGCCCAGAAGGCTCGAGACCTCGGCCCCGGCCTGAACAAAGCGGAACACGTTATCCATCAGAAGAAGGACGTTCTTGTGCTTCTGGTCGCGGAAGTATTCTGAAATCGTCAAGGCTGTGAGCGGAGCCCGCCAGCGCGCGCCGGGTGGCTCGTTCATCTGACCGTAGACCAGCACAGTGCGCTCCAGCACGCCCGAGTCCTGCATTTCGGTCAGCAGCTCATGGCCCTCGCGCGATCTCTCACCGACGCCCGCGAAGACGGAGATACTTTCATATTTCTCGACCATGGCGCGGATCAGTTCCATCACCAGAACGGTTTTGCCCACGCCCGCGCCGCCGAACATCGCGGCCTTGCCGCCCTGCGCCATCGGCGTCAGCAGGTCGATCACCTTGATCCCCGTCTCGAACACGTCGGTGGCGCCAGTCTGCGATTTCAGAAGCGGTGGCAAGGCGTGGATCGACCGTCGCGGCGTATCGTCAGGAAGGGCAGGCCCGTCGTCCTGCACGTTACCCACGACATCCAGAAGCCTTCCAAGAACGGCTTCGCCCACGGGCACGATCACCGGCACGCCGCTGGCTTGCACCGGCACGCCACGGGCAAGGCCGGCGGTGGATTGCAACGCCACCGCACGGACGGTTTTCCGGTCGAGGTGGCTGTGGACTTCGAGAATGAGGGTAGTTGGCCGGTCCCATGCCACCACCAGTGCAGAATTGATTGGCGGCAGGTCGGGCCCGGCAAAGACAACATCTACAACCGCCCCTCGGACGGCATGCACGACACCATCGAGAGGCAAGTCGCAATCATCCACCTGTGCGCCGTTCCCGACCCGGGTAGGGTCCATCTTCGGTGTCGGTTCTGAGCGTTTGGGTGTCAAACGGGGCCTCTTTGCTTTCCTGTCGCGGGCAACCAGCCAAAAACGGCAGCGTGCGGGGAACACTTTTGAGAAGCATAGAACTCTATGCGACGGTGGGCGCTAACCTGCATCAATGCGACCAACACGGTCGTTTGCCACGCAGGGCGTATGCGCCGCTCCGGCTTTGGTCAGCCCGAACAGATCAATGCGGAAGATGGCGTTCAGACACAAAACGCATAAGCATAGGATCGCAAAGATGACCAAGCGCACTCAGCAGACCAAGGCACCTGCGCGAGACGCGCCGCGGGTCCAGCTTCCCGCTAAGATCGCCACTGCATCACAGCAGCAAGCCGAGTCAACAAAGACGCATCCGCACGAAAACCTTGATCGCGCCTCACGGGCAGCGGTCGCCTACATGTCGGCCGGCGTGTCCCCCCATGCGTTCATCGAAGCCTGGAGCGATTGGGCACAGCATCTGGCCCAGGCACCGGGCCGCCAGCTTGAGTTAGCCGAGCGCGCGCAGGAAAATATGACAAGGCTGTTGGGGCAGTCGCTTTCGCCAAACAGCGACTCGCAACCGGCCTTTGTGCCAAAGGCCTACGATCATCGTTTCCGGCATCCCGGTTGGGAAAAGCCGCCGTTCAGAAACATGCAGCAGGGGTTTCTCGCGGTGCAGGACTGGTGGGATTATGCTACCGACCATCTGCGCGGATTGCGCCCCGAGGACGCAGACAGGACCCGTTTCATGGCGCGTCAGATGCTTGACCTGTTGTCGCCGTCCAATTTCCCCGTCCTTAATCCCGAGATCATCGAGGAAACGCGCAAGAGCCGCGGCAAAAATTTGGCTGAGGGTGCGCGCAACTTCATGCATGATTTTGTAAACACCGTTGCTCAGGTCCATGAACCCGCACCAGAGGGCTTTCAGATCGGCAAGGATCTGGCCTGTACACCCGGCGAGGTGGTGTTCCGCAATGATCTTTTCGAGTTGATCCAGTATGCGCCTCAGACCGATAAGGTGCAGGCCGAGCCGATCCTGATCGTTCCGGCCTGGATCATGAAGTACTACATTCTTGATCTCTCGCCGCACGATTCCATGGTCAAATACCTTGTGGATCAGGGGTTTACCGTCTTCATGATCTCGTGGTGCAACCCGACCGCCGAGCAAGCAGACCTGTCTCTGGAGGATTACCGCGAACGCGGCGTGATCGCGGCTCTCGATGCGGTGAATGCCATCGTGCCGGAGCGCAAAGTTCATGCGGTTGGCTATTGCTTGGGTGGCACGATCCTCGCGATCGCGGCGGCCACAATGGCGCGTGACAACGACGAACGGCTGGCGTCGATCTCGCTCATGGCAGCACAGGTCGACTTTGCCGAGGCGGGCGAGTTGCTGTTGTTTCTGGATGAAAGCCAGATCGCATTCCTTGAGGACATGATGTGGGAGAAAGGCTATCTTGACCGCCCACAGATGGCCCGAGCCTTTTCGGCTATCAGGTCGGAAGACCTTATCTATTCCCGTGCCGTAAGGCGCTATTACCTTGGGAAAGAGGACCTGCCGACCGATATGGGTGTATGGGTGTCCGACACGACCCGGATGCCAGCCCGAATGCATTCAGAATATCTGCGCGGCCTGTTTCTTGAAAACCGGCTGACGGCAGGCCGGTTTGCTGTTAATGGACGGGTGATCGCGCTCAAGGACATCTCGGCTCCGATATTCGCCGTGGGCACAGAAACCGACCACATCGCGCCGTGGAAGTCCGTCTACACAACCCAGCTGTTTACCGACTGCGATATGACTTTTGTTCTTACAAGCGGGGGCCATAACAGCGGGATTATCAACGAGCCAAAGCTGGCGCGCGGTCACCATCGGATGTCGCGTCGTACGGCCGGGGCGCTTTACGTGGGTCCCGAAGCATGGTTCGCGCAAAATACGCCGCAACCGGGCTCTTGGTGGCCCGCGTGGACGGCCTGGCTGGAAGAGAAAAGCAGCGGTGTTGTGCCTGCACCCTTCATCGGTGCGCCAGACAGGGGCTTGGTCCCGATCGTAGCGGCGCCTGGCAACTACGTTCACCAAATCTGATCCCAAGCCCGCTTTAGGCAGTGATAGGTCGCAGCGAATGGCCGCGTCATCGGGCCATGAGTCGAAGCTGCGCGATTCATGACGCCTGTGGTGAGGACGCTCGACCAAAGGCGGATTATGGCCAACCGCACCGCAACGAAGTGAAACGCATCATGCTGCTAACGCCGATCAGTGCGGTGAAGATTTATCTGCGGCACACAGGGTCATGTCTTCGAACCAGACGATGAAATGAACGGAGAGGCACCATGATCGGATATGTTGCGAATATCGAAGAACTGACGGACGAGAACACCGACTTCCGGCACGTTCTTTATTCTGGGACCAAGCTGCAATTGGTTATGATGTCGCTTGAGCCTGGGACGGAAATCGGTGGTGAGATACACGCTGACACGGACCAGTTCTTTCGCATCGAAGAGGGCAAGGGAATGGTCGTGATCGACGGCGTGACGCACAAGGTCAAGGCTGGCGACGGTATCGTCGTGCCCGCGGGTGCGCATCACAATGTGATCTGCACAGGGCATAAGGCGCTCAAGCTGTACACCGTTTACGGGCCGCCGCATCACGAGGACCAGCTGGTTCAAAAGACCAAGGCCGAGGCCGATGCATCCGACGAGGGTTTCTCAGGAACAGCCACCGAGCAGGCGGCAGAGGTGGTCCGGGTTTCGGCCCAAACATGATGTGCGATGCATAAAAGCCGTTCTCGGACACCAGGTTCGACGGCACAACACCACAATCTCGAACAACCAAAGGAAATCAAAATGTCACTTGATAGCAAGACGAACCCGCAGCCCACCGCCGCAACCGATATCGAGGCGGTCAGTCGTCAATTGGTCGCCCTTCGGCAGGACATGTCGCGGCTCGCTGAGACTGTCAGCGGGATCGCGGGACGGCGAAGCAGCCACATGGCAGCGGACATCGCGGAAGGCTTTGACGAAGCGAAGCATTATGCAGAAAGCAAGGGCCGCTCTGCAGAGGCGCAACTGGAGGTGTCCGTTGCATCTCACCCTTTTATGACAATTGGCCTCGCCGCGGGCGCGGGTTTTCTGGTTGGCACCCTTTCGCGGCGGTGATGGGTATTGTCGATGACGTCGTGCACAGCATTGGCCGCAGCGTCAGAAAAGACGCGCGACACTTGTTGGTGCCGATCCTGCTTGCTCTGGCCGGAGTGCTGGCCGGAGCCGCAGGAGTGGCGTTCCTGACGGTCTGGGCGTATCTCATGCTCAGTAGAGCGGTAGGACAAGCTTCGGCGGCCTTTTTGATCGGCCTCGGATTGACAGTTTTGGCCGCGGTCTTTCTGGTCCTCGCCGGAAATCGTTTTACGAAAAAGACACTGACTGATCCGCCGGTGTCTCAACCAGCGGCACCTGCAATCGGCGAAACCGACCTTGCCTCTCAGATTGCATTCACCGCAGCATTTGTCCTCGCCCGAAACCTAGGCAAGGGCAGGCAAGATTGAAAGCGACCGCCTTGACACAGGTTAGCGCGCAGCGATGCAACCTGTGCATCCTCTCCTGAACATTTCCATTTTCAGGAGAGCCATCATGACATTTGATTTCGACGACAAGACAGCCATCCTGACCGGTGCCGCGTCGGGCATCGGTGCGGCAATCGCGCAGGACCTGGCACGCTATGGGGCCAGAGTGGTCTTGGCGGATATGGACGAAGCGGGGATGTCTGCCGTGGCCGAGCAGATCAAGGCGTCCGGTGGCACCGCCTTCACCCACAAGACCGACACAAGTGTCGCCACTGATGTGGAGGCCCTTGTAGCGTTCGCTGTGGCGCAGACGGGTGGATTGCACCTTCTTGTTAACAATGCCGGTATTGGCGGTCCAGCGCGTCCGGTTGGAGAATACCCTCTGGATGGATGGCAACAAGTCATCGATGTCAACCTGACCGGCGTGTTTCATGGCATGCGCTTTGGGCTTCCTGAAATGGTCAGGGCAGGCGGCGGCGCGATCGTCAATATGGCGTCTATCCTTGGGTCAGTCGGTTTTGCGACGGCCGGAGCCTATGTCGCTGCCAAACATGGGGTCGTTGGCCTGACAAAGGTTGCCGCCATCGAATATGCCAAAGCCGGGGTTCGGGTAAACGCGGTCGGTCCGGGATTCATCGCGACGCCGCTTTTGGAAAAGCACCTGGATGAAGCCGCACTCGACGGCATCGCCGCCCTGCACCCGGTCGGACGTCTTGGTGAGGCCGCAGAGGTGTCGACGCTGACCTGTTTCCTGCTTTCGGATCAGGCCAGCTTTATCACCGGAAGTTACCATCTGGTCGACGGAGGCTATACCGCGCAGTAGGCGGTCAGTCATCCAAGACTACCCTGTTACAACCCCATCGCCCACCACGATCTGGCGCCGACAGAAACCTGCAATCTTTTCGTCATGGGTCGAGATCAGGAAAGTCGTGCCTTCCTCATGGTTGATCTGCTCGATCAGGTCCATCACCTGGTTTGCTGAGGCGCGGTCGAGGTTGCCGGTCGGCTCGTCCGCCAGCACCAGTTCAGGACTGTTCATCAAGGCGCGTGCAACAGCGACCCTCTGTTTTTGCCCACCCGATAGGTTGGCTGAAGGGAAATCGATCCGGTCAGCCAGCCCCATGCGGGACAGCAATTCTCGGCCACGCGCTCGGGCGGAGGGAGTCTCGCGCCCATCACGTACAGCGGTGGGGAAGATCACGTTTTCCAGCGCAGTAAAATCCGGCAGAAGGTTGTGGAACTGGAAAACGAAACCGATATGGGCATTGCGAAAGTCGGTCAACGCTTTGTCATCTGCGGCGGTCATGTCCTGACCGAGCATTTCGTAACTGCCGGACGTGGGCTTCATCAATGTGCCCAGGATCGTCAGGAGCGTGCTTTTGCCTGAACCGGACGGACCCAGAAGCGCTGCCATTTCACCCGCCTCAAGGCACAACGACAGGCCGCGCAGCACCCGGGTTGCCGCCTCTCCCGTGCCGTATGTCTTGAACAGGTCGCGGACCTCGAGAAGCGCGCTCATTGGCCGATCGCCGTGACCGGATCGACCCGTGCGGCCGAACGTGCAGGCAGGATCGAGGCCAGGATCGCGCCGATCACCGTGAGTGTAATAGCCAGACCATAGGATCCTTGCGTGATGTCCATCGGCAGGGTTCCCGGCTGGAACGCGTCACGCGAGGGAAAGGGCAGCAGTGCGAGATATCCCAGCGCTGCGCCCGTGACGCCGCCCATCAGTCCGATCAACGCCCCTTGCGTAACAAAGACAAAGATCACAAACCCGCGTCCTGCCCCCATCGCCCGCATGATCCCGATCTCGGGGCGGCGGCGATAGGTGGAGAGCAAAAGCGCTGAGGCGACTCCGATCACGATGGTGATAAGCGCGAATGTCTTGAGGAAATACCCGGTCTGCGCCTGAGCATTCAGCGCCTCCATCAATTGTTCAGCCCCGTCCGTCCAAGGCGTGGCATCAAGCCCCGTCAAGGCGCGTATACGCTGAGCAGTGGCGTCGGCGGCATTCAGATCGTTCAGCTTGATCTCGATCCGCGTGACGCCTTGCGGCATGGAAAACAATGTTCGAGCGGTCGAAAGACTGACAAACGCACGTGCGCCGTCCATCCCACCATTGCCGGTCTTGAATATGCCGCTGAGGGTCAGCGTTGACGTGACGCCATTCGAACTTTGGAGCCGAAGTGACTGACCGACCGACAGCGCAAGATCATCGGCCAAGTCACGTCCAAGAACGATCAGCCCTGAGCCGAGCCGCACATCTCCCGCAACCATGTAGCCTGCCAGATCAAGGATCGCGGATTCGCGCCCCGGCTCGACTCCGGTTACGCTGACCTGAGAAACCTGCGCGCCGCGGGTGAGAAACCCGGCTCCTGTGATCTGCGGTGAGACGGCGCGCACGCCAGGAACGGCCTCGATCAGTGGCAACCACGTGGCGGCCTCGGCCAGATTCGCAGCGCGTGCGCGGCTCCGTTCGGCGACGACCAGTACATGTCCTTCTGGCAAGATCAGCACGGCCGGGTCGGCAGTTTCCGCTTCTATGGTGATATGTGAAATGTCACCTACGGTGCGCGAAAGGATGAATTCGGCCAAACCGCCTATTAGGGCCGACATAAAGATGAAGATGAACACGCCTACCGCGACGCCTGACACCAGAAGGGCGGTCTGCGCCTTGTTGGCCGTAAGGTAACGGGTCGCAATCTTGAGCGCGTAGAGCATCAGGGTTCATCCACGGCGACCAACTGACCGTCCGAGATGCCTGTTGCATCGACGATCACGGCGTTGCCTTCCTCCAGCCCCGCCGTTGCAATCAATCGTGCTGCGGGCCATTCGACAACCGTCACGGGGTGCAGCTGTGCCACGCCGTCCACAACCACGAAAACTGCGTCACCATTCACCAAGGCGGTGCGCGGCACGGTCAGCGCCGCATCGCGCTGGTCCACGATGATATTCGTAGTAACCGTCAAGCCGACGGGTGCCGCAACAGGCGTGTCAAAGCTGATCTTGATGGCAAGCCCACCGGTCGCTTCATCCACGCGGTTTGACACGAAGCTGACCTGTCCCTGGTGCGTTCCGGTGTTACCGGCCAGTTGCAGCACGGCGGGCTGGCCTACGGCGATCTGGGTTGCATAGGCCTCGTCCACATAGGCCTCGACCAGTATCTCGCTCAGATCGGCGAGGGTCAGCAGGCGGCTGGTGGGGCCAACGATCTGCCCCTCTTCGGCGTCCAGTTCAAGAACAGTTCCGGCGACAGGGGCACGGATCGCATAATCCTCCAGAACGATTTGCGCCTGATCCAGAGCGGCCGTGAGGCGGGCGACCTCCTGTGTTGACGACTGGACGGCGTAGGCGTTCGCCTCCAGTTCAGATCTGGGAATGTTGTTCCCCAGTGTGGCCGCGCGCTCATAGATTTCGGTCGCCTGCTGCTGCGCCACGAGGGCGGCGTCCAATGCGGCCATGGCCTGCCGGACAGTGGCATTCTGCGCCGCCGCGTCGACTTGCGCCAGGATCTGGTTTTTCTCCACGATGTCGCCCTCGGCAACGTGAAGCCCCAGCAGGTTGCCAGACACAACCGATCTCACATCGACGGAACGCACCGCCGCGATCCGGCCGTTGACCGCAAGCACACGCGTAACCGGGGCGAAGGCCGCGATCTCAACCGTGACCGCTGTTGGCCGCGTCATCCAGAACTGGGACCAGACGAAACCAGCGAGTGCCAGGCCCAGCAGCCCGGCAGCGCCCCAAAGCCAGAGTCGACGCTTTGTGGCAGGCTTGGGCACGACCGGGCGCAGAGCTGGAACAAGGGGCGCGGATACCGGCTTGTCTTGCGACAGGGAGATCCCTTCGCCCTGTCTTTGTTTGTTTTTTTCCGCCTCCAAGCCTGCTCCTTCCGAAAGGTCTTTGCGCACTGGTGAGTCGAATTCTTCGGTGAGACACCACCTTTCGAATTACACCGGATCATGCCTTCGCCACCCTGACATAGATCAGCGACGAAGCACGCGAGACTATGGCATTTTGAACGCCTCAATTTCGTTTGCGGGGGCTTGCGCCTCACTATGCGATGGGTGTCGAACAGGGAGCCCGGATGTCCAACGATCCATATGAAGCACTCGGCCTCACGAAGGCCGCAACGGCTGACGACGTAAAGAAGGCGTATCGGAAACTGGTGCGGACAAGCCACCCCGATCTGCATCCAGACGACGCAGAGGCCGAAGCGCGGTTCAAGTCGATCTCCGCCGCCTACGAGATTCTGAAAGATCCCGAGACCCGCGCGCGATACGATGCGGGAGAGATCGACGGCCTTGGCGCAGAGCGCCCTCGGCGGCAATATTATCGTGATTTCGCAGATGCCCCGAACAACGCTTACCAACAAGGCCGAGGGTTCAGTGCGTATGCTGATCCGGCTGATATCTTCGCAGAAATTCTGCGCAATCGTACGCGGTCGTCCGGTGCTGATTTTGGTGATCGTGGGTTTTCAGCCCAAGGACCAGATATGCGCTATACGCTCGAGGTGCCGTTTCTGGATGCTGCAAGAGGCGCCGAGACCCGCATCACCTTGCCTGATGGCCAGAGCCTCGCAGTCAAGATCCCGCAGGGCACCGAAGACGGACAGACGCTGCGACTGCGCGGCAAGGGCGCGCCTGGCATGGGTGGCGGTGCAGCAGGTGATGCGCTCATCACCGTTCATGTCCGGCCCCATCCGGTTTTTCGTCGCGAGGGCGACGACATTCTCCTGACGCTCCCGATCACCATCGACGAGGCCGTTCTCGGCGGCAAGGTCACGGCACCGACCATCGACGGCCCCGTGGGCCTCACCATTCCGTCGGCGGCAAGCTCGGGTCAGGTCCTGCGTCTGCGGGCGCGCGGGGTCACACGTGCGGGGAGCAAGACGAAGGGAGATCAGCGGGTCGAGCTGAAGATCGTCGCGCCGCCTGACGTGGACGTTGGACTACGCGAGTTCCTTGCGGAATGGCGCAAGACCCATGCCTACGACCCGCGTGCCGATCTGATGAAAGGGGCCGGGACATGACAGACCGCTATTCCGAAGACGATGTCGTCGCCACCGTGACGCGGCTCACGCGCAGGCAGCTTGTCAGCTTCATCGAATGTAATTTCGTCAGGCCAGAGCGCGAAGCGGGCGCGTATGTCTTCCGCCGCGTAGATCTCGCGCGTCTAGAGCTTTTGTGCGATCTGTCCCAAGACCTCGATCTGGATGAGACCGGCCTGGGCATCGTGATTTCGCTCATAGACCAATTGCACGCCGCGCGGCAGGATCTTGCGACCATGACACGCGCGATAGCCGCCCTGCCGGCCGACCTGCAGGCCCGGATCATGGCGGAAATGAAGAAGCCGTGAGCGGAATTCCAGCGGGGCCGAGAAGCGGTGTCCCTATGTCCAACAAAACGCTACACCTGTTCCCGGCACCGACATTGGCATGCAGTTCACGCAGCGCCTGCCACAATAAAGAACAATGGTTTTTCTTGTCGCATAGTCGTCGCATCGTCTTTGCTAAGGTCTTTCTGAGACCCAGTCGCTTCTGGTGCCGATGGGGGATTGGGCCGAAACCCAAGCCGCCAGAGACGGTTGGGCAGTTTGCGTGCGCGGATCATGTGTACAGGGCGTAGCGGCGCGCTCCTCTGAGAGCGCGAAAGCGGAAATCGCGACATCCGCACCTTGTTACGCCCCGCTCTCCAATTCTACGCCACAGGCTGCGGCACCACGCCCTCGACCAACCACAGGAATCGTGAGATGCGGGTCCCCGCAACCGACACTGGTTGCGGTGCGTTCGGATTCCTTGGAGCATTATCAACGATCTAAATTGCGATACTCCAACAGCCGAGGCCTTGGCGTAGGCATCGACTCGATCAGCGCTCGATGGCCGACCCTCGCGCCTCCCGATCAATCGAATAGGTGTTCTGCCGAAACTCGACGCCTTCCAGGAGGGCCTTGAGGTACCGTGCGACCGTATCGGCCGCCGATCCCGTCGGCGGCACTGCGACGGCGATTTAAGGCGTTACAGGGCAGGCCAGTCGGACGGCGGTCTTGCCGCGCCAGAGGCGTCGCGATGGCATGATGAGCACCGTTGGGTTATGCGGCGCAAGGATCGTGCGGTCGCCGTCATGGCCGATCACTGTCCCTTCGGGCAGGTGTTCGAACCCACGCCAGTCTTGGGCAAAGCGGAAATCGTCGGTCTCGATGGTAACCGGTCCCATGACCTCGTAATAGGTGGTGTCGGGACGGGGTGGGCGGCCTTCCATGCGGTCTTCAGCAAAGTCCGGGTCCACCGCGCCACTGACGCGCAGAAAGCCTATCGCGCAATCCTTGGCGACCTCCGCCGCCTCGGCTTCCCAATGCTGGCCACATTCGACCAGTGCGGCGTTTCTTTCTGATGCGGGATCGGCGAAATCCTTGAAATCGCGCATCCGCTGGCCTTCGGCGTGGCCTTTGTCGGTGACCACGATGCCCGGCCAGCCGATGGCACCGCCCAGCGTCCGGCCCTTGGCAGCGGGGCCTGCGATGATCAGCGGGTCGGTCTTGTGCTGCATGGAATGAATGTCGAGCAGGAGATCCACACCCGAAAGCCACGGCCGCAATTCGCGGGCGCGTTCCACTTCAGGCGTGACGCGGCGGTCGGGATCATCAAGCACGCCATCGCCCCACAGCCGGTTGAAGTCTTCCTCGACCCAGCGGGTAGCGTCCGGCACCTCGGGGTCGAAGGCGGCATAGGCGGCAGTGTTCACAAACGCGAAGGACAGCTTGCCCTGACGCGGGCGCAGGCCCATCTGCAGCAGCCAGTCAAGCGCGATGGCACCGCAGGGCTCATTGCCATGAACGATCGCCGTAATCGCCACATGCGGCCCTGCGTTGCCGCTGTCGAAGGTCCAGACATAGGGCACGCCGGAATTGCCCTTGGCATAGGCCGAGATGTCGGGGGGCGACAGTTCAACGGAATAGATGTTGGGCAATCCGGTGGCAGAGCTGGTCATGCGGGGTGCCCCTCAAGTGCGGTTTCCACGTGTCTCACAAGGTGCTGTGCAAGATCGGTGAACGTGGCCTGCAAGGCAGCATAACCGGCATTCGGTTCGCGGGTGGATTCGTCCATATACAGCTTTCGGTTCACTTCGATCTGCATTGAATGGCGGTTGTTTGCCGGATCGCCATTGGCGCGGACCAGCTCCATCCCCTTGTAGGGATCGTTGATCGCCACCGAATACCCGCGCCCGGTCAGAAAATCCTCGACCGCTTTGGTGAAGGCAGGTGCGCAGGCGGCGCCGTCCCGGTCGCCCAGCACGAAATCGGGGCGCGGTGTGCCGCGTGCCTGTGTGGACATGGCGGATGCGACCTCTTGCATCGAATGGCAGTTCACATGCCAGACGGCGCCCCACCGATCATGCGCTGCGTCCAGAAGTGCGCGCAGCTGTGACTGGTAGGGCCGGTGATAGCGCGTGACCCGTGCATGAACTTCGTCTGGGGTCAGTGGACGGGTATACAGCGGCTCGCCACCGGGCGGCACGCGAGTCCAGCACAGACCGATGCCCAAGGTGCTCTTGACCGACGGGTTGAGCGCTTCTGGATAGGGACCCGACAGGGCGTTCGGGTCCATGTCATCCGGCGCGCGGTTGGCGTCGACATACGAGCGCGGAAAATGCGCGTGTAGCAGAACCGCACCGGCGGGCACGGCACCGGACCAAAGGTCATGCACATGGGTGTCCTCGGCGTGGCGCAGCAGCGTCGGGTCAGCGGCATGGCCGAAATCCTCAGGGTACACAGTGCCGGAATGCGGGCTGTCCAACACAAGCGGCACGCTTTGGGTGGCAGTGCCTTCGACGGTCAGAACGCCGGGGATGTGCAGGTTCATTCTGTTCCTCCGTCATGCAGGTGGCAGGCCACGGACCGCCCCGCGTCGTTGCGCAAGACTGGGGTGTCCCGTGTGCAGCGTGGCCCGGCCATTGGGCAGCGTGGGTGAAAATGACAGCCGGGGGGCGGTGCAAGGGGCGATGGGATCTCGCCTTTGATCGTGCGGTAGGTTTGGCGGCCTGCGCCCAGGCGGGGCACCTGGTCGATCAGGGCCTGCGTGTAGGGGTGCTGCGGGTCATCGAACAGCGCCTCGGTCGAGGCGATCTCGACGATGCGGCCCAGATACATCACCACCACGCGGTCGGCGATATGTTCGACCACGCTCAGGTCATGGCTGATGAACAGATAGGTCAGGTCCAGTTCGCGGCGCAGGTCTTGAAACAGGTTGATCACCTGCGCCTGAATCGACACGTCCAGCGCGGCGATGCTTTCGTCGCAGATCAGGAATTCCGGGCGCACCGCAAGCGCACGGGCAATGCCGATCCTCTGCCGTTGACCGCCGGAAAACTGGTGCGGAAAGCGTTGCGCATAGGCGGGATCAAGCCCCACCTGCCGCAGAATTCCGGCGACATAGGCGCTCATCTCGCGGCGGGTGGTCAGGCCGTGATAGACGGCGGCTTCGCCCACGATCTCTTCGACCTTCATGCGCGGATTGAGCGAAGACATCGGATCCTGAAAGATCATTTGAATGCGCAGCCGTGCGGTCTTAGCGTCATCCGAGGCCGCGTCGGTAACATCGACCCCCTCAAAACGGATCGTCCCGCCGCTGACTGGTAAAAGCCCTGCCACCATGCGGCCCAGTGTGGACTTGCCACACCCGGATTCCCCAACCAGCCCGACCACCTCGCCCCGTGCGATCTGAAACGACGCGGAATCAACCGCGTTCACGCAGCTTTCCGACACCGATGCGCCAAGCTTTTTTGCCAGCTTTTCGATGGAATCGAGCTTCTTGACGAACTGTCGCGAAACGTCGCTGAGTTCAAGCATGGCGGTCATGGCGTCCCCCCCGCCTTGGTCAACGGGTGGTGGCAGCGCAATTGTCGGCCTCGTTCTATGTCTTCGATGCCGGGGGCATCGGTGCGGCAGCGTTCATCAGCGTTGAAGCAGCGCGGGGCAAAGGCGCAGCCGGGCGGCAGATGCGCCATGTTGGGTGCCATGCCAGGGATCTGCGTCAGCCGCTCTCCGCGCTGCCCATGTCCGGGGATCGACCCCAGCAGACCAACCGAATATGGGTGTCCCGGCGTCGTCAGCACGTCGTCTGTCTGGCCGGTCTCGACAATTCGGCCCGCATACATCACCGCCACCCGGTCTGCGAGCCCGGCCACCACGGCAAGGTCATGGGTGATCCAGATCAGCGCGGTGCCGGTGTCCCGCGCAAGGTCTTGGACCTCGGCGAGGATCTGGCTCTGAATGGTGACATCCAGTGCTGTGGTCGGCTCATCCGCCACAATGAGGTCGGGACCATTGAGCAGAGCAATAGCAATGGCCACCCGCTGCCGCATGCCGCCCGAGAACTGGTGCGGATAGGCGTCCAATCGTTCAGCAGGCGAAGGAATGCCCACCTTGCTCAGCGCCGAGATGGCGCGGTCGCGTGCCGCCTTGGTGGTGACCTTGTCATGGGCGCGCACTGCTTCGATCATCTGGGTGTCGATGCGCAATACCGGGTTCAGGGTCATCATCGGATCCTGAAAGATCATCGCAATCTTGTTGCCACGCAGACGCCGCATCTCGGATGCGGGCAGTTGCGCCAAATCCTGCCCTCTGAACAGGATCTGACCACCGACCACGCGCCCCGGCGGGTCCACCAGCCTCAGGATCGAAAAGCCGGTGACCGATTTGCCCGACCCGCTTTCGCCGACAAGCCCAAGCACTTCGCCTTCGTTGAGCGCGAAATCGACCCCGTCCACCGCTTTGACCACACCGGCATCGGTGAAGAAATGGGTTTGCAGGTTGCGCACTTCGAGAACACTCATTTGCGCAACCTCGGGTTCAGGGTGTCGCGCAGCCGGTCACCGACAAGGTTGATCGACGCCACGATCGCCAGCAGCGCCACACCGGGATACATGCTCATCCAATATTGGCCCGACAGCATGTAATCGTATCCGTTGGCGATCAGCAGGCCCAAAGAGGGCCGGGTGATCGGCACGCCGACCCCAAGAAACGACAGCGAGGATTCCAGAACGATGGTGTTGGCGATCTGCACGGTCGAGATCACCAGCAGCGGCGGAATGCAGTTGGGCAGCAGATGCCGGAAGATGATCCGCCGCACCGGCAGGCCCAGACCGCGCGCGGCGTCGATATATTCCTTGCGCGCCTCGGACAATGCGGTGCCTCGGACGGTGCGGGCATAGTAGGCCCATTGCACGATGATCAGCGCGATCACCACCTTGTCCAGCCCGCGCCCGAAGGCCGCCATCAGCATCAACGCCACAAGGATCGACGGGAAGGACAGTTGCAGGTCCACGAGCCGCATCAGGATGGTCTCGACCCGTCCCCCGGCCCATGCGGCATAGATGCCCACGACCACGCCGATGGCCATGGCGACCAGCGTGGCGATGATGGCCACCGACAGTGACACTCGAAGCCCGTAAAGGATGCCCGACAGAATATCGCGCCCCTGTTCGTCGGTCCCAAGGTGATAGGTCATTGCCCCGTCAAACGTGGTCGATCCCGGCGGCAGGCGGCCATCCATAATGTCCAGCTGGCGCAGGTCATAGGGGTTCTGCGGCGCAATCTCGTTGGCAAAGAGCGCGAGCACCACCAGCAAAAGCAGGCTGCCCGCCGCGGCATAGGCAACAGGACCGTTGAAGAACTGCCGCCCTCGGCCACGCAGCAGATGGGCGGAAATCGCGACGAACCCGATCAGCATCAGCACCCGCGCGGGCAGGCTGCTCCAGTCCGGTCCAAACGCAAGTGCAAAAGTGGCCAGCGTCATCGCTGCCGTTACCAGCCAAGGCAGGGCGTCGGCGGTCCGCTCGCGCAGCGGGATGGGGGTGGGCATCTCGGTCATGTCGTCCCCCCGGTCACACGCACGCGCGGGTCGAGGATCGTGTAGACGATGTCCACCACAAGGTTGATCACAATGAAGATCAGGACAGTCATCGTCAGGTAGGCGACGATCACTGGCCGGTCGAGCGTCAGGATCGAGTCAATTAGCAACTTGCCCATTCCCGGCCACGCAAAGACCGTTTCGGTCACCACCGCAAAGGCGATCATCGACCCCAGTTCAAGGCCCAGAACCGTTACAATCGGGATCATGATGTTCTTGAGCACATGCACGAAAAGGATGCGGGTCTCAGACACTCCCTTGGCGCGGGCGAATTTCACGTAATCCTGCACCAGCGCCTCTTGCGTGCCCGCGCGGGCCAGTCGGGTGACAAGTGACGCTTTATATAAGGCCAGTGTCAGCGCAGGCAGGATCATGTATTGGAGGCCGTTTTCGGAAAAGATCGACAACCGGATGCCGAACACATCCACGGTGTCACCCCGCCCGGTCGAGGGCAGCCAGCGCAGTTCGACCGCGAAAATCAGGATCAGCAGCATACCGACCCAGAAATTGGGCAGCGAAAAGCCGAAGATCGACCCGGTCATGATCGCGCGGCCCTGCCAACGGTCGGCCTTGTACCCGGCATAGACGCCCAGTGGGATGCCGATGAGAACCGAAAAGATCAGCCCCAAAGCGGCCAGTTCCAGTGTCGCAGGCATGTAATGCAGGATCAGCGTCACAGCACTTTCGCCATGGACGAAACTGCGGCCCAGATCTCCCTGCAACGCGTTGCCGACAAAAGTCAGGAATTGGATGTAGATCGGCTGATCGAACCCGAACCGCGCCATCGTCTCTTCGATCTCGCGCGGGGTGGCGTCGGGCGAGATGAGGATATCGACGGGGTTGCCGATCATGTAGATGCCGAAGAACACGATCACCATCATCGCCAGCGCGACAAAGATGGACTGCGCAATCCGTCTGAGCAGGTAGACAAGCATGCCTTGGGGCGCTTTCCGGGCTGGACGAGGGAATAGGGTCCCACGGCGGCCCGGAGGCCGCCGCAGGCGTTCAGCGAGTGGTAATTATTGCACCGGCTTGATCGAGGCCGGCAGCGTGTACTGGTCGACACGCGGCGTATAGGTGATCTTGTCGGTCATTGCCCAAGGCGTCACCTCGAAATGCAAGGGCAGGATTGCCCAATCCGCCATCGCGACGCGCGACGATTCACGCAAAAGCTCTTGACGGGCATCATCGTCCACAGTGGCCAGCGCCTTGGTCAGCAGGTCATCGATCTCGGGGTTGGAATACTGCCCCCGGTTGGTGCCACCGTAACCACGATCCCCGTCGCGCGTGGCGACAAGTGCCTTGATTGGCGAAGACATTTCACCCGTGCCCGCACCCCAGCCCGCAAGGTAGACCGAGAACTCGTAGGCGTTGCGGCGCGAGAAGAAGGTCGAGGCCGTGACGGCATCGATTTCTGTTGTAACGCCGATCCGCGCCCACATCTGCGCGACCGCCTGCGCAACCTGCGCATCGTTGATGTAGCGGTCATTCGGGGTGCCGATAGTGATGCCGAACCCATCCGGGTAGCCCGCCTCGGCAAGCAACGCCTGAGCACGATCCGGGTCATAGGGGGCAGGTGGCATGGCGCCTTCCTCATGTGCGCCGAACATGCCGGCGGGCAGCAATTCGCCAGCCGCCACAGCCACGCCACCCATGATCCGGTCGACGATCGCATCGCGGTTGATGGCGATGGACAGCGCCTCGCGGACACGCACGTCCTTCAACGGGTTCTTGCCGTCGGTGCCGGTGATCATCGGGCTGGGTTCCTGCTCGTGATCCATATGCAGATAAATCACGCGGTTCGAGATACCCTGAACCACCTGAAGGCCACCTTCGGAATTGATCCGCTCAAGATCCTGAAGCGGCGGATTCTCGATGAAGTCGACATCCCCTGCAAAAAGCGCAGCCACACGCGGACCATCAGAAGTCAGCGGCTTCATGCTAACGCGCTCCCAAGGGGCAGCATCTCCCCAGTAATTTGGGTTGCGGACAAGTTCGATGCCCTCGCCACGGCGGAAGCTTTCGAGCAGGAAAGGACCGGTGCCGATAGCGGCTGCACCTTCGTTGAACGCTTGCGACTCGGGATAGGCAAGGTCGCCGCAGCCCTCGGGCGAAAAGTCGATCGTCGAACCGTCGACGCCGTTGGCCTTGGCCGAGATGATGCCCCATGTCGAGAATTCGGTCGGCAACAGGGGGTAGGGCGCTGCGGTGTGCACGATCAGCGTCATCGGATCGGGCACTTCGAAATCCTTGATCGCCTTGGTGTATGTGGTGAACAGCGACGGCGAATCCGGCACGCCGGGGATGCGGCAGACGGAATAGACAACGTCATACGCATCAAAGGCCGAGCCGTCCGAGAAGGTTACACCTTCTCGCAGCTTGAACTCCCAACGGGTGTCATCCAGCGGGCGCCAGCTTGTGGCAAGCTGGGGAAACAGCTTTTGCTGCTCGTCGCTGCCGACAAGGGATTCGAACATGTTGCGACGCAACTGGTTGTTCGGGCCAAGGTTGTGAAAATGCGGATCAGCCGAGCTCGGTTCGGAGGCCAAGCCGATCCGCAAGTCCTGAGCAAGGGCGGGCAGAGCCGGCAACGCGGTAGCGACGGCAAGCGCTGTCAGGCGCAGATACCTTAGGGTCATGGAACATCTCCCTGTTCATCCAGGTGTGCACACGCCACCCGGCTTGTTTTTTGATAGTATGACGAGGTTACCCTCCGCCCGCAGTGAAGGAAGCCAAGACTTCATTCACTTTTGCTATGCACATATGCTGTAACTGCATTACGGTTGCTTGTAGCAAAGCCACCGGGACAGGTTATCGCCATGCGCAACAACTGGCATTCGATCCGCGAATACGAAGCCCTGCGCGCGGTCATAACCTCGGGTACGACCAATGGCGCGGCGCGTCTGCTTGGCATCTCGCAACCCACGGTCAGCCGCGCGGTCAGCCAGCTTGAGGCGCGGTTGAATGTCGTGCTGTTCGAACGGCGTGGCGGGCGGTTGCGCCCCACTGCCGAGGCGCTGCGTCTGAACGCGCAACTGGACCGTCTGTTCGATGCGATTTCGTTGATCAACGGCTCCGACCCAGACGAACCCGGCAACCAGCCGCTGCGGCTCGCGGCACCACCATCACTGGCCGACTTGGTGGGGGCCTGTATGGCGAGCTTCATGAAGCTGCACCCAACACAACCCATGTCGCTGGAAACCTGCACCTCGAACGGGTTGGTCAGTCGACTTGTCGATGATGCGGTGGATCTTGGCTTCACCCATGCGGATTTGACCCATTCCGCTATGGAGTTGATCCCGTTTCAGGAAAGCGAGGCGGTCTGCGTCATGGCGCGCGGCCATCCGCTCGAGGTGCATGATATCATCACTCCAGACCTGCTGGATGGGCAGAACTTCGTCTCGATCTTGCGGCGGCACATCGTGCGATCACGTCTGGATCGCCTGTTTGCCGAGGCGGGCGTTGCCCCGAAACGCGTGGCCGAGGTGGCCACCGGGCTTAGCGCTGTGACGCTCGCGCGGGCGGGCAGTGGCGTGACCGTGATCTGCCCGTTCCCGGTTCTGCGGGCGGATGATCCGACGCTGACAATCCGTCCCTTTCTGCCACGGTTTGTCTACCGGACCTCGTTTGCGGTCTCCACGGTGCGCCCTCTGACAAAGACCGCGCGCGCTTTCATGCGGCATGTGAAAATGTCCATTCGCTCCGATCCGGCGTGGCATGGCATCGTCAGCGAACGCAGCACGCGGCCAGTTCTGGAAGACAGCGTTTAGCAGTTCTCTGACGTCGATCCGCGCCGGATGCGCGCAAGAGGCCCATTTCAAAACAGCGTTGACGCGGGCGACAGCTTGAGGCGAAGTCGCGGCATGGCCGATCCCGGAGGAGTCCCGATGCCCACAAACGAAAACCCGATCTGGTCCTTTGTCGACGCCAAACGCGAGGCCTTCATAAGCTTGTCCGACCGGGTCTTTGACACGCCGGAACTGGCCTATACCGAGGTCCGTTCTTGTGCCGAACATACAGCGATGCTCAAGGTACAGGGCTTCCGCATCCGCGAAGCAGTGGCGGACATCCCAACGGCGGTGATCGGCGAAGCTGGATCGGGTGGGCCCGTCATTGCGATCCTTGGCGAATACGACGCGCTGCCGGGGCTGAGCCAGCAGCCGGGGCTGTCGGAACCGCGCATGATCGACGACAGCGGCTTCGGCCATGGCTGCGGCCATAACCTTTTGGGTGCTGCGGCCATTCTGGCAGCGACGGCAGTCAAGGACTGGCTTGCGGCAGAAGGTATCGAGGGCAGAGTGCGCTACTACGGCTGCCCGGCGGAAGAGGGCGGTGCCGCCAAAACCTACATGGTGCGCGAAGGCCTGTTCGACGATGTCGACATCGCGATCACGTGGCACCCCGCCGGGTTCAACGCGGTGGATGATGCCCGGTCGCTGGCCAACACGCGGATTGATTTTACCTTCACCGGCAAGGCTGCTCATGCTGCAGGGGCACCTGAACTGGGACGGTCCGCGCTCGATGCGGTCGAGCTGATGAATATCGGTGTGAACTACATGCGCGAACATATGCCCGACGATGCGCGGGTGCATTACGCCTATCTTGATGCAGGCGGTCCTGCGCCGAACGTCGTTCAGGCCCGCGCCACCGTCCGGCAGCTGATCCGGGCGCGCGATCTCAAGGGGTTGGCCGACCTCGTGCAGCGCGTCCGCGCAATCGCGGATGGGGCG
The DNA here is from genome assembly GCF_059070475.1 of Marivita sp. NO-S04. Lineage (NCBI taxonomy): Bacteria > Pseudomonadati > Pseudomonadota > Alphaproteobacteria > Rhodobacterales > Roseobacteraceae > Marivita > Marivita sp. NO-S04. Next base: position 1,084,153 of record NZ_CM180980.1, read on the forward strand.
GCGCTCATGTCGGGCACCAAGGTCGAGTCGCAGGTCTTTTCTGCCGTGTCGAACCTTATCGGCAACCGCCCGCTGGAAGAAGCGATGCAGGCCGAATTCGAAGCCCTTGGCCCGGTGCCCTTTGATGACGCTGATCTTGCCTTTGCCCGCGAGATGCAGTCGACGCTGACCCAAGACGACATTGCCAGCATGTTCAGACGGCTGAGTAGGAAACCCGATTATGATATGCCGCTTTGCACCTTCATCGCGCCGCTTGACCGACCCTTTGGCGGCGGCATGGGGTCGACCGATGTGGGCGATGTGAGCTGGGCCGTGCCGACGGTGCAGGCCCGCGTGGCGACGTGCGCCATGGGCACGCCACTGCATACTTGGCAGCAGACCGCACAGGGCAAAGCCCCCTTTGCGCATAAGGGAATGGTGCATGCAGCCAAGGTGATGGCCGCCACTGCGCGCGCCGCCTTGTCGAACGATCTGCTCCGCGCGGCGGCGCAACAAGTGCATCAGCAGCATCTGGCCGAGTTTCCCTATACATGCCCGATTCCAGCCTCCACGCGGCCTCCGGTTGCGGCCGAATGAAGGGGTTAGACCGGCTCGCAGTGAACCGCCCCGGGTTTACCGGAGAGTAAAACACTCAAAGGATGAGCCCTATGACAAAGCAGAGATTCACCCCCGCCTATCCGGCCGAGCTTCGCGAACGCGGTGTTCGGATGTTTCGAGAGAACCGTACCGATTATTCCAGCGATACGGCCGCCTATAAGGCCATCGCGCCGAAGCTTGGCTGTTCGCCGGACAGTCTGCGGGTCTGGTGTCAGCAGGCCGAACGCGATGCCGGGCAGCGGGCCGGTCTGACAAGTGCCGAGAAGGATCGGATCAAGGAACTTGAGCGTGAGGTCCGTGAACTGCGCCAGGCCAACGAGATCCTGAAGAAGGCCAGCGCATATTTCGCAGCGGCGGAGCTCGACCGCCCATTCCGCAAATGATCGCGTTCATTGATGATCACCGTTGTGTCCATGGTGTCGGGCCGATCTGCCGGGTTCTGGGGATCGCACCATCGACTTATTACGCCTTCAAGGCCGTGGAGCGTGATCCGGATCTGGCATCGGACCGGGCCAGGCAGGATCAGCTGGACATGGCTGCGATCAAGCAGGCCTTCGAGGGCAGCCGGGGCCGATATGGCGCGCGCAAGGTCTGGCACCAGCTACGCCGCAGTGGCCATGATATCGCCCGCTGCACGGTGGAGAGGTTGATGCAGGTCATGGGATTACAAGGCGTTGTGCGGGGCAAGAAGGTGATCACCACCAACCCCGATACGGCACAACCTTGCCCGCACGATAAGGTAAACCGAGCCTTCGTGGCGGACATGCCAAACCAGCTTTGGGTCAGCGACTTCACCTATGTTTCCAGCTGGCAAGGAATGGTCTACGTGGCTTTCATCATCGACGTCTTCGCCCGCAAGATCGTTGGCTGGCGGGTCTCGACCTCGATGACGACTGGTTTCGTCTTGGATGCCCTGAACCAGGCCATCTGCCAGAGGGCGCCGTCTGAGGCTGACAAATTGATCCATCACAGTGATCGTGGCAGCCAATACCTGTCGATCCGATACACCGAGCGGCTCGCAGAGGCCGGCATCGATACCTCGGTCGGAAGCGTCGGCGATTCCTATGATAATGCCCTCGCCGAAAGCATCATCGGCCTGTTCAAGACCGAGGTCATCAAGTTCCTCGGCCCCTGGAAGTCGGTCGGTCAGGTCGAATGGGAAACTCTGAAATGGGTCGACTGGTATAACAACACCCGCCTTCACAGCGCCGTCGGTTACATCACGCCACAAGAAGCAGAGGAGGCATTCTACGCAAGCTTGAACGCTGACGAAAAAGCAGCCTAACTATTGAACCAGAAACTCTCCGGTAAACCCGGGGCGGTTCACAGAGACGGATCTAGAACTTTGATTGCCGGGCCCGACTGGGTGACCTAAGACTTGACCATGACCCACGCCTTTACAATCAAACGAGCCGAGCTGCGGACGGTGCATCTGCCACTTCTGACGCCCTTCGTCATCTCCACCGGGACAATGACGCACAAGACGTTTCCGCTGCTTATACTGGAAGCAGACGGCATCACCGGGATCGCCGAAGGGGTCATGGACCCGCTGCCCGACTACCTTGAAGAAACCACTGCGGGTGCGCTTGACCTATTGCGCACCGCGGTGCTGCCAAAACTGGTGGGGATGCGGATCGCCAGCCCGACGGACATCGCGCCGCTCTTGGCGCCATGGCGTGGCAATCGCATGGCCAAGGCGGTTGCTGAAATGGCGGTCTGGGATCTCTGGGCGCGATCGCTGGACCTGCCACTCTGCGCACTGCTCGGCGGTGTGCGCGACCGGATCGAGGTGGGGGTGAGCCTTGGCATCGCGCCGCTTGACGTCACGCTGGACCGGATAGCCGAGGCGCAGGCGCAAGGCTATCGGCGGATCAAGCTGAAGATCAAGCAGGGGCATGATCTGGCGCTGCTCGCCGGTGTGCGCGACCAGTTTCCCGACATCAAGCTGACGGTGGACGCCAATACCGATTACGGCCTGACAGACCTTGCCACGCTGCGCAAAATGGATGCGTTCGGACTGGATTACATCGAACAGCCCTTGGCCTTCGACGACATTCTGGACCATGTGCAAGTGCAGGCCGCGCTGCAAACGGCGATTTGTCTCGACGAAAGCATCCGCACCACCAAGGATGCACGGATCGCGTTGCAGATGGCGGCGGCGCGGGTGATCAACATCAAGGTGGGTCGCGTCGGCGGCATTGCCGAGGCGCGGGCGATCCACGATGTCTGTGCCGCCTTCGGCGCACCGGTCTGGTGTGGCGGCATGCTTGAAAGCGGGGTAGGCCGGGCGCACAACATCCACCTTGCCACGATGCCGAATTTCACCAAACCCGGCGACACCTCCAGCGCCAGCCGCTATTTTGCGCGTGACATCATCAATGAACCGCTTGAGGCCGAGGATGGGCTGATGTCGGTGCCGCAAGGGGCGGGCATCGGCGTCACGTTAGACATGGCCTATCTCGACACAGTGTCTGACGTGGTTGAGATCTGGACCGCATGACGAGCCTTGTTTTGCGCGACCTTGCCTCGCTGGCCGAGTTGAAGGCGGCTGAGAAGTTCCAGCGTTGCGTCTGGGGCAAAGACGATCCGGCGGACAATTCCGACCTGATGATGGCGATCCAACATGAAGGCGGGCTGCTGGCGGGGGCCTTTGACGGCGACCGGATGGTAGCGTTCCTGTTCGGCTTTCCGACCAGCGATCCCACGGCACAGCATTCGCACCGCCTCGGGGTTCATCCCGACAGTCAGGGGCAGGGCTTGGGTGTGCGGATGAAGCTCTACCAGAAGGACTGGTGCCTTGCGCGCGGCATCACTCACGTTCGCTGGACGTACGATCCGGCGCGGCGCGCCAATGCAGTGCTGAACATCCACCGGCTTGGGGCAACGGCGAAGACCTATTACCGTGACTATTACGGCGCGATGGAGGGGATCAACGCAGGTGTGCCCTCGGACCGCTTGCTGGCCGATTGGGACCTGACCCGCCCCGACGATGCTTTGATAACGCCTGTGGACCAGGTGCACATTCCCGCTGATTTTGCATCTTTGGTCGCCGACGCCCCGCAGGACGCCCTTGCCGAACGGCTGCGCATCCGCGCCGCGCTAGAGGCGGCTTTTGCCGATGGTCTGCATGTTGCGGGCTTTGATCGGACGGCCAACGCCTATATGCTAGCGCGGATCTGATGCCACAGGTGTCGGTGTCCTAAGGTTACCTGATGTCACCTCACGTCAATTCGTACCGATCCGGCAGTTAGTCGTTGACTTGAACCCCGTCGGCTCTGTTCAGTAACGTCAACAGACTGGCAGCGAAGAACCGCCGACGGGAGGACCACCAATGACTTTCAAAACCCTCGCTCTTGCGAGCACGATGCTGACGGGGCTTGCCAGCCTCGCCACCGCCGAAGAACTGCGCTTTGACGATGTGTTCATCATCGGCGACTCGCTTAGCGATGCAGGCGCCTATTCTCAGTCGGTGATCGCAGGCGGCATGGGGGCTTTGCCCGTCATAAATTACAAGTGGCTGACCAACGCTCCGGATGGATCGGCACTGACATATGGCGAAGTGCTGGGACAATCTTTGGGCCTGAGCCTTGGGCCGAATGTCTATTCGGGCGTACCGCTGGCCGGGCAAGGCGAAGTGGCGCTGGGTGGCACGATCTATGCCGAAGGCGGATCGCGGGTCACCGACCCGGCGGGCATCGGGTTCAACCCCGATCTTGGGATCACCACGCGGTCGCTGGCCGAACAGGTGGACCGGATGCTGGCCGACCGACCTGAACTGGGCGAGAACGATCTGGTGATCCTCTGGGGCGGCGCCAACGACGTCTTCGCCCAAGCTGGTGCAGTGGGCGGTGGCCTGCTCCCACCAGAGGCCGCAGCGGCGAACATGGCACAGGCCGCGACCGAGCTTGTGGCTCTTGTGGACCGTGTTCGCGACGCTGGTGCGGAATCCGTGATCGTCGTCACCATCCCGGATATCGGCTCGACGCCGTTTGGTATTTCGTCCGGTCCGCAAGGCGCTGGCCTGCAAACCGCCCTGACCGACGCCTTCAACAGCACGCTTCTGGCCTCCATCGGGGATCGCGCGGTGATCGTGGACAGTCAGAAACTCTTGGGTACGGTTCAGGCGGATCCTGTGAAATACGGGTTCACCGCCCCGAATGCGGCTGTGATCCCGGCCTGTCCCGACACATCGCTAAGCTGTTTGCAGGGCTTCAACGCCAGCGCCGACAGCGAAGAGCGCATCTTTGCCGATGGGGTCCACCCGACAACCTCGGCGCATGCGCTTTTTGGTCAGGCGGCCTTTGCCGGTCTTCAGGCGGCAACGCAAACCGGTGCGATTTCTGTGGCCACGATGACCGCATTGCGCCAGCACGGGTTGTCCATCGAGAACCGGATGAACCCGACCGTGCTTGTTACCACGGATGAAGACGGCAACCGCCGTCGTCGTGAATTGGGAGAAGTCGATGTCTATGCAAGCCTTGATATCGGCCGTTTTGAAGGCGACGCGCAACAGGTCACACCCGGTTTGGAAGGCGCGACCAAGGTGCTCAAGGCGGGGGCCGACATAGCAGTTGCGCCCAACGCCACGATCGGTGCGGGCATCAGCCTTGATTATGGCGAGGTCGATTTCGACAATGATGCGGGCGGCTTTGACAGTGATCTGATGATCGGTGTTGTGTTCGGCCAGGTCGCGCTGTCGCAAAAGTACTATGTCAACGCTGCCTTTGGCGATGGGCGGATCAATGTCGATGACATCACCCGCAGCTTTACCCTCGGTCCGGCGACGGAAACCTACACCGCCGACACCGAAGGCAGCTACCGTTTTGCCCGGATTGGCGGCGGTGCGCTCTATTCGCTGAACGATCAGGTGCGGCTCAACCCGTTTGCGCATTACACATGGGAAAAAGTGTCCATCGACGGCTTTACCGAATCGAACGGTGCGGCAAGCCTGTCCTACGGCGATACGGAATATGAATCGCAGCGTCTGACCGCTGGTCTTTCAGCGATCTTTGCGCCTGCGAACATGGATGGGCTGGTGTTCAACCTGCGTGGGTCCATCGAGCACGATTTCAATGATGATCCGCTGGTTGTGTCGTTGGGGCCGAATTCCGACACGCTGGGCAGTGTGTCCGCTCCACGCCCGGATCAGACATGGGGTTATATCTCGGGCTCGGTGGTCAAGGAGCTGGGATCGGGATCGTTTCTGAGCCTGACCGGGGCCAGTTCGGTCGGGCTTGATGGCGCGCGCGGATTCACCGGGGCCGTGACCTACAAGATGACGTTCTGATCGGCCGCGGGGGCGCAAGCCCCCGTCGTTGCAGAGGGCCGGAAACACCAAAGGCTGCCAGATCGGCAGCCTTTCGTCATTTGTAACAGTGTGAAACGGTGCGTTACCGTCCCCAGGTGCGCACAGGGCCGCAATCCATGTGGACGAAGTTTGAGCCCGAATACCGCCCGACGCCACCCGCATTGCACGCAGCCGCGGCGCGATACATCTGGTTCACCGAGCGCGAGTTCAACCGCAGGTCTGCCGCCTGACCCTTGAGGTGGAGCGAATTCTTGGCCACGCCCGAGCTGCGACTGCGCAGCATGGCATTGGTCTGCGGGCTGCGATAGCCGCTGAGCAGCGTGTAGGGTTCCGATACATCCAGCAGATTATGCGCTGCTGCCATAATGTCGATGGTGCGCAGATCGATGGATTTGACATCATTGGTACGCCAATCGCGCATGAAATGATGCACTTCCTTGACGGCATCTCCGATGTAGTCGCCTTCGATCCAGTAGATCATGTCGATCCGTTCACCGGTCCGGCCCGAGTACATCTTGATCCGTCGGATATCGCCCCCACCGCGCAGGAAACCTGCAGCTTTTGAGTAGGTTGGCGCCACGGTGAGTGCCGTTGCCGCAAAGGCGGTCAGCAATCCCCGGCGCGTGAAACCGCCAGATATCGTGTCAGTCATTGAAAAGTGCCTGTCCCGTTTGTCACTTTACCCGTCGTCCGTGTCGTTCCACGAACCTGCCGAATGCCTATCGTGCGCAGACTATGACACATCCCGAATCTCAAAAAAACCGAAAGTTCCCAAAAATAATTCAGATCAAGGGTTTTCGGCAGGAATCTGCTTAAATTGCCCAACTGTGTTAAAGTTACGCTACACCTGCGATCGGCGATGCAGCACAGCCGCATGTTGGTGATAAAACGTAAAAACAAACTTTTTGTGAATGGACACCATGATGGGCTGCAGAAAACATGGGAACTGCACATCGCATTTTGGCGTTGACCTTCAGTGACTTAGGAGACCGATCAATGACCCATCGGACGTTTTTGCGCAGCGCAGCGGCAATTGCCCTCGTGGCAGCCAGCTATTTGGCTCCGCAAAGCGCGGGGGCGGTTCAGGTCACCGCATTCCAGCAGGCTGTTGCCGAAAGCGTGTCGGGCGACGACCAGATCGCGGCGTTCTACCGCGAACGTGGGTTCGCACCGATCTGGACCGGTGGCACCGAGGCTGATCTTGAACGCCGCACCGCGCTGCTCGAAGCGTTGAGCATGGCGCAGTATCACGGCTTGCCTGTCGCCAAGTATAACGCCGAAGCGTTGCTGTCGCGCATGGCCTCTGTGCGCAGCGGTTTTGATCGCGGGTCGCTCGAAGTGTCGCTGACCGAACTTTACCTCGACTTTGCCCGCGACCTGCAAACCGGCGTGATCGAGTCCCCCCGCAGCGTACGCAGCGAGATTGTTCGCCAAATCCCGCTGCGCGAGACAAGCTACTACCTTGATGGGCTTTTGTCGGACACGCCGCGTGCCTTCCTTGGGTCGCTGGCACCACAATCGCAGGAATATGCGCGCTTGATGAAAGCCAAGATGCGGCTCGAGCACACCATCGCCCATGGCGGTTGGGGTGCGCCGGTGCCCGCAGGCAAGTACGAGCCGGGTGACACCGGGGCTGGCATTGTGGCGCTGCGTGACCGGTTGATCGCGATGGGCTATCTCGACCGGACTGTCACCGCGCGCTATGACACGTCGATCACCGACGCGGTGCGTGCGTTTCAGGAGAACCACGGCCTGACTGTAGATGGCGTTGCCGGCGGGGCCACCATTGACGAAATCAACACTGGTCCGCAGGACCGTTTGAAATCAGTGATCGTGGCGATGGAGCGGGAACGCTGGATCAACCAGCCAGGTGGTCTGGGCGAACGGCATATTCTCGTCAACCTCACTGATTTCAATGCGCGCATTTTCGATCATGGCAAACTGACATTCGAGACTCGCTCGGTTGTGGGGCATCAGGATCGCGACCGCCAGACGCCCGAATTCTCGGACGAAATGGACCACATGGTCATCAACCCAAGCTGGTATGTCCCGCGGTCGATCATTGTCGGGGAATACCTGCCCAAACTGCGCAACAACTCTGGTGCGGTGTCGCATCTGGACATCATCGACAGCCGGGGACGCGTGGTCAGCCGGGGACAAAGTTTTGCACGATATACCGAACGCAGCTTTCCGTTTTCAATGCGGCAACGCCCCGGTCCCAAGAATGCCTTGGGTACTGTCAAGTTCATGTTCCCCAACAAATACAACATCTATCTACATGATACGAATGCAAAAAGTCTGTTTTCGCGTGAGGTGCGCACCTACAGCCATGGCTGTGTGCGCCTGAACGATCCGCATGACTTTGCCTATGCGCTTCTGGCGCCACAAACCGACGATCCGGTGGGCTTTTTCCAGTCACGCTTGCGCAGCGGCGCCGAAACGCGGGTCAATCTTGACCAGCCTGTGCCGGTACACCTGATCTACCGGACGGCTTTCACCACCGCCAAAGGCCACACGCAGTACCGCCGCGATGTCTACGGGCGTGATGCGGATGTGTGGAACGCGCTTCGTGCGGCAGGGGTGGAGATCGCCGGAATTCGCAGCTAAACCTCTGGCCAATCAGGCCGGAGGCGTTCATGCCCTTTACCATTGCTGACATCGCAGCCGCTCTTGGCATCCGCGCCGAAGGGGACACGTCATTGATGGTGTCCGCCGTTGCGGAACCGGCGCAGGCCGGAAAAGACGACCTTGCGCTGGCCATGAAGCCGGAATTCGCCGAACAACTGCCCCAAGGACAGGCCCGCGCCGCGATGCTCTGGGACGGGGCCGATTGGCAGGCAATGGGTCTTTCTGCGGCGCTCATGGCCCCACGCCCGCGCTATGCCATGTCCGGCCTGTCGGCAATGATGGACACAGGGGCTGGCTATGTACCGGGCGTTCACGAAACCGCGCTTGTCGACCCGACAGCCAAACTCGCCGAAGGCGTGGCTGTCGGTCCGTTTGCGGTGATCGGGGCCGGGGCCGAAATCGGTGCAGGGTCGATCATCGGCGCGCAGGTGTTCATCGGGCAGGGCACAACACTCGGTCAGGGCGCGTTGCTGCATCCCGGCGTAAAGATCGGCCACGCGGTCACCATCGGCGACCGCTTCATCGCGCATTTTGGGGCGACCGTCGGGGCCGATGGCTTTTCCTTTGTCACGCCCGAACCGTCGGCGGCCGAAAAGGTGCGTGAAACGCTGGGCGATCAGGCGGGTGCCACCGCACAAAGCTATGCCCGCATCCATTCGCTGGGCGGTGTCGTGATCGGCAATGATGTGGAACTCGGTGCCAATTCCTGCATCGACCGGGGCACTGTTCGCGCGACCCGCATCGGCAATGGCTGCAAATTCGACAACCTTGCCCAGGTCGGCCACAACGTGGTGATTGGCAATGACTGTCTGATCTGCGCGCAGGTCGGCATCGCTGGGTCCAGTCGCATTGGCAACAACGTAGTGCTGGGCGGCCAGACCGGAGTCAGCGATAACCTCTTTATCGGCGACAATGTGATCACCGGAGGTGCGACCAAGGTGCTCTCGAACGTGCCTTCTGGCCGTGTGATGCTGGGTTACCCGGCGATGAAGATGGACACGCAGCTCGAGATCTACAAACAGCTTCGACGTCTGCCGCGCCTGCTGACCGATGTGGCACGACTCAAGAAAGCGGTTTCAAAGACCGACCCGAGCGACTAAATCACAGGCCGGGACGAAACAGCCTCCGAGGACCGCAGATGAACGTGCAAGACAAGGTCATTCGCATCATTGCCGAACAAGCCATGATCGAGCCGTCAGATGTGGCCCTGACCGATACGATGCAGGATTTGGGCATTGACAGCATGGGTCTGGTGGAATGCATCTTTGCGCTGGAAGAAGCGTTCGACATAGAAGTGCCGTTCAACGCCAATGAGCCCGAAAAGAGCGATTTTGACATATCGTCCGTGGCGACGGTGGTGGCCGGAGTGGAAGGGCTGATCGCCCGGCAAAAGGGCTGATCCGCGATGAAGCGCGTCGTCATCACCGGGGCGGGAACGGTCAACGCGCTGGGGCTGAACGTGCCCGACACATTGGAGGCGATGCGCGAAGGGCGCTGCGGGATCAGCGCCTTGCAGTTCCGCGATGTTGAACGGCTGGCCATCCAGATCGGCGCGCAGGTGCATGATTTTGATGAGACTGCGCATTTCAACCGCCAGCAATTGTCGCTCTATGACCGGTTCACCCAATTCACCCTGATCGCTGCCCGCGAGGCGCTGGCGCAGGCTGGCCTGGAGTTTTCGGGCGAACTGGCCGCTCGCTCTGGCGTGGTGCTCGGCAATTCTGGCGGCGGTATGACCACGCTCGATGAGAATTACCGAAGCGTCTACGAAGAGGGCAAGAACCGGGTCCACCCGTTTGTGGTGCCTAAGCTGATGAACAATGCCGCCGCCTCCCATGTGTCGATGGAGTTCAACCTCAAAGGCCCAAGCTTTACGGTCTCCACCGCCTGCGCCTCGTCGAACCACGCCATGTCACAGGCATTCCAGATGGTGCATGGCGGGCTGTCGCCTGTGATGATCACGGGCGGGTCGGAATCCATGCTGTGCTTCGGTGGCGTCAAGGCATGGGAAGGGCTGCGCGTCATGTCCAAGGACGCCTGCCGCCCGTTCAGCGCCAACCGCAATGGCATGGTGCAGGGCGAAGGCGCGGGGGTTTTTGTCTTCGAAGACTACGACCACGCCCGCAAACGTGGGGCTGAAATTCTGGCCGAAGTGGTGGGCTTTGCCATGACCTCGGACGCGTCCGACATCGTGATGCCCTCCAAGAACGGTGCCGCGCGCGCCATCGCCGGGGCGCTGCATGATGCCAAGCTGAACCCGCAGGATGTGGGCTATATCAACGCCCACGGCACTGGGACGGCGGCCAATGACAAGACCGAATGTGCCGCCGTGGCGGACGTGTTCGGGGCGCATGCCGACCGGCTGATGATCTCGTCCACCAAGTCGATGCACGGGCATTGCATCGGAGGCACCGGCGCGATCGAGCTTCTGGCCTGCATCATGGCCCTGCGGGACGGGGTGATCGCGCCCACCATCGGTTATGAAGAACCGGACCCCGAATGCGCGCTGGACGTGGTGCCCAACGTGGCACGCGAGGCACAGGTGGATGTGGCCCTGTCCAATGCCTTTGCCTTCGGCGGGTTGAATTCGGTGCTGGCGCTGCGGCGGGTGTAAGGGTGTGGATGACGCAAGGGCGTACGACCGCTTTGAGCCGAGTGTGACAGATGCTGTGCTGGAAATGAATGTCCACATTCAATCAGTGCGCGCCAACACTGGCTGCACCGTCATTTTACAGCTTGCCATACTTCTTCGACCACAGTGCGTACCATCATGACATCTTCTCGAGTGGTGTCGAACTGGCCGACTTGGACACGGATAATCTTGCGATCTTCAAACGCGCCTTGCGTCAGGTAGACACGCCCGTCATCGTTGATCGCATCCACCAGTCTTTGCTGGGCTGTGTCATCGCCCGAACATCGGAATGAAAACAGGCTGAGCATCGGTTCTGTCACGATCTCGAACCCATCGAGCGCACGGATTTGCTCGGCCAGGTCTTCGGCCCAGGCGACATGATTGCGGATACGGGCTTGCAGGCCTTGCAACCCATACGATCGGATCAGGAACCACAGTTTGAGCGCCCGAAAGCGGCGACCAAGCGGGATCGTCCACTCCGAAAAGTTCGTCACCTTGTGGCCACTGGTCTTCAGATATTCGGGTTCGATTTTCAGGGTGTTCATCTGCAACGTCGGATCGCGAAGGAATTGAACCGAACAATCGAACTGCGCGCCCAACCATTTGTGTGGGTTGACGACGATGCTGTCGTACCCATCGACACCGCGCCAGAAGCGGTCCCGAAATTCAGAACAGATCATTGCGGAGCCTGCCCAGGCTGCATCGAGATGGGTGTAAAGATCATAGGCACGCGCAACTTCAAGGATTGCGGCGAGGTCATCAGTGCCGCCGACGCCAGTCCCCCCGGTAATAGCGATAATCCCAGCAGGGACGTAACCCGCCGCCAGGTCGGCCCTGATTGCCGCATCAAGCTGGGCCGCGTCCATACCAAAGAGCGGACCGGTTCCCGGGATTTTGACAAGGTTGTCCTGACCGATCCCGGACACCCAACAGGCGCGATCAATCGAGGCATGTACCTGATCTGAACAATAAACACGCAGCTGTCCTCGCCCTGAAAGGCCCGTCCGGTTGCCTGTGAAGTCTGTGGCCCTTTCGCGCATAGTAAGTACCGCGGAGAGCGTGGCGGATGACGCGCTGTCTTGAATCACTCCGGACATGCCATCAGGCAGGCCGAGTGCCTGGCGCAACCAATCCACCATCACGGCCTCGACCTCGGTGGCCGCAGGAGATGTCTGCCAAAGCATGCATTGCGCTGCCACGGTGTTGACCAGCTGTTCTGCAAGCATCGACGGCGGCGTCGCATTACCCGGAAAATAGGCAAAAAATCTTGGGTGCTGCCAATGCGTCATGCCTGGCATGATGATGGCGTCGAAGTCCTGAAGGATCGTCGCCATATCCTCTGGCTGATGCGGCGGTGATTTGGGAAGCTGGACCGCGATGTCGCCTGGTTTTGTCTGCGCGCGTACAGGTCTGCAACTTAGGGTCTTGTGATACTTCGCGCCCCAATCGGCGATTTCCTTGCTCCAGCCTGCGAACTCGTCCCAGTCCATAACTCAATTCCTTCTGGGTCACTTACGAGCGGGACCTGTCCGTTCGTTTTTGGAGTGTCGAGCTTAGATTGCCGTAAAAACCAGAGGCAACATAGCAAGAAATGCCGACATTCGATCCGATGCAACGAAAGGAGGCTTTGTCCCGCACATCTGCCATCTGAACCGGATGTGACCGCACGTATGGTTTCACAATTGTTAACACCCGGTCCGCCATACCTCCGCCCACGATGCGCATCGAGCGGGCAGGGTCACTCCCATGCCGCGACACTTGAACTGACTGCTCTCAGTCGCCCGCAAGGGCCGACCCTGAGAAACCGGTTTCAGAAGGCTCCATAGGGGCACAGGTCACGGGGGCAGCCCCGACAGAATGAGAGAACGGTCAGGCCACAGAGCGGCGCCGCTTCTTCTTCAAGATACGTCACCCTTGGACAGCGACCCAAGGACCAGATACCAACAACTCCTCGGGTCATACCCGAAGAGGGCGCTCGGCGCGCCATCGTCGCGCCCCATTGCACTTTCTCCAAACCCGTGGCCATCTGCGGCCATGAATTTTGCCAGCCGTATCACCCGACTTCCCCATGCGCACGAGCCCGAACAGGGCGCCGATGCGCTGACTGCAACGCCTTGGGCGACTGGGGATGTAGCCAAGCTGATCCACGGCGCGGGCGGCTGCAGCCCCTACCTCAAATCGCTGGTCGAGAAGGAAAGCGGCTGGCTCGAAACCGCGCTGGATGCCCCGGAAAACGCGCTTGTGCAGGAACACGCCACTCTGCGCGACACAGCGCCGGACGCCTTGCCGTCGCGGCTGCGGCAGGCCAAGCGGCGGGTGGCGTTGCTCACCGGGCTGGCCGATCTGGCCGCTGTCTGGCCGCTGGAATCTGTGACCCAGGCGCTGACCGATTTCGCGGACCTCGCGGTGCATCTGGCCCTGCGCGCCACGACCCTGCACGAGATCAAGCGTGGCAAGCTGCCGGGCCAGACCGAAGACGATGCCGAGAAGGCGGGCGGCATGGTGGCGCTGGCGATGGGCAAGATGGGCGCGGGAGAGCTGAATTACAGCTCGGACGTGGACCTGATCTGCCTGTTTGATGAAACTCGTTTTGATCCCGAAGATTACCACGAGGCGCGCTCGGCATTGGTGCGGGCAACGCGCAAGATGTGCGCCATGCTCAGCGATCTGACGGGCGAAGGCTATGTGTTCCGCACAGATCTGCGGCTGCGGCCCGATCCGTCGGTCACGCCGGTCTGCCTCGCCATGGAGGCGGCAGAGCGATATTACGAGAGCCTTGGCCGGACGTGGGAACGCGCCGCCTATATCAAGGCGCGGGCCTGTGCGGGGGACATCACTGCAGGCGAAAAGTTCCTCAAGACGCTGGTGCCGTTTGTCTGGCGCAAGCATCTTGATTTCGCGGCCATCGAAGATGCGCACGATATGGTACGCAAGATCCGCGATCACAAAGGGCTTGGGGGGCCGATCACTCTTCCCGGTCACAATATGAAGCTGGGGCGCGGTGGCATCCGCGAGATCGAGTTCTTCACCCAGACCCGCCAGATCATTGCCGGTGGGCGCGATCCTGATCTGCGGGTGCGCGGCACGGTGCCGGGGTTGGCGGTGCTGGCCGAAAAAGGCTGGGTGCCGCAGGACGTGGCGCAGACGCTGACCGACCATTACCGCGCCCACCGCGAGGTAGAACACCGGGTGCAGATGTTGCGCGATGCGCAGACGCACGACTTGCCGCAATCCGACGACGGGTTCGACCGGTTGGCCGCTTTCATGGGCACCGACCGTGCGGCGCTTCACAAAGACCTGCGGTCGCGTCTGGAAGAAACCCACACCCTGACCGAAGGTTTTTTTGGTGGCGACAGCACAGCCGCGCGTCGCAAGGCCGTGCCCGAAGAGTTCGAGAATTCCGAGATCGTCAGCCGCTGGCGCACTTATCCCGCGTTGCGGTCCGCGCGGGGCAGTGGGATTTTCGAACGGCTCCAGCCCGAGATTTTGGGCCGCCTGGCCAAGACCTCGCACCCGATGGACGCGCTGACCGCTTTTGACGGGTTTCTCAGTGGGTTGCCCGCTGGGGTGCAGGTGTTCTCGCTCTTCGAGGCCAATCCGCAGCTCATCGACTTGCTGATCGACATCGTCGGCGTGTCGCCCGAGCTCGCCCGATACCTGTCGCGCAACGCGTCCGTGTTTGACGCGGTGATCGGCGGGGATTTCTTTTCCGACTGGCCGGGGCGGGACGCGTTGCAGACGGCGCTGTCCGATCTTTTGGCGCAAGAAAGCGATTACGAGAACAAGCTTAACACTGCGCGTCGCTGGGGCAAGGAATGGCACTTCCGGGTCGGGGTCCATCTGTTGCGCGGCTTGATCGGGGCAGAAGAGGCAGGCACGCAATATGCCGATCTGGCCGATGCGACACTTGCAGCCCTCGCCCCCGAAGTGCAGGCGGAATTCGCCGGAAAGCACGGTCCGTGCCCCGGTCGTGGTGCGGTCGTCGTCGGCATGGGCAGCCTTGGGTCACGACGGTTGCATTCGCGGTCCGATCTGGACCTGATCGTGATTTATGATCCGGGTGAGGCCGAGATATCCAAAGGCCGCCGCCCGCTGGCGACCCGGCCCTATTACGCGCGTTTGACGCAAGCGCTGATCACTGCCGTGACGGCCCCGATGGCCGAGGGACGGATCTACGAAATCGACATGCGGCTGCGCCCGTCTGGCACTCAGGGGCCGGTGGCGACCAGTCTGGAATCGTTCCGCAGCTATCAAAAATCCGACGCTTGGGTGTGGGAGCATCTGGCGCTGACCCGTGCCCGTTGCGTGGCTGGACCGGACGGGGTGATGCAGGACGTAACCGCTGTGCAGGCCGATGTGTTGCAAGCCCCCCGCGACCGGGACGCTGTGCTGCGCGAAGTGGCGATCATGCGCAACCGCATCGCGTCGGCAAAAGGCTCCGGCGGGGACTGGGAGATCAAGCTGGGGCAGGGGCGGTTGCAGGACATCGAACTGGTCGCGCAGGCCGCGGCAGTGATTGCGGGCCAGCCCTTGGGCACGGTGCCCGGTGCGTTGGCGTGCGGGGCAGAATGTGGCTGGCTCTCGCCCGAGGATGCCGACGCCCTGAGTGCGGCCTACCGCTTGTGCTGGGCGCTTCAGATCGGGTCGCGGTTGATTTCAGACTCCACGCTTGCCCCGGATCAGGACAGCAGTGCCGCATCAGGGTTCTTGTGCCGGATCACCGGCACCTCCAGTATCGACGGACTTCAAGAGCAGTTGGCGGCATCCACAAAACGCGCGGCTGACGTGATCAATGCTGTATTGCCGGATGTGAGGGAAGAGGAATGAGCCATGCGCAAAGGTGATGCCACCGACCCGAAAGGGCTGATCGCGGAATCGTTCAAGATCGAAGGTATCACCTACGAGGAATGCCGGTCGATTTTTCTGGACTGGGCACTTGCGGTTCCGGTGGATGCCGACAGCCCAACGCTGATCCGCGCTTTGTTGGAGCGTCACCCGGTGGCCGACCACCCGATGACACAAGTGCTGACCGAAGGGTTGAGCGCTGCCAATGCGCCAAAGCGCAGAGGGGGCTGGAAGGGGAGGCGCAATTAGCCTTTTGCGTGTGCCCGTTGCCGAACAGATGAAGCAAGCTTAGGACAACAAGCCCTGTCGCTGGGCCATGACAAGAGCTTGTGTCCTGTTGGTTGCACCCAGCTTTTTGCAAAGAGACCGGACCCGCAGTTTGACGGTGGATTCCTTAATATTTAAACACTGAGTGATTTCTTTATTTGACATGCCAATCGAAAGCTTTTCGAGCACATCCATTTCACATGGCTTCAACACTGCATTTTCGCTATGTGTGACGCTTGACTGTCGCGAATACAAATCTGCCGGTATAAAAATCTGACCTGCCGTGATGAAACTCAAGACACTTTTGAATGCCTCAAGCGACAGCGATTTGGGCACAAAGCCAAAGGCCCCGACCTGAACGCAGCTTTCGACAAAAGGCTTGTCAGCGTAGTTCGTAAACAGAACAAGCTTTGCCGGTGAGGACAGTTTCGCGATTTGTGCAACGTCAGTGATGGTTACGGGTTTGCAAAGGTCCGTTTCCAACAGGATGACATCGAATTTATCCGCCGACGCCGTCTTCAAGATATCCACTGTGGATTCAATACTGTTTGCCGTTGATACGAGAAAATCGCCACTGGCATTCAAGGCTGTCGTGATCAGATCGGTTACCAGTTTTTGACCATCTACAATCAACAGCTTGGTTGTTACATCTGTCATGCTCAACACTCCAAATATTCTTGTTTTTTGGCGTAGCGTTTGCACTCATATCCACCCGAGCAGATGCCCCTCGCACCGCATCGGTAGAACTTGAACCACTCTTCTTTTAGTTGATCATCTTAAGGAATAGTAGCAGTGGAATGCCATTTGACTAGTCCGAACGGTCTTAATTTTCCGAGCGTGAGCAGAAGTTTGCTCGCTCAAAGGATAGTCGGTTAGTAAATATTGCGAATGTGGTGAGGTTTCGATCAAAAGAGTGGCTCGACAGAAAAATTCGCGTTAAAGGCGATTCGTTCGCTACTTTTGATGGCTCTTCTGACGCATGCACACAGGCGTCTTATGATACATCGTTACGCTGGCGCGCTGAGAGATATCTTAAGTTTGGACGGCCCGAGACGTCGGATGTCATACTGCTTCACGCAAACCGACTGCCGCTGGTCGACCTTTCTGGATTGGGCGCTGGCGGTGCCACTGCACAAGGACAGGCCAATTCTGATCCGCACCTTGCTGGGGGGGCGCCCGGTTGCGCGCCATCCAATGACAGAGGTGCTCACCAAAGGGTTGAGCTCCGCAAATGCGCTTTAACGCAAAGCGGCTGGAAGGGACGGCGCAGCTTACTGGCTGCAGTTCTCCCCTACGCAGGCTTAAGACAGCAGCCCTTGTCTCTGGGCGTTTACCAAGGCGTGTGTCCTGTTGGTTGCGCCCAGCTTTTTGCAAAGCGACCGGACCCGCAATTTGACGGTGGATTCCTTCAGGTTCAGACACTGTGTGATTTCTTTATTCGACATACCAATCGACAGTTTTTCGAGTACATCCATTTCGCACGGTTTCAACAAAGCACTGTCGCCGTCTGTGATACCCGACTGTCGTGAATACAAATCCGCCGGTATAAAGACCTGACCTGCCGTGATAAAACTCAGGACACATTTAAAAGCCTGCAGAGAAAGTGATTTGGGCACAAGGCCGAAGGCCCCAACCTGAACGCAGCTTTCGACAAAAGGCTTATCGGCGTGGTTAGAAAAAAGAACAAGTTTTGCAGGTGAGGACAGTTTTGCGATTTGCCTGACTTCGTTGATGCTGACTGGTTTGCAGAGGTCAGTTTCCAACAGAATGACGTCGAATTTATCCGCAGCCGACGCCTTCAGGATATCCAAAGTGGATTCAACATCGTTTGCCGTTGATACGAGAAAATCGCCACTGGCATGCAAGGCCGATGTGATCAGATCGGTCACCAGTTTTTGACCATCAACAATTAACAGTTTTGTCGTTGCGTTTGTCATACTCAACACTCCTTTGTTATTGTTTAGGGGGTAGCGTCTGCACTCATATCTATCCGACCAGATGCCCCTCGCAGCGTATCGGAAAAACTTGGTATAATCTTCTCATGGTTGATCTTACTTTTGATTGTCATATCGTAAGAGCGTGTTGGTGTTTTCCGAATGGTTTCAGTTTATCCTTTTGCGCTCGAAAAAGGTGATGCACTATAAAAATGTGTCAGTGTCCAACGTAGTTTGCTCTCGGCTGACCTGGAGCAGGTGTCAAAAGGTAACCCTGCGAGCAACGTGCATCCCGAACATCCCTGCCAGTGGTAAAATTTCGGGCGCCAGCACTTTGTGAAACGGCAGCCAAGCTGCGCCGCGCGTCTGCTTGCTGGACAATTTTCCGCCGCCGTCTAACCTCTGGTCGACTCAACAGGGTAGGACGATCAGACAAATGAAAATCCCAATGAAAACCGTTGCGACTTCCGCACTTCTGCTTGCTGCCTCCTCGTCGATGGCTTTGGCTGCCGGGCATGGCTCTTGTGCCACCGGGCTGACGCTGGAAGAGAATGTCTTGACTATCGCCACCGGCAACCCGGCTTATTACCCATGGGTTCTGAACGATGCGCCCGAAAGCGGTGAAGGCTACGAGGCGGCTGTGGCCTATGCCATCGCCGCAGAGCTTGGCTTCGAGGCCGACGCCGTCACATGGGTGCGCACCTCGTTTGACGAGGCGATCCAGCCGGGCGCCAAGGATTTCGACTTCAACATGCAGCAATACTCGATCACGCCCGAGCGCGAACAGATGGTCGACTTTTCGCTGCCGTATTACACGTCTGCGATGGCGGTGCTGACCACACAAAGTGTGGTTGATGCCGGGGCAACTGCGACGCTGGACAGCCTCAAAGGGCTGGTCTGGGGGGCAGATGCCAATACCACCGCGCTGCCGATGCTGACCGCGATTGTTGCGCCGGAAAAAGATCCGCTCCTGTACGGGGACAACACCGATGTGACAGCCGCAATGCAGGCGAACCAGATCGACGCTGCGCTGTTCGACCTGCCGACCGCGCTGTATCTGTCTGCGGTTGTGGTTGAAGGCGGTGTGCTCTTGGGCCAGTTCCCTGCTGATCGGTCCGAGAACCCGGACCAGTTCGGCCTGCTGTTCGAAGAGGGCAATCCGCTGCGCGATTGCGTGAACACGGCGATCACTGCACTGACCGAGAGCGGCAAGCTGGCCGAGATCGAGGCCACTTGGTTGCAGGATGCCACTGGCGTTCCCGTGATCGAGTGACATGACAGATCAGACGACCTTGAGGGGCGGGTCAGCGCCTGCGCTGACCCGTCGCCAAGCCTATGAACAGCGCTTGCGGCGGCGGTCGATCACCATCGCCGCCGGATCAACCTTGGCGGTGATACTGGCGGTTATCCTGCTTGTGCCGCTGGCCCCCGGCTGGGAGGCGGTCAAGCGCAGCTTTTTCAATGGCGAAGTGTTCGCCAAGACCTTTCCGGGGCTGCTCGACGCGTTCGTGATGAACGTCGCTATCTTTTTGTGGTGCGCGCCGATCATCGCCATTCTGGGTCTGGTGATTGCGCTGTGCCGCGATGTGCGCTCGCCTGCGTTCTATCCTTTGCGGCTGTTCGGGGCGATCTATACAGACGTGTTTCGCGGGCTGCCGGTGATCCTTGTGATCTACCTGATCGGCTTTGGCGTGCCCGGTTTGGGCCTGCCGCGCCCGTGGAATTCGCCCTATATCTGGGGGTCTTTGGCGTTGATCCTTGTCTATGCGGCCTATGTCGCCGAGGTGATCCGGTCGGGCATCGATTCCATCCATCACAGCCAGCGCGCTGCCGCAGCCTCGCTTGGGTTGTCGGACGGGGAAACCATGCGCTACGTCGTCTTGCCGCAAGCGATCCGCAACGTGGCCCCGGCGAATATGAACCTGTTTATCGCGCTTCAGAAAGACGTCGCGCTGCTGAGTTTCATCGGCCCGGTCGAGGTGTTCCGGCAGGCGGGCGTGTATAAATCCCTGATGGCGAACTTCACGCCCTATGTGGGGGCTGCGGTAATTTTCCTCGCGCTCACCATCCCGGCGACGCGCTATGCTGATTACCTGATGAACAAGCAACGGCGGCGGCAAAGCTGATGGCCAAGCTTGATCTGAAGGGCGTCACCAAGAGTTTCGGTGACAACACGGTCTGCCGTGGCATTGACTTGTCGGTCAATGAGGGAGAAATGGTCTGCCTGATCGGCGCGTCGGGGTCGGGCAAGTCGACGCTTCTGCGTTGCATCAACCTGCTGGAACCCATCGACGATGGTCGCATCCTACTGGATGGGGTGGATATCAGCGAACCGGGGCTGAACCCGCAGCCGATCCGCGCGCGCATCGGGATCGTGTTCCAGTCGTTCAACCTGTTTCCGCACATGACCGCTGCCGAGAATGTCATGCTCGCCCCACGTCGGGTGCTGGGCAAAAGCCGCGACGCGTTGGAGGCACCCGTCAAAGCGCTGTTCGACCGTTTCGATCTAGGTCAGCGGATGAACCATTACCCGGACCAACTGTCAGGCGGTCAGCAACAGCGTGTCGCGATCATCCGCGCCTTGGCGATGCAACCCGAGATCATGCTGTTTGACGAGATCACCAGCGCGCTGGACCCCGAACTGGTGGGTGAGGTGCTTGACGTGTTGCGGCAGTTGCGCACCGAAGGGATGACGATGATCCTTGCCACACATGAAATGGCCTTTGCCCGCGAGTTGGCGGACAAGGTGTGTTTCCTCGATGCCGGGCGCATCCTTGAGGAAGGCCCACCAGAGACCCTGTTTTCCGACCCTAAAGAGCCCCGCACGCGGGCGTTTCTGAGCCGCGTTCTGTAAGCAGGCGCAATTGCGTCGACAGGGGCGCGGAAACGTGGTCCTTGGAAGAGACGTACGGGAAAAGGGCTCCATGCAGAAACAATCGGACAAGGCGGTGCTCGCCATTCTGATCAGCATCGCTGCCCTGGTCCTGTTCGACCTGATGGGTCTGATCATCAAACACCTGTCAGGCCGCTATAGCGCGGCAGAGCTTTCGGCCTATCGCAATCTGTTTGGACTGGTCCCCAGCCTGATCGCTCTTTGGATGACGGCAAGCTGGCGCAGGGGCACGCGGTCGCTGCGCATTCGGCAATGGAAGCTGGCAGCACTTCGGGGTCTATCGGTGACCTTTGCGCAGCTCATGTTCTACCTGTCGCTTGGGATCATGGCCTTTGCGACCGCCACAACGATTTCCTACACCACAGCAATCTTCACCACAGCTCTGGCGGTGCCGATCCTTGGCGAACGGGTGGGCTGGGTGCGCTGGGTGGCGGTTGCCATCGGGTTCGTCGGGGTCATGATGATCCTGCAACCGGGCACGGATGCGTTCACATGGGCGCTGGTGCTGCCGGTTGCGGCGGCGTTCCTCTATGCGTTCAGCGGCGTGACCGCCCGGCTGATCGACCCTGAGGTTCCAACACCGCTTTTCAACCTGCACAGTTCAGCGTTTGCCGCCGTGGGATCGTTTTGCCTTGCTCTTGCTGTTGGGGGCTTTTCGCCCATCGCAAGTGTCGAGGATCTGGCGTTCATTGTTCTGATGGGGATGTTTGGCGGATCGGCGGTGCTGTGCCTTGTGGTGGCCTACCGCATGACCGAACCCAGCAACTTGGCACCGTTCAGCTATTTTGGCATCCCCATCGCGTTTGCACTGGGCTGGCTGTTCTTTGACGAAGCGCCAGTGGATGACCTTTGGCCCGGGGCGCTGTTGATCGTTATCGGCGGGCTGATGATCGTCTACCGCGAACGCCGCGCGCGCCGACCGCTTCAGCGCCCCGAGACACGCGGCTGACCCAAAAGAAAAGGCCGCCCGAAGGCGGCCCTGTCCGACGAGGTAATGTCTAAACTCAGCCGTTCGACGCGGCGGGGGCAGGGGCAGCTGCAGCGGCTGCAACGGGCTTTTTGCCACCGTTGAGCGGATCGTCCTGACGCTGCACCGAGCCTTCGAAATGGGCGCCGGATTCAATCGCGATGGTCTTGTGGATGATGTCACCCTCGACGCGCGCTGTTGCGGTCAGGCGAACCTTGAGGCCACGCACACGGCCAACCACGCGGCCGTTGACGACCACATCGTCGGCAACCACTTCGCCCTTGATGGTGGCGCTTTCGCCAACGGTCAGCAGGTGCGCGCGGATATCGCCTTCGACGGTGCCTTCGACATTGATGTCGCCGGTTGTCTTGAGATTGCCAGTGATGTGCAGATCGCTTGACAGGATCGAGGCCGCTGGCTTGGCCTTGGGCGCGGAGGCCTTGAATTCAGTTGCAGTCCGCGACGGATCGGGCATGGCCGGTTTCGGGATGCTTGCCTCGTCCGCCTTGGGGCCGGGCTCATTGATTTTGCTTTTAGAAAACATCGTTTGCAGCCTTGATGTAGATCATGGGGTTGACAGGTTTGCCGCCGACACGGACTTCGTAGTGAAGATGTGTGCCAGTGGAGCGTCCAGTGTTCCCCATAGCAGCAATTCGATCACCGCGCGAGACCCTTTGGCCCGCAGTCACGTAGAGTTTTGAGTTATGAGCATAGCGTGTCTCGATGCCGAACTCATGCTGTATCTTGACGAGCCTACCATATCCTGACTGCCAGCCAGCAAACGTCACAACACCGTCCGCCGTGGAGTAGATCGGCGTGCCATGTGCACCGGCAAAATCGGTGCCCGCATGCAGGCGGCCCCAGCGATATCCGAATCCACTGGTAAAGCGGAACGAATCTTTGATCGGCATCGCAAACGGCGCTTTTTCGGCCGCAATCCGGTACAGGTTCAGGCGGTCCATCTGGTTCAGGATACGGTTGGCGCGCAGCACGTCTTCCGACGGGTCTTCGCCGCGTGTCGAGAAGCTCAGCGGCATCAACGGGCCACCTTGGCCGGAATAGCCGCGACGCACCTGATTAAGGATCGTGTCGGGGTTCATGCCCGCCGCTTCGAACATTTTGTCGAGCGGTTTGACCGACACGGTCATCGCCTCTTCAAGCTGGCGGAAAATCGTGTCGTTCTTTTCTTCCATCAGCTTGATCTCGGTCGCCATCTCGTCGGCGCGGATCAATGCGTCCTGTGCATCGGCAACAACCTGGTCGCGCTCTTCTGCGGTGCGGGTCAACGCAGCGGATAGGAAGTCGAGCGTTGTCGTATCGACCGCTCCGGCAGAGGCCACGCCTGTGCCACCCTGTTCGATTTCGCTGATAAGCGAGGCCAGTTCGGTGCGGACGTCTTCGCGGGCGCGGATTGCGTCGCGCAGTTTCAACTGTACCGCTTCTAGCCCGTATTCCAGTTCGGCCTGCCGGGTTTCAGCGTCGAGCAGGCTGGTCTGCATCACTGACACCTGCTCCAGAGCGGTGTTGAAGCGTTCCTGCGCGGCGATTGCCTCGGCGGCACGGGCGTTGCGTTCTTCTGACAGGATATTCAGGCGCATCTGGTAAGTTTCCAGATCGCGCCGGGCCTGTTCGCGGAAATTGCCAGAGCCGATCGAGTCCATCAAAAGCACGGCCGTGGCGATGATGCTCCATGCCAAAACAAGAGAAGCGCCGCCGAACGCGAGCGCCTGTGTGCTGGATTTCAGTCGGATGAACCGGGTGTCAGTGTCGGAGCGCAGAAACAAACGGCGTTCCGGAAAAAAGCGTTCGAGTATGCCATGCAGCTTGATCGCAAGACGTGTGCGCACCTGTATGTTCCTCTTTCCCGTCCCTAGGTCGCGCCTCTTGAGCCCCAACTCTGGGCGCGTATCTGTTACGGCCTTACCGACCGATTCATGAATTGGCAACGTTTTTGGACCAATCGCTTGCCCAAGCGGGTGATCTGACGCCGAATTGGCAAGATTTCGCCGATCTTTTCGAGGCTTACAAAACGATGCTGACGCGCCACACCGTGCAGGGCAAGTCAGTTTGTTTCGGTCAGAGGCCAGTAAAAATCAGGCGGCAGGCCGGCTTCGGCGCGTTTTTCCTCGTTGAACGGCGGCTTCAAAGCGCCTTTGAAATAACGCCGTACAAGGGTGTGAAACGCATCTTTCGGGTCGTGTTCGTGCCGCCCGCACAGGAAGTGAAACCACTTCGATCCATAGGCGACATGGGACACCTCTTCGGAATAGATGGTCTCCAATGCAGCAACCGCGCTGGTGGCGTCGGCCTTGCGGAAGATCTCGATCATGCCGGGCGTTACATCCAAACCGCGCGCCTCGAGAACCATGGGGACAACGGCAAGCCGCCCCATGAAATCGTCCACCGTATCTTCGGCTGCACGCCACATGCCCGCATGGGCAGGCAGGGCACCGTAAAAGCTGCCTTGCTCTTCAAGGCAGTCGCACATCAGGTTGAAATGCTTGGATTCCTCATCCGCCGCCTTGACCCAGTCATCGTAGAACCCCATCGGCATGGGGACATTGGCAAAACGCGGGATGATGTCCCAATGCAAGTCCACCGCGTTCAATTCGATATGCGCCACTGCGTGTAGCAGTGCGATCCGCCCCTGCGGGCTGCCGGGTTTGCGCTTTGGCACATCGCGGGGATCCAGCAGTTCCGGCGCATCAGGCCGAGATGGGCGCAGCGGCGGTGCGGCAGTGCCGATCGGGATCGGTGTACCGGCAATGCGCGCGGCAAACCATTGCGCCGCGTACTCCCGGGATTTGGCCGTTTTCTCACGCCCGTCTGCGGTGGTCAGAACATCCACCGCCATGTCACACAAAGTCATCATGTCTGGCTCATCGCGCATGGCGCTTTGGAGTTCAAGACAAAGCGCTTTGCTTGTCTGTTTCACAAAACCTCAGGAGTTTGAGGGAAGAACCCTCATGCGCGCCGCAGGCGCGCCCCTGTCGGATCGGGCAAGGCCCGATCCGATCCAAATCATCAAAGCGCCTTTGCCGCCTCGAGCACCTCTTCGGCATGTCCCGGCACCTTGACCTTGCGCCATTCGCGCGCGACCCGGCCCTCGGCGTCGATCAGGAAGGTCGACCGCTCGATCCCCATGAATTTCTTGCCGTACATGGACTTCTCTTTCCACACGCCGAAATCCTCGGACGCCGTGCCGTGTTCGTCCGAGATCAGCGGCACGGTCAGCTTTTTCTTGGCCATGAATTTCTCGTGGCTCTCAAGACTGTCTTTGGAAATGCCGAAAACCTTGACGCCGATCTGTGCGAATTCCCCTTCCAACGCCGTGAAGGCTTCGTTTTCCTTGGTGCAGCCCGAGGTGTCATCGCGGGGGTAGAAAAACAGCACGAACGGCGTGCCGCGCAGATCCTTCAGCGAAACTTCGCCGTGGTCGCCGCCGTGGACCGGCAGGGTGAAATCCGGAGCCAATTCCAGTGTATCGCTCATGGCGCTATCCTTTAAGAAGATGAAGACGGATCGGGGAATTCCCCGGTTCGGGAAAGAATAACGCAAAAGGGCGCCGCTTCCAGTGACCGAGCAGGAACAATCGCAGACGTCGACAGCCGTGTCGCCCCGCAGACGGCGGGGACGTTGGGCTGTACGCGTCGGATTGGTGCTGCTGCTCATCGTGCTGGGCACCGGTTGGGCCATGGTCGGGCGGAGCCTGTCGGCCCCGGACTGGGTGCGTGACACGGTCGAAGAACGGCTGGCGGCGGCCTTGCCGGGCTATGAGGTGTTGTTCGGCGATGTGCAGCTTCGGCTGGAGCGGGATGGTCGAACGCGTGTCATCCTGCTGGATGTGGATGTGCAGACCGCAACTGGTGCGCCTGTTGCGGTGCTGTCGGATATCGAGATCGGTCTGGCGCTGCATGACCTCATCCGCCGCCGGGTTGTGCTGCGTGATCTGAGTGTCAGTGGTGCTTTTGTCACCCTGACCCGAAACCGGGCGGGCCAGTTGGGGCTGGCGTTGGGGGATGCGTTTGCCTTGGATGGCACGGCGCCGGATGTGCCGACGCTGGTGGCGCAGGTGGATCGGCTGCTGATGGATGACCGGTTGTCACGTCTGCAATCGGTCGAAGCCGATGCGCTGACGCTGCGGTTCGAGGATGCCCGCGCACGACGTGGCTGGACGGTGGATGGCGGGCGGCTGCGACTGGAACGCCAGAACGACCTTTTGCGCCTGTCGGGGGATTTCGCCTTGCTGGGCGGCGGGGCGACTGCGACGCGATTGCAGCTGGATGCGTCCTCGACCATCGGCGAGACCGAAGTGGCGTTTGGGGTGTCGCTTGACGACATGCCCTCGCAGGACATCGCCACGCAGGGTCCGGCGTTGGCGTGGCTTGGCGCACTCAGAGCGCCGATTTCGGGGTCATTGCGCGCTGCGATGCGCGCGGATGGGTCGTTGGGGGCGCTGAACGCGACACTTCAGATCGACGCGGGCGTGGTGCAGCCGACACCGGACACGCCACCTATCCCGTTCAATTCGGCGCAGAGCTATTTCACCTTTGATCCCGACCGATCACAAATCAGCTTTACCGAATTATCGGTGGACAGCGACCTTATCAGCGCGGTGGCCGAGGGGCGGGCAACCCTGACCGATCTGCGCGACGGCATCCCGTCGCAGATGCTGGGGCAGGTGCGGTTCAGCCGGTTGGAGACGGCTCCCGACACTTTGTTCGATGTGCCGTTGTCCTTGGACCGGGCCGAGCTGGACTTTCGCCTGCGCCTTGATCCGTTCGAGCTGGATCTGGGGCGGGTCTGGATCGACGATCCGCAGGTGCCGCTGCGCATGACGGGCAAGCTGCGCGCGTCCGAGGATGCGTGGGACTATGCGCTCGACGGCAGTTTCGGGGGGCTCACGCCCGAGGCGCTCTTGCATCTTTGGCCAGTGGCGATGGCGCCCCGCACCCGCAATTGGGTGGTGGACAATATACAGGGTGGCGTGATCCAGAGCGGGCAGTTCGCGCTGCGCTCGCAGGAGGGACCGCGCCCGGTGATTTATCTCAATGCAGCCTTCGATCGGGCGCAGGTGCGGTATACGCGCACCCTGCCAGTGGTGGAGCAGGGCACCGGGACGCTCACCTTGAATGATGACCGATTGGCCGTGCGGCTGACCAGTGGACGTATTCAGCCCAAGCAAGGCGGACCGATCACGGTGGACGGCAGCAGTTTCGTCATTCCCGACACGCGGCAACGCCCGGCGGATGGTCAGGTCACCCTTGTTGGCGAAGGTGCGGTCGAGGCGCTGCTGTCCTATCTCGACAGCCCGCCGTTGGAGATCATGCAAAAGGCCCGACGCCCGGTGGACCTGTTGTCGGGCCGGGTGCGGTTCGACGGGACGCTTCAGCTGCCCTTGCGGCGGGGATTGCGCCTGCCGGACATGACGCTCGAGGTGCGCGGGCGTGCGGTCGGGGTGGCGAGCGACCAGATCATTCCCAATCGCAGCCTGACGGCGCGGGCGCTGGACGTCTCGGTGACCAATGACATGCTGCGCGTGTCCGGTCAGGCGTCGCTGTCCGGTGTGCCGTTTGAAGGGTCTTGGACCTTGCCCATACCCGAGCCGGGCCAACCGCAGACCGGCAGCACGTTGGAGGGCACGGTCACCCTGTCGGATGCCGCGGCGCGGGCCTTTGGTGTGGCGTTGCCGGAGGGCACCGTGAGCGGTTCTGGCCCCGCCGATCTGCGGGTCGACTTGCGGCGCGGCGCTCCGCCCGAGTTCACATTGACATCGCGCTTGAGCGGTGTCGGTCTGTCGCTGCCACCTTTGGGCTGGGCTTTGCCGCGCGGCACCTCGGGCACGCTTGAGGTGGCAGGTGTGTTGGCACAGCCCGCGCGCATTGACCGGCTGGTGCTGGACGCTCCGGGTCTCGAGGCGCGCGGGGCGATCACGTTGAACGCGGACGGGTCATTGGACAGCATCGACCTTGACCGGGTGCGGGCCGGAGGGTGGCTGGATGCGCCGGTCATCTTGACCGGGCGTGGCGCCGGGGTGCCACCCGCCGTGCGGATCACGGGCGGCAGCGTTGATTTGCGAAACGCCCCCTTCGGTCGGGCAGGAGGAGGTGGTGCGGCACGGGGGGCACCAGTGCCTTTGACGCTTGCTCTGGACCAGTTGCAGGTGTCCAACAGCATCCGCCTGACCGATTTCCGGGGCGATTTGCGGTCAGGTGGTGGCCTGACGGGCAATTTCACGGCCAGCGTCAACGGGGCTGCCCCCATTACCGGAGAAGCCTTGCCGCAGGCGGGATCGACGGCGTTTCGCATCCGGTCGAATGACGCGGGCAAGGTGATCCGCGAGGCGGGTATTCTGAAAACCGTGGCCGGAGGAGACATGACATTGGCGCTGGCCCCGGTGGCGGGGCAGCCGGGCACCTATGACGGGGCGTTGAATGTGGTGAACACCCGATTGCGAGACGCGCCGGGGATTGCGTCGCTCTTGGACGCGATCAGTATCGTGGGGTTGCTTGATCAGTTGGAAGGGCCGGGCATTCTGTTCTCCGAGGTTGAGGCACGGTTCCGTCTGACACCGGATCAGCTGATCCTTACCCGGTCAAGCGCGACTGGCCCGTCGATGGGGATTTCGATGGATGGCACCTATAACCTTGGCGCGGGCACGCTGGATTTTCAGGGGGTTCTGTCGCCGATCTTTTTCCTCAATGGTATCGGCAGCATCTTCACCCGCAAGGGCGAGGGGCTGATCGGGTTCAACTTCAACCTGACAGGGCCTGCCAACCAGCCCAATGTCGCTGTGAACCCGCTGTCGGCGCTGACGCCGGGGATGTTCCGCGAGATTTTCAGGCGGCCGCCGCCGGTGGTTGGG
Organism: Marivita sp. NO-S04; assembly: GCF_059070475.1. Lineage (NCBI taxonomy): Bacteria > Pseudomonadati > Pseudomonadota > Alphaproteobacteria > Rhodobacterales > Roseobacteraceae > Marivita > Marivita sp. NO-S04. The sequence goes on from NZ_CM180980.1 coordinate 1,113,089, forward strand.
GAGTAGGGGGCTGACCTGTGCCTCATCTCCAACCAAGCCCATGGAATCCGCCCGGTAAATATGTCATGCCGTTGGCAACCCGGGGATGACGTTTTCATGTCCGAGGTATTGCGGACACTTCACATGACTGACTTGGCACGCCCCCAGTTCGAACGTCTCTGGCCGACCCTCCTGATGACGCTGACCCTTCCCGGCGCGGAACAGGCGAATGCCGTGCTGGCCCCGATGCTTCTTGCAGAGGACACCGGGACCGAGGACCTGACTGTTCGGTATCTCGATCAGGACATCTTCGGCCAATCGCATCCTGCCATCGGCTGGCTGCGCCAATGCTGCCACAAGGCGGTTCTTGATTATGCCGGCGAGCTTAACATGAGCTATCGCCCAGAGTTCGATATTCAGGGCTGGGCGAACATCAACCGGCGCGGGGACTACCATAACCTTCACAACCACCCGCATTCCTGGCTCTCCGGCACCTACTACGTGCAGGTCCCAAATCAATCCCGGGCGTCTCGCAATCGGAGCGACCTGAATCCCGGCGAGATCAGCTTTTTCGATCCGCGTCCGCAGGCCAACATGAATGCGGTCAGGGACGATGGCCAGTTCAACCCCGAGTATAGGCGACTGCCGATGGCTGGCGAGCTGTTCCTCTGGCCAAGTTTTCTGCACCACCTTGTCCACCCCAATCTCGTGGATGAGCCTCGCGTTTCGATCTCGTTCAATGTCGTGCTGACGCGGAAGGTCCTCTGACAGAGGGTACGGTCAGGATGGGGTCTTTGGGCCCACTCCTGCCGTTTGCGTCATTCTGAGCGAAACGCGCTCCACGCTTTTGTTGCGCTTGCAAGTTCGGTATGGGCTGCGGCCACAGACGCAGAACCGGATAAGCCCCATGAAACTGAGCGATTTCGATTTCCACCTGCCCGAAGACCTGATCGCCACGCGCCCTGCGTCGCCACGGTCGTCGGCGCGGCTGTTGCATGCCGAGGCGGGCGCAATTGCGGACCGGGTCGTGAACCAGTTGCCCGACATTCTGCGCCCCACGGACCGGCTGGTGCTGAACGACACCAAGGTGATCCCGGCGCGGCTCTTTGGGGTGCGGCACCGTGTGGGGGAGGCAGGCGCGACTGAGGCGAAGATCGAGGTCACGCTGTTGGAGCCGCAGGCGGATGGGACGTGGTCGGCGCTGGTCAAGCCGCTCAAGAAACTGCGCGAGGGCGAAGAGGTTGTGTTCTCGTCGGACCTGACTGCCTGCCTTGAGGGTCGCAGCGACGGGCAGGCGTTGTTGCGGTTCAACCTTACCGGCGATGACTTTGATGCGGCACTGGCCGAGGCGGGCGCGATGCCCTTGCCGCCTTACATCGCGGCCAAGCGGCCAGCGGACGCGCAGGACAAGGAAGATTACCAGACAATCTGGGCGCGCAATTCAGGCGCGGTGGCGGCACCCACTGCATCGCTGCATTTCGACGAAGCCCTGGTGGAGGCGCTGCAGGCGCGCGGCGTCGGTATGAGTTTCGTCACGTTGCATGTTGGCGCGGGCACATTCCTTCCTGTGAAGGTCGAGTACGTGACCACCCACAAGATGCATGCCGAATGGGGCCGCGTGTCCGAGACCGCCGCGTCTGAGATTGCGGCGACCAAGGCTGCAGGCGGGCGGGTGATCCCGGTTGGGACCACGGCACTGCGGTTGATCGAAAGTGCGTCGCGGGGTGGACAGATCCAGCCTTGGGAAGGAGACACGGACATCTTCATTTATCCGGGTTTCGAGTTTCAGGTCACCGACGGGTTGATGACCAATTTCCACCTGCCCAAGTCGACACTGATGATGCTGGTCTCGGCGCTTATGGGGCAGGAGCGGGTGCGCGAGATCTATGCGCATGCCATCGAAGAGCGCTACCGCTTCTTTTCCTATGGCGACAGTTCGCTTCTGATCCCCTGAAAGCAGGCCGGACTAAGGCGTATAGGGAAGATCGGCGCGCAGAATGAGCGGCCATGGGCTTGTCTCTTCCGCCAGATCGACCTGCACTTCGATCAGGGCTGGCGCGCCTGTCGCAATGGCCTGTGCGAGAACCGGCTCAAGCTCGGCCGGGGTGCTGACGCGATGCGCTGCCACGCCATGCGCTTGGGCCAGTTTCACGTAATCCACACCGGGCAGGTCGCTGGCAATGGTTCTGCCGTCGAAATTCGTGATCTGGTCGCGGGCCACATTGCCGTAAGATCCGTTGTTGAACACAATCGCCACGACGCCAATGCCATGTTGCGCAGCGGTGGAAAGCTCTGATGCCGCAAACATGAAGCCGCCATCGCCCAGAATGGCGACCACGGGTTTGTCCGGGCAACCGACCTTGGCGCCAAGGGCTGTCGGATAGGCGAACCCGAGGTTTCCCTGATAGCCGGAGGTGATGTAGGTGCGCGGCGCGTAAACCGGCCACGCGAAATAGGATGCGTAGCCTGCCTGGCACATGTCCTTCACAAGGATACCCTCGCGCGGCAGGACCCTGCGGATGACGTCCAGATAAGACACTTGTGGCTGGATCGTGTTGATCAATTCAGCGGCTCTTGTACGCGCGTCCGCGATCCGCTCTTGGTTTTCCGATCCGGCAAAACCGTCAGCCGCGAGGCCGTCCGTAATGGCCGCAGTGCCGATGGCAGAGTCGCACACAACGCCCACATCCGGTTTGAGCCGCAGCATTTCTTCGGGCTCTATGTCGATGCGGATCAACTTGCGCTCTGCTGTGATCTGGTCGGAGGCATCCATCATGCCGCGCCACCGCATCGCCTGCATTTCGCAGCGCGATCCAATCCCGATCAGCACATCGGTGTCGCCCCACAGTTCATAGGCTTCGACGGAATTGACCCAGAGCGGGTGATCGGCGGGGACAATACCGCGCCCGCCGCGAAAGGCCGTGACCGGGGCATTCAAGCGCTCGGCAAGGGCCAGCACCTCGGCCGCGGCGTGTTGCGCGCCGGACCCCAGCATGATCATCGGGTGTTTGGCCCCTTTGATTAACGCGATCGCGTCGGCGATGGCCGCGGGGTTGGGTGGGGTCTCGTGTGCTGGCTGTGCAGAACCGGTTTCGGCAACGGGCGCAGGCTGGGCCATGGTGTCCCAGCACATTTCCAATGCAACGGGGCCGGGTCGCCCGCTGGTCATTCTTTGGAAGGCTTCCTCAACAAGGCGGGGTGCTGCGGTCGCATTGGGAATACGCTCGGCCCATTTGATAAACGACGCAAGCGTTGCGCGCTAATCGGGGATTTCGTGCAAATGCCCACGGCCCCGCCCCAAGAAAGCAGAGGGCACCTGACCCGTGAGCAGCAAGACAGGTGCATTGACGGCGACAGCGGTACATAGGGCCGCCCCTGTGTTGAGAACGCCCGGGCCGGGCACCACAGAGAACACACCGGGTTTGCCCGTTGCCCGCGCATAGCCCATAGCCATGTAGGCCGCTGTTTGTTCATGGCGCGGACCGATGACGTTGATGGAGGGTTCGGCTTTTTTAAGCGCGTCCATCAAGGGATAGGTCTGCACGCCCGGCAATGCAAAGACAGTGTCGACGTCATGTTTCAAGATCGCGTCTACAATGGCCGCGCCGCCAGTCATCATTTTTGTCATTGGGAGTTCTCAATCGCCTTTTAAGGATCTGTCCGTAGCAATGCTCCAAGCCTGCCCTTGGAATGGCGATGTGACAATGAAATTCAGTGATTTAGGTTGGGGGATCGGGCATGAGACAGATCGCGAGTGTTTGAATTTTTGATCCTGCAGCCTGTGTCTGCGCATGTTCGCACGTCGCGAAAACTGGTGCGTTCGTGACTGGTCCCCAAAAAGTCGCCCCTGTCATTGCGACCGTCGCAATGCGCGCGTAGGTCTGAGACGTTGTGTGAGACTAGGCAGGCTTCGTGCGCCGGAATGATCCGACGCCTCTGCGTCAGAAATAAAGAACCCGAAGGGACATGAAGTGTTAACCGTGATCCGAACATCGTGGCCGCTGCTGTTGGGCATGCTTTTGCTGATGCTGGGCAATGGCTTGCAGGGCTCGCTTTTGGGGGTGCGCGGCTCGACACTTGGGTTCTCCTCGGTCGAGATGTCCTTGGTGATGTCCGCTTACTTTGCCGGGTTCCTGCTGGCGTCTCGGGTGACGCCGGACATGATCCGGCGAGTGGGCCATGTGCGGGTCTTCGCGGCGCTTGGGTCATTCGTGTCCGCGGCTTTGTTGCTGTTTCCGACGATTCAGGATCCGATTGCGTGGATCATCGGGCGTGTGGTGATCGGCTTCTGTTTCTGCGGCGTTTACGTGACGGCCGAAAGCTGGCTGAACAATTCAGCCACCAATGAAAACCGGGGTCAGGCGCTGTCGGCCTACATGATCGTTCAGATGCTGGGCATTATCATCGCGCAGGGATTGCTCGTGGTGCCGGACCCGTCGGGGTATCTCTTGTTCGTGATCCCATCGGTGCTGGTTTCCATCGCCTTTGCACCGATCCTGCTATCAATCTCGCCGACGCCTGCGTTTGAAAGTACCAAGCGGATGACGCTGGTTGAGCTTTACAAAACGTCTCCGCTGGGCTGCGTCGGCATGTTTCTGATGGGCAGTGTCTTTGCCGCGCAGTTCGGGATGGCGGCGGTTTATGCAACCGAAGCGGGGCTGAGCATCGGACAGATCCCGATTTTCACTGCCGCGTTTTATGTGGGCGCGCTGATCTTCCAATATCCGGTGGGCTGGCTGTCGGACCGGTTCGACAGACGTGTCTTGATTGCGCTGTCGGCGCTGATTGCGGGTCTGGCGTCGCTTATGGGGATGTTCTTTGGCGGGAATTTCTACGTTCTGGTCGCCGCTGCGTTCCTGATCGGAGGACTGTCGAACCCGCTGTATTCGCTGCTCATTGCATATACGAACGATTTTCTTCAACACGAGGATATGGCGGCGGCCTCGGCTGGGTTATTGTTCGTGAATGGCGTTGGGGCCATAGCGGGTCCGGTGATCATCGGTTACGCGATGCAGGTCATGGGACCGCCGGGATACTTTATCCTGCTGGCCTTTGTGCTGCTGGCTCTGACGGGCTACGCGTTCTACCGGATGACACAGCGTCGGGCTCCGTCGTCGGATGAGACCAGCGCGTATCAGGGCATGATGCCCACCGCATCGCCTGTAACAGTGGAATTCGCATCGGAATGGGCGATCGAAACCGCCGAAGCCGAAGCTGAAGCTGAGGCGGAAGCGCAGGATGCGGCTGAGGCCAAAAAAGAAGCAGGTGCCGTCTGACGCCGCTAATTCAGGCACGAAATGCACCATGTGTCGGCAATGACATGAAAAGTGACTGTTTCACGATTCGTTTCTTGGCTAGCGTCTGCCAGACAGTGGGGGACTGCGCGTAGGATCGGGAGAGAGCGATGATCACGCCTGAAGATGTTTTGAGTTTCTGGCTCGACGAGGTCGGACCAAGTGGTTGGTACAAATCTGAAGAGGCGCTGGATCAGGAAATTCGTGACCGATTCGGAGCCGCTTGGGAGGGCGCGATGGAAGGCCGTCACGCGCTGTGGCTGACCTATCCAAGTGGAACACTGGCTTATGTCGTCTTGTTGGACCAGTTCCCGCGCAACATGTTCCGCAACACCGGCAAGGCCTTTGCATCTGACCGGTTTGCGCTCGCGGCGGCCAAGCAGGCGATCAGCAAGAATTGGGATGTCAAAATCGACGAACCCGCGCGGCAGTTCTTTTACATGCCGCTGATGCATTCCGAGAACCTTGCCGATCAGGACCGCTGTGTGCGTCTGATGCTGGACAGGATGCCGGAACATGGGGCCAGCAACCTGCTGCACGCCCGTGCGCATCGTGAAGTGATCCGCAAATTCGGACGCTTCCCCTATCGCAACACAGCTTTGGGCCGACATTCGTCAGCGAGCGAAGCCAATTATGTCAGCGGTGGTGGGTATGGCTCTACAGTGGAAGAGTTGAAACAGGCGGGATGACCGCGCCGCCCGTTTTGGCTGTCTGACTGATCCGTATATTGAGAGGGCAGCTGATGTCCGGTCAAACACGTGCCCTGATGCCGGATTATCTGCGCCTGATTGCGCTGTTCGGGATCGTTGTGGTCAACGTCCAGTTCATGGCCTTTTCGCTGCTCAGTGGTCTGGCCACTCCGGTTGCGGAAACCACCGCTGAAATGGTAACGCTTTGGTTGGTCGATGGCCTTGCGCTTTTCAAAAGCTATTCGCTGTTTTCGTTCATGTTCGGGGTCGGGCTGGGGTTCCTGATGCGGTCGGCCGCGAGGAATGGCCATGCGTTCAGCAAGCTTTATCGCAATCGGATGATCGGACTTTTTCTGTTCGGTGTGTTGCACGGGTGTCTGTTTTTTCCGGGTGATATCTTGTTGGTGTATTCCGTCACCGGGTCGATCCTGTACCTCATGCGGAATTGGCAGCCTGGGCGACTGACCAAGCTGGGTGCTGCGCTGGTGATCCTTCCAACCTTGGCGTTTGCGTCCTTCGTGTCATCGCCGGGCGAGATGCCTGAAGACATCGTGGCGCTGGAGCGTCAGGTGATGACCACGGGCAGCTTGGTCGAAACCATTGGCTTCCGCGCCATTGCCTATGCCGTCATGTCGCCGTTTGTCCTGATCTTTCAAGGCGTTGCTGCTTTGGGCTGGTTCTGCCTCGGGCTGGCTGCGGTAAAGTCGGGACTGATTGACAATTCAGATGACCCGGTTTGGACGCGGGCACGGCGCTGGTGTCTTGTGCCCGGTGTCGGTTTCAGCCTGCTGGCGTCATGGCTGTTGCATGCGCACGGCATCACGGCAGCTAGTGCTGTGCTGTTGATCGCGGCGCCTGTGTCGACATTGGGGTATCTTGGGGCGATTGCCGCGATATCGCGACCGCCGGGACCGGTCTTGTCGCGGTTTCTGGCGGCTGGAGGATCAAGCCTGAGCGTCTATCTGGGACAGTCGATCATCCTGTCGACGGTGTTTTCCAGCTATGGCTTGGGCTTGTGGGACGCGGTGCCGCGGCCTCAGGTCGTTCTGATCGCCATCGCCGTGACATGTGGTTTGATCGTGGCTCTGGTGGTCTGGCGCAGCGCCTTCCGGCTTGGGCCGTTTGAATGGGTGCTGCGGCGGATCACCTATGCCGGGCAGGGCGGCCGTTGAGCGACCGGCAGGACAAATACCCGCCGGTCACATTCATGATTACTTCGACGCGTTGAAGATCTTGTCAATATTCGCGCCGAGGGCGGCGTTGAACTCGGCCTCGGACATCTGGTGCGTCAGCCCTTCGGCCAGCGCACGCGAGAAGCTGGCGATCATCTTGGGGTTCCGGGCCAGCCGGTCGCACGCGTCGTCGGTGCTGTAGCCCCCCGACAGAGCCACCACGCGTAGCACTTTTGGATGATCGGCAAGGTCGACATAGAGACCGTCTTCGGTCGGGATGGTGAGTTTGAGCATCACCGTTTCGCCATCGCCCAAAGTGTCGAGATGCGCTGCGATTTCCTGTTTGAGGATCGTTTCAGCCTCGGCCTTGGAGGGGCTGTTGATGTCCACTTCGGGTTCGATGATCGGCACGAGGCCCGCCTTGCAGACGGTCTTGGCAACGTCGAACTGCTGCGCGACAACGGCCTTGATGCCTGCGGCGTTGGCCTCGTGGATGACCGAGCGTTCCTTGGTGCCGAAGACGCCCATCGCCTTGGCATCGGCCAGCAGCGCCTCAAGCCCCGGCATCGGTTTCATGATCTGCGCGCCATCGGCCTTGTCTTCCAAGCCCTTGTCGATCTTTAGGAACGGGACCACGCCGCGCTGTTCCCAAAGGTACGTGGGAACCGGCACGCCGTCGACCGTGTCGCGCATGGTGCGCTCGAACAGGATCGCGCCCAGGACCTTGGCAGAGGTGAAGTCGGGGGCGGTCATGATGCGGCAGCGCATGTCGTGGATCAGGGCGAACATCTCGGCATCGCCGTTATAGGCATCTTCCTCGATGCCGTAGAGGCGCAGCGCCCTGGGGGTGGACCCGCCGCTTTGGTCAAGGGCGGCGATAAAGCCTGCGCCTGTTTTGATGCGGTCTGCCATTGCGGTGTCGGTCATGTGAAATCCCCAAGCTGGAATGGTGTGGTTGGCGTTGTCCTAGATCAGCCTATTCTAAAAAGATAGAGGTTTGCCAAACGGTTAGCGCTAACCTAATGGCTATGCCGCGTCTTCTGTGGCTGGGCTGCGCCGAGGTTGGGCGCGAAGCCATATCCCGTCGCGCGCCCGGACGGTAAGATGCGCGACGGGTTGAGGCGTTTTGCCTGTCACGGGCGTGATTGCTATGGCACGCAGAAGCATGGACAGCAAAAGCGGACCTTCGGCCATCGCGAACCCTGCGCCGGGGCACACACGGGGGCCAGCGCTGAACGGCATATAGGCATCGCGGGCGGATTGGCGGGTCTGTTCGGATTGCCAGCGCGCAGGGTCGAAGGTGTCGGGATCGGTCCAGAGTCTCGTGTGCCGATGCAGGTGCCACGGGCTGAGGACAAGCTGCGCGGCTTTTGGAATGGCGCGTTTGCGGAAACTCTCGGACTTAGTGGTTTCGCGCACAATCATAGGGACAGGCGGATAAAGCCGTAGCGTTTCTCGGAACACGTCGCGGCTGGTGGTCAGGCGTTTGACGTCTTTTGGGTCGCTGAGTGCTTCAGCCTCTTCGGCGATGCGTGTTTGCCACTCGGGGGCCGCCGCGCAACAGTAAAGCGCCCACGACAGCGCGCTGGCGCTGGTTTCGTGCCCGGCAAGAAAGAAGATCGCGACCTGATCGACCATTTCGGCGGCGGAAAAGCACTGGCCGGTTTCGGGGTCTGGTGTCGTCATGATCCGGGTCGCCAGATCATCCGGCGCGGTGCCTTTTGCTATGGCGTCCCGTCGCGCGTCCACAAGCTGCGTGATCAGCGCGCGGATGCGTTCGGCAGCCCGTTTGGTCTCGGCGCGGTGAAAGCGGGGGAACCAGCGGGGCAACGGGACGAAGGCGGCAAGGTTGAGGATCGGTTGACTGCGCTGGTAGGTGCGGAATTCGTGGAAGACCTGAGCGGCGATCTTGTCTTCGATGGGGATCGAAAACAGCGTACGGAAGATCACATCGGCAGCGGCGTGGCTGGCGATTTCTTCAATCTCGATCTCAGTTCCGGTGCCGATCTGGTCCAGCACGCGGGTCACCATCGCCTGACCGGCGTCCCACATGGCGGGCAGACTTTGGGTCAGACGCCCGCGTTCAAAGGCCGGGTCGATGATGCGGCGCTGGTGGTCCCATTTGGGGCCGTTGGTCAGGAACACCGATTGACCCAAGAGCGGGCGCAGCCCTTCGCCGATGCGGTCGGATTTCGGGAAATCGCGTGGCCGGTCGTTCAGGATGGTTCGGATCAGAGTGGGATCATTGGCAAGGTAGGACCGAAAGAACGGTGTACGAAATTCGGCCATCCACGCGCCGTAAAGCCGGTCTGGCTGGGCGGACAGGATGTCCTGCCGAAACAGCTGCAGATACCGCCAAAGTGACACGCGGTCAGGTCGCGATATGGGCTTGGGCGGAATCACGGCGCGGTGTTCGTGTATTTCGACACGGGCACGTCGATCCGGCTGGGAGATGGTGCGCGGGTGGCATAGCGCTTTCCCAAGGTCAGCGGGCCTGCGGTGATTTGGAAATAATCATAGTCGAGAGGGTTTTCGAAGGCACACAGATATTGAAAGTGCAGTTTGAAATACTGCCGCCGCTGCGCCGTCCACCGCTCGGGCGCCATCGTGCGCGAGAACTGCGCCGAGAACACCAACGGCCATTGTTTGTCCGCGGTAGAAACACCGGATACGCCAACCGGGTCACAAAGCGGGAAACAGCACCCGTCGCCCTGTGCGGTGACATCGACCCAGACGATCTCGTCAAGTTCAGACAGGAATTGGAGGTCGCGGCGCAAGGCCCAAGCGTCGGGCAGGAAAGACACCATCGGGATCACGTGGCCGATGCTGAGAAAGGACAGCGCCGGGCTTGCCGGTCGGTTCGGGTTGTCGCGCAGAATGTCCGCGAGGATCGACACGGCCAGATGTGCGCCCGAGGAATGGCCGACCACCAGCACTTCGTCATAATCCTGCAGGAGTGATGTCGCGATGGTGCCGCGAAATTCGTCCATGCGGGTTTGCAGGGCAGGGGGCGTGGCTCCGTTCTGGCTGGCCGAGAAGGCGTAATCGTGCATCAGGTAATAGGCGTAGATCCGGCGGTCCTGCGATTTGAACCAGCGCAGGACAAGCACGATAATGGCGAAGAATGGCGTCCAGTAAAGCAGCGATGTGCCCCAGTTGAGAACCGCGCCGGGGCCGATGGCCCAAAGGGTCGCAGCACCAAAAAGCGTAGACAGAGCCCAGCCGACCAGATGCGCCGCCAGCACCGCCGTGAGGAGTTGCAGGATCAGAACGCCTATGGGGTAAAGTGCGGCGGCCAGCGGGCCTTTGGGCAGCACCGCCAGTCGGCGCAGCGTGCCTGACGCGATGTAGATCCAGCTTGTGCGGATCAGTTGCCAGTAGGTGCTGGGGATGCTGTTCGACATGCTGTCGCGCACGATGTCGGACCAGAGCAGCACCTCGAAATCGGCGGTCACGCGGGTGTCGTCGATCAGGCCGGAGGCGTGCCAGCCATAAGGGCCGTCGCCGATTGTGGCCTCGACATGCAGCCCGTAGCCCGAAATCTTGGCCTGTTTGGCACCTTCGGTGCGGTACAGCTCGCGATACCGGCGGGCCGGGAAGGGGTCGTAGCCGGGAATGTAGAACACCTTGCGGCGGCGCACGGTCTGGGGCGGGGCTGGCATGGGCGGACTGCTCTTGCTTTTGGGCGAGTGTATCAGTGCCAGAACAATGCGCCAATTTTTTGATGAAGCGTTGGAACGGTGGGCTATGTGTGCGGTTAACCCCGGACACCACGAGGATCACTATGATTGATATTCTGAACATCGTCGCTGCCCTTCTGACCATTGCGCTGGGCGCGTTCGGCATGCTGGCGCCGCGGTATACGGCCGGGGTGCTGGATTTGCAGACCGGCGAGACCACGATGGGCCTGTCGGAATTGCGCGCCTCGGTGGGCGGCATGTTCGTTATCGTGGGCGCTGCGTGCCTATGGCTGGGCACGCCTTGGGCCTATGCGATGATGGGGTTTGTCTATCTGGGTGCAGGGCTGGGGCGGGGACTGTCCCTCTTGCTCGACAAGCCGCCCTTTCCCAAGGCGCATCTGTATTTTCTGTTCGAGGCGGTGTTCGCGGCGTGGCTGTTGATCGTCAACCTTCCGGGTGCTCAGGGGCTGTCCCAGTAGCGGCGACGTTCCTGCCAGATTTTCTCTCCGATTTGGCAGTCGGTGGGGTCGAGTCGGCGGGCTTGCGCGGGAATGATCTGCGCTTCGGGTGGCCGGGAGACCATTTCCAGCACCAGCTTGCGCTGCACCGCTTCGGCGAAATCATCCCAGTCGAAGACCGGAATGACAAACGACCCCGGCCCGCCGATCACGCAGCTTTCGTAATAGATGTCGAGGTTGTCGAGGTGCCAGGATGTGTCCATGCCTTCGCGCGTCAGAAGCGGCAGGCCGTTGATGATGATCCCCTTGGCCAGAACAGCATCACGGGCGACGGTCACGGTGCGGCCCTGATTGTTCGGACCATCCCCCGAAATATCAATGACACGCCGTAAGCCTTTGTAGTCGTTGGTTTCGATGAGGCGCGATCCAAAGATCAGCGCTTCGGAAATCGACGTGCGCCGGAGCGCGGGATCAAACCGCGAGGTGAGGATGTCGGCAAAGGCGTCAAGGTCTTCGCGGGTCTGGAGCAGACGCCAGTCTATCACGACTTCCTGCGTGCCGGCCCATTCGACATAGGTCACCGCCACGGTTTGCAGGAGGCCTGACTGAAGTGCGGCGAACACCGCGTCCGAGCGCAGCGCCTCGGCATAGCCTTTGCGCTGAATCTCCAACTCGCGTTCGGTCATCGACCGGGACACATCGACCATCAGCACCAGTTCAAGATCGACCTCGACCTCTTCGGCAGTGGCAGCGCGAGACAAGATGAGACTGGCGGCGATCAGAAGGGCTATGGTTGCTTTCATTCCGTCAGGATGCCGAACTGCGGATGGTCGGTCCAATCACAACTTTTGTGACTGGTGGAAAAAGGACGGTCGAAGGAAAGACGACCGTCCCTTTCGCTTAGTTCTTCATCGGGCAGGTGTTGATGCCGAGGATCGAATACAGCGGGCAGATGCCGATCAGGCCGGTGGCCAGTGGCACGATACCGATCAGGCCCCACATGGTCTGCGGTCCGATAAAGACGAGCGACAGCAGGACAAGACCTGCAATCACACGCAGGGCGCGGTCGATGGTTCCTTCGTTCTTGGTCATGGTGGTCTCCTTTTCATGCTCATGCGGGGAGATTAGCAAAGGGACGGGCTGTGTGACGGTGACAGAGTCACCGGGGATCTGCGGCAATCTGTTCCAAAGCGCGTTTGTCCGTGATGGCGATGCCTTCGGGCAGTTGTTCGACCACGCCATTGCGCGCCATCGCCGCCAGCCTGCGCGAGACATAGGCACGGCCCGACGCGGTTTCCGCGGCCAAGGCGGCATGGGTGGCGTGAACGGTGCCCTCTGCGTCGGCCAGCCGCAACAGCACCTTGGCCAGCCGCGCATCAAAATTGGTAAGCGCCACATCTTCGACCAGTTGCTGGTATTCGGAAAAGCGCAGCGCGACGGAGCTTAGCACCTTTTGGCGGAACTCGGGGTCCGCCTCCATCTGTTGCCGAAACAGGCTCGCGGGGATCAATGTGCCTTCGATATCGGCCTCGACAATGCCTTCGGCCCCGTAAGTGTGCCCATCCACGAGGCAGGAAAAGGTTTGTAAGCAAACCTCGCCGGGACGCACGCGGTAGAGCACCACCTCACGCCCGGACGCCCCCGTCAGCATCACGCGGATCAACCCTTTGGTCAGGTCCAGAAATCCGGGGCACTCCTGACCGGGCTGAAAAATCGTCTGACCTTGCTTGGCCGTGAAGAGGCTGGTTTGTGTCACGGGAGCCCTTTATCTGCGTTGATCAAAGCTCACACCAGCCGTGCAAAGGATGCAAGCGGCGCGTCTTACATGAAAGGGTGCATTATTTTGAGGCGTCCGTCTGTGGCTTTTGGGGGCGAGCTCGTAATTCCTCGACTCCTGCCGGGGGCGTGCCTAGCATCGAACATTGCTTTTGCAGGTGCCAAGCCATGACATCCCGCCTCCCGTTTTTTCTTATGGCCGTCTTGAGCGGTCTTGTGGCGCTTGGATCGTGGCGGTTTCTTGGGCTTGGATTTGATCTGTCTTTTCCGGGCTTTGAAGATCACCTTGAAGCGCGGCGCATGGTTTTCGCCCTTCATGTGACGTTAGCACCCGTGGCCTTGGTGGCTGGTGTTTTGCAATTCATGCCCAAACTGCGCGCCCGTCGTCCTGCGCTGCATCGTTGGACAGGACGACTGTATGCACTGTGCGTCCTGGTGAGCGGTGTGGCTGGATTCTGGCTAGGACTGTTCGCGCCGGGCGGGTGGGTGCCGGGGGCAGGCTTTATGATCCTTGCAGTACTTTGGATCGGCACGACGGCCAAAGCCGTCTATCACGCACGGCAGCGTGAGTTTGCGCAGCATCGTGTCTGGATGATCCGGTCTTTTGCGCTGACGCTGGCGGGGGTGACGCTGCGGATATACTTGGCGGGATACATGCTGAACGGGGTGAGCTACGTGGATGCGTCCCCCGTCTTGGCGTGGATATGCTGGGTGCCGAACGCTCTGTTCGCGGAATGGTGGCTGGCCCGGGAACGACGGCATTCTGCCGTTCCTGCCGGGCGGTAATTCAATACGGCGCTGTTGCTCAGGGCAGGCCGACAACCTCACCTTCGCGGATCACGGCAGGATCATAAGCCTTGCGCGCAAAGACCTCGCGCACCAATGGCTCGAAGTGGTCGAGCGGTTTCATCGTATAGTCCGGGTCAAACGACGACTGATCCCAGCGTTCGCAGAAATCAGCACAGGACTGAAAGCAGGGGTGATCCTTGAACCTGTCACGCGCGTTGCGGTCCCAGCCGTAATGGTGGCCGTAGTAAAGCATCTGGAAGATGCCGTGATGTTCGACCACCCATGCGACTTCCCAGCGCACGAAAGGGCGGATCACCTCGGCGGAAAATCGGTCGTGGTTCTGTGGGGCCAGCCCGTCGCCCACATCGTGCAAGAGCGCGGCAACGATCCAGTCGATATCGGCCCCGTCCGCTTCGGCGCGGGTGGCGGATTGCAGCCCGTGTTGCAGGCGGGTGATGCGGTAGCCTTCGAGCGTCGCCTCGCCCTGACGGCGCAATTCATCAAGAATACGATCCGGGGTGAGGGACAGGTATGGCTTTTCCAGCTTTTCCAGAAGCTCGTAATCTTCCTTGGTGCCATCCTTCATCTGGGTGAACGACACTGTCTGGTTCTGGTCCATTGGCGTGATCCTTGTGATTTCGCGCATCTTGCTTCAGTCTGCGCGATTGCGCCAGATGCCCCTTGAATTCGGGCGGCAAAACTCCGATATTCATCGTGTTCCTTCGGGGACTATAGACATAAACGCGCGTTCAATAAGCGGCTCGGACCCGGGGGCGGTACCCGGCGACTCCACCAAACACCCTGTCATTTGCAGGATCATGGGGTCGAAATAGGATCGACGAACGTCTAAACACGTCTGCTTTGTCTCGGTGAGATACCACCGTTATCGGTTCACAAAGTATAGTTGCAAATGACAACAATGCTCCGGTAGCACTTGCCGCGTAAGCGGTCGGTAATATCGAAAATTAAGTCCTTGCGCCTAGCAGCGTAAGGCGGGGTTCGCAGGCACCTGGCAACAGAAGCCTGCACTTTACTCCCCAAAAAACACAATATTGGTGGCCGCTGTAGTGCCACGCTCAGTCTTATGGAAGACTACTCCCGACCGTGCACTCGTTAAAGAATTGCAGATATGGCGACTACCTGAACCGGGGCGACTCTAGGGTGGAGTTGTCCGTCAGGTTTGGACTGAAGCCGAGCAATTCGCGTCCCATGTGCAGGGCATCTCCGATCCGGCTTGCGCGCCAATAGCCGTTCAATAGCGTGAACATGGTCTATCCGTAGATCGGCGCCTCGTCGTAGAATCGTGCGCGCAGCGCTGTTGCCCCAGATCTGCGCTTTGCCAAGGCATGCCCTGGGAATGTGCGGGGCACTTGCCTGAAGACTTTGTGAAATCCGGGCGGGCGCCTTGCGCTTGACCTTGTCGCGCGGGACGGGATCAATGCAGCTGATGCTTTGGCGCGCTTTTCTCATATGTCTATGCCTCGCCCAACCGGTGCATGCGTGCCGCACGGCGCTGATTCTGACCATGGATGTGTCACAATCGGTCGATCCGGGGGAATACCGGCTTCAGATCGACGGGCTGGCAGCCGCCCTGCGTGATCCCGAAATCGCCGAGATTCTGGTGCGCGATCAGGTGGCGCTGAGCGTGATCCAGTGGTCCGGTGTGGATGCGCAGGAGGTCAGCCTTGATTGGACGCAGATGGTCAGTCCCAGCCATGTGCACTTGTTTGCATCGGCGGTGGAACGTCTGCCGCGCGCCTTCGTGATGTCGAACACCGCCCCGGCCGAAGCGCTGCGCCATGCGCTGCGCCATTTCGACAGTGGCCCGAACTGTGCGCGCCGGGTGATCGACATGTCAGGCGACGGCACCCCCAATGCGGGCGGAGAGGTGCGGCAGATGCGCCGCGCGGCGGAAAGGTCGGGTGTGACGGTCAACGGTCTGGCCATCGAAGGGCTGGGGCGGGCGATCACCAATTTCTATCAGCGTAACGTGATCACCGCCGACGGGTTCGTCGAAACCGCGCGGGGGCACAGGGACTATGCCCGTGCGATCCGCCGCAAAATCCTGCGCGAAATCAGTTCTGTCTTTGGCTGAGGGATTTCCGCCCTTTGCATGATATTGCAGCATGCCAAGCCTTTTGTTTTCGATTTAATGCAATATGATCAGGTGAGACTCAGGGGATGACGGCGATGACGACTGGCATCAATTATGGCAGCCTGATGCATCAGGCGATGCGCGGATTGATCCGCACCGTTCTTGAGGACGTCCAGAAGGATGGCCTCCCCGGTGATCACCATTTTTTCATCACCTTCGACACCGGGCACCCGGATGTGGAAATCGCGGATTGGCTGTCGGACCGGTATCCCGGTGAAATGACGGTGGTGATGCAGCATTGGTTCGACAATCTTGAAGTGGCGGAAGACGGCTTTGCCGTGACCTTGAATTTCGGCGATGCACCCGAGCGGCTGTATATTCCCTTCGATGCAGTGCTGACGTTTGTCGATCCGTCAGTCGAATTCGGCCTACGTTTCGAGAGCATGGAAGGAGAGGGACCGGAAGAGGGCGCTTTGGTGCCCACGCCCCGTCCGACCAAAGAGAGCAAGGATCGCGCAAAGTCTAAGGGGGCCGATGCCTCCGAGACAAATCGCAAAGACGCCGAAGTCGTGAGCTTAGACACGTTCCGCAAGTAGCGCCTGCGCCAGTTTGACAATTGCTCTGTGTGCCGGTTGCGGCTAAACGGCATGCAACTGCATACCGAGGAGGCCCAGATGGCTCAGACCCGCACCGAATCCGACAGTTTTGGCCCGCTTGAGGTGCCGTCCGAAAAATATTGGGGCGCACAGACACAGCGCTCGATCATGAACTTTCCCATTGGCTGGGAAAAGCAGCCTATCGCCATCGTCCGCGCCTTGGGTGTGATCAAGAAAGCCTGCGCACAGGCGAACAAGGCGTCGGGTGATCTGGACGCGCGTCTGGCGGATGCGGTCATTCAGGCGGCAGGAGAGGTGATCGACGGCAAGTTCGACGACAACTTCCCGCTGGTTGTCTGGCAGACCGGGTCTGGCACCCAGTCGAACATGAACGCCAACGAAGTGATTGCGAACCGGGCGATTGAAATTCTGGGTGGTGTGATCGGATCGAAAGACCCGGTGCACCCCAATGATCATTGCAACATGGGCCAGTCGTCGAACGACACCTTCCCAACCGCGATGCACATTGCCGCCGCGATGATGGTGCGCGACACGTTGCTGCCGGGGCTGGAAAAGCTGGCGGCGGGACTTGAGCAAAAAGCCGAAGAATTCAAAGACATTATCAAGATTGGCCGAACACACACCCAGGACGCGACCCCGCTCACACTGGGGCAGGAGTTTTCGGGCTACGCGCATCAGGTGCGTCAGGGCATCGCGCGGATCAAGACCTGCCTGCCGGGCATTTACGAGCTGGCGCAGGGCGGCACCGCTGTGGGCACCGGTCTCAACACCAAAAAGGGTTGGGGTGAGACCGTGGCGGCGAACATGGCCGAGATCACGGGCCTGCCGTTTGTGACCGCGCCCAACAAGTTCGAGGCGCTGGCCGCGCATGACGCCATGGTGTTCATGTCGGGTGCTTTGGCGACGGTTGCGGGATCGTGCTACAAGATCGCCAATGACATCCGCTTCCTTGGTTCTGGCCCGCGTTCGGGTCTGGGCGAATTGATCCTTCCCGAAAATGAGCCGGGATCGTCGATCATGCCGGGCAAAGTGAACCCGACGCAGGCAGAGGCGCTGACGCAGGTGGCAGCCCATGTCATGGGCAACGATGCGGCGATTAAGTTCGCAGGCAGCCAAGGCCATTTCGAATTGAACGTCTACAACCCAATGATGGCCTATAATCTGTTGCAATCCATGCAATTGCTGGGCGACGCAGCGGACAGCTTTACCGAGCGCATGCTGCTGGGGATTGAGGCCAATGAGCCGCGCATCGACAAGCTGATGAAAGAGTCGCTCATGCTGGTGACGGCACTTGCGCCGACCATCGGCTATGACAACGCCACCAAGGTCGCGAAGACGGCGCACAAGAACGGCACAACTCTCAAGGAAGAGGCGATTGCACTGGGCTTTGTCGATGCCGAAACCTTTGACCGCGTGGTGCGGCCTGAGGACATGATCGGGCCGAAAGGGTAAGCAAACTGCGCCTTGTACATCGCCCTTTCAGGCGGATGTTTCAGGAGCAATTGCAAAAAAGAAACGGAGAGGACGCTTGGTGCGTCCTCTTTTTTTCGTTTTTTGCGACGGAAAGTGATTAGCCCTGCGTGAGTCTAGGCATGTGACCATCATTATTCAGGACTGTTCCATGTCGCGTTTCTCTCCCTATTGGCTTTGGCTTGTGTTGGCCTTGCCCGCTTTTGGCATGACGTATGATCTTGCCACGTCTACCGACCCGAAAATCTATCATATTCTTGTTCATCCCACCGGTGAATTCGCCGCGCGGTTCATGATCATCGCGATGCTGGCATCGCCGCTGATCTTGCTCTTTAAATCCGCCGCATTTCCGCGATGGCTCAAAAAGAACCGGCGGTATTTCGGTGTGGCGGCGTTTGCCTATGCGGCCGCGCACACCGCGTTTTATCTGATCGACAAGGCGTCCTTGGACACGGTCATCACCGAACTGCCCCGGCTTTACATCTGGACCGGGTGGGTGGCTTTCGTGATCTTCATCCCGCTTGCCGTGACCTCAACTGACTATTTCGTGCGCGTCATGGGGCCGCGTTGGAAAACCCTCCAGCGCTGGACATATCCAGCAGCCGGTCTGACGTTGGTGCACTGGGCTTCGCTGCATGATTGGGACAACCCTGCTGCGGCTCTTGTCCATTTCGGCCCGCTTGCCGCGCTTGAGGCGTATCGGGTCTGGTATTGGTACATTCGGCCACGCCAGAGGCTTCACGCCACTTAAGAGGACTGGACCTGAAGCGCTGTTTGGGGGAAACATTCTGTATGGGCACCGTTTCGAACCTCAACCACTTCCGCAAATCAAAGGCTCGCGCAGACAAAAAGGCGCGGGCAGACGAAAACTCTGCAAAATTCGGGCGCAGCAAGGCGCAGAAGGATCTGGAGAAAGCGCGGGCCGACAAGGCAAAGCGCGATCTGGACGGCAAATCCACGACATGAGCGGACGCCCGGTTAAACGATCGCTGACGTTGCGTGGGCATCGCACCAGCGTATCGTTGGAGGATGCGTTCTGGCGGGCATTTCGGGACATTGCCGCCGCGCGGGACATGCCGATCAACGCGCTGGCGGCAGAGATCGACGAGGGGCGGGACATCGAAGTGGGTTTGGCCTCTGCGATCCGGGTCTATGTGCTGGATTGGTATCGGGGTGGAGAGCTGCCAACACAATCGTCGGGTGCGGCCAGTTAATAGCGCAAGCGTTCGCCCGGGTGGGCGCGGAACGCGCCCGCCATGGGGCGGGCGGACGCGTCGCCGCCGCTGGCGCGACGGCGGGTCTCATGATTGGCGATCTTACCCGATCACATTATGCTCGGGTCCATACGGGAACCCGGTGATGTTGGTTGCGCCATCCTCGTTCACGACAAGGATGTCATGCTCGCGGTAACCGCCAGCCCCGGCAGTTCCTTCAGGAATCCAGAGCATCGGTTCGATTGAGACCACCATGCCCGGCTCCAGCACCGTGTCGATGTCTTCGCGGAGCTCCAAGCCCGCCTCGCGGCCATAGTAGTGGCTTAGAATGCCGAAGGAGTGACCGTACCCGAAGGAGCGGTACTGAAGCAGGTTTTCCTGCGCAAACAGACGGTTGATCTCGTCGCAGATCTGGGCGCAGGAGATGCCGGGTTTGATCAGGCTGAGGCCCAGTTCGTGGGCAGCGACGTTGGCGTTCCAGATGCGGAGGCTGTCGGTGTCGGGTTCACCGAGGAACAAGGTCCGTTCCAATGCGGTGTAATAGGCCGAGACCATCGGGAAGGTGTTGAGGCTAAGGATATCGCCGTGCTGCAATGCGCGCATCGTCACGGGGTTGTGCGCGCCGTCGGTGTTGAGACCCGACTGGAACCAGACCCAGCTGTCGCGCATCTCGCTGTCGGGGAAGCTGCGGGCGATCTCGAGTTCCATCGCATCGCGGCCTGCCATGGCGATGTCGATCTCGCGGGCACCCGCCTTGATCGCGTCGCGAATGGCATAGCCGCCCACATCCGCCACACGGGCCCCTTCGGTGATCAGGGCGATTTCAGCTGGCGATTTGACCATGCGTGACCGCATCGTATCAGGAGCGATGTCGATCACTTCGGGTGTGTTGAGGAACGTGTCCAGCGTGGCACGGGCGGCAAGGGTAAGGTGGTCGCCTTCGACGCCGATGCGACGGCCTTTGCCGACCAAAGCCGCGACAGCGCGCCAGTAATTGTTGCGCTCCCAATCGGTGTAGATGACGTTGTCGCAATGCGCGCGACGCCATGGCTGGCCACCGTCGATATTGGCGCTGACGGTGGTACAGGTGTCGTGGGTCACGACAAGGCCGTAGGGCCGGCCAAAGCTGCAATAGAGAAAACCCGAGTAATACGAGATGTTCTGCATAGAGGTGAGCAGCACCGCGTCCAAATCATGGCTTGCCATGATGGCCCGCAGGCTCGCGACCCGCTGGTCATATTCGGCCTGTGCAAAGGGCAGGGGGGCCTTGTCGCCATTGTGGCAGGTGAAGGTCTGAGGACGGTTGGGGGTATCGAACATAGTCAAGTCTCCGAGCATCTGCCGGGACCATATGCAAAACGCCCGGCATCACATCCGGGCGTTCAGGACGATACGCTTTCTGTGGAAAGCTTGATGTGGGTCTAACTCCGACGACGCCATCGTCGGCACAACGCGATTTCGATGCCAAATGACGGTGAGTCTGTCAACGGATTTGACGTGTCCGGCTACGCGCGGCGGTTGATCGCAACAGTGCCCAAAAGCATGTCAGTCAGACCCTGACCCCGTTCTGTAAGAAACATCATCGCAATCGAGATCAGTTGCAGCGGGAAAATCGCCATCGACACTGTGTAGCCCAGCGTGTGCATGAAGGCTTGGCTGAAGTCGAAATGTTCGCCACGGCTGTCGCGAAATTCGATCGACATCAGGCGCATGCCCCACGTGGCCGAGCGTCCGGTGATGGTGGCCACGCGGTAGATGAAGCCGGTGACGAAGAACAGGAACGGCAGGAAGAAAAGCCCGATGAAGGCCGTCATCACAACCACGGGCACCAGAAGCGCCGCGATCAAAGCTGCGTCGATCAACCAGGCCAGACCACGCTTGATCGTGACGCTGTCGTAGAATTCGGGCTGGACCATCGGGTCGGGCAGGTTGGGATAGACGTCGGTGGCGTACATTGTCGAAAAACCGTTCTTTCACTGAATGAGGGGCGTGGCCCCGATATGGGGCCACAGGCGGGTTGTGCAAGGTTTACGCGTCTGCGGTTTCGCGGCTTTCCTTTGCGGATTTTGCACGTTCGTCCATGAATTGGTCGAACTCCGACTTGTCCTTGGCATCGCGCAGGCGCTTGAGGAAGGCTTCGAAATTTTCCTGCTCTTCTTCGAGGCGGCGCAGGGTTTCGGTCTTGTAGGCGTCAAAGGCGGTATTGCCGGACGAGCGCATGGTGGTGAGTTTCGAGGACATGCGGCGGCTGCTGCAGGATGAATTAAACATGCGTTTGCTCCAGATCATGTAGGCAAGAAGGGCGAGGCCGACCGGCCAGAAGACGATAAAACCTAGGACCATAGCGGCGATCCAAGCGCCTTTACCTTTGTTGTCCAGCCACGCCTCGGCGCGGGAAAACCAACCCATGCGGGCCGGAAGAGAAGCGGGGGCGGCGATCGTGCTCATTATCAACTCCGTTGTTTGTTTGATGTGAATGTCTTTCACATTGAACAGATCGGAATTGTTGACCTCGTTTGCAAGAGAAAATGTGAATGTTTTTTACATTCACTTATTTTATGATGTGAAATCAAATATTTGAGCGGATGAAATTTTTGAAAGAACTGCTGGATCGAGTGGGAAAACATGCCGCGGTGTGCCCGCTGCGGCCCAAACCACGTCGAATTCCAGCAGCCGGGGGTCCAGCCACGCGCGGATCGGATTAAGATGTCCGATCGGGGACACGCCGCCGATGGCAAAGCCGGTTTGTGCGCGGATAAGGTTTGCATCCGCCTTGCCCAATGGCTCGCCCGCGCAGGCTGACGCCTTGGTCGAATCGACGCGGTTGCCACCTGCAGTCAGGAACAGCACGGCATCGCCACTGGTTTCGGCGCGGAAGATGATCGACTTGGCGATCTGGTCGATGTGACAGCCCACACTGTCTGCGGCCTCTTGTGCGGTGCGGGCCTGTCCGACATCGCGGATATCTGCGGGCAGTCCCAGTGTTTCGAGGGCGGTGCGCACGCGGGCTAGGCTCTTGCTCATGCGGTGGTTTCCCTTGATTTGGGCGCTCTTTGGATCCTCATGGTGTCATAAGACAGAGGACATATGCAGAAAAGGTAAGATTGCCCATTGTGCAATGGACGGCTCTGCCCTTATTGTGGTTGTCAGCCTAATCCGTTTCGCGGAGTGCGGGCGAAAGAGTTTCGCTGTTCTGTGCATCGGCAAAATGTCCTGAGTTCAGAGCACGCTGGTATGGCTGTAAGGCCTTCTACAAACACCTGAGGTTTATCCGAACATCAGGTTCGTAACGGATGCAGTCACCCCTGTGACATGCGTCGGAGAAGAAACGCGATGAAACGCGCGCAGGACATGAGGCTAGAGCAACGGGGCATTTCACCCCGGCCAGCCGCTGCGCACCTACTCGCCATGACAAGACACACCCGATCCCTGTTCCTACCCGAAAGGTGGGGGCGGCGGCGGTTGTGCGCACGGAATTTATGCCTAAGAAAATGCTTATCGATGCCACCCACGCGGAGGAAACCCGCGTTGTGGTGGTCGACGGAACCAAGGTTGAGGAATTTGACTTTGAATCCGAAAACAAACGCCAGCTTGCTGGCAACATCTATCTCGCAAAAGTAACACGGGTCGAACCGTCGCTTCAGGCGGCGTTTGTAGACTATGGCGGCAACCGCCACGGGTTCCTTGCGTTCTCGGAAATTCATCCCGACTACTATCAGATTCCGGTCGCGGACCGTGAAGCTCTGATGGAAGAAGAGCGTGCCTATGCCGAAAGCCAGGCGCGTCGCGAGGATGAAGACGAAAAACCCAAGTCGCGTCGGGGCCGGGGCCGCAACCGGTCACGGGCCGCCAAAGCCGAAGGTGATGATGCCGTGACCACCAAAGAGGTGTCGGACGACATCTCGGGCATGGAGACCATCGACTTTAGTGGCGATGATGACGAGGACGAGGCCGAAGGGCTGTCACCGATGGAAACGGTGGCGGAAACTCCGGTCGAGGAACCCGATGAGGCCGACAGCGCCGAGGCGACCGATCTGCACGATGAGGACGACGACGTCGACGATCTGTCCCAACCTGCGGACCGCGATGAAAACATCGAATCCGTCGCCGATGATGACACACACGAAGACATCAGACCGCGTCGCAAGCCACGCCCCAAGCGCTACAAGATTCAGGAAGTTATCAAGGTGCGCCAGATCCTTCTGGTGCAGGTCGTCAAGGAAGAGCGCGGCAACAAGGGCGCAGCGCTGACCACATATCTGTCGCTGGCAGGCCGCTATTGCGTGCTTATGCCCAACACCGCACGCGGTGGTGGCATCAGCCGCAAGATCACCAACGCACCTGACCGCAAGAAGCTCAAAGAGATCGCCAACGAGATCGACGTCCCGCAGGGCGCGGGCCTGATCATTCGGACGGCAGGTGCCAAGCGCACCAAGACCGAGATCAAGCGCGACTACGAATATCTGCAGCGCCTGTGGGAACAGATCCGCGAACTGACGCTGAAATCCATCGCGCCGGCCAAGATCTACGAAGAAGGCGACCTCATCAAACGGTCGATCCGCGATCTGTATAATCGTGATATCGACGAGGTTCTGGTCGAGGGCGAACGCGGCTATCGCATCGCCAAGGACTTCATGAAAATGATCATGCCGTCCCACGCCAAGAACGTGAAGCATTACGCAGACCAGATGCCGTTGTTCGCGCGCCATCAGGTGGAATCCTACTTGTCGGGCATGTTCAATCCGACGGTGCAGCTCAAGTCCGGCGGTTATATCGTGATCGGTGTGACCGAGGCGCTTGTGGCTATCGACGTGAACTCGGGTCGGGCCACCAAGGAAGGCTCGATCGAGGAAACCGCGCTTAAAACCAACCTTGAAGCGGCCGAAGAAGTGGCACGCCAACTGCGTCTGCGCGACCTGGCCGGTCTGATCGTGATCGACTTCATCGACATGGACGAGCGTAAGAACAACGCTTCTGTTGAAAAGCGGATCAAAGACAAGCTCAAGAACGACCGTGCGCGCATTCAGGTGGGCCGGATTTCCGGCTTTGGCCTGATGGAAATGTCGCGCCAGCGTCTGCGCCCCGGCATGATCGAGGCAACGACTCAGCCCTGCCCAAGCTGTCATGGCACTGGTTTGATCCGGTCGGATGACAACATGGCGCTGCAGGTGTTGCGTCAGATCGAAGAAGAAGGCGTGCGCCGCCGGTCGCGTGAGGTTCTGGTCAAGTGCCCAGTCTCCATCGCCAACTTCCTGAT
Source organism: Marivita sp. NO-S04 (assembly GCF_059070475.1). Taxonomy (NCBI): domain Bacteria; kingdom Pseudomonadati; phylum Pseudomonadota; class Alphaproteobacteria; order Rhodobacterales; family Roseobacteraceae; genus Marivita; species Marivita sp. NO-S04. The sequence goes on from NZ_CM180980.1 coordinate 1,137,579, forward strand.
GAACCAGAAGCGCGAACACGTGGCCCAGATCGAGGCCCGCTATGGTTTGTCCGTGCGCATCGAAGGCGATGTGCATCTGGTCAGCCCGGATTTCTCGATGGAGAAGTTCAAGACCGCGACTCGTGTCGTGCCCGAAGCACCTGTGCATGTCGTGTCTGTTGATACGTCGCTCATGGATCAAGTGGACGAGGACGCCGCCGACGAGGACGAAGAGGACGAAGAGCAGGCTGAGGTCGTTACAACGCCGACGTCCGAAGAGGACGATGGCAAGCCCAAGAAGCGCCGTCGCCGGTCGCGTCGTGGAGGTCGTGGCCGCAATCGCAACCGTGATCGTCAGGATGACGGTGAGGCGGATACGGATACCGACGCGGACACAAACGAGACTGCGGATGGCGGGGACGAGGCAACACCATCGGAACCGGTCGCGGAAGAGGCCGTTGTTGCCGAAGCGGCGACTGGCGCAGCTCCCCAAGAGGATGCGGCTCAGGCCAAGCCCAAACGGACCCGCAGCCGGTCGCGCAAGCCTGCACAATCCGCGAAGGACAGCGCAGCGGAGACAGAGGTTGCAGCCGTCGAGGCGGCAGCTCCGGTAGATGCCGTGTCCACGGATGCGGTTGAAGCACCTGATGTGGCTCCGGCGGCAGAGGACGCGCCCAAGAAAAAGCCGCGCAGCCGTAGCCGCAAAAAGGTCGAACCAGCCGCTGAGGCGCCGGAAGGCTCTGAGGTGGTGGCAGATGCCGAAGAGGCTGCGCCCAAACCCAAGAAGGCACCTGTAAAACGGACCCGGGCCAAGAAGCCTGCAAAGACTGAAGAGCCTGTTGCCGTGATCCCGACGGAAGAGATCGCACCTGTGCCGGAAGTTGTGACACCTGTGGCGGCAGATGAGCCTGCGCCCGAGCCTTTGGCAGAGCCCGCGCCGGTGCCCGAGGTTGCTGCCGAACCGGACGTGACGGAGCAACAAGCGGTCGAACCCGAAGCTGAAGCGCCGGTCGCTGCGCCAGAACCCGAACCTGTTGGGGCCGAGGCCGAGGCAGGGGATGACGCGGACAGTGCCAAGAAGAAACGGCGTGGATGGTGGTCTCTGGGCCGCTAAGCCACAGTAAATAATAGATCAAAGCGCCCTCGCATATTCTGCGGGGGCGTTTTGCGTTTCGCGGTCAGGCTTTGCGGATCACCCAAAGCATGGCGTCGCCCTGCGTGTCGCTGCTGACAAGGGTGTGCCCGGCCTCGTTGCAAAAATGGGGCATGTCGACGATGGCTGCCGGATCATCCGTCAGCACCCGCAATTCGCTGCCCGACGAAAGCGCCATCAAGCGCTTGCGCGCCTTGAGAACGGGCAGGGGGCACAGCAGCCCGGTGGCATCCAAATCTTCACTCATACGCGCGATTTAGGCCTGTCTGGTGCCGCTGTCCACAGTGCGGGTGCAATGATGGCACGATGATGTGACCCCGCGTCGCGTGACAGCGCTAAAGGCTTGGCATATGTCGGTGCTATGTTGGAATTCCAGATCATCGACGCCGCCCTCTTTCCGGCCATGAGCATCGCACTTTTGGCGGGGGCTTTGTCATTTCTCAGCCCCTGCGTGCTGCCCATCGTGCCGCCTTATCTGGCGTATATGTCAGGTGTGAGTGTGGCCGATATCGAAGCGGGAGGGGAAGGCCGCCGCAAAGGCATTCTCGCGGCGCTGTTCTTTGTGCTTGGCCTGTCGACGATCTTTATCCTGCTGGGGTTCACCGCTTCGGCCTTTGGATCATTGTTCCTTCAGTACCAGACGCAATTGGCGCAGGTGTCTGGGGTGGTTGTGATCATCTTTGGGCTGCATTTTCTTGGGGTGTTCCGCATTCCGTTTCTGGATCAGGAAGCCCGTTTGGAGGCAGGCCAACAGGGTGGGTCGGCCTTTGGGGCCTATGTCCTTGGGCTGGCTTTCGCCTTTGGCTGGACGCCCTGTATCGGGCCGCAGCTGGGGGCGATCCTGTCGATGGCCGCTAGCGAGGCGTCGGTGACGCGGGGCACGTTGCTGCTGGCGGTTTATGCGGCAGGGCTGGGCATCCCGTTTTTGTTGGCGGCGATGTTCCTGACCCGTGCGATGGGTGTGATGAACCGCATCAAAAAGCACATGCGCAAGATCGAACTGGCGATGGGCGGTCTGTTGGTGATCGTCGGCATCGCGCTGGTCACGGGGGCGTTCACGTCCTTTGCGTTCTGGCTGCTCGAGACCTTTCCGGGGCTGGCCTTGTTGGGCTGAGGCGGGTTCGATCCTTTGAAGGATCGAAGGACATCCTTTGAAGGATGTTATAGCGCGCAATGGAGCGGTGAGAGCCACATCCTTTGAAGGATGTCAGGAAACCCTTTGAAGGGTTTACCGCGTCGCGCGGGCCTTGAGCACTGATTGACCCAGCGTGATCGTGTAAGCCTCAAGCGTCGCCAGCGCGCTGTCCACAGACGCCATATCGCGGCGTTCCAGCCCCGCCACAATAGCGCGGTGCAGGTTGATGATTTCTGCGCGGCTGCGCGCGGTGAAAGTAATCATGTTCATCAAGGGCTGCATTGCCTCGACGCTGCCTGCAAGATGGTAGCTGAGCACCTCGTTGCCCGCGCAATCCACCAAGGCCCGGTGAAAGGCGACGTCCGAGGCGCAGAACGCCTCGTCCGACAGGTCAGGGGCCGATTGTGTTTCGATCTCGGTGCGCATCTTGTCCAGCAGGGCATCTGTGCGCCGCTCTGCTGCCAGCGCTGTGCAACTGCGTTCAAGCGCATAGCGCGCCTCGCAGGCAACCTGAAAGCTGATCGCGTTCATACCCAGAAGAAGCGTTGATGTCGTGACCTGCTGCGCGCGGGCCCCGTCGTAGGAGAGGTGATTGACGAACGCCCCGCCAAACGCGCCGCGTTCGGTGCGGATCAGCGATTGCGCCGCCAGCCGTTTCAGCGCTTCGCGTACCGTGGCGCGGGACACGCCGTGCTGATCGGCGAGTTCTGCCTCGGAGGGCAGGCGGTCGCCCACCAGCAGCCGCCCGTCGACAATCGCGGTGCGGATGGCGTCCGCGATCTGGGCGGACAGGCTTTTCTCGGGCTGTGCATTTTTCATTTGTCAGGCATTTAAATGTCTGACAATTATTTTGGCAAGCCCTGAGTCGCGGCTGAGTGGAGGAATGTGTATGCTGGCAGACCGGATCAGACAGATGAGCGCGCCGCATTGGCTTGCGCTTTATGGGCTGGTTCTGCTGTGCTGGTTGATTTTGGCGCTGATGGCGGTGCCTGCGGACTTGCGCGACATGGCGCGGGTGTTTGGCGGCGATTTCTGGGAGGCGTTCTGCACCACGACACCGGACGCGGCTGGATTCTTGCGGCTTTGGGTCATGTGGGGCCTGATGTCGGGGGCGATGATGGCGCCGACGGCGCTGCCTGCGCTGGCCACGTATGATGATCTGGGACGGTCGACCGAGACCGATCTGGGTGGGCTGCTGGCCGGGTATCTGGCGGTCTGGCTTGGGTTTTCCGCCTTGGCTGCGGGATTGCAGATCGGGCTATTCAGCTTTGGCTGGGTCAGCGCGTTCGGCGACAGCCGCTCGGCGGTGCTGTCGGGGGGATTGCTGGTGCTGGCCGGGGCTTACCAATTCAGTGCCTTGAAAGAGGCGTGTCTGGCCAAGTGCCGGATGCCGGTCACGTTTTTCATGGCGCATTGGGATGAAGGCGCATGGCGCAACGGGTTGCGTCTTGGCGCGGTCTGCCTTGGCTGCTGCTGGGCGCTGATGCTGCTGGGCTTTGTCGGCGGTGTGATGTCGCTGGGCTTTATGGGGCTCGCGACGGTGGTGATGACGTTGGAGAAATTGCGCGCCGGGGCTTGGATCACCCGGCCTTTGGGGGGTGTCCTGATCGGGACTGGCCTCGTTGTGGCGCTTTTGGGATCTTAAGGGAGAGATGCAATGAGTGATCGTTTGGACGTGGCGGAGATGCTGGACAACCGCCATCCGGCTGCGGACCGGCCTGGGCCGGAGATTCAGCCTTGGGCCATCAAGGGGGAGCTGATCCTCAACTGTAACTGTACGGTGTTCTGCCCCTGCGTGATCAGTCTTGGCAAGCATCCGCCCACCGAAGGGCATTGCCAGACATGGGGCGGGGTGCGGATCGATTCCGGTCACTATGGCGATCTGGACTTGTCGGGCCTCAACATCGGCCTTTTGATCGAGATCCCGGGCATGATGAGCCGGGGCAACTGGAAAGTTGGTTTGTTTGTCGATGACCGCGCGGACGATCCGACCTTTGACGCTTTGGTCAAGGTGTTCAGCGGCGCTGCCAAGGGCACAACGGGTTTGTTCCAAATACTCGTGGGTGAATTCCTGGGGGCCGAGCGTCAGCCCGTCACTTACGAGACCGAGGGCAAGACCCGTCACATCACCGTGGGTCGCAAGATCCAAGGGGTTGTCCATCCGGTCGGTGGGGCCAATGCCGACGAAGACCTCGTGGTCAAGAACACGCAGTACTGGATGGGGCCGGACATCACCGTCGCCACCGCGACCAAGGGCAAGGTTCGCGCCTATGGCCGGGTCTGGGATTTTGACGGACGCAGCGCCGAGATTTGCCAGATCGACTGGCACGGACCCAAGTAAGATGATGATCTTCCCGGAATATTGCGTGACGATGGCGCGATATAACGCGTGGCAGAACAAGCAACTGCGGGCGGCGTTCGACACTCTGTCCGAAGCTGAGCTGCGCAAGGAACGCAAGGCGTTTTTCGGGTCGATCCTCAGCACGGCCAACCATCTTCTGTGGGGCGACATGATCTGGATGTCGCGTTTCGATGGCGGAGCAAGGCCAGAGGCCGGGATTTCCGACAGCGTCGACCTGACACCGACCCCGGCAGTCTGGGCTGGAGACCGCTACAGGATGGACGCGCGCATCCTGCGCTGGGCTGAAGGGCTGAACGCCATTGATCTGAAAGGCGATCTTCGCTGGTATTCCGGGGCGATGGGGTGCGACATGGTCAAGCCGATTGATCTGTGCATCACGCATTTCTTCAATCACCAGACCCATCATCGCGGGCAGATCCACGCGATGCTGACGGCTGCGGGGGCAACAGCGCCCGTGACCGATCTTTTCATCATGCCCGAAGACGGGCCCTGGTTGTAACCTTTCGGTCTGCTGGACGGCGCTCGCGCGATGCGCGTCGCCCCGCCCACCATCCCGAGTTCTGTGCATGAGGTGTGCGCATGGCTCTGATTTCTCCTTCCCGGCGGGTGCGCCGGACCCCGTTCTCGGATGGCAATGAGGCCGCCGGGGTCAAGGCTTATACGGTTTATAACCGGATGCTTTTGCCGACGGTGTTCCGGTCGGTCGAGGAAGATTACCGCCATCTGAAAGACGCGGTGCAGGTCTGGGACGTGGCCTGCGAGCGGCAGGTCGAGCTGCGCGGCCCCGATGCGGGGCGATTGATGCAGATGCTCACGCCGCGCGATTTGCGGTCGATGCTGCCGGGTCAGTGTTTCTATGTGCCGATTGTTGATGAGACCGGCGGGATGCTCAACGACCCGGTGGCGGTCAAGCTGGCCGAAGACCGTTGGTGGATTTCGATTGCCGACAGCGATCTGCTGTTCTGGGTCAAGGGATTGGCCTATGGCTTCCGGCTGGATGTGCTGGTGGATGAACCGGACGTGTCGCCGCTCGCTGTGCAGGGACCGAAGTCGGACGATCTGATGGCGCGGGTGTTTGGCGATCAGGTGCGTGATATCCGGTTTTTCCGATACAAGATGCTGGATTTTCAGGGGCGATCGCTTGCTGTGGCGCGATCGGGCTATTCGCGTCAGGGCGGCTTTGAGATTTATGTCGAAGGCAGTGATCTCGGCATGCCGCTTTGGAACGCGCTGATGGAAGCGGGTCGTGATCTGGACGTGCATGCGGGCTGTCCCAACCTGATCGAACGGATCGAGGGGGGATTGCTGAGCTACGGCAATGATATGACCGACAACAACACACCGCATGAATGCGGGTTGGGCAAGTTCTGCAACACGCAGACAGCCATCGGCTGTGTTGGGCGCGATGCGCTGCTGCGTGTGGCCCAAGAAGGTCCGATCCGGCAGATCCGGGCCATTGAAATTCATGGCGAGCGCGTGCCTTCGTGTGACAGGCCGTGGCCGCTGATGGCGGGGGATGTTCAGGTGGGCCAAGTGACCAGTGCGGCGTGGAGCCCGGATTTTGGCACCAACGTGGCCATCGGCATGGTGCGCATGACCCATTGGGACGAGGGCACCGATCTGGACGTGGTGCTGCCGAACGAGGTGCGCGCGGCGCAGGTCTGGGAGACCTTCTGGGTCTGAGCGCGTTGTGGAGTTGGGGAGTGAGGGGCCAGCCCCTCACACTCCCCGGAGTTTTTTGGGCAAGATGAAAAGGAGCAAGGCATGTTCAAGGCATTGATGGTTCGCAAGGACGAAGAGAGCGGCAAGACCTCGGCGGCGGTCGAGGAGATTGGGTTGGACGACCTGCCGCAGGCCGAAGTCACGGTGTCGGTCGAGTATTCGACGGTGAACTACAAGGACGGGCTCTGCATCGGGCCGGGGGGCGGGCTTGTGCGCAAGTATCCGCATGTGCCGGGGATTGATTTTGCCGGGACGGTCGAGGCGTCGGATGACGACCGCTATAAGCCGGGTGACAAGGTGGTCCTGACCGGATGGCGTGTGGGTGAGGCGCATTGGGGCGGGTATTCTCAGAAGGCGCGGGTGAAGGCCGATTGGCTGGTGCCGCTGCCCGAGGGGCTGGATACGCGTCAGGCGATGGCCGTGGGCACTGCCGGGTTTACCGCGATGCTGGCAGTGATGGCGCTGGAGGATCATGGCATCAAGCCGGGGCCGGTTCTGGTGACCGGGGCTGCTGGTGGCGTGGGTTCGGTGGCGACGGCGATCCTTGCCGGGTTGGGGCACAAGGTTGCGGCGGTGACCGGTCGGCCTGAGCAAGCCGCCTATCTGGAGTCGCTTGGTGCGACACAGATCGTGGCGCGGGACGAGCTGAACGAGACTGTCAAGCGGCCGTTGGAGGCCGAGACATGGGGCGGCTGTGTCGATGCTGTGGGGGGTGCGATGCTGGCCCGCGTATTGGGGCAGATGGAATATGGTGCGTCTGTTGCCGCCGTCGGTCTGGCAGGCGGTGCAAACCTGCCGGCGACGGTGATTCCGTTTCTGCTGCGCGGTGTGAACCTGTTGGGAATCGACAGCGTCATGCAGCCCTATGACAACCGGGTAAGGGCATGGCAGCGGATCGCCAAAGACCTGCCGATGGACAAGCTGGAGGCGATGGTGACACCGGCGACGCTTGCCGATTTGCCGGGTCTTGGGGCGGACATTCTCAAGGGTCAGGTCAAGGGCCGTGTTGTGGTCGACGTGGCTGCGGGCTGATCGCTCAAACCTTGCTGAACCAACCGACCGGGGTGGCCTGTGCTGCCCCGGTTTTCTTTTGCGAAATCCCCAAGGGAATGACCAGCCTCGGGGTTTTCCCTGCCGGAGGGTGACGTAAAGCGGCCTTCATGCTAGGCTTTGTTTAATAATAATGAGAAATTTTTGGGAGGACTGAACTCATGGCATTGAAACCGCCCCTTATGGAGCTGCCGATCAAGACGGCAGATGACGGGTTCTACAAAGGCTTTGCGAAGCTGGTCACCATCACCGGAAAACTGTTGGTCGGCGCGCTGATCCTTTGGGCTGTTGCGTTTCCCGAACAGTCCGGCGCGGTCTTGTCCGGGATCAACAGTGTGATCCTGGCGACATTCAATTATTGGTACGTCTTTGTCATGGCGTTCTTTGTCGCGGTCTGTTTGATCCTTGCGGTCCTCCCGGCCTCGGGGCGGTTGAAACTGGGGCATCACGACGATAAACCAGAATTTTCGAATTTTTCTTGGTTTTCCATGATGTTCGGTGCCGGTATCGGCATCGGGATGCTGACCTTTGCCACGGCAGAGCCGTTGTATCACTGGGGCAGCAATCCAAGCACCATTCAGGGCCTGACCGCGGGCAGCAGCGCGGAGAACGTTCGCGAGGCCTATGTCTGGTCTTTCACCCATTGGGGGCTTGCCGCATGGGCTGCCTATGCCATCGTTGGGCTGTCACTGGCCTATTTCTCGTATCGTCGTGATTTGCCTTTGACCATCCGTTCGGCCTTGGCGCCGATTTTTGGCAGGTCACTGTCGGGCGCAACAGGACATATCGTGGATGTGGTTGCGGTTGTGGCCACGGTGCTGGGCGTGTCGCAGACCTTGGGTTTCGGGGTCGAACAATTCGTGTCTGGTCTGTCGCGGATCGGCTTTGGCGATTGGCTTTATACCGCCACCGAGGATGGTGGGCAGAAGATGTCGACCATGGCGATTGTCACGGCTTTGGCAGTGATCATGGGAGCGTCGACGCTTTCGGCACTGTCTGGTGTGGGCAAGGGCATCAAGTGGTTGTCCAACATCAATATGGGGCTGAGTTTCTTCATCCTTGCCTTCTTTCTGGCCTTTGGGTCGACCTTCTTTGGATTGCAAGCCTTGGTGCTGGGCATCTGGGATTACATCATCTCGATCCCCGGCAATATCCTGACGGTCTGGTCGCCCGTGCCGATGGACGCCTTCATGGCCTCGGTTCCTGCCGCGGCACAGGCGTTGTCGCCGGAAGACCTTGCGACGGTCTATGGCTCTGCCACCAGCCCGTGGGGGTCGCTTCAGTCCTTTACCGAAGGTTTGCCTGCCGCTGCCGCATCGCTGTCGGAAGCTGACATCGCGGCGACCTATGCTGCCGCAACGGACAGCCGTCTGTCCGGTTGGCAGGGGGCGTGGTCCATCTTCTACTGGGCGTGGTGGATCGCCTTTGCCCCGTTCGTGGGCGTGTTCCTTGCGCGTATCTCGAAGGGGCGCACCGTTCGGGAATACGTGCTGGGGGCCATCGTGATCCCGGCTTTCATGTGCTTTGTCTGGTTTGCCATCGTGGGTGGCACCGCGATTGATCTGGAACTCAACGGCGGCGCTGATGGGGCCATTGTGGGGGCAGGGCAATCGGACCAGCTGTTTGCGATGCTGGCCTTCATGTTGTCCGAGAACCTTGCATGGATCATGTCCGTGATCGTCGTAATCCTGTTGCTGACCTATCTGGTGACGTCTGCGGACTCGGCTGTTTTGATCATCAATACGATCAACGCGGCGGGTGACGAAGGCCCAAAGGCGCGGCCGCATATCCTGTTCTGGGGGGCGGCGCTTGCGCTGGTCGTCGGCGGGTTGATCGTGGCTGGTGGCCTGAGTGCGATCCAGACAGCCATGGTGATCGGCGCCTTGCCGTTCTCGGTTGTGATGGTGCTGATGGGGATTTCGGTGCTCAAGGCGATCTGGCGCGACAGCCGCAGAGAGAAAGCGGGTGTGCCTGCTACATCGGCGCATCTGGCGGCGTCCCGTGCCAGTATTCCGACGGATGAGGTTGTCGCAGAACCCTGACTTTTACGGCTCCAACTGGGTTCAAAAGCGACTTGATTGCAAGTTGAACCAATGAAGACCCTTTTAAAGTAAGGGGTTCTGGGGCCAATCTAATGTTGCAAAAGCGACATTTTCCGCCGCTTCGGTTTGCATCGGGGCGGCGGTTTCCTTTAGGGTGTTGTCGCGTTGTGGGAAACCCGACGCCCGTTGTGTCTGTCCGAGTGCTTGGCGCCAAGGACCGCGCCATTTTTGGCGGACACACAAAGACCATTGCTGCGAGCGATGGCACAACACGCAGGAGGGACACACGATGTTCAATCGTATCATGGTGCCGGTGGATCTGGCGCATATGGACAAGCTGGAGCGGGCGCTGCGCTGTGCCTCGGACCTGGCACAGCATTACAGCGCCACATTGGTGTATGTGGGTGTGGCAGCTGCGACTCCGGGATCGGTGGCGCACACACCGCAGGAATTCGCTCAGAAGATGTCGGATTTTGCAGCAGAGCAAGGGCGGGCGCGGGGTGTGGCGGCCGAAGGGCTGGCGCTGACCAGCCGCGATCCGACCACCGATCTTGATCCGACTTTGCTCAAGGCAATCGAGGAGACCGGGGCGGACCTTGTGGTCATCGCAAGCCATGTGCCGAACCTCACCGACTATATCTGGCCGTCCAACGGCGGCACTGTGGCCAAGCGGGCCAGCGTGTCGGTGATGGTGGTTCGTTAAGCTTTTCAGGGAACCCGCGACAGCGTTGTGCGTTTGTCGGGGTGGCCAAAATAAAATTTTAACAAAAAGGGACGGTTGATGACCGATACTTCAGCAAGTCAGGGAATACCTGAGCCAGAGGGGTCTTCCCAGATTATCGAGACCGATTACGAGATCGGTCAGGACAATATTGAAACCCAGATCGGGCCATTCGGGCTTGATATTCACAACCCCGTCTTCATGGTTTCGGGGGTCTGTATCATTGCATTCGTGTTTTACACACTCGCCTTGCCGGAACAGGCGGGGGCGGCGTTTAGCTGGATGTTCAGCGCGGTGACCCAAGGCTTTGATTGGTTCTTTCTGACCGCAGCCAATATTTTTGTACTGTTCTGTCTGCTGCTGATCGTGCTGCCGGTCGGATCGGTGCGATTGGGCGGCGATGAAGCGACGCCCGATTACACCTATGTGGGGTGGTTCGCGATGTTGTTTGCGGCGGGTATGGGCATCGGTCTGATGTTCTACGGCGTGTCCGAGCCGATGAGCCATTTCGCGGCTTCCCTTGGCGGGACGGCTGCCGAAGATGGCGCACGCTCAGATTGGGCACCTCTGGGTGCCGCTGCTGGAGATGAGCAGGCGGCGGTTCGTTTGGCTTTTGCCGCGACAATCTTTCACTGGGGCCTGCACCCTTGGGCGATCTATGCGGTGGTGGCCTTGGCGCTGGCGCTGTTTTCCTACAACAAGGGTCTGCCGCTGACGATCCGGTCGGCGTTTTATCCCATTCTCGGAGACTGGGTCTGGGGCTGGCCGGGGCATGTGATCGACATTCTGGCGGTGTTCGCCACGCTGTTCGGTCTGGCGACATCGCTGGGCTTTGGGGCGACGCAGGCGAATGCGGGTCTAAATGAGCTGTTCGGTGTGCCAATCGGATCGACCACCGAAGTGATCCTGATCTCGGGCATCACCGCCGTGGCGCTGATTTCGGTGATGCGGGGCCTTGATGGCGGCGTGAAGGTGCTGTCGGAAATCAATATGGGGCTGGCGGCTTTGCTGCTGCTTTTCGTGTTGTTCGCAGGTCCGACGCTGGCGATCCTCACTGGCTTTGTCGACTACCTTGCCGCTTACCTGACCTATCTGCCGGCGCTGTCGAACCCGGTGGGCCGCGAAGATACCAACTTCATGCAGGGCTGGACCTCGTTCTACTGGGCGTGGTGGATCAGCTGGTCGCCGTTTGTCGGCATGTTCATCGCCCGTGTGAGCCGGGGCCGTACGGTGCGCGAATTTATCATCTGCGTGTTGCTTATCCCGTCGCTGGTCTGCGTGCTGTGGATGTCCGTTTTTGGCGGCGTGGCGATCCAGCAGGTTTTGCAGGATGGTTATACAGCGGCGCAGGACGCTCCGCTTGAGCTTAAGCTGTTCAAGATGTTGGACGGGTTGCCCTTGGCTTCGATCACCAGTTTTATCGGCATTATCCTTGTGATCGTTTTCTTTGTGACCTCATCGGATTCAGGGTCGCTGGTGATCGACACGATCACGGCGGGTGGCAAGGTTGACGCGCCGGTGCCGCAGCGGGTGTTCTGGTGTATCTTCGAGGGGGCTGTGGCCATCGTGTTGCTGCTCTCGGCGGGCGGGTTGCAATCGTTGCAATCCATGGTGATTTCCACCGGTCTGCCGTTCACCATCGTTCTGTTGGTGATGTGTGTCGCCATCTGGAAGGGTCTACAGGCCGAGCGTCGCGCGCTTTGATGTGACCGACGACAAGATATCTTCCGCCCCGGCTCTGGTCGGGGCGGATTTTTTGTGACCTAGTGGCACCGTTTGCCGACCGAGGTCGGTGTGCTTTCTTCGAGGACTATCAAGACCATGCTCGACATCGACTTCGTACGTTCGAACTTTCCGGCGTTTTCCCAACCTGTGCTTGAGGGGCAGGCGTTTTTCGAAAACGCTGGTGGCTCTTTTACGTGTCGGCAGGTGATCGACCGGCTCATGCGGTTCTACCATGAGCGCAAGGTGCAGCCCTATGCGCCCTACGCAGCCTCCCGTCTGGGTGGGGAAGAGATGGACGAAGCCCGGTCGCGATTAGCGGCCCTGCTGGGGGTCGAGACGGACGAGGTGAGCTTTGGTCCGTCCACCACTCAAAACACCTATGTGCTGGCACAGGCGTTCCGACAGTTCATGAAACCGGGTGAGGCGATCATTGTCACCAATCAGGATCACGAAGCCAATACCGGCCCGTGGCGGCGGTTGGCGGATGAAGGCATCGAGGTGCGCGAGTGGACGGTGAACCCCGAGACCGGGCATCTGGAAACCGATGATCTGGAAAACCTGTTGGACGAGTCTGTGCGGCTGGTCTGTTTCCCGCATTGCTCCAACGTGGTGGGCGAGATCAATCCGGTGCTCGATATCACCTCAATGTGCCACGCGGCGGGGGCCTTCGTGTGCGTCGATGGGGTCAGCTATGCGCCGCACGGGTTTGTCGATGTGGGCGATCTGGGGCCGGATATCTATCTATTTTCAAGCTACAAGACCTACGGGCCCCATCAGGGCATCATGGTGATCCGGCGCGCCTTGGGGCAGCTTTTGCCGAACCAAGGGCATTATTTCAATGCGGGCAGCTTGTATAAACGGTTTACCCCTGCGGGGCCGGATCATGCGCAGGTGGCGGCCTGTGCCGGGATGGCGGATTACATGGACGCATTGGCGACCCATCATGGGGTGTCTGCGCGCGGTGTGCATGATGTGATGCGCGCGCATGAGGTGAAGCTTTTGCAGCCGCTGCTGGATGCCGTAAAGGACCGCAATTCCGTGCGGCTGATCGGCCCTTCGGATGCAAGCGTGCGTGCGCCCACAGTGGCCTTGGCGCTGAACCGTCCCGGGGAAGAGGTCGCGGCGGAACTGGCGCAGCACGGGGTCATGTGTGGCGGTGGCGACTTTTATGCTGTGCGCGCGCTCGAGGCGATGGGTATGGATTTGGGCAAGGGGGTGTTGCGGCTGAGCTTTGTTCATTACACCTCGGAAGCGGAAGTGACTAAGGCCATCGAGGCGTTGGACGCAGTTCTTTAGGGGGCTTTGCCCCCGTCCGCCTTTGGCGGACTCCCCTGGGGCTTTTGTGAAACGAAGAAGACTTGGCGCGCGTTTGACCTTTGACGTGGCGCGGCTAGGTCGCGCGGAAATAATTCGGCAAAGGGCAGGGCGATGACATCACCGACACTGGTTTGGATCCGCAGGGATTTGCGGCTCAGCGATCACGCAGCTCTGACGGCGGCGGTGCAACGCGGTGGTCCGGTCATTCCGGTTTTCCTGCGTGATGATCTGGTGGACGGGCTGGGGGCCGCGCCGAAATGGCGGTTGGGGCTGGGGCTGGAGTGCTTTGCTGACGCGCTGGTCGACAAAGGCAGCCGTCTGATCCTGAGGTCGGGCGATGCGCGGGAAGTGATCCCGGCACTGGCCAAGGAGGTCGGCGCGGGCGCGGTCTATTGGCAGCGCGCCTATGATCCTGACTCGGTTGAGCGGGATACCGATGTGAAGGCGGCGCTGACCGATGCGGCCGTTGAGGCCAAGAGCTATGTCGGGCATCTGATGTTCGAGCCGTGGACGGTCGAGACTGGGCAGGGGACCTTTTACAAGGTCTATACGCCGTTCTGGAAATCGGTGCGGGACCGGTCGGTCGACGCACCTTTGGCGGCACCTTCGTCTTTGCCCGCACCTGATACATGGCCCGAGAGCGATGCATTGGAGGATTGGGCGCTTGGGGCCGCGATGGACCGGGGGGCAGATGTGGTGCGCCCGTTTGTGCAGCTTGGTGAGCAGGCAGCACAGTCGCGACTGGGGGCGTTTATGGCGTCCAAAGTAGCGGACTACGTGCGGACGCGGGATTTGCCCGGCGTGGACGGGACGTCGAACCTGTCGGAGAACCTTGCTTTGGGCGAGATCAGCCCGGCGCAGTGCTGGCATGCCGGTCAGCGTGCGATGCAGGATGGCAAGGCCGGGGCGGAGACCTTTTTGAAAGAGCTGGTCTGGCGCGAGTTTGCCTATCACCTGATGTGGCACACGCCACGCATCCTGACCGATAACTGGCGCGAGGAATGGCAGGCGTTCCCGTGGAACGAGGATGAGCGTAAGGCCGAGGTCAAAGCTTGGAAGCAGGGGCGCACCGGCATCCGCTTTGTCGATGCGGCAATGCGCGAGATGTATGTGACGGGTCGGATGCACAACAGGGGCCGGATGATCGTGGCCAGCTATCTGACCAAGCACCTGATGTGCCATTGGAAGATCGGGCTCAAATGGTTTGAAGACTGTCTGATCGACTGGGATCCGGCGTCAAACGCGATGGGTTGGCAATGGTCGGCGGGCTCGGGGCCAGACGCTACGCCCTATTTCCGCGTGTTCAACCCGGTGACGCAGCTCGACAAGTTCGACAAGGAGCGCGGTTATGTCAGTCGGTGGATTGCGGAAGACTACAGCGCGCCGCACGATGATGCGCTGTCCTATTATGCCGCGATCCCGCGGTCGTGGTCGATGTCGCCGGATGATGCCTATCCCGAGCCCATCGTGGCACCAGACGTGGGGCGGAAACGGGCGCTGTCAGCCTATGAAAACCGGGATTTCTGACGCAGTAACAGGCTGGCGGCGATGGACTACGTAAATTTATCGCAAGCTGAATAAAATCCGTTACTTAACGTCCGGTATATCTTGTCTTTGGCAGGGCTGGACTACCTAGGGTTAACACTTGCCTGCCTTGCGCGGCTATGAATAGTGTCACCTGACCCAGACAGCGGAAGACCTGCATGATCCTGACATCGACCGAAAACCAACCCAATTTGCCGCGCTATTTCGCACAGGTGTTTGCGATGGCAGACCGGCTTCGGAAGGGGCGTGTGGATTTCATCTTGCCCGACGGGCGGCATTTTCGGGCTGAAGGCGCAGAGCCGGGCGCGGTGGCAGAGGTGCATGTGCACAACAATGACCTGTTTGCCCGCTTGATCCGCGATGGCGATCTGGGGTTCAGCGATGCGTATCTCGAAGGCTGGTGGAGCACACCTGATTTGCAGGCCTTCATGGATTTCGTGCATGGCGAGAACAACGATGTCTACGACAGCTTTCCCGGTATGACATTCGTTCGCTGGTACGAACAATTGCGCTTCTGGATGCAGTCGAACTCCAAACGGCAGGCGAAGAAGAACATCAGTTACCACTACGATCTGGGCAATGATTTCTATTCGCTTTGGCTGGACGACACGATGACGTACTCCTCGGCCTTGTTTGAGACCGGTCAGGAAAGTACCGAAAAGGCGCAGATCGCCAAGTACAAGAGCATGGTGGACCAGATGGGTGCTCAGCCTGGCGATCATGTGCTGGAAATCGGTTGTGGCTGGGGCGGTTTCGCAGAATACGCAGCCAAGGAGCGGGGGCTCAAGGTCACCGGTCTGACCATCAGCGAAGAGCAGTACAAGTATGCCGTGGACCGGATCGCCAAAGCTGGTTTGTCGGATCGTGTGACTTTCAAGTTGCAGGATTACCGCGATGAAAAAGGCCAATATGACGGCATCGCGTCCATCGAGATGTTCGAAGCCGTGGGCCAAAAATACTGGCCAACCTATTTCAATTCAGTGAAAAACTGCCTGAAACCCGGCAAACACGCGACATTGCAGATCATCACGGTCGAGGAATCGCGCTGGGAGATTTACAATCGAGGCGTTGATTTCATTCAGAAATATATCTTCCCTGGTGGCATGCTGCCCAGTCCGGGCGTGCTGCGGCAGGAGATTGAGGCGGCGGGGCTCAAGGTCGCGCAATCTATCGAGTTTGGTGAAAGCTATAGCCAGACGCTGCGTCGCTGGCATGAGACCTTTAACGAAAAGTGGGATCAGGTGGCGGGTCTGGGTTTTGACGATCGCTTCCGCAGAATGTGGAATTTTTATCTCACCTCTTGCGCGGCGACCTTCCATAGCGGAAACTGTGATGTGACGCAGATCACCATTACGAGACCAAGCTAGTATGCCCACAGCCGCCAAAGCCGTCGCAGCTCTCTGCCTCGCAGCTTTGGGGTATCTGGCCTCGGAAGTCTTGAAGACGCTTTTGCCGGCCAGCACGTATTTCGGTAATTTCTCGATCTACAACGCGGTCATTGGGGCTGTTGTCGGGTGGATCGTCGTTGGAACGCGCGCTGGACGCGGGACCAAGGACGCCATTGCCAACGGGCTGACAGGTGTGGCGGCACTGATCTTCTGGTGCGTCTTCGTGCATGCCAGCCTCGAGATGTTCAACCTATCGATGAAGCGACGGTATGACGGACCGGTCGAGGCGTTTTCGGCGATTTTCGAAATCGGTATCGAATATGCAGGCTTGCTGATGAACCCGATGATGATCTCGACCCTGCTGATCGGAGCGCTGCTGACTGGCTACTTTTCCGAATACGCTGCACGAAGCTGGAAATAGGTCGCTTTGCCGACGCTGTTTTTCTACGGCACCTTGTGTCATATTCCGTTGCTCGAAGCGGTTCTGGGTGTCGCATCAGGGGCATTGTCAGATCGGTTGCGACCGGGTGCACTTGCCGATCACGCTGTCTTCTGGGTCAAGGATCAACCCTATCCGATGATCGAGAAAGCCCTCGGCTCCTCTGCTGTGGGTGTCCTTCTACATGCTGTGACAGAAGATGAAGAAGAGCGGTTAAGGTATTACGAAGGCGCATTTTCCTATCATCTAAGCGAAGTGACAATCCGCGCCGACTTTGATCCTGTCACAGCGCTTTGCTTTTATCCGATGTCTCAGGATCAGATGCGCGGAACGGATTGGGTTCTGGCCGACTGGGTGCGGGGCTGGGGTGAGATGGCGGTGGGGGCTGCACGCGATGTGATGGCGCGGCGCGCGCGTTATGATGCCGATACCGCGTCGAACCTGCGGCCTTTCCTGATGGCCCGGCACTGGTCGCGGATGATTGCGCGTCGGGATGCAGGCCAGACCACGCGGCGCTATCGCAGAGCCGACGGGGATGTGACGGTCCATAAGCGCGAAGAGGGGTATCGCGGCTTTTTCGAACTGGCTGAATTCCAATTCGATCACAAAAGATTTGATGACACGCGAAGCCGGCGTGTGACCCGCGAGGCGTTTCTTGCGTTCGACGCGGCGCTGGTGTTGCCCTACGATCCGGCGACAGATCACATTCTGCTGATTGAGCAATTGCGCTTTGGCCCCTTGTGGCGCGATGATCCGCAGCCTTGGGTGTTTGAGCCCATCGCGGGGCTTGTGGATGCGGGCGAAGACCCCGCCGATACCGCCCGGCGCGAGGCGATGGAAGAGAGCGGGCTGAAGCTGGGTGATCTGGAGCCTATGGTGCAGGTCTATGCGTCTCCCGGATATTCGACAGAATTTTTCCATTGTTTTCTTGGTGTTGTTGACCTTTCTGAATTCACCGCATCAAGCAATGGCCTCGCGTCCGAGCATGAGGACATCCGCAGTCACGTGCTGCCGTTCGAGACGGCTATGGGCCTTGTCCAGAGCGGAGAGATCAACGCGGGGCCGTTGATTATGATGCTGTACTGGCTGGGGGCAGAACGCGGCAGATTGCGCGCGTCGGCTTGAGTTCCTTCTCTGGCGGGCCTACACCCTGAGGAAACACATCTGACGGGGGCACCATGCGTTTTGCAGGCGAACTGGCCGAAGCAGTCGGCAACACTCCTTTGATCAAGCTGCGCAAGGCCAGCGAAGCGACCGGGTGCACCATTCTGGGCAAGGCAGAGTTTTTGAATCCGGGCCAATCGGTCAAGGACCGCGCGGCGCTGTTCATCATTAAGGATGCGATCGCCAAAGGCACGTTGAAACCGGGCGGTACGATTGTCGAGGGCACTGCGGGCAATACCGGGATCGGCCTGGCGCTGGTTGGGGCGTCGATGGGGTTTAAGACCGTGATCGTGATCCCCGAAACGCAAAGTCAGGAAAAGAAAGACATGCTGCGCCTTGCGGGTGCAGAATTGGTCGAGGTGCCTGCGGCGCCCTACAAGAACCCGAACAATTACGTGCGCTATTCCGGTCGTCTGGCCGAAGAAATGGCGAGGCGCAGCAACGAGGGTGTGATCTGGGCCAACCAGTTCGACAATGTTGCAAACCGTCAGGCGCATATCGAAACCACCGGTCCCGAAATCTGGGAACAGACAGATGGCAAGGTCGATGGGTTCATTTGTGCCGTCGGTTCGGGTGGAACTTTGGCCGGTGTGGCCGAGGTGTTGCAGCCCAAGGGCGTCAAGATCGGTCTGGCCGATCCGATGGGGGCTGCGCTTTACTCCTACTACACCACCGGCGAGTTCAAATCCGAAGGTGGCTCAATCACCGAAGGGATCGGGCAGGGGCGCGTGACGGCAAATCTTGAAGGGTTCACACCCGATTTTGCCTATCAGATCCCTGATCATGACGCGCTGCCCATTGTGTTTGATCTGTTGGCCGAAGAAGGTCTTTGCCTTGGCGGGTCGTCGGGCATCAACATCGCGGGAGCGATGCGTCTGGCCAAGAATCTCGGGCCGGGCCACACCATCGTGACGATCCTGTGCGACTATGGCACCCGCTATCAATCAAAGCTGTTCAACCCGGCTTTCCTCAAGGAAAAGGGTCTGCCGGTGCCAGAATGGCTTGATGCAGCGCCTTTGGACATTCCTAAGGTCTTCGAGTACCAATGACCCACCTCTTCGCAGCGCTAAGAACGGCGACGTTTCTTTTCCTGCTCGCGGTTCAGACAGTCTGGGCGCAATCCACCCCAATGGATTACACGGCGTGGGAACAGGTGGCGTCACGCGCCGAAACGGCAATCGAGTCGCGGGACGCGTCGACCGAGGCGCTTGGGGCGCTCAGATCGGACGTGTCGTCGTATCGCGACCAGTTGCTGGGATTGCAGAATGCTGGCGACCCCCGACTGTCGACGCTGCAATCGCAGCTCGAAGCGTTGGGGCCGGCGCCCGAGGATGGCTCGGAACCCGAAGAGATTTCGCAGCGCAGGCAAGAGTTGCAGCGCCAGATCACCCAGCTTCAAGCGCCGCTGTTGCGCGCAGAGGAGGCGTATAACCGCGCAGATGGTGTGATTAACGCCATCGATGAAATCATCCGGTCGCGCGAGACGGAACGATTGCTGCAGCGTGATTCCGGACCTTTGGACCCTCGGCTTTGGGCTCCGGCGGTCACCAGCCTGTTTGTGCCGTTCAACGAAATCGTCAGCGAGGTGAAGGCCAACTGGACAAACGAGGTGCGCCGCAAAGCACTCTTGGACCAGTTGCCGGTCATTCTGCTGCTGCTTGGCATGTCGCTCCTTCTGGTCTTCCGCGCGCCAAAGCTGATTGACCGTCTGGGCTCGTGGCTGCGGGCCAAGACCCGCCGGGGCACCGGAGTCTGTAGCACTGTGCTGTCGCTTTTGCGACTTCTGTTGCCGACCGCCGGCCTTTTGCTCTTCGTTCTGGCGTTCAATATGAGCGGTTTGTTGGGACCGCGCGGCACCCAAATCATCTTTGTCTTCCCGCTGATGCTGTTCGTCGTACTGGTCGCGCGATGGCTGGCTGCCGAGACCTTTTCGAGCGACGACGAGATCAACACGATTTCCCTCTCGCAGCAGCGCCGCACCGAAGCCCGCTACTATGTGAACTCGCTGTCCTGGCTTCTCGCGTTGAACACGTTTTTCGCCCACCTGATCGAGATCGGCGAACTTGCCAATGAAACGCAGGCGGTTCTTGGCTTCGTAATCCACCTGCTGTGTGGGTTGGTCCTGTTCCGTCTTGGGCAAATCCTGCGCCGCACCGGCCCGCAGCCCGACCCTGACACGGTGGGCGTTACAGACGAGAGCGCGCAACTGTCTTTTCCGTCCCGGTTGGCCCGGCTGACGGGGCAGGGCGCGATGCTGGTGGGCGTCGTTGGGCCGCTCTTGTCGGCCATCGGATATTTCAACATTGCAGAGGCGTTGATCTTTCCGACCATCCTGACGCTGGGGCTGTTTGCGCTTCTGCTGATGCTACAGCGCCTGATCCGGGACCTGTATCACCTGTTCACCGGATCCCCGCTGGATGAAAGCCAAAGCCTGTTGCCTGTAATCTCTGGCAGTGTCCTGACGCTTGTCGCACTGCCGGTTCTCGCCTTGATCTGGGGCGCGCGGGTGGCCGATCTGACAGAGCTCTGGTCGCGGTTTCAGGCTGGATTCTCGTTCGGAGAAACCCGGATTTCGCCCACGGATTTCCTGACCTTCGCTTTTGTCTTTGTCATTGGCTATATCCTGACCCGCCTGTTGCAAGGCGGCTTGCGCGGGTCGGTGCTGCCGAAAACGCGGCTCGACAAGGGTGGTCAGACTGCGATCGTCTCGGGCACTGGATACCTTGGGATTTTCCTGTCGGTCATTGTCGCCATCACTGCGGCAGGCATCGACCTCACGGCGCTGGCCTTTGTCGCTGGTGCCTTGTCCGTCGGGATCGGTTTCGGCCTGCAGAACATCGTTCAGAACTTCGTGTCGGGGATCATCCTGTTGATCGAACGCCCGATTTCCGAGGGCGACTGGATCGAGGTAAACGGCCAGCACGGCACAGTGCGCGATATTTCCGTGCGCTCGACCCGGATCGAAACCTTCGACCGGACCGAGGTGATTGTCCCGAATGCCGACCTCGTGTCGAACTCGGTGACAAATTACACCCGCGGCAACACGCTGGGCCGTCTGGTGGTGGATGTGGGCGTCGCCTATGGCAGCGACACGCGCAAGGTCGAGGACATTCTCTACAAGATCGCCCGCAACCACGAGATGGTCCTGATGAACCCCGAACCCTTTGTGCATTTCAAAGGATTTGGCGCCGATGCGCTGGATTTCGACGTGCGCATGATCCTGCGGGATGTGACAAAGATCCTTGTGGTGCGGACTGAGGTGAACCATCAGATCGCAGAGACCTTCAAAAAAGAGGGGATCGAAATACCCTTTGCCCAGCGGGATATCTGGCTGCGTAACCCCGAAAGCCTGCAGGGCGCGCGGCCTGCGACCGCGCCGTCCAATGACCCAGAGGAGCACACATCGTGACAGAGACTGTCTCTCCGCTTTATCGTAACGATGCCTATGCCCGAGAAGCTGCGGCCCGCGTCACCGGCTATACCGACGAGGGCGGGATCATCCTTGAGACGGGGCTGTTCTACCCAACCGGTGGTGGCCAACCAGGCGACAGCGGGTGGATCGACTGGGACGGCGTGTCACTGGCCGTCGCGACAACGGTCAAGGGGCCTGCGGGCGAAAGCGTGCTGGTGCCTGCAGAACCCGCCAGGTTGCCTCCGGTTGGTGCGCATGTTGTGCAAAGACTGGATTGGGACCGCCGGTACAAACACATGCGCGTCCATACTGCGTTGCATCTGTTGTCGGTGGTTATCCCTTTGCCGGTCACCGGTGGGGCGATCGGGCCCGGCCGTGGGCGGCTAGACTTTATGATGCCCGAGTCGCCCGAAGACAGAGACGCGATTGAAGATGCGCTGAACCGGTTGATCGACCGTGACCTGATCGTGAGCGACAGCTGGATCACCGATGCCGAGCTGGATGCCAATCCGTCATTGGTCAAAACCATGTCCGTGCAGCCCCCGCGTGGCAGCGGCCAGGTGCGTCTGGTGCGGATCGGAGAGGGCAGCGACCAGGTCGACCTGCAACCCTGCGGTGGCACCCATGTGGCTCGCACCGGCGAGATCGGGCGGGTTGTCTTCGGCAAGATCGAAAACAAAGGCAAACAGAACCGCCGTGTGAACATCGCGCTCGAGGCGTGATGCACCGGGTGGCGTTTCTGGTGGTTGGCGGTTTCGTCGTCTGTGTCGGATTGGTGCTGCTGTTGGCGCCGGACACGTACTTTAAGCTCTACGCCGTGGCCTATGTGCCGGGAATGGATTTCCCCGCGCGCCGATTTGCACCTGCAGTGATGGCATTGGGCGCTCTTCTGCTCGTTGCGCGCAGGCTTGAACCGGGTCCGTTTCTCGCAGCGCTCTGTCTGATCTGCGCGCTTGCGTTCCTCGGCGTCGCTGCAACGGGCGTGCAGGCATGGCAAAGCAACGTCGCCCGCCCGGCAATTCTAGGAGCCGCGGCACTGGAGGTCGTGATCGCGCTGGTGTTTCTTGGCCTGTGGATGCGCCTGCGCAAGGTTTGAGCAAAACTTCCCATCTATCTCAACAATCGCCCTTGCATCCCCCCAATGCTTTCTTCTAAACATCGCCTCGGACAGGTGGCCGAGTGGTCGAAGGCGCGCGCCTGGAAAGTGCGTAGGCGGGTGACCGTCTCGAGGGTTCGAATCCCTTCCTGTCCGCCACTTGCCCTTGAGAAACTATTCTCCTGATCCGGCCGAGGCCGGATTTGTCCGTTATATTCGAGGGTTATGCGGGAGGGGCTGTTCACCGGCCCCGGTGCGAAGAGGGCCCAAAGCGTTCTCTACTGGCCGATATTCTCCGGACCTGTTGACTGCGCCGTTTTGGTGATTTTTTTGTAACATGCTGAAATTTATATACTTCCTCAGCGCCACGGTTGAACACTTCGACGCCGGTGGCGCTCGGGGAAATGGAACAGAAATCGAACTGTCGCAATACCGCTAGAGATTTGCTTTGGTAATCTAATGAGCTGGACACCCGCAAATACCTACCTGATTTCGACGTTTTGTGATTCACTGACGGCATGGAGGTGCGGTCATGAAACCCAGCAATCTTTTCGGTTTGTCCGATCATCTCGAGGCGCTCAGCAAGCACGGGGATCCGCTTGAGGTTCTCGATGCGACGGTGGATTTCGAGTATTTCCGGGGCTGGCTGGTCGAGGGTCTCGGGTATGGCGATGGCTCGAAAGGGGGGCGCCCGCCGTTAGATCCGGTATCGATGTTCAAGGCGCTGATCCTGCAGGCCCAGCACAATCTGAGCGACGCCAGAATGGAATTCATGATCCGGGACCGGCTGTCCTGGATGCGGTTTCTGGGGTTCGATCTGGGCGCGCCGACCCCTGACGAGAACACGATCCGGCACTTTCGCAACCGCTTGACCGAGACCGGGACGCTGAAGCGAGTGATGAAGGCGTTCGACTGGCAGCTTCACAAGAAGGGCTACATTCCCATGTCGGGCCAGATCGTGGATGCCAGCCTGGTTCCGGCCCCCAAGCAGCGCAACACCGATCCCGAGAAGGAGGCGATCAAGGCCGGCAAGACCGCCGCCGAGATCTGGCCCGATGCGCCGAACAAGGCCGCCCAGAAGGATACGAATGCGCGCTGGACCCTGAAAATCGGCGGCAAGATCCGGTATCGCCCGGACGGTTCGCCCTTGCCGCAGATCGCGCTGCCTGTCTTTGGCTACAAATCCCACATCAGCATCGACAGGCGGTTCGGGTTTATCCGCGAGAGCGCCGTGACATCAGCGGCATCCCCGGACGGGCGGATGCTGAGACAGCTCTTGTCCGACGAGAATACGTCGCGGGAAGTCTGGGCAGACAGCGCCTATCGCTCCCAAAGCAACGAGACATGGCTGGCGAAGAACGACTTCATCAGCAGCATCCACCGCCGCAAGCCGCACGGCAAGCCGATGCCGGAACGCACCCGTGCCGCCAACTTCAGGAAATCCTCCGTGCGCGCCCGGGTCGAGCATGTCTTCGCCCATCAGAAGACCCGCTTCGGTCTGTTCATCAGAACCATCGGGCTGGCCCGGGCCGAGGCGAAACTGACGCTGGCCAACCTCGCCTACAACTTCGACCGCCTGGTCTTCCACGAGCGCCGTTTCGCCATGGGGTGAGTCCGTCCGAAAAGGCTCAAATCGGCCCCGGATCATACCGATCCGGCCAAAAACTGATCGCCCGCCCGGCCGACACGTCGTAGCCCGCCAAAATCATACGGTTCTTGCGGGTGTCCAGCTGGTGCCAGCGTGCCAGCACGTGTTCCATGGCGTTCTGCAGTACTCCCTTCACCAAAAACCTCTGCTTACAAGCCTTCGACCTGGATACCGTTTTCGGCTAGCCATGATTTGCGGCTCCTCCAATCCGGAAGATGCTGGTCAACCTTGATCCAAAAATTGGCAGAGTGATTGCGGTGATGTGCGTGCGCCAGCTCGTGCACGACAATGTACTGGGCGATGCGGGGCGGGAGGAGAATGGCCTTCCAATGGAAGAACACGCGTCCGTCGGCCCCGAAAGACGCCCAGCGGAAGCCAAGATCCTGTACTTTTACCTCTTTGACCTCAACGCTCATGAGGTTTGCCTGCTCAGCCACCTGCCTCTCGAACCATTGCTGCGCCCGCCGCGCGTACCAGGATACGAACACCTCTCTCCCACGATGTACGGAACTCCTGCGCAGGCAAAAGCGGCCGTTCTTAAGGTGCAGGTCTACCAACTGTCTATCGGTCAGTCGCAGTCGGTAGCTCTTCCCGAGATACAGGAAGCCCTCGCCATCGACGAACTCCTTGACCGGGGCGCGTTGCTGTAGCCTAGCCTTTTCTTCGAGCTTTGTGTGCACCCAGAGAAGTTTCTCTTCCACGAATTCGATCAGCTGTTGGTCGACTACCTTCGAAGGCGCGACTATGAACAACTCGCCAGATCGTTCGACTGTAATCTGCATCGTCTTCCGTCGATCGCTCCGGCGGACTTCGAACCACAGGCCATCGACCTCAAGCCTGTGATCGCTGTTGCGGGCGGGTTTCCCACCAGTTCGGATCGGAGACAGCGGCAACGTTGGCATTAGGCAGCCCTCAATTTTTCGTCGTTGGCCTTTGCCTGTTGCATGAGCTGATCGGCCAAAGCCTCGGCGTCGGATACGCTAAAGCCTTTCAGTTGCTTGTCGAAGATGACCTCAAAAATCTCGGACCGTAGGTTTTCCTGGTCTGCCATCTTGAAGCTGCTCCAAATCGACCGGTTCGCGCAGATCTCCTCAATGATGCGATCCACTATCTCCATGGTCATCTGATGGATCGCGTGCAGCTGCTCAACAGGAGTTTCATCGTTGGCAGAACAGGCTTCGAGGACTGTCCGGAGGAAGGGAACATAGACCTCTGGTATGTCTGAGGGAATTTCATCAGTAGGCTGCTCCTGTGAGCGAAGTTCATCTATGATTGTCTTCAGTTGCTCAATGATCTGGTCCCATTGTTGTCCGAAGCCGTCGAGAATCTGGTTCAGGCGCTCGGACATCTTCTTGAACCGCACCGGATCGGTCTCCAGGCTCTTGCGGATATGAGAGCGGATCGCATGCTCCATTTCCGATGCCTTTGCTCGACTACCAGAGGCTTGACCAACCTGTTTCTCGAATTCCGCATCGGTCAATTGAACTGGCGGGATCTTGGGGTCAATGCCGAGCGAAATCACATGATCATCGATCAGCTTGCGCACCTTGGCACCAACGTCGGACCCAATTACCATGACATCACGATACCGGTTGCGGGCCCGAGCATGGATGTACGCAAGGCGTTTTGCATCCTTGACGAAGGGAAGGCCTTCTGGACGGGGAAGAACAATTTCCAAGGATTTCAGAAAATCCTTGAGCTTTACCGTGAACTCGGCGCGTGCTTTCTCTGTAGCCAATACGTTCAGACAATCCTCGTCATTGGATAAATCATCCATGCCTGCGCGTCGGAAGATGTCGACTACACGAATGTGCCGGTCCCGCAGGACGGGGATTTGATCATTCAGGCTGGCCAGCGCCCCATCAATGTCTTCATCCGAATAGGCAGCAAGGGCGGCTTTCAGGTGATGCGCCACACCGAAGTAGTCGACCACGATCCCGCAGGTCTTGCCGAATCCGGTACGGTTCACACGTGCAATCGCCTGCAGAAGCTCGGCTTCGCGGATGGATCGATCCAGATACATAACGCCCTCAATCGGGGCGTCGAAGCCAGTCAGGAGCATCGATTTGACAATCAAGAAGGCCAGCGGATCGGCCTTGGTAGGGTCTTTATGAAATAGTGGTTTCTTGAACCGCTTGATCCGCATTTCCTGTGCGGAGCCTTCGGTCCATTGCTTCCAGCTAGCATCGTCGTTGTTGCTGCTGGACATGACTGCGGCAAATTCGATCTTTTCCAGAGTTTCGCGATAGCGCCAAGCTTGCACCAATGCCTGCAATCTTGCGGGCTTCGTGCAGAGCAACTCGTCATCCATCGCCTTGTCATGATCCGAGAGTCCGGCGGCCTGGGCCATAAGCTCGTCGCGTGCCGCGAGAAAGGCTGCATGGTACCGGACCACCGCGGTGCGGCTGTAGCAAACCACTTGGGCTTTGTAGCCGTTGGGCAGGAGGTTGGTTACGTAGTGCCTCAGCATGTCGCGGGCTTTTTCTGCGATCAGCGCAGGCGCTTCCAGAATGTTGCCCTTGGTCGCGTATTTCTTGCGGATCGCCTCCAGCTCCTCGTCGGTGCGCCCGCGGAACATGTCCTCGAACAGCCCGTCCAAGGTTGTGCCATCCTTCACCGCGCCCTCGGCCGTGCGGCCTTCATAGAGTACCGGCACCGTGGCGCCATCCGCCTCGGATTCCTTGATCGTGTACTTGTCGATGAACTCGCCGAAGATCTGCGTTGTCCGCTTCCTCTCGCCCATGATGATCGGCGTGCCGGTAAAGCCTATACGTGCGCAGTTCGGCAGTGCGGCCAGCAGGTTCGCATGCAGATCGCCAGCCTGAGTTCGGTGCGCCTCGTCTACCACCACGACGATCGTCTCGTCCTCGTTCAGCACCTCGAAGGCCGGCCCCTTCGTGACCTCTGCCACATCCTCGTCGGTGCGGTATTTCTGGATCGTAGCGAAGACCAGGCCTGGCCCCTTGCGCCTGGCCAGCTTTTTTAGCGATCCGTTGCTCGTCGCCAATTCCACAACGTCGCCCGACATGGTTGCTGTCTCGGAAAGCTGCCGCTGCAGGTCGCGCCGGTCGGTCACCATGATGACTTTGAACTTACGCAAGCCCATATCCGTCCGCATCTTGCGGATCATGAACACCATGGTGAGGCTCTTGCCCGAGCCCTGCGTGTGCCAGACGATGCCGCCCCGCCGGTCGTACTCGCCATCCTGAACTCGCGTCTTTCCAGTCCGCAGGCGTTCCAGGGCGCGGTTCACCGCACGGTATTGCTGATATCGGCAGACAATCTTGATGGACTGGCCGCCCACATTCATGAACAGCAGGAAGTGTCGCAGGATGTCCAGCAGATGCGCAGGGCGCAGCATTCCGGCGACAAGGCGCTCCTGTTCGGACAGCCCCTTCTTGCCCAGAGCCTTCGCAACATCATCCTCGGAGCCGGTTCCATCGGGCCCGGCCACCGTCTTCCACTGACCATAATGCTCCAGCCCCGCACCTATGCAGCCGACGCGGGCCTGATCGAAGCTTGTGGCGATCAGCAACTGGACCGAGGCAAAGAGCGCGGGTGTGCCCTCGTTCTCTTCGACCTCAAGTGCTGCCTTGCGGGCGTTGTGATAGCGGCGGAGCTGCTTGACCGCCTCGGCCAGCGGCTCGGGGATGCCGGGGCTTTTCGCCTCGACCACCACCATGGGGATGCCGTTCACCAGCATCACGATGTCGGGGATGATGAAGCCCTTGCCCACGTCATGACCGGGCGGGCAGTCGATGCGGAACTGGTTCGCGACGGTGAAGCTGTTGGCACCCACTTCGTCCCAGGCGATGTAGCGGATGGTCTGGCCGCGCCCGCCGTCCCAACTGGGCAGGCCCTCGACCGTCAGGCCCTTGAGCAGCAGTTCGGTGACCGCCTGGTTCGCCTCCATCAGCCCGCGCTGGCCGTGACGGGTCAGGGCACTGACGGCCTCGGACAGGCGCGCATCGTCGAGCCAGGGCTCGCCATCGGGCCCGGGGTTGATGGCGCGCAGACGCTCGCGCAGCGTCGCCTCACTGATGACCTGTTTGAAGCTGTCGCGCCCTGTCTGGGCGGGGTCATCCATGTTGCCCGTCTGCGCCTGCCAGCCCATGGCGACGCATTGGTCGATGAAGGGCTTTTCGACATCGGTATATTCGTGACCCATGACCGGCCCCTTCGGCTACAACAGCGGCGTGACGGGAACTCGACCGGTGAGCAGGTCGTCCATCAGGCCGGATTTTTGGAGGCGGAGCTTTTCGAGCATGGCGATGTTCTTTCCAATTTCAGCGTCGACGGCTTTGGTACGCTCCAGAATAGAAAACTGCTCGTCAAGAAGAGGAAGCGCGATCTTCAATTCGCGAACATCTCTCAATGTAACTTTCGGCCGGGTTACGCCTGCCGTGATTTGATCCACCTGCCGCTGAACGCGGGGTGAATTCATCGAAATAGAAAGCCATTCTGGCCGCACCACGTTGAGGTTTGGACGAATACACACAACGTCGGCCGTGATGATGCCATCGGGCAAACCATCAGCATAGACCGCAGCAATACAAGGAGGAAACCCCATTTTCGTGGCGACAACATCACCCGATGTAACCTTGTGTGCAGCAAGAGACTGCGCTTTTCGCTCATCAAGAAATACGTTGCTTTTCCAGAAAAATGCATCTGGCTTGATGTCTCGAACGAAGACGACAGGAATCCCTTCTGCGCGATAGTCCGAGGCAACAAGGTCACTTCCAAAGGGTCCAATCGCGGATGACCGAGCGAGATCCTTGATCGTCACGATATCCCACTCCTTCGGCAGCCAGCCGAGCGGGGTTTGTTTGTAGAGGTGGGGGGCCTCGGGGTGTGGGGGGCGGAGGTCTCCGTTCGCGTCGATGCCGCGGGTGAGCAGGTCATGCAGCAGCCCCTGCTTCATCGCCCGCAACTTCGCCACCACCGCCTCGGTCCCCCGTATCGCCGCGTCCAGCGTATCGAGGATCTCGGCGATTTTGGATTGATGATCTGGGGGAGCCAACGGGACTTCGATATTCAGATAGTCCGCAACTTTGATGCCCTTAACCGTTGAACCGACAGAAACCGCCTCTGCCTTTGGCTTGGCGTAATCGGCAAGGCGCAACAGGTATCGAGTCTCAACGCTTCGTGCAGGGAAGATTGCCTTGAGGTCTTGGTTGATCGCGACTTCCATAGGGGCGACAGCTACTCGGCCAACTGCCATACGTGTGCAAACGATCGGGGTGTTCGCGGGTATCAGGTGCGTAGCACTGGCTTGCAGACCTTGAACCGAAATCTGCTCTTCGGTCGAAAGCAGTTCAATCTGACCTTCCGCGAAGTCCTTGACCGAAGCCCAAGGGATCGGACCCGTCCAATACATAGGGTTTTGTCGCGATGGCGTGCCCCCGCCTGTCTGGCTGGCTATCAGAGTGCCAATCGGTCCGTTGGGGAAACCGTTCTCAGACATAACCCAACCCCTTCAGGAACCCGGCCAGGTTTTCGGTCACCTCGGCCCTCGCGCCCTCGATCTCGGTCAGGGTCACGCGATACTTGTCCCACCAATTTTCAAATGCCGCCACGATCTGCCCGCGCTGCGCCGCGATGTAGCGGGTCAGGATCTTTTCCATATCGTCATGCAGGATCTTCAGCAGCAGATCGGCGGCCTCGTCGGGCGACAGTCCGTCGACGCCCCTGTTGATCTCGTCGGTGAACTGCGCCTGCTTGGCTTTCAGGGTTTTCTTGACCTCGGTCAGTTCCTTCTTCCAGCGCTTGATCTGCGCCTCGTCCACCGGCTCGGCGTCATCCTCTTCTTCCTCGCCGTCCTCGGATGTGGCGGTCGCGGCCTTGATCTGGGCATCAAGCTCGGCCTTGCGCGCCTCCAGCTCGGCAATCTCGCGCACGAAATCGCCCATCAGGAAGGCGACGAGCTTGTGATCCAGTGGGTTTTCCTTGTTCCCCTTGTCCTCGAGCGCCGTGACGATGGAGGTGCGCCAGGCATCGACCACGCCCCTCGTGTCGCGCGCCATGAGGGTGAGAAAATCGAAGCGCGACTGGTTCCAGAACTGAGCAATGATCCCGCGCACGGTGAACGGATCCAGCACGGCCAGGCTTTCGAGCGTATCGGAGAAGCTGGAGAGCAGTTCATCGCGCAAGGCAATGAGGGCGGCTGGGTCCTCATGCCCGGCAAGCGCGGTGATGTTGTCGGTGTGAGATTCCCACCAGGCGTTGAAATTGTCCCAGATCTCGGCCTCGCGCGCCACGAGGCGCGCGTTGGTCTCAATGGCAGGCTTGATGTCGGCTTTGGTGGTCACCTGGGCGATGAAATCCAGATAGCCGCCATCGCGCGGGGTAAGCAGGTCCATCGGGTCCAATCCGTGGGACTGGAATAGCTCGGATTTCGTCGCGACCTCGGCCTTGGGGATACCGCCGACAAGGTGCGCGCGCACGTCATGCGGCTCGGGCGGCGGAGCGTTGTCGGCATAGCGACGGATGTTCAGGTTCCAGTCGTTCTCCCTTAGCGTGTCGATATCGACAATGGCCGAGAAGCCGAGGATCTCGCGGTATTCCTCGAAGGTGGTGACGATCTTCTCGATATGCTCAGGCAGCAGGTGGTTCTGCGCCCGGCCTTCGAAATACTCGCGGTCGGCGTTGATGAAGAGCACCTTCCCCTGGCGCTCCTTCGGCTTGCCAGAAACAAGGTTCGCGCCGTGATGGACGCGCTGGCGCAGGACGATAATGCAAGCTGGAATGCCGGTACCGTAGAAGAGCTGCGGCCCGAGGCCGATCACCGCCTCGATCTGGTCGCTTTCGATAATCTTCTGGCGAATTTTGCCTTCGTCCCCGCCGCGGAAGAGGACGCCATGAGGCATGACGGTCGCGATCATGCCGCCGTCACGGGTGACATGCAGCATGTGCTGAAGGAACATGAGGTCGGCCTTTTTCGAGCCGAGCGGTACCTCATGGAAGAAGCGCTCGCGGAACTTCGGCTGCCATGCGTATTCGCCAGACCGGTCCTTGTCCTTCGAACCCCAGTTGATCGAAAAAGGCGGATTGGTGAGGATCCGGTCGAAGCGACGAAGCTCACCGTTTTCGACGTGCTGAGGCTCCCCCAGTGTGTCGTCGTTACGAAGATCGGCACTACTTATGCCGTGGAGCAGCATGTTCATCTTGGCGATGGACCAGACGGTGCCTGAGTTCTCCTGCCCGAACAGGTTGGCCTTGCGTCCATCCTTACCATGCTCATCGATGTATTCTTTGGCTGCGATCAGCATGCCGCCAGAACCACAGCACGGGTCATAGATGTCGTGTTCGAGTGTCGGTTTCAGCAGACGGACCATCATTCGGACGACAGAACGGGGTGTGTAGAATTCCCCGCCCTTCTTGCCTGCCGAATCCGCGAATTCCCCGATCAGGTATTCATAAGCGGCACCTAGAAGGTCTGGAAATTCGAAATCCGCATTTCGAAGGCGGATTTCACCAAAATGATTGATTAGTTGGCGCAACTTCTGGTCGCTGATCTTGCTCTGACCGACCTTCCGCGTGAAATCGATGTGGTCCAGGACACCTTCAAGGGCGATATTTTCCGATTCCAAGCCCCCGAGCGCTTTGTTGAGCTTGTCCCCAATATTCTCATGGGCTTCATCAACGAGAAACGTGAACCGGGACTGAGGTGGAACCCAGAAAGTACCGCTGCGACCGTACCAGATCTTGTTCTCAGCCTCCTCGGCAGCTTGCTGTGGCGAGGCGCCGGACTCTACACGTTTCTCAATAACTGCCAGACGGGCCTGCTCGAAGACATCGGAACACCGTTTCAGGAACAGCATCCCAAAGATGTATTCTTTAAATTCTGAGGCATCCATTTTGCCACGAAGAATGTCGGCAGCGCTGAATAGGTGGCGCTCGAGTTGGGCCAGAGTCAAAGGCATTCTTATTGCTCGCTCGATAAGTAATTACAGTCTGCGTCAAGTCGATGGTGAGAGCAACATGACCTGACACGGCCCGGCGCCTGCCGGGCCGTGTCGTTGATTTTCAGGGTTTGCGCCGGTGCTTCGTCTGGTCGACGAGACGGTACCGCTGACCCTTCTGCTCTGGCGGAGGCAGAGGCTCGTTCCGCGTCACGGTGCGTTCCACGCCGGTGCTTCCCCCGCGAGGGCCAGTGATCTCGTACTGGCCGGATTTAGGGGCCTTCTGGCCCGGCTTGTAGAGCCTGTCAGACATGCTCAGCCTCCATGGAAGCGAGCGGCGCGTCTGCAAAGCGCTTGCCATTCGCGATCTCGCTGATGCGCCCCTGGTTGAGGTCGAAGTCAGCAGCGATCCGGTGCTGGTAGTCTCCCCGGGCAAGCCGGGACTTGATGATCGACACCTGCTCAGGTGTCAGCTCGGTGATTGTAGCCACGATGGCATACTCCTAGGCGCAGGTGAAAAGATTTGCCCTGGAGTCCCGAAGCGTCTATCCCTCGAGTACCACCACGAGAGTGCTTCGGTCTCCGGAGCCACGCTGTGAGGGTTGCGCCTAAGCCCTCCCAACGTACTCGTTAAGCGGGGCCGCCTGATCGGTTGCCCCGCTTAATTTTTCATGCCGTATCCTCCATCAGCAGCGGGCGAACCGCGTCGGCACCGACAAACTGCGAAAGTAGACGATAGTTGTGCCTCTCGTGCCGGATGCGTCCTGCGACAATGGCAGGGTGAACATCGGCCTGGCGAGCGAGCGAAAGCACGTTCTGAACGCTCGGGCGATCGCGTGCTGGATGCTCATGCCAGAGATCCGAAGGTATCAGCGCGTCTTGTGCCCACTCGTCCGCCTCGCGTTCGCGATCGTCGTCGCGCTCGTGGTTTCTCTCGCGCAGCTGGAGATCGTCAATGAAGACCTCGCCGTTTCCGTCCGGGAAATGCCGCCCAATGTGAGCCAGCTCGTGCAGGAGGCAGAACCAGAAATTGTCGAGGCGGTCGTATCGGATCGTCATTCCGACCACAGGCACCTTATCCACAGTCCAAAGCGCGGCCCCATCGAGATACGTTTTCGGCAGATGTGCCGCGACCACTAGTGCAATGCCATGTTGGGCAAGTTTCTCCTTCGCCAGCTTCGGCCCCTCATCGAAGCTGCTTAGGCGCGCGAGTGTGCGAAGGAATTCCTGATCCACAGTCCCCAGCTTGTATTTGCCTTCGAGGCCAGCTCGACGAGCTTTGCAGAGAATGTGAAGGCACCACGCCTGCAACGCGTTCACCTCGGTTTTTGCATTTGCACGTGCACCTCCGCCCTGGCGAAACAGCGCCTTTGGCAATGCATCGGGCCCTCCTGCGCAGGTGATTAGTTCCCGGACAATTTCCTCCGTGCGGTCTTTGAGGTCCGCCGACTTCTTAATCCAACCGCGCTTCGCCATCTCAGCGACAGGGAAACGGTCGAGCTCAATTCCCGTAGGAGACTTCGGAAGGCCGCCGGCGTCGCCAATGAGAACCGCGGCTGGAATTGCAAGATGCTCATGAAGAGCGCGGATCATTTTCAGTGTCAGATCACGCTTCCCACTGAGCACCTCAGAGGCCTTAGCGCGGCTGCCAAAGATCGGAGACAGGTCGCTCTGATTGATGCCCAGCTGCTGCATCCTGAATTTAATTGCCTCGATAGGGTCAGGCGCGTCCATGGGAAAGTGCCGATCCTCGTACACCTCGACGAGGGTCGTCAGAACATCGAGTTCGTCGTCCTCTGAAGGAGAGCGCTCCATATCCATGAGCGCCTCAACGCGAGCAAGAGCGTGGGCGTAATCCTGTCCAGAATGAATTGGCCGAATTCGATAGTCGCTCATCATCACACTTCCTCCACGTTGATTTGGTCATACTCCTTGTGGGTCCCTAGAAATCGAACAAACCCTATCCCTTTTTCGTAGTCGAACTTCACAATCAGTCGGTACTTGTTGCCACTGATGTTGAACACCACACGTCCCCCCTTCAGGATGCTCGCACTGCGGTACTGCGCCTTGATGTCCGCTGGCATCTTCCAATCGGCTTGCTTCGCCTCAGCCCACCAGGCGTCGAGTTGCGCCTTCGCATCTGGAAAGCGGTTCCCAAAAGCTATGAGCTTGGGGCGGGCAATGATTCTCATGCATCTTACTAATACTGCGCTTCCCTTAATTGTCAATGTAGGTCGATCCCTGACAGGGAGCATATGTGGATTCACTTCGCTTGACCGCATGTTTGGAGGATGGAGCTGCGCGCCCTACGAGGTGCCGGTCAGCTGGAGGGCGTGCGCTTCGGCGCGGCCTGCTCTTCGTTTGCCGTGGGACGTGTTGAATTAGCCCACGCGAACCTCTGCGCGTTCCACTCCGGCGGGAAAGGCCCCATCAACTGCGCCAGCGACACCCCCGGCTCCTGCTTGCCGTCCAGGATCGCCTCGACGATATCGGGCGCGAGCAGCGTAAGCCTGATGATGCGGGTCATGTAGGACGGCGCGATGCCCTCGCTTTCGGCCAGCTCGGCGATGGTCGTGAATTCGCCGGATTCGAGCATACGCTTCCAGCGAAATGCCCGAGCCAGTGCTTTGACCAAGGTATTGTCTATCTTGCGCTGGCTGGATGCCCCGTCCGGCAGCTGCATCTCCTTGCGGCCGCCGCGCTTCACGAGGCGGAAGGGGATGTGCACTGTCACCGTTTCCGGTGCTGGCGTCGCGCGGGTCATGCCGCCGTTCCGAGATCAGCCAGCATTTCTCGTGCCAGCCCGGTCAAACCGTCCATCCGAAGGCGAACATTGACGCTGTCGACGGTGATATCAACGCGTTCAATGGCCAGTCCGACAATGCGTGCCTGCTCGGCCGGGAACAATTCGTCCCACAGCGGATCGATCTGCTGCAGGGCAGCGCGGGCGTCGGCCTCGGTGATGGTGTGGGCGTGGGCACGCGCCGCCTTCCACGTCCCCGCAACGATCTCCGGCTGGCGGAGCACGGCGCGGAGTTGGTCTATGACAGCGCACTCGATCGCGGCCGCGGGCACGCGGCCGACCGGACACGCACCAGCACCATGCTTCAGCACGGTCTGGCTGACATAGTAGCGGTACAATCGCCCGCCCTTGCGGGTATGCGTCGGCGAGAAGGCCGCGCCATCCGGGCCGAACAGCAGCCCTTTCAGCAGTGCGGGCGTCTCAGCGCGGGTGCGCGCGGCGCGCTTGCGCGGGCTCTCCTGCAGGATGGCGTGGACGCGGTCCCACGTCTCGCGGTCGATGATGGCGTCGTGCTCGCCGGGGTAGCTGTCGCCCTTGTGGACGGCCTCACCGATGTAGGCGCGGTTGCTCAGCATCCGGTAGATGTATTTCTTGTCGATCCGGTTGCCGCGCGGCGTCTGAATGCCGCGTTTCGTGATCTCTCTCGCCAGCTCCGTGCCCGACCCGATCTCGAGGAAGTGGGCGAAGATCCAGTGGACGTGCGCCGCGGCTTCCTCGTCCACGACCAGCTTCCGGTTCTCGACACGGTAGCCGTAGGGCGGCACCCCGCCCATCCACATGCCCTTCTTCCGGCTGGCGGCGACCTTGTCGCGGATGCGTTCAGCCGTGACCTCACGCTCGAACTGGGCAAAGGACAGCAGGATGTTCAACGTCAGCCGCCCCATGGACGTGGTGGTGTTGAACGACTGGGTGACGGAGACGAAGGTCACGCCGTTACGGTCGAACACCTCGACCAGCTTGGCGAAGTCGGCCAGCGAGCGGCTGAGGCGGTCGATCTTGTAGACTACGACCACGTCGACCAGCCCGTCCTCGATATCCTCCAGCAGCCGTTTCAATCCAGGCCGCTCCAGCGTGCCGCCCGAAATGCCGCCGTCGTCATACTGATCGCGGACCAGCACCCAGCCCTCGGAGCGCTGGCTGGCGATGTAGGCCTCGCAGGCCTCTCGCTGGGCGTGCAGGCTGTTGAACTCCTGCTCCAGCCCTTCCTCGGAGGACTTCCGGGTGTAGACGGCACACCGCAGCTTGCGGACGACCTTCGATTTTTCCGGCGGCTTCGTCATGTCCGCCCCCTGTGGCTTTTGAGCCCGAAGAACACCCAGCCGTTCCAGCGCGTACCGGTGATCGCGCGGGCGATGGCGGACAGCGACTTGTAGGGGCGTCCCTGCCATTCGAAGCCGTCGGCGGTGACGGTGACGATCTGCTCAACACCCTGCCATTCACGAAGCAACCGCGTGCCTGCAATCGGGTGGAAATCTGCACGGATACGGCTTTTCTTGCGGTCACCGCCGTCGAGTTCCTCACCAAGCCGTTCCAACCGCCGGATCGTCTCCGGCTTGAGCCCGCCATAGGCGAGTTCCTGGATGCGGTACGCCAGCCGGCTTTCGAGGTAGCGCCGGTTGAAGGGTGGCGGTTCGCTGTCGAACAGCTCGCGCCATTGATCTTTCAGGTCCTTGGTGGGGGTGGATTTCAGCGCGGCGAGGCGCGCAGGAATAGGATTGTGGTTTGTCATGCGGTTCTCCGGTGAGTCGGAGTTGCATGAACGCTCTGGTTGGCTGAGTTGTGTAGCGAACTTTCTCCATATGGGTCAGAGAGTTGGGGTATTTCGCGCTGGTGCAGACGGATCAGGCCGATGGCCAGAAGGGCGCAGAGTTCAGCCCTGCGCTCGGTGGGTGACATCAAGTCGGCGGGCAGGGGATTGGGGCGTTTCATGTGGGCCTCGGATTATTCTCTCGCCCAGCTTCTACTCACCACCTTCGGAAACCGTCCCACGCCCAACGCGGTGATTGACCTGTGACGATGAGAACATAGGATGAACATCATTTTCCAAACAGAAAGGACTCGCCATGGCAGGCAACCTGAAGAAATTCGTGAATCCACGTTTCCTGAAGACCATTGATCCCAAGCTGATGTGCCAGCTTTTCGAGCGCCATTTTGTGGGTGGGGCACTGCCCATAGCTTTTGATGATGCAGATGCAGACCAGCGTCGACTGCTGGCAGAGTATTTTGACCAGCCCGTTAACGACTGGTCAGAGGGCCTTGTGGCCGACCTGCATCGCATTGCAGAACTGGGCACGTCACATGGGCTGGACACAGTCCTGTCGGCGGCGCGGCGCCAACAGATCACGCTGTTCGAGAAATCCGACGTGGAACAAGCGGGCGATGCCCCCATCGCGCATGACCCGAAACACGTCGCGCTCCTTGTTTACCTTCACCATCATGAGCTTTTCGAGGTTGCGGCCGATCAGATGGCACTGCGCGCGCCGACCGCGATGGCGGAGTATCGCGGACCGAAACGAGATGTGCCTGTGGATTTTACCGACGATGTTGGCACGGCATTTGAGGCTGTGGCTGCTGAGCTCTTCGCAAAGGATCTCCAGGGCGGCTACTGCCGTTTGGCACCATATGTAGAGGACAACGAATTCAACCTTGTCCTGAGCCATGGTGCGCCGGTCAAAACCACACCCGTGGTGGCTGGCGACCGCGAAGAAATCATCACGGTGCGCGCGGTCAAATACGCCGCCCTGCGCTATGATGCGACCGAAGGGCGCCTTCTCATCGGTGGCGTGCTGAAATCCCAGCAGACCGAGTTGGCTGAACTCTTCGCCACCCATGTGTTGGGACGCCCCGGTTTCTTTGCCGGAGATCATGCGCGTGACCTCTACACACTGGAGCCGATTTCCGAAGCCGGGTCGGATTTTTCCTTCGAGCACCGCCATGATGAATCCATCCATAGTGTGACCATCGTGTCGGCAGCAGCCGATCTTTTCGAATGGGATGAGGACGCGCAGGCGTCGCGGCATCTGCGCAGCTGGTTGACCAAGGATCTCAATGGAGCGCTGCGCAACTTCGCAAATAGCGAGGTGGATTTTCGGCAAGGCTGGCGGCTGGGCGAGATCACATTCCGTGTGTTCTTCCATGTGGGCAAGAAAAAACCTGCGCAATCCACAGTGCGCCTGAAACCGCCCGGAACTCTGGCGTTCCGCCGTACACGGTTCGAGAAATCGATCCACACACTTATTGCACGCAACGGGCTGGAGAAAGACCATGATTTTGATCTGGTTGTGGAAGCGGCTGAATAGGACAGGCGCGCGCCCTGAGGTTTCCGGCCGGCTGTTGCGATGTTTCCCTGAAACCGAAATCAACAAGCTGCTCAGGGCCCGCATTCTGATCGAAGACCGCAAGATCGACAGCTGGGGCACCTGCGCGCATTGCGATTGCGGCTATGATGCAAGGGTGATCCGGGAAATCGACGGCAAGATCGTCGCCTGCTGTCCGCTTGACCCCAGTCGGGACGTGATCCTCGAACCAAACGACCTGAGGCGCTTCCGGATCCACGGGGAACACTTGATCGCGGCAATTGCCGCAGCGGGTAAGTTGACGGGCGTACCGGCGGTGATTTCCTCTGGGCTATGGTCAATGGGGAAGTCGGCGACAGGGCGCAGCATCTTTCTGTGTCGATCGCCTAGGGACGTGTTCACGCCTGGCGCCTCGCTGCTGCTGAAATCATTGGCCGGAGGCACGCCGCCGATCTTGGTGTTCGATGACATCGATCAAGCCAGCAGTATCCAACTGCGCAACATGGAAATCGACGTTCACGAAGTCGATGAGGTCCTCGGCAATGATGGCAAAGGCGGTGAAGCGATTTCCTTCGATGCCTTACTGCCTTCTGGCAACCGTGTTCGCCTGACTGTCCATCGTAGTCGGCAAGCTGTGACGCTGGATGGCCGGGTCCTGGACCTACCCTCCCACATGCTCGCCTTGGTTCGTCTGTTCGTCGAGCAGGCAGTTGGACCCGACCCGAGGCTGAAGAAACAGGAAATTGAGATCAACACGGGCCGTGAAGCAAAAGAGATCATTCGGGATCTGCGCAACGCGCTGATCGGCTGCGGCCTTACGCGTGCACAGGTCGATGAATTATTCGTTTTGGTTCGCGGTATTGGCTATCGCCTGGCGCTGAACCGTGAGGAGATCGAAATCCTGGGCTGAGTCCGCGACACACCAAACACACACCACAAACACACCAAAGGCAGGCCGGGGTCGGCGAAGTTTGGAGCAAGAGAAATCAAGCTTCGAGGACCCCGACCATGCCCCCCAGATTATCTACCGCTGACGTTGTCACACTGATCGACGAGGCCGATCGCGCCGCACGTCGCCTGCACCGCAAATTGAATCTGCCGCCAGCTGACCTCGAGGATCTGTCCCAGGATCTGCTGCTCGATCTCATCTGTCGTTTGCCCGGATTTGACGCCCGCCGCGGCAGCATTGGCGCCTTTGCGAATATTATTCTGCGCAATCAGTCGTCGCGGATCGCAATGCGCATCCAGCGTCAGCGCCGAGAGCAGGACGGGTGGATGTTTTCGCTTGATGCGCCGATGGCCGGTAGTCGCGAGCCTCTGAAAAACTTGCTGCTTGAAGAGGATGGCCTCGCCAACTGGTACGGCCAGCGCCCTTTTGACATCGACATGCAGCATGCACGGCTCGCTACGGAATGTGCTCTGGCCCGTTTACGCGACGATGACCGTCAGCTCTGCCGTGTCCTGTCCCGGCTCACCGTTTCTGACCTGGTCGCCCAAGGCGCCGTCAAACGCTCCACCCTCTATCGCCGGATCGCCGCCCTTCGACCCTTGCTCACCGCCTACGGTCTCGGCCCCTGCTGGGACGGTTTTGAGATCGCGTGAGTAGAAGCAGGGCGAGGAGAGCAACAACATGATCACAGCAACCATCACCACGATCCGGCCGAAGGCCCCGCTGACGGAAATCCAGTTCTGCGCCTGGGTGGCGCAGGCGATACCAGGCGACCGTCTGGAATATCACCGCGGCTATCTCGCGGTGGATGCCGACAAGGTCACGTCAGATTTGGACCCGAATGCCCGCGCCGAGTTGGCGTGTCTACGCGACCGTGCCTTCTGGAGCGAAGCGGTGGGACTTGCCCATCTGGTTCAGCAACGGCTGGGGCCAGACCGCTTTGCCTATCTGGCCATCGCCCGACCCAAGACATCCCGCACGGAAAGAGCCGTCACGCAGCTGGCGGAAGCTGCCTGACCCATACCCCCAGAAAGGAGACCCAATGACCTATCCTCAAAACACCCCGAGCGTGGATGACATGCTCAACATGCCGACCGGCGAGTTGGCGCAGATGCCGGTCGCGTTGCTGGCCGCCCTTCAAGGCGAACTTGACCATGCTGGCAAGCAGCTGAAGGCCGCCACCGCGCGCTTCAACACAGCCCTTGAGGTCCGCTACGCCACGCGCGCCGCGGAGGCCCGTCGTGCCTGCGGCAAGGACACTGGCACCGTCCGCCTCGCTGATGGCGATTACACCGTCGTGGCCGATCTGCCCAAGCGCATCGACTGGGACCAGGAGAAGCTGGCGCAGATTGCCCGGAGCATCTCCGACAGCGGCGACGACCCGGCCGAATTCATCGGCATCAAGCTGACCGTCTCGGAGCGCAAATACACCGCGCTGCCCGAGGCTTGGCGCAAAGGCTTCGAGCCCGCGCGCACCGTGAAGGTGGGTGCGCTCAAGGTGACGCTGGAGCGCGAGGAGGGCGGACAATGACTGCTCTCACTCCCATTCCCCTTGCTGGTGACAATCTTCCCGGCCTGATCGATCGCGCCGCCACGATGTTGGCCAGTGCCAAGACAGCCGCTGAGGTGCTCGAAGCTCGTGAGGCAGCTGGACTTGCCTATGATGTCGCTAAACGGGCTGCACGGCTCAAAAGCGCAAAAGCCGCCCATGACGAACTTGTCGCTGCCGCCCATCGGGCTCAGGCCGATGCCCTCGAAATCGAGGCTGCCGCCAAGCGACGGCTTGCTGACGAGTATGATGCAGCGCAAGCGCGGGGCGAGGTGGCAAAGCGTGGATGGGAAAGTGGTGTTGAAAAGCGCAACACCACTACCGCAGCCCATCTTGGTCTTCGCCGCGATCAAATCCACGATGCACGCCTGATCCGAATCGCCAAAACTGCGGATGAGATCGGCGAGGTGCTGTCATGACCGGCGCACTCCCCATCATCACGGCCGATCAACGCATGGCCGAGCCCCGCGGGATCAAGGGTGTGATCTTCGGTCCATCCGGGATTGGCAAAACCAGCCTTCTCTGGACATTGCGGAATTCCACCACGCTGTTCTTCGACCTTGAAGCTGGTGATCTTGCCATCGAAGGGCTGGCTATTGATGCCATTCGGCCGCGGACCTGGACGGAATGTCGGGATTTCGCGGTGTTCATCGGTGGCCCGAACCCGGCGCTGCGCGACGACCAGGCGTACAGCGCGGCCCATTATGCCGCTGTTTGCCAGAAGTTCGGCGATCCTGCTGCGCTCGATACCTACGACACGGTGTTCATTGACTCGATTACCGTGGCGGGACGGCTGTGCTTTCAGTGGTGCAAGGGCCAGCCTGAGGCGCATTCGGAAAAGACCGGCAAAGCGGATGTGCGGGGCGCGTATGGCCTGCACGGTCGCGAGATGATTGCCTGGCTGACCCACCTGCAGCACACGCGCGGCAAGAACATTTGGTTCGTGGGCATCCTCGATCAGAAGCTCGACGACTTCAATCGCAAGGTCTTCGTGCCACAGATCGACGGCAGCAAGACCGGGTTGGAGCTGCCCGGGATCGTCGATCAGGTCATCACCATGGCCGAGATCAAAGGCGAGGGTGACATCCTTCAGCGTGGTTTTGTCTGCCAGACACTGAACCCTTGGGGCTACCCCGCCAAGGATCGCTCCGGCCGTCTCGACCTGATTGAGCCGCCGCATCTGGGTCAGCTGATGGACAAGATCCGCGGTCCCCTCGTGCCCGCCGAACGCCGGCTGACCTACCAGCCGCCTCAGCTTGCGCAGCCGTCCCCCGCGACGGCTGACACCTCCAACGCTTCCACCAACTAAAAGGACCCGAGCCATGTCTCTCTGGAACGATTTCAATGATGCCCAATCAAACAGCAATGTCATCCCCAAAGGCACGCTGGCCAAGGTGCGCCTGACCATCCGGCCGGGCGGGTTTGACGACCCTGCCCAGGGTTGGACCGGCGGCTATGCCAAACGTGGCAGCACTGGGTCGGTTTATCTCGATGCCGAATATACGGTCCTCGAAGGGCAGTATGCCAAGCGCAAGATCTGGTCGATGATCGGGCTTTACAGCCCCAATGGCCCGAACTGGGCCAATATGGGCCGCAGCCTCGTGCGGGGTATCCTCAACTCGGCAAGGGGGATTTCCGACAAGGACCACTCGCCCGAAGCGCAGGCCCGGCGCCGCATTAGCGGTTTTGCTGATCTGGATGGCCTCGAATTCGTCGCACGGATCGATGTCGGCACCGACACCAACGGCGAGGACAAGAACGAGATCAAGAGCGCGGTCATGCCGGACCACCGCGATTATGCGCAGGTCATGGGACTTGTCGCAGCCCCTGGCATGGCACCGCAGATGCAGCTGCCCGCGTCCGCGCCTCAGTATCAGGCACCGGTCGCGCCCGCTTCACCTGCACATGGTTATCCGGCACCGGCCACCTCTGCGCCAGTGCAAGGTCATCCGTCCCAAGCGCCACAGTCGCACCAGACGTCTGAGCAGCAGACACCAGCTGCACCGGGCTTCCCGGGCCGGCCCAGCTGGGCTGAGTAAGGGTACAGCCATGCGTTTGCGTCCCCGCCAGAAAACCTTCGTCGAGCGCAGCCTTGCTGCGCTTGGCACCCGCACGAACACGCTCGGCATCGCGCCGACCGGGGCAGGTAAATCGATTATGCTGTCGGCGGTCACCGGCGACAGTATTGGCGAGACCGACGCCAAGGCCTGCGTGCTCGCCCACCGCGACGAGTTGACCGAGCAGAACCGCGCGAAGTTTGGGCGGGTCAATCCGGCGATCACCACCTCCGTTGTGGATGCCACGACCAAGTCCTGGGGCGGGCAGGTGACCTTCGCCATGGTTCCGACGCTCACGCGGGAGCGCAATCTGGCGTCCATGCCGAAGCTCGACCTCTTGGTGATCGATGAGGCGCATCATGCCGTGGCTGACAGCTATCGCAGGATCATCGACCATGTGCGCGATACCAACCCCGACGCCCGCATCTTCGGGGTGACGGCCACGCCCAATCGCGGCGACAAAAAGGGCCTGCGCGCGGTCTTCGACAATGTCGCGGACCAGATTCGCCTGGGAGAGCTGATCGCCTCTGGGCACCTTGTGCCTCCTCGCACCTTTGTCATCGACGTGGGCGTGCAGGA
This sequence comes from Marivita sp. NO-S04, assembly GCF_059070475.1. Lineage (NCBI taxonomy): Bacteria > Pseudomonadati > Pseudomonadota > Alphaproteobacteria > Rhodobacterales > Roseobacteraceae > Marivita > Marivita sp. NO-S04. Next base: position 1,180,611 of record NZ_CM180980.1, read on the forward strand.
CAAGCTCAAGGACGTGCGCAAAACCATGTCAGATTTTGACATGGCAGAGGTGGCTGAGATCATGGACCGTGCTCCGATCACCGAGGAGGTGATCCGGCATTGGCAGGAAAAGGCCATGGACCGCCCCACGGTCGTCTTCTGCTCCACCGTGGCGCATGCCGCGCATGTGGCCGAGGCCTTCAACGCCGCGGGAATTCCGGCCGGCCTGATCCATGGTGATCTGCCCGGGGAGGAACGGCGCGCCATTCTGGCCGCCTTCGCCCGCGGCGAAATCCGCGTCATTACCAATGTGGCGGTACTCACAGAGGGCTGGGATCATCCGCCCACCTCCTGCGTGGTTCTCCTGCGCCCCAGCTCTTACAAATCGACCATGATCCAGATGGTGGGCCGCGGGCTGCGTATCGTGGATCCCGCCGAGTTCCCCGGCGTTGTGAAAACCGACTGCATTGTTCTGGACTTTGGCACATCCAGCCTCACGCATGGCACACTTGAGCAGGATGTCGATCTCGACGGCACCTCCGGAACTGGGGAAGCCCCGACCAAGACATGTCCTGAATGCGAAGCCGAAATCCCCCTGGCCTGTCGTGAATGTCCGATTTGCGGCGAGGCGCTGATCGATACAGAGGAGGATCTCAAAAGCCAGGAGGGACCTGACGGTGATCTGTCCGGCTTCCTGATGACGGAAATCGACCTTCTGAAACGTTCGAGCTTTGAATGGGTCGATCTCTTCGGGACCGAAGACGCGTTGATGGCCACGGGCTTCACAGCCTGGGGTGGGGTCTTCTGGTTGGAGGGGGTCTGGTACGCCGTTGGGGGCGCCAAGGGTGAGGTGACCCAACTTCTGGGAGTTGGTGAGCGTGCCATCTGCCTGGCGCAGGCCGACGATTGGCTGAACGCTCATGAAACTGATGAAAGCGCCTTCAAGACCCGCGGCTGGCTGAAGCAACCGGCCACCGAAAAACAGCTGCAGTACCTCACGCCCGCGGCGCGCGGCGACTTTGGCCTGACCCGCTACAAGGCCTCGGCGTTGATGACGTTCGGGTTCAACAAGCGGGTGATCCGAAAGCTGATCCTGAGTGCAGCACCGGCTGCCCGGGAGGCCGCGTGAGCCATGTCGCGCAAATCGTATCCCCGCCCACAGTGGCTCCGGATCGCCCAGGCTTTGATCGCCTCTGGCATCCGCGCAGCACGCTCTGCGCCGTCTGCACATCTCGCACCCGTGGCTTCGGCTGGTTCGATCCGAAAAAGCCCCGCAGCAAACGCACATACCGCTGGTTTTGCTCTTTGCAATGCCAGTCGGCCTTCACCCGAAAAGCAAAGAAAGGACTGAAAATGGCAGAGATTACCGAAGAAGAAGCAATGGCGATGCCTGCCGTCATGCGCGCAGTTGGCCGTAAACTGGACGATATCGGTTGGGACCGGACCTTTGCGGATCTGACCGAGTATCAGATGCACGCTCTGCTGGTGGTCGCAATCGACACCTTCCGCAACGAGATGTTCGAAATCAACGCCGAATTTGGTGGGGGAGTGCCGTTTTGACCCTCGATTTCAACCATACGCCAAGCTTTGCCGACCGCGTCAATGAAGCTGTCGACGCGGCTATCACCGCCGAAAACGTCGCCCGGACAACCCGTGACTATCTCGGTGGCTCGCGGCTTGGCCATGCCTGTGAGCGCGCACTCCAGTTCGAGTTCACGGCCACGCCGAAAGATGAGGGCCAGGACTTCTCAGGTCAGGTTCTGCGCATCTTCGCCATTGGTCACGAGCTGGAAGAGCTTGCGATCCGCTGGCTGCGCGGCGCGGGGTTCGATCTCTACACGCAGAAAGGCAACCGCCCTGATGGGGGCCAGTTCGGGTTCTCTGTCGCGGGCGGGCGCATCCGCGGTCATGTCGATGGCATCATTGCAGCGGGGCCCGAGGGCTTTGGTCTCGCCGTTCCCGCGCTCTGGGAATGCAAGACCATGAACGCGAAGAACTGGCGCGCCTGCGTCAAGGATGGCGTGGCAAAGTCAAAGCCGGTCTACGCCGCGCAGATCGCTGTCTATCAGGCCTACATGGAAGCGCAGGTGCCGGGGATTTCCGCGAACCCGGCCATGTTCACCGCGATCAACAAGGACACGGCCGAACTGTACCATGAGCAGGTCCCGTTCGGCGCTGAACTGGCGCAGCGCATGTCGGATCGCGGTGTGCGCGTCCTGCGCGCCACGGATGCAGGCGAATTGCTGCCGCGCGTCGCGGCCAATCGTGACTTTTTCGAATGCCGGTTCTGCGCCTGGGCAGAGCGCTGTTGGAAGCTGCCGGCATGACGGATGCCCCAAAGGACCCGCCTGACACAGACCATCAGAAAGAGGAGGCCGACATGGCCCATGATGATCGTACAGAAGGAAACGATAACGCGCCGGACGCGCCCAAGGAAAACCTTGTCCATTTCAATCCGTGGCGCGACTTCAACGATGCAGCGCCGCAGATCGATGTGTTTGGGGATGAACCAGACCCCGAGCAGATCGCCCAATTCATGGAGGTGGTGTTCGGCTATTGCGACGGGCTGATCCCGGTCCGCAGTTTTATCGACAAGGGGCAGGGCTTTGATGGCCGCCCGCATAACATCTGGATCGAGGCGAATGACACCGTCACGGAGAAGATGACCACCTTTTCCAATTGGGCGGCACACGAAGGCGCTGCGGTCTATGTCATCCCCGGTACCGTCGCCGAGCAAGGACAGGCAAAGGCGGCCGACATTCTGCAGATGCAGGCTGTGGTCGTCGATATCGACACTGGCGACATCGCCGCCAAGCGGGCGCATCTCGAGCGCCATCTCGGCCCACCCACGATGGTGGTCGAAAGCGGTGGTGTGACGCCAGAGGGCCAGCGCAAGGCCCATGTCTGGTGGAAACTCACCGAGCCCGCCGAGGGCAGCGATATCGCCCGCGTGACCCGTATCCGCGGTGACATTGCCGCAAAGGTCGGCGGAGACATGCACTTCCGCTCGGCGCATCAGCCGATCCGGGTGGCAGGTTCTGTCTATTACAAGAACAGCCTCAAGACCCAGGTCCAGATCGTGGAACTGAAGGCCAAGCGCGAACGCGATCTCTCGGAGTTCACGGAAGCCGTAACCGATATGCCGCCCGCCCCAGGTGTGTCGTTGCAGCCGGACTTCGCCGCGTCTGACAAGCCTGCTGTCGATGATGTGCTGGTCACCCCGGTGCGCGAGAGCGCGCAGGATGACTGGTCGCGCTTCGAGGGGGCGTCTGCGGCCATCGGATACTTTATCCGCATGGTGCATGAGGGCCGGATGTCGAAGGGCGAGGGTTGGGAGGGCATCTGCGGCTACAACGCCGCCATGCTGCGGCCCCAATGGCCCGTGGAACGGCTCAAGCGTGAATCCGAACGGCTCTGGGCCCGACATGTGGAAAAATACGGACCGCCGCTCATCCGCCTCGACAGTGCCGCGCCAGCACCCGATGACATGCCCGCCTTCACGCTTGGCGCGCTGCTTGACGACGACAGCCCTATGCCTGCGGACATCATCGCACCGCGTGTGCTGACGCCCGGCGGGCTGCTGGTACTGGGCGGTGCGCCCAAGGTCGGCAAGAGCGATCTTCTGATCTCCTGGCTCGTGCACATGGCCGCAGGCGTGCCGTTCCTCGACTTCACACCACCGCGGCCTTTGCGCGTGTTCTATCTGCAGGCGGAAATCCAGTATCACTATCTGCGCGAGCGGATGAAGCAGATCAGCCTGCCGCCAGAGGTCCTGACCGGCGCGCGGGACAACCTCTTGGCCACGCCCAAGCTGAACCTGCTTCTTGATACGGAGGGCAGCGTCCGTGTCGCAGGGTCTATTCGGCGGGCCTTCCCGGCCGAGCCGGTGGACATCATCTGCATCGACCCGATCCGGAACCTCTTCGATGGCGGTCCCGAGGGCGGTGGCGAAAACGACAACACCGCGATGATGTTCTTCTTGAAGGACCGGGTCGAGGTGCTGCGGGATCACATCAATCCCGACTGTGGCGTGATCCTCGCGCACCATACCAAGAAACTCAGCAAGCAGCAGGTGAAGGACGACCCGTTTCTGGCCCTCTCCGGCGCCAGCGCGCTGCGGGGCTTCTATACCTCAGGCCTGATCCTGCACCGCCCGGACGAAGAAAGCCCGCAGCGCAAGCTGGAAATCGAACTGCGCAACGGTCCCGCGTTGGAGCCCAAACTGATCGACAAGGTCAAGGGAGAATGGGTTGAGATCAATCCGATGAATGAGCGGATAATAGGGGGCGAAATGGGTGCCAAACATGACGCCGAGCGGGACCGGAAACGTGACGTGATCCTCCGCCTGCTCTTCGATGAAGCCGCCGAGGGGCGCATCTACACGTCAACGCAGTTCGGCGCGGGCTTCGAAAATCAGCATGGGCTTGGCAGCGAATTCACCATTCGGCAGCGGATCAATGTTCTGGCTACAAAAGGCTTCGTGAAGTTTCGCCGCGATCTTGCCGAACATGGTTTCCCCGCGACCAAGTCGCACTTCGGCTATCTCTGCGTTGAAGGCATGCGGTTCGGACGTGACCCGGTGATCGATCCCGAGACTGGTGAGGTGCTGGCCGTGGGCGAACTGGTCCTGCCGAGCCACTTCAAATGCCCCCATTCCGGACGCGCGAGGGCGGTCGAAAACCCGGCCGTCTGGGTCTTTCCGGAGGGCGGCGATGACTGACTTTGTCATATGACAGAGGCCACTGTCATCCTCATGCCTCTGTCATAAATCCAGTTAAATCAACAGCTTGCCAATGACGATGACAGAGGCCTCTGTCATGCTCCTCTGTCATCAAAAATGGGATAAAACATAATGAAAACAGACGCTTGTAAGGGTTTTATGAGAGAGAGTGTGACCCCCCTATACTACGTATTAGGGGGCAACCCTTGGGGCCTGCCCCCTAAACGATGCGAAGTTCAAAGTTCAGGAGCCTGACAAACAGTCTCGTTCCTATCCGACGACGGCGGCCGGTACCGCCAAGCATCAACCGCCGTCGTCTTCTACCCGAGCAGCCAACCAGAAGAGGAGACCACTCATGGCTGACACGACTCTCGCCGACGCCCATCTCGGCGCAACCCCGAAAACGCCCATGCCGCCTGCGCAGGGCCATCGCACAATTCTGGCGCTGGACCTCGGCACCATCACCGGCTGGGCGCTACGCGGCTATGACGGGCTGATCACCAGCGGCGCTGTCAGCTTCAAGCCCGGCCGCTACGACGGTGGCGGCATGCGCTACCTGCGCTTCACCAACTGGCTGTCCGAGATCAACCGGCTGTCCGGGCCGATCGAAGCGATTTATTTCGAAGAAGTCCGCCGGCATGCAGGCACTGACGCGGCTCATGTCCACGGCGGCCTGCTGGCTGTTCTGACCAGCTGGGGGGAATTGCGCGGTGTTCCATACCAGGGCGTCCCGGTCGGCACGATCAAGCGCCACGCCACCGGCCACGGCAATGCGAACAAGCAGGCCATGATCGATGCTGCCCGCAAGCGTGGCTTCAGCCCCGCCGATGACAATGAGGCGGACGCCATCGCGATCCTGCTCTGGGCGATCGAGACGCAGGGAGGGCTGGCGTGATGGGCATGCGGTTCACTCCGAAGGGCTACGGCGGTCATCGCCGTGACCCTGACCAGGTCAAGCGCGATGGCTGGCAAGAGCAGGGTCTGCTCGCGGTCAGCGTGGATGATCACCGACTGACATGGCCCGAGCGCGCATTGGTCGAGCAGCTTGGTACGAAACTCTATGGCAAACGCCCGCAGGGCAGGGAGGTGCGTCATGGGCGGTGACTGGACCCGGGCCATGGTGGCTGATCGTTTGGACCTTGCTGCAGACGTGATGCACAGCCTGCCACCGGTGGGCCCGCAGGGCTATGTCAGCGCGTGGCCCGAGTACGTCTTGAGCTTCGCCGATCAGGTGGAGCAAGAGCCCCGGATGAAAAAGCCGCTGCCGTCGCCACGGATGATCACGCAAGCCGATGAGGCGATGCTGTGGCTCCGGTGGCTGGACAAGGACATCGGCGAGATCCTGTGGGCGCGGGCCAACCGCAAACCGTGGAAGCGGATCACCTGGCGCCACGGCATCAGCCGGGCGACCGCGCATCGGCGGTACGAGTACGGGCTTGCGGTCATTGTCTGGCGGCTCAACGGCAGAGCCGTGCCGCGAAAGCGCTCGATGGCGTTCGTGATCGGCCAGACGGCTTGATTGTGTCAGGGGCGCGTGCAACCGTTCCCCTGACCTATCCCATTGATTCAAGGGCAGATACATGACGCGCGCAGAGCTGATCGAAAAACTGGTTACGGATTACCCGGGCTTGACGAAGGCGGACCTTAAGCGTGTCGTTGAGGCGATCTTTGAAGCCATCACGGCCGGTTTGGAAAACGGCGACCGTGTTGAGTTGCGTGGCTTTGGCAGTTTTGAGGTCCGCGCACGGAACGCGCGCATTGGGCGTAACCCGCGCACCGGCGGTATCGTACCGGTGGCAGCGAAGCGGCATGTCCTCTTCAGGGGGAGTAAGCAATTGCAAAGGACGATGACCGCGGCGCGGCCAGAATGATCCAAACGCGTGTCAAGTTGTTTTGTCGCGGTGAGACAGTTTTTGGTGAGACACCGTTGGTTGTGACATTCAAAGACCGAGAGGCTAAATAAATCATATTCTCGGGGTCGTGCGCGCCGCAGGCATCACCCCATCAGCCCTCCCGCAACTTTAGCCGCCACAGGACCCCCGATGGCCTCCAATACTCCCAGAACGGTCGGAGTCCAGTCAGGATGCTGACGCGCAATCTGACCGAGCCTGATGACAACATCTTCATTGGCGACAAACGCCAAAGCGTCCAGCCCTTCTTGGTCTGGCTGCTGGCGCATCTCGTAAATCAGGAGGTCCCGCGCTGCCGCATCGCCCGTCGATGCGATTTCGATGGCAGCGGTTCGGCGCACATCGTGGGATGCGTCTGACAAACAAGGCAGCAGGTCCGCGCTTTCCACACCGGACTGCAAAGCGATTTGGGTCGCAGCGCGCCGAACCTTTGCTGCCGGATGCGAGAGGCCGCGCAGGACCACCTCTCGTGCGAGGGGTTCATGACAAGCCGCGGCCGCACAGAGCAGTTCTGCATCGAGGCTTTCGCCAATGGGCCCGCGGGCGATAACCTCTTTGAGCAAGGCCCTGCTTTGTGTCTGACAGATCAGGTCCAGAACGGCGGCTTGCTCCAGCATGGGTTTTTGGAAGCCAAAGCCGAGGTATCTGACCCACAGCCGCAACGCCGCGCCTTCCCATCCGCGAGGGCGTCTGAGAACAACCTGTGCAGAAATTGCCTGCACATCCCGTAACGAAGCGGCGGCCAAGGCATCTACCAATCTGGCGTCATCAAACGTGGTAGGATCGATGGGTGGCGCTTTGACAGGCGCCTGCACTTGATCGTCGGGAACCGGTATCACGACAGGTGCATCGAACAGATCAAGCTGTCGTTCGTCTTTTTTTCGGGAGCCTCTTGCCATTTGCAGTCAGCCTCGGGTCCAGCCGGATGGCAAGATGTGTTGCGACACGGCGCTATGTACATGCAAACATTCTGCCTCGTGCTGGCATGTTGATGATGAGACCATGAGAGCGCCTTCCATGAGAGCTTCGTCGCTACCACGACTGGAACGTAAAGTGAACATCATCCTCCGCGACCTTGACCAGACCCGCGTTCATTTCGAGGCCGCAGTCCAGAGCGTCGGGGAACAAGCTGCCGTGCGCGCCTTCAGCTGGGCGCTGAACTCGGAGGGCAACAAGGTCCGCACACAAGTGCGGCGGGCGCTGAGACAGCAGACCGGCGCGAAGGCGGGGCTGATCAACAGCGAGACGCGTACGATTCGATCCAGCTTCGCGAACCTGTCCTACACGATCGAGGCCCGCGGCGACTATCTGGGCCTGTCGCATTTCAGCCCGAGGCAGTTTGGTTACGGTGTCCGCGCCAAGCCATGGGGACGCTGGCAGCGGTTCGAGAGTGCTTTCCTCGTTGGGTCGCTGGCGAACAACGCCTTCGTGCGTGAAGGCAGGGCGCGACTGCCGATCAAGAAGATGTTCGGCCCGGCAATCCCGAAGGAGATGGTGCGAGACGCAACCCGCGACGCGTTCGAGGCGGCGCAGCCGGAAGTGTTGGCCGAGGCGACGCGGCAGATTGGGAGGATGCTGAATTTGTGAGCGTGCTGGTGCGCGTGGCGATTTCCAAAGCGAGGCTTGCGGAGGATCATGTTGCCGGGATAGGTGGAACGCCCTGACGTCCCTGATCCCGCCGAGACCCGTATGATTAATCTGATATGGCGCAACAAAATCGGTCGTGCCACGAAGTTTTACCGGCTGGACATTGTGCCGGGCCTCTTTGGCGATTGGTCTCTGGTCCACGACTGGGGAACCATCGGGGAAGAGGCGCTGACCCGCGTGGATTGGTTTCAAACGGAAGCAGAAGCCAAGGATGCACGGTTTGCCGTCCATATGGAAAAGGCCATGGCGGGGTACGAATAACCACTGCGCGGGACAAGAAAACCGCGCAGGATCAATCGGGTGAAAGAAAAATCACATTGGGCGATTTTTTTGTTGGACAGCGATTCGCGAGGTGTGTAGAAAGCTTGCAATAGGGCAAATCACCGCATCGAGGCGCCCACGCAGAAACCGACAGGGACCCCCTTGGGTCCCTTCTGACGCGCTGTCTTACGCGGGGCCGCCGCCTCGCAAAATACGCGCGTTTTTTCTTTTCTCAAAAACCCGATAGAGTTGGCTGGGATCGGCTTTTGGTGCTCTGTGCGAAATTGCTGGAAACCCCCTAAATTACTGTAATTGCGCGATAATCCTGCGTTGCACCAGTCAGTCGGTTTGCGCAGAAATACCGTTTCCACTCTATTGGACCCCCATTGGGCTCGATAGAGTTGGGCTGGGCTTGCGGGTCGGCGCGTAACTTCCGCTAAGCCTCTGTGAATGAATAAAAAACCAATCCAACGGCGTCGAGCCTCATGGTTCAAAAATGCCATTCCCACTCCATTGGCCCCCCGCTGGGGTCAACAGAGTGGGGCGGGCCTTGAGGCCCACGCCACTTGGCTGGGCCCGGGTCGCAGCATTGGCGTACCGTGCCGGCTGCATGCTGTTAAACACGACAAGACGAAGGCAGGACTTCCATGAAAGACGAAGCAGTCCAAACGCCCCGGGCCTGGCCCGCGGCGCAGGTGGAGATGTGGCAGGCGGCTGATCTTGTGCCTTATGCCAAGAACGCCCGTCAGCATCCGCCGGAGCAGATAGATCAGATTGCCGCGTCGATAGAGCGGTTTGGCTTCACGATCCCGATGCTGGTGGCCGAGGACGGCACGATCATTGCGGGACACGGCCGGTTGATGGCGGCGGTGCAGCTGGGACTGGCCGAGGTCCCGGTGATGGTGGCGCGGGGCTGGTCGGAGGAAGATCGAAGGCTCTACACGCTGGCCGACAACCGTCTGGCGGAAATCGCCGAGTGGGACCCGGAGATGCTGCGCATCGAGATCGGGGAGTTGCGGGAAGATTTCGGGATCGAGGAGTTTGACCTGGTTGGGTTTAGCGCCGAGGACCTTGCCGACATTCTGCCCGATGCGCTGATCGATACCACCGGCGGCCTGACGGACCCGGACGATGTTCCTGAGGTTCCGGAGACCCCGATCACCCGGCCGGGCGATGTCTGGGTGCTGGGCCCGCACCGTCTGCTCTGTGGCGACAGCACGGTGGCCACGGATGTTCAGAAAGTGCTCGGCGATGTCAAAGCTGATCTTTGCTTTTGCGATCCACCCTACAACGTTGACTACGCTGGCGGCGTTGGTGCCGAGAAGGCCGGCAAGGGGCGGCGGATCAAGAACGACGCTTTGGGCGATGGCTTTGGGCAGTTCCTCTACGATGCTTGCGTGCTGATCAATGCGCATACCGATGGTGCGGTTTATATCTGCATGTCGTCCAGCGAGTTGCGCACGCTGCAGGCAGCGTTCAAATCCGCCGGTGGGCATTGGTCGACCTTCATCATCTGGGCCAAAGATCGGTTCACGCTTGGTCGGTCAGACTACCAGCGACAATACGAACCAATCCTTTATGGTTGGCCCGAGGGCGTAAAGCGCCACTGGTGCGGGGATCGTGACCAAGGTGATGTGTGGAACATCGAGCGGCCGCATAAGAATGATCTGCACCCGACGATGAAGCCGGTGGTGTTGGTGGAACGGGCGATCCGGAACTCCAGCCGCAAGGGGGATCTTGTGTTTGACCCGTTTGGCGGCAGCGGCACCACGCTGATTGCGGCGGAAAAAACAGGTCGACATGCGTCGCTGATCGAGCTCGATCCCAAATACGTCGATGTCATCGTGCGCCGTTGGCAGGACTTCACGGGCAAGAGCGCAATGCTGGAAACGAGCGGGCAGAGCTTTGACGATGTGAAATCCAAAGACGGGTGACCTCAGGACTATCGCGCATTTGCCGCTTCTTCGGAGCGATGTATATTCGGTTCATGTCATCGGATGCGGACCAGCAGGGCGATCTTTGGTTGCGAGCAGAACAGCGGGACGCGCCAAGGCGCGATCCTCGCCCACGGCTGTTGCCGCATGATCTTGATGTCGCGCTCAAATACCTGACAGATGGCGAGTTGAAGGCGCTGGCCGCAGCGGTTTGCAGGGAACAGGCGCGCCGTGGTCACGTCAGTGAGCCGGAAAAGGTGGCGGCATCTGAACCCGCCCAAGCCGCTCGGGCGTCTTCGGAGCTTCCGGACGTGGAAGGGCTGACGCGCTCGCAGGTGAGCCTGATCCGCGCGTCGATCAAGGCGGGCGTGAAGCCCGGCGCGCTGTCACGTCAATTCGGGATCACCCAGACGCAAATCCGTGCCGCGTTGAAGTAAAAAAAGGGGCCAGCACAAGGCTGGCCCAAGTCTGAGGCGGTAAGAGCCGACCGGTGGAGCCACTCTTACCGTTGAGGCAGGGAAGTGGGGCAGTGTATCCAGCTTCCCTGAGATGAGGTCCATTACAGGCGAAACCTCACGGTAAGTGCTGCCAAACTGGACGGATTCTGCAAGAGAAAACCCCATATGAGGGGGAATTTTGGCGCGTTTACACCGGATTTGGTGCGTCGATCTGGTATACACGCCCTCTGCCGTCAACTTTTTGCGAGGTGATGACGAGCCCGAGACGTTTCTTGAGGGCGCCGGACATGGCCCCTCGGCAGGTGTGGGGTGCCCATTCGAGGGCAGTTGCCAACTCGTCAAGCGTGGCTCCCTCCGGTCTGGACAGCATGTCGATGAGGGCTGCTTGTTTCGTGCCCTCGCGCGGCGCACGCGATGTGGGTGCTGCCCCCGTCACCGCAGCCTGCGCCGCAGGTTCATCGGTCAGCGCGTCCAGAGCTACGGCGTTTGCGGGTCCTGCCTCGTGCTCAATCCCGATGGCGTCGAGCCCTGCGTCGGTGGCTACCAGTGTGACGCCGTTACCATCGCCGGTTTCGCGCCAGATGAGCTCGCGCTTGCGCAGGTCCGCATCGACCTCTTCAAGCAGGCCTTTGGCGAGCATCGTGCCAACCACCTTGGTGGCGGCACCACCGCGCAGGTTGGTGGGTAAGGGCAGGGCGATGTGGTCCGCCCGTTGTGCGGCTGCGCTGAGGATGATGGATTGTGTGTCAGTCAATGTGGTCATGCTGGACCTCCGGTTTTGGCCCCCGCAATGTGCGGCGGCTTCTACCGGGTGAAGCCCGCCAGAAAGGCGGGCCTGCTGTTTGTGATGCCCTCCGATCAGGAGGCGTCGTCGGTTTCTGCCAGAATGGCGTAATGGGTGACCCAGCCTTCGAGGTGCGGGAGGCCTTCGGGGATGCCGTGGCTGGCCTCGGTCTGGGCGGAGATGCCGCGGCGCTGCCATTTGTCGATCGTGGTCTTGAGGGCCGACTTGGTGTTGGTCTCGCCAGAGCGCAGGGCGTCGATAACCTCATCGGCGAAGTGACGTCCCATCTTGCTGTCGAGGAAGTCGCGGATGCCGATCATCTCGGCCTCGCCTTGGGCGTTGATCGCCTCGGCAACGAGGGTGCTGGCAAGTGTCCAGAGGGTGTGGCTGGTGCAGTCGCGCAGCGGGCAGGTCGTGACGGTGCCGAAAAAGCCGTAGGCGGTGTTCTGGCTGGGCAGAATGGTGCGGTTGGTCATTTTGGGTGTCTCCCCATGTTCATGGCACGCGTGATGGCGCGCCTTCTACCGCCGCAAGCCCGGACCAGCCGGGCAGGGGGCAGGCTGCGCGATCAGGACCATGCAAACTCGATGCTTGCGAAGTCCTCTTTCTCGAACCCGTCTGTCGCGAAGTCGTCAAAGATGTCCTGCGGGGTGCGTTCGGTGTCGAAGTAAAAGCCCCCGATCAAGCGGTTAGCGGTCTTGGCTTCGGTCTCCAGAAGGATGCTGCCAAGGGCACGCTCGATGCTGTCGTGTGCGGTGCGCGGGTTTGCAAAGCGGATGGTGACTTGCATGTCGGTGTCTCCTGTGTGGCTGCCGCGCGGGTTGCGGCGTGTCTCACTCCTTGAGCCCGGAGGTCCCGGGCTGTTGGGGTGTGTTAGGCTGCAGCGCGGTCCCGCAGGTCGGCGACGCGCTTTTTTGCTGCCTTCATGGTGTCGGCGATTTCTATGGTGCCCTGCGTGTCGCCGATGGCGATGAAGGTGCCGCCCCAGCGGTCGGTGCGCTCCGTCAAGCTCAGCGTGCCGTGCGCGTCGGCGAGGGCAATCGCGAGGCAGGTCGCGGAAAGTGTGTGGGCCATGTCTGCTCCTCCTGTTGGTGTGCCGCGGTGGGCAGGTGCCCAGTTCGGCTGTCAGGAGGTAGAATCGCTCATAATCGAAGGAAAGCGTAGGAAAATCAGCATCATAAGATTGCTCTTAGTGATGCTGATCTGTTCATTTATTGGACGTCAAACCAGTGGATTGCGGTTTGCAGCAGGTGGTCGTAATCGCCCGATGTGGCCTCCTCGATGAAGGCGTCGACCTCGGTCTTTTCGAGCCCGTATTCCTGAGCGGCTTGCTTGCAAAGGCCAAGGATGACAAAGGCGTTTCCGTTCTGGCCTGTCAGCTCGACTGTGACGTTCGGGTGTTTGGGGGTCATGTTCGTGTCTCCTTGTCGGTGGGCTCGCGGTGGCGAGGCCTCCTACCACCGCGAGCCCGGGCATGCCGGGCTGTTGGTGGTGCGCGTTGAGGATTACTGCGCTTCGTTTTTCCACATCGGGCTGTGGCCGCGGTCTTTCGCGTGGGCGATGGCCGCCTCCACTGTCTCGAAGGTGGGGGCTTTCCACATCATGGGCTCGTTTGTTTCAGGGTCGCTGAATGCCCGCTGGCCGAGGACGGCAGCGCGGTCTGCTAGAACCGGTTCGCAGATGTCTGTGGGGATGGAACCGACATAGCCAAAGCGACCGGACGGGAATTCAATGATGTGCAGGCTGACGTTTGCGTCGCTGATGCCAAGCATGGACATGGTAAACCTCCTGGTTCCATTTTCGGTCCACAGAATTGATCGTTCAGCGGTGTGTATCCACTGAATTCCGAGCAATTCCATTGCTTTATGGGGTGCCAATGGCGCAATCAAAACGTCTGTCACTGATCGAGGCGATCACCAACACGGCGGTGGGCTATACGCTGGCTGTTGCGACGCAGTTTGCGGTGTTCCCACATTTTGGCCTGCAGGTCGGCATCCTTGAAAATCTCTGGCTTGGCCTGATTTTCACCGGCGTCTCGGTGCTGCGGGGTTATGCGCTGCGGCGTGTGTTTGACCGGCTGACATCGAAGAGGTGAGACATGTCCGAGGGGACGCAGAGAGGGACCAATACGCTGACAGTCAACCAGGTGGCGGCCCTGTGTGGGCGCAGCACACAATGGGTGCATCAACTGGCTAAGGCCGGGTTTGTGCAGAAACAGGGCAAGAATGAATACGCGCTGGTTGCGGTGATCCGGGGTGTGATCGCCTATTACGAAGACCTGCAGTCGAAAAACAGCAAAACCGCGGCTGCAAGCCGGGCGACGGAAGCCCGCACCCGCGAGATCGAGTTGCGCATTCAGGAACGCATGCGGGACTTGATCCCGTTGGAAGACGCGCGGGCGGTTGTGAGCGAGATGGCGGCGCTGGTGCGGGCGGAGTTCCAGGGTCTGCCTGCCCGCTTTACCCGGGACATGCAGGACCGCCGCAAGCTTGAGCAGGAAATCGATGGCGCATTCGATCGATTATCGAGACGCGCAGAAGAAGCGGCGCGGTCTCTGGAAACTGGCCGACCTGATCTGGAGGCCGAGCGAGAAGCGTGACCCTGCGGCCTGGGCGGCAGCCCACCGGGTGTATCCCGAGACGGCCGGCATTCCCGGACCCAGGGACCCGGGACTGACGCCCTACATGATCCCGTGGTCCTCGGCGGTGCATCGCGGCGGCTACCGCCGGGTGGTGGCGGTGACCTCGGCGCAGTCGGGCAAGACCGACAGCATGCTGGACATCATCGGGGCGCGGCTCGATCAGAAGCCGGCACCGATCCTCTATGTCGGGCCGACGAAAGAGTTTCTGACCGACCAGTTCGAGCCACGGCTGATGAGCCTGCTGGATGAGGCGGAAACTCTGGCGGGCAAGGTGGTGCGCGGCCGGCGGATGAAGAAGACGTTGAAGCATGTGGCCGGTGTGCGGCTGCGCCTTGCGCATGCGGGCTCGTCCACGGCGCTGAAGTCCGACCCGGCGGCACTGGCGCTGATCGATGAATACGACGAGATGATGGCCAATGTGAAAGGCCAAGGGGATGTGCTGGGTCTGGTGGAGGCCCGGGGCGAGACCTACGCCGATTTTGTCACCGCAATCACAAGCACACCGGCGCGCGGCCTTGTGGAGATCGAACCGGATGACGCCAGCGGTCTGGAGTTCTGGGCGCGGTCCAGCCCGGAGGATTTGGAAAGCCCGATATGGAAGCTCTGGCAGGAGGGCACGCGTCACCATTGGGCCTGGCCCTGCCGGTCCTGCGCGGACTACTTCATCCCGCGCTTCAAGCAGCTGCGCTGGCCGAAGACGGTCAGCCCCGCGCAGGCCAAGCAGGCCGCAACGCTGGAATGTCCGCGCTGCGGCGCGCAGCATGTGGAGACCGACAAGGTCTGGATGAATGCCCGCGGCGCGATGGTCGCACCAGGGCAGCAGGTGACGCTCAAGGACGACGCGGCGCATGTCACGGGCGCGCCGGCCGACAGCGCCACGCTGTCGATGTGGACCTCTGGGCTTTGCTCACCCTTCGTGACCTGGGGCCAGCGGGCGGAGACCTATCTGACGGCGCTGCACTCCGGGGATCATGGCCGCATCCAGACGGCGATGAATGCAGGCTTTGGCGAATGCCATGCCATGACCGCCTCGGGGGATGCGCCGGACTGGCAGGAGATCCTGGAGCGGCGGCAGCCCTACCGGCCCGGGGATGTGCCCGCGGGTGGGCTGCGGCTCGTGATGGGTGTGGATGTGCAGAAGTTCAGCCTCGTCTATGTGATCCGGGCCTTTGGCGCGCGGGGGACATCGTGGCTGATCGACAATGGCCAGCTCTACGGCCCAACAGAGGACGATGACGTCTGGTCGGCCCTGGCCGATCTGATGCTGACACAGGTGGGTGGGCTGCAGATCGAGAAGGTGTTCATCGACTCAGGCTTCCGGCCCGACAAGCCGGAGCTGGGCAATGAGCACAAGGTCTACGAGTTCTGCCGCCGCTACAGCTGGCTCTGTTCGCCCACCAAGGGGCGGGATCAGCAGAGCCCGCCCTACCGGGTCTCGAAGATCGAGGTGAAGCCGGATGGTAGACGCGCGCTCTATTCGATCGATCTGGTGACACTGTCGACCGACTTCTTCAAGTCGCTGGTGATGTCGCGCATCCGCACACCGGCGGATCAGCCGGGGGCGTTTCATGTGCATGAGGCGATCACGGAGGAGTATTGCAAGCAGCTGACCTCGGAGGCCCGGGTGGTGATCGAGGGCAAGCCAGTTTGGGTGAAACGGTCGCGTCACAACCACTTTCTCGACTGCGAGGCGCTCTGCGCGGCCATCGGTTACACGATGAATGTGCAGCGCATACCGGAGGGGGTGGAGCGGGTCCCGAAGCGCGAGGCGGCGGTGCCAGGGGGACATGATGGGACCCAGGTTGGTGACGGGGATGCTGAAACGCCGCCGCCAACATCGCATGGTACCCCAGGTCGCGGAGGCGGCGGCGCGCTGCGGGCGCGATTTGCGCGCCACGGCAGCAGGCTGAACAAATAGCGGCAGCACCGGCTCAAGTGAAGCCGGAATGCACATAGCGCAGCGCGGCAGGCCACCGCGCAGGGTGGCAGCGCCCTCTAACGAGGTGAGCGAACGACTGGAAGGAGGGCGCTGCCGTTACCCTTGTTGATGCGAGTTCCTTCGAACAACACAGCAACCAGGGCGGATGCAGTTCGGTATCGTCACGAATCCCCACTGCGGGGCAAGGTAAACCGCAAAAATCTCAGCATGTCCAATGTGGGCGCATTTGAAGACGACCGCTCCTCTTGAAAAAAAGGGGCGATTTGGCAGCGCCCTCTGTCGGGATCAACGAGACCAACATGGAGTGTGTGAGGACGCTGCCGGTGCCTTCCGTCATGCGCCAATGTCCGGGGAACGCACCACAAAAAGCACATGCAGCCTCTCATCGGCAAAACCTAAAGCTGCAAGAGCAGGTAAAAAACGAAACTCTCAAAACACAAGAGCGAATTGCATCTGAGTGCGCCGCCGCCGATCCACGTTTTGCCCACCGAACGCGGAGGCAGCGGCGCGCTGCCATTGCGGACATGACGCCTTGGCAGCGCAGCAACCGTAGGACACGCCACTGATTTAACAAAACCCGGCGATACCATGATCAAAGCTGAGGAGGCGTTCTCTTTTGATAGTGATCAAAATATCGCTTTTGAGACTGCGTCGCTGCCTGCAGCACAGTCCTCCCAAACCTGCGGCGGCAGCGACGCCCTGCAGTGACGCTTGGTGTTCGCGCGCTACAGCAGAGTGAGAAAGGTAGTTCACATGTTCGTGAAGTCAAAGCTTCGTGGCCTGTTGTCAAAGACCCTGCCACCTGCTCTACCACAAGGATCCGCGCCACTCCCCCGACCCTCGGGCAAATACATGCGCGGCGGTCGGGGTGTGACCTTTGCGGGGTGGAAGCCTGCGCTGCGGGAGGCGCAGGACGATATCGGCGAGGCCTGGGATGATGCGGCGGCACGGGTCAAGGATCTGCTGTACAACAGTGGCTGGCTGGCCGGTGCCATGGAGCAATGTGTGGCCAATACCGTGGGCACGGGGCTGCAGCTGAAGGCCTTGCCGGAGAATGAGACCTTCGGCATGACGCCTACGGAGGCGTCCGATTGGGCCAAGACGGTGGAGCGGCGGTTCGAGCTCTGGGCCCGCAGCGCACAGGAGTGCGACATTCAGGGCCTGCGCACGTTCGGCCAGATGCAAGCGGCGGCTTTTCGGTCTTGGTTGGTGACCGGGGAAATCCTCGCGGAGCTGCCCTGGCGCAAACGCCCGTGGAACCGCTACGGCACGAAAGTACGCCTGTTGCCGCCACAGCGGCTGTCGCGCAAGACCGAAAGCCTGCGACGGCTGATCAACGGGGTCTACACGGATGCCGACGGCATGCCGGTGGGCTACCGGGCGATCCGCAAGGACCTGTTTCGTCATGATGTGGCATATGACGTGCGGGCGCGGGACCAGGCGGGACGCCCGCGGGTGATCCATGTCTTCGAGGGTGCGCCGGGCACGCATCGGGGCATCTCGCCGCTGGTTCCGGCGCTGCAGGTGGCGCGGCAGTTCGACCAGTTGGCGGATGCCACGCTGATGGCGGCGATCGTGCAGACGCTCTTTGCGGTGACGATCACCTCGGACGAGCCGACAGAGCAGGTGCTGGCGGGTCTGCTGACGCCTCAGGAGCAGGCGCAGATGCTGGCTCAGGGTGTGTCGCCGATGGAGGCCTATATCGAGATGGTGGCGGGGTATTATGACGACAGCACGCTGGATGTCGGGATCAATGGCCGGCTGGCGCATCTGTTCCCGGGTCAGGAGCTGAAGTTCCACACGGCCAACCAGCCGTCTTCGGAATATGCCGCCTTCTCGATGCATCTGCTGCGGGAACTCGCGCGGTGCCTTGGCCTGACCTATGAAAGCGCCACAGGCGACAATGTGGGGGCGACCTATTCGTCGCTGCAGGCGGCGACGACGGAGATCTTCGCGATCACGAAAGCGCGGCGCCGGAACATCATGGCGCCGTTCTGCCAGCCGATCTACGAGGCCTGGCTCGAGGAAGAGATCGAAGCGGGCGGCGTGCCGTTTCCGGGGGGTGTGGCAGGGTTCATGGCCAATCGCACGGCGGCGTGCCGGGCGGAGTGGCGCGGCGATCCGCGGCCGCAGGCGGATGATCTGAAGAAAGCCAAGGCGCATGAGGTCTGGAAGCGGCTCGGCGTGATGTCGGATGCGATGATCTGCACCGATCTCGGGGCCGATGTGGACGATGTCTACCAGCAGCTGGCGCAGGAACGGGCCTTGCGGGCCGAATACGGCCTGCCCGAGCCACAGATGATGGGGGCGCAGGGCGGTGGTCCGGGTGTGGCAGACGACGGCGATGAGGCTGAGACATGACGATCCACATTGATGAGGCTGACCCCTGCGCGGCGGCGGCCAGCTTGCGGCAGGTCTATGTCCGGCTTGTGGCGGGCCAAGGCGCCATGGAGGTGCGGTTCCGGGCCGGATCGAATGGGGTGGAACGCTCGGTGCGATATCACAGCGCGCATCCCGACCGGCTCCTGGCGGTCATTCGGGGCTTTGAAGAGCAGTGTGCCAAGCTGCAGGGCCACGGCCCGCGCCGATTTGCACTTTCTGCAGGAGGGATGAGATGACCGAACCACCGGACATCCTTCAAAGCCAGGCAGCACCTTCGCTTGCCCAGATCGCGAGCCGGGTGTTGAACCGGCCGCTGCTGCTGCATCCGGACAAGGTCGATCTGATCCTGCATGTGCTGCAGGGGCGGATTGGCATCGCGCCTTTGGCGGCGCCAGACCCGCAGTCGAACCGCTTCGTTGGCACATATCGCCGTGACAATGGCAGCATTGGATCGCTGCGCGTGGAAAACGGCGTTGCGATCCTGCCGATCGTCGGCAGTCTGGTGAACCGCGGCGCGTGGATCGGGGCCAGTTCGGGGCTCGTGTCTTACGAGGGCATTGCAGCGCAACTGAGGGAAGCACGAGCTGATCCGGAAGTTCGGGCGATCCTGCTCGACATCGACAGCCCCGGTGGCGAGGCAACGGGCATGTTCGCGACAGCCAGACTGGTGAGTGCGATCAACCAGACCAAACCGGTCATGGCCTTCGTCAATGATGTCGCTGCTTCTGCAGCCTATGGCATCGCCAGCGCGGCATCGGAAATCATCGTCTCGCCGACCTCGATGGTCGGATCGATCGGCGTGGTGCTGACCCATTTTGATCGCTCGGGGGAACTTGAGGATCGCGGCATCAAGCCGACGCTCATTCACGCGGGCGCCCACAAGGTGGACGGCCATCCGTTTGGACCGCTCTCGGACGCCGTGCGCGCTGACCTGCAGGCGGAGGTGATGAAGATCTACGACCAGTTCGTCGGTCTCGTGGCCGAAGGGCGTGCAGGACAGATCAGCGCCGACGCGATCCGGGCGACGGAAGCTCGCACCTATCTCGGCACCGATGCCATTGCCCAAGGCCTCGCCGACCGTGTGGCGAGCCTCGACGAGGTGATCGCCACCTCTGCACAACCGCCCTCCGGGGCAAGCCCCCAGAGAAAGGGAGGACCCATGACCAAGACTTCACAAAACACAGCGCCAAGCGGCGGAATACCCCTGTCAGACACCACCACCGGTGCACAAAATACTCCCGCCACCATCAGTCCCGCTGATCTGCAATCTGCCGTGGATACGGCGCGGACGGACGCCCATGCCGCTGGTGTCACCGCTGGCAAAGCGGAGGCCACGGCGCGCATTGCCGCGATCCTGACATCACCCGAGGCCGAAGGCCGGGAGGCGCAAGCCCGCGTTCTTGCGCTCGAGACGGAGATGAGCGTCGCGGATGCGGCGAAGGTCCTCGCGGCGTCGCCGAAGGCCAGTATGTCAGCGTCGATCGCGGATCGCGCTGCACAGGAAGCTGAGCTCGGGGCGGAAACCCCGGCAGAGTTCCACAATCGCGCCGAGCGCAGCATCGCCGGCTGGGCCAAAGCCGTCACCAATGCCAATGCCCGGTTTGGCTGAATAGGAGATCAAGACCATGACAGTTCTGACCGAAGGCCGGCATCCCGGCGAATTCCTGATGACCGAGGCCAATGGCCAGCGCTCGCGAGACAGCATCACAATCGCAAGTGGCGCGGGCATCATCGCTCCCGGCACTGTGCTGGGTAAAATCACGGCAAGCGGCAAATACCTCGCCAGCGCTGCTGGAGCCACCGATGGCAGCCAGGCCGCAGTGGCCATTGCGCTCTATGGCTGTGATGCCACCACGCGTGATGTTGCGATTGCCGCCATCACTCGGGATGCCGAGGTGAACGGTAAAATCCTGACCTGGCACCCCGACCGTGATCAGGCCGCCGAAAAGGCCGCAGCCCAAGCTAACCTCGCCTCGGTCGGCATCATCGTGCGCTGATCAACCAGTCGCCCGTGACAAGACATCTTCTGCCCACTGGTTCAGGCTTTTGCCTTCAAGCTCGGCCGCAAGAACGGCTTTGCGGTGCACGTCCGGGCTGACGCGGAACATCATCTTGCCCGAATAGGCTTTCTGCGGATCTTTCCCGATCTTCCGGCAGGTTTCCAGATAATCATCTACAGCTTCGTGAAACGCATTCCGCAGGTCTTCGACGGTGTCGGCATGAAAGCCGATCCGGTCTGTGATCCCCGCAATATGGCCTACGAAGATTTGGTCATCATCGTCGTAAACGATGCGGGCCGCATAGCCTTTGTACGTCATGCTGTTGGTCATGGTGTCACCTTGATGCGCTCCAGAAACTCACGGGCGTCTCGTACCTGATACCGTTTCGCTTCTTTGCCCGGATGCGGACGGTGAAACGTGGCGATCTCGCCATCTTTCTCAAACCTGACGCGCGAACCACGCCCCTCAATCCGCTGCGCACCTGCCGCAAGCAGCAACCCCTCAACCGCCATCCACTCGATCGTGCCCGACACCGGGTCTGTAAAAACGGCAGCCAGGGTTTTGCGGTGCTTGCTATTCATGGCCGGATTATATGCGTGCTAGCATAAACTGCAAGCATTTTGCCGATTGCAGCGACGGATTACGCCACAAAAAGTAAAGGACCCCCCATGTCGATCCTCAACATCTTCAGTCAGGACGCCTTCAGCGTCATGCGCCTCACGGACGCGCTTCGTGAGATCAAGTACACCCCGTCCCGCATCGGACAGATGGGGCTGTTTCAGACCACCAGCATCGACACGCTGGATATTGCCATCGAGAAGGACAAGGAACAGAACCGCATGCTGGTCTCCGCCAGCCCAAGGGGCGGTCCCGGCCAGACCTTCGACAAATCAAAACGCGCCATGCGCATGCTCAAGGTGCCCCACTTCCAGGTGGACGATGCCATCTATGCCGACGAGGTCCAGCAGGTGCGCGCCTTTGGTCAGGAAGTCGCCGTCGAGCGGCTGCAGCAGAAGATCGCCGACCGCGCCGCAGAGGCCAGTCAGTTCTTCGCGCTGACCGAGGAATACCACCGGCTCAACATCCTCAAGACCGGTCAGCTGCTGGACGCAGACGGCTCCGTCCTTTTTGACTACTTCACCGAATTCGGCGAAAGCCAGCAGGCGGTGGTGGACTTCGACCTCGACAATGCCAGTGCCACCGACGGCGCGCTGCGCAAGAGATGCGCCGGGGTCATCCGCCAGATGGCCGCCATTCTGGACGGTCTGCCCTATACGGGCATCATGGCCCTGTGCGGGGATGCCTTCTTCGATGACCTGATCGCCCACCCGGAAGTGCGCGAGACCTACAAGGGCTATGCCGACGCGGCGAGCTTGCGCAACGCGTATATCAATTCGGGGTCGTCCGGCATCTACGGCGCGTTCGAGTTCGGCGGCATTACCTGGATGAACTATCGCGGCGGTCAGAATGTCGGCATCGAGACCGACAAGTGCCACCTCGTACCCATGGGCGTCCCTGGCCTCTTCCGCACGGTCTATGCCCCGGCCGATTACATCGAGACCGTGAACACCCCGGGTCAGCGCCTCTACGGCAAGCAATGGGAGATGCAGAACGGCAAAGGCGTGAACCTCGAGTTCCAGATGAACGCGCTGCAATACTGCACCCGCCCGCGGGTGCTGATCCCGGGCAAGCGGACGTGATCCAGCGTGCATTGAAAGGATGACGGGATGTCCAACCTCTTTGACGATCTGGACGCGCAGGTCTCCGGTACGATTGACGCGGCCTTTGGAGAGGTCGCTGTCCTGCGACCGCGCGCATCACTGCCCTATGCCGAACGCGCAGAGGATCCGTCCCGCGAGGTTGCCACCTTGACGGGTGTGTTCTCGGCGGGGCCCGCAGAGGCCCCTCTCAAGGGCAGCTCTGCGGGGGCTGCGTTTTCCGGCGGCACGCGCATCGTGTCGCAGAGCGCCGCGTTCTGGCTTTCAGCAGAGACGGTTCAGTCACTCGTGGCGCGCCCCCAAAAGGGTGACGCGCTGACGCTGACCGGGCGCGAGGGCCCACCGATCTATGCACTCTCCGAGGTCCACCCGTCGGACATGGGGGACCTGTCCCTGATCCTCGTTCTGGAGGACGAGACGCCATGAGCTTGACGCGACTGGCCATGCGCCTTGCGGCGGCGCGCGCAGTGCGGGACAGGACACTGGCGGGCGCGCGGGTCTTTGACAGCGCGGTGGACCCGATTGACCAGACGATCGCCGAGCAGCGCCAGCCGCTGCTGGTGCTGACCACGGATGAGCATGCGCTGGAGGTGAGCGGGCGCGATCTCGGCAGCGGCACGCATCGCTGTGATCTGGTGATCGAGCTTGCCATTGCCGCCCGGGTCGAGGTTCCAGCCGAGGACGGAGACGGCGGAGCTATTACCATCGCCATTCCGCACACAGACGAGGGGATGGAGCTGACGCTGGACCTGATGGAGCATCAGGTGGTCTCGGCGTTGACGCGGGACGACACGCCGTGGGCGCGCGTATGGATGACACTGGTGCCGCGGGTCCATCAGCGTCTCTCGCGCCGGGGCGCCTCGTCTGAGAACGGTGTGCGCTTTGCGGCCCGCCAGCTTGTGCTCACATGCGATCTGATCGACGCGCCGGTTGGCGGCGCGCCGCTGCCTCACTCCGGGGTGTGGGCAGAGGTGGTCTCAATGATGGAGGCTGATCCGGCAATGACCGGGCTGGCGCGCCTGATCCGCGCGGAGATCGAGGGCACGCTTGTCCCCGAGTGGCGTCACGCGGCGCACGCACTGGGTGTCCCGCTCGAGGTCTCGGACGGCCTCGGGCTTGGCGCGGGGGACGTGCCTTTGGTGGACCCGGTGGAATTTATCATGGGCGCAATCAGCGGCAGCGCCGGCGTGGTCACCGTGACCGAGGACGCGCCCTGATGGCGGTGCGCGAATTGGTCGAGCTGGTCTCCCGCGTGGCCGAGCTGGAGCGGCGGTTTGCGGGAGTTCTGCGCCACGGCACGGTGGCGGAGGTGGATCCCGAGCGCCAGCGCGTCCGGCTGGACCTCGGCCCGGCCCATGGGGCTGAGGGGCGGTTCCTGTCGCCTTGGGTGCCCTATGCGCAATTCTCGGGGGCGCTGCGCGTGCACACGCCCCCCACGGTGGGTCAACAGCTCACGGCACTGTCCCCCAGCGGGGATTTCCAGCAGGCGGTGGCGCTGGCTCTGACCCATCACAGCGGCAACCCGAGCCCGTCCAAGGCGGGCGACGAGAATGTCGTGACCTATGGCAATGTCCGGATGACGCTGGCGGATGATCTGGTGCGGGTCGATGTGGGCGGCACGCGGTTTGAGCTGAGCTCCGCGAAGATCACGCTCTCCACGGGCGGCAGCAGCATCGAGATGACAGATGCGGGCGTGAAGATGACAGGCGCGCGCATCGATCTCAACTGACGGAGGCGCAGATGCCAGCAGTGGCGCGGATCGGGGACCCGTTTGCAACGGGCCATCCTTGTGACGGGGCGAGCACGATTGCGGGCGGGAGCGGAAACGTCTTTGCCAACGGCATCCGGGTGTCCCGCCGCGGCGCCCCCTCCGCGTCGCACACGCGCCTCGTCGGGAAACTGTGCCTCCCGCACACGGTCCCGATCACCGGCGGCAGTGCCACCGTGTTCGTCAACGGAATTTCAATTGCCCGCGTCGGTGACGCCATCGACGCAGGCGCCATCACCGGCGGATCGCCGGACGTGTTTGCAGGTGGATGACAGGTCACGGGGTCTAGGTTGGTAACCACAAGCGTACAACGACAACGACAACGACAACGAAACACTACACCGACGAGGAACATCACTCACATGCCACGCTACGCAATCACCGAGACAGCCGGGCGTTTCGTCGCCGGAACCAACAATACCGGCGTCGGGACGGTCCTGACGCTGACGGAAAAGCAGGCCGAGCACGAGGTTCGGCTTGGCACGCTAAGGCTGCTGGACGGCGCGAAGCGCGAGCCCAAGGAGGCGACCGAGCAATCGTCCGCGCCGCCGACCGACGGCGAGCCCGACAAGGACCCGCAGCAAACCGTCCCTAAGGACGCGAAGAAGTAACCGGACGCCGACCAATGGACCCCACCTACAACACCCCCTCGGTTGGCCTGAACGCGGCCACGGGGGGCACGCTCATGGGCTGGTCGCATGTGGTGCAGTCCCTGCAGGACATCTTCACGACGCGGTTTGGCGCGCGCGTCATGCGCGAATGGTACGGGTCGTTTGTGCCCACTCTGCTCGGGCGGCAGATCAACAGGTCGGAGGTACCGCTGTTTCTTGCGGCCTTCACCTCGGCGATCGAGCAATGGGAGCCCCGGTTCAAGGTGACGGAGATTGGACTGAAGGATGTCACCCGGGACGGGGTTGTGCGCCTGTCGATCTCTGGCGAGTATCGCCCCCGAGCCCTGCTGGGCGATCCCACCTCCGCCGGTTTGCGCAGCCTGGTCATTGACGCCGACGAGGTCGGTCTCGCGATTGCAGACAAGGGAACGGCATGAGCACCATCAGCACGATCGACCTGTCCTCACTCCCGGCTCCGGGCGTCATCGAGGAGCTGGATTTTGAGGTCATCCTGCGGGCGATGCGCGACGATCTGGTGGCGCGCTTTCCGCCGATTGTGCCGGTGATCGACCTGCAAAGCGAGCCCGCGCGCAAGCTGCTCGAGGTCTGCGCCTATCGCGAACTCTTGCTGCGGCAACGGGTCAATGACGCGGCGCGTGCCAACCTGCTGGCCTTTGCGGGGACCACCGACCTTGATCATCTCGCCAGCTTCTATGGCGTCACCCGCCTGACGGACGAGACCGACACCGCGCTGCGCCTGCGGGTGCAACAGCGGATCCAGGGCTGGTCCAACGCGGGAGGTGCCGCGCATTACCGGTACTGGGCCCTGACGGCGGACGAGCGGATCTCCGACGCGGCGGTCTCCTCCCCAAGCGCGGGCATCGTGCGGATTGCCGTGCTCTCGGCCGAGGGCGACGGGGCGTCGTCCGAGGACCTGCTCACGACTGTGCGGGCAATTGTGCTGCGCGACGACGTGCGCGTGTTGACCGACACGGTCGAGGTGGTCTCGGCCAGCATCGTGCCCGTGGATGTGGCCGCCACGGTCTTTCTCTATCCCGACACCCCCGCTCAGGTGATCGAGCAGCTGCGCGTCGACTTCCCCGCGCGCTTTGCGGCGGCCCGCGGGCTTGGCTGGGATTTGACCAGGTCCTGGATCAACGCGCAACTCCACCCTTCGGGGGTGCAGCGGGTCGAGCTGGCCTTTCCATCTGGTGATACGATCATTACCGAGGAGCAGTGTGCGGCGTTGAGATCGGTCGAGATCACGTTCGGCGGGCGTGACCGATGACAGAGCCACCTGTGGGTCTGGCTGTAGACCCATCTTTACTCCCACCGGGGGCGACCACATTTGAGCGCGCGATGGAGGCCGCGACGGCGCTGGATGCCCGCGCCCCGGCCATCCGGCCCAACGCCCGGGCCAAGCTCGACGGCTTTGATCCGTTTGTGCCCTGGCTGATCTGGGAATACGGCCTGGGAGACATCCTCCCCTATCTGAGTGACCCGCAACGGGCACTGCGGGAGGGTATTCGCTGGCAGCGCTTGCGCGGGACGCCCGAGGCCTTGCGCCTTGCCTTCTCGTGGCGCGATCTGGACGGGGTTCAGGTCTTCCAGGAGGAGCCCGGGCAGCACTTCGCCGCGTTTCAGATCGACACGAATGCAGTGCCACCGCTTGAGGATATCGACGATCTGATCGCGCTCGCGCGCCTGTCGGCACCGGCGCGATCACGACTGGCGCGCATCTTTCACGGCTACGACCTGCGGCGGATCAAGCTGGACGACACGCGGCTCGGTGACGGGCTGCTCAGCGATTACAGCGGCGTGCGTCACACAGACGGGCAGACGCGCCTGTCGTTTGGGCGCGTGTTTCCCGCGACTGTGCCCGCGCCGGAGGTGCCGACACATGCAGGGATCTTCGTCGACCATGTCGGGCGCGCGTTCCTGCCGGGTCGGTTTGTTCTGTCGGACAGCAGGCTCGACGACGACCGGGCGACGCCCAACCCGTTCATCTATCACGCGCACCTGTTCACGCTGGCCAACACGGACGGGGTTCCGGACGTGCCTGCCGACTTCGAGCCTGTGCGCAGGTTCCAGCGGGCGCAGATGGTGCTTTCGGAGGGAATGCGCCTCGGGGATACCAACAGCCGAACACCCCCGGTGGATTGGGTGTTCTACGCGGGGCGCAGGCGGCTCTCCGAGGAGGCTGCGGTCTCCGGCGCTCCGGCAGAGGTGCGGCGCATCCAGCGCACGGAGATGTTCGAGCGACGCTCCGCAGGGTCCGCCCTAGCGCCTGCGACCATGGTCGTTGCGCGCTGGAGCCATGTGCTGCGCACCCACGCCTTCGGCGGCCGGTCACAGGTTTACCGCCTTTCCGAGACTGTTCGCCAGCTCCCGCCGGTCTGGGACGCGCAGCCCGCGCGGGCGCTTGCTGCCAAGAGCTACGAGGTGGCGGTCCGCGTACGCGATGTGCTGCGTGCAGACGCGCGGGTCGCCGACCTAGACCGGTTCACACCGGGTCAAGTGAAGCGCGCTGATGCGCGGGCGGTGGGCGACGGTCTCGCTCTGATGCCAACGTGCCCGGCTCGGGCACTGCTGCCTGGTCTCTACGACCCAACCGCATCACCGACACGGGTCACCGATGTTACCAGCGACGCGGCTTACGCCGGGCAGTTCTGGCTGCCGCTCTACCATGTGAACCAACCCTGGTCCGAGGTGCAGGTGCTCGTCGGGGCCATGCACAAAACCGAAAACACCTAACAGGAGGCCTGAATGGCTATCATGACGCGCTCGGGGCGCGCAGCCCTGGCGGACGCAATCCGCCAGCGCCCGCTCCACCTTGCCTGGGGCACAGGCAACAGCGAATGGGACAGCACCGCCCCGCAAGTGACCCTGACGTTTGGCGCAAACGATGTGCTGCAGCTGCCTCACGCCTACGTCTCAGGCGTGGCGCTTGCCTCTGCGGATGGAACCACAACCTATGCGGCCGGGACAGAGTATACCGTGGACAGCTCGACCGGCCGGATCGCACGGATCGTGACAGGGGGCATCCCCGCCGAGGCGGCTGTCCACGTGGACTATACCATCGACACACCCCCGCCGGACGTCACTCAGACTTCCCTGCTGGGCGAGCTCGGCCGCCGCGCGGTGGACGAAGTGGCATTTGTCGTCGCGGATGATGCAGGCGCCATTGTCGCCCCCACCGGCCGCTTCACGCTGTCGGCCACACCCACCAATCACCTCTTCGTGCGGGTGCGCTTCGAGTTCGGGGATGCCCCCGATGCGGTGATCCGCGAGCAAGGCCTGTTTGTCGGCACCACCACCGATGCCGCCCTGCCGGCGGGGCTGCGGTATTTTGAGCCCGCCGCCATCACCGATCCCGGGATCCTGCTGATCGTGCAGAACACCGTCCCGATCATCCGCCAACCCTCGACCCGCGAGACTTTCGAGTTCGTGGTCACGTTCTGATCAGGAGGCCCACCCGTGGCGCTTGACCGCTATTACAATCTCTACAACTCGGCCTCCGGCTATGCAGAGCTGATGTTCCGCGCCGGCGACGGCCTGCAAAGCCGCGAGCTGAACGAGGTCCAGACCTGGCTCGCGGACCGCCTCGCCAGGATCGGCGACGCCATCTTCAAGGAAGGCGACCTGATCCGCGATGGCGACGTCTCCGTCGATCCCGCCACAGGTGAGGTCAACCTGGCCTCCGGCATCGTCTACCTGCGCGGCGCAGCCCGCCCTGTTGGTGCGGCCACGTTCGTGATCCCGGTTGACCGGACGGTCGCCCTCGGCGTGCGCTTTGTCGAGACCATCGTCACCCAGCTCGAGGACCCAGCCCTGCGCGATCCGGCCCTGGGCACCCGCAACTATCAGGAACCCGGCGCCGCACGTCGCAAGGAGCAGATCCTCTGGGGCTGGGACAGCGGCAATCAGAACGACGGCGGCACCGGGGCCTTCCATGCAATCTATACCGTCACCAATGGCACACTCGACAGCAAGATCCAGCCCCCCGAGCTCGACGCGGTGCTGCAAACCGTGGCGCGCTATGACCGCGAGGCCAATGGCTCCTATGTCGCCAATGGCCTGGAGCTCACCTATCTGACCCGCGACGATGCGGCGGCGGAGTACGTCTTCTCGCTGGCCGAAGGTGTCGGCAATGTCGGCGGGCTCAAGGTGGAGCGCCCGCAATCCACCCGTCTCCGCTGGACCGTCGATCCGGACCTGCGGGCGGTAAATGCCGAGCCGCATGGCTTTGCCGATGGCGGCACCGGCACCGCGGTGATCCCGGTCAATCTCGCCCCCATCGCCGAGGTCACGGACGTCACGATCACGCGCGAGACCCCCGAGACCGTCACCCATGGCGCCTTCACCGGAGCATCGGACCCGCTTGCGAACAGCACGGTGGTTGCGGTCCTCAGCGTGTCGCAAGGCGGCACCGCCTATACGCAAGGGGTGGATTACGTGGTCTCGGCTGGGCGCATCGACTGGTCCCCGGGCGGCGCAGAACCTGCGCCGGGCTCAACCTATTCTGTGACCTATCGCTACATCGATAGCATCCAGCCGGACGCTGTCACGGATGAGACCGTGACCGTCTCGGGCGCTGTCACCGGCACCACGGTGTTCATCGACTATGCCTACAAGCTGCCGCGCGTCGATGCGCTGGTGATGAGCGCGGGTGGTCAGCTCTCGCGGGTGCGCGGCGTGTCGCAGACGCTCAACCCGCAGCCTCCGCAGGTGCCGGGCGGCGTGCTGCCTCTGGCGGAGGTGGCGCTGGATTGGTTTGCCGACCGGGTGCCGCTGGTGCGCAACACCGCGACCCGGGCCGTGCCCTTTGCGGACCTTGCCGCGATGCAACGCCAGATCAGCAGCCTGTTCCAGCTCGTCGCCATCGAACGGCTGCGCAATGACGCCAACATCACCGATCCCACCTCAAAGCTCGGGGTGTTTGTCGACCCGTTCCTCGACGACGACCTGCGCGATCAGGGCATCCCGCAGAGCGCGGCGGTGCTGTGGGGCGAGCTGACCCTGCCGATCACGGCGGCGGTTCAGGAACCGCCAGAGGGAGCTTCGGCGACGTGGACGCTCGCCTATGAGCTGACGCCGGTGCTTGAGCAGCTGGCCAGCACGCGGGCGATGAAAATCAACCCCTACATGAACTTCGAGCCGGTGCCGGCGGCGGTCACCCTGGTGCCGTCGGTGGACAACTGGACCCGTGTCGAGACGCAATGGACCTCCGCCATCACCCGGGCCTTCACCTCGGGCTCGGGGCGCTTGTCCCGCACCTCGGTCTCCACCAGCACCGAGCTTGTGTCCTCCACCTCGCGCGCCGCGCTGGACATCCGCCAGCGCTCCGTTGGCTTCACGCTGCGCGGCATGGACCCGAACGAGGCGCTGCTGCGGGTGGCATTCGACGGGCTCGACGTGACGCCAGACCCTGCACCGGTGGCAGACGCGGCCGGTGTGCTCACCTCCGCCTTCACGATCCCGCCCGGCGTGCCCACCGGGTCCAAGAGCGTGACCTTTCTTGGCGAGGCCGGATCGTTCGGCGAAAGCACGTATACCGCCAACGGGACGATCATCACCAACACCTTCCGCAGTGTCACGACGCGGCGGACGGTGCGCTGGAGCCCGCCGCCACCTCCTCCGCCACCGCGGCCTCCCCGCCGGTGGGACCCGCTGGCGCAGACGCTTGTGCTGGATGTGGACACGGTGGTGGCGGGGCTCGACGTCTGGTTCGACGCGATCGGCCGCGCAGATGCGCCGACGATCGTGCAAATCCGCGAGACCACGGTCGGGTTTCCGAACGACACTGTCGTGACCTCGAGCGAGGTCGACATGGCGACAGTGACGCTGGGTGGTCCAACCCGTGTGGCGTTTGATCCGACCTTGCTGCGGGCGGGGCGCGAATACGCGCTGGTGTTTCTGACCGATGATCCGGACCACGCGCTGCGGGTGGCGGAGCTGGGCAAATATGACGCCGAGACAGAAACCTGGGTAACAGCGCAACCCTACCGGATCGGCGTGCTGCTGTCCTCCTCCAACGCCTCGACCTGGACTCCGCATCAGGAGCGGGACCTGAAGTTCCGGCTGCTGGCGGCACGGTTCACCGAGACGACGCGGGCGGTGGCGCTTGGGGAGATCACGGTCTCGCAGAGCACCGACTTCATCGCGCTGGCGGGTGTGGAGCGCATGTCGTCCGAGACCGATGTGACCTTCGTGCTGCGCGACAGCGGGGGCCAGGTGTTCCGCATGACGGAAGGCGCTGCGCTCAATCTGGCGGCGCGCGTGTCGGACAGGCTGAGCGTGGAGGCGGTGCTCTCGGGCTCGGAGCGGTTCACACCGGTTCTCTTCCCCGGCGTGCAGGTGCTGAACGGCGCGCTGGCCACGGAGGCAGAGTATGTCAGCCGGGCGATCCCGGCGGCGGCGTCCTTCGACGTTTCGGTCTATCTCGACACGCTGATCCCGCCCGGGGCTGGCGTGGCGGTATTTGCCGAGACGGATGCGGGGTGGTCGCAGCTGACGCTGGAGAGCGGGCAGCCGATCGAGAATGGGGCCGAGGAGCGGCACTATGTCGGCGCAGGACTTTCCGGTGTCGGGGCCGCCAACGTGACCCGCATCAAGATCGCGCTGTCGGGCACCCCGGCGGCGCGGCCCTTTGCCAGCGCCCTGCGCGCCATCCTCAAGTGAGGCGGTGACCCATGAGCAATGCGGCAACCACACAAGGCGTGACCCGGGACGAGCGCACCTCCGGGCGGGGCTACCCGCTCCCCCATCCTGACAACACGATGCAGGCGGACATCGAGCGGCTGCGCACCACGCTGGTCGCAGCTGACGCGGACGTCACGGCTCAGATCGCCGAGACCCGGCGGCGCTGGGTGCACGACTTCATAGGACTGAAACTGTGACGGCGCGGACGTGGATACCTGCGTACCCCGCCATCCCCTTGAACGACACGCAGCACCGCCCAAGCGCAACATCGGACATTTGATACGACACTCAAGAGGACCCCATGACGGACATCCTGCTGCGGGGCGCGCTGAGCGCCCTCAAGACCAAGATCGAGGCGCTGGCGTCCTCGGAGACGGCAACGGCCGAAGACCTCGCGATGCTGGGCACGGCCCTTGAGCGCATCGCGGGCAAGACCACCGCCATCGAAGTGGAGATGCTCGGCGAGGAACAGCGCGCTGCGGTCTCTGTTGAGGTCGCGACGTCTCGGGACAACGCCTTGCAGGCCATCGCGGATGCGCTGGCAGCGGCGGATGCGGCGATGGCCAACCACTTCAGCAGCATCAACGCGGCGGGGACGGCAGCCTTGCCACCGATCGCGGAGGCGCAAGGTGCTGCGCTTGTGGCGATCGTAACCGAGCGGGACGCGGTTCTGGCAGCGGTCGCCGAAACCACCGAGGGCGCTGTGGCCGAGGTCACCGAGACGGCGCTGGCAGCGGTGGCGACCGCCTCCGGCCTGACCGCCACCTCCTTCTTCTTCAATCAACTCTGAGGACCAGGCCCATGAGCATCCTTGCAAACCAGATGAGTGCCGCGGACACGGCGGTGGAGGTCCTGACCATCCCCACCGGGCGGCGGACCACCTTCAACATCAACGCGGTCAACACCGGCTCGGAAGTGTCCACCGTGACACTTTATGCGGCCTCGCGTGATGCTGTGCGTGTGACTTCGATTGCCTTGACCGACGGTGGTACAAATTATGTCGCCATCCCGGACGTGACACTCGAGGGCGGTGGCGGCACCGGGGCCACGGCCACAGCCCGCATGACGGCAGACAGCATCACCCTCACCGACGCGGGCACCGGCTACGCCGTTGGCGACGCACTTTCGGTGGCCGTGGAAGATCAGACGGCAGCGGTGATCACTGTCACCGACGTGGACGGCGCGGGCGCCATTCAGGCGGCTGAGCTGACCTCCGGGGGAGATTACGGAGTTCTCCCAGAGAGCCCTGCACCGGTGAGCAGCGGGTCAGGCTCTGGCGCGACCTTCGTGCTGACCTTTGCCGTGCTGAGCCTGACTCTGACCAACCCGGGCACAGGCTTTTCGGAACCCCCAACGGTGTCGTTCAGCTCGGGCACAGCCACCGGCGAGACTGGGATCGATATCGTGCTCGAGCCCAAACACACTTTCGAGCACGCCGTCGCGCTGAACCCGGGCGGCATCCTCTACCGCACCGCGCTGATCCTCGGACCGGGCGACCGGCTCTACGCGCAGGCCGACACCGACACGGTCGCCCTGACCGCTTGGGGCGTCTCAGCGCTGATCTAACCTGAACATGAAAGGAAGCAAAAATGCGCACGGTCTTTAACCCGGCGAACATGACGGCGGGCGGTGGCGGTGGCCCCCGCAACCAGATCAAGATCTTCAACGCAGCCGGAAGCTACGGTTGGAAAATCCCCGAGACCATCGACCCCGAGGTGCCGCTGATTGTGCGCGTCTGGGGGGCCGGGGGTGCATGCGGTGTCAATAGCGGCGGGACCGGCAATGGATATGGCGGTGGCGGCGGTGGCCTTGCACTGTCGGAAGTTCCCGTAGCCGAGCTGACCATCGGGGGGACCATCACCGTGACTGTTGGGGCTGGGTCCCAAGGATATAACGGCGTCGGCGGCACCTCGTCCTTCGGAGCGTTGCTCTCCGCAACGGGCGGCAATAGCGGTTCTCGGAGCAGTGGCTCCGGGGGCAACGGTGTTGGTGGTGACATCAACCGGCGTGGCGGCAATGGAGGAACGGGCTCTTACAGCTCGTCGAGCGGTGCTGGAGGCGGTGGTGGCGCGGCCCCACATCCTGATGGTGACAGGAACGGTCATCCTGGCGGGGCTGGCACAACCTATACCGGCGGCAGCGGTGCCTCCATCTCATTCCCCGGCACACGTCCTTACACATCGAACATCAGCGCCGGTGGAGCTGGAACGGCAGGGCTGGGCATGAGCGCCGCTCAGAGCAGCACCTATTACTCCTATGGCGGCCAAGGCGGCGCAGGCTTGCTCGGCAGTGGCGGACGCGGCGCAGGCGCCAACAGTTATTCCAACAATTCCATCGATGTGTCTGCAGCCGAAAGCGGCGGCGGCTTTGCCATCTTTGATCCCAACCTGATCCTGCTCGGCGGCGGAGGTGGCGGCGGCAATGCCGCAACGAAGCAATCCTCTGAAATGGCGGGCACCAATGCCGGGAATGGCGGACCCGGTGCCGGGGGCGGCAGCGCGATGTCCTACAGCTCTTCTGCCAGCCATGCCTACATGGTCGCCGGAAACGGCGGCATTCTCGGCGGTGGCGGCGGCGCTGGCCAGTATTCCGCAGGCGGTCACGGCGGCAACGCAGGTGGTGGTGGTGGGTCTGGCTATCAGTTTGGTACCGGGACCGGCCACGGCTTTGGCGGCGACGGGCTGATCATCCTTCAATACGCGCTGATCCTGTAAAGGGGAGTTTCATGAGCAAGTTTGCAAAAGTCGTGAACGACACCGTCATCGAGGTGCTGGACACCCTGAAGGGCCGCATCCACCCCGCGCTGCACGGAGACTATGTGCAGGTGTCGGACGCGGTCGAACCGGGCTTTGTCAAAACCGGTCGCAAGTTCGAGGCCGCAGCCCCTGTTGCAGCCGCAGCACCCCCGCCGCCCGAGCCCGTCACGGTGGTCTCGCGCCTCGACTTCCTGCGCCGCTTCACCCGAGCCGAGCGCATCGCGCTGCGTGCCGCCGAGGCTACAGACCCGGTGGTCGCCGACTTCCTGCTGATGCTGACCCTCGCGGAGGACGTGGACCTGACCAGCGCGGATGTCACCGAAGGGCTCGCCTATCTCGAAGCCAATGGCTTTGTCACCGCAGAGCGCAACACTGCCATTCGCAGCGGCTGATCCGCAGCGCGACAAACTTGAAGAGGTTCTCACGCGGTTTGTCGCGCGGCACTGATCCGTCTGCGGACCTCTGAGTGTCGATTTTTGTGTGTCGGTTTTTCGACGGCGTGTCGGTTCTTCGACACGCAGAAGCAGCCAAGCCTATCTGCAAACCCCATTCCAACCTTCCATGGCGCCTGTCCGGTTCCATAAATGCAAAGGACATCCCCCATGTCTGACCCTACCTTTGGCCTGTCGATCCAGCGGATCGACAATGAGCCTCGGCCGCCTGTCGCCAGCGACATGTCCGTCGTCGGTATCATCGGCACCGCGGCTGACGCGGACGCCTCAGCATTCCCGCTGAACACGCCCGTGTTTCTCTATTCCGACGACGCCACCAAGCTCACCGCCCTCGGCGCGGCAGGCACCCTGCGCGATGCGATTATGCTTGTGAACGCCCAGCTTGGGGCCTTTCAGGCGGCCGCCAAGATTATCGTGGTGCGTGTCGCCGACGGCGAGGGAGCGAGCGCCATCGACGAAACCCTCGCCAACATCGTCGGTGACGGTGTCACCACCGGCCTCAGCGCGTTCCTGAACGCACCTGCTGAGCTGGGCGTCACGCCCCGCCTGATCTGTGCCCCGGGCTTTACCAGCCAGCGCATGGGGGGTGATGCAAACCCCGTCTGCGCGGCGCTGCCCCCGATCTGCGAAAAGCTGCTGGCTCATGCGGTGGTCGATGGCCCCGCCACCACTATGCAGGACGCGCTCGACTGGCGTGAGACGATCTCGCATTATCGCCTGATCCCGGTGGACCCTGCGGTGCGCGTGCTGGACGGCGGCGTGACCGTGGTCCAGCCGCTCTCCCCGGCGGTCATTGGTGTAGGCGTACGGCGGGATCACGCCTTCGAGGGCCGGCCTTTCCACAGCTGGGCCAACCAGCCGGTGCAGGGCATCGTCGGACCCTCGCGCCCGATTGCCTTCTCGCTCACCGATGGCGCCACCGAGGGCCAGAGCCTGCTCGCGGCCAATATCGGCATCCTGCTGCGCGGCGAGATGGGCGTCGAGAGCGCCATCGGTCAGGGCGGCTTCATCTTTGTCGGCACCGACAACGCGGGCGAAGATGACCTCTGGCGGTTCTACAACGTCACCCGCGGGCGCGATTACATCCACCTGATGCTGCTGCGCACGCTGCGGTTCTACCTCGGCCGCTTCAACATCACCGGCCAGACCATCCAGGCCGTTCTGAACACGATGGAAACGGCGCTGCGCAACCTCAAGGCCGATGGCGACATTCTGGGCTTCGAGGTCAAGTTCCTACCCGCACAGAACAGCCCAGAAGAGCTGCGCCAGGGCCGCTTCACCGTCACTTTCGCGGCAGAGGAAGCCCCGGTCCTGCGCTACCTCGGCATCCAGTCCGCCCGCTATCGCCCGGCGCTCGACACCATGCTCGACGAGCTGCTGGCACAGGTCGGCACCATCTCCGGCTGACCCGGCAGTCAGCAAGCAGACGTCCAAATGTAGAATATATGCCTCATGCGGGCAGCAAATCCCTACTGCCGTGGTGATGATACCACCGCCTTCAAGCATCCCACCCTGACAGGCTGACCCGGCACACCTCTGGCGACGAGACTGCCCCGCCCGGATGATCGCTCCCCCAACACAAAGGACAGGCTCAGATGAGCACGATATACCTGATGGAGGCCGCAAACCTCTTTTGCGGCGATGACGACCCCACCGCCTCCAAGCACCTCACCCTGACCGAGTTGCAGCTGCCCAACCTGCAGGAAGCCTATCAGGACCACCAGCCGGGCGGCTCGCGCGTCCAGATCGAGGTGGCGGTCGGCATCCAGAAGCTCGAGGCCAGCTTCAAGCTGGCAGGCTGGGACCCGGACCTGCTGGCCCAGTTCGGCCTTGGCGCCAGCGCGCGCAAGAAGTTCACAGCCTACGGCGTGATCCGCAACAAGCGCAGCGGTGCTGCCATCGAGGCCAAGGCGGTGCTTGAAGGTCGCCTCGGTGCCGCCAGCCCCGAAGCGTTCCAGCGCGGCGAGATGCAGGGCTTTGACTACACGATCTCGGAGATCCTGCATTACGAGCTGCACTTCGAAGGCACGGAGACCTATTACTGGGACTTCTTCACATCGGATTGGCGCGTCAACGGCGTGTCGCAAAACGCGGATGAGCGCGCGATCCTGCGCATCCCCGGCGGCCTGTGATGACCCCGATGACCCCAGAGGTCACGCCCTTGGGCCCGGGGCAATAAGCCAAACAAACTCAAAGACCGTAACCAACATGTGATGCGTGGTGTCAGCACTGCGCCACACCTGCACACCCAGACCACAAGGTGACCCATGACATCCCCCAAGACCAAAACGCTTCGCCTGCACTACCCCGTCACCGTCGAGGACCGCGAGATCTCCGAGGTCACGATCACCCGCCCCAAGGTCAAGGACCTCAAGGCGATGGACGCCGCACTGGACGGCATCAAAGACAAGCTCGATCAGGGCATTGTCATGGCCGCCACCCTGACGGGATTGCCGCCCGAGGTGATCGAGGAGCTCGATGCCGAGGACTTCACCAAGCTCTCGGAGGAGGTCGCCGGTTTTTTCCCCCAGGCCAAGGCGCACGGGACTGGCGCTCCGTCATTGCCGAAACCGCCCATTGGCTGAACACCCCCATCACCGCCTTCGAGCACATGGACTGGTCCGAGGTCGTGCTCTGGCACAACGAAGCCCGGCGTCTGGCCGGCGCACAGCGCAGGTAAGCCATGTCGGTTCTGACGTCGCAGCTGATCATTTCCCTGATCGACCGGGTGACCGAACCCGCCCGGCGGGCCGCAGGCTCCCTGGCCGGGATCACGCACCGGATACGAGAGGCAAATGGCCAGCGCCTCGGTCTGTCGGACCGGCTTGATCTGGCGCTCTCGCGCAATGCAGATGCACTGGACAGGGCCCGCCTGGGGGTGATCGACGTCGCGGGCAGCTACGCCACGCTGCACGCGGCCATCGCAGGTCCGATCCAGACCGCGGCAGAGTTCGAGGCGGCCATGGCCAGCGTGGCAAAGGTTGTCGACTTTCCGACACCCGAAGCCTTTGAGGCGTTTCAAAACGAGCTGTTCCGGCTCTCACGGGAGATCCCGTTTGCCGTCAATGGGCTGGCGGAGATCGCAGCCGCCGCGGGCCAAGCCGGCATCGCAGGAGCGGACCTGACGCGGTTTACGGCTGCGGCCGCCAAGATCGGCGTCGCCTTCGATATCAGCTCCGAGCAATCCGGCACCGCGATGGCCAACATGATGACAGCACTCGGTCTTTCCGTCGACGAGGCCATCCTGCTCGCGGACGCGATGAACCACCTGTCCAACAGCCAGGCCTCAAGTGCTGCAGACATTCTCAGCGTGGTGCAGAGCGTGAGCGCGCAGGCCACCATGTTCGGCTTTACCGCCGAGCAGACCGCCGCCTTTGCCTCGGCGATGCTGGCTGCAGGCGCGCAGTCCGATGTGGCCGCCACCTCCTTCCGGAACATGGGGGCGGCCCTGACGCGCGGAGCATCCGCCACCGGGTCGCAACGGGACGCGCTGCAGGCGCTCGGCCTTGATGCCGAGCAGGTCGCCCGGTCCATGCAGGAGAACGCCGTCGAGACGACAACGGATGTCCTGCGCCGGATTGCGCAGCTGCCCGCGGAACAGCAGGCGGCCATCTCCACGGACCTTTTTGGCAGCGAGGCCCGGGCGCTTGGCCCGCTGTTGACAAACCTTGATCTGATCGAGGGCACCTTGGCGATGGTGGGGGACCAATCCCAGTATGCGGGCTCGGCCTTTGCGGAGTTCGCCGCACAGAACGACACGTTCAATTCCCACCTTCAGCGGTTCTTGAGCCTGCTGGACGAGTTCAAAATCCGCATCGGCAACGCGCTTATCCCGGCCCTCGTCCGCCTCGGACAGGCGATTGCGCCGATCATCGTTGCGGCCTCCGAGTTTGCTGCCAGCTATCCGGAAGTGACCACGGCGATTGTCGGATCGATTGCGGGGTTCATCGCGCTCAAGGGCGCCCTCGCTGGCCTGACCTTTGTCGGGCTGCTGGGCCGGGGCGGCGCTCTGAACCTGCTGGCTGCAGGCTTCCGCAGCCTGTTCCTGGTTGCACGCGCCGGACCCCTTCTTGCGGTTGGCGCGGCCCTGTCGTTCCTGAGCAACAATTGGGAGGGCGTCAAAGCGGGCATCGATGCGTTCAAGACGTCCTTCTCGGAGGCCATGAGCGCGGCCAGCCCTGCCATCGAGAGGTTCAACGACCTCGTGGGCGACGCTCTATCGTGGTTCAATCGGCTGACGGGGCCGATCGATCCCGATCTTTGGCTGCGCTGGGGGTCGGCTGCAGGGACTGCGACGGCCGGTGCGGTGGCGGGTCTTGCGAGAGCTGCATCTGGCCTGCGCGACTTCCTGTCCAATCTGGTTGTTGATCCGCAGGCGGCGCTGGCGCAGGCGCGCAGCGCGGGCAGGCAAATCGTCGACAGTTTGGTGAATGGGCTGTCGGAAGCCTGGTCACGTGTCACATCTTGGAGTGCGGGTCTGGACCTGGACCTCCGGGGTTTGGCGGCTGATGCGGGCACGTCTGTCGGCGCGTTATCAGCGGATTTGGCGCATGCGGCCATTGCGGCGCTCCGGTCCGGTTGGGCATCGATCACGTCTTATGCGGGTGATCTGGATTGGGGCCGCGTTGGTGCTGCTGTGGCCAGCGGCATGCTTGCGGTTTTGAGCGGCCTTGGGGAACTGGTGATCAGTTCGATTGGTGGCGCGTGGGCGGCGGTCTCGACGTTCGCGAGCGGCCTCGACATTGACTGGTCGCAGGTCGCGGCGAA
Source organism: Marivita sp. NO-S04 (assembly GCF_059070475.1). Lineage (NCBI taxonomy): Bacteria > Pseudomonadati > Pseudomonadota > Alphaproteobacteria > Rhodobacterales > Roseobacteraceae > Marivita > Marivita sp. NO-S04. The sequence continues at coordinate 1,220,040 of NZ_CM180980.1, forward strand.
CATCGTGCTTGGGGTGCCGCAGGTTGCTTACGGCCTTGGCGCGGCCTTGGTGCAGGCGATGGCCGGTGCGTATGGGGCTGTCCATGACTGGGCCTCGACCGTGACGGTGGATTGGGGCGCGGTGGGCGAGACGATTGGCGCCGGTGTCGGTCGCTTGATCGGTGTGGTGGGCGGGCTTCTTTACGAGACCTTCACCGAGATCTGGACAGGTGTTGCGGCCTGGCTTGCCAGCGATGGTCCGGGTGTGGATTGGGGCCGTGTGGCAAGCTCTATCGTCGACGCAGTTTTTGACGGCATCGGTGCTGCCTGGCATGCCTATTCCGACGTCGTCATGGGGCTGCTGCGCGGTCTCTTTGGGGAAATCCCGCCAGAGGTGCTCGAGGCAGGCGCCACCCTGATCCAGCGGCTCAAGGACGGGGCGGTGCAGGCATTTGATGACTTTCTGGCCTGGGTCACGGGGATCCCGGGGCGCATCCTCTCGGCCATCGGCAGGATCGACCTGTCCAGCCTGATCGACTTTGGCGAGCCCCCAGGCTGGCTCAAGTGGTTGATCGGAGAGGACGAGGGAAATGTGCAAACCCAGGCCGTCCCGGCGCCGCCCTCTCAAGGCGCGCTCGGCGCGCTGGATGATAACCGTCGTGCCGCTGCCGAAGCCCTGATGGCCGCGCGGTCGGCGGGTGACGTGCCGACGCAGCAATATCTTGATGATCTCTCCACCTACGCAGGTCAGCTCCAAGAGGAGATGGCTGGAGTGCAGGCGCAGATCGCACAGATCGATCAAAATGGCCCGATGGGGCCAACGCTGGCGGCACCGCTGCAACGGGACCTGTCGCTGCTGCAGGAGGATCTTGCGGCCGTAGAAGCAGACCTGACCGAAGGCCGATCCCGTGCAGCCGAGATCACCAATGCTCTGCGCGTCTTGGGCGACACCAGCGCGACCCCTGAGGTCAGCACAGCATCGATCGATGCAGCACTGGCCCGTGCGCGTGCCCTATCGTTGGAGCTTGGCGGGCTCAATCGCCCCGGCACGACACCGGGTGCAGCCCTGCCTGCAGCCCCGGCTGCCGCGGTGCCAGAACTGGACGGCCAGCGCGCCAAGGGGGGCCCGATCAGCCGGGGTGGGACCTATCTCGTGGGCGAAGATGGCCCCGAGCTGATCACGGCCAGTCGAAACGGCTATGTGCATCCGACCGGCGAGGAGCCGATGGCTCCGACTGCATCATCTGCTTCGGCAGCATCCAGCCCTGCGTCGATCACTGTGACGGTCGGCGACATCGTGATCTCGCCCACCATCAGCACCACCGAGCGGATCGATCCCGCCCTGCTCTCGCGGGAGATCGGGCGGCAGATGCGCGACGAGGTGCGCGAGGCCTTCCGCGGTGTGTTTGCCGACACAGGCATGAGGTTTGCGTGATGCTGATGATGCTGGGACCGCTGCGCTTCGAAGTCGTGCCGTTCAATGCGGGCAGCTATGACCACGGCCACGCCGCCGGCTTTGCCGAAAAGCCGGTGCTGGGCGCTCGCCCCCCGCTCGAGTTCGTGGGCGAGGGTCCGGAGACCTGGACGATCAAGGCCAGGCTCTTTCCCGAGACATTCGGCGGGCTGTCGGAGCTGGACATGCTCTACACCCTCCGGGCCTCCGGCGCGCCGCACTACATGATGCGCGGTGACGGCGCCGTCATGGGCTGGGTGGTGATCCGCACCGTGACGGAGCGCTCCAGCCATCTGGGCGCAGGCGGGGTCGGCCGCGTGATCGACGTCGATATCGAGGTTGCGCGCAGCGCGCCGCCCGCTGCCACCACCTTCTTCGCGCGCCTGGCGCGGGTCTTTCTGCCGGAGCTGACATGACAGACATCACCGAACGCATCACCGTAGAGGGTGATGGCCTCACAATCTCCCTGATCGTCTGGCGGCGCTTCCACCGCGCCATGCCAGGTCTCGTCGAGCGGATTTACGAGATGAACCCCGGGCTTGCCGCGCATGGCGCAATCCTGCCCCTAGGCACGTCGGTCCTGCTGCCGGTCCCGGCCCCCGACCCGTCGCCCGATCCGGCGCAGGTCCTCGCGCCGATCCGGCTCTGGTAACAGCGGAGGGGGACATGCGCGCAGCGTTCAACGTCACGGTCGCCGGGACAAACATCACGACAGCGCTGCTCCCGGTGCTGCTGAGCCTGCGGGTCGCGGACAAGGTCGGCACCCACACCGACAGTGCCGATCTCGAGATCGATGACACCTCTGGCCAGATCGTCCTGCCCCGCAAGGGGGCGAAGGTCGCCATCAGCCTCGGCTGGCAGGGCCAAGGCCTGCGCGAGGTGTTTCGCGGCACGGTGGACGAGGTGAAGTCCTCGGGGAGCCGCGGTGCGGGTCGCCGCCTGCGGATCAGTGCGAAAGGCATGGACACCACCGGTCCCGCAAAGGAGGGCCAGCAGCGCCACTGGGACGAGGCCACGGTCGAGACGATCCTGCGCGATGCCGCCCGTTTTGCCGAGGTGGCGAATGTGCAGATTGATCCCGCGCTGCGGACCCTGTCCCGCAGCTACTTCGAGATGCGCGACGAGAGCTTCGCCGCCATGGGTGAGCGATTGGCGCGCGAGATCGGGGCCAACTTCCGCATCGTCGACGACACGGTCATTCTCTCCCGGCGCAACGCTGATTACACCGCGGCCGTCCGCGCAGCATGGGGTGACAACCTGCACAGCTGGGACATTGCCCCGCAGCTCGGGCGGCCGCAGTTCAGCGGCGTCCGGGCGCGCTGGTATGATGTCGAGAAGACCGGCTGGCAGGTGGTCGAGCGCGCCACAGGGCTGGATGTCCGCGCGGTCCATTCCGGGCGCCTGTCGCTGGCGGGGCCAACCGAGGCCATCCAGCAGACCGACAGCGATGCGGCCACGGCCGAGCGCGACGCGGGCGAAGGCTCTGTCGTGATCGAGGGCAATACCGCCGCCATCCCCGATGGACTGTGCATCGTCTCGGGCACCCGGCCGGGTGTTGACGGGGCGTACCGGATCGAGGCCGTAACCCATACGCTCAGCCGCGCAGGTGGCTTTGTCACCGCACTTGACCTCAAGCAGCCTCGTGGCGGCGCGGGGGCTGACCCGCGCGAAGCCACAACCCCGACGGTTGCGAGGGCCGAGGCCGCGCCAAGCACCCCACCCATAGTCGACCCGGATGTCTCCGGGCCGCAGTAACAGGACAGGACAGCACATGGCGCAGGATTGGGTCGCAGGGATCCCCACACTGGTTTACTTCATCATCGGCATGGGCGGTGTCGCAGGCGCCATGCTCGCCATCATCAAGCTCTGGCACACCATCCGGCCCCGGCCGGACACCACCGAGCGCGACATCGAGACGATCCGCGACGACGTGCACGACATTCGCGCCCGTGTCGCCACCTTGGAGATCGAGATCGCCAAGATCGACCAGCCCTCCATCGCAAAGCGCTTTGACGGCCTCGAGGGCAAGATCGACCGGCTCTACGAGTTCCTCCTCGACCGTTTCTCAGACGGAGCACCCGACCGCAGGCGGTGACGGTGAGGCTCACGCTCAAAGACCAACGCATCACATCACACAGCCGTCCTTCGGGGCGGCTTTTTTTATCGGAGACCGAAATGACCCCCTACGAGATTGCCAAAACCTATATCGGGACCACCGAAGGCTCCGGACCGCAGAACAATCCGGTGATCGTGCAGATGTACGCCACCGTGGGTCATGATTGGGTCGAGCATGACAGCGTGGCCTGGTGCGCCGCCTTTGTCGGCCATTGCGTCGAACGCGCCGGCCTGCGCTCGACCCGCAAGCTCAACGCCCGGTCCTATCTGGGTTGGGGCGTGCCGATCGATCTGGCCGACGCGCAGGAAGGCGACATCGCGATCTTTACCCGTGGCGACCCGAGCGGCTGGCAGGGCCATGTCGGCTTCTTCGTGCGCAAGACCGCCGCCTCGATCGAGGTGCTCGGCGGCAATCAGGCCGATGCGGTCAACATCAAGCGCTATTCAAAAACCCGGCTCCTCGGTATCCGTCGGGCAGGCAGCGTCGCTCCTGCGGTGACCTTGTCGGTGCGCGACGTCCAGCAGCGGTTGCGCGCCCTCGGCTATCATGAGGTCGGGACTGCCGATGGCATCCTGGGGCCGCGCACACGAGGTGCAATTCTGGCCTTTCGGCAAGACAACGCACTCACACTGGCCCCGATTATCGACACTGCTCTGATCGACGCTCTGGACACCGCCCCGCCGCGCGAGATTGCGGCCGAGCGGGCCTCCGGCATGCCGCGCAACAGCCGGATTGTCACTGCCGCCAATACCCAGATCGGGCTGGGCACTCTCGGCGCGCTTGGAACGCTGAGCAGTCAGATCGCGCCTGCCTTGGCGGAGGCCGAAGGCGCGCAAGGGCTGGCGCATCGTTTGATTATCCTTCTGGGGCTGGACGGATGGCTCCCCGCGCTCTTGCCCTGGATCGGGGCAGCTGTCTTTCTTGCGGTGGTCTACGCCGCCTGGCGCGCCCGGGCCGCACGTATCGAAGACCACCGCTCGGGGAAAACGCCATGATTGGTGCGGTCCTCACCGCAGCGGTGGTGAGGGTCGGTCGCACGCTGGCGCGCGTGGCCACCCTCGCCGCGGGCATCGCAGTTCTCGTCTAGGTGGCCTTGCGCCGCGGCCGTCGCGACGCTCAGGCCATAGAGGCCCTCCGTCGCGCCAACGCCCGCATCACCGCCTTGAAAACCGCACGGGATATCCACCATGACCTGCAAGACGCGGATCGCGATGATCTTCAGCGCCGCGCTGACCGCTGGATGCGCGACTGAGCCAACCAGCCCGTCCGACGCATGCGACTGGGTGCAGCCCATTCGACCGTCGCGCGCGGATGTGTTGACCGAGGGCACGCTGGCGCAGATCGTCGCGCATAATGAGACAGGGGAAGTGCTGTGTGGGTGGGTGCCGCGAGGATTTGCATTTTGAGCGAAGGCCCAGCCGTGTTCATCTGCTATGTTTGATGGCTTCAGATCGAAGCCCCGCTATGAAAAACCGGCCGCGAACACGCATGAGGGCAGGGCCGTGACCGGTGACGTGCGCACGGCATCCTGCATTGGATTCACCGTGTGTTCTCCGACATGAAACGATGTGCTAAGGGGAGCTCCACAGCCACCGGAAAGGCCACCTGCAACGTTATCCCGATGAGTTCGTGTTCCGCTGGAACCGCGACGGCACATGCGCGGCGCTGTCAGCACGCGACCCGGGATCGGCGTCTGTCTTGTACCGGCGAAATATCGTGGTTTCGTTGATCAACGCGCCTGAAGAGCGTTACCGGCCAATTGCCGAAATGGCTGCACACGCCTGAGCAAAGGCTGCCGAAAGTCATTCAAAGCTGAACATCACACCAACCACGTCGGTGCGAGCGAAACCAAATGTCGTGCTTACCGGAAGGAAAGGGATAAGCCGCTTGCGGTGTCATTTGCAGCGGCAATGCACGTCCACGCTTTTCGCGGAACACATCCCAGTCGAGAGCGCTGACCATAGTTTCCGTCTGATCGACGGCTTCGTCCATGACCGCTCTCATATGTGGATCGTTGCAGACCCACCTTGGCACAATGATGCCGTCGGGGGGCGGTTACATCATCAGAGCCGGGACGTTCTGTAAATGGTTTGGGATGAATTGCATGGAAAAACTGCACCAAAACAGAAGGAAATGAGCAATATACACCCTGTCTGCGTGTGGAGAACAAAAAAGGACTGCACTCAATAGGCATGTGTTCTGTTTGGGGTTGTAATGGCTGATGAATGATTTTGACAGTGCTGTTGTGATGAGTGAATTCATCCCAACTCTATTTAATTTATTTGTCTAAAAAGTGATTCAAATTATAGGCGTTTTTTAATGTCTGACTGAATTCCTCCTGGTTCGACTTGTAACTGATTTGTGAAGTCAGTGCTGCCTTTAAAGATCGATCTCTCGGAAAAAGTGGGAAACGGCGATATGAGTTTCAATCTCAGCGCATTGACTGCAAGACAGCAGGCTGCCGCGATCTATATCGGTTATTATGATCGTGCTCCGGATCCGTATGGTATGGACTTTTGGGAAGCGGCCGTTGCCAATCCCGTCGTCCCGCTTGTGGATATCGCGACATATTTCGCAGCCCAGAAAGAAACCTATGCGGTGCATCCTTTCTTTGTTGAACCGTCGGCTGCTGCTGCAAACGCGTTCATTTCCGAACTGTACTTGAACCTGTTCAACCGTACGCCCGACGCGGCCGGCCTGGAGTTCTGGAGCACGGTTCTTCAGGGATCGATCGCCGGCACAAACGGTTTTTCGGTTGGTGAAATCATCCTCGAGATCATCCGGGGTGCGCAGAACACGATTGCTGGTCAGGACATCACGACGCTTCTGAACAAAATCGAAGTTGCAAATGCGTGGACAGTTGGTGCCAGCGAAGCCGGTCTGACCGAGCCGAATTCCTATGACGACAGCGAAATCGCTCAGAACAGTGCCAAGTCGATCATCAAAGGCGTGACTTCTGATGCATCCTCTGTCGCTGCTGCAAAGGCCGTGATCGTCACAGCATTTGATGGGCTCCTCCCGGGCTTGACTGTTGATCTTACGCCTCAGGCAGACAATATTGAATTGACCGTTGGTAGCGACACCGTGACCGGTGTGGTTCTCGAGCTCAGTATTGGCGACACGATCGTCGATCCGTCGACAACCGACGCTGACGTGCTGAATGTCGAACTGATTGAAGACATCGCGTCCAATGTGACTGTTCGAAACATTGAGACCGTTATTCTGAACGCATTGTCTGGTGATCGTACAATTAATGTCACCAACTGGGACGGTGTGCAGACCTACCAGGTCATCGGCGAAGGTGACATCAGCCTGACCGACGTGCAGACAACTGATCCGTCCTACGAGTTCAACGGCACCGTCGGCACGAACATGACCGTGAGCATCAACAATCTGGCAACATCAGGCCTTTCTGATGAAATCAGCGTTGAACTCACAGATGGCGTTGTAGGTGGTGTGTTCACGCTGACACCGGCAACAACCGTTGAAACCATCCGTGTGGTCTCGAACGGCACTGCTGAAAACGTGATCACCGATATTGTAGGCGCAAACGTCCGTACTCTGATCGTCGAAGGCGATGCGGCGTTCGAAAACGCAAACGCATTTGCAAGCACAATGACCACAATCGATGCACGTTACGTGTCGACCGCAGACATCCACTCTGCTGGTGCAACGACCATCCTGACCGGTGCGGGCAACGACCTGATTACACTGGACAGCGCGCTGGTCAACAACTCCGCAATCGTGATGGGCGCGGGGACAGACAGCTTCCACATGATGAACTCCACCGGCGGTGCTCAGGCAGAACTGCTCGGCATGGAAACCATCAAGACGCTCGACGCGGCCGACACGAACATCGACATGGCAAAAGCAACAGCCACGCCCGAGTTCAACGTCGCCGGTGGCTCGACCAGCATCACGCTGTCGAACCTGATCAACGGCAGCTCGGTCCGTACATCTGACCTGTCCACAAGCGGCAACATCAACATTGCGTACCGCAACTCGGCGACAGACGCTGCCCTCGTGGTGGATCTGGCGACACAGCACAATGGTGCTGACGATGCGATCACGCTCACAAACGTCTCCGACGTCACACTGAACGTGCAGAACGGTCTCTATGCAGTTGGCGGTGGCGTTGCTCCGACAGTGACACTGGACGACACGTCGCTGGCGGCTGGCATTGTGTCCGACGTTGTGAAATCGGTGACCATCAACAACACCGGTGTTGCGACAAACGGCACGGACAACGTTGTCCTGGGCAACGTTGCCTTTTCCTCGCGTCTGGAGACACTGACCCTCAACGCAACCGGCGCAGCCGTGACCGTTGGTACGATTGCCGAAGCAGAATCGTTCACAAACCTGAACATCGACGCTGCAGGTGGTGAAGTCACAGTCGGCGCCATCGGTGGCACTGCTGCGTCGACCGGTCTGTCCTCGATCAACGTGACCGCAACCGAGGACGTGTTCCTGGGTGCAGTCGCTGCAAACAACGTTGGTGGTGTGACCGATGTCACGCTGGCCGCTGCAAATGGCGACATCACAGGTCTCGTTCTGACCAACGATGCCGGCAGCATCGACACGGTCACCCTGTCGGGTGGTGGTGCGATTGCAGCAACCTTCAACACCGTTCTGCTGGGCTCCGGCACTGCAGGCTACACGAAGGCCATCAACTCGACCAACACAGGCTCGGTCAACCTGACCGTCAGCAACGCGGCGGCAAGCGGCGCGGGCACAGTGATGACACTGGGCGACGGCTCCAACACCGTCACCATGCTCTCGAGCATGAATGACGTCATCACCGGTGGCGCTGGCAGCGATACCCTTGTCCTGGGCGGCGGCGCAAGCAGCAGCCGTGGAAGCAACACCGTCGATCTGGGTGCAGGTACGGACGTGCTGAGCTTTGATGTTGCAGGCGCTGCAGAAGCAAACGGCATCATCATCAACGTCGGGTCCAGCGATGCATTCCTGAACGGTGCAAGCGGTGGTACAGCTGCTTCGAACGAGCTGGTCGCAACACTGACCGCCTATTCTCGTTCGAACGATGACGGAAACACGGCAGGTGCGATCGCAACCTTCACAGGCGTCGAACGCTACGTGGGGACCGATCAGGCCGACATCATGATCTCCGGTGCAACCGGTGCGAACATGAACGGTGCGGCGGGTGATGACGTCATCAACGGTGGCACAGGCGGCGACACGATCACTGGTGGCGAAGGTCAGGATACGATCCTTGCTGGTGGCGGTGACGATATCATCAACCTGACCAGCCAGGCAGCTGATGGCACCGATGACATTGACGGAGGCTCGGGCATTGATACGATTGTACTCGGTGGCGGTTCGATCTTCGTGTTCTCTACAGCAGACAGCAAACTGAAGAACGTTGAAAACGTCCAATTAGGTGCAAACGCATCTTTTACGCTGACCGGTCAAAACGAGAACTTTAACGTGATCGGCGGCGGTGGCAACGAAACCGTTATTTCCGGTTCCGGCGATGACACGATCAATGGTCGCTTCGGCGACGATTTCATCCAAGCAGCAGCGGGTGCCGATGTCATCAATGGTGGCGCAGGTCAGGATACCGTGTCTTATGCAGACGTGACAGGGGCGACATCCCATGGAGCGACAGCAACGACCGGGATGGCAATCAACCTGTCTGGTACTGCAATAATTGAAGCAAATGTCACTCTTGCAATGGGCGGCGCGACTGTTCTTGGTACCGAAGGGGCCGCCGCCCTCGCGGCGAATTCAGTGCAGTACATTGTGACGGCTGCAGCAGACGAGAATGACGATGTTTACCTCGTTGACACCGTAACAAGTATCGAAAGTGTCGTTGGTTCTGCTCTGGCCGACTTCATCGTCCTGGGTGCTGGTGGCATGAATGCAGCCGGTGGCGCGGGCAATGACGTTATTATTGGTGGGACTGGCAATGACACCATCGATGGTGGCGCTGGGGCAGATATTTTGATTGGTGGTGTGGGCCAAGACAAATTTATTTTGATGCGCGATGCACCCAGCGTTGAATTTGATACGATCAACGATTTTGCAATTGGGGACAATACCTCACCAAGCAGTGATAGCGACACGCTTGTCTTTTCAAGAATAGCAGTGGCTCAGGAAAGCGATCGTGTGAATTTTCAAGAAGGACCAGTCAGTTTATCTTCGACGGCAACAATAGAATCTTACAGTGTGAATGAGAATGGATTCGTAACTCTTTTTGATCGGCCGGTTGGCGCTGGAATCACGATTTTGCATCCAGAAACAACAAGTGACATGATTGCGGTTGCCAATGCAATTTTTGAAGACCTCGGCTCAGGAGAAACAAGCACTTTTGTCTTTGGAGTAGATGCCGATCGTGACGGTTCTGTGGATAGCATGTTTGTTGCATCGAGGAATGCATCGGGTCAGGGTGAGTTTGCTCATCTTCTTGACCTTGTGGATGTTGATGGTGTTGGAACTGGCGAAGCTCTCATCAAGCTGGAGACTGGTTCTCAGATCGTTGGTGATGCGACAGGATTGGTAATCGAAGACACAGCCGAAATGCTTTCAACATTTGGAGTCTTGAGTCTTTCTGGTGTTCACAGTGTAGATGATAATTTTGTTCCACAGCTTAATGTTGCGGGTGAAAATGGATATGGAACATTTACCGTTACAGAAGATGGTCGTTGGACTTATATTGCAGATAACCAACAATCTGCAGTGCAGTCGTTAGGTCCAGATGATACTCTGATCGACAGCTTTGAAGTTGTGGCCACAAATGGAGCCTCGCTGGAGGTGACAGTAACGCTGAAAGGCGCAGTGGGGTATGTCGTTGATGGCTATCTATCTGGAGCAACTGTCTTTCGGGATGCAAATGGAGATGGCTTATTAACCTTTGGTGAGTTTTCAACCATCACTGATGCTCTTGGTCGATACGACCCAGACGATCTTCCTGGCGTTGGAGACCTTAAATCATTTTTGGGCGTCGATTTGCTTACGGGTTTACCTTTTATCGGGCGGCTGACCGCTCCAGAAGCGTCAAACATCATCAGCCCTCTGACCACGCTCGTGCAAAGTCTTCTGAATATTTCTTCTAATTTGACTACTGCTGAGGCAGAGGCACTTGTGCGCGAAACACTGAACCTTGGTGAGGGTGATCTCCTTTCTGATGATCCCGTGCTATTGGCAGAAAATGGACGCACTCAACAATTCGCTGCTGCTGCCCAGATTGCAAACATCATTGCTCTTACAGAGGCCGCTGGTGGAGATGCAGGCTCAGTATTGTCTGTGGTGGCTCAAAGTTTATTGGATAATGAGTCTAACAACAGCACAGTAGATCAACTTGAAGACTACGATATTCTCAAGAATTCGTTCGAAAATTCTGGACTTTCTACTGAGCTGAGCGATGCTCTCGCGAATGCAGTACAGAACGCAAACGCAGCCATCACAGAAAACTCGAACTCTATTGATGGGATTGCACTCGTTCAGACTGTCGTCTTTGGCCAAGTTGCGCAATCGTTTCAGGATGGATCAGACGTATCGAACATTGATGTTGATCGTCTTATGGGAGAAACACAACAATTTAAGCCAACCCTGAATTCTTTCCCGAATGAAATAAGCGAAGCGATCAGAGAAACTGGAATAACGTTCAGCGGTCAGGGACGCGACGGAACAGAGATTGTTGTCAATTTCGGCGAGGTGACTAAAGTCACATCTGTCGTAAGTGGGGCTTGGTCGATCACTTTTGAAGCTGATGAATTTCCAAGTGAAGATGCGACGACTTTGCGTGTGGTAGCCCGCGCTATAATTGAGTCAGACGGTCAGCAGCAAGTTGTGACCAGCAGTCCACAAATAGTAAGCTTTGTGTTCACAACGTCGACGGCCGACAATCAAATCACCACTCCTGTCGGCAACACGTTATTTCTTACAGCCCTTGAAGCGGATGGTCTAAGTGTGACCGGGGAGGGGGATGTTGTCATTACCGATTTGAACGGATCGGATGCTGACCTGTTGGGGATCGACATAAGTGGCGACATCTCGTTTGATCTGGGTTCTGCTGATGCGAGCTTGGGCGCGGCGTTTTCCTTTGCTGGAACCACGTACGCAGTCTCTTCTGATGGTGCGCGGACGCTGGATATTACAGCGGTAGGCGCCCTTCCAGAGGGTGCTGGTTTTGTGGTTGGTGCTGACGCTACGCTGCGCCTGACCTCGGCGCAGGTTAACAGCCTCAGCGTGAGCGGAGCGGGGAGTGTCGTTATTACTGATTTGAACGGATCGGATGCTGACCTGTTGGGGATCGACGTAAGTGGCGACATCTCGTTTGATCTGGGTTCTGCTGATGCGAGCTTGGGCGCGGCGTTTTCGTTCGTTGGAACCACGTACGCAGTCTCTTCTGATGGTGCGCGGACGCTGGATATTACAGCGGTAGGTACCCTTCCAGGGGGTGCTGGTTTTGTGGTTGGTGCTGATGCGACGCTGCGCCTGACCTCGGCGCAGGCTGACAGCCTTAGCGTGAGCGGAGCGGGGAGTATTATTGTCGATGGTTTCGAAGCAACGACTAATCTTGAAGGCTTCGACGAGGGACTTGAAATTACCGGTGTCGTCACAGCAAACAATGTAAATCTTCGCAATAACCTATCAGTTGAACGCTTGGATACAATAGAAATGGTCGGCAATGACCTCATGTTGACTGGGGATCAAGCGTCTGGTCGATCGATTACAGCACCACCCAATTTTAGTCTTTGGCTTAAGGATTTGTCGAGCACGGCTGACCTATCCAGGGTATCAGACAATATTTTCGTTCGTGTGTCGCTTTCGAGGGATTCGGACGTTTCTAACGCAGTAGATGTATCCGCAGTTCGCGAATACTTTCTATTTGGGCAAACAATTATCATCGCAGCTAGCAGTCTTTATCAAGTAGGCAATCAGCCGACGATTGCAGCAGGGGGTGAGGCGTTTCATCATGCCTATATGGACTGGAGCACCGCGTCGACCGGTAGTGAAGTGGTGGTTACAGGCGTCCAGAATAACACTAATCTTTCAAGCTTTCTTGTCACGAATTATGGCGATCCAAACTTAACAGTTCGGGTGGATGAAAATAATACAATTGATCTGTCCTCCAACAACACTTTGGGCGCAGTGACGGGCTTTGAGATTGGAATGGGTGCAACCCTAACAATCAGAGCTGGGCAGGTGAGTGGTGACACTGCTACCGGGGATGGTTCGATTGTTGTCTCAGAGCTTAATGGATCGGAAGCTGATCTTTCCGACATAAAGCCACTTGGAGGCGTGACCCTCGCACTTGGCGCCGCTGATGCGAGCTTGGACGCGGCGTTTTCGTTTGCTGGAACCACGTACGCAGTCTCTTCTGATGGTGCGCGGACGCTGGATATTACAGCGGTAGGTACCCTTCCAGAGGGTGCTGGTTTTGTGGTTGGTGCTGATGCGACGCTGCGCCTGACCTCGGCGCAGGCTGACAGCCTTAGCGTGAGCGGAGCGGGGAATGTCGTTATTACCGATTTGAACGGATCGGATGCTGACCTGTTGGGGATCGACGTAAGTGGCGACATCTCGTTTGATCTGGGTTCTGCTGATGCAAGCTTGGGTGCGGCGTTTTCCTTTGCTGGAACCACGTACGCAGTCTCTTCTGATGGTGCGCGGACGCTGGATATTACAGCGGTAGGTACCCTTCCAGGGGGTGCTGGTTTTGTGGTTGGTGCTGATGCGACGCTGCGCCTGACCTCGGCGCAGGCTGACAGCCTTAGCGTGAGCGGAGCGGGAAGTGTTATTGTGGAAGATGTAACCGCTACGACCAATCTGTCCCAGATTGTTACAGAGTACTTTGAGGTTTCCCTCGAGTACTCAGGTACATATGTCGATCTTCGTTCGAACAATACTCTAAGTACGGTAGACCGATACGAGATAATGGGAACAGGGTCAATTTCATTCGTCGTGAACGGAAATCAAGCATCTGGGCGGGAGATTGTTGCTGATCTCGTAGGTGGCCATGAGCCGTTTATTGTGGGTCTTCCATCCGATGCTGATTTTTCAAAAATAATAGCTCGATCTGCCTATATTATCTTAGACAGCGATACGTCTTTAAGTTCTTCGGCAAATCTGTCTGGCATTACTTCTATTTTCCTGGCTGGACGTACGCTCACAGTTGATGCCGACTTTTTACCCGTCGAGGTAATACGGTTCCAGCCAGGCGGTGAAGCAGGCTTTTGGTACTTTCACTTCAACCCTGATGACGATAGCATCGGCTCTCTCATCGTTGCTGGGGTGAAAAGTAATTCTGATCTTTTTACTTTTATAGATACGCGATACGGAATACCATCTATTAGTGCACGTATCGACGCGGGAGACGCGATTGATCTGTCCTCCAACAACACTTTGGGCGCAGTGACGGGCTTTGAGATTGGAATGGGTGCAACCCTAACAATCAGAGCTGGGCAGGTGAGTGGTGACACTGCTACCGGGGATGGTTCGATTGTTGTCTCAGAGCTTAATGGATCGGAAGCTGATCTTTCCGACATAAAGCCACTTGGAGGCGTGACCCTCGCACTTGGCGCCGCTGATGCGAGCTTGGGCGCGGCGTTTTCCTTGGCTGGAACCACGTACGCAGTCTCTTCTGATGGTGCGCGGACGCTGGATATTACAGCGGTAGGTACCCTTCCAGGGGGTGCTGGTTTTGTGGTTGGTGCTGATGCGACGCTGCGCCTGACCTCGGCGCAGGCTGACAGCCTTAGCGTGAGCGGAGCGGGGAATGTCGTTATTACCGATTTGAACGGATCGGATGCTGACCTGTTGGGGATCGACGTAAGTGGCGACATCTCGTTTGATCTGGGTTCTGCTGATGCAAGCTTGGGTGCGGCGTTTTCCTTTGCTGGAACCACGTACGCAGTCTCTTCTGATGGTGCGCGGACGCTGGATATTACAGCGGTAGGTACCCTTCCAGGGGGTGCTGGTTTTGTGGTTGGTGCTGATGCGACGCTGCGCCTGACCTCGGCGCAGGCTGACAGCCTTAGTGTGACCGGAGCGGGGGATGTTGTCATTACCGATTTGAACGGATCGGATGCTGACCTGTTGGGGATCGACGTAAGTGGCGACATCTCGTTTGATCTGGGTTCTGCTGATGCGAGTCTAGAATCGGGTTTCAGTTTCGATGCCAAGAATTACGACGTCATCGGGGCTGGAACTCTAGATTTGTCTCAAATAACGCAGCCCCTTGGCATTGTCACAGGATTTACCGTATCTGGCGGTTCTGTGTTGGCCCTTTCGGCAGGTCAGTTGACGCAATTAGGGCTCGATAGTATCGCAGGAGCTGGAACATTGTATGTTGTCGCCTCGTCGGATGGTGGCGTGCTGGACGCGAGTGACGCTAGCATCACTAGTGTTATCCTAGCCGGGGGAACGGGTGTGGATACTTTCGTGTTCGATGATGGTGTGTCCATTGAAAATTTTGACACTTCAGCTGACAAGTTAGATGTGTCCAGTATTACTAAATCTATTTTGCGAGAAGACTTAACCCTTACACTTGCACTAGGTGGTTCTGTAACCACAACTACCACAGAAACTGCGTTTGTTGTGTCAGGTTCAGTTCCATCGGGAAATACGGAAAACAGATATTTTATATTAGGAGATCTGCCTACTTCTGGTGAATATCAATTTGGATGGAGTGTGGAAATGCTGAGCAATTTGCAAACTTTTCTCCAATACCAGGTAAATGGACCTGTTGGCGGAAACCTTTCAAATACCCTTTTTTTTCAGACATTTGGTGGAAATGTGGATCGAAGTGGTTCTTTTGTAGTAAATTTTTCCGAGCAAGAGGATGCACTTGTGTTCCGTTTGCAATCGAGAGCTAATGGATCGCCCCAAGAAATAGAATTCGCCCTCGAAATTCTTCAAGCACCAGAAATTCCTGTGATTTTTGAGGATGTACAAGTATCCTCCATGAATGGTAATGTGGTTTTTGATCTTGTTGGCAACTCGTTGACTTTGTTTGGAAATGATTCTGGAGAAGTTAACTCGGACTGGTTTATATTTCTTTGACCTTGTCTATGGCGCTAGGCTGACAATCCACCTTTCGTATTCGTGCGTGAGCTTTTCACTTGATGAAGGCAAATTTGTTCTTGCCGCACGTGCTTCGCTGGGGGATCGTTGGTAATGCCGCTTAAAAGCTCGGCTGTAGTCACTTTCAGATTTAAAACCCCAGCGAAAGGCTATTTGGCCAATATTCGTTTGACAGTGATTTGGATTCAACAGGTCCTGGAGGCTACGACGCAAGCGTCGACGTCTGATTTCAGATGCTACACCGTTCAATGTGTCAAATAGGCGGTATAATTGTGTTCGAGATAGTCCAAATGCATTCATTATAAGTGATGGATCCAAGTTTGGATCGTGCAGATTATCTTCTATAAAGTCAATTATTTTTGACCGTATGGCTAGATCGACCGCCTGAGCATCATAGTCACCCGTAGCATTGGCGCTCTTTGAATTCAGCAAACTTTGAGTGAGGCTAAGTAAAGCGGTTGAAGCAGCCGCACCGTCATCATGTGACATCCCGCCGCGATTAGAGTGCAAACTTAAAATATATTCGTACAACAACTTTGCCAGTGGAATATCACCAGAAATCACATGCCGATGGTGTGCATCAGGTTGATTGAGAAATGGGCTCAAAAAGTGACGAGGGATCATTGCTGTCAAGTGGCTAAAGTCATAATCAATGGCATCAAGTGGCGCGCTCGCATCGATAATATATATGTCTCCAGGTTTCACTTTCTGCACTGATTGTCCTTTTTCAACCTCACAATATCCTCTCTTGAAAATTTGCAGGAGATAACAGTCTAAGCCGTCTGCAAGGATTTTTTCTTTTGGCCTGCTGAAGCGTTGAGTTTGGGAAACAACTTCACCTAATAAAATTTGGCCAAAATTTGCTGCTTCTACTCTTGCCTGAAATGAATATGGGTTAACTCTATCATCAAGAGTTGCATCAAAAATAACACTTATGCTTTTTTGCCAAATATTAAAACGATCATGGGCGCAAAAGTTTTTTGTGTCAAATATTGTGTTTTCGATATCAGGCATATGTTTCCTCCATTTTGTAAAGATTAAAGTTCCACAGGTAAATTTAGCGGGAATTTTTTAATCGCATAGAAGGAAATTCTGTAAGCGCTGTGTGGCGCCCACCTTCTCTTGATCCTTGTGATTTGAGACTCACGCCCTGTTGGATAACAGGAGGTGAGTTTCGCCATGGAGACTACGAACGAGTTTCTCACGCGTTTGGGCGTTGAGGTCTCACGGACCGGGAGCCGACGGTGGCCAGATCGTGTGAAAGCGCGGATCGTGGCAGAAACGCTGGTGCCTGGAGCAACGGTGAATGACGTTGCGCGCAAGTATAACCTTCGCCCGAACCACCTGTCGGGATGGCGGCGGCTGGCCAAGGATGGTGAACTTGTTTTGCCCGCGCCAGAGGCTGACACGGACTTCGCCCCGTTGGTGATGTTCGATGTCGAAAGTTCGCCATCGGCGGAAGATACGGGTTCGGCGAGTAGGGCAATCGAGATCGTAGCTGGATCGGTTTCTGTCCGGCTGGACGGTGCCACGCCTGCAGCCCGGATTGGGGACATCGTGCGTGCGCTTGGGGGTGGCGCATGATCTTCCCTTCGAACCGTGTGCGCATTTTGGTGGCAACGCAGCCGGTTGACTTCAGAAAAGGACACGACGGGCTGACAGCCATGGTGCAGACCGTGCTCCGCAAAGATCCGTTCACCGGGACAGTGTTCCTGTT
The DNA here is from genome assembly GCF_059070475.1 of Marivita sp. NO-S04. Taxonomy (NCBI): domain Bacteria; kingdom Pseudomonadati; phylum Pseudomonadota; class Alphaproteobacteria; order Rhodobacterales; family Roseobacteraceae; genus Marivita; species Marivita sp. NO-S04. The sequence continues at coordinate 1,237,353 of NZ_CM180980.1, forward strand.
TCGGGCCAAGCGCTTGGACCGGCTGAAGCTTCTCTATTGGGACGGCAGCGGTCTGGTCATGGCCTACAAACGGCTCGAGGACACGACCTTCACCTGGCCCACGATCAAGGACGGAATGATGGCGCTGAACCACGCACAGTTCGAGGCGCTTTTTTCCGGGCTGGACTGGCGCAAGGTCAAGGCGCTGGAGACCCGCCCACCAGCTGCGGCGGAGTGACTCGGGGCGACGAATGCAGGGATCATGGCTTTGATCCCAGTGTATAATACTGATCATGAGCGCCGCTGCCAAAGACCTCGATCTGTCCGTCCTGCCACCGGAATACCGCGTAGCTTTTGAGGCCTTGAAGGCAAAAGCTGCGCGGGCCGCGGAGCTGGAGGACATCGTCAAACGTCTTGAGCATCTGGTGGCCGAGCTGAACCAGGTGGTCCACGGCAAGAAGTCCGAGAAGCTCAGCGAAGATGATCGCCAGCTGACCTTCGAGGATCTTGAAGCTGCCGTCGCCGAGGCCCGTGAACAAAAGAAGGTGCAGACGCCCGGAGACGACAAGCCCAAGCGAAAGCGAGTGGCCAGGCGCAACCGCGGCAACCTGCCCGCCGGTTTGCCACGCATCGAGCAGGTAGTCGAACCCGACAGCCTGATGTGCCCCTGTGGTTGCGGGCAGATGCACAGGATCGGCGAGGACCGCAACGAGCGGCTCGACATCGTCCCGGCACAGTGCCGTGTGATCGTGACGGTCCGCCCAAAATATGCCTGCCGCACCTGCACCGATGGGGTCACACAAGCACCGACGCCCGCATGGCTGATCGAGGGCGGGCTCCCAACCGAAGGCGCCATCGCGCATGTTCTGGTCAGCAAATATGCGGACCATGCCCCGCTCTACCGACAATCACAGATCCTCGCCCGCTCTGGCATCGACATTCACCGCTCGACGCTGGCTGATTGGGTCGGTGTGGCAGCTTTCCACCTTGGACCCATCGTGGACCGGCTGGCCGAGCACCTGAAGACATCCACGAAGCTGTTCATGGACGAAACCACGGCGCCGGTCCTCGATCCGGGCCGCGGGCGGACAAAAACAGGCTACCTCTGGGCTCTGGCGCGCGATGATCGGTCATGGGGCGGCGATGATCCCCCCGGGGTCGTCTTTTTCTATGCTCCCGATCGCCGCGGGGAGAATGCCGAGAAATTCCTGACCGGCTTCAACGGCACGCTGCAACTCGATGGCTACCAGGGCTACAACCGGCTGACGCGCCCTGACCGCAAGGGCGGTGATCCGATCGTTGTCGCCCATTGCTGGGCGCATGCGCGTCGCAAGCTCAAGGAAATCTTCGATCGCGATGGTTCCGAGATCGCCGCCGAGGGCCTGCGCCAGATCGCAGGAATCTATGCCGTCGAGAAAGACATCCGCGACACGTCCCCGGGCCAGCGCCTGTCAGCGCGCCAGGCACGATCCGCGCCACTGGTCGAAGCCTTCGGCATCTGGCTACAAGCGCAGCGCCTGCGCATCTCGGCCAAATCGCGCCTCGGAGAGAAGCTTGCCTACATCCACCGACACTGGGATGGTTTGCAGACCTTCCTGACGGACGGACGCGTCGAGATCGACTCCAACAAGGTCGAAAATCTGGTCAGGCCGATTGCTTTGAACAGGAAAAACGCATTGTTCGCCGGTCATGACGAGGGGGGCAAGGCATGGGGCCGCATCGCATCCCTGATCGAGACCGCCAAGATCAACGCCATCGAGCCTTTCGCCTATCTCAAGGCTACGCTCGAAGCCATTGCGGCCGGACATCCGCAACACCGCATCGACGAGTTGCTTCCTTGGAACTTCCAGCCGTCAAGCTGAAACCCAAGTGCCCTTCAGACACCGCTTACGAAATTCTTGATTTCCGAAAAACAATTTTCTTTCTGTTGATCGTTTCGTGCGAAAAGCCGAGACCGTTCAGGCTTTATAGCGCCATGGCATAAGCGCGCCGATTTCGGCGCGTGGCAATTGGTTGGCGAGGCGTTCCAAGGTCTGTGTTAAACCGTGCCGGTTTTGCGGGAGGCTAGTTTTCGTTAGCCACGCGGCCATCGCTCAAGTTTCCAGAGCGGCGTAGAAGTTGACCTCGGCTTCTCTCGGCGGGATGTTCTCGATCGGCTCGAGCAGGCGGCAGTTGTTGAGCCAGTCCACGCATTCCATGGTTGCATATTTGACGGCCTCGAAGCTGCGCCACGGCCCTCGGCGGTGGATGACCTCCTGCGTCGCTTCTATCGTGAAACTTAGAAGCCTTACCGCTTCACGCTAAGGACGTGGCACGGCCTCCGGAAAAGTCTTCCGCAACGCTATCTCGATGAGTTCGTGTTACTCTTGTGCCGCGAAGGCGGCACATGCGTGGCGCCCTCGGCACGCTTCTCGGGATCGGCGTCAGTCTTGTACCGGCAACATTTCGTTGGTCATCGCGCCCTAAGAGAGAGGTGGCCTGGCGCATTACGGCACCGAGGCCGTTATCCTAGTCGAGCCTGTTCAGGGCCTCGTACTGGTCGTAGGCGGCACTGAAGGTGCGATAGCTGTCCATGACGCGGGCAAACATTGGATCAGCGGCTGATTGCTCGTCATAAACCTCTTGCGTGGTAGCGCGCAGGGCGTCGATCACCGGATCGGGGAAGCGCTTGATGTCCACGCCGTTGGTGGCGAAAGCGTCGAGATACTGCTGCTGGCCGACCACGGCGGTGCCAATGGTCCATAGGTTCAGGTCCATGCAAGCTGTCTCGATGGCGATGCGGTGCTGGTCGGACAGGCCATCCCACATGTCCTTATTCATGTAGAACTCGATAAAGCCCGAGGGTTGGTGCCAGCCGGGGAAATAATAATGTTTGGCCACCTTGTCGAAACCCAAGAGACGGTCAACCATTGGAAAGCTGAGCTCGGTTGCATCAAGACGCCCTGTCTCCAGCGCGGTCGATATTTCGCCCGTGGGTAGGCTCATGGCATTGGCACCCAGTTTTGCAAGAATTGCTCCGCCCAAGCCGCCAATGCGGATGTTCAGGCCCTTCAGGTCTTCGACTGTGTTGATTTCCTTGGTGTACCAACCGCCCGCTTCCGAGATGATAACGCCGCAAGGCATCGGCACAACGTTGAAGGGCTCGTAAATTTCTCGCCACAAGTCTAGCCCGCCGCCATGATGGACCCAGGAGACATATTTGATGGCGTCGGGTCCAAAGGGCATTGACCCGAACAGCGCCGCCGCTGGGGCTTTGCCAGCGGCATAGGCAGCAAAACTCATGCCTGCCGGAATCGCTCCAGCGCCGACGTTGTCAAAGATCTCGAATGCGGGTGACAGCTCGCCATCGCCAAGATGGATGAAATTGATTGCGCCATTCGTCAGCGTCGACACTGTTGCGGTAAAGCGGTCAATGCCCGGCCCAAGCACTGGCAATTGCTTGGCGAAGGCCGATTGCAGGTTGTAATCTTCGGCCTGCGCGCCGGTTGTTACCGAGGCCGCCATCGCTGCCCCAAGGATATGCTTTTTCATTCTCTTTCCTTTCAGAAATGGCCTGTCAGACAAGGCCGGTTATCAGCCAAGGGAAGGTCATCAGCAGTCCCAAGGTAAGAAGTTGCAACACGATGAACGGTATGACGCCTTTGTAGATCTCAGCCGTGTGGACTTGATCACCCGCAGCCCCACGCAAATAGAACAGGGCAAATCCAAACGGCGGCGTCAGGAACGAGGTTTGGAGGTTCACCGCGACAAGGATGCCAAACCAGATGAGCAGCTCTTGGTCGCTCAGCCCATTGCCGAAATCAAGACCCGCGATGATGGGTGCGAAGATCGGGATCAAGATCAGCGTAATTTCAAGCCAATCCAGCACGAAGCCAAGGATGAAGATCGCGCCCATCACCACCAGTAGCACGACCCAGGGACTTTGCCCGAACAGGCCCAGCCCGTCGCGGATCATTGCGTCGCCGCCGATGCCTTTGAAGACGGCGGAAAAGCAGGTGGCCCCCACGATGACCGTCATCACCATAGCGGTGGCCAGAACCGTGTCTCGGGCCGCTTCCATGATGATCGTGGCATCGAACTTTCGATAAAGAACGGTGACAAAGATGGCACCCAGAGCGCCCAGCCCGCTGGCTTCGGTTGGGGTGGCAATCCCCGCGATGATTGAGCCCAGCACCGACAGGACGAGCAAGAGCAGGGGGGCGACGTCCAGAAGCGTGCGCCGCAGTCCGCGCATCAGGTTGTTTGCCGGGCTCTTGATTGGGCGCGGCAGGCCGCGTGCGCGAAGAATGATATAGGTCCCGTAAAGCCCCACCAGCAATAAGCCTGGTCCAATGGCACCGGCGAACATATCGGGCACTGGAGTTTGCAACTGGTCACCCAAGATGATTAGCATCACCGATGGCGGGATCAGGATCGCCAGTGTGCCACTGGCCGCAATCAAACCGGCGGAAGTCGCCTTGTCGTAACCGACCTCGGTCATCCTCGGCAGCGCCAACAGGGCCAACAAGACCACGCTGGCCCCTACCACGCCGGAGGAGGCCGCCAGCAACACACCTATGACCAGCACAGCTACGCCCATGCCGGCTGGCGTGCCGCCAAGCACGCGCTGCGCGCCTTTAAGAGTGCGTTCCGCGACACCGGATTTTTCCAATATCAGGCCCATGAAGATGAACATCGGGATCGCTACCAGCAGCCAATTGGTCAATACATTGGCATAGATGCGGCTAACGATCAGGTTGAAGAACGCCGTTGGAAGACCTGAAACAATAATGAAAATAGCTGACGCACCTGCCAATACGAAGGCGACGCGATAGCCCGCAAGAATGCCCCCAAGCGTCAGGGCGGCCATCGCCAACGGCAAGACGACGTCGCTCATCGGCGCGCCAAGGCGCGAATAAGGTGCAGGCTTTCGATCAGCACTGCCAAGGCCAGCAGCAAAAGGCCAAATGGCAGCACCAGCTTAATCAGCCATAGATCGTTCAGCCCGCCATTAGCCGATCCTTCGCCCGAACGCCACGAGCGTTCCCAGAATCGGTAGGCACCAGGGATCGCCATGACAAAGAATGGTGCAGCGAAAATCAGGTTACCCGCCAGATCCAGCGCGCGACGAGCTTGGGGCGGGTAGCGTTCATAAAGGAAATCGACCCGCACATGCACGTCGCGCAGCCACACCAGCCCTGCGGGCAGGAGGGCTATGATCGCCAGCAGATGCCATTGAAGGTCCAGAAGCGAGTTCAGGGTAACGGCCTTGCCCAGCCAGAACTTGGACTGGGAAAAACTCATCAAAGGATTGATGTCAAAAAGACTGGCAAAGACCTGCAGGGCGATGCACAGCATCAACATAATGAGCAGTACGGCAAATCCGTTCAGCATAGCACGTTCGATCTGCGCTGCCCGTGTCGGTACTGGTGTGACCATCGGTTTCTCCAATCTGAGCGGCTTTGATGGCCATTTGCTTGGGAATCCTAGCAATTACTGGCTGCACGGGAAACTATTATCTCAGTCTAGAGGGTCGAGGAAACCGATCGACACTCTCTACAGCAAGCCTCGGTCGGATCGGTTATCCCATGATGTTCTTGATTTTGTGGATGCAGAGATTGTCGTAGATGCTGCAGGATGACCAAACAGCTGCCTGTTGAGATCCCTTGCCGTTGCAGTCAACGGTGCAAGGCCGACCGCGTCAGATGCGGGATCGTCGGTTGCAGCGCACAGAGGCAGTCATCGAGCGGCAGCAGCGTGTGACGCCGTACTGAGGCAATCACCCGGAAGGTGCCAACGGGGCGATCAGCATGTCATGCCCAAAACTGCGCCGTAACGCTGTTGTAAACAGGAGCACCGCGGCGTTTGCACGTCATGATCTCGGGGGTGTATCTTGCGGCTGCAGGGTTGGTCAGGTTGGCGCAATCAGGCGGTTCAAACTGATCACTTCGGCTCTGGGGTTCCGCCCGTCTCGGTCGCGTGCTGTGCTGAGCGTCTTTGGCCTAATCTGAGAAGGGTACCAAAATGTATACGTTGCGCCATCACGTTGACTTGGAAAAATTTTTAAAAGGGTGTGACGAAACTTGGCAAGATGAATCTGACGTTATCAATCCTTGTGTTGGCTCGGATGTTCAGGCAGCGTCGCGGGTGTAGGATGTGACAATTCCACCGAGCTGACGCTTGCGGCGGATCGGGCCGTCCCGGACGGGCTGGAAATCGACTTGCAGCACGTTGTTCCCGATGTCGCGACCACGATGTGGGCGCTCGGTGTTGTAGTGGCGCACCCAGGTCCGCAGGATGTAATCCAGTTGGGAACGGCTGAAGCAGATGAAGAAATCGAGGCATTCGCGCTTGATCGTCGCGATGAAGGACTCTGCGAAGGCATTGGCGTCGGGCGCTCTGTGTGGGATTTGGATGACCCGCGCGGTCTCCGACTCCCAGACGGTATCGAAGCTGGTGCTGAATTTGGTGTCGGCATCGCGGATCAAGAATTTCGGCATGATCCCTTGCTCCGTGCACCACATCAAAGTGTTGCGGGCCTGCTGGGTCACCCAAGCTGAGTCAGGGGCGTAGGTCGGAGCGCTGCAGAAGACACGCCGGCTGCCGAGATGGATGAACATCAGCACGTAGGCCGTCCTCGGACCGCGTAGCGTCAACACAGTCTTTGAGAAGAAGTCGCAGGCAACCATGGTTTCCATGTGTGCCTGGATGAATGTGGTCCATGGCAGGGCGGGCTGCTTTTTGCGCCTTTCAGGGCTCGGGTGGATGCCCGCCTCGGTCAGGATGCGTTTGACAGAATTGGCGCCAGTGTAGAGCCCCAGCTTTTTCAACTCGCCTGCGATCCGCTTGTAGCCCCAGAGGAGATTTTCTGATCCGATGCGGATGACGACGTCGCGCAGTTCCTGCGTTAGGCGCGGCCTCCCGACCGCTTTGAAGGGGCGCCCGCTGCGCATCTGGGTCAGCCAGCGCTTGTAGCTTGCGGGCTTGGCGACCTCCAGAAGCCCGTCGACATCATGCCCGCATTCTTCTCCGATCCGCAGCAGTTCGGCCTTCTCGGCCGGCGACAGGATGATCCGTTGGGTCGGAATGCGTGACCGCAAAATTGTGATCTGAGCCTTTAGCAGTCTCAGTTGCGGGTTGTGCCGCGGGATGAAGAACTGGCTCAGGAAAACCAGAAGGAGGGAAAAGGTCGAATTCATCTTGCCGGGCTCCAGTGCGGCGTTTAAAAAATGCCGCTATGTCAACGTGATGGGCCTCGCTTACATTTTGGCACCCCGCTCACGGAAGCCAAAAAAGCGCAGATCAGAAGACGCGGGCATAATGTCGGGGCAGGGGACATGATAGGGGCCGCGACGTCAGCACCTGATCCCCGTGAGTACTTCGTGGCACAGTGCTGAGCGCAGCAATGATGCACTTCAGAGGTAATTAAGTGCGTTTGGATTCCAGACCCTTTTCGTACCAGTTGGGATTAGAACTCGCAGTTCAATTAAGCAAAATCAATGGGTTAGGTGGTGGAGAACGTTAGATTTCAGACCCACCCCCTCCGCTAATTTTGCACCGCCGTTTCCATTCCACGGAGACATTTCTTGTATTTCTTATCCGTGCCCCAATTCAAATTCGCTAAAGCTCGGCAGTGTGGCTACGAGGCCAATCGTATAGCTGCCGCTGTCAGCGCTAGAGTCGAAGGCTTCGGCGGATATGTAAACATGCTGATCTGACGATGGCGTGAATTCGATCATGGCGTTTAAATTGCCAAACGAGTCGTCATCTTCGGCTATTGAATTGCCCGAACTGTCATACAAAACGAGATAGGGGTCAGCTAAAGAATTAGGTGTGCCTGTCGCAGTCATGATAAATAAGTAAGTCTGGCCGCCAGCGAGGTTCGCCCAAAACCAATCTGTGTCACCTGGGACGTCAATCAGGCCGTTTGCGATCTGGTCAAGTGTCAGCGAAGCCGGCGTCGAAGGATCGGAAGGAGTATCTCCGACGGGCCCGGACCCGCTTATTGAGACACCCACTTCGTACGTGCCTGCGTCGAAGTTTGGATCATAGGCCTCGGCCGCGAGATAGACGGTTTCGTTACCAACAGCCTGATACTGCAGCAGGGAATTCCTGCCGCCACCGCTGTCGTCGTCGAATGTGATCAGAGAACCAGAGCCGTCGTAAAGAGACAGCCAAGCGTCATCCATTGGATCACTGCCGGCCGAGTTCATAGAGAACTCATAGGTCCGGCCATCGTCAAGCTGGACACGAAACCAGTCGACGTCACCGGGACCATCGATTACGCCCACTGCAACTTGTCCGGGGGACAACGTAGCCTGCGTGCTTTGATTGCCTGGAATGTCAGATGGCCGGACTTCCGGACTAGTTAGACCCAGTTCGTACGTTCCGACATCTGTTGCTAGATCGTAAGCCTCCGCCGAAATGAACACGCGCCCGCCTGTTACCGCCACATATTCCAGATAGGAATCCGTTCCGGACTGGCCGTCATCGTTGAAGTCGATGAAGTTGCCAGCACCGTCATACAGCGTAAGCCATGGGTCCGACATGGGAGCGTCACCCGCTGATACGAGTGAGAACTGATAAACCTGGCCAGCAACGGTGTTGACCCCGTACCAGTCGAAATCCCCGGGGCCATCTATGGCCCCAGAAATTGTCTGGCCAACAGCAAGCGTAGCCGTAGTGGAAGGGTTTCCCGGAACGTCGTTCTGCCCCTCAGCGACACGCGCGGAACTGAGGATGTAATCGCCTGTTCCGTTGTCGCCATACGCACCCGCAACTAGGAAATAGCTTCCACCAGACTGTGCATTGAAGGTCAGCAAGGAATCGAGGCCTTCGGATGAATCGTCATTCGAACCCACGACATTCCCACCAGCATCGAAGAGGTACAAAAACGGATCGGACAGCCCTTGTCCGCTGTGTGTCCCGCGCAATTGGAATTCGTAAGTGCTGCCAGCTACAAGATCGACGAGGAACCAGTCCCGATCGCCGGTAGTTTCCAGACGGCCAGTGATTGCTCCCGCGACAGCATCGATCGCACCGGTCGTGTTGGGGCCTTCCGCAAAGTCGTCATCCGCGCTGCTCACTTGAGCCGCGCTGAGGGAATACGAGCCGGTCTGAGACGGTGAGAAGCCTTCAGCTGACAGATAGAACATACCCGTCCGGTTCGCCACGAACTCGAGACGCGCATTCAAACCCTCACCGCCGTCGTCGTTCGCGGCGACAACCGTGCCATTTTCGTTATAAAGCGCAAGATACGGGTCCGAGAGTGTGTTGCCGACAAGATCGAACGTGTAACGAGTGCCATTGAAGAGGTGTATCGCAAACCAGTCGCGGTCACCTCCAAAGTTGATCTCGCTTGTCGTGGTTTCTCCAACATCAAGGCGTCCAGCAGTTCCTATTGCATCGCCGACATCCCCGTTTTCACTACTGAGTTGCGTGACACCCAATTCATAGCTTCCTGTCGCGCTGCCGAACGCGCCAGCGCCTAGAAAGAACATGGCTGGACTCGTGACAGTGAAACTCAATAGGGAGTCGAGGCCCGCTCCGCTGTCATCGTCGCTTGAGATGAACGCGCCCGTCGAAGACAGGACGGTCAGGAGCGGATCGCTGAGCGAACCGGCGCCCGATGAAGACGCCCTTAGCGAGAATTCATATTCGCCGGGTGTCAGAGAGATTTTAAAGTAGTCCAGATCGCCGTCGAAATCGATCGTGCTGGTTCGAGTGCTGTTCACCGAAATCACCGCGTCGGTCGAAATCGAGCCATCAATGTTATCCACTGGCGTGGGATTGGGCGTGGGTGTCGGGCCCGGGGTCGGCGCAGGCGCCCCGGTTTGTGACAGCGCGAGCACAGCCTCGCCGAAGTTGAAAGCATCAACCCGCAGATACGTGCTGCCGGTATTGACCACGCGGTCGTCCAGATTTTCGTCATCAACAAAGCTTCTGCTTGATTGCGTTAGCAGACTGAACATCTCGTCAGGTGTAAGGGATCGGCCCAGCTCTCGCTGTGCAAGTTGCTGTGCAAGGGCGATCATCCCCGCAACATGAGGCGCAGCTTGACTGGTGCCTGAAGATGCGCTTGTTCCTCCGCCCGGAGCAGCACCTATGACGGCTTGGCCTGGCGCAAAGAATGTTGGAATGTCATCCGACCGTTGAGAAAAGAAGGCAACCTCACTCCCGGTCGCCAAGGTGCCGCCCACAGCACCAATCGCAATCGCATGCGGGTCGACTGCCAAAGAGCTGGCACCTTCGGCTTGGTAAAAATCGTAGTCGTTCCCTGCGGCTGCAACGACCGTGACGTTAAGGTTGTCATGAAGGATCCGAAGTTCGTCACCATAAGCGGGATGGCTTCTTGAGAAGTTAAAATTGCTCCCGTCCCCCAAGGACATGTTGACAGCAACAATGTTCATCGCCTCTGCGTTCTGCACCACCCATTGCAGTGCATCTTCGATCCCGGCAACCGTGCCCGAACCGGTCGCATCCAAGGCCTGTAGCGCCACGAAGTTCACACCGGGGGCCACACCGAGCGTATTGTTGGACGACGATCCGATGATTGACGCGACATGGGTGCCATGACCTTCGATGTCGTTGGCGGTCCCGTCTCCTTCTGACGTGAAGTCGCGCGAAAAGATGATCCGGTCTGCGATCCCGTCATTGTTGGAATCCGGTCCGAAGGCCGGATTATCGAGGTCCATCCCCGTGTCGATTACAACAACAGTTTGTCCCCGACCGTCGATATCCGCAAAACGCAAATCATTGCGGAAGTTCTCCATATTGATAACTGAGCCGGACTGCACGCTGAGCACCGAGACCGCCCCGTGATCTCCCCGTGCGGATGTCGCGATCCCAACCTTGTCGTTTTCTGACCCGTCATCGGTGAAGCCACCGCCCAGATAACCTTTTTCAAGGTCTAGAGACGCGAAGTAGACATTGGACTCATCACGAGAAGAGGCAACGCTCGCCAGATCGTCCGTGACACCGCTTAGAGCGGCCGCTGCCGCTGCTGCGGCCGTTGCATCATAAGGAAAACCGCTGAAATTGTTCGCCTGGTCTTCCCAATATAAAGCGCTCGCGACTTTGTTCTGAACAACGGCCAAATCCGGGTTGGTCCGTGCGCCGCCAATGATCTCTTCGATCATCTGACCGATGTTGACGTTCCCGCTGGTCAGCGCCTCGATCCAGAACGCAAGACCCGCTGCGTCAGGCTCACGGTTGAACAGGTTGTTGTAAATCGACGTGATGAACTGCTCGGGCGAGTTGCGTGCGGGGGCAGAAAAATAGGGATAGAGTACGCGAGTCTCAGGCTGATCGGAAAAGAAGGTTGCAATCTCGAGTCTGGACACACCGTTTGCGTAGGCGTTCACCCAAAAGTCAAAGCCCTCAGGGTCGGGTGCCCGATTGTAGTAACCGATGTAGTATCGAGCGATAATTTCTTCGAAGCTAAGCATTTGGGACCTCACGACATCAGATTAGAATATGATACAACCGTTCGACTATGCGAAGCTACGCCGACGTTTACCAAGATGCGCACTTTTTGACTTTCAGATCGCCTTACTTTGCCTTTTGGCCAAGCTTTTTTGCTTGCGATCGGCGTCTGCGCCCGATCTCGCTTCTTTGAAGGGGTGCCCGCTGCGGGCTATAGTTCTTTTGTCAAGTTCGGTATGCAGGCCACAAACAGTCGCTGTCATACAGGATAGAGGCATTGGTTCATCGCGCATTTGGATCACTCCCAGCAATTGACGACAACAGTCATCGCGGTGGCTTTCCGCGTCAGGTCCTCCGGATGTATCCGATCATCGTCATCGGACAATTGCGGGAGCATAGACAAGTTCGAGAGCACCTGTTGGATCGTTCTGGCGTTTAGCGCGAAGTTTACATTGTCAGGTAGCTGACGCTCTTGTGTGGCATCTGCCACGAGCATGCCGATGACAGCGCCGCTTTCGTCCATCACTGGACCACCGGCATCTCCTTGGAGCGTTCTGATTTCAAGTCGAAACAGGGTGTCTTCATCATTGAGGCCGCGGAGGTTAGCGATGTGACCAAAGGTCATTGCGGCCGACGGAAGTATGCCGCCAAAGGAATAGCCGGCGACGGCAACCTCGGAGCGTAGGCGGGGCGTACCGTTGTTCAAATGCGCTACGGCAGTTTGGTCAATCGTTAAGGATGTCCGCAGCACTGCGACCCCGAGGGTGGGGTCGGACAGGACTACCTCAGCCTCATCATCTTTGTTAAGAGTAATGCGGTCACAGTCGGCGATGACGCTCTGGGTCGTCAGGACTACGCCTTGACTATTGACGAAAAAACCCGAAGCGGAGCCCTTGGGCTTATCCAGGGTAATCCCCGAAACCAAGTCAATATTCGGTGTGTCCTCAGGGAGGGCAGTCGGAGCTAGAACACCATCGATCGGGGCAAAGCTGGATTGCATCGCGGCTAGAATGCGAATGCGGCGCTCCTCGTCACCTACGGGCCAGATCAGGGTGAACCCCTTGATTATATCATCGTCCAGCCACGCCTGAGTATGGGATACAATACTGCCGTTCTGCCCGGTGAGGGTAAAGCTGTCGCTATTACGGACGCGTGGGCCATCCAGCGGCACAATGTCTAGAGTTTGCATGATTTCATATAGCCCGGCCAAGCGTTTGCTATCACCAGGCTGGCTAACCAGCAGCACGCGCGCTCCTTCGACGGTGCCAGTAGGTTTGAAATGCACAAGCGGGCTCTCGTAGCGATCGAAAGCTACGACCCCGAGCGGCAGATCGATGGAGATACCTGCGCTGGTGTCACGGACGGTTTGTATGTCCATGCCGTCAAGTATGGCGTTGTACTGGCTGAGCAGCTCGGCCCGCTGCGCTGTTGTGAGAATTCCGGTAGCTTCGAACCCATTAGATTGCTGCCAGGCGGCCATAGCGTACCGGGTGCTTGGTCCGAAGGCTCCGTCGATGGCGGCATTATAGAAGCCCGACCACTCTAGAGCCAATTGTAACGCCATACGTTCTTGACGGACCAGCTGTAACTCGGATTTTTGCGCTTGGCGTCTTGTTTCGCGGGCAGGTCGTTGATCAGGTTCTGTTCTGGCTACGTCCTCTGTTTCACTTACCGGCAGAGTGGTCTTGGCGTCTTGTCCTGTGATCGAGATACGCCGACCGTAACGATCGGCTCCCTTGATATAGCTGTCGCGTGGAACGAGGCGTTCTGCCCGCAATTTCCGCAGAACGCGCGCAGCCTCTTCGCGTTGATAGGGTCCTAGCGCGATGCCGTACCAGCCACGACCGAGCTCAAAGCCATTCACATCGGGAAGTGCGCTCGCGTAATCGCGCAAGCGGTCTTGGGCAGTAGCGAGGTTTGGTTGTGCTTCGATCTGTACATAGAACCCAGCCTGCATGACCGCGGACATGTCATTCTGTTGGGCTTGTAGGTCGTCGGTTGTCGCCACGCTTTCCGGGTAAGGCGTTTCAAGGTCGGTATTCTGGGTTACGCGCAGAATTGTGGAAGAATCTGAGGCTTCAGCTTCAGTAATCGGCATAGTGGTGTTGGCGTCTTGTCCTGTGATCGAGATACGCCGACCATAACGATCGGCTCCCTTGATATAGCTGTCGCGTGGAACGAGGCGTTCTGCCCGCAATTTCCGCAGAACGCGCGCAGCCTCTTCGCGTTGATAGGGTCCTAGCGCGATGCCGTACCAGCCACGACCGAGCTCAAAGCCATTCACATCGGGAAGTGCGCTCGCGTAATCGCGCAAGCGGTCTTGGGCAGTAGCGAGGTTTGGTTGTGCTTCGATCTGTACATAGAACCCAGCCTGCATGACCGCGGACATGTCATTCTGTTGGGCTTGTAGGTCGTCGGTTGTCGCCACGCTTTCCGGGTAAGGCGTTTCAAGGTCGGTATTCTGGGTTGCGCGCAGAATTGTGGAAGAATCTGAGGCTTCAGCTTCAGTAATCGGCATAGTGGTGTTGGCGTCTTGTCCTGTGATCGAGATACGCCGACCGTAACGATCGGCTGCCTTGATATAACTGTCGCGTGGAACGAGGCGTTCGGCCCGCAATTTCCGCAGAACGCGCGCAGCCTCTTCGCGTTGATAGGGTCCTAGCGCGATGCCGTACCAGCCACGACCGAGCTCAAAGCCATTCACATCGGGAAGTGCGCTCGCGTAGTCGCGCAAGCGGTCTTGGGCAGTAGCGAGGTTTGGTTGTGCTTCGATCTGTACGTAGGCGGTTTCCTGCGCCAGTGCCTCGGGCGCAGGACCCATTATCACGGTTGCTATGGCAATAAAAATGAAACGCGACATAGCATTAAACTCCACAGAACTGGTTCTTTGAAAAATATCATACTTTGATCGCTCCAAAAGCGGCAACTTGTATCTGACATCCCTGTGATGGATTCCTACAACCCATTAGCACCGCGCTCACGGAAGCCAAAAAAACGCAGACCAGAAGATGCGAGCATCAAATCGGGGCAGGGGACATCATAGGGGCCGCGACGTCAGCACCTGATCCCCGTGAGTACTTCGTGGCACAGTGCTGAGCGCATCAAAGATCCACTTCAGAGGTAATTAAGTTCGTTTGGATTCCAGACCCTTTTCGTACCAGTTGGGATTAGAACTCGCAGTTCAATTACGCAAAATCAATGGGTTAGGTGGTGGAGAACGTTAGATTTCAGACCCACCCCCTCCGCCACTTGCCCCCGCGAAAGCGTTCTCCCGATCCGGCTCCGGCCGGATTTTCTCGTTGTATTCGAGGGTTATGCGGGAGGGGCTATTCACCAACCTCCCTGGCCGGACGACCTAAAGTGTTCTCTTTCTGCCGATATTCTCTGAACCTGTTGCCTGCGGTGACTTGGTGAAGTTTATGTAAGCGACTGAAAACGCGAATACTTTGCGTACTCTCCGTTGTGCACTTCGCCGCCAGTGGCGTTCGCCCAAAAGGGACTGAAGTCGAACCGGCTCAATCCTATTCCCTGAATGCTTGTCGACCTGCTGACTAGCCGCGCTGAGTGCTGTTTCGCAGCATTTCCTTGATGCTCTGGTACAAAGAGGCTTTAAAGGACGGGTCTTGGGAGTGGAGTTTATACAGCTCGAGCTCTTCCTTGCGTCGCCGCAACATGACATCTTTCATGATTTTCTCGAATGCTAGATCGCGCGAGAATGGATCCGGGTTGTCGCTAAACTTCTCGTCGTAATCTGGATGCGCCTGCACGCTGTCGACGATGTTGAGAAACTTCACGCGTTGCTCTTCCGGTGTCGCGCTCCAACCTTGAAACCAGCGTTCATTGAAGCTTCGAATGATCTCCTCAAGCGGGTCTTCCTGGACCTCGCCTTCACGATACCCTCGCGGATTGGGGTTTTGTGGCTCGAGTTCTGACTCGGACGCGTCCAGCCCGATTGTGTGGTTCAATTTTGTTCGCTCGAGGCCGTACGAGGAAAGGTCGACGGCTTCGAGCAGTTCGTCGAGTGCATCTTGGTTCGGATCCTGAATCTTCAGTTTCGGGATGAGGAACTTAAGGAACCAGAACAGCTTCTCCCAAGCCAGCACCTCAAATGGCATGATGGATGCCATCTGGCCATAGACCTTCACGAACTGCTTGGCTTTGATCTTGTAGTCGATCTTGTCCTTGTCCTCGAGATCCAACTCAGCGTTGAACCGCTCTGCCGCGGCGTCGATCAGGGGGCTGAGCTTCTGGGCATCTTCCCGATCAAAAAAGCGAGTACAGAACTCCTCAACTTCGGACCACTCGTAGACGCCTGCCTCGTCGAGCGTAGCCTTCAATTCGTGCAAAACGTTTACGTCGGTTGCCTCTGATAGCGTTGTGACGGTGAAGAATGGATCGAAGGCGGCCTTGATGTCGTCGGTAGAGTTGAAAAAATCGAGCACGAACAAATCTTCAGTGCGCTTACCCAATTTTGGCGCCGACCGGTTGAGGCGAGACAATGCCTGAACAGCCAGAACTGATTGCAGCTTCTTGTCCACATACATGGCGCAGAGCTTAGGCTGGTCGAAGCCGGTCAGATATTTGTTCGCCACGACCAAAAGACGGAATTCGTCCTTGTCAAATTCCTTCCGCGTTTTGTCTTCAGGGAAGCCGTTCATTTCGGCCTCGGTGTACTTGATCCCGTCGACCTCTTTCTCGCCAGAGAACGCGATCAGGGCTTTGAACGGGTTGCCACGCTTTGCCAGCTCCGCCTGCACGGCCTTGTAGTAGCGGATCGCCATCTCGATGTTTTGAGTGACGATCATGCCCTTCGCCTTGCCGCGTAGCTTCTTGGCATTCACGACGTTGTCCATGAAATCCTCGACCATAATCTCGGCCTTGGTATTGATCGTCTGCTGGCTGCTCTCCACGTAAGCCCGCAGCTTCTTTTGCGCCTTTGCCGTGTCGAAAAGCGGGTTGTCTTCGATAGACTTCTGGATCTCGTAGTAGCCCTTGTAGGTCGTGTAATTGGCCAGAACGTCGAGGATGAAGCCCTCTTCGATTGCTTGCTTCATGCTGTAAAGATGGAATGGCTTGAAGCTGCCGTCCGGCTGCTTGGTCCCAAACTTTTCCAGCGTCGTGTTCTTCGGCGTTGCAGTGAACGCGAAGTATGAGGCATTGCCGCGCATCTTCCGCGCCTGCATCGCCGCTAGGATCTTGTCCTGTGGGTCGTCCTCATCCGGGTCCGCGTTGCCGCCCATGGCCTGGTTCATCTTGTCGTGCGCAAGGCCGCTCTGGCCGCTGTGAGCTTCGTCGATGATCACGGCAAAGCGCTTGTCGCTCATGTCCGCGATGCCGTCGATGATGAAGGGGAACTTCTGGATTGTCGTGATGATGATCTTCTTGCCATTCTCCAGCGCCGCTTTCAGATCAGCGGATCGCATCGCCGGTGCGACGATGTTCTTAACTTCCGAGAAGTCGCTGATGTTATCGCGCAACTGCTTGTCCAGCAGGCGGCGGTCCGTCACCACGATCACGCTGTCAAACAGAGGGGCGTCCAGCGCCCGCGCGCCGGGCAGGTCCGCACTCGTGGGATAGCTCTCGATCAGCTGATAGGCGGCCCATGTGATGCTGTTCGACTTACCCGATCCGGCCGAGTGCTGGATCAGGTAGCTCTGCCCAACACCATGGTTGGCGGTGTGATCCAGCACCTTCCGAACGACATCGAGCTGCTGGTACCGCGGAAAGATCAGGGTCTTCTTCGCAAGCGGATCCGTCTTGCCACCCTCCAGCAATACGAAATGCTGGATGATCCCGGCCAGGCTGGCGGGTTGCAACACCTCTTCCCAGAGATAGGCGGTCTTGTGGCCGCCCGGGTTCGGCGGATTGCCCGCGCCCTCGTTGTGGCCCTTGTTGAACGGCAGAAACCACGTTGACGCGTCTGAAAGCTTGGTTGCCATCCAGACCTCGTCGGTATCGGCGGTCATATTGACCAGCGCGCGGCCGAACTGCATCAGCGGCTGCGAGGCGTCGCGTTCGCGGTACTGCTTTTGCCCGTGATAGCGTGCGGTCTGCGGGGCGGAGGTTGAGGTGACTTTCAACTCCAGCGTCACAATCGGCAGACCGTTCAGGAACAGCACCATATCGACGGATTCAGCGGGGTTCGCGAGGCTCTGGTGCACCTGCCGCGTGACGCTCCAGATATTGGCGGCAAAGTTGTCGTGGACCTTTTGCGCGGAGCTTGCCAGCGGCGCGGGATACATCAGCGTGAAATGCGTGTCATCGACGGGCAGGCCCTTTTTCAGCACATGCAGCACGCCCTTGCGCTTGATCAGCTTGTCGAGCTGGCCGGTGATCTTGGCCTGCCAATCGGCGGGATTGCGGGTTTTCAGTTTTTCGAGCGCTTTGCCTTGGGTGGCCTCGAGGAATTCCCAGAACAGCTTGGTATCGAGCGCGAGGATCGCGTCGAAATCGGTGCGGTGGCCGATCCGATAGGGGCCGGTCTCCGCGCCGCCGCCCTTGAGGTCTTCTGTCGTCGTGCCGGTCAGGTGCCGTTCAATGGCCTGTTCCAGCGCGATTTCCTTGGTATTGCTGACTGTGTAATTCATGACCGCCCCCTCAAATGACCTTAATCTTGCCTGTGACCGCCGCGTTGATCAGGCTTGTTTTGTATTCCTTGAGCGCGGTGATCTGATCTTGCTTGATTGAAACTGCGCTTCCAATTCGATCTTTCGTTCTCTCAACAAACTCAACGATTTGCTCTTGCTCTTCGGTCGGCGGAACAACCATGAAACGGTGCGCAAGGTTATTAAAGCGGATGCGGACCGCGCGTTGACGCACTGCATTGCAAATAACCTGAATGTAGCGCGCCAATGCCATTTCACGCAGAAGGTACGCAAAGTAATTTTGGCTGAGGCCATCCAAGACTGGATCGCAGATCACGTACTCAGGAGTGCATTTCCCATCGGACTCCGAAACACCGATTGCGCCTTCGAAGGCGTCCATTGAGTTCAGGACAAGCGTAAGCGGTGTCTGAAGGGCACTTGGGTTTCAGCTTGACGGCTGGAAGTTCCAAGGAAGCAACTCGTCGATGCGGTGTTGCGGATGTCCGGCCGCAATGGCTTCGAGCGTAGCCTTGAGATAGGCGAAAGGCTCGATGGCGTTGATCTTGGCGGTCTCGATCAGGGATGCGATGCGGCCCCATGCCTTGCCCCCCTCGTCATGACCGGCGAACAATGCGTTTTTCCTGTTCAAAGCAATCGGCCTGACCAGATTTTCGACCTTGTTGGAGTCGATCTCGACGCGTCCGTCCGTCAGGAAGGTCTGCAAACCATCCCAGTGTCGGTGGATGTAGGCAAGCTTCTCTCCGAGGCGCGATTTGGCCGAGATGCGCAGGCGCTGCGCTTGTAGCCAGATGCCGAAGGCTTCGACCAGTGGCGCGGATCGTGCCTGGCGCGCTGACAGGCGCTGGCCCGGGGACGTGTCGCGGATGTCTTTCTCGACGGCATAGATTCCTGCGATCTGGCGCAGGCCCTCGGCGGCGATCTCGGAACCATCGCGATCGAAGATTTCCTTGAGCTTGCGACGCGCATGCGCCCAGCAATGGGCGACAACGATCGGATCACCGCCCTTGCGGTCAGGGCGCGTCAGCCGGTTGTAGCCCTGGTAGCCATCGAGTTGCAGCGTGCCGTTGAAGCCGGTCAGGAATTTCTCGGCATTCTCCCCGCGGCGATCGGGAGCATAGAAAAAGACGACCCCGGGGGGATCATCGCCGCCCCATGACCGATCATCGCGCGCCAGAGCCCAGAGGTAGCCTGTTTTTGTCCGCCCGCGGCCCGGATCGAGGACCGGCGCCGTGGTTTCGTCCATGAACAGCTTCGTGGATGTCTTCAGGTGCTCGGCCAGCCGGTCCACGATGGGTCCAAGGTGGAAAGCTGCCACACCGACCCAATCAGCCAGCGTCGAGCGGTGAATGTCGATGCCAGAGCGGGCGAGGATCTGTGATTGTCGGTAGAGCGGGGCATGGTCCGCATATTTGCTGACCAGAACATGCGCGATGGCGCCTTCGGTTGGGAGCCCGCCCTCGATCAGCCATGCGGGCGTCGGTGCTTGTGTGACCCCATCGGTGCAGGTGCGGCAGGCATATTTTGGGCGGACCGTCACGATCACACGGCACTGTGCCGGGACGATGTCGAGCCGCTCGTTGCGGTCCTCGCCGATCCTGTGCATCTGCCCGCAACCACAGGGGCACATCAGGCTGTCGGGTTCGACTACCTGCTCGATGCGTGGCAAACCGGCGGGCAGGTTGCCGCGGTTGCGCCTGGCCACTCGCTTTCGCTTGGGCTTGTCGTCTCCGGGCGTCTGCACCTTCTTTTGTTCACGGGCCTCGGCGACGGCAGCTTCAAGATCCTCGAAGGTCAGCTGGCGATCATCTTCGCTGAGCTTCTCGGACTTCTTGCCGTGGACCACCTGGTTCAGCTCGGCCACCAGATGCTCAAGACGTTTGACGATGTCCTCCAGCTCCGCGGCCCGCGCAGCTTTTGCCTTCAAGGCCTCAAAAGCTACGCGGTATTCCGGTGGCAGGACGGACAGATCGAGGTCTTTGGCAGCGGCGCTCATGATCAGTATTATACACTGGGATCAAAGCCATGATCCCTGCATTCGTCGCCCCGAGTCACTCCGCCGCAGCTGGTGGGCGGGTCTCCAGCGCCTTGACCTTGCGCCAGTCCAGCCCGGAAAAAAGCGCCTCGAACTGTGCGTGGTTCAGCGCCATCATTCCGTCCTTGATCGTGGGCCAGGTGAAGGTCGTGTCCTCGAGCCGTTTGTAGGCCATGACCAGACCGCTGCCGTCCCAATAGAGAAGCTTCAGCCGGTCCAAGCGCTTGGCCCGAAACAGGAACACTGTCCCGGTGAACGGATCTTTGCGGAGCACGGTCTGCACCATGGCTGTCAGCCCGTCGTGTCCTTTTCTGAAGTCAACCGGCTGCGTTGCCACCAAAATGCGCACACGGTTCGAAGGGAAGATCATGCGCCACCCCCAAGCGCACGCACGATGTCCCCAATCCGGGCTGCAGGCGTGGCACCGTCCAGCCGGACAGAAACCGATCCAGCTACGATCTCGATTGCCCTACTCGCCGAACCCGTATCTTCCGCCGATGGCGAACTTTCGACATCGAACATCACCAACGGGGCGAAGTCCGTGTCAGCCTCTGGCGCGGGCAAAACAAGTTCACCATCCTTGGCCAGCCGCCGCCATCCCGACAGGTGGTTCGGGCGAAGGTTATACTTGCGCGCAACGTCATTCACCGTTGCTCCAGGCACCAGCGTTTCTGCCACGATCCGCGCTTTCACACGATCTGGCCACCGTCGGCTCCCGGTCCGTGAGACCTCAACGCCCAAACGCGTGAGAAACTCGTTCGTAGTCTCCATGGCGAAACTCACCTCCTGTTATCCAACAGGGCGTGAGTCTCAAATCACAAGGATCAAGAGAAGGTGGGCGCCACACAGCGCTTACGGACAAGCTGCCCGACCCTAATGCCCTGGTAGCCACCTTCGATAATTGCTTCGGTGTAACCATCCAGCCGACGATTGGAACGGAGAGTAACTTGTCCATCGCGGAAAGACGTCACCACTTCATCGTCAGGTCGGACTGGTAGGCGACTTTGTTCGAACAAATACTTGAAACGCTTCACATCCCAATGGGCGGGGATTTGGCCGATCCAGTCGATGCCGCTGTCTTTCATGGGGGCGGCGGGTTTGAGGCCGCGGGTGACGGCCTCTTGGATCAGGATCTGCCTGCGCTCCGCGAGCAGCTTGATCTGCGCCTCCTTGATCCGCACCGCCTCATCAATCTTCGCACATTTTTCGTCGAGCAAGCGAACGATCTTGTCTTGGGTGTCTCGGGCAATAACCGGTATGGGCAGTTCAAGCAGGTCGCTTTGGCCGAGTGTCGATCGCACGCCGGACCCGATCTTGTTGAAGACCTCTGCTTCATACAAGTGAAAATAGTAGTAGTGCAGGAAGCGTGCATTCCATTCACAGGACGGCACAATCCGGATGTACGCAGAACTCATGATGCCTTGCTCATGAACAAGACCAACCCGGCTTGTGCGAATATTTTCAAGGTCGATCAGCTTGAAGACAAGGTCGTCGGCTTCAAATATCTGATAGGTGCGGTAATCCTTGGGCACCAAGCCTTCTGGATTGTTCGGATCGTTGTTCACCACTCCGCGCAAGGTCAGGGAAAGGACATTGTCAATCCTGCCCTCGATGTTCAGTTGCTTGCGATGAGACAGGAACCACTTTGCCTTCTCAAAGGGCCAATCTGTGGGAAC
Organism: Marivita sp. NO-S04; assembly: GCF_059070475.1. Taxonomy (NCBI): domain Bacteria; kingdom Pseudomonadati; phylum Pseudomonadota; class Alphaproteobacteria; order Rhodobacterales; family Roseobacteraceae; genus Marivita; species Marivita sp. NO-S04. The sequence goes on from NZ_CM180980.1 coordinate 1,259,048, forward strand.
ATCGCCCAGCCAAGGCGCAATGTCACCCTTGTAGCTGTCATACTTGGGATACGTCGCGATATTCATTCCGCTGTCTCCAATTTGGTCGCGACCTCAACTCCCAGTATATCGGCGATCAGCCCGTCGGCCTTCTCCTCCAGTTTCAGGATGTCATGGGTCACCGCCTCAAGGCTGCGCAGCGGTTTGTGGCGGTAGAAATACTTGTTGAAGCTGATCTCGTAGCCGATTTTCACAGAGTCGAGGTTGATCCAGGCTTCCTCCACATGCGGTTTCACCTCGGCCCGGAAATAGCGGTGGATACTGTCCTTAAGCGGTACGCTTTCACTGTCGCGCAGGTCGGTCGCGGTCTCATAGGTCAGGTAGCTGCCGTCCTCCTGTGCGTACCATCCGAAATCCGCCAGATCACCGGCGGCGCAGCCCAGATGGGTGGTCAGGTCTTCTAACTCGTCTCGCGACAGCTTGTGTCGCTTGGCGATGACCTTTTGCGCGGTCTCGTCATACCAGCTGACGGCGTTCAGGATCGTGTTCTTCTCGGTCGCGGTCAGCTTGATCTTGCGCGCCTTGATCGCCTTGGTCACGGCCTCGCGGAAGGCGTTGAAATCGCCCGTCTCTTCGGTGCCGATGTCGCCTATGAGCACGGTCGCGGTGTGGAGCAGATCGCGCAGCTTGATCCAGTATTTTGTATCGATCAGTTTGCCCCGCGCCTTGGCGTTGAGGGTGATCCCCTGTTCCTCGCACCATGCGGTGATGGCTTTGACCTGCGCTTTTAGGAACCCAGGGTCATAAACCTTGTCCCCATGCTCGGCCCAGAGCCATTCCATCGGCTCGCGCAGGGATTTGTCAAAGCGCAGGGGGGCGATGCGCTCGGTGCTGAAAGCCGCGCGGCGACGGTCGGGCCGTTCGATGGTGACCTTGTGGTAGCCGAAATCCTCATTGTCGAAGATCTGCACGGCGATGCCGGTGGGATCATTGTTGGCGTCCATCTCACGCTCGATGGGGGCGAATTTCAGGTAGGCGTCGGTGATCGCTTCGATATGCTCCGGCGCGAATTCACAGTTCTTGTCGCCCAGGTTCTTGCGCAGTTTGCGGAACAGCAGGTTCGCGTCGATCAGTTGGACCTTGCCGCGCCGCGCTTCGGGCTTGGCGTTGGACAGAAGCCAGATATAGGTGGTGATGCCGGTGTTGTAGAAGAGGTTGTTGGGCAGCTGGATGATGGTGTCCAGCATGTCGTTCTCGATGATGAAGCGGCGGATGTTGGACTCGCCGCTGCCCGCGTCGCCCGTGAACAGGCTGGACCCGTTGTGGACCGAGGCGATGCGAGAGCCGAGCGGGCTGGCCGCTGCAGGCTTCATCTTGTTCACCATCTCCATGAGGAACAGAAGCTGGCCGTCCGAGGAGCGCGGGGTCGCATCCATGGTGTCGGATTTGCCCCAGTAGTCTGTCAGTTCGACCTGAAAGCGGGGATCGATGACGTCCTTGCCGTCCTTGATGTATTTGACCTCGCTGTTCCAGCTTTTGCCATAGGGAGGGTTGGACAACATAAAATCGAAGCGATTGGCCGAGAATTCATCGGTCGAAAGGGTGGAGCCGACACGGATGTTCTCGGGATTGTCGCCCTTGATCATCATGTCCGATTTGCAGATCGCGTAGGTCTCGTCGTTGATCTCCTTGCCGTAGAGATAGACGTCGCCGCGCGCCTGGATCGGGCCGCCGGGTTCCTTGATGTAGTTCTGCGCCTCAGTAAGCATGCCTCCCGACCCGCAGGCGGGATCGTAGATCGTCATGACCGGGGGCAGCTGGTCCTTGATCGGGTCAAACATGAGGTGGGTCATGAGGTGGATCACCTCGCGCGGGGTAAAGTGCTCCCCGGCTTCCTCGTTGTTCTCTTCGTTGAACTTGCGGATCAGTTCCTCGAATACATAGCCCATGCCCAGGTTTGACAGGCCCGGCAGCGTGTTGCCCTCGGGGTCTTCAACATCATGCGGCGTCAGGTTGATGTACGGCGATACGAACTTCTCGATGACGTCGAGCAGGACCTGCTTGTCCGCCATGTGGCGCATCTGTTCGAGCAGTTTGAAGCGGGTGACGATTTCCTTGACGTTGTCACTGAAGCCATCGAGGTAGTCCTCGATATTGGCCAGCAGGATCTGCTGGTTGTTCGTCGCGGTCCCGTGCAATTTCTTCAGTGTCCACTGGCTGGTATTGAAAAACACATAGCCGGAAGCGTCTTTGAGGGGCTCGTCATCAAGCTCGAGCGCGCCGACCTCGTCTTTCTGGTATCGAACTTCCTCGAGGACTGCCTCCTTGGTCGGTTCGAGCAGCGTATCGAGGCGGCGCAAAACCACCATCGGCAGGATGACATCACGGTACTTGCCGCGGACGTAAACGTCGCGAAGGCAGTCGTCTGCGATGCGCCAAATGAAAGAGACAAGGGAATTGTGGGAGGTCTGGTTCATAGTGTTTCGAGCAGCCTTGTTATTGAAATTTTGAATTTTTCGCTGTCGCCCGGAGCCATGGAGCTCCTCTGCGAAGGTTTGGTGTTGTTTTTCCTGTAACCAGTGATCGCAGGCGATATGTCGGTTCTGTTTGATGCCATGATGTTTCACGCACCAACTTCATGAAGTTCGTCGTGAGGCCAAGAGGACTTCCGGCTTTTCTCAATCTCCGCAACACGTGCTCGAACTTGCGCAAGCTGATTTTGGCGGTCCCAGAAGTTCGCTTCAATCTCAGCTTCCTCGACGGGTGTGAGAATTGGGACTTTGAACTGCCTTAGATCCTTGATCGAGACTGTTGGAATCCCAGCGCCACCGGCGAGAGAACGCAGAGTTTCTCGTACTGCATTGTTGGAAAGGTATTCAAAGAGCGCAATGCTGGAACATCCTCCCTTTCGCGGGCGCAAGACCATAAATGACTGCCCGGCAGTCCAGAATCCACTATCGCCGTCGACGGCAGCATCATCGGGAACCAATGCTACTGCGCCGATGGTGCCCTTAATCGAGAGGAGGAGGTCTCCGGGCATCAGGCGCTGATTTCGGGCTTTTCGGAGTTGTGCTCGCTCTATCAGGGTCTCTTTTTTCGGCTCTGTCAAAAGGTCATCGTTCCCGATATCTGCCGGTACGGCTTCGCGGATCATGAACTCCCCGTCGTCTTCATTTCCCATAGATAGCGGTCGGATCATCTCCACAACGTCTTCCAGTGGACGGACTTGCTTCTCGGCGAGGAAGGCCTCCACGGCCATGACCGCAGGCGGTAGTAAGTATCGCTCCAAGCTCAAGTTGTAGTCTTTCTCCCGTATTTCTGGGATGGTTACGTCCGCCGCGAAACGATCATCATCGGAAAGTTCCAAATGCATTGCATCCAGCCAGGAGCTTTCAGGCCTGACTTCAGGCCGCCCGCGCACGGTCTTTCCGGCAAAGCGACTGTCCGAGAGGTTTACGAAGCGGACGCCGTGTCGCTTTCGCCCATGCGGGCCAAGGACGATAAGGTTGGTGGCGACTCCGGTATGAGGGAAAATCATGCCGCCCGGGACGGAGAGAATTGCTTCAAGGCGCCCGGATTCAACCAAGGCTTCCCGAGCGATCGGCTCAACGCCGACACCGCGGAACATCATCCCTTCGACCACCGAGATCACAATGCGTTTGCTAGGCGATTGCAGTCCATCGGCAATCGCCACCGGATCACTGCTGAGGCGCCTGGAGCGTTCGCTCTCACCGAGAATTGACAGAGTCGACTTTGGGGTATCTGCGCCAGAGGGGATCTTTAGACCAAAGGGGGACATGATTATCTCGGCATCAAACTGCCCATCGTCCGTTCGGCTGAAAGGATTGGCCGGAACGACATCCAACTGAGTTTCGACAATTGTCGCCAGCATCGTGGCGAGTTGGCAGGTTGTATGGTCATGGGCTGTAAAACGGACAAATCTCTCCTGCATGCTCAGAAGGAGCGCGGGATGGAGGGAGGCATCAAAAGCGCACCTGACCCTAGCAGCATTGCCGGCAAATTCGGCTAAACGTCTTGCTGGAAGCTGCGAGATCCACACGACACCACGATCGGCGCGCGCGGAGCGCGCCAGCATTTCGTCGATGGAGTGAAGTCTTTCGTTTGGGGATGCCGAGAGAAGTCGCATCCTAGCATCTGTGAGGGCTGCATATGCGTCTGTAGCTTTCAGAGAGGCCCATTCCAGATGAGTGCGATTGGCCGCATCCTCTGGCATCCCCAAGTGGTGGGCGGCATCGTAAAGGAGAACCTCGATGGAGTGAGGAGCGGACAGGGCTCCACGCAAGTCATCAAGTGCTCTCCAGATTTCAGCCGAGAGTTCTTTCATCATTTATAAGCCTCTTATTTTTTTTGCTGCTAGCGACAAAAAACTGTCGGTTCGGTAGGTGGTAATCAGGACCTCTCCGTCAGACACCACGGTAATCCCACCCTTGCTCATGGCTCGTTCAAGAGCCTTCAGCTCGCGGCGCAACTGCTGCATTGCGTGCTGGCATTCCCTGCGTCCGAGAACGGTCTTGTCGCCTTTGGGCTCACCATACTCCAGCGCAAGGTTGATTAGTTCCTTGTTGATGCCCCGTTGGTTCATCCGGGTGCCCATGTGTGTCGTCATCTGCATGTGATTCCCCTTGTCTTGGACACATAGATATCACCTCGGAATCCAAATTCAATTCCTTATTTTAATTTTTCACCCTTCCACCTGGTGTGTTCCGCCTGCGGTGGCGCAGCCAACAGCTGCTCCTCCCATTTAATTGGAAAAGGCTCGAGGAGGCGTCCTAGCGTCACCTCTGCCCCCTGTGCCCCGTCGAGAACTGTCTCGACGATGTAGGGAGCGAGCAGCGTGAGCCGCAGGACGCGGGTCATGTATGACGGCGCAATCCCTTCGTGTTCTGCCAGTTCGGCGATGGTCGCAAAATCACCTGATTCCAGCATCCGCTTCCACCGGAACGCACGCGCGAGTGCCTTGACCAGCGTGTTATCAGTTCTTCGCGCCTGCGCTGCGCCCTCGGGCAGCTGCATTTCCTTCCGCCCTCCGCGCTTCACGACGCGGAACGGGACGTGGAGCGTCACAGTCTCTGGAGTGGGCGACCCACGATTCATGCGGCCTCTCCGATATTGCCAGACTGCATCTCGCGCGCGAGGCCGCTGAGGCCGTCAACACGCAGTCTGACATTCAGGCCGTCAGAGCCAATATCAATGCGCTCGATCAGCAGCGCCACGATGCGTGCTTGCTCGGCGGGAAAGAGTTCGTCCCACAGCGGATCGAACTGCTGCAAGGCGGCGCGGGCGTCGGCCTCGGTGATGTCGTCGGCGTGGGCGCGAGCGGCCTTCCATGTCCCCGCCACGATCTCTGGCTGGCGGAACACGGTACGCAATTGGTCGATCACCGTGGCTTCGATTTCACCAGCGGGCACACGACCGACGGGGCATGACCCGGCACCATGTTTCAGCACGGTCTGGCTGACATAGTAGCGATAGAGCCTTCCACCCTTGCGGGTATGCGTTGGAGAAAACGCCGCGCCATCGGGACCAAAGAGCAAACCCTTCAGCAGCGCGGGCGTCTCGGAGCGGGTACGCGCGGCGCGCTTGCGGGGGCTCTCCTGCAGGATTGCATGGACACGGGCCCAAGTCTCGCGGTCGATGATCGCGTCGTGCTCGCCGGGATAGCTGTCGCCCTTGTGCACCGCCTCGCCGATGTACGCGCGGTTGTTCAGCATCCGGTAGAGGTACTTCTTGTCGATCCGGTTGCCGCGCGGCGTGCGGATGCCACGCTTCGTCACCTCCCGCGCCAGTTCCGTTCCCGAGCCGACCTCGAGGAATCGGGCGAAGATCCAGCGCACATGGTCGGCGGCGTCCTCATCGATCACCAGTTTGCGATTCTCGACGCGGTAGCCATAAGGCGGCACGCCGCCCATCCACATCCCCTTCTTGCGGCTCGCGGCGACCTTGTCGCGGATGCGCTCGGCTGTGACCTCCCGCTCGAACTGGGCGAAGGACAGCAGGATGTTCAGCGTCAGCCGCCCCATGGACGTAGTCGTGTTGAATTGCTGGGTGACGGAGACGAAGGTCACGCCATGCTGATCAAAAACCTCGACCAGCTTGGCGAAGTCCGCCAGCGAACGGCTGAGCCGATCGATTTTGTAGACAACGATCACGTCGACCAAACCGTCCTCAACATCTTGCATAAGGCGCTTCAGGCCGGGCCGCTCCAGCGTGCCGCCGGAAATGCCGCCATCATCATATTGATCGCGGACCAGAACCCAACCCTCTGATTTCTGGCTGGCAATGTAAGCCTCGCAGGCTTCGCGCTGCGCATGCAGGCTGTTGAATTCCTGCTCTAGCCCGGCCTCATTGCTTTTGCGCGTGTAAATGGCACAGCGCATTTTCCTGGTGATAGGTTTGGTCATGTCTGCCTCCGTGATTTCAAGCCGAAGAACACCCAGCCGTTCCAGCGTGTGCCGGTGATGGCGCGTGCGATGGCGGACAACGACTTGTAAGGCCGCCCCTGCCATTCGAACCCGTCCACGGTCACCGTGACGACGTGCTCAACGCCCTGCCATTCACGAATCAACCGCGTGCCTGCAATCGGGTGGAAATCTGCACGGATACGGCTTTTCTTGCGGTCACCGCCGTCGAGTTCCTCACCGAGCCGTTCAAGCCGTCGCACCGTCTCCGGCTTCAGCCCGCCATAGGCGAGTTCCTGGATGCGATACGCGAGACGGCTTTCGAGGTAACGCCGGTTAAAAGGGGGCGGTTCGCTGTCGAACAGCTCGCGCCATTGGTCTTTCAGGTCCTTGGTGGGGGTGGATTTCAGCGCCGCGAGGCGCGCGGGGATGGGATCGTGGTTTGTCATGCGTGTCTCCGGTGAGTCGGAGTTGCATGAACGCTCTGGTTGGCTGAGTTGTGTAGCGAACTTTCTCCATATTGGTCAGAGAGTTGGGGCATTTCGCGCTGGTGTAGACGGATCAGGCCGAGGGCCAGAAGGGCACAAAGTTCAGCCCTGCGCTCGGTAAGCGACATCAAGTCGGCGGGTAAGGGATTGGGGCGTTTCATGGCAGCGGCCTCCGGCGTTGCGTGATCAATTACTGACCAAAAGCCAATCTGAGGACGCGAATGGGACAGGCGATCTGCATTTAGAACATTTTGTGAACAAAATGCTTGCTCTGGGCGGAGGTGAAGACAATCATCGCAACACTTGCCCCCTTGCACATATCTTGCCCGAGGAGCGTCGATGGCACGTAGATCCTTTCCCTTTGGCCCTGATACTATGCGTCTGATCGAGGATGCGCGTGTCGAATTGCTGCGAGCGCTTCTTGGTGTGCGCGAGGACGATGGTGAGCCTGTTTTTGACTGGCCAGCGTCGGTGCCGGACCTTGATGATGCGGATGCCGTTCTGGACTATCGCGGCCAGCTTGTTGAAATCCTGAACGGCTATGGGTCCGATGAGTTGAGCCCGCTGGAGCAGCGAGCACGACGTGTTTGCGGGCTTGCAACCGGCAAGGGGCCGGTCTCGCTGCGAACCATTGTCGAACAGCAACTCGATCACGAGAGCATTGTGACATTCGAGGCGCAGCCCGATGCCATGTGCCGGAGCCTGTGGATATTTCTGAACAAGCGCAGCACGTTCGAGGATGCCGAAAGTTTTCATGCCGTGCGTCAGGTCCGCGAGCATCGCAAGCTCTACGACGCGTTCGAAGTAGACCTTGAGACAGACGCCCCGTTTGACGCTGCCGCCGTTGATGAAGACGTGTTCTCCGGGCACTTGAAGCTCCGCCTTGACCTGCGGCCGGACGTTGCCTGCACGGTCAGGGCGTTCAACCTACCTGCGACGATCACCCATCCAGCTTCCGTGCTGGTGATCATCCGTCACGGGGGCCCTCTGTCGAGCGTGTTCAATCATCGCAACGATGGCCGTCGTGCGCCGATTTACTACCGCCCACCTAATGAGGCTACACTGATCTACACACCGTCCTTGCGCCAGATCGAAGTTTGCGCGGATAGCCCGGTTGTGCGCCAAAAGGTCGGCGATGCCTTCGCCGAGGTCGCGCTGTCCCACGATATTTCGCAAAAGCCACTGACATGGAAACGCTATAATCTTTCACGGTTCCGGTCGTCTCTGTCGCTCGATGTGCCGAAAATTGCGGGATATCAGATTTCCAAGGTCCGGGTGCTCGAGGCCGAAGTGCGGCTGGGCCAGTGGCGACGCAAGCTGTCGCTCAAGGTGGCCATGGAAGATGACATTGCCGAGGTGGCAGACCGGTATCTTGGAGCGCGGAATGTATTTCGCCGGGCAGAAAAGTTGAGCCGCATCGGTATCGGAGTGGTTTACAGCCTTGACGGTGAAGCAACGGAACGAACGCTCAACATCACGATTTCCGGTACCAAAAGCTGCAACCTGCAAAGTCACCGCGATCCTGAACAGCGCAGCCTGGGATTCGCCCTGTTGCAGCATTGGGGCATATTGAGCGCCTTTCAGCAGATCGATCCATCAGACCTGCGCGGTATGTTTGCGGCATTGGTTCAATTGCACGATCGCATCGAGGACAAGGTGAGCGGCTCGTATTTGCAGGAGCTGGGTCTCGATCCCGATCAACTGATCGCAGGTGGGCTCCTTGAGCGCTGTGACCGGCAGGATGTGATCTTGATCGACGATGGCGATATCGAAGGCGAGGCCGTTGTCCAACCATCCGCTGGGCGTGGTCTGGTTCGCATGATCGGCCCATTTGGAGAGGATGTGGGGAATAGCCCCCTCGCGGATTTCGAGATGTTTGCAATCAATGCGCAGTGGCTCCATGAGACGCTGCTGCAATTGCTGAAACCTTTGCTGAGCAAGCGCTCGGGTCAAATTCTCGACCCCGACCTCACCCTGCTTGGTGCCATGCGAATCGATGGTGCCGATGTGCCGGTCTATTTTGCGCGGCGCTTGAATGACCTGAAGACTGCCGAAAGACTGGATCTGGCATTGCGTGCCCGGAACATGGCTGGCGTTGGGATCATTCTGGCTGCCAGCGAGGCTATGCTGTCCCATCTTGGCCCAAACGTGGTGGTGCCACTCCTTTCCCATCTCGCATCTGCGGACGATGAAGCCCTGTTTTCCCGAGACGGGGTGGAACTGGCCTACAGGAACGGTCTTTCACTTGCTCGCGGGGGTGTATCGCCGCGCGTTGTTCGGACAGGTGTGCAGTCTGGCACCCTGTTCATTCCGGGCAAAGAGCCACTGCATCTCACTGGCCATGATCAATTGACCATCTTTGAACGCCTCGTCGTTGCTGCCGTCAAAGGCAGTCCCGATTTGCAGGTCCAGGCTTTGATGGAAGGCTTCGAAGCGCGGAGCCCGCAGCAATCGTTTCGAAAGGCGACGTGGGACAGCATCCGCGACGTTTATATCGGCAAAGGTACCAAGAATGGCTACTGGCGTCTTGTCCTTGCCATGCACCCGAATGACGCCAGCGACGCCCTGGTAGAAGGCCCCGTCTAACGTTGGTCTAACATCTGCCGGGGAGACGGTCTAACGAATCGCTGATTATTGGAAAGGCTCACTCATCAGAGGAGCACTTCCATGCCGACTCCCTTCCCCTTGCGCCAGGCCGCCCAGACGAGCTGGTCCGGTGCCGCGAATAGCAAGTTCACCACCTCCCATACGGAATGGCGCTGCACGCGCTGTGACAAGCTGCTCGGCGTTTGCCGGGACAGCCGCATGCACCTGCGTTTTGCACGGGGCCACGAGTATTTCGTGGGCTTCCCGGTGCAGGCCACCTGTCGGGGCTGCGGGACACTGAACCAAGCGACCGCAGCCGCGCGCTGACGCGCGCATTCATCCAATCCCCCGAAACACTAGAGACGCGCGACGTCCTGACCTGGCCACAAGAAGGCGCTGGACGCCTGGCCGCAAGGCAGGCGTCCAATGTCCTACGCATGGCACGAGATCCGTGATCATCTCATGACTGTTTCCTCCACTCTCGACTTTCACCACCGGTTCGGCCGGTTGCGCGTCACCGAACCGGAACTTGCGGATTTTTCCGATCCGTCGGCGCTGCTGGATCATCTGCATCAGGTTCAGGGCGACCCAGAGGGCAAGAACCAGCTGCTCCGCGCTTTGATCCGCGCGGCGCAATCGGATGGTCCGTGCGCCGATCATGCGTTGACGCTGCTGCTGCTCGCGCTCTGGCCCGGGCTTGATGCTGTGCGTCAGCGTTCGGTTCGCCGGAGGTTGGGTGCGCCGGAGGATATTGCAGCCGACGTTTTGGCACGTGCGACAGAGGCGTTTCGGGGCCTCGCGCTCGACCGCGTCAACAGGATTGCAGCGACGGTTCTGCGCAACATCGAGCGCGACATGATCAGGGCAAAGCGCCGTGCACGGATTTTCAAAGGCAATCCCGACAGCAATGACCTGGCCGCTCAACAGGCGCCCGATGAGAAAGTCTTCGCGAACCTTTTGTTGAGGCACGACATGCCGCGCCTTGTCGGCGAGGACGCCCGCCTTGTTCGGGCTGTCGCTCTTCATGGCTTCACGCAGGCGGAGGTCGGAGCGGTGCTTGGGCTCTCCGCTGACGCTGCACGCAAGCGCCATCAGCGCGCACTCCGCCGGCTTCGCAAATGTTTTGCAGAAAATGTCTGACCGGCTGTCCCACCCGGACCGCCCGACTGGCTTTTGTTTTTTTGTTTGGCCCGGTTCTGGGCCTCGCACAGGAGGCACACAAGGAATGCATGAGATTGATCAAGACAGCGATATGGTCCGGATCCCGGGTCTGTATCGTCATTGGGAATTGCCGCAGATCCTGCGGATGCACGAGGCGTTTCGGATCGAGGCTGCGGGCGCGCACGAAGATGGCACACCGCTGCTGGCGGTGTTTTCCAGCGGTGACGGGCCTGACTTTCAGGCCGTCGCGCAGCTCTGGAGTAAGGCTCCCGACAGCACCGGCACGATGAGCGCACCGCGCCCGTTCACGGCGGCGTGACGGGAGGGCCTTGCCATGAAGCAGCGCAAGTCCGCAGCCAACGCCATCCGCCAGTGGGCGCCGATCTCGGAAATCCAGTTTTGCGCCTGGGTGGCGCAGGCAGAGCCGGGCGACCGTCTGGACTATCACCGCGGCTATCTCGCGGTGGATGCCGACAAGGTCACGTCAGATTTGGACCCGAATGCCCGCGCCGAGCTGGCATGTCTGCGCGACCGTGCATTCTGGAGCGAAACGGCGGGCCTCGTTCACCTCGTCCAGCAACGGCTGGAGCCAGACCGCTTTGCCTATCTGGCCATCGCCCGACCCAAGACATCTCGCACGGCAAGAGCTGTCGCGCAGCTGGCGGAAGCTGCCTGACCCAGACCCCCCAGAAAGGAGACCCAATGACCTATCCTCAAAACACCCCGAGCGTGGATGACATGCTCAAGATGCCGACGGGCGAGTTGGCGCAGATGCCAGTGGAACTACTGGCCGCCCTGCAAGGCGAACTCGATCATGCCGGCAAGCAGCTGAAGGCTGCCACCGCGCGGTTCAACACAGCCCTTGAGGTCCGCTACGCCACCTGCGCGGCCGAGGCCCGTCGTGCCTGCGGCAAGGACACTGGCACCGTCCGCCTCGTTGATGGCGATTACACCGTCGTGGCCGACCTGCCCAAGCGCATCGACTGGGACCAGGCCAAGCTGGCGCAGATTGCCCGGAGCATTTCCGACAGCGGCGTCGACCCGGCCGAATTCATCGACACCAAGCTGACGGTCTCGGAGCGCAAGTACACCGCGCTGCCCGAGGCCTGGCGCAAGGGTTTCGAGCCCGCGCGCACCGTGAAGGTGGGCGCGCTCAAGGTGACGCTGGAGCGCGAGGAGGGCGGACAATGACTGCGCTCGTTCCAATTGCGGTGGCTGGCGAGAACCTACCGGGCCTGATTGACCGTGCAGCGTCCATGCTGGCCAGCGCCAAGACCTCGGCGGATGTTCTGGAAGCTCGCGAGGCCGCTGGCCTTGCCTATGACATCGCCAAACGACTTCGCGCGGACGAATATGATGCAGCGCAAGCGTGGGGGGAGGTGGCAAAGCGCGGATGGGATAGTGGTGTTGACAAGCGCAACACCACTACCGCAGCCGATCTTGGTCTCCGCCACGATCAAATCCACGATGCACGCCTGATCCGAAACGCCAAAACTGCGGATGAGATCGGCGAGGTGCTGTCATGACCGGCGCACTCCCCATCATCACGGCCGATCAGCGCATGGCGGAGCCCCGCGGTATCAAAGGCGTCATCTTCGGTCCCTCGGGCATCGGCAAAACCAGCCTTCTCTGGACATTGCGGAATTCCACGACGCTGTTTTTCGATCTCGAAGCCGGTGATCTGGCCATTGAAGGGCTGGCCATCGATGCGATCCGGCCGCGCACCTGGACCGAATGCCGTGATTTCGCGGTGTTTATCGGCGGCCCGAACCCGGCGCTGCGCGACGATCAGGCGTATAGCGCGGCCCATTATGCCGCTGTTTGCCAGAAGTTCGGCAATCCTGCTACGCTCGAAACTTACGACACGGTGTTCATCGACTCGATTACCGTGGCGGGACGGCTCTGCTTTCAGTGGTGCAAAGGCCAGCCTGAGGCGCATTCGGAAAAGACCGGCAAAGCGGATGTGCGGGGCGCGTATGGCCTGCACGGGCGCGAGATGATTGCCTGGCTGACCCACCTGCAGCACACGCGCGGCAAGAACATCTGGTTCGTGGGCATCCTCGATCAGAAGCTCGACGATTTCAATCGCAAGGTCTTCGTGCCGCAGATCGACGGCAGCAAGACCGGGTTGGAGCTGCCCGGGATCGTCGATCAGGTCCTCACCATGGCCGAGATCAAAGGCGAGGGTGACATCCTTCAGCGTGGTTTTGTCTGCCAGACACTGAACCCTTGGGGCTACCCCGCCAAGGATCGCTCCGGCCGTCTTGATCTGATCGAGCCGCCGCATCTGGGTCAGTTGATGGACAAGATCCGCGGCCCCCTCGTGCCCGCCGAACGCCGGCTGACCTACCAGCCGCCTCAAATCCCAAAGCCGTCCCCAGCGACGGCTGACACCTCCAACGCTTCCACCAACTGAAAGGACCCGAGCCATGTCTCTCTGGAACGATTTCAATGATGCCCAATCAAACAGCAATGTCATCCCCAAAGGCACACTGGCCAAGGTGCGCCTGACCATCCGGTCAGGCGGGTTTGACGACCCTGCCCAGGGTTGGACCGGCGGGTATGCGAAACGTGGCAGCACCGGGTCGGTTTATCTCGATGCCGAATACACGGTCCTCGAAGGGCAGTATGCCAAGCGCAAGATTTGGTCGATGATCGGGCTTTACAGCCCCAATGGCCCGAACTGGGCCAATATGGGCCGCAGCCTTGTGCGGGGTATCCTCAACTCGGCACGCGGGATTTCCGACAAGGATACCTCGCCCGAAGCGCAGGCCCGGCGCCGCATTAGTGGTTTTGCTGATCTGGATGGCCTCGAATTCGTCGCACGGATCGATGTCGGCACCGACACCAACGGCGAGGACAAGAACGAGATCAAGAGCGCAGTCATGCCGGACCACCGCGATTATGCGCAGATCATGGGACTTGTGGCGGCTCCTGTCATGGCACCGCAGATGCAGATGCCCGCGTCCGCGCCTCAGTATCAGCCAGCGGTCGCGCCCGCTTTACCTGCACACGGTTATCCGGCACCGGCCACCTCTGCGCCAGTGCAAGGTCATCCGTCCCAAGCGCCACAGTCGCACCAGACGTCTGAGCAGCAGACACCAGCTGCACCGGGCTTCCCGGGCCGGCCCAGCTGGGCTGAGTAAGGGTACAGCCATGCGTTTGCGTCCCCGTCAGAAAACCTTCGTCGAGCGCAGCCTTGCTGCGCTTGGCACCCGCACGAACACGCTCGGCATCGCGCCGACCGGGGCAGGTAAATCGATTATGCTGTCGGCGGTCACCGGCGACAGTATTGGCGAGACCGACGCCAAGGCCTGCGTGCTCGCCCACCGCGACGAGTTGACCGAGCAGAACCGCGCGAAGTTTGGGCGGGTCAATCCGGCGATCACCACCTCCGTCGTGGATGCCACGACCAAGTCCTGGGGCGGGCAGGTGACCTTCGCCATGGTCCCGACGCTCACGCGGGAGCGCAATCTGGCGTCCATGCCGAAGCTCGACCTTTTGGTGATAGATGAAGCGCATCATGCCGTGGCTGACAGCTATCGCAGGATCATCGACCATGTGCGCGATGCCAACCCCGACGCCCGCATCTTTGGCGTGACGGCCACGCCCAATCGCGGCGACAAAAAGGGCCTGCGCGCGGTCTTCGACAATGTCGCCGACCAGATTCGCCTTGGAGAGCTGATCGCCTCTGGGCACCTTGTGCCTCCCCGCACCTTTGTCATCGACGTGGGCGTGCAGGACAAGCTCAAGGACGTGCGCAAAACCATGTCAGATTTTGACATGGCAGAGGTGGCTGAGATCATGGACCGTGCTCCGATCACCGAGGAGGTGATCCGGCATTGGCAGGAAAAGGCCACGGGCCGCCCCACGGTCGTCTTCTGCTCCACCGTGGCGCATGCGGGACATGTCGCCGAGGCCTTCAACGCCGCGGGAATTCCGGCTGGCCTGATCCACGGTGATCTGCCCGGCGAGGAACGGCGTGCCATTCTGGCCGCCTTCGCCTGCGGCGAAATCCGCGTCATTACCAATGTGGCGGTGCTCACGGAGGGATGGGATCATCCGCCCACCTCCTGCGTGGTTCTCCTGCGCCCCAGCTCTTACAAATCGACCATGATCCAGATGGTGGGTCGCGGGCTGCGTATCGTGGATCCCGCCGAGTTCCCCGGCGTTGTGAAAACCGACTGCATTGTTCTGGACTTCGGCACATCCAGCCTCACGCATGGCACACTTGAGCAGGATGTCGATCTCGACGGCACGTCCGGAACTGGGGAAGCCCCGACCAAGACCTGCCCTGAATGCGAAGCCGAAATCCCGCTGGCCTGTCGTGAATGTCCGATTTGCGGCGAGGCGCTGATCGATACAGAGGAGGATCTCAAAAGCCGGGAGGGACCTGACGGTGATCTGTCCGGTTTCCTCATGACGGAAATCGACCTTCTGAAACGTTCGAGCTTTGAATGGGTCGATCTCTTCGGAAGCGAAGACGCGTTGATGGCCACAGGCTTCACCGCCTGGGGTGGGGTCTTCTGGTTGGAAGGGGTCTGGTACGCCGTTGGCGGCGCCAAGGGTGAGGTGACCCAACTTCTGGGAGTTGGTGAGCGTGCCATCTGCCTTGCGCAGGCCGATGATTGGCTGAACGCGCATGAAACCGATGAAAGCGCCTTCAAGACCCGCGGCTGGCTGAAGCAACCGGCCACCGAAAAACAGCTGCAGTACCTCACGCCCGCGGTGCGCGGCGACTTTGGCCTGACCCGCTACAAGGCCTCGGCGTTGATGACGTTCGGGTTCAACAAGCGGGTGATCCGAAAGCTGATCCTGAGTGCAGCCCCGGCTGCCCGGGAGGCCGCGTGAGCCATGTCGCGCAAATCGTATCCCCATCCGCATCGCCTGCGGATCGCCCGGGCTTTGATCGCGTCTGGCATCCGCGCGGCACGCTCTGCGCCGTCTGCACATCTCGCACCCGTGGCTTCGGCTGGTTCGATCCGAAAAAGCCCCGCAGCAAACGCACATACCGCTGGTTTTGCTCTTTGCAATGCCAGTCGGCCTTCACCCGAAAAGCAAAGAAAGGACTGAAAATGGCAGAGATTACCGAAGAAGAAGCAATGGCGATGCCTGCCGTCATGCGCGCAGTTGGCCGTAAACTGGACGATATCGGTTGGGACCGGACCTTTGCGGATCTGACCGAGTATCAGATGCACGCTCTGCTGGTGGTCGCAATCGACACCTTCCGCAACGAGATGTTCGAAATCAACGCCGAATTTGGTGGGGGAGTGCCGTTTTGACCCTCGATTTCAACCATACGCACAGCTATGCCGACCGCGTCAATGAAGCTGTCGACGCGGCTATCACCGCCGAAAACGTCGCCCGGACAACCCGTGACTATCTCGGTGGCTCGCGGCTTGGCCATGCCTGTGAGCGCGCACTCCAGTTCGAGTTCACGGTCACGCCGAAAGATGAGGGCCAGGACTTCTCAGGTCAGGTTCTGCGCATCTTCGCCATTGGTCACGAGCTGGAAGAGCTTGCGATCCGCTGGCTGCGCGGCGCGGGGTTCGATCTCTACACGCAGAAAGGCAACCGCCCTGATGGGGGCCAGTTCGGGTTCTCTGTCGCGGGCGGGCGCATCCGCGGTCATGTCGATGGCATCATTGCAGCGGGGCCCGAGGGCTTTGGTCTCGCCGTTCCCGCGCTCTGGGAATGCAAGACGATGAACGCGAAGAACTGGCGCTCCTGCGTCAAGGATGGCGTGGCAAAGTCAAAGCCGGTCTATGCCGCCCAGATCGCCGTCTATCAGGCCTACATGGAAGCGCAGGTGCCTGGGATTTCCGCGAACCCGGCCATGTTCACCGCGATCAACAAGGACACGGCCGAACTGTATCATGAGCAGGTGCCGTTCGATGCCGAGTTGGCGCAGCGCATGTCGGATCGTGGCGTGCGCATCCTGCGCGCCACGGATGCGGGTGAATTGCTGCCCCGCGTCGCGGCCAATCGCGACTTTTTCGAATGCCGGTTCTGCGCCTGGGCAGAGCGCTGTTGGAAGCTGCCGGCATGACGGATGCGCCCAACGACCCGCCTGACACAGACCACAAGAAAGAGGAGGCCGACATGGCCCATGATGATCGTACAGAAGGAAACGATAAGGCGCCGGATGCGCCCAAGGAAAACCTTGTCCATTTCAATCCCTGGCGCGACTTCAACGATGCAGCGCCGCAGATCGATGTGTTTGGGGATGAACCAGACCCCGAGCAGATCGCCCAATTCATGGAGGTGGTGTTCGGCTATTGCGACGGCCTGATCCCGGTCCGCAGTTTTATCGATAAGGGGCAGGGCTTTGATGGCCGCCCGCACAATATCTGGATCAATGCCGGCGACAGCGTCACCGACAAGATGACGACCTTTGCCAACTGGGCGGCGCGCGAAGGTGCGGCGGTCTATGTGGTCCCCGGCACTGTTGGTGGGCCTGGGCAAGCCAAGGCTGGCGATATTCTGCAGATGCAGGCTGTGGTCGTTGATATCGACACGGGCGACATCGCCGCCAAGCGGGCGCATCTCGAGCGCCATCTCGGCCCACCCACCATGGTGGTGGAAAGCGGCGGCGTGACGCCTGAGGGGCAGCGCAAGGCGCATGTCTGGTGGAAACTCACTGAACCCGCCGAGGGCAGTGACATCGCGCGCGTGACCCGTATCCGCGGGGACATCGCCGCCAAGGTTGGTGGTGATATGCATTTCCGCTCGGCGCATCAGCCGATCCGGGTGGCAGGCTCGGTCTATTACAAGAACAACCTCAAGACGCAGGTACGTATCGTCACGCTGAACGCGGGTCTCGAACGCGATCTGGGCGAGTTCACGGAAGCCGTCATCGATATGCCACCTGCACCGGGCGTGTCTCTGCAACCGGACTTCACCACGCCTGACAAGCCCGCCGTCGATGATGTGCTGGTCACACCGGTGCGGGAGAGCGCGCAGGACGACTGGTCGCGCTTCGAGGGGGCCTCGGCCGCCATCGGATACTTCATCCGTATGGTGCATGAGGGCAGGATGTCGAAGGACGGGGGTTGGGAGGGTATCTGCGGCTACAACGCTGCCATGCTGCGACCACAATGGCCAGTCGAACGTCTCAAGCGTGAGTCCGAACGGCTCTGGGCCCGGCATGTCGAAAAATACGGACCGCCGCTCATCCGGCTCGACAGTGCGGCACCGGCGCCAAACGAGATGCCAGCGTTCACGTTGGGCGCGCTGCTGGACGACGACAGCCCGATGCCCGCCGACATCATTGCGCCGCGTGTGCTGACGCCCGGTGGGCTGTTGGTGCTGGGCGGTGCGCCCAAGGTGGGTAAGAGTGACCTGCTGATCTCCTGGCTCGTGCATATGGCTGCAGGTCAGCCGTTCCTCGACTTCACGCCCCCGCGGCCCTTGCGCGTGTTCTACCTGCAGGCCGAAATCCAGTATCACTACCTGCGCGAGCGGATGAAGCAGATCACGCTGCCGCCAGCGATATTGGCTGGCGCGCGCGACAATCTGGTTGCCACGCCCAAGCTGAACCTTCTGCTCGATACCGAGGGCAGTGTCCGCGTCGCTGAGGCTATCCGGCGGGCGTTCCCGACCGAGCCGGTGGACATCATCTGCATTGATCCGATCCGGAACCTTTTCGACGGCGGTCCTGAGGGCGGTGGTGAAAACGACAACAGCGCGATGATGTTCTTCCTGAAGGATCGAGTCGAGGTTCTGCGTGACCACATCAACCCCGACTGCGGCGTCATTCTCGCCCACCACACCAAGAAGCTTAGCAAGCAGCAGGTCAAGGATGACCCATTTCTGGCCTTGTCAGGTGCCAGTGCGCTGCGGGGCTTCTACACCTCTGGCCTGATCCTGCACCGCCCCGACGAGGACGCGTCAGAGCGCAAGCTGGAGATCGAGTTGCGCAACGGACTGGCATTAGCCGCCAAGCTGATCGACAAGGTCAAGGGCGAATGGGTCGAGATCAACCCGATGAACCAGCGGCTCGTCCGTCAGGAGGTCGGGGCGAAGCACGATGCCGAGCGCGATCGCAAAGGCGATGTGATTTGCAGCCTTCTGCAGGAGGAGGCCCTGCAGGGCCGGATGTATACCATGACCTTGTTTGCCGAGACCTTCGAGAACACCGCAGGGCTGGGCGGGCAATCAATCATTCGCGAGCGGCTAAACGTGCTGACCACGAAAGGCTACGTAAAGTTCGTCCGTGGAGCGGCTGCGACGGCGCTGGATCTCGCCGCCGAACGCAGCAAGTACGGCTATCTCTGCGTCGAGGCCATGCGTCTTGCGACCAGTCGTGAGCATGTCGCTGCCGATACTGGTGAGATCACATCGGAGCTGATTGATGTGCTCCCCAGCCATTACAAATGCCCCCAGTCTGGCGCCGTTCTGCCCGTCGAAAACCCGTCCGTGTGGGTCTATCGCGATACGGAGGAAGCACGATGAAACACGCAGTTCTGCCTTCCAAAATCTGGGGTCCATGTTCCGAAATCTGGCCAGATTTTGCAAAATCTGGCTTCTGCGCAAAATCTGGAATCTGGCTTTTCTTATTATCTTTCAATGGGTTGAGGCGCTGTTGCCAGATTTCGGACGGGGGTTTGCAAAATCTGCTCCGAAATCTGGAAATTCTCAATGAAATCAGTGACCTGTGCCAGATTTCAGATTTCAGAAAAAGTACCCCTAAAGGGGTAGGTGACCTCCCCGCTGTAGGCGGGGAAGGCCACCACCTACCCCTGGGCAATCTTCTCGGGCCGAAGTTTTGGCCTGAAAGCAATCCGACGACGGCGGCCCACACCGCCAAGTACATGACCGCCGTCGTCTTCCACCCGAGCAGCCAACCAGAAGGGGAGACCACTCATGGCTGACACGACTCTCGCCGAGACCAATCTCGGTGCAACCCCGAAAACGCCCATGCCGCCTGCGCAGGGCCATCGCACAATTCTGGCGCTGGACCTCGGCACCATCACCGGCTGGGCGCTGCGCGGCTTTGACGGGCTGATCACCAGCGGCACCGTCAGCTTCAAGCCCGGCCGCTACGACGGTGGCGGCATGCGTTACCTGCGCTTCACCAACTGGCTGTCCGAGATCAACCGGCTGTCTGGGCCAATCGAAGCGATCTATTTCGAAGAAGTCCGCCGGCATGCTGGCACTGACGCGGCTCATGTCCACGGCGGCCTGCTGGCTGTTCTGACCAGCTGGGGCGAATTGCGCGGTGTTCCATACCAGGGCGTCCCGGTCGGCACGATCAAGCGCCACGCCACCGGCCACGGCAATGCGAACAAGCAGGCCATGATCGATGCTGCCCGCAAGCGTGGCTTCAGCCCCGCCGATGACAACGAGGCGGACGCCATCGCGATCCTGCTCTGGGCGATCGAGACGCAGGGAGGGCTGGCGTGATGGGCATGCGGTTCACTCCGAAGGGCTACGGCGGTCATCGCCGTGACCCTGATCAGGTCAAGCGCGATGGCTGGCAAGAGCAGGGTCTGCTCGCGGTCAGCGTGGATGATCACCGACTGACATGGCCCGAGCGCGCATTGGTCGAGCAGCTTGGTACGAAACTCTACGGCAAACGCCCGCAGGGCAGGGAGGTGCGTCATGGACGGTGACTGGACCCGGGCCATGGTGGCCGATCGGTTGGACCTTGCAGCAGACGTGATGCACAGCCTGCCACCGGTGGGCCCGCAGGGCTATGTAAGCGCGTGGCCCGAATACGTCTCGAGCTTCGCCGATCAGGTGGAGCAAGAGCCGCGGATGAAAAAGCCGCTGCCATCGCCGCGGATGATCACGCAGGCCGATGAGGCGATGCTCTGGCTTCGCTGGCTGGACAAGGACATCGGCGAGATCCTGTGGGCGCGGGCCAACCGCAAACCGTGGAAGCGGATCACCTGGCGTCACGGCATCAGCCGGGCGACCGCGCATCGGCGGTACGAGTACGGGCTTGCGGTCATTGTCTGGCGGCTCAATGGCCGTCAGGTGCCGCGCAAGCGCTCGATGGAGTTTGTGATCGGGCAGACGGCTTGATTGTGTCAGGGGCGCGTGCAACCGTTCCCCTGACCTATCCCATTGATTCAAGGGCAGATACATGACGCGCGCAGAGCTGATCGAAAAACTTGTCGTGGATTACCCGGGCCTGACAAAGAAGGACCTCAAGCGCGTCGTCGAGGCCATTTTTGAAGCCATCATGGCTGGTTTGGAGAACGGTGATCGTGTGGAGCTGCGTGGGTTTGGCAGTTTTGAGATTCGTGCGCGGGAGGGACGCATTGGGCGTAACCCGCGCACTGGCGGCATCGTGCCCGTTGCACCAAAGCGGCATGTTCGCTTCCGCGGCAGCAAACAATTGCAGCAGAGGATGACTGCGGCGCGGCTTGAGCAAACGTAGAGCCTGTCAAGTTGTTTTGTTGCGCTGAGACAGTTTTCGGTGAGACACAGCAGGCTGTGACATTCAAAGACCGAGAGGCTAAATAAACGATATGCTCGGTGTCGTGCGCGCCGCCGGTGTTACCCCATCAGCCCTCCCGCAACTTTAGTCGCCACAGGCCCCCCGATGGCCTCCAACACGCCCAGAACGGTCGGGGTCCAGTCAGGGTGCTGACGCGCAATCTGACCGAGCCTGATGACAACATCTTCATTGGCGACAAACGCCAAGGCTTCCAGTCCTTCTTGGTCTGGCTGCTGGCGCATCTCGTAAATCAGCAGGTCCCGCGCTGTCGAATCGCCCGTCGATGCGATTTCGATGGCGGCGGTTCGGCGCACATCGTGGGATGCGTCTGACAAACAAGACAGCAGTTCCGAGCTTTCCACGCCGGACTGCACGGCGATAGTAATCGCAGCGTGCCGAACCTTTGCTGACGGATGCGAGAGGCCGCGCATCACCACGTCTTGCGCGAGGGGCTCTTGACAAGCCGCGGCGGCACAGAGCAGCTCCGCATCTAGGCTTTCGCCAATGGGCCCGCGGGCGACAACCTCTTTGAACAAGGTCCTGCTTTGTGTCTGACAGACCAGGTCCAGAACGGCGATTTGCTCCAGCATGGGTTTCTGAAAGCCAAAGCCGAGGTATCTGACCCACAGCCGTAACGCCGCGCCTTCCCATCCGCGAGGGCGTCTGGCAACAACCTGCGCAGCAATTGCCTGCACATCCTGTAAAGACGCGGCGGCCAAGGCCTCCACCAATCTGGCGTCGTCAAACGAGGCAGGATCAATGGGTCGCGCTTTGACCGGCGCCTGCACGTTATCGCTGGGGGCGGGCATCACGACAGGTGCGTCGAACAGGTCAAGCTGTCGGTCGTCTTTTCTTCGGGAGCCTTTTGCCATTTGCAGTCAGCCTCGGGTCCAGCGTCATGACGAGATGTGTTGCAACGCGGCGCGACGTCCATGCGGACATTCTGCCTCGCGCCTGAAGGTCGGGGAGCGTCGTTGATGTGGCGCACATACAAGCTTGTCACAACAGGCTACGGCAGATGAAGCGCAGGCGACAAAATGAACAAGTATGAGTCTTGTCGAGCAGCAACAAGGAATACCGGTTGGCGACAAGATCAATGGGTTTTTCTGTAGCCTGGCGGGGCCGCTGGGGTGCCATATTGCCAAGCATCCTGAAGCTTCAATGGTTGCGTGTTCCACTGGAATATCGGTGGTCTTGGAAAGCTGTATCTCGGTGGGTGCGCCGTGACCTTGGTGGCGGTGAAGCCGTGTTCCCTGGCGAACTCGCGAGCCTCCTGAACAGTTTTCCACTCGATGGCAGCAAAGAAATAGTCAGTTCCGTCTGTCAACGCGTCGATGCACAGATCGTTCACATCAAGCTGGTCATCTTGTGAGAGGTACGAAATCGCTGATTCCATTGGCGTTTTGGCTTTCTCCCACGATAGGGTCCGAAACATGACGTGCTCTGACGGTACAATAACCGTGGTAAGGTAAGGCTCACTGGAAAGCCGATGCGCCAGTTCACGCAAGCGTGCCATTTTGTCCTGCTCGATCCTGTCGGCGATCGTAACGTCTCCGATGACCGTCGGCGCTCCATGCAAATCGTAGAGCAGGCGAATCGTAGGGTTCGAAAGGTCTAGAGTGAAAGGGGCAACCGGGTGGATATTCTTGCGCATGCCGCAGTCCTTCAGTGCGTGGATCCCAAGTAATCCCTTGGCGCGTTTCGTGGTCAATGGCTTTGTCGGGAAGTGGAAGTGATTTTTGCGATGAATATCATCCTGCGGGATCTCGATCAGACCCGCATGCATTTCGAGGTCGCAGTCCAGAGCGTTGGGGAACAAGATGCCGTGCGGCATTTGTTCGGTCTGAGCCGAGGCACACCATCAACTTTCGCGCGTTTATGGGAATGAATTGCGATAAAGCCATGCCTGTGACATTGCATCGCTTAATCATCCAACATTGGACAAAACAGGACCAAACCCATGAAAATCGTCCACCTTCTTTGCGCAGCTTCCGTTGCGAGCATGAGCCTTGGCGCCGGCACGGGTCTTGCGGAAACTACTGGCCATGCCAGCCACGTCGAAAACGTATCGGACGACGTGATAGCGGCGCAGCGTGCAGCCCTCGCAGCCGCTACGGACGGCGCAGGATACGGCCCCCAGTCACCGCGTGATATCGATTCCGTTGAGGGCTCGAATGACCGCGCCTTTGGGGCTGCTCCCGACCGCAGCGTGATGAACCTGTGCAATATCCACTTTCATGAAAACGCTGAACACCGCGGTGGTGACTTCACGACATATGCCGGAAACGGAGATGGCTATGGCTACGGCACCGGGTTCCGGTATGACGGCGAACTGACCGAGGCAGAACTGGCATCTTTTGGTCAGCCCGTTGGCGTCTCCGAACATGGTGACCTTGTTCCCGGCGACACGATCGAAATCCATTTCGTACACAGCACTGCGCAGGTCGTGCCCGGCCCGACGCTCGCGGCTTGTGTAACCGAGGCAATAGGAAACCCGCAACTCCGGGTGGAAACGGTCGTTGCGGTCCTTGTGAATGACGAAACCGCTACCGACCTGACCGACATTGGCCATATCGAAGAGGTGGACGGTTACTATCAGGTGCCGAACCTGCCGGAAGACCTCGGAGATGCAGTGACTTACGCTGGCTCGACGACGGGACCGAGCTACAACCAAACTGCTTCACCGTTTCAGGTCACCTGGAGCGTACGCCCGGAAGTGCTGAAGCTTGATATCGGGTCTGTTGCGTCATGGCTCGAAAACAACCCCTTCGAGGAGGATCACGCTCACGGGGTGCGCAACCTCATTCTGAACCTCGATCTCCTGTCACCTATCCAGTGAATTCAACGTGTTGCAACACTGTTCCTTGAGACAGCTGCAACAAATCCGTGCTATTTGAAAGACATGATGGGGAGGGTGCGTCGCCGAGCACACTACACGACTCTGGGCCGCGGACGTTTGCGGATGGCGAGTTTGGTGCCGAAGATCGGTATGCCGTCATCGGCTCTGAGGCGGCGGCGAAGCTCGTCGAGGCCGGTCCTGAACCACGACTTGGAACAATAGCCGTGGTTTTTTCGGGCGGGGTATTTTGACCCCATGAGCTTGGATGCCGTGTAGCAGGCCATGGCTATGGCGATTGCCAATACGCCAATGAGTACACTCAACCTTTCGGAGAGTGTCATCCTCGTATCCTCAAGGTTCAAGCCCTTCGTCTTGGCGTCGGAGAACATGCATTCGATGAACCAGCGCCACCGATAGTATCGCAGGATGCGCGATCCACGGAGAGGCTCGGAACAGGCCACGATCAGCAGCTCACCACCCTTGATGCGTCGAGCCCCAAAATGCAGCTCTAGGGCTGGCTGACCAGCCTTGGCGGGTAAAGTGGCGATGAAGCCGCGCTCCCCCTTGCAACGCGACAAGTAGGATCGCAGTGCGTATTCGCGCCCCTCGACGACAATGAGCTGATCTTCCTTCACGCGGATCGCGAACGGAATGTTCTTGTCCTTGAGAAATTTGAACCATTCCTGCCCGATGAACTCCCGGTCAGCCAAGAGCATCCGGACTGTAGATGCATCGAAGCGCGCGAGAAAACGTTCCATCAAGGCGATGCGCTGCCGCGTGGTGCTGTTGCCCGAGTGGTCCAGAAAGGTCCACATCAGCGGAGCGCGGTAGCGCTCGGTCACCACGGCCAGGACGAGAACATTGACGTTGGACTGGCCGATTTTCCAGTTCGTGCGATCGAGGCACAAGTACCATCGATCCGGGTTGCCGATCAGGGACATCACAATGCTGACGCTCCAGTCCTCCGGCAGCGCCACCTGTTGAAAAAACCGCTGCAGGCGGCGGTAAGTCGACGCAACTTTTGCGCGAGTGGGGCGCTCGGCAGCAATGTGTGTCAGGTTGACGGTACGTGCGCTGATCACGCCGAGCACGAGCAAGCAGAGGGTCTCTAGGCGTGACTTGCCCAGTGGCACATGCGGCGCTAGTAGGTTGGACAGGCCGGCGAGAGCGACACGGGTCATGGACGAACTCCTTGGAGGGAAAGAGTCCGTGCTCAGAATCTATGTCGCCGGTCTGCACCAGCCCCAAAATCGCCGTCATCCGCCAGTGTCGTGTAGTGTGGTCGCCGAGACGGCTCTCCCCATTGGCGTTCTGGCTTCGCTATCCATGCTGCGGGGCAAATGCGTGCAGAAGGGCAGGGCCCGTGAACATCATCCTGCGTGACCTCGACCAGACCCGCGTGCATTTCGAGGTCGCAGTCCAGAGCGTTGGGGAACAAGCTGCCGTGCGCGCCTTCAGCCGGGCGCTGAACTCGGAGGGCAACAAGGTCCGCACACAAGTGCGGCGGGCGCTGAGACAGCAGACCGGCGCAAAGGCCGGGCTGATCAACAGCGAGACGCGCACGATCCGATCCAGCTTAGCGAACCTGTCCTACATGATCGAGGCCCGTGGCGACTACCTTGGCTTGTCGCATTTCAGCCCCCGGCAGTTTGGCTACGGTGTGCGCGCCAAGCCCTGGGGGCGGTGGCAGCGGTTCGAGGGTGCGTTCCTCGTTGGGTCGCTGGCGAACAACGCCTTCGTGCGTGAGGGCAGGTCGCGACTGCCGATCAAGAAGATGTTCGGCCCGGCGATCCCGAAGGAGATGGTGCGAGACGCAACCCGCGACGCGTTCGAGGCCGCGCAGCCGGAAGTGTTGGCCGAGGCGACGCGGCAGATTGGGAGGATGCTGAATTTGTGAGTGTGCTGGTGCGCGTGGCGGTTTCCAAAGCGAGGCTTGCGGAGGATCATGTTGCCGGGATAGTTGGAACGCCCTGACGTCCCTGATCCCGCCGAGACCCGTATGATTAATCTGATATGGCGCAACAAAATCGGTCGTGCCACGAAGTTTTACCGGCTGGACATTGTGCCGGGCCTCTTTGGCGATTGGTCTCTGGTCCACGAATGGGGAACGATCGGGGAAGAGGCGCTGACTCGCGTGGATTGGTTTCAAACGGAAGCGGAAGCCAAGGATGCACGGTTTGCCGTCCATATGGAAAAGGCCATGGCGGGGTACGAATAACCACTTTGCTGCGCCACAAATCCGCGCGTGATCAATCGGGTGAAAGAAAAATCACATTGGGCGATTTTTTTGTTGGACAGCGATTCGCGAGGTGTGTAGACATCTTGCAATAGGGCAAATCACCGCATCGAGGCGCCCACGCAGAAACCAACAGGGGACCCCTTGGGTCCCTTCTGATGCGCTGTCTTACGCGGGGCCGCCGCCTCGCAAAATACGCGCGTTTTTTCTTTTCTCAAAAACCCGATAGAGTTGGCTGGGAACGGCTTTTGGCGCTCGGCGCGAAATTGCTGGAAGCCCCCTAAATCACTGTAATTGCGCGATAATCCTGCGTTGCACCAGTCAGTCGATTTGCGCAGAAATACCGCTTCCACTCTATTGGACCCCCATTGGGCTCGATAGAGTGGGGCTGGGCTTGCAGGTCTTGCGGGTCGGCGCGTAACTTCCGCTAAGTCTCTGTGAGTGAACAAAAAACCAACCCACCGGCGTCCAGCCTCATGGTTCAAAATGCCATTTCCACTCCATTGGCCCCCCGCTGGGGTCAATGGAGTGGGGCGGGCCTTGCGGCTCACGCCGCTTGGTTGGGCTGGGGGTGTCATCGTCAGTGCAAACAGCACTTTTTGTACTTTTTGCCACTTCCGCAGGGGCAGGGATCGTTTCGTCCAACTTTTGGTCCATCATTCAAAAAGGGTTCGCCGAAAGAGTCGAGAAATGGGTTATTGGAGGCGCGTTTTGCCTCCCGGCCGTTAAGATAGTCGTCGGAAAAACAGTACCACTGCGAAAGTTCCTCAACAGCACTGTCGATGGGCTTGGTTGTTCGGCTTCTATGGTACCAAGTGGATTGACCGGTTTCGATGGCGCTGGTCAGGTCCCGCTGAAAATGTTCAAACGTGGTGGACATCGGATCGATATAGCCGCGTTCAAATGCCTCGCGCACTTTAGGTTCGAGATGCGCAAGCGCAAGTTCTGCGACCGCAAAGGACCAACTGTCCCAAAGCACATCGGGCTTGTCGAAGTCAGCGTCGAAAAAGCGTTCAAGCCAAGCTTTGACTTGGGTTGAACAATCGGGATATGTCCCGGCGATGGTGACAAGCGCGTCAATCATCTGTGAGCGGGCGAACATATCGGCTTCGGGATCTTCAAGCACCTCGAAGATCGGTTGAAGGTCGCCGTCGAAAACTGCGGCGATGACGCGGGCTGCTCCCTCCGTGACCGCATCACCGATCAAGTAATCCAGTTCCTTTTCGTCGCGGCGAAGCAGGCTGGTGAGAGGCCGATAGGCGCGCTGTTCACGCCATTCCCCGAGCAGGAAAAAGGTAAACAGGAAGGCTGAGACGTCCGTGTCATCGCTGGATGTAATTGGCTTTTGGGAGAGGCGGTCGATTTGCTCGAGGAAGATGGGAACCATTTCCTCGCGGCATTGTTCGGCTGCAATCATGGCCTCACGGGGAAAGCCATCGCGTTGTGACAGAGCAGTGAAGATTTCTTCAGGCGTCATATTTTTGTCTCTCCATGGGGCGTGGGCAACACTCTTCGTCAAGGCTGTTTGGAACGTCAATGCGGTTGTCTTGATACCTGCATCGACGTCCCCAATGCGGTTGGCGAAAAAACTAGAAACGAGAGAGGCAGGTCCCTCATGAAAGCCGCACCAGTCGAAACGCCCCGGGCCTGGCCCGCGGCGCAGGTGGAGATGTGGCAGGCGGCCGATCTTGTGCCGTATGCCAAGAACGCCCGTCAGCACCCGCCGGAGCAGATCGATCAGATTGCCGCGTCGATGCAGCGGTTCGGGTTCACCATCCCGATGCTGGTGGCCGAGGACGGCACGATCATCGCAGGTCACGGCCGGTTGATGGCGGCGATGCAGCTGGGACTGGCCGAGGTCCCGGTGATGGTGGCGCGGGGCTGGTCGGAGGAAGACCGTCGGCTCTACACGCTGGCTGACAACCGTCTGGCGGAAATCGCCGAGTGGGACCCTGAGATGCTGCGCATCGAGATCGGGGAGCTGTGCGAGGATTTCGGGATCGAGGACTTTGACCTGGTTGGGTTTAGCGCCGAGGATCTTTCCGACATTCTGCCCGATGCGCTGATCGATACCACCGGCGGCCTGACGGACCCGGACGATGTACCGGAAGTGCCGGAGACCCCGATCACCCGGCCGGGCGATGTCTGGGTGCTGGGCCCGCACCGTCTGCTCTGTGGCGACAGCACAGTGGCCACGGATGTGGAAAAGGTTCTGAACGGGGTGACGCCACTCTTGATGTGCACGGATCCTCCCTACGGTGTGGACTACGATCCGGGCTGGCGGAACGAGGCAGGCGCGGCCAAGACCAAACGCACCGGCAAGGTGCTGAATGACGACCGGGCCGATTGGCGCGAGGCCTGGGCGCTCTTTCCGGGTGACGTCGCCTATGTCTGGCACGGCGCGCTGCATGCGGCGACCGTTGCAGAAAGCCTGGAGGTCTGCGGGTTCGCGATCCGGTCTCAGATCATCTGGGCCAAGGAGCGCCTGGTGCTGAGCCGGGGTGATTATCACTGGCAGCATGAACCAGCGTGGTACGCGGTCAAGAAGTCGGGCAAGGGCCACTGGGCAGGTGACCGCAAGCAGACCACGCTGTGGCATATTCCGAGCAAGGATCAGGATGCGCAGACGGTACACGGGACCCAAAAGCCTGTGGACTGCATGCGTCGTCCCATTGAGAACAACTCGAGCCCGGGTCAGGCAGTGTACGAGCCTTTCATGGGCTCGGGTACCACGCTGATCGCGGCGGAGATGTCCGGCCGGGTGTGTTACGGGATTGAATTGAACCCGTCTTATGTCGATGTGGCTGTCCAGCGTTGGCAGAACTTCACCGGCAAGACAGCGGTGCTGGAAGCGAGCGGGCAGAGCTTCGATCAGGTTTCTGGGCAGACGTCTTGAATGTTTTTGGCCCTGGGATGTGCGAACCCGCTTCGTCTCCGCCACGCCGCTTGCGAGGGATCAATCTTGACAGGTTGCGGTGCAAGCCAGCAGGATGGAAGGCCGCAGACGGAGCACCTGCAAATGATCAAGGTGCTTGTGACTTTGCCGATGTTCAGCCGCGTGTCTTGAACAGGACGCGGTGATGAAACTTTTTGGGGGGATGAGAATGAATGACGTTGTGCTCGCAATCCTTTTGTTTGTGGGGATGATACCGGTAATGTTTTTTGTGGCCGATATCTCCGAACGTAAAAACGAGATTGAGGCTGAGCGGAAGGAATACGAAAGACAAGAGTTTTTCACTGCTTATCCTGCCACTGCGCGAGACGCCAAACCGGAAGATGATGCCGAGGATTGAGACTATTGCTTGAGTTGAAATCCAGTGGGCCGCGATAACCTTTTGAATTTCTGCTTCGTGCAGTTGGTGCATGGACAGGCCCGTTTGAAAGCGAACCGTAGCTTGGCGTCGTAGCAATCGCCGGTCGATCGAACCGATGTATATTTGGTTCATGTCATCGAACGCGGACCAGCAGGGCGATCTTTGGTCGCGAACAGATCAGCGGGACGCGCCAAAGCGTGATCCTCGCCGGCGGCTGTTGCCGCATGATCTTGATGTCGCGCTCAAACATCTGACGGATGGCGAATTGGCGACGCTGTCAGCTGCGGTCATGAGGGAACAGGCGCGCCGTGGTCACGTCAGTGAGCCGGAAAAGGTGGCAGCATCTGAACCGGCCCAAGCCGCTCGGGCGTATTCGGAGCTTCCGGACGTGGAAGGGCTGACGCGCTCGCAGGTGAGCCTGATCCGCGCGTCAATCAAGGCGGGTGTGAAGCCCGGCGCGCTGTCGCGTCAGTTCGGGATCAATCAGGCGCAAATCCGTGCCGCGTTGAAGTGAAAAAAGGGGCCAGCACAAGGCTGGCCCAAGTGTGAGGCGGTAAGAGCCGACCGGTGGAGCCACTCTTACCGTTGAGGCTCAAAAACAGGCGAAACCTCGCTGATATGGAGATTAAATCGCTGAGATTCTGCAAGGCCGCCCTTCCATATCTTGTGGTTTATTCGGACTTCTTGACTATATTTATTTTTTAATTCGATAAATTCGGCCTCGTTGTATATCTTTTTGCGATGTGATGACGAGCCCGAGACGTTTCTTGAGGGCGCCGGACATGGCCCCTCGGCAGGTGTGGGGTGCCCATTCGAGGGCAGTTGCCAACTCGTCAAGCGTGGCTCC
Source organism: Marivita sp. NO-S04 (assembly GCF_059070475.1). Lineage (NCBI taxonomy): Bacteria > Pseudomonadati > Pseudomonadota > Alphaproteobacteria > Rhodobacterales > Roseobacteraceae > Marivita > Marivita sp. NO-S04. The sequence goes on from NZ_CM180980.1 coordinate 1,289,364, forward strand.
CTCCGGTCTGGACAGCATGTCGATGAGGGCTGCTTGTTTTGTGCCCTCACGCGGCGCACGCGATGTGGGTGCTGCCACCGTCACCGAAGCCTGCCCCGCAGGTTCATCGGTCTGCACGTTTGTTGCGTCCAGAGCTGCGGCGTTTGCGGGTCCTGCTTCGTGCTCAATCCCGATGGCGTCTAGCCCTGCTGCGGTTGCGACCAGTGTGACGCCGTGACCATCGCCGGTCTCGCGCCAGATAAGCTCGCGCTTGCGCAAGTCTGCATCGACCTCTTCAAGCAGGCCTTTGGCGAGCATCGTGCCAACCACCTTGGTGGCGGCACCGCCACGCAGGTTGGTGGGCAAGGGCAGGGCGATGTGGTCCGCCCGTTGGGCGGCTGCGCTGAGAATGATGGATTGTGTGTCGGTCAATGTGGTCATGATGGACCTCCGGTTTTGGCCCCCGCAATGTGCGGCGGCTTCTACCGGGTGAAGCCCGCCAGAAAGGCGGGCCTGCTGTTTGTGATGCCCTCCGATCAGGAGGCGTTGTCTGTTTCTGCCAGAATGGCGTAATGGGTGACCCAGCCATCGAGATGGGGCAGGCCTTCGGGGATGCCGTGGCTGGCCTCGGTCTGGGCGGAGATGCCGCGGCGCTGCCATTTGTCGATCGTGGTCTTGAGGGCCGACTTGGTGTTGGTCTCGCCAGAGCGCAGGGCGTCGATGACCTCATCGGCGAAGTGACGTCCCATCTTGCTGTCGAGGAAGTCGCGGATGCCGATCGTCTCGGCCTCGCCTTGGGCGTTGATCGCCTCGGCGATCAGGGTGCTGGCAAGTGTCCAGAGGGTGTCGCTGGTGCAATCGCGCAGCGGGCAGGTCGTGACGGTGCCGTAAAACCCGTAGGCGGTGTTCTGGCTGGGCAGAATGGTGCGGTTGGTCATTTGGGTGATCCCTTGTTTATGGCACGCGCGACAGCGCGGCCTTCTACCGCCGCAAGCCCGGACCAGCCGGGCAGGGGGGGCAGGCTGCGCGATTAGGACCATGCAAACTCGATGCTGGCGAAGTCCTCTTTCTCGAACCCGTCTGTCGCGAAGTCGTCAAAGATGTCCTGCGGGGTGCGTTCGGTGTCGAAGTAAAAGCCCCCGATCAAGCGGTTAGCGGTCTTGGCTTCGGTCTCCAGAAGGATGCTGCCAAGGGCACGCTCGATGCTGTCGTGTGCCGTGCGCGGGTTTGCAAAGCGGATGGTGACTTGCATGTCGGTGTCTCCTGTGTGGCTGCCGCGCGGGTTGCGGCGTGTCTCACTCCTTGAGCCCGGAGGTCCCGGGCTGTTGGGGTGTGTTAGGCTGCAGCGCGGTCCCGCAGATCGGTGACCCGCTTGTTTGCGGCCTCCGTGTTGTCGGCGATCTCGATGGTGCCCTGCGCGTCGCCGATGGCGATAAAGGTGCCGCCCCAGCGGTCGGTGCGCTCTGTCAAGGTCAGCGTGCCGTGCGCGTCGGCGAGGGCAATCGCGAGGCAGGTCGCGGAAAGTGTGTGGGCCATGTCTGCTCCTCCTGTTCGTGTGCCGTGTTGGGCGGGTGCCCGGTTTGGCTGTCAGGAGGTAGAATCGCTTAAAATTGGAAGAAAGCGTAGGAAAATCAGCGTCATTAGATTGCTCTTTTTGATGCTGATCTGTTCATTTATTGGACGTCAAACCAGTGGATTGCGGTTTGCAGCAGGTGGTCGTAATCGCCCGATGTGGCCTCCTCGATGAAGGCGTCGACCTCGGTCTTTTCGAGCCCGTATTCCTGAGCGGCTTGCTTGCAAAGGCCAAGGATGACAAAGGCGTTTCCGTTCTGGCCGGTCAGCACGACTGTGACGTTCGGGTGTTTGGGGGTCATGTTCGTGTCTCCTTGTCGCTGGGCCCGCGGTGCCGAGGCCTTCTATCACCGCGAGCCCGGACGAGCCGGGCTGTCGGTGGACCCGGAGGTCCCTTTACTGCGCCTCGTTTTTCCACATCGGGCTGTGGCCGCGGGCTTTCGCATGGGCGATGGCCGCCTCCACTGTCTCGAAGCTGGGGGCTTTCCACATCATGGGCTCGTTTGTTTCAGGGTCGCTGAATGCCCGCTGGCCGAGGATGGCAGCGCGGTCTGCGGGGACCTGTTCGCAGATGTCTGTAGGGATCGACCCGACATAGCCAAAGCGACTGGACGGGAATTGAATGATGTGCAGGCTGACGTTTGCGCCGCTGATGCCAAGCATGGGCATGGTAAACCTCCTGGTTCCTTTTTCGGTCCACAGGATTGATCGTTCAGCGGTGCTTATCCACTGAATTCCGAGCAATTCCATTGCTTTATGGGGTGCCCATGGCGCAATCAAAACGTCTGTCATTGATCGAGGCGATCACCAACACGGTGGTGGGGTATGTGCTGGCTGTTGCCACGCAGTTTGCGGTGTTCCCACATTTTGGCCTGCAGGTCGGCATCCTGGAAAACCTCTGGCTTGGCCTGATTTTCACCGGCGTCTCGGTGCTGCGGGGTTATGCGCTGCGGCGCGTGTTTGACCGGCTGACATCGAAGAGGTGAGACATGTCCGACGGGACGCAGAGAGGGACCAATACGCTGACGGTCAACCAGGTGGCGGCTCTGTGTGGACGCAGCACACAATGGGTGCATCAACTGGCCAAGGCCGGGTTTGTGCAGAAACAGGGCAAGAATGAATACGCGCTGGTTGCGGTGATCCGGGGTGTGATCGCCTATTACGAAGACCTGCAGTCGAAAAACAGCAAAACCGCGGCTGCAAGCCGGGCGACGGAAGCCCGCACCCGCGAGATCGAGTTGCGCATTCAGGAACGCATGCGGGACTTGATCCCGTTGGAGGACGCGCGGGCGGTTGTGAGCGAGATGGCGGCGCTGGTGCGGGCGGAGTTCCAGGGTCTGCCTGCCCGCTTTATCCGGGACATGCAGGACCGCCGCAAGCTTGAGCAGGAAATCGATGGCGCATTCGATCGATTATCGAGACGCGCAGAAGAAGCGGCGCGGTCTCTGGAGACTGGCCGGCCTGATCTGGAGGCCGAGCGAGAAGCGTGACCCTGCAGCCTGGGCGGCAGCCCACCGGGTGTATCCCGAGACGGCGGGTATTCCCGGACCGCGGGACCCGGGACTGACGCCCTACATGATCCCTTGGTCCTCGGCGGTGCATCGCGGCGGCTACCGCCGGGTGGTGGCGGTGACCTCGGCGCAGTCGGGCAAGACCGACAGCATGCTGGACATCATCGGGGCGCGGCTCGATCAGAAGCCGGCACCGATCTTGTATGTCGGGCCGACGAAAGAGTTCCTGACCGACCAGTTCGAGCCACGGCTGATGGCGCTGCTGGACGAGGCGGAGACGCTGGCGGGCAAGGTGGTGCGCGGCCGGCGGATGAAGAAGACGCTGAAGCATGTGGCCGGTGTGCGGCTGCGCCTTGCGCATGCGGGCTCGTCCACGGCGCTGAAGTCGGACCCGGCGGCGCTGGCGCTGATCGATGAATACGACGAGATGATGGCCAATGTGAAAGGCCAAGGGGATGTGCTGGGTCTGGTGGAAGCGCGGGGCGAGACCTACGCCGATTTTGTCACCGCGATCACCAGCACACCGGCGCGCGGCCTTGTGGAGATCGAACCGGATGATGCCAGCGGTCTGGAGTTCTGGGCGCGGTCCAGCCCGGAGGATCTGGAAAGCCCGATCTGGAAGCTCTGGCAGGAGGGCACGCGGCACCATTGGGCCTGGCCCTGCCGGTCCTGCGCGGACTACTTCATCCCGCGCTTCAAGCAGCTGCGCTGGCCGAAGACGGCCAGCCCCGCACAGGCCAAGCAGGCCGCAACGCTGGAATGTCCGCGCTGCGGCGCGCAGCACGTGGAGACCGACAAGGTCTGGATGAATGCCCGGGGCGCGATGGTCGCACCCGGTCAGCAGGTGGCGCTCAAGGACGACGCAGCGCATGTCACGGGCGCGCCGGCCGACAGCGCCACGCTGTCGATGTGGACCTCCGGGCTCTGCTCGCCCTTCGTGACCTGGGGCCAACGGGCGGAGACCTATCTCACGGCGCTGCAGTCCGGCGATCATGGCCGCATCCAGACGGCGATGAACGCAGGCTTTGGCGAATGCCATGCCATGACCGCCTCGGGGGATGTGCCGGACTGGCAGGAGATCCTGGAGCGACGCCAGCCCTACCGGCCCGGGGATGTGCCCGCGGGTGGGCTGCGGCTGGTGATGGGTGTGGATGTGCAGAAGTTCAGCCTCGTCTATGTGATCCGGGCCTTTGGCGCGCGGGGAACATCCTGGCTGATCGACAATGGCGAGCTCTACGGTCCGACGGAGGACGATGACGTCTGGTCGGCCCTGGCCGATCTGATGCTGACACAGGTGGGTGGGCTGCAGATCGAGAAGGTGTTCATCGATTCAGGCTTCCGGCCGGACAAGCCGGAGCTGGGCAATGAGCACAAGGTCTACGAGTTCTGCCGCCGCTATAGCTGGCTCTGTTCGCCCACCAAGGGGCGGGATCAGCAGAGCCCGCCCTACCGGGTCTCGAAGATCGAGGTGAAGCCGGACGGAAAAAAGGCGCTCTATTCGATCGATCTGGTGACGCTGTCGACCGACTTCTTCAAGTCGCTGGTGATGTCGCGCATCCGCACGCCGGCGGATCAGCCGGGGGCGTTTCATGTGCATGAGGCGATCACGGAGGAGTATTGCAAGCAGCTGACCTCGGAGGCCCGGGTGGTGATTGAGGGCAAGCCGGTCTGGGTGAAACGCTCGCGGCATAACCACTATCTCGACTGCGAGGCGCTCTGTGCCGCGATCGGCTACACGATGAATGTGCAGCGCATCCCGGAGGGCGTTGAGCGGGCCCCGAAGCGCGAGGCGGCGGTGCCGGAGGGACATGACGGAACGCAGGTTGAGGGCAAAGGTCCCGAAACGCCGCCGCCAACATCGCGTGGTACCGCAGTCCGCGGAGGCGGCGGCGCGCTGCGGGCGCGATTTGCGCGCCACGGCAGCAGGTTAAACAGATAGCGCCAGAACCGGCTCAAGAGAAGCCGGTGCACAGAGCGCAGCGCGGCAGGCCACCGCGCAAGATGGCAGCGCCCTCCAACGAGGTGAGCGAACGACTGAAAGGAGGGCGCTGCCGTTACCCCTGTTGATGCGCGTGCCTTCGAACTTCACAGCAACCGGGGCGGATGCAGCTCGGTTACGTCACGAATCCCCCGCTGCGGGAAGGTTTAGAGCGGGAAAAAACATCAAAGGACAAGTATTTTGTGCGTCTGGATGCGCTGCCACCATTCCACATATCGCCCAAGAAAGTGGTGGTGGCAGCGCACTGCGCGCGCGGATAATCGCGCGTCAGCATGCGGTAGAATGTAAGGCTGCAGGACATTTTTGCAAATCTGCACTCGGATCACGTGGAAGAGGGTGGCAGCGTCCCAAGTGGTGGCAAAGACCATTGATAAGATGGTTCGGGACGCTGCCTGTACTTTCAATCAGCGACGATGTCCGTGGATCGCGGTGACTGATCGTACACACGGTCTTTTGTCACGAGGCAAAAGATCGCCCTGTATTTAGAGGTTTATGACCACAGGCGTGCAAGTGCCCATCATGTCGCAATGACCTCAATTTTCGGCAAACGCGCCATAGCAATCCTGACGAATAGGTAAAGGCGGCACTCTCAAGGGGGCGTGACGGAACAGTCACAGTTGGGGCGAGAGCGCCGCCGATGCCTCAAGCGACGCACGGTTTTCCGGGGTGTGCATCGCCACAGGCATACGCAGCCTCTGACTGCTGAGACCCAAGGCTGCGCAATGCAGTTAAAAAATGAATTCAATCAAACACAAGAAGAAATTAATTTTTTTGCATCGCTTCCATCAGCGGCGTTGTCAGAGCGAATGTGGAGGCAGCGCCCTCTGTCTGTTTCAACGAAACCAACTTGGAGAGCATTTGAGGGCGCTGCCCATGCTTTCTGTCGTGTGCTGGGAACACCCGACGTGCAGCATATGCAGCATCTCATCGCAAAAATCTGAGGCTGCCAAAGCATTAAAAAATCGAACATCCGGAAATACAAGAAAAACTGTGTTGAAGCCGCTGCCATCAACGCATCTGGAAAGCGGAGGCAGCGGCGGGCGGCTGGAGCAGAACAGGTGCAGGCCAGCCGCAGTATTCCGATAAGGTCAATTGCTCATGATTCAAAGGCTCAAATCTCTCCTTGCAGAGGCGATACCGCTAGCCGTGCCACAAGGCCCCACCTCTCCGTCCCGCCCCTCGGGCAAATACATGCGCGGCGGCCGGGGTGTAACCTTTGCAGGGTGGAAGCCTGCGCTTCGGGAGGCGCAGGACGATATCGGCGAGGCCTGGGATGATGCGGCAGCCCGGGTCAAGGACCTGCTGCACAACAGCGGCTGGCTGGCCGGCGCCATGGAGCAATGTGTGGCCAATACCGTGGGTATGGGGCTGCAGCTGAAGGCCCTGCCGGAAAACGAGACCTTCGGCATGACGCCTGCGGAGGCGTCCGATTGGGCGAAGACGGTGGAGCGGCGGTTCGAGCTCTGGGCCCGGAGTGCTCAGGAATGCGATATTCAGGGCCTGCGCACGTTCGGCCAGATGCAGGCGGCGGCGTTTCGGTCCTGGTTGGTGACCGGGGAAATCCTCGCGGAACTGCCCTGGCGCAAACGCCCATGGAACCGCTACGGCACGAAAGTACGCCTGCTGCCGCCGCAGCGGCTGTCGCGCAAGACCGAAAGCCTGCGACGGCTGATCAACGGGGTCTACACGGATGCTGACGGCATGCCGGTGGGCTATCGGGCGATCCGCAAGGACCTGTTTCGTCATGATGTGGAATATGACGTGCGGGCGCGGGACCGGGCGGGACGCCCGCGGGTGATCCATGTCTTCGAGGGTGCGCCGGGTACGCATCGGGGCATCTCGCCGCTGGTTCCAGCGCTGCAGGTGGCGCGGCAGTTCGACCAGTTGGCGGATGCCACGCTGATGGCGGCGATCGTACAGACGCTCTTTGCGGTGACGATCACCTCGGACGAGCCGACCGAGCAGGTGCTGGCGGGTCTGCTGACGCCGCAGGAGCAGGCGCAGATGCTGGCGCAGGGTGTGTCGCCGATGGAGGCGTATATCGAGATGGTGGCGGGGTACTATGACGACAGCACGCTGGATGTCGGGATCAATGGCCGGCTGGCACATCTGTTCCCGGGTCAGGAGCTTAAGTTCCACACGGCCAACCAGCCGTCTTCGGAATACGCCGCCTTCTCGATGCATCTGCTGCGGGAACTCGCGCGGTGCCTTGGGCTGACCTATGAAAGCGCCACGGGCGACAATGTGGGGGCGACCTATTCCTCGCTGCAGGCGGCGACGACGGAGATCTTCGCGATCACGAAGGCGCGCCGGCGCAACATCATGGCGCCATTCTGCCAGCCGATCTACGAGGCCTGGCTCGAGGAAGAGATCGAAGCGGGCGGCGTGCCGTTTCCGGGGGGTGTTGCAGGGTTCATGGCCAACCGCACGGCGGCGTGCCGGGCGGAGTGGCGCGGCGATCCGAGGCCGCAGGCGGATGATCTGAAGAAAGCCAAGGCGCATGATGTCTGGAAGCGGCTCGGCGTGATGTCGGATGCGATGATCTGCACCGATCTCGGGGCCGATGTGGACGATGTTTACCAGCAGCTGGCGCAGGAACGGGCCTTGCGGGCCGAATACGGTCTGCCGGAGCCGCAGATGATGGGGGCGCAGGGCGGTGGTCCGGGCGCGCCAGACGACACAGATGATGAGACTGAGACATGACGATCGACATTGATGAGGCTGACCCCTGCGCGGCGGCGGCCAGCTTGCGGCAGGTCTATGTCCAGCTTGTTGCGGGTGAAGGCGCCATGGAGGTGCGGTTTCGGGCGGGATCGAACGGGGTGGAACGCTCGGTGCGGTATCACAGTGCGCATCCCGACCGGCTCCTGGCGGTCATTCGGGGTTTTGAACAGGAGTGTGCCCGACACCAGAGCCTTCGGCCGATGCGGTTTGCGCTGGGAACAGGAGGGATGCGATGAGCGATCTTCCAGGGGATATGTTGGAGCCTGATCTTCAACGGAGCGCGGGACCGTCGCTTGCCCAGATCGCGAGCCGGGTTCTGAACCGGCCGCTGCTGCTGCATCCGGACAAGGTCGATCTGATCCTGCATGTGCTGCAGGGGCGGATCGGCATCGCGCCTTTGGCGGCGCCAGACCCACAGTCGAACCGCTTCGTTGGCACATACCGCCGCGACAATGGCAGCGTGGGGTCCATGCGCGTGGAAAACGGCGTGGCGATCCTGCCGATCGTGGGCAGCCTGGTGAACCGCGGCGCGTGGATCGGGGCCAGTTCGGGGCTCGTGTCTTACGAGGGCATTGCGGCGCAGCTGAGGGAGGCGCGAGCTGACCCGGAAGTTCGGGTGATCCTGCTCGACATCGACAGCCCCGGCGGTGAGGCGACGGGGATGTTTGCGACAGCCAGACTGGTGAGCGCGATCAACCAGACCAAACCGGTCGTGGCCTTCGTCAATGATGTCGCGGCCTCCGCCGCCTATGGCATTGCCAGCGCGGCCAGTGAGATCGTCGTCTCGCCGACCTCAATGGTCGGATCGATCGGCGTGGTGCTGACCCATTTTGATCGCTCGGGGGAACTTGAGGACCGCGGCGTCAAGCCGACGCTCATTCACGCGGGCGCGCACAAGGTGGATGGCCATCCGTTTGGACCGCTGTCGGACGCCGTGCGCGCGGACCTGCAGGCGGAGGTCATGAAGATCTACGACCAATTCGTCGGTCTCGTGGCCGAAGGGCGTGCAGGCCAGATCAGCGCCGACGCGATCCGGGCGACGGAAGCCCGCACCTATCTCGGCACCGATGCCATTGCCCAACGCCTCGCCGACCGTGTGGCGAGCCTGGACGAGGTGATCGCCACCTTTGCGCAACCGCCCTCCGGGGCAAGCCCCCAGAGAAAGGGAGGACCCATGACCAAAATCATCCAAACCGAGGCGCCACAGGGCGAAGCCTCGGCCTTCAGCCCCGCTGATCTGCAGGCTGCTGTCGATGTGGCCCGGACGGAAGCCCATGCCGCTGGTGTCACCGCCGGCAAGGCCGAGGCCACAGCGCGGATCAAATCCATCCTGACGGCCCCAGAAAGTGAAGGTCGAGAGGCCCAGGCGCTGGTGCTTGCACTCGAGACCGAGATGACGGCGGAAGATGCAGCGAAAGTTCTGACGGCGTCACCCAAGGCATCGGTCGCCACAACGATTGCGGAAAGGGCGGCGCAAGAAACCGAACTAGGAGCCGAAACCCCAGCGGATCACCACAATCGCGCCGAACGCAGCATCGCCGGCTGGGCCAAAGCCGTCACCAATGCCAATGCGCGGTTCGGCTGACATGCACTCCATGCAATCCAAGGACATCCCCTCATGACAGTTCTGACTGAAGGCCGGCATCCCGGCGAATTCCTGATGACCGAGGCCAATGGCCAGCGCTCGCGGGATAGCATCACCATCGCAAGTGGCGCGGGCGTTATCGCCCCGGGCACGGTGCTGGGCAAAATCACGGCAAGCGGCAAATACCTCGCCAGCGCGGTCGGCGCCACCGATGGTAGTCAGACGGCCGTCGCCATCGCGCTCTATGGCTGTGATGCCACCACACGTGATGTTGCGATTGCCGCCATCACTCGGGATGCCGAGGTGAACGGTAAAATCCTGACTTGGCACCCCGACCGTGATCAGGCCGCCGAAAAGGCTGCTGCCCAAGCTGACCTCGCCTCGGTCGGCATCATCCTGCGCTGAGCGCGGATGACTGTCGCCATAGGCTAACGCCAGCCCCGAGTTCCTCACAGTTCAAATCTGATCCCCTGCCGCCACAGGCTGCGAGCCGTTCCCGCGTGCCCAATCCACCGGCGTGTCGACGCAACAAAGGACCCCCCATGTCGATCCTCAACATCTTCAGTTAAGACGCCTTCAGCGTCATGCGCCTCACGGACGCGCTTCGTGAGATCAAGTACACTCCGTCCCGCATCGGACAGATGGGGCTGTTCCAGACCACCAGCATCGACACGCTGGATATCGCCATCGAGAAGGACAAGGAACAGAACCGCATGCTGGTCTCCGCCAGCCCAAGGGGCGGTCCCGGTCAGACCTTCGACAAATCAAAGCGCGCCATGCGCATGCTGAAAGTGCCCCACTTCCAGGTGGACGATGCCATCTATGCCGACGAGGTCCAGCAGGTGCGCGCCTTTGGTCAGGATGAACCGCCCCGGGTTTACCGGAGAGTTTCTGGTTCAATAGTTAGGCTGCTTTTTCGTCAGCGTTCAAGCTTGCGTAGAATGCCTCCTCTGCTTCTTGTGGCGTGATGTAACCGACGGCGCTGTGAAGGCGGGTGTTGTTATACCAGTCGACCCATTTCAGAGTTTCCCATTCGACCTGACCGACCGACTTCCAGGGGCCGAGGAACTTGATGACCTCGGTCTTGAACAGGCCGATGATGCTTTCGGCGAGGGCATTATCATAGGAATCGCCGACGCTTCCGACCGAGGTATCGATGCCGGCCTCTGCGAGCCGCTCGGTGTATCGGATCGACAGGTATTGGCTGCCACGATCACTGTGATGGATCAATTTGTCAGCCTCAGACGGCGCCCTCTGGCAGATGGCCTGGTTCAGGGCATCCAAGACGAAACCAGTCGTCATCGAGGTCGAGACCCGCCAGCCAACGATCTTGCGGGCGAAGACGTCGATGATGAAAGCCACGTAGACCATTCCTTGCCAGCTGGAAACATAGGTGAAGTCGCTGACCCAAAGCTGGTTTGGCATGTCCGCCACGAAGGCTCGGTTTACCTTATCGTGCGGGCAAGGTTGTGCCGTATCGGGGTTGGTGGTGATCACCTTCTTGCCCCGCACAACGCCTTGTAATCCCATGACCTGCATCAACCTCTCCACCGTGCAGCGGGCGATATCATGGCCACTGCGGCGTAGCTGGTGCCAGACCTTGCGCGCGCCATATCGGCCCCGGCTGCCCTCGAAGGCCTGCTTGATCGCAGCCATGTCCAGCTGATCCTGCCTGGCCCGGTCCGATGCCAGATCCGGATCACGCTCCACGGCCTTGAAGGCGTAATAAGTCGATGGTGCGATCCCCAGAACCCGGCAGATCGGCCCGACACCATGGACACAACGGTGATCATCAATGAACGCGATCATTTGCGGAATGGGCGGTCGAGCTCCGCCGCTGCGAAATATGCGCTGGCCTTCTTCAGGATCTCGTTGGCCTGGCGCAGTTCACGGACCTCACGCTCAAGTTCCTTGATCCGATCCTTCTCGGCACTTGTCAGACCGGCCCGCTGCCCGGCATCGCGTTCGGCCTGCTGACACCAGACCCGCAGACTGTCCGGCGAACAGCCAAGCTTCGGCGCGATGGCCTTATAGGCGGCCGTATCGCTGGAATAATCGGTACGGTTCTCTCGAAACATCCGAACACCGCGTTCGCGAAGCTCGGCCGGATAGGCGGGGGTGAATCTCTGCTTTGTCATAGGGCTCATCCTTTGAGTGTTTTACTCTCCGGTAAACCCGGGGCGGTTCAGTCCCGCAGCTACTTCGAGATGCGCGACGAGAGCTTCGCCGCCATGGGTGAGCGCTTGGCACGCGAGATCGGGGCCAACTTCCGCATCGTCGACGACACGGTCATTCTCTCCCGGCGCAACGCCGACTACACCGCGGCCGTCCGTGCTTCCTGGGGTGACAACCTGCACAGCTGGGACATTGCCCCGCAGCTTGGGCGGCCGCAGTTCAGCGGCGTCCGGGCGCGCTGGTATGATGTCGAGAAGACCGGCTGGCAGGTGGTGGAGCGGGCCACAGGGCTGGATGTTCGGGCGGTCCATTCCGGGCGCCTGTCTCTGGCGGGGCCAACCGAGGCAACGCAGCAGACGGACAGCGATGCGGCGACAGCCGAGCGCGATGCGGGCGAAGGCTCTGTCGTGATCGAGGGCAATACCGCCGCCATCCCCGATGGGCTCTGCATCGTCTCGGGCACCCGGCCGGGCGTTGACGGGGCGTACCGGATCGAGGCCGTGACCCATACGCTCAGCCGCGCAGGTGGCTTTGTCACCGTACTTGACCTCAAGCAGCCGCGCAGCGGCGCAGGGGCTGACCCGCGCGAGGCCACGACCCCGCCGGTGGCGAGGGCCGAGGTCGCGCCAAGCACCCCACCCGCATTCGACCCGGATGTCTCCGGGCCGCAGTAACAGGACAGGACAGCACATGGCGCAGGAATGGGTCGCGGGGATCCCCACACTGGTTTACTTCATCATCGGCATTGGCGGTGTTGCGGGCGCCATGCTCGCCATCATCAAGCTCTGGCACACCATCCGGCCCCGGCCGGACACCACCGAGCGCGACATCGAAATGATCCGCGACGACGTGCACGACATTCGCGCCCGGGTCGCCGCCCTGGAGATCGAGATCGCCAAGATCGACCAGCCCTCCATCGCAAAGCGCTTTGACGGCCTCGAGGGCAAGATCGACCGGCTCTACGAGTTCCTCCTCGACCGTTTCTCGGACGGAGCACCCGACCGCAGGCGGTGACGGGGAGGCGCACGCTCAACGACCAACGCATCACATCACACAGCCGTCCTTTGGGGCGGCTTTTTTTATCGGAGACCGAAATGACCCCCTACGAGATTGCCAAAACCTATATCGGGACCACCGAAGGCGCCGGACCGCAGAACAATCCGGTGATCGTGCAGATGTACGCCACCGTAGGCCAGGATTGGGTCGAGCATGACAGCGTGGCCTGGTGCGCCGCCTTTGTCGGTCATTGCGTCGAACGCGCCGGCCTGCGCTCCACCCGCAAGCTCAACGCCCGATCTTATCTGAATTGGGGCGTGCCGGTCGATCTGGCAGACGCACAGGAAGGCGACATCGCGGTCTTTACCCGTGGCGACCCGAGTGGCTGGCAAGGTCATGTCGGCTTCTTTGTGCGCAAGACCGCCGCCTCGATCGAGGTGCTCGGCGGCAATCAGGCCGATGCGGTCAACATCAAGCGCTATGCAAAGACCCGGCTCCTCGGCATCCGCCGGGCGGGCAGCGTCGCACCCGCTGTGACCCTCTCGGTGCGCGACGTGCAGCAGCGGTTGCGCGCGCTCGGCTATCATGAGGTCGGGACTGCCGATGGCATCATGGGGCCGCGCACAAGAGGTGCAATTCTGGCCTTCCGGGATGATAACCAACTATCGCTGGTACCCATCATCGATGTTGCGCTCACCGAGGCGCTGGCATCGACCTTGCCGAAACCGATTGCGGATGAACGCGGGGCAGGGGTCCCAAGCGAAAGTCGGATCGTCACGGCTGCAAACGCTCAGATCGGTCTCGGAACGCTTGGAGCAATTGGCACTGTCGGCGCGCAGTTGGGTCCGGCTGTTACCGAGGCAGAAGGCGCCCAGGCACTGGCGGATCGGGTGTTTGCCATTCTTGGGCTGGATGGCTGGCTTTCGACAGCCCTGCCATGGGTGGGCGCTGCCGTGTTCGTCGGCGTCATCATCTACGCTGTGAAGGTGCGAAATGCCCGGATCGAGGACCACCGCACAGGGAAAACGCCGTGATGGGTGTGTTCATCACCGCGGCGCTCTCTGGGCTAGGTCGACGCATCGCTTTCTTGGGTGCGATAGCAGCCGCAGTTGGTTTTGCGATCTGGGCCCTGATCCGACACGGTCGCCATCAAGCCGAGGCCGATCTTGCAATACGGAAGGCGGATGCGAGGGTGCGGGCGATGCAGATATCAAAGGAGACTCGTCATGAAGTTGGCAACGCCGACCGCGCTGATCTTGACCGCCGTGCTGAGCGCTGGATGCGGGATTGATCCGCGGGATTTGCAGGACAATTGCTATTGGGCGGAACCAATCCGCCTGTCGCGCGCGGACGTCCTGGCAGATGAGACCTTGAAGCAGATTGTTGCCCATAACGAAATCGGCGCACGGCTCTGCGGGTGGCAGCCATGGTTGCAACCTTGAGCGAAAGTCCTTCGATTCTCAAAGGCTACGCTTGTTGGCTTCATTGTCACCAACATGCCCGTGAAACCCGACTGGGTCGCGCGGTTCTAGAACCAGTAAGGCACCGCCAAGCAGCACATCAAGGAAGACAAGGAACGTCTGATTTACCGCTTCGGCTGCGCCGATTTCGGGGCAATTGGACGTGGATCATGCGGGCGCGCGCGATTTTGCATTGATGGCGCCAGAATTGGCAGCCCTGCGGCGCCCACCCCCTGATTTCGGGCAGACTCCACCTCATGCCATCAGTCTCCGGCGGACGAGGAACAGGTTGCCGGGTGCGAACAGCGTGAAGAGCTCGGCGCGGTTCTTGGCAAGGCCGCGATAGCGGGTCTTGATGTAACCGAACTGTCGCTTGAGGAGCCGAAACGGATGCTCAACCCGGGCCCGCACCTTGGCGATGATCCGATTGATGTCTTCGTCGATGGGGTGCAGCGCGCCGCCTGCCGGCGCCTTGCGCATCACGCCCCAGAACGTGTCGGGCCCGGAGAACGCGGCCTCCCGCGCAGCGCTGACATAGCCCTTATCCGCCCAGATCGACGTTTCATCACCGTGCAGTAGTTCGTCCCAGACCTGGCTATCGTGTGTCTTGGCGGTCGTGGTGTCCAGGCTATGCACGATCCCGCTCTGTGCATCGACGCCGACATGCGCCTTCATGCCAAAGAACCACTCGTTGCCCTTCTTCGTGGACGACATCTCGGGATCGCGCGCCTTGGCTGCGTTCTTGGTCGAGGATGGCGCGTCGATGGTCGTCGCATCGACCAGCGTGCCCGAGCATAGCGTGATCCCGTGATCGGCCAGTTGACCGTTCACCTCGACGAACAGCTTTTCGATCAGCTGATGCTTTTCCAGCAGGTGGCGGAAGTTCAGGATCGTCGTCTCGTCGGGGATGCGATCGTCGCCGAGTTCGATGCCCGCGAAGCGGCGCATGGCGTCGCTATCATACAGCATCTCCTCTGCCATCGGATCGCTGAGCGCATACCAGTTCTGGAGGAAATATATGCGCAGCATCCTCTCTAGCGGCATGGGCGGCCGTCCATCCTTCGGTCCCACCTTCGGGTAATGCGACTCGATCAAAGCCAGCATACCCGGCCAAGGCACAACCGCATCCATCTCGGAAAGAAATTTCTCACGCCGGGTCTGCTTCTTCTTCATCGCGTGGCGGAGACCGGGAAAGGCGGGCTGCTTGGGCATCGGCGAGGCTCCATTATCGTCCCCCACAGTGTATCTCAAACCGCTCAGCACGCGAGGTTTTTCAGACGTTTCTTAATCTTAGTATTTTATTTAGTACCTAAAATTTTAGGTAAAAACTTTAGGGTTTGCGTTGCATCGCGCAGTCATTTTTTCATTTATGAATAAGCGCTTAATGTAAAATTGCACATGGTATATAAAACGCTGTATATTTCGCTTGTCGCACAGATTTTGATCAATATATTTATCAGCGCAGGTGATTCTTTCTCCTAAATGCCATGAATGGCATTTTCGCATGGTGTGCTCTTTGAGCATGAATGGGGAGATACACGAAATCGTTATTACGGGGTGACTTCATGACCCTGAATCAAAAGGAAAAAGAACCATGGCGTTCAACCTAAGTGCACTGACCGCACAACAACAAGCCGCTGCGATCTACATCGGGTATTACGATCGTGCACCAGATCCGTATGGTATGGATTTCTGGGAAGCAGCAGTCAGAAATCCCCTTGTATCACTTGTAGAAATTGCGACATACTTCTCAGCCCAAGAAGAAACCTATGCAGTACACCCGTTTTTTGTCACTCCATCGGCCAGCGCTGCGAACGTATTTATTTCCGAACTGTACCTGAATCTCTTCAACCGTTCGCCTGATATGGCAGGCCTGACATTCTGGAGCGGTGTTCTTCAGCAATCCATCGATGGCACAGGCCCACTATCAGTGGGTGAGATCATCCTTGCGATCATCGAGGGCGCACAAAATTCCGCTGAAGGTCAGGACATCACGACGCTTCTGAACAAGATCGAAGTCGCAAATGCCTGGACAGATGGAGCGGAAGCTGCTGGCCTGACGGCGCCAAACTCGTATGGTGACAGCGAAATCGCTCAGGCCAGCGCAAAATCGATCATTAACGATGTGACATTCGCATCATCCTCCGTGGACACAGCCAAAGCAGAAATCACATCGACTTTTGAAAACTTTGTGGATGGCTCCAAATTCACACTCACTGCAGATGCTCCTTCGATCCTCGAAGGTGACAACGGTACGAAAGTGCTGGTGTTCAAGGCCACGTTGGACGAAGCGCCAAACCAGGCGATTTCGGTGAACTACGAAACCCTGTCCAGCGGCACCGCTGCTTCGGGTGATGACTTTACTGCTGTCGCTGGAGCGGTCACTTTTGCCCCAGGTCAAACCGTCGCGACTGTATCTGTGACGGTTCTTGGAGATGCGACGTTTGAAGCTGATGAAACAATTGAGGTTAAATTCTCTGGTGCGCGGCTCACAGGCGACGTTACCGCCACCGGCACCATCACCAACGATGACATTGATCCGCAAGTTGCCCTCGGCGCTGCATACACCGCCGCAAAGGCCACTTATGATGCAGCCGTCGCTGCAGCTGCGACCTCAAGTGCTGCCGCAACGGCCGCTCAAACCGCTGCTGATCTTGCGGAAACAGCCGTCAACAGCTTGGCAACAGCCAACGCCTACAGCACAGCCGCGCAGGCTGCACAAACAGCCGCTGTGGCTGCACAGGCTGATGCCGCTGCCGTAGTTACGGCTGCCGCCGCTGTCCAAGCAGCCGCCGCAGCGACACTGTCTATCGCTGATGATGCGGACGTTGCTGGGGTCAGTGCAACAGCCCTCGCGGCGAAGGCTGCCGCAGATACGGTAAAATCGGTGGCAGATGCCGAGGTTGCAAACGCTGTAGCTCAGATCGCCAATTATACGGGTCAAACATATACCCTCTCTACAAGTTCGCCCTCGATCACCGAAGGCGACACTGGCACGAAAAACCTGACCTTCACTCTGACGCTCGATGAAGCGCCAACTAAAGCAATCACCATTAACTACCAGACGCTGAATTCTGGCACCGCAACTGCAGGCGACGACTTTAACGTTGCCGCTGGTTCTGTGGAATTTGCCGCTGGCCAGACTGTGGCCACTGTCTCCGTCATCATAAATGCCGACACTGACTTTGAGGGTGATGAAACCGTTCAGGTTCAGTTTTCGGGTGATGCACTTGACGCCGCTGTAACCGCAACCGGTACGATCACCGAAAACGATGTCGATCCGGACACTGTTTCGCAAACCTTTACGCTCACTACAGGTTCGGATGTTCTCACGCCAAGTGTCGCTGCAGTGGCAAACCGGACGTCCACAGGCAATGACTCGATCTTCGGCCTGACCTCAGGCTCACTGTCGTCAGCGGACATCATTGATGGTGGAGCAGGTACAGACGCCCTGATAGCAGACTATAATTTGGCCGCAGACAACGCGACCACAACAGTTTCGCCTTTTCTTTCCAACGTCGAAAGCCTGACGATCCGAAACAGCGGTGTTACTGCTGACGGCGGTGAGACGCTTGTGTACAACGCGTCGCAGACAACCGGCTTAACCTCGTTGACGTTTGACGATTTCACCGGAAATACAGCGGCACTCACTGCTACGGCGTCCAATCTCTCCATAGACGTGGCTATGCTGGGCGTAAGCAATAACGACGTTTCGAATCACGCATACAACTTTAACTATTCGGCGGCTACCGGCACGGCGGATGCTGTTACGCTGAACTTGGCGAATAACGCCACGGCAACGGGTATTGTCACAATCAGCGACGCCACGGCGACCGCTACTGCGGATACCGGTTTTGAAACCGTGACAATCAACATCACGGGCGGCACATCTACCATCACCGACGTTGTCGTTTCTGACGCAGGCGGAGATAGCGTGAATACCTTCAAGTTCACCGGCGACAAGAGCCTGACAATTATCAACTCGCTCGGCTTTGAAGGTACCACCGCTGGTACTATCGATGCATCGGGCTTTACGGCAGGCACGCTTACCATTTCAGCGACCGATGGCGAGGCAATCACTTTCACCGGTGGCGCTGGTGATGTAAGTTTGACCACTGGTGTTGGCAATGACAAACTAACTGGAGGTTTGGGGAATGAAACTTTCATCGTTGGTACAGGTGATGACGTGGTCGTCGGCGGTGCGGGTGACGATGTTCTTGTGATCGCGAATGCCGCGCTTACCAACGCGGATAGCATTACGCTCGGCGTCGGCACCCGTGACGAGATCCGTTTCACTGACGTGACCCAGATTTCGGCTACTGGCGTCATCAATGACTCGCTTCTCGCCGGTTTCGCCGACGTGGAAGTGATTGGTTCGTCCGCTGCCGTAACTTCGGTTGACGCAAACGCCTTCACTCAGAATATTTTCAACCTGAGCGGCAACCTGACGGCGGCTGTGACGGTTTCTGATGCAGGAACTGGTGATATCGTTGTCCTCAGTGGTGCAGGTATCGATCTCGGAACAGGCAACACCGCTGGTGATGCGCTGACGCTTTCGGGGGCGCTGCCAGGTCAAAGCGTTACGCTAGAGCTGAGTGATGCAGACATCCTCGGTGACGATGGGAATGACGGTGACACTGCAATTACAGTGGCATCGGCAATCTCGACTGTGAACATCGTTTCGACGAAATCGGGCACAGCGGCAGTTACAAACACGATTTCGGTTGACGGAGCCGGGGGGGTAGCGGCAACGGCAGATCACGTGATTGACAACGTGTCGGCTCAGAATTTCGTTGTCAGTGGTGACCAAGCTCTGACGATCTCGTCGGGCGAACTTGCAGGCTTCTCAAATGCGGTTAACTTTGATGCATCTGCAGCAACTGGTGTGATCAACGTTGTAGGCTCGGCGGTGGCAGACATCATCAAGGGCGGTTCCGCAGCAGACGTAATTGATGGCGAAGCGGGCAATGACGTCCTGACGGGCGGCGGCGGTGCGGACACCTTCGTGTTTCTCTCAACCGAAAGCGGCACACCTTCGGCAACGAGCTTTGAGCAGATCACCGACTTCAACACCGGTGGTTCAGATATTATCGACTGGGATGCATCACTGACGATCGAAGTGGCGGCTACTGCTGCGGTCGCCGGTACTGCACAAGTAAACGCTGAAGGTGTCGCAATCTTCAACGCAGCTGACGATACGCTGGCCGAAAAGCTCGCGGCGGTCGTCGCCACGGTGAACTCCGATGGTGACTTCGTGATTTTCCAGCATGCCAACGACAGCTTCGTGTTCATCAGTGGTGATGCGAATTCGTCGCTCGATGCTGCTGACAGCCTGATCCAGCTGGTCGGCGTTACGGGTCTGACCGACAGCACCATCACTGGCGGCGGCGATCTGACCATCGCCTAATCCGACCTGACGGAACGAACATTGAGCCGGCCCTTCGGGGCCAGTTCTTCTGTTTAGAGCTTGTTCACCTCAATCGGAGTCATAGCCGGCCGCTACGAAGAAGTTGTAACATTCGTCTGGTGTGAAGAGCGAGCAAACGTTCCGTAAGGCGCGCCAGAGATCTTCATATGTTCGAGCAGCGACCATTCGTATGAGTGCTTTGAGCTTCGAGAATGCCATCTCAATGGGGTTCAGGTGAGCTATGCTGGAAACTGGGTGACGCGGCCTGATCAAGCGGCGCGGTTTGCAGTGCCGTTTGCGGCGACACCGTCGGTGAATATGACGCCTTCGATGACCAAAGGCAACTGATTGGCGCCCTTCAGGCGCCGCCATGTTTTCGCGGCGGCCTGAACGAGCTTGAAGACCATGAGCTTCGCCGTCTTCTGCGACAGCGCGCCCTTGGTTCGCACGGTCCGATGCCGAACGGTGGCGAAGACGCTTTCGATCGGGTTGCCCGTTCGCAAGTGATCCCAGTGGTCACCTGGGAAGTCGTAGAAGGTGAGCAACGCTTCCTTGTCCTTCGTCAGACAGGTGACCGCCTTCTCGTATTTGGCCCCGTATTTCGCGGAGAAGGTGTCCATGGCGGTTTCCGCTGCGACGCGGGTGTCGGCCTGCCAGATCTCGCGAAGGTCACCCTTCACCGTCGGCTGCATGGACTTCGGGAACTTGTTCAGGATGTTGGCGATTTT
Organism: Marivita sp. NO-S04; assembly: GCF_059070475.1. Taxonomy (NCBI): domain Bacteria; kingdom Pseudomonadati; phylum Pseudomonadota; class Alphaproteobacteria; order Rhodobacterales; family Roseobacteraceae; genus Marivita; species Marivita sp. NO-S04. The sequence goes on from NZ_CM180980.1 coordinate 1,309,500, forward strand.
GTGGACCCAACACCGCTGATGCCGCGTGCCCGGGAAGACCTCGTCGAGCGCCTTCCAGAACCCCATCGCCCCATCGCCAACCGCGACTTCCGGCGGGACGGCAAGGCCGCGGGCCTTGATATCGATGAGCAGCTCGCGCCAGCTCTGCGTGCTCTCACGCACACCGACCTGGAAGCCGACGACCTCCTTCTTTCCTTCAGGTGGGCGTTGTTGCATTACCCCGGCCTGAGGCGTGACGTCCCCTTACCCCGCTGACGTTATGCCACGCGGACGATCTCGGCGGTGCCGAGGGCGTTGAAGCGGTTCATGAGGGCGATGCGGATGTGGATTTCGGCGGTCTGTCGGTCGGGGTCTCTTGCCATGATACGCTCGCCGAAGGATTTCAGGCAGCGCATCTTCGCCTCGATCCGGTTGCGGGCGTGGTATCCGGTCCAGCGTTTCCAGAACGCCCGCCCGTAGTATCGCGTCGCGCGCAGGGTGTCGTTGCGGGCGCGTGCAGCCGGGCAGTCTTCTTTCCAGAGACGTCCGTTCTTTCGGATCGGGATGATCGGAACGGCGTCGCGTTCGATGATGGCCTTGTGGCAGCGGCGTGTGTCGTAGGCGCCGTCGGCGGTGACCGTGCCTATCTGCTCACCTGCCGGGATCTGGCCGAGCAGGTCGGGCAGCACGGGGCTGTCGCCGTCGCGGCTGGGGGTGAACTCGACTGCCCGGATGTCCGAGGTGGTGGTGTCCATGGCCAGATGGACTTTGCGCCATTGGCGTCGGCCTTGCACCCCGTGCTTGCGGGCCTGCCATTCGCCATCGCCGAGGAACTTGATCCCGGTGCTGTCGACCAGCAGGTTCAGCGGGCCGTCCGCACGGCGATACGGGACCTGGACGGCCAAGGTCTTTTGCCTGCGGCACAGCGTGGAAAAGTCCGGCACGGGCCAGTCCAGGCCGGCCAGTCGCAGCAGGCTGGCCACCATTCCGGCGGTCTGGCGCAACGGCAACTTGAACAGGACTTTGATCGATAAGCAGAACTGTATGGCCGCATCGGAAAACACCGCCGGACGTCCGGGTCGACTGTCACGCGGCGCGCGCCAGGTCATGTCCTTGTCGACCCAGATGAGCAGAGACCCCCGCTTCCTGAGTGACGCGTTGTAGCTGGACCAGTTCGTCGTGCGATAGCGGGCGGGAGATGGCTTGCTCATGCACCGCGTCTAACGCCATGGATTCGCGAAGTGAATCCTTCGTCGTCAGACTTTTGCAACAATGCCGCGTCACCCCAAAATGCTGAGCCAGCCCTTCGACCGTGACCTTCCCATCCTTGCGCGCAATGTCGAGGATGTCGCGATGACGAAAGGCGTGGGGCATAGGGGATCTCGGTCTTGTCAAGTTTCGATAGAGGGGCGGCGATGATTCCGTAGCGTCACATCGTCTGATTGCCGGTTTTTCGATCTTAACGGGCTTAGGTCGCAAATCCCTAATGTCAAATTTCGTTTGCTTTCAGGGGGATAGTAAAAAACGAACATAAACGAAAAAAATCGCCTTGCGTGGACGCGACTCAATCCGCATACATTGCACCGAACATACGTGACATTGGGAGGTGGCGCGCGGTGATCGACCAAAACGTCGAACCAACAGATCTTTTCATTATCGGTGGTGGCATCAACGGTTGCGGGATCGCACGGGATGCAGCTGGCCGAGGGCTTTCTGTGACGCTTGCAGAAATGAATGATCTGGCCTCTGCGACCTCGTCGGCGTCGACCAAACTGTTCCACGGCGGTTTGCGCTATCTTGAATATTTCGAATTCCGTCTGGTCCGCGAGGCGCTGGTCGAGCGTGAAGTGCTGCTGAAGGCGATGCCACATATCAGTTGGCCGATGAGATTTGTTCTTCCTTATCATGAGGATATGAGGTTCGAATCCGACACGCCCACGTCGCGACTGCTAAGCTTTATCATGCCTTGGATGAAGGGGCGTCGCCCCGCGTGGCTGATCCGCTTGGGGCTTTTCCTTTATGACAATCTGGGCGGACGCAAAATTCTGCCCGGCACCAAGACACTTGAGCTTGAAAACGCACCCGAAGGCGTCCCTTTGGACGATCGGTTTGCGAAAGCTTATGAATACTCTGATTGCTGGATCGAAGACTCGCGCCTTGTCGTTTTGAACGCCCGCGATGCCGAGGCGCGCGGCGCCACCATCCTGCCGCGTACCAAGGTGCTGTCAGCGGCGCGCGATGGTGATCTCTGGCGCATCGAAACGCAAAATACCAAAAATGGTGAGACCCGCACTCATTATGCGAAAATGCTGGTCAACGCAGGTGGGCCGTGGGTCGGTGACATCATCCAGACCAAGGTTCGGCTGAATTCGCGTGAAGGCGTCCGCCTTGTGCGCGGCTCTCACATCGTGACGCGCAAGCTTTATGATCACGACAAATGCTACTTCTTCCAAGGCACTGATGGCCGGATCATCTTCGCCATTCCCTATGAGACTGATTTCACCCTGATCGGCACCACTGATGCCGAACATGACGACCCATCAAACAAGCCCGTCTGCACCCCGCAAGAGCAGGCCTATCTGCTGAATTTCGCGAACCAGTACTTTAAACAAGACCTGAGCGATGATGATGTGGTATGGACGTATTCCGGCGTCCGTCCGCTTTACGACGACGGTGCATCCAGCGCCACGGCGGCGACCCGCGACTACACCCTCAAGGTCGATGCCAATGGCGGCGCACCTGTGCTGAACATTTTTGGCGGCAAGATCACGACCTATCGCCGCCTTGCCGAAAGCGCGCTTGAGAAGATCGCAGAGCAATTGCCGAACGTCAAAGGCCCGTGGACAGCGGGCGTCACGCTGCCCGGTGGTGATTTCCCGGTCGACGGCTTCGATGCGCAAGTGGCCAAGCTGCAGGACGCGTTCCCGTTCCTTGATGCCTTCTGGGCCCGCCGCCTGGTGCGCGCGTATGGGACAGAGGCTGCGTCGATCCTCGGAACCGCCAAGGAGGCAGGCGATCTGGGCCGCGATTTTGGCGCGACCCTGACCGAGGCCGAAGTGCATTGGCTGATGACCCATGAATACGCCCACACCGCCGAAGATGTGGTGTGGCGCCGCAACAAGCTTGGTCTGCGACTGAGCGCTGAACAGATTACCGCGTTGGACATATGGATGGCGGATCACCGTCAATCCCTGTCCAAGGCCGCAGAATAGGGAGCTGGACATGACACTCGAGCTTAAGGGCGTGTCCAAAGTGGTCGAGGGGCAGACACATATCTACCCCGCGGACCTGACGCTGGAAAAAGGCACGATGAACGTGCTGCTTGGGCCGACCTTGTCGGGCAAGACGTCGCTGATGCGTTTGATGGCGGGGTTGGATGTGCCCGCGACCGGCCAGATCATCTGGCAGGGCAAGGATGTGACGGGCATGCGCGTGCAGGATCGTAAGGTCGCGATGGTGTACCAGCAGTTCATCAACTACCCGTCAATGACCGTCTACGACAATATCGCCTCGCCAATGAAGCTGATGGGCGTCGACAAAGCCGAGATTGACCGCCGCGTGCGCGAAACTGCGGAATTGATGAAGCTGACCCCGATGCTGAACCGCAAGCCGCTGGAACTCTCGGGCGGTCAGCAACAGCGCTGCGCTTTGGCACGGGCGCTGGTCAAAAACGCGGGGCTGGTGCTTCTGGACGAACCGCTTGCCAACCTCGACTATAAGCTACGCGAAGAGCTTCGGATCGAGATCCCCAAGATTTTCGAAGAATCCGGATCCATCTTCGTCTACGCGACCACCGAACCTGAAGAGGCGCTGCTTTTGGGCGGGAATACCGCCACCCTTTGGGAAGGCCGCGTCACGCAATTCGGTCTCACACCCAATGTTTACCGCCAGCCTGTCGATGCGACCACGGCGCGGGTGTTCAGTGATCCGCCGATGAACTTCCTGGCTGTAACCAAGGCAGGCAACCAACTGACCTTTGGCAACAATCAATCCACGCAGGCGATGGGTCGTTTGGCTGATTTGCCCGATGGCAAATACACCGCTGGGTTTCGTCCCAACCACCTTGAAATCGGTCAGCATGCGGCGGACGCCATGGCGTTCACCACGCAACTGACCGTGACCGAACTCACCGGGTCGGAAACCTTTGTGCATCTGGATCACCATGGCCAACGGTGGGTCGGACTGATCCACGGGGTGCATGACCTGAAACTGGGCGAAGACCTGACCGTGTGGCTTGATCCACGGCATGTCTATGTCTTCGACGAACAGGGCAAAATGATCGCCCCCGCGTCTTACGCGCTGGCGGCCTGAGGAAACGGACCATGGCAAAGATCACACTTGATAATCTGGCACATTCCTACCTGCCCAATCCGACCTCCGAGGACGACTTCGCCCTCAAGGAATTGAATCACGATTGGGACGATGGCGCGGCCTATGCGTTGCTGGGTGCGTCTGGATGTGGAAAATCCACACTTCTCAATATTATATCGGGCCTTCTTCACCCATCAAAGGGGCGCATTCTGTTCGACGGACAAGATGTGACCCACGCCCCCACGGCCGAACGCAACATCGCGCAGGTGTTTCAGTTTCCGGTCGTCTACGACACCATGACGGTGCAAGACAATCTGGCCTTCCCGCTGCGCAATCGCGGCCGGGACGAGGCTTATGTCGCGGAACGCGTGCAGGAAATCGCCCGCATGATTGGCATGGAAGACATGCTCAAGAAAAAGGCCCGTGGCCTGACGGCGGATGCCAAGCAGAAGATCAGTCTTGGTCGCGGCATGGTCCGCAAGGATGTGAACGCGCTCTTGTTTGACGAACCGCTGACCGTCATCGACCCGCACATGAAGTGGGAGCTCCGCACGCAGTTGAAAAAGCTGCACCACGATTTCGGCCACACCATGATCTATGTGACCCACGACCAGACCGAGGCGCTGACGTTCGCGGATAAGGTGGTGGTCATGTATGACGGCCGCGTTGTGCAGATCGGCACGCCGGAAGAATTGTTTGAACGGCCTGAACATACCTTTGTCGGCTATTTCATCGGCTCTCCGGGTATGAACGTGCTGCCTGCCGAAGTAGATGGCACCACGGCCAAGGTCGGTTCACAGACGGTCCAGTTGGCAGGCGGCTACAAGCCAACAAGCGGCAAGGTCGAAATCGGCGTCCGCCCGGAATTTGCAAAACTCAGCCAGTCCGAAGGTCTGCCCGTCACCGTTCGCCGGATCGAAGATGTGGGCCGACACAAGATCATCCGCGCCAGTTTCGAAGGCCATGACATCAACATCATCGCCGGTGAAGACGACCGCGTCAGCGCCGACATGAACCATGTCAGTTTCGATCCAGCGCAAGTGAATGTCTACGTCAACGATTGGCGCGTGGCACCCGACGGTGCGCAATCCGTGGGGGAGGCCGCGTAATGGATAAGACAGTCAACCAAAAGGCATGGTTCCTTGTCCTGCCGGTTTTGATCCTCGTGGCGTTCTCGGCGGTGATCCCGCTGATGACCGTGGTCAACTATTCTGTGCAGGACACGTTCGGGAACAACCAGTTCTTCTGGGCGGGGCTCGAATGGTTCGAAGAAATGCTCAACGACGACCGCCTTTGGGGCGCCCTTGGGCGACAGTTGATGTTCTCGGGCATCATCCTGCTGATCCAGATTCCTCTAGGTGTGTTCGTGGCGCTCAACATGCCGAAAAAGGGATTTTGGGCCAGCTTCTGCCTTGTCTTCATGTCCCTGCCGCTGTTGATCCCGTGGAATGTCGTGGGCACCATCTGGCAGGTGTTTGGCCGTGTCGATATCGGCCTTCTGGGCTACACGCTGGACGCGATCGGCATCGACTACAACTACACCAGCGATCCGTTTGCGGCCTGGGTTACGATCATCGTGATGGACGTATGGCACTGGACGTCGCTGGTGGCGCTGCTGGCCTATGCCGGTCTGCAATCCATCCCGGACGCCTACTATCAGGCGGCCAAGATTGATCAGGCATCGCGCTGGAAAGTGTTCCGCTTTATCGAACTGCCCAAGATGATGGGCGTTCTGATGATCGCCATTCTGCTGCGTTTCATGGACAGCTTCATGATCTATACCGAACCGTTCGTCGTCACCGGCGGTGGCCCGGGCAGTACCACCACGCTTTTGTCCATCGACCTTGTGAAGATGGCATTGGGTCAGTTCGACCTTGGACCGGCCGCTGCGTTCTCGTTGATGTATTTCCTCGTGATCCTGTTGATTTCATGGGTGTTCTACACGGTGATGGTCAACCTTGATAAGCGGGAGGGCTAAGACATGGCTGACGCAACAACCACCAGCATTCCCGGCGATCTGACCGCAGGCGGCACCAAGAAGCGCGTCAAGGTCAACGGGTCGGCCATCGTGATGGGGCTTTATCTGCTGTTCCTGATGCTGCCGATCTATTGGCTGCTGAACATGAGCCTGAAGACGAATACCGAGATCCTGAATTCGTTCACGCTTTGGCCGAATGATGTGACGTTCGAGAATTACCGCACGATCCTGACCGATCCCAGCTGGTACATGGGGTACGTGAACTCGCTCATCTACGTGGTGATGAACACGGTGATTTCCTTGGCTGTGGCTTTGCCCGCCGCCTATGCGTTCAGCCGCTATCACTTCATGGGTGACAAGCACCTATTCTTCTGGCTGCTGACCAACCGCATGGCGCCGCCCGCCGTGTTCGCGTTGCCGTTCTTCCAGCTTTATTCGTCGGTGGGCCTGTTCGACACCCATATCGCGGTGGCCTTGGCGCATTGCCTGTTCAACGTGCCGCTGGCGGTGTGGATTTTGGAAGGCTTCATGCGCGGTGTGCCGAAAGAGATCGATGAGACAGCGTATCTGGATGGCTACAGCTTTGGCCGCTTCTTCACGCGTATCTTCATGCCCCTGATCTCAAGCGGCATCGGCGTGGCAGCGTTCTTCTGCTTCATGTTTTCATGGGTGGAACTGCTGCTCTCGCGGACCCTGACAACTGTGGACGCGAAACCCATCGCCGCCATCATGACCCGCACCCAAGGCGCGTCGGGCATCGACTGGGGCGTGCTGGCCGCGGCTGGCATCCTGACCATCGTGCCGGGCGCTTTGGTGATCTACTTCGTGCGCAACTACATCGCCAAGGGCTTTGCCCTGGGGAGGGTGTGATGCGCGGAGTTGTTAACCATCCCCACGGCACCTTCGAGCGCAATACGAACAGGAGGACCGTCTAATGGATCTTTCATGGATGGCATGGACATGGCCGACCGCGATTTTCTTCATGGTGATCGCGAGCCTGCTGATCGTCTTCACATTCCTTGCAATCAAATTTCCCGAGACGCCCCGTGTGGGTATCTTGAGGATCGAAACGACGCGCGGTGACCGGTTGTTCATCACGCTTCTGGGTAGCGCGTTCATCAATCTCGCGTGGCTTGGACTGGTCGGAGAAAACCAGCCCTGGGCTATGGCGGTTTGCGCGCTCTACGCTGCAGCGGTGTTCCGCTGGGTGTAACCCGATACGCTTGTGATTTCCCGGCGACGGGGGATCACATTACTTCATCCAAGTTCTCAATAACCGGGAGGAACCTAATGAACTTGAACCTTAAATCCTCAACAGCGGCGCTGCTGATCCTTGCGGGTCCGGCATTCGCCGACATGGACGCCGCCCGTGCGTTCCTTGATGCAGAGATCGGCGAGCTGTCGTCGATCGACCGTGCCGCGCAAGAAGCCGAGATGCAGTTCTTTGTGGATGCCGCGGCCCCGTTCCAGGGAATGGAAATCAAGGTCGTGTCCGAAACGATCACCACGCATGAATACGAAAGCCAGGTTCTTGCCCCGGCGTTCGAGCGTATCACCGGCATCAAGGTCACCCATGACCTGATCGGCGAAGGCGACGTGGTTGAAAAGCTCCAGACTCAGATGCAGTCGGGTGAAAACATCTACGACGGCTACATCAACGACTCCGACCTGATCGGCACCCACTGGCGTTACCAGCAGGTGCGCAACCTGACCGACTGGATGGCGGGCGAGGGCGCAGACGTGACCCTGCCGACTCTGGACCTGTCCGACTTCATCGGCCTCAGCTTCACAACTGGCCCGGATGGTAAGGTTTACCAGCTGCCGACACAGCAGTTCGCGAACCTCTACTGGTTCCGCTACGACTGGTTCAACGACGAAAAGAACAAGGCCGATTTCGAAGCGCAGTTCGGCTACGAGCTGGGTGTTCCGGTCAACTGGTCTGCCTACGAAGACATCGCCGAGTTCTTCACTGGTCGTGACCTGAGCCATATGGGCGTTGAAGGCGACGTCTTTGGCAACATGGACTACGGCAAGAAAGACCCGTCGCTCGGCTGGCGTTACACCGACGCGTGGATGTCCATGGCTGGCATGGGCGACGTGGGTGAACCCAACGGCCTTCCGGTCGACGAATGGGGCATCCGTGTTAACGAGAACTCGCAGCCGGTTGGCTCGTGCGTTGCTCGTGGTGGTGCCACCAACGCACCTGCGGCGGTTTACGCTGTGACCAAGGCGATCGAATGGCTGGAAAAGTACACACCGCCCGCAGCGGCCGGTATGACCTTCTCCGAAGCAGGCCCGATCCCCGCACAGGGCAACATCGCACAGCAGATGTTCTGGTACACCGCGTTTACGGCCGACACCGTGAAGCCCGGCCTGCCGGTGATGAACGAAGACGGCACACCCAAGTGGCGCATGGCACCCAGCCCGCATGGCGTTTACTGGAAAGAAGGCCAAAAGGTCGGCTACCAGGACGCAGGCAGCTGGACACTCATGGAATCCACCCCGGTGGACCGTGCAAAGGCTGCATGGCTCTATGCGCAGTTCGTGACGTCCAAGACCGTCGACGTGAAGAAGTCCCATGTGGGTCTGACCTTCATCCGCGAGTCCACAGTGCAGCATGACAGCTTCACCGAACGTGCGGACAAATTGGGTGGTCTTGTGGAATTCTATCGTTCCCCGGCACGTGTCGCATGGTCGCCCACCGGCACCAACGTTCCGGATTACCCGAAGCTGGCTCAGCTGTGGTGGCAGAACATCGGCGACGCAATGTCCGGTGCGAAAACTCCGCAGGAAGCACTTGACGCCCTCTGTGCCGATCAGGAACGCGTACTCGAGCGTCTTGAGCGTGCAGGCGTCCAGGGCGATCTTGGCCCGGTCATGAACGAAGAGCGTGACGCGCAGTACTGGTTCGACCAGCCGGGTGCGCCTTATGCCAAGCTCGACAACGAGGACGAAGAGCCTCAGACCGTCTCTTATGACGAGCTGATCAAGTCCTGGCAGTAAGCTGCCTTAGGATCGGGGCGCGTTTGATCGCGCCCCGATTTTCGTTTGTCCCTTTCCCATTTGATCCTTTTCCGCCGTCCTGAAACAGTGGGCGGACCAAACACGTCACCACAGGAGGCCCGCCGCACATGACCCACATTCTTGCCATCGACCAAGGCACGACATCGACGCGCGCCATTCTGTTCGACGAAACCCTGACCGTCGTCGCCTCGGCGCAGGAAGAATTCACCCAGCATTATCCGCAAAGCGGATGGGTCGAACAGGACCCGTCGGACCTGTGGTCCACCACCGCCGCCACCTGCCGCGCTGCCATCGAAAAAGCCGGCGGCGGCACCGCAGATATCGCGGCCATCGGCATCACCAACCAGCGCGAAACCACGCTGGTCTGGGACCGTGCCACCGGCAAGCCAGTGTTCAACGCCATCGTCTGGCAGGACCGCCGCACGTCGGAGTTCTGCAAGGGGTTAAAGGCCGAAGGGTTTGAAGAGGTCGTGACAGACCGCACCGGGCTTTTGCTGGACCCGTATTTCAGTGGCACGAAACTGGCTTGGATTCTCGACAATGTGGACGGTGTCCGCGCGCGTGCCGAGGCTGGAGAACTGGCCTTTGGCACTGTGGACACATGGATTGTCTGGAACCTGACGGGAGGCAAGGTCCATGTCACGGACGCAACCAATGCGGCGCGCACCATGCTCTACGACATCCGCAAAGGCCGCTGGTCGAAGACCATCTGCGACAAGCTGGGCATTCCCATGTCGATGCTGCCCGAGGTCAAGGATTGCGCCGCCGATTTTGGCGAAACCCGCGCCGACCTTTTCGGCCGTGCCATCCCAATTTGCGGCATTGCGGGCGACCAGCAGGCCGCGACCGTGGGGCAGGCGTGTTTCAAGCCGGGGATGCTGAAGTCGACCTACGGCACGGGGTGTTTCGCGCTGCTCAACACAGGCGACACGCCTGTGACCTCGACCAACCGTTTGCTGACGACCATTGCCTACCAGTTGGACGGCAAGCCGACCTACGCGCTCGAAGGTTCGATCTTCATCGCAGGCGCGGTGGTGCAATGGCTGCGCGACGGGCTCAAGATCATCCGCGAGGCGAAAGAAACCCAGCCGCTGGCGGAAAAGGCCGACGACACGCAGGAAGTGATGCTGGTGCCGGCCTTCACGGGCCTTGGCGCACCGTATTGGAACGCTGAATGCCGGGGGGCAATTTTCGGCCTGACCCGCAATTCGGGGCCAGAGGAGTTTGCCCGTGCGGCATTGGAAAGCGTCGGATACCAGACCCGCGATTTGCTCGAAGCGATGAAAGCCGATTGGTCTGGCACGTCCGAAACCGCACTCCGGGTCGATGGCGGGATGAGCGCGTCGGATTGGACGATGCAGTTCCTGTCCGACATCATCGACGCGCCGGTGGAGCGCCCCAAGGTGCTGGAGACCACGGCGATGGGGGCGGCGTGGCTGGCGGGCTACAAAGCTGGCGTGCTGCCCGATATGGAGGCCTTTGCCGCGCAATGGGCGGTCGATGGCCGGTTCGAGCCGGACATGGCGGCGGATGTGCGCGATCGGAAATACGGCGCTTGGAAGCGGGCCATCGATGCAACGATTGGATTTGCGGGGTAAAAGCCGCGTCGACGCGGCTTGAAGGGCTTTCGAAAGCCCTTCGCACCTCACCCCACCTTCAGCACGATCTTCCCGATATGGGTCGATCCTTCCATCCGCGCATGGGCCTTGGATGCGTCTGCGAGGGCAAATTCGCTGTCCATCACCGGCGCGATGCGGCCCGCCGCCAGATGCGGCCAGACTTCGGCCTCCAGATCCCGGGCGATGGCAGCTTTGGCGGCGACGGACTGTGGGCGCAGGGTCGATCCGGTCAGCGTCAGCCGCCGGGTCATCATCTGGGTGAAGTTCATCTCGGCCTTAGGGCCTTGCAGAAAGGCGATCTGCACCAGCCGCCCGTCATCCGCCAGTGCCTTGACGTTGCGGGGGATGTAGTCGCCACCGACCATGTCGAGGATCACATCAGCACCGCCCATCGCGCGCATCGCGTCGACGAAATCCACCTCGCGGTAGTTCCACGCCGCTTCGGCACCCAAGCCGATACAGGCGTTGCACTTGTCCTCTGATCCGGCGGTGGTGAATACGCGCGCACCGCGCAGGGCGGCAAGTTGGATCGCAGTCGTGCCGATGCCACTTGATCCGCCATGCACAAGGAACCGCTCGCCCGCCTGCAACCCGCCGCGCCGGAACACATTTGACCAAACGGTAAAAAATGTCTCGCACAGTGCCGCTGCCTGATCCATCGGCATGCCCTTGGGCACCGGAAGCGCATGATCGGCATAGGTGGTGACATATTCCGCATAGCCGCCACCGGGCAGCAGGGCCGTCACCGCATCGCCGACCGACCAGCGCGACACGCCGGGTCCAACCGCTGCTACCGTACCTGCGGCTTCGAGACCGGGCAGGGGCGAAGCATCTGGCGGCGGATTGTAGAGACCCGCGCGTTGCAGCGCGTCAGGGCGGTTGACGCCTGCATAAGCGACTTTGATCAGGATCTCTCCTGCTTTGGGTATTGGCACCGGGACTGTCACGGGCTGCAAGACGTCTGGTCCGCCATGCGTGGCGATTTCGATGGCTGTCATATTCGTGGGAAGGGTCATGGCGGTGCAGAGTCCTGTCTTGTGTCTCCTCCTTGTGTCGCAGATTCCGGGCGCTCCGCAAGGCTGCGGGACAGTGTTTTGAATGACGAAGAGAAATCGAAACCCTGTTCCGGGAAGCCATGGCCAGCACGGCGCGACTGTTCTTTCGCGCACGCCAACAGTTGTGAGCCACCCCGCGATGCCCTAATCCTGTGCGCAACCAACCAGTTCCAAGGGGAGAGAACCATGACAGACGGACCGAGCTACGGTTTCGACACGCTTCAAATCCACGCCGGTGCCCGGCCTGACCCGGCCACGGGCGCGCGGCAGGTGCCGATCTATCAGACCACCGCCTATGTGTTCCGCGATGCCGATCATGCGGCGGCTTTGTTCAACCTGCAGGAAGTGGGCTACATCTATTCCCGTCTGACCAACCCGACCGTTGCCGCGCTGCAAGAGCGTATGGCGACGCTTGAAGGTGGTGTCGGCGCGGTTTGCTGTTCCTCGGGCCATGCGGCGCAGATCATGGCGCTGTTCCCGCTGATGGGGCCGGGCAAGAACGTGGTTGCGTCGACACGCCTCTACGGTGGCACGATCACCCAGTTCAGCCAGACGATCAAACGCTTCGGCTGGTCCGCGACCTTTGTCGATTTCGACGATCTGGACGCGGTGAAAGCGGCGATCAACGACGACACCCGCGCGGTGTTTTGCGAATCCATCGCCAACCCGGGTGGCTACATCACCGATCTGGATGCGATCTCGGCGATCTCGGACGCTGCGGGCATACCGCTCATCGTCGACAACACCTCGGCCACGCCGTATCTGTGCCGTCCCATTGAGCATGGTGCGACGCTGGTGGTGCATTCGATGACCAAGTACCTCACTGGCAACGGCACCGTGACAGGCGGCGTTGTGGTGGACAGCGGGAAATTCGACTGGTCCGCCAATGACAAGTTTCCGTCGCTCAGCGAACCGGAACCCGCCTATCACGGCCTCAAATTTCACGAGACCTTCGGCCCTCTGGCCTTCACCTTTCACGGCATTGCCATTGGTCTGCGCGATCTGGGCATGACGCTGAACCCGCAGGCCGCGCATTACACGCTGATGGGGATCGAAACCCTGAGCTTGCGGATGCAGAAGCATGTCGAGAACGCGATGGAAGTGGCCAGTTGGCTTGAGACCCATGACGCGGTCGAGGCGGTGACCTATGCAGGCCTTCCGTCCTCGCCTTACAATCACCGTGTGGCCAGCATCTGCCCGAATGGCGCGGGCGGGTTGTTCACGGTCAAGCTCAAGGGCGGCTATGATGCCTGTGTGAAATTCGTCGACTCGCTCGAGATCTTCAGCCACGTGGCGAACCTTGGCGACACGCGCAGCCTGGTGATCCACTCGGCCTCGACCACCCACCGTCAGCTGACACCGGAACAGCAGGAGGCGGCAGGCGCGGGGCCCAGCGTCGTGCGAATTTCGATCGGGATCGAAGATCCTGCAGACCTGATTGCCGATCTGAACCAGGCGCTGAACGCAACCAAGTGACGTGGAAGGCCCTTCAAAGGGCCTTTCCCGCAGTTTCGAAACTGCGGCAAGCCCGTTCGAACGGGCTTGCCCCCTAGACAGTGATTGCCTGCATCACCTGCGGCTCGATCACGTCCACGTCAGGCAGTGCGCGCACCAGCCCTTCGGCGGATTGCTCCAGTGCCGGGAACGTCCGGTAGTGGCAGGGGATCAGCGTCTTGAAGTCGAAATACCGTTTCGCGGCATAGGCCACACCCGCCATGTCCATGGTGTAATACCCGCCCGCTGACAGGATGCCTATATCGGGTTTGTAGTAGTCCCCGATCCAGTCCATGTCGGCCATGATCGACGTATCCCCCGAGAAATAGAGCGTCTTGCCGTCGCCGCGCAGGATGAAGCCGGTTTCCATCCCCATGTAGCGCGGCGTGTCCCCAACCTGCATGGTCGACGAATGCGAGGCGGGCACCAGCGTCGCCGCCGTATTGCCCAGCGTGATCGTGCCACCTTTGTTGAAAGCGTGGCCTTCCTTAGCGCCAAGACCGTGCAGGTGTTTGGCCAGTTCCACCATCCCAGACACCGGCGCGCCGGTTTTGCCTGAGATCTCGACAACATCCGCCGTGTGATCACCGTGCCCGTGTGTCACAAGAATATGCGTCGCCCCCGCGATGGCCGCGTCTTTGTCGTGACCCTCCATCATCGGATTGCCGTTCAGCCACGGGTCGATAAGCAGCACCTGATCGCCGATTTCGATGCGGAACGATCCGTGTCCAAGCCAAATGATATCCATCTGAGAACTCCCCTTATGTTTGCCTTGAGGCTAACACAGCGCGCGCGCTGTGAAAGGCCTGATGCGGCTTTGATCCATGTCAATCAAAACGGACATGCAATGTGTCAGGATAAGTTTACAACACGGGGAGAGTCGCCATGCGCATTTTGTTTGTCCATCCGAATTACCGCTCTGGCGGGGCCGAGATTGCTGGAACGTGGCCGCCCGCTTGGGTGGCGTATCTGTCAGGGCATCTGCGGCAGGCAGGGTTCGATGACATCCATTTCATCGACGCGATGACGGACAATGTGTCGGACGCCGATCTGGCCAAGCGCATGGAAGAGATCAAGCCCGATGTGGTCGGTGTCACCGCCATCACCCCGTCGATTTACCGCGCCGAAGATGTGCTCAAGGTCGCCAGCGAAGTGGTGCCGAACGCCGTGCGGATGCTGGGCGGGGTGCACGCGACCTTCATGTATAAGCAGGTTTTCTCTGAAGCTCCTTGGGTTGACGTGATCGTGCGCGGCGAGGGCGAAGAGATCTGCACCGAGTTGATGCTTGCCATCGAAGATGGGCGCTGGCCCGCCGACAAGCACAAGATCAAGGGTCTGGCCTTCCTGGACGGCGACCAGATCGTCGCGACCCCGGCGGCGAGCACGGTCAAAGACCTATCCAAGATCAAACCCGATTGGACCGTTCTGGAATGGTCGAAATATATCTACATCCCGCTGGGCACCCGCGTCGCGATCCCCAACCTTGCACGGGGTTGCCCGTTCACCTGTTCCTTCTGTTCCCAGTGGAAGTTCTGGCGTGACTACCGCGTGCGCGATCCCAAGGATGTCGTGGACGAGATCGAGGATCTGGTGGAGAACCACGGTGTCGGCTTTTTCATCCTTGCTGACGAAGAACCCACCATCAACAAGAAGAAATTTGTCGCCTTCTGTCAGGAACTGATTGACCGGGGCCTGCCGGACCGCGTCAAGTGGGGCATCAACACCCGCGTCACCGACATCTACCGCGACCGCGATCTGCTCAAGTTCTACCGCAAGGCGGGTCTGGTCCATGTGTCCTTGGGCACCGAGGCCGCGGCACAGATGAAGCTCGACATCTTCAACAAGGAAACCAAGGTCGACGAGAACAAGACCGCCATTCGCCTGCTGCGCGAGGCCGACATTCTTGTCGAGGCGCAGTTCATCGTGGGGTTGGACAACGAAACGCCGGAAACACTGGAAGAGACCTACCAGATGGCGTGGGACTGGCAGCCTGATCTGGCGAACTGGTCGATGTACACGCCGTGGCCCTTCACGCCCTTATTCCAGGAGTTGAAGGACCAAGTCGAAGTCTTTGATTTCAGTCGCTATAACTTCGTCACCCCCATCATGAAACCCGCCGCGATGGAGCGAGGGGAATTGCTCGATGGTGTGATGAACAACTACCGCCGGTTCTACATGAAAAAGGCGCTGTTCCACTATCCGTGGCGTGGCACGGGCTTCCGGCGGAGGTATTTGCTGGGCTGCCTTTATGCCTTCCTCAAAGCCGGTGTGGGGCGCACGTTCTACGATCTGGGCAAGGTCGGCTATACCGGGCCGCAATCGAAGAACAAGCTCGACTTCCAGTTCGACGACAGCCGCACCATTGCCGAGGCGCAGATGGAGGATTGGGTGTCCTCTGCTGACAAGGCCGCTGCGGCCAAGGAACGCCGCGAAGCGGTGAAGGCGCAAATGAAAGAACGCTCTGCCGAACGCACGCAGGACTTCAAGATGCCGAACGGAGCCGAGGTCAAAGCGTGTGGAGGCGGATCGCAGCAAATGGAGGACGTCTGAGGATGCCCGCCCCAGTGGCCCGACCGGTGCGCTGATCGGGCCCAACGCCATCCTGCAACTTTTGCCGCAGATTGAGCGGGCTTTTGGCGAGGCACGGGCGGTACAGTTGCTGGCCAAAGCCCACGTGTTTGACGTGCCGGACGGCAGCCAGATGATCCCGGAAGGCGATGCGGCGCGGTTGCATCAGGTGCTGCGCCGGGATGAACCTGCCATGGCCCCAATATTGGCGTCAGAGGCGGGCAGGGCGACGGCGGACTACATTTTGGCGCATCGTATCCCGAAATTTGCCCAGCGGGTTCTGCAGGCGTTGCCGTCACCTCTGGCGGCACGTAGCCTGTCGAAAGCAATCACCAAACACGCATGGACCTTCGCGGGCTCCGGGGCCTTTGTTGCGCACGGGCCGTGGCGGTTCGAGATCGCGGACAATCCCATTGTTCTGGGGGAAATCAGCGATGTGCCGCTGTGCCATTGGCACGCGGCGGTGTTCCAACACCTGTACCGAACCTTGGTACACCCGCGCGCCCTTTGCCGCGAAACCACGTGCTGTGCGATGCACGGGCACCGCGCCTGTCAGTTTGAAATGACAATCGGAACAGTTTGAAAACGCAGGGTTTCCTGTGTGGTCTGACATTCCTGCTTTGCCTGCTTCAGATTGGGCGTTATGATTTGTCTTCGACACGGCTGTAGGGTGCGCTCCGTGCTCTTGGCCGGTAAAGATTGTCCGTGCTCGGGGGGGAGTGCGGGCATTTTTGTGGAATAGTTGATCGAAGGTCGCGTCACCTTGGGGGCAACGCGGATGAATATGCATAAACCAAGCAGCGCCGCGCCTTTTCCATCAAAGCCTTTGCCGGATCATGAAGATCGCCTGTCTGATCCCGCCCGCTTGAACGCCTTGGCCGACGCAAAGGTGATGGACACACCGCCTGACGAAATGTTCGACCGCGCCGCACGTCTGGCCACCACATTTCTGGGCGTGCCGGTCGGGCTTGCTTCCTTCGTCGATGTGGACCGCCAATTCTTCAAGGCCCAATGCGGCTTGCCCGGCGGTGCGGATGCCGAGCGCGAAACACCGTTGAGCCACTCTTTTTGCCAGTATGTTGTGGCCCATGACCGGCCGCTTGCCGTGTCCGACGCGCTTGAACATGCGCTGTTGGCTGCCAATGGTGCCGTATCCGACTTGGGGGTGGTCGCTTATCTGGGCGTTCCCATTCATGCCCCGAACGGTGCTCCGATCGGGTCGTTTTGCGCCATTGATGATGCCCCGCGCATCTGGCGCGACAGCGATGTCGAGGTGCTGACCGATCTAGCCGCGATGATCGAAACCGAACTGCATTTGCGGTACGAACGCGACGCCATGCAAACCTTGGCGCGCGAGATGAACCACAGGGTCAAAAATCTGTTTTCCGTGGTTGGCGGGATGATTGCCCTGACTGCGCGTTCTGCCGACAGCCCGGCTGATATGGCCCGCGACCTCAAGGGACGATTGTCGGCGCTGGATCTCGCGCATTCGATGGTCAGCCCCGCTTTGGCGAACGGACGGGTTAATCCGCAAGGTCTGGACCTGCACGACCTGATCACCCGTTTGGTGCAGCCGCACCAGATGCCCGGTCGGGCACAGGTCTCGCTGGATGTGCCGGCGCTGCGATTGTCGGGTCGTGCGGTCACCGATCTGGCCTTGGTGATCCACGAATTGGCCACCAATGCCGCCAAGTACGGCGCGCTGTCCGACCCGCAGGGCACCGTGTCGATCACGGGCGAACGGGATGGCGACACCGTCAGGCTCACATGGAGCGAAGCGGGCGGGCCGAAGATCATCGCCGCGCCCGCAACCAAGGGCTTTGGCAGCAAGTTGATCGAAGCGACGGTAACACGCCAGATGAACGGGTCGCTCGACACAGATTGGGGCGAAGGCGGTGTCTCTCATTCCTTGACCTTGCCTTTGTCTGTCTTCGACGCCGATGCGCAGCCTGCAGCATCCCCACCGGGCTGACAGCTAGGGCACAGGGTTACGTCGGGTTGAAGCGGCAGTTGCGGCACTTGAACCCATCCCCGGCTACGGCTAAACGCTGCGAAAGATCCGCAGTTCGCAGAAACCGAGGGGACCTCGCCTCATGTCCATTGATATCGAAACCGCCGCCCGCGTGGCCAAGCTCGCGCGCATCCGCGTCGAAGACGACGCGCTGCCTGCATTGGCGCAAGAATTCAGCAACATCCTCGGCTTTATCGAGCAGCTGAACGAGGTCGATGTAGAAGGCGTAGAGCCGATGGTCAGTGTGGAGCCGATGCGCCTCAAGCGCCGTCAGGATGGCGTCACCGATGGCGGCATGCAGGACAAGGTTCTCGCCAACGCCCCCGACGCCCGCGAGGGCTTTTTCGCCGTGCCGAAGGTGGTGGAATAATGACCGATCTGACCAAGCTCAAAATCGCCGAGGCCCGTGACGCGCTGCGCAAGGGTGACGTAACCTCTGTGGAACTGACCGAAGCGTGCCTTTCGGCCATCGACAAAGCCGACGCACTGGGTGCCTTTGTGCACAAGACGCCCGAGGTGGCGATGGGGCAGGCGAAATCCGCCGATGACCGGATCAAGGCCGGGGGTGCGCCCGACCTTTGCGGAATCCCGCTGGGCATCAAGGACCTGTTCTGCACCAAAGGCGTGCCGTCTCAGGCCGCCAGCGCAATCCTCAACGGGTTCAAGCCGGAATACGAAAGCACCGTCACCAGCCAGCTGTTTGATGCGGGCGCGGTCATGCTGGGCAAACTCAACATGGACGAGTTCGCCATGGGCTCATCGAACGAGACCTCGACCTATGGCAATGCGATCAATCCGTGGCGTCGCGGCAACGACGACACGGCTCTGACACCGGGCGGCTCGTCCGGTGGGTCGGCCTCTGCCGTCGCCGCCGACCTCTGCCTTGCGGCAACCGGCACCGACACTGGCGGCTCGATCCGCCAACCCGCCGCCTTCACCGGCATCACCGGCATCAAGCCCACCTACGGGCGTTGCTCGCGCTGGGGCATCGTCGCTTTCGCCTCCTCGCTTGATCAGGCCGGTCCGATGACCAAGGATGTGCGCGACGCCGCCATCATGCTCGAAGCGATGTGCGGTCACGACCCCAAAGACAGCACAAGCGCCGATCTGGCCGTGCCGAACTTCGAGGCGATGCTCACCGGCGACATCAAGGGCAAGACCATCGGTATCCCCCGCGAATACCGCATGGACGGCATGCCGGACGAGATCGAAACGCTCTGGTCCGAAGGCCGCCGCATGCTCGAAGACGCAGGCGCGGTGATCAAGGATATCTCGCTCCCGCACACCAAATACGCGCTGCCCGCCTATTATGTGATTGCCCCGGCCGAAGCATCGTCGAACCTCGCACGCTATGACGGCGTGCGCTACGGCCACCGTGCGAAACTGGCGCAGGGCGACGGCATCACCGACATGTACGAGAAAACCCGCGCCGAGGGCTTCGGGCCCGAGGTGCAGCGCCGCGTTATGGTCGGCACCTATGTGCTCTCGGCGGGCTTCTACGACGCCTACTACAACCGCGCGCGTAAGGTCCGCACCTTGATCAAGAAAGACTTCGAAGATGTCTTTGCTCAGGGTGTCGATGCGATCCTCACACCGGCCACTCCGTCTTCGGCGTTCGAACTGGGCAAGCAACACACCGATCCGGTGGAAATGTATCTCAACGACGTCTTCACCGTGACCGTCAACCTTGCCGGATTGCCGAGCATTTCGGTGCCGACCGGGCTGGACAGCCAAGGCCTGCCGCTGGGTCTGCAACTGATTGGCCGCCCATGGGAGGAAGGCGATTTGCTGAATACCGCCTACGCCTTGGAACAGGCAGCAGGCTTTGTGGCAAAGCCCACCCAATGGTGGTAACTTTACGCCGAATGAGGCAGGACATGATCCAGACACACGGCATTATCCGCGCATTGGCCGGGGGCGCAGCCCTGTTGGCCTTGACCGCGTGCAGCCCCAGCATTCCCGACAGTGCTGTGGGTTTTGACCGCATTGACGGCTACAACCAGCAACGTGATGCGGTGCTCGAAGGGCGTGCGGCCCCAACCACCATCGGCGCGCCACCCACCGTCACCGGCGCACCGCTCTCGGCCACCGGTCCGCTGGATGCCGCCGCACTCGAAGCGCGCCGCGCCAATTCAGGCGTCGATCCGGTACAGGCCTCCCCGGGCAATCCCGCACCGCAGATCGTGGCCAACGCAGCCGGGATATCCGAGGAAAATAACTTTGACGCGGTCGCCAACACCCGCAGCATCGAAGGTGATGCGGCCCTGATCGCACAGAACCGCGCGCGCTACCAGATCATCGCCCCCGAAGCGCTGCCGACGCGGCCCGGTACGAACGCGCCGAATATCGTGGCCTACGCACTTCAAACCACAAACCCCAAAGGCGCGCCGATCTATCGTCGCTCATCCTTTGCCTCGGAAAACCGCCACCTGCGCAATTGCGCGGCCTTCGCGTCTTCTGATCTGGCGCAAGAGGAGTTCCTCGCCAATGGCGGGCCGGAGCGGGATCGTCAGAACCTTGATCCCGATGGTGACGGCTTTGCATGCGCTTGGGATCCGGCACCGTTTCGCGCGGTGCGCAACTGACGCCGCTCTGGCATCCCTCCCCAAATTGCGGGCCGCGACGCGACGGCGCGCGGCCTGATCTGATTGTCCTGCATTACACCGCCATGACCTGCGCTGAAAAAGCGCGGGACTGGTTGTGCCATACCGATGCACAGGTCTCGGCCCATTACGTGCTGGGGCCGGATGGCAAAGTGTGGCAACTGGTGGACGAGGCGGATCGCGCTTGGCATGCCGGGGCAGGGGCCTGGGGCCCGGTCACGGATGTAAATTCCCGCTCCATTGGGATCGAGATATCCAACACCGGCAGCACGCCCTTTGCCGCAAAGCAGATGGACGCGCTCGACACGCTGGTCGCAGGCATCATGCAGCGCCACGCCATTCCACCGGAACGGGTGATCGGTCACTCCGATATGGCGCCGGGACGCAAGATTGACCCGGGCGCACGGTTCGACTGGCTGCGGCTTGCACGGCAAGGGCTGGCGGTCTGGCCCGAAGCGCAAGGCGATGGCGATTTCACACAAAACGCCCGCCGCTTCGGCTATACCTCCGATGTGCCGCTCGACACCCTGCTGCATAGCTTTCGCCTGCGGTTCCGCCCTTATGCGGCTGGTTCGCTCGATGATACCGACCGCGCGATCATGGCCAATCTCGCACAGCGCTGGCCTGTCGCCGAAATCTAGGTTTCTTTGGGCTCAAAATACCTCGGGGTCTGGGGCGTCGTCCATTGGGCTTGAACCAATGGCGCGCCAATGGACGACCCAAGTGTTTCCGTCAACGGAAACACGCGATGCGTTGACGCATCGCCCTGCGCTCAATTCAACTCGTAAGGCAAGATCCCGCGCCGATGCGTCTGGATCGTCAGTTTGCGCTCCAACGGCGGGACCGAGCGTTGATGACAGTTCGACCGCTCGCAAATCCGGCAGGAAATCCCAATGGGCTCGAACGCCCCGTCGCGGTTCAGGTCCAGACCATCCGCATAGACCAACGCGCCCGCATGCTTGACCTCACAGCCCAAAGCAATCGCATAGCGGCGCACGGGCGCTCCGAAATGACCACCTGTCTTGGACACATCCCGCGCAAGCGAGATATACCGCACGCCGTCTGGCGTTTCCGCCAATTGCCGCAGGAACCGCCCCGGTGTCTCGAACGCGCGATGCACGTTCCACAAAGGACAGGCTCCACCAAAGCGCGCGAATTGCAACCGCGTGGCCGAGTGGCGCTTGGTGATCGTGCCCGCCTGATCGACGCGCACGAAAAAGAACGGAATACCCTTTGCGCCGGGTCGTTGCAGCGTCGACAGACGATGCGCCACCTGCTCGATAGAGGCGCCAAAGCGGCGGGCCATCAGCTCCAGATCGTGGCGCGTGTCATGGGCAGCCTGCAGGAATTGGCCGTAGGGCATCACCGCTGCCCCGGCAAAGTAATTCGCAAGCCCCAGCCGCGCGATGTCGCGGGCGGCGTCGGATTGGAAGCGGCCCAGATCAAGCGTTGCATCCAGCAGTTTGCCATGCCGTGTCAGCGCCAGCTGCAGCATCATTTGAAAAGTTTGCGTTTCCGGGGTGGCGAGCGAGGACAGGGTCAGTTCCTGACGCAACTCGTCAAAGCGGCGCAGGTCTGGGACGTTGGCAAAGCGCACATGCAAGCCTTCCGCCTCCAACCCGCGAATGGCGGCGCGGACCCGGTCGGTTCCGGTCAGCTTGGTGGCCACGCGTTCGGCGGCCTTATCCACCGCGTCGATGTAGTTGTCACAATAGTGGAAGAAGTCGCGTACCTCTTCCCAAGGGCTGGGTTGGAGTTGTGCCCCTTCACGGCCCAAAGCCTCGTCCAAAGATGCGAGCCGTTCATGGGTTTGTCGATAGGCGCGGTGCAGTTCGAGGAATGCGCGCGCCAGACCCGGCGCGTTGGACGCGGTCAGGCGCAGGTCGGCAATTGGCGGGGCTGCATCGGCGAAGACCGGATCGGCCAGTGCTTCGCGCATGTCTGAAATCATCCGTTCCGCATCGCCTTGACCCAGTTCGGTGACATCGACCCCGAACTCCTGCGCCAATGCCAGCACGACTGTCGTGGACAGCGGGCGCTTGTTGTTCTCCATCTGGTTTAGATAGGGCAAGGACACGCCCAGCTTGGCCGAGAAATCGCGTTGGGTGATGCCAAGCCGGGTGCGGATTTCGCGCAGTTTGGCCCCTGCATAGAGTTTCTGGGTTGGCATGGCGTCCTCGGGGGTTTGCAGCTTTGCAGCCTGTCACATCCGAGTTTGCAAATCTGCTACGCGCTGTCCAGCCCCGCGAGCCGTGCCGACCGCCAGATCACCAGTTGGATTGCGATGATGGCGCAGATGGCTGTGGCCAGCATGATCCAGAGCAGGGGCCAAGCGCCGGTGCCCGGAACAAGCATTGCGCCCGCTAGTGCTGACAATCCCGCGCCGCCGCCCAGCATGATTGCGCCGCCCAAGCCGGACGCAGTGCCCGCCAGATGTGGGCGCACCGACAGCATGCCCGCTGTGGCATTTGGAATGGTCATGCCGTTGCCGAGGCCGACAAAGGTCATGAAGCCGAAGAAGGTCCATTCCGACCCAAGGCCCAGCCAGAAGACCAGCATCGACAACAGGATGCCTGTGCAATTGATCAGCGTGCCAATGAACACCATGCGGTTCACGCCGATCCGTGCCGAAAAGCGGCCGGAGATGAAGTTGCCGCAGAAGTACCCGATGGCCGGTGCGCCGAAGAAGAAGCCCAGAACGGCCGGTGTCATCCCGAACACCTCGGTGCCGACATAAGGCGCGCCGCCGAGATAAGCGAAGAACGCGCCTGACGACATGCCCGATGCAATGGCGTAGCCCCAAAAGCGCGGGCTGGTCAGCAGTTCTGGATATTGCGCGAATTGTTGGCCAAGGCTCAGCCCGCTGACCTTGGCGGTTTCGCCAAGATCGCTCCACGTCAGCCAGAAGAGGGCAAGGCCAAGGATCAGCAGCAGCCAGAAATTCGCCTGCCAGCCGAAATACTGGTCCAGCACGCCGCCAAAGGCCGGGCCAATCATCGGCACCACGGCCATGCCCATGGTCACGTAGCCGATCATCGACGCCGCCTGATCCTGCGGCACGCAATCGCGCACCACCGCGCGGCTGAGGACCATCGCGGTCACGATCACAGCCTGTGCCATGCGGAAGCCGAGGAAGGTGTAGATGTCGGGCGCATAGATGCAGCCCAAGGTCGCCACACAGAACCCGCCGATTCCCCACAGGATCACCGGGCGACGGCCCATCTTGTCCGAGATCGGACCGATCAGGATTTGCAAAACCGCGTTGACCGCCAGATAGACGGCCACGGAGAGCTGCATCAGCCAATACTCGGTCTGGAAATAGGCCGTCATGTTGGGCAGGGAGGGCAGGAAAATGTTCATCACCAACGCCGAAAGCCCTGCGAGCAGGATCAGTGTGACAATATGCGGCGGTGTGGAACGGTCGAGAAATCGGACCTTAGAGGCGTAACTCATTACCTATCGCTACGCCTGCGGTTGATGAATGTCCATATACACAGGCGTAACGATACAATTTGCAGATTTGCAATTTGCAAAGTCACCCATTTTCTGAGTTTGCAAATTTGCTCTTTAACACTTGAGGCATAGCCGCACCGCAGTATGTTCGCCGCAAAGCGACAAAGGGACGGTCCATGAAAGATATTCTGCAAGAGTTGGAAACCCGCCGCGCCGATGCCCGTCTGGGTGGTGGGCAAAAACGTATCGACGCGCAGCACGCTCGCGGCAAGCTGACAGCACGAGAGCGGGTCGAACTGTTGCTCGATGAGGGCAGCTTTGAAGAATACGACATGTTCGTCACCCACCGCTGCACCGATTTCGGAATGGAAAAGAACCGCCCCGCAGGTGATGGCGTGGTCACAGGGTGGGGCACGATCAATGGTCGCATGGTTTACGTGTTCAGTCAGGACTTCACGGTTCTGGGTGGATCGGTGTCCGCGACCCACGCGATGAAGATCTGCAAGATCATGGATATGGCGATGCAGAACGGCGCGCCGGTGATCGGGATCAACGATTCAGGTGGTGCACGCATTCAGGAAGGCGTCGACAGCCTTGCCGGTTACGGCGAAGTGTTCCAGCGCAACATCATGGCGTCGGGCGTGGTGCCACAGATCAGCGTGATCATGGGGCCATGCGCGGGTGGCGCGGTCTACAGTCCTGCAATGACCGACTTCATCTTCATGGTGAAGGATTCATCCTACATGTTCGTCACCGGTCCCGACGTCGTCAAAACCGTGACCAATGAACATGTCACAGCCGAGGAACTGGGCGGTGCGTCCACCCACACCAAGAAGTCCTCTGTCGCTGACGGCGCATTCGAGAATGATGTCGAGGCGCTGGCCGAAGTGCGACGTCTGGTGGATTTCCTGCCGCTCAACAACCAACAGCCCAGCCCGACGCGGCCGTTCTTTGACGATGTGGACCGGGTGGAAACATCGCTTGATACGTTGGTGCCGGAGAATGCGAATTCGCCCTACGACATGAAAGAGCTGATCCTCAAGCTGGCGGATGAGGGCGATTTCTACGAGATCCAGGAAGACTTCGCCAAGAACATCATCACCGGCTTTATCCGCCTCGAAGGGCAGACTGTGGGTGTGGTGGCGAACCAGCCGATGGTGCTGGCGGGTGTTCTGGACATCGACAGCGCCCGCAAGGCGGCACGGTTCGTGCGGTTCTGCGATTGCTTTGGCATTCCGATCCTGACGCTGGTGGACGTGCCGGGCTTTTTGCCGGGGACAAGCCAAGAATATAACGGTGTGATCAAGCACGGTGCCAAGCTGCTCTTTGCCTATGGCGAAGCGACAGTGCCAAAGGTGACGGTCATCACCCGCAAGAGCTATGGCGGCGCCTATGTGGTTATGGCGTCAAAGCACCTGCGTGCGGATGTGAACTATGCGTGGCCCACCGCCGAGATTGCCGTGATGGGGGCAAAGGGCGCGACCGAGATCATTCACCGCGCGGATTCAGGCAATGCCGAAAAGATTGCCGCCCATGCTGCGGAATACGAAGACCGCTTTGCCAACCCGTTTGTGGCGGCAGAGCGTGGATTCATCGACGAGGTGATCCAGCCGCGCAGCACGCGCAAACGGGTCGCGCGGGCGTTCGCGGCGCTTCGTTCGAAGAAGCAAGAAATGCCGTGGAAGAAACACGACAACATTCCGCTCTAAGGGGTGCGGTGCGTGTGACCACGCACGCGGCAAATGGGATCAAATGGCTCGAAACGGGTGGCATATTTTGCGCGATGAGGGAGGGCTGACTATGGCGCGGCACCTTCCTGCGCGTTTTGATGTGTCGGTTGTGTCAGACCTTCCGCTTTGTGATGCCGGCCGTCTGGCGCGACAGGTTCGGCAGGATATATGGCGTGCGTTGCAGCGGGTGAGGGGCTTTTCGCCCGTTGTTCGCGTGGAGCGTCTTGAGGATGTGATGCGCGTCACGGCAGGGGGCCGTTTGCCCCGGTCCAGTCAGTCCGTCTGGGTGTCCGAGCGGCTGGACGCGGTGCTGAACGACCCGCGAAAACGGCATCGCTGGCTTTGTTGGGCTGGTGCGTGCAAGCACTCCGTGCATGTGTTCGCAATGATGCTGGCGCTGCCTGTTTTCGCCTCTGAGCCGCTGGATGTGCCTTCGGGCCAACCGGTGACGTTCCACGAAATGCTGTGGGACCGACCGGGAAATGGCCTCGTCTACCGCTTCCGGTTCGTCGCGCCCGAGATCGGGCGAGATGGCCGGGAATACGAGGATGTGGAAATCGACATGCACCATCTGTGCGAAACCTTCGCGATCCCGCGCCTGTCCCCGGATGTCGGCCCGCAGCCAAACCAGATCGTGATTTCCTTTAGCCAGGAAGAAACCGAATTCGGCGTCGCCACTGAAGACGTCACCCAGTTTTTCGAAGCGTATCGCGTCGAAGACGAGACCTGCATCTTGGAGTTTTTCTGATGCTTCCACCATATGTTGCGACACATCGTTCAGGCCGCGTTCGGGTTGAGTCTTTTGCGTCACAGGGCCGCGATGTTGCGGGCTGTGGATATCTTTTGTCCGTGATTTCAGGGTATTCTGAGGCGGACTGCACCCAAGCAGTCATTACCTCGAACCGAGGACAGGCAGGACCAGCAGGTCTTGTTGGGTCCTTTTTTGAACCTGACAGGAGAACTAGATGTCAAAGAGCATCAAGCTTCTTGCCGCGTTCGGTCTTTTTGCAGTCTTGTCCGCGTGCGGACACAAGCAGGCCGAAGAAGAGTTTGTGGTTATCGACCCAGAGCCGATTAGCTACGAGCCCGTGCACACAGGCAAGTACAAGTAAACTTGAAACGGGGCGGGCAGAGGCGTCCGCCCCCTTTTCGCCGATGCTGTGTGGGGGTGTTCCATGCTGAAGCATCGCGGCTTTCCGGGGCGTCTTCCGGGTTCAGATTTCCAATTTGTCATTCGCAGACCGAACCCCAAAGGGGTGACGCCGTTGATCAAGCGCGAGCGCTATCGCGACCGGCGTCCAGCTGACAAACGGGCCGACACAGCCTTTATGGCAGCGTTGTGGGCACATTTCGGAACAGAGCCGTTTGAGCGGGGCAATCTGGATGCCGGACGTCTGAGCTGGCTTTTCGGGCGGGAAGTGCTGCCCTATGGCGATTCGTTCGATCCTGTCAGCTACGAGTCGCTGTTGATCATCAACGAACCCGTGGCGCGGGCCGCGTTCCCAGAAGCGTTCGACGACAATGAGGATTGGGCGTGATGTCGCTTACCCTTGGTCAATTTGCGCGGGAAAAGGCCGATACCATAGGTTGTGCCGCATTTTCCATTGACGCGTTAGGCGGTTGTGGCACTGTGAGGATGTTCCTAGTGACATGGCGTTGGCAGATTGCGCCATTTGTTCACCGTTACCCTTCCCCTGTCGGGCGCCTTGGTCATACCCCATGCCAAGGGCCCGACTTGTTACATTCTAAATCAGTGTGTTACAGTGACGGGCAAGGTTTTGCCCAAAACGCGTCCTGTAACAGGATTGGCTGGAACCAAGACCCGATCCGGGGTGTTACTCCTGCACAGGCAAAGACCTGCAAAGGAGCAGACACATGGACACTCACACAATCAAACCGGCGCCCGCTTTCGCCCTTGTCGCGCTGCTGGGCCTCGCGGCCTGCGGTGACACTCTTGGCGAACAGGCCCTGCTTGGCGGCGCGGCTGGCGGCGGCACAGCTGTTGCGGCGGGGGGCGATCCGCTCACCGGGGCTGCGGTTGGGGCTGCGGCCAACATTGCCTATTGCCAGACCTACCCGGAACGCTGCTGACTCCTCAGCGCGCCCAAACCACTCACGGATTTCGACCGTTCGGACCACACGTCCGGGCGGTCTTTTTTATGCCATCGCTGCGGGATTGCACCCCGGCCAAGAAAAGACTGACGGAAAGGGACAGACATGTTCGACAAGATCCTGATTGCCAACCGGGGCGAGATCGCCTGCCGCGTGATCAAGACCGCCCGCAAGATGGGCATCAAAACGGTGGCCATCTATTCGGACGCCGACAAACACGCGTTGCATGTCGAAATGGCAGACGAGGCGGTGCATATCGGACCGCCGCCCGCGAACCAGTCCTATATCGTCATCGACAAGGTGATGGACGCGATCAAGCAGTCTGGCGCGCAGGCAGTGCATCCGGGCTATGGCTTCTTGTCGGAAAACCCGAAATTCGCGCAGGCCTTGGAAGCGGCAGGCGTCGCGTTCGTTGGTCCGCCGGTGAAAGCCATCGAAGCGATGGGGGACAAGATCACCTCCAAGAAGATCGCGCAGGAGGCCAATGTGTCGACCGTGCCGGGCTATATGGGCCTGATCGAAGATGCGGACGAGGCGGTCAAGATCTCCAACGAGGTTGGTTATCCGGTGATGATCAAGGCCTCTGCCGGGGGTGGTGGCAAAGGTATGCGGATCGCGTGGAACGACGCCGAATGTCGTGAAGGCTTCCAGTCGTCCAAGAACGAGGCGGCCAACAGCTTTGGCGATGACCGGATCTTTATCGAGAAATTCGTCACTCAGCCGCGCCACATCGAGATTCAGGTGCTGTGCGATGCGCATGGCAACGGGATTTACCTGAACGAACGCGAATGTTCGATCCAACGCCGCAACCAGAAGGTTGTCGAAGAAGCGCCCAGCCCGTTCCTGGACGAAGCCACCCGCAAGGCGATGGGCGAACAGTCGGTCGCTTTGTCCAAAGCCGTTGGCTACACCAGCGCAGGCACAGTGGAATTCATCGTCGATGGAGACCGGAATTTCTACTTCCT
Organism: Marivita sp. NO-S04; assembly: GCF_059070475.1. Lineage (NCBI taxonomy): Bacteria > Pseudomonadati > Pseudomonadota > Alphaproteobacteria > Rhodobacterales > Roseobacteraceae > Marivita > Marivita sp. NO-S04. The sequence continues at coordinate 1,338,402 of NZ_CM180980.1, forward strand.
TGAAATGAACACCCGCCTTCAGGTGGAACACCCTGTGACCGAGCTGATCACCGGCGTCGATCTGGTGGAGCAGATGATCCGCGTGGCCAATGGCGAGCCGCTGACGATCACGCAGGACGATGTGAAGATCAACGGCTGGGCCATTGAAAACCGCCTTTACGCTGAAGACCCGTATCGCGGTTTCCTGCCGTCGATTGGCCGCCTGACCCGCTACCGTCCGCCCGCCGAAGGCCCGCTGGGCGATGGCATCGTGCGCAACGACACGGGCGTGTTCGAGGGTGGCGAGATCAGCATGTATTACGACCCGATGATCGCCAAGCTGTGCACCTGGGCACCGACGCGCGGTGAGGCGATCGAGACGATGCGCAACGCGTTGGACAGCTTTGAGGTCGAAGGCATCGGTCACAACCTGCCGTTTGTCGCGGCTGTGATGGATCATCCGAAATTCATCGCGGGCGAGATGACGACGGCCTTTATCGAAGAGGAATATCCCGAGGGCTTTGAAGGTGTGACGCTGGGCGACGTGGCGCTGCGCAACATCGCGGCGGCGTGTGCGGCGATGAACCGCGTGGCCGAGATCCGGCGCGCGCGCATCTCCGGCACGCTGGACAATCACGAGCGGCGCGTCGGGGAAGAGTGGAACGTTGCGCTGCAAGGTCAGGATTTCGACGTGACCATCGCCGCCGACCATGACGGCTCGACCGTGCGCTTTGGCGATGGCACCGAGATTCGTGTGAGCGGAGACTGGACGCCGGGTGATCAGCTTGCCCGGATGACGGTCAATGGCGATCCGCTGGTGATGAAGGTCGGCAAGGTGTCGGGCGGGTTCCGCATCCGATCACGCGGCGCTGAACTCAAGGTGCATGTCCGCACCCCGCGTCAGGCCGAGCTGGCCCGGATGATGCCTGAAAAGGTGGCCCCCGATACGTCCAAGCTGCTGCTTTGCCCGATGCCGGGTCTGATCGTGAAGATCGACGTGGAAGAGGGCGACGAGGTGCAGGAAGGTCAGGCGCTGTGCACCGTTGAGGCGATGAAGATGGAAAACATCCTGCGCGCCGAACGCAAGGGCACGGTGACCAAGATCAACGCAGCAGCGGGCGACAGCCTTGCTGTGGACGATGTGATCATGGAGTTCGAATAAGCCTGTGACCTGCGCGGCAAGCATAAGCGTCTTTGGTCCGGTGGGGTTTGACCGCACCGGACGTGACGCATGTCACCCGCGCGGCAACCCATCAGTCTGGTCATGGATTTCCTGCTGGCGCGTCGGCATCTTGTCGATTGCGCGGCTGATTTCCCGAACGCTCCACGGCAGGGGCTTGCGCTGTTTGACGCCGCCATCCTTGTCGATGATGGCCAGCATGAAGCCGCGCGGCCTCAGCGCGATGCGCGCGGGGGAGCGTTCTGACGGGTTGGTGTCGGTGATGATCACCACGTCCCGCAGATCAAGCGCGTTCAGATCGCTGGTCAGGTACTGCATTTGTTGCACGTATCGCGGGTCTGCCGGGCTGTCGGCAAACACCACAATCGGACGCTTGATCCAAAGGAATTCGTCAAGCGTCACGTTTTCAGCAGACCGGATCATGTCAATCGACAGATCATCTATTGTCGCGCTGTCATCCTGCGCCTGTCCCGTTACGGGAAAGGCAAACAGAAGTGCGGCCAGCATCGCGGGTAAGACTTTGTTCATGCCTCAAAATATAGGGCGCGCATTGCGCAAAGCGAAGGCACGAAACGGGTTAGCCCGCAAAAAAGTGACCGATGCCATTCTGCGCGCACCCGAACCCATGCTTTTGGTTCCTTGGTTCCACAAGGACACAGGGCCATTGAAGACAAGAGGATCAACAGACCTATGACTGCCAAAAAAGACACATGGCGCGCCTTGGCCGAGAAAGAGCTGCGTGGCAAGCCGCTGGATGCTCTGACGTGGAAGACCCTCGAAGGGATCGAGGTGCAGCCGCTTTATACCGAGGACGACATCAAGGATTTGCCGCATCTGGGCACCATTCCGGGTGAGGCACCGTTCACACGCGGCGTGAAGGCGACGATGTATGCGGGGCGTCCTTGGACGATCCGGCAATATGCGGGCTTTTCCACCGCCGAGGAATCGAACGCCTTTTACCGCAAGAACCTTGCGGCAGGGCAGCAGGGTGTGTCGGTTGCCTTCGATCTGGCGACGCATCGGGGCTATGACAGTGATCACGAGCGTGTCGTGGGCGATGTCGGCAAAGCCGGTGTGGCCATCGACAGCGTTGAGGACATGAAGATCCTTTTTGACGGTATTCCGCTGGATCAGGTGTCGGTGTCGATGACCATGAATGGCGCGGTTATTCCGATCCTTGCATCCTTTATCGTGGCCGGTGAAGAGCAGGGGCACGACAAGGCTGTTCTGTCGGGGACCATTCAGAACGACATCCTCAAGGAATTCATGGTGCGCAACACCTATGTGTATCCGCCCGAGCCGTCGATGCGGATTATTGCGGATATCATCGAATACACCTCGGACAACATGCCGAAATTCAACTCGATCTCGATTTCCGGCTACCACATGCAGGAGGCCGGCGCGAACCTTGTGCAGGAGCTGGCCTATACGCTGGCAGACGGCAAGGAATACGTAAAGACTGCGATGGATCGCGGCATGGATGTGGACAAGTTCGCGGGGCGATTGTCGTTCTTCTTTGCCATCGGCAAGAACTTCTTCATGGAAGCGGCCAAGCTACGGGCGGCGCGTTTGCTGTGGCATCGGATCATGAGCGATGTTGGCGCAAAAGACCCCAAGTCAAAGATGCTGCGCACCCATTGCCAGACCTCGGGTGTGTCGTTGGCCGAGCAAGATCCGTACAACAACGTGATCCGCACCGCCTACGAGGCGATGAGCGCGGTTCTAGGCGGCACCCAGTCGCTGCACACCAACGCGTTGGACGAAGCGATTGCTTTGCCGACCGAATTTTCGGCGCGGATCGCGCGGAACACGCAGTTGATTTTGCAGGAAGAAACCGGCGTGACCAAAGTGGTCGACCCATTGGCAGGGTCTTACTACGTCGAAAAGCTGACCCATGATCTGGCCGAAGCGGCGTGGGCGCTGATCGAAGAGGTCGATGAGATGGGCGGCATGACCAAGGCTGTGGCGTCCGGCATGCCCAAGCTTCGCATCGAGGAAACCGCGGCGATGCGGCAGGCCCAGATCGACCGGGGCACCGATGTGATCGTCGGGGTGAACAAGTACCGGCTCGCCAAGGAAGACGCGCTCGACATTCTGGACGTGGACAACGTCAAGGTGCGTCTGTCCCAGATCGCGCGGCTGGAGAGCATTCGCAGCACGCGGGATCAGGCCGTCTGCGATGCGGCACTGGCCGAGCTTGAGAAACGCGCCGCCGAGGGTGGCAATCTGTTGGAGGCGGCGGTCGAGGCGTCTCGCGCACGTGCCACGGTAGGAGAGATCAGCATGGCAATGGAAAAGGTGTTCGGCCGTCACCGGGCCGAGGTGAAGACATTGGCTGGCGTCTATGGCGCGGCCTATGAGGGCGACGAAGGCTTTGCCGCGATCCAGCGGTCGGTCGAGGCATTCGCCGAGGATGAGGGGCGCCGCCCGCGGATGCTCGTGGTCAAGATGGGGCAGGATGGGCATGACCGGGGCGCGAAAGTGATCGCCACGGCGTTTGCCGATATCGGCTTCGACGTCGATGTGGGACCGCTGTTCCAGACCCCGGCCGAGGCCGCGCAGGATGCGATCGACAACGATGTGCATGTGATCGGGATTTCCTCTCAGGCGGCGGGGCACAAGACTCTGGCGCCGCAACTTGTGCAGGAGCTGAAGGCGCAGGGCGCGGGGGACATTCTGGTGATCTGCGGCGGGGTTATTCCGCAGCAGGATTATCAGTTCCTTTATGATGCTGGTGTGAAGGCGATCTTTGGGCCGGGCACCAACATTCCGGAGGCGGCGCAGGACATCCTGCGGCTGATCCGCGAGGCGCGCGGCTGAGGTCAGGGCAGGCGGACGCGTCGACGCGTCCGCTGTTTTCCGTTGACGGAAAACCCCCCGCATGTGTGAATGTGCGCGTGAAGTTTGAATTGGATCACATCGCGGTTGCGGGCGAAACGCTGGACGAGGCGGTTGCGCACAGTGAAGAGGCCTTGGGCGTGACGCTTGGTGCTGGGGGGCAGCACGCGCATTACGCCACCCACAACCGTTTGTTGGGGCTGGAGCAAGACCTCTATTTTGAAGCCATCGCGCCTGACCCGTCGCAACCCAAGCCGGACTATCCGCGCTGGTTCGGGCTGGACGATTTCGACGGTCCGGCACAGCTCGATAAATGGATTCTGCGCTGTGATGACATCGACGCCGCACAGCGCATGTTCCCCGAAGCAGGCGAGCCGGTGCATCTGAGCCGGGGTGATCTTAGGTGGACGATGCTTGTTCCGCCAGATGGGCGCTTGCCGTTTGGCGGATTGTTCCCCGCCATCATCCAGTGGCACACGGAAACGCCGCCGGGCATGACGCTGCACAGCGCGGGGCTGCGGCTTGAGGCGCTGACGATCTGCGGGCCGGACGTTGCCGCGTTACAAGAGCGTCTGGCTCCGGTTTTGGATGATGATCGTGTGATCTATCGGACCATGGCGGACCGGATGATGCAGGCCGTGTTCCTGACAACAAGCGGGCGGCGTATTCTTACATGATCATACGGCCTGCGCGTGCCGATGATGCCGAGGCGTTGACGGTGATCCTGAACGACGTGATCGAGAACACCACGATCACCTTTACCTCGACCCCGAAAACCGTCGACTTCGTGCGCGATGACATCGCCGCAAGAGGCCCTGCGTTTGTCGTGGCCGAGATGACTGGGCGTGCGGTGGGCTATGCCACTTATTTCCCGTTTCGCAACGGGCCGGGCTATGCGCGGACCAAGGAACATTCCATTGCGCTGGCAGCGCAGGCGCGGGGCACCGGGGCCGGGCGGGCGCTGATGGCGGCGCTTGAAAACGTGGCGCGGGCTGAAGGGGTGCATTCGCTTTGGGCCGGTGTGAGCGCTGAAAACCCCACAGGGCGCGCCTTTCATGCCGCAATCGGGTTTGTGGAGGTCGCCACTCTGCCCGAGGTGGGGTTCAAGTTCGATCGGTGGATCGACCTTGTGCTGATGCAGAAAAAGCTCTGATGCCGCACTGACAAAATTCGCGCTTTCCCGTAAACTGCGCGCATGTCGATCTGGTCGCGCATAGCGGATGCTCTTTCGGCCCTTGCCTCGGGCGAGGGCCTTACAGCTGTGTTCGACAGGCTGCGCTCACCGCCGGAAAAGACCGTGGCCTTCACCATTGCCGTGATTGCGCTTTCGGCCAAGATGGCCAAGGCGGATGGTCTGGTGACCCGCGACGAGGTGATGGCCTTTCGCGAAGTCTTCCACATCCCGCGCGAAGATGAAGAGGGCGCGGCGCGCGTATTCAACCTTGCCCGTCAGGACGTCGCTGGCTTTGAAGAATATGCCAAGCGCATTCGTGCGATGTTCGGTCAGGATCAGGGCACTTTGTGCGATCTGATGGAGGGGCTGTTCCACATCGCTATGGCGGATGGCACTTATCATCCCGGTGAAGATGCGTTTCTGCTGCGCGTGGCCGAGATTTTTGATCTGCCCGACGGATCTTTCCGCCGCCTGAAATCGCGCTTTGTGCCGGATTCGGCACCTGATCCTTATGACGTTCTGGGGGTCGAGCCTGGTATGACACTCAAGGAAATCCGCGCCACTTGGCGGCAGCTTGTCCGCGAGAGCCATCCTGATCGGATGATCGCCCGGGGTGTGCCTGAAGAGGCGGTCAAGCTGTCGGAACGGCGGCTGATCGACATCAACCGCGCGTGGGAAGAGATCGCAGCGCGCGAACATGCCTGATGCCGTACTGATGCGATTTTGATGAGACTTGCCACCTACAACGTCGAATGGTTTGACGCCCTGTTCGATGACACAGGTGCTTTGATCGCAGACGGGTCGTGGTCGGCGCGGCACAATGTGACCAAGGCGATGCAGACCGAAGCCTTGGGTATTGTATTCACTGCGATGGATGCGGATGTGGTTATGGTTATCGAAGCGCCCGACACCAACCGCCAGCGCAACACGGTGCGCGCGCTTGAAACCTTTGCCAAGGCGTTCGATCTGCGCGCGCGCACTGCGGTGCTGGGGTTCAGCAATGACACCCAGCAGGAAATCGCGGTGATGTACGATCCCTATGTGGTGGATATGCGCCACGATCCCAAAGGGCAGGCGCCTGTGCCCGGTGCCCCCCAGATCGCGGGGGCGCCGCGCTTTGACGGGACGTTTCGCATCGACCTCGATATCGACGCGACCGAGGACCGGGTCGTGTTTTCCAAACCGCCGCTTGAGGTCGAAATGACCGTTTTGGCGACCGGACAGGTGATCCGCCTGATCGGGGCACATCTGAAGTCGAAAGCCCCACATGGGGCGCATAACCGCGATGAGGTCATGCGGCTGTCCATTGCCAATCGCCGCAAGCAATTGGCGCAGGCGATCTGGCTGCGGGTGCGGGTGGCGGAACATCTGGAGGCAGGCGATCCATTGATCGTCATGGGCGATCTGAACGACGGTCCCGGTCTGGATGAGTACGAGCATCTTTTCGGGCGCAGTTCGGTCGAGATCATTCTTGGGGATGGGGACGCAGTGCTTTACGATCCGCACGCGTCAAAAGCCTTGTTGCGGCGGATCGGGCCGCAGCCGACCACGGCGCGGTTCTACATCCCGCACGATGATCGTTTTTTGCAGGCACTGTTGGATTACGTGATGGTGTCGCGGGATCTGCGATCCAAGGCCAAGCGGTGGCGTATCTGGCATCCGTTCGATGATCCGACCTGCTGGAAGACGCCGGAGCTGCGAGAGGCGCTGCTCACAGCGTCGGATCATTTCCCGGTGACACTGGATATCGACCTTTAGGTGAAATCCTGGGCGAGATCGCTTATATTGGTCTCATGAAACAGATTTCCGCACTTGCACTGGCCGTGGCGCTGATCCCTCTTGGGGCTGTGGCACAGGACGACGAAGGCACCAGCCTCATGGAAGAGGGCGCAAAGCTTTTCTTTCGCGGGCTGATGAGCGAGATGGAGCCCGCGTTGCGCGAGCTTGAAAACCTAGCTGATGAGATGGAGCCCGCGTTGCGCAGCTTTGCCGAGGAGATGGGCCCCGCGCTGCGCGATCTGATGGATCAGGTGGAAGACTGGTCTGCCTATGAGCCTCCCGTTGTTCTGCCTAACGGGGATATCTTGCTCAAACGCAAACAGGATGCGCCGCCGCTGGAAGGTCTCCCGCCGCCCGAAGGCGACGAGATCGACATTTAAGACTTACTCCGCTGGTTGGGCGTAGGCACTTTGACGTGACGGCTTAAGCGCCGCGTTGGCCAAAAGCGCGCCTGCTGCGATCGACAGGATCGCCAGAAGTGCCGCAATGGACAGCGTCGGCACACCAGCCAGACCCGCGCCCACGGTGCAGCCCCCGGCCAGAACGCCGCCGATGCCCATCAGCACTGCACCGCCTGCATAGCGGCCTGTTTCCGCCGGGGTGTGGAACGACTGCCACTGGAAGCTGCCAAAGACCAACGAGGCCACCAGCGCGCCGATCAAGGTGCCGCCGATCAGACCGACACCGAAATTCGCGGGGATCGATGTGGAGGCCACTGTCCAGAATAGTGTGTCGGCATAGGGCGCGGTGAAGGATAGGCTTTCCAATGCGACCGGGTCGAAGTCGTCATAAAGCACAAACCCAGTGCCGATCCAGCCCGCAGGCACCAGCGTGCCCAGCAGGGCCGCCATGACCAGTGTTGTCACCCGGTTGCCAGAACGAAGCGCCATAGCCAGCGCCGCAAGCGCGATTAGCACTGACCAGACCAGCGCGCCGCCGGGCAGGGTGGCCAAGGACACGGTGTCTCCCAGAGGGACGGTGAACGACCCAAGCGTGGTGCGGACCGGAGCCAGCACGCCTTTCAGTGTGGCATGGGCGGTGATTGCGAAGACCAACAGGACAAACACGCCGCGCAGGTTGCCGCTGGCAGACAAAACAGTGAGGCGGGATACGCAGCCACGTGTCAGCACCATGCCCGCACCGAACATCAGGCCGCCCAGAACGATGGCGAGGATCGGCAGGTCTCCGGCCATGAAGCGGTGATCGTCGAATGTGATCAGGCCCGACAGGACACCGGCTTGCGTGCCCAGAACGGCCACGGCCAAAGCGGTCAGCCAGACCCCCATCGCCTGTTTGCGGTCGTCTCCGACCAGCCCGCGACGGAAGCAGAATTTCGTGCGTTCGGCCAACAGGCCAAAGGCTGCGCCAAGGATCAGTGCAACACCCACCGCGACTTGCGGTGCTGTGTGGTTTTCAAAGCCAAGGGATTCGAACATGGGTCGGTCCTTCCGTCTGTTGATGTGCCAGATGGAGGGAAAGTTTCCTTTGGGCAAGGCGTGCGCGGCCAGTATACGGCGGGTTTTCAGGAAAGGTATCTTGGCGTGGGCGCAGAAACCAGAACAGAATTCTGATTTCCGCTATGTCGCTATGACGGGCGTTCAAGGGATCACCCGCTTGCCGTGCCGATTGATCTTATTTTAGTCCCGCTCGCTCAGCGGCCCCGGATGCGTGGATCGAGCGCGTCGCGCAAACCGTCACCAAGATAGTTCACGCTGAGCACCGTGAGCGAGATCGCAATGCCGGGCAGGTAGACCCGCTCGGGGAATTGCTGCATCCGCTGCACCGCGTCGGCCAGCATCTTGCCCCATGTCGGGAAGTCCGACGGGAAGCCGACGCCAAGAAAGCTGAGTGCGCTTTCCGTGATGATCGCGGTCGCAAGGCCCAAAGTGGCCGAGACCATGATCGGCGACAGCACGTTCGGCAGGAGGTGGCGCTGCACGATGCGGAAGGGCGTGGTGCCGATGGAGCGCGCGGCCAGAATGAACTCGCGTTCCTTGAGGGCAAGGATATCGCCGCGCACGATGCGGGCCGTGGGCATCCAGCTGGTGATGGCGATGATGCCGACGATCAGCACGAACATGCCGCCCTCGGGACCGAACGCCTCGCGCAGGGGTTGGCGGAAGAGCGTCACCGCGACCAGCAGCAGTGGCAGGATCGGCAGCGACAGGAACAGGTCTGTCAGGCGCATCAGCAGCCCGTCCGCCTTACGCACAAAGCCAGCCAGAACGCCGACCACTGTGCCGATGATCAGGCTCAGGATCATTGCAGCCCACCCCACGGCCATCGACGTGCGTCCGCCCTGCAGGATTTGCGCAAGTTGGTCGCGGCCCAGCTGGTCTGTGCCGAAAGGGCGGTTCCACGCTGTTTTGGCGCTGGCATCCCAGAGGGCGTTCCAGATCGGACGCATGTCCTTGTTTCGGATGTCGAGCTTTTGGGCATCGACCTGCCAGAGATAGGAGCCAAGTATCACGGCCAGCGTGATGAAGACGAGGAAGCCTCCGCCGAACATCGCGCCCTTGTGTTTGCGGAGCTGGTCCCACACGTCCTTCCACTGGCTGCGCGGCGGCGCCATCGGGCCCTTGTCGGCGAGCGCCTCGATCTGGTTTGGGGTAGCGTTCACGGGCTCAGTCATAGCGGATCCTCGGGTCGAGAAGGCCGTAGAGGATATCGGCAATCAGGTTGAAGAGAACGATCAGCACGGCAAAGATGAAGGTCAGCGTCATCACCATCGGCAGGTCATTGGCAAAGAGTGCTGTGATCAGCAATTGCCCGATGCCGTTCACCTTGAACACGTTTTCGGTGATAATCGCGCCGCCAAAGATCGACGGGACGTTGAGCGCGATCACGGTGATGACCGGGATCATCGAATTGCGCAGCACGTGAACCGTGACCACCACGGCTTCGCTCAGCCCCTTGGCGCGGGCGGTGCGGACGTAGTCCTGATTGAGGTTGTCGAGCATCGAGGCGCGCATGTAGCGGCTGATCTGGGCCGTCGTCTGAAGCGCCAACACCATCACCGGCAAGATCATTTGTTGCAGCTGGAGCTTGAAGGCGGCCCAGCTGTCCACGACGAGGGTCGTGTCATAGATCGACGGGAACCACCCCAGTTGCACCGAAAAGATCACGATCAGCAGTGGGCCGGTGAAAAACGGCGGGATCGAAAAGCCGATCATCGTGATGAACGTGCCGGACTGATCGAACACCGAATATTGGCGGTATGCGGAATAGATGCCGATGGGCAGGGCAATCAGGATGCCCACGATATAGGCCATGCCCACCACCCAGAGCGTCTGCGGAATACGCTGGATCACGATGTCCATCACCGGGCTGCGGGTCTGCCACGAGATCACGCGCAGTTCGCCCTGATAGAGCTGCGTGTCGGGCAACCAGCCCAGAAGGGTGCTGGAATTGGTCAGGTAGTCGATAAAGACCTTGGGTTCGATCCAAAAGACCTGAACCAGCCATTTCCAATATTGCACCAGCGGCGGTTCACCCACGCCAAGAGCCTGGCGCATCTTTTCCTTGACCTCGGGGGGAACGGTCAGGGGCACCTGCGCCATCGGGTCGCCGGGGGCGAGTTGCAGTAGCATGAAAATGACAAAACTGATGAACAGAAGCGTCGGAACGGCAAGAACAAGTCGTCGGACGGCGAAGGTCAGCATCGTATGGCGCCTCGGGTCATGAGTCTTTTACAGAAATCGAAAAGCAGGGTGGGCACTGGGCCCACCCTGCAGTCACTGACAAGCGATCAGTTGGATTCGATGCGGTACCAGTCCGCAACGTTCCAGAGTTCGCTGTCCCAAACGTTCAGCACAACACCGCCAAGCGTGTTGGCATGTGCGGACAGACGGCCACGGTGGACCAGCGGGATCATCCCACCATTGTCGGTCATCATCGCGCTGAGTTCACGACCGATGCGCTGACGCTCTGCCATATCGGCGGTTGCGCTCAGCTCTGCATGCAGGGCGTCGAACTCTTCCATGCAGAAGCGGCTGATGTTTTCACCCTGCCACTGCGTTTCGGGGCGCGGTGCGTTGGCGCACAGACCGTTGCCAAGATAGGATTGCGGGTCGGTGCCGTTGAAGGTGTTGGCGTACATCTGCACGTCGGCGTAGAACTTCTGGAACGTGTCGGGCGAACCCGCGTCACCACCGAAGAACACCGAGCTGTCGACGTTGCGCAGTTCGACTTCAAAGCCAATCTGTTCCCACCATTCCTTGATCAGCGCCTGGAAATCCTGGCGAACAGCGTTGGTCGATGTCTGGTACAGGATCGAGAGCGGCACGCCATTGTGTTCGCGCACGCCGTCGCCGTCGCTGTCGACGATGCCAGCTTCATCCAGCATTGCCTTTGCACCGTCGATGTCCTGCACGTCGCAGCCTTCGAATGTGGACGCGAAGGCTTCAGGCGCGGGAACCCAGGAACACCCGACCTTGCCGGCCTGACCATAGCCGATTTCCACCAGCAGAGGACGGTCGATGGCCATGGACATGGCTTTGTAGACCGCCGGTTCCTGCAGGAACGGATGCGGGTGCATCGCGGTCGAGCGTTCGCCTTCCGGCAGGCTCGGGTCGGCCCATGTCTGGTTGATCATAATGCGCTCGAGCAGCGGACCAAAGCCAGCCACCGGCACACCTTTACCGCCTGCTTCCATCTGCGCGATCACATCAGGCGCAAGCTGGAGGTTCCACGCGTAATCGAATTCGCCAGTTTCCATCACGGCCTGACCCGCCGCGCGGGCGTCGCCACCACCTTTGAAGGTCACGCTTGCAAAGGCAGGCTTGGCCGGGTCGCGGTAGTTCGGGTTGGCCGACATGGTGATCACGTCGTTCGGTTTGAATTCGTCAACGACAAACGGACCGGTGCCGATCGGGTTGAAGTTCTGTTCGGTGCAGGTAGATGCGGCAGCACCGAGGCAGTTTGCGAACTGTGCAGCCTGCAGGATCGGGCTTTCGCCGCCAACGAACGGGCCATACGGGTTCGGTGTTGGTCCGTCAAAGGTGACGACCACGGTCAGGTCATCCGGGGTTTCAACGCTTGTCACGCCATTGAACTTGGTCAGCTGTGCACAGCCGCCTTCGGGGTGGGTGCAATATTCATGTGTGAATGCCACATCCGCCGAAGTGAAAGGCGTACCATCGGACCACAGCAGGCCCGGTGTGATTTTCCATGTGATCGAGGTCAGGTCTTCGCTGACGCCGCCATTGGCCACGGTCGGGATTTCAGCGGCCAGCCACGGCACCAACTCGCCTTGTTCGTTGTACCGTGCCAGCGGTTCCAGAATCATCGACGCCGCTTCGACGTCCTTGGTCCCGCCCGAAAGGAACGGTGTCAGGATCGAAGGCGCTTGCCAGTAAATGATTTTGACTTCGCCGTCTGAGCCACGCTCGGCAAATGCGGCGGGCGCCAGGGCTACGGCAGCGGCAGCCCCCAAAAGTACGGATTTGAGTTTCATTCGTCTCTCCTTGTTGGACATAGTTTACCCATGTCGTTTTCCTTGGTGGGAGCCTTGGGCGCCTGTTCCGTCAGGTTTTCGGTGCAAAAGCCCGGAAATCACCCTGAAAACGCGAAAGTTTTCCCCCTATGTGCGCATCGAAACAGCTTTTGAGCAAAATGCAAGTCCCGCAGGAGCGATAACATGGACGACGTCGAGACAGAGTTTGACTCTGGCCCTGCGTCGGTTAGCGTTTGAGCAACGAGTGAAAAAGGACCGCGCCCATGCCGGATGGCAGCATCGCCAAAATCGAGAATCTTCGCGTCGAATTTCAGACCAAGTCCGGCACCGTTGTCGGCGTCGAGGATGTTTCGTTCCACATCAATCCCGGTGAAACTGTCTGCGTGGTTGGCGAATCCGGCTCGGGCAAGTCGGTGTCGTCGCTGGCACTGATGCGCCTGATTGAATATGGTGGCGGTGACATTGCGGGGGGACGTTTGCTGTTCGACCGCAAGGATGCGGGCGAGGTGGACCTGTCCAAAACGGATCAGGACTTGATGCGCACGATCCGTGGCAACGAGATCGGGATGATCTTTCAGGAACCCATGACGGCGCTGAACCCGGTCTTCACCGTGGGCAAGCAGCTGACAGAAGGGCTGCGGCTGCACAAGAACATGACCAAGGCGCAGGCCGAGGCCCGCGCACTTGATCTGATGCGGCAGGTGCGCATCCCGGAACCAGAGCGGCGGTTGAAACAATACCCGCACGAACTGTCCGGCGGGATGCGACAGCGCGTGGTCATTGCGATGGCGTTGGCGTGCGAGCCACGATTGCTGATCGCGGACGAGCCAACGACGGCGCTGGACGTGACCATTCAGGCCGAGATTCTGGCCCTGATGGACCGGCTCAAACGTGAGACCGGCACGGCAGTGATGTTTATCACGCATGACATGGCGGTGGTGGCACAGATGGCAGACCGCGTGGTGGTGATGTTCCGCGGCAATAAGGTCGAAGAGGGAACGGTCGAAGAGATCTTTGAGAACCCGCAGCATCCTTACACGAAATCGCTTCTGGCGGCGGTGCCCAAGCTGGGCGAGATGACGGGCACAGACCTGCCGCGTCCGATGCGCCTTTTGGGGCGTGACGGGTCCGAAGTGCCGCCGATCACCGGGTCGGACGAGGTCCTGCTCGAAGTCAAGAACCTGACCACGCGGTTCGAAGTCAAAGGCGGGTTCTTCCGGCGGACGGTGGCGAATGTACACGCGGTCGAGGATTTGTCCTTTTCGGTGAACAAGGGCCAGACCCTTAGCCTTGTGGGCGAATCCGGGTGTGGCAAGTCCACGGCGGGCCGGTCGATCCTGCGGCTGGTCGAACCGATGCAGGGCAGCGTGTTCCTTGACGGCAAAGACATCATGTCGCTGACGCAGTCCGAACTGCGCGAGGCGCGGCGCGACATGCAGATGGTGTTCCAGGATCCGTTTGCCTCGCTCAATCCGCAGATGCAGCTGGCCGATCAGGTGTCCGAACCGATGCGCAATTTCGGCATGGGATCGAGCGGCGAGATGCAGAAACGGGTCGAGATGCTGTTCGACCGGGTGGAACTGCCGCGCAGCTTCATGCAGCGCTATCCACACGAACTGTCCGGCGGCCAACGCCAGCGGATCGCGATTGCGCGGGCGCTTGCGCTGAACCCCAAGCTGATCGTGTCAGACGAGGCGGTGTCGGCGCTGGACGTCTCGGTGCAGGCGCAGGTACTGAACCTGATGCTGGAATTGCAGGCGGAACTGGGAATTTCCTTCCTGTTTATCAGCCATGACATGGCCGTGGTCGAACGGGTCAGCCACCATGTCGGCGTGATGTATCTGGGCCGGATTGTGGAAATCGGCCCGCGCCGCGCGGTGTTCGAAAACCCGCAGCACCCCTATACGCAGGCGTTGATGAAAGCCGTGCCGATTGCCGATCCGCGCAAACGCAAGTCCGAGAAGTATTTGAACTTCAAACCGATTCCGTCGCCGATCCACGGGTTGGACTACGAACCGGAGCCGTCGATCTACCGCGAGGTGGAGCCGGGTCACAAAGTGCTGATCACCGACAGCGGCTACTGAAACCTGCCGTAAACGCCGCTAAGGTCCGCACATGGTACGAGTGTTCAGATGGCTTTCCCGCGGCCTGATTGCGGTCTTCGCGCTTTTGACGTTGGTGGCATGTGCGCTGCACGTGACCCAGACCGAAGGCAATGTATCTGTCGCGCCGCCTGAAGCGGCGGCGCTGAGGATCGCCAGTTACAACGTGCATTACATCTGGCTGGACCGCGAAACGGGGCCGTGGTCGGTCGGTGATTGGGAACGGCGCAAAGGGCCTTTGGACAGCGCTTTCAAGGCGTTGCGCGCCGATGTGGTGGCGTTTCAGGAAATGGAGAGCTTTCGGCGCGGTGATGATGGGTCGGTCAATCTGGTCCGGGATCACTTGACGGCGGGCAATCCGGCCTACGGCGTTGCTGCCACCGGAGATTGGCAGACATTCCCCACCACGCAGCCGATATTTTACTTGAAAGAACGGTTGCAACCCGTTGATCAGGGGTGGTTTTTCTTTTCTGATACGCCTGATGTGATCTATTCGCGCACCTTCAACGGCTCGTTCCCAGCCTTTGCGTCATGGGCACAGTTCGAAGATCGCGAGACGGGTCAAAGGTTCCGTGTGGCCAACGTACATTTCGAATATTCCAGCCGGTCGAACAGGCTGTTGTCTGCCGCTTTGGTGCGGGATCGCCTGAAGCCGTGGATCGACGCCGGTGAAACGGTGTTCCTTGTAGGTGACCTGAACGCCCTGCACGGGGCGCAGACGATGGACATTCTGGAAGATGCGGGTGTCGTCTTTGATCGCTCGCCCGGTGCAACGTATCACCTCAATCGCGGCGTGCATGTGCTTGGGGCGATCGACCATCTGTCCCGTACACCGAACGTGACGCTGGACGCAGGGCCGGTCGTTCTGCAAGAGAAGTTTGACGGCGAATGGCCTTCGGACCATCATCCCGTTTACGCAGACTACCTGCTCCCCTGACCCGCAAAGTGAGACCATGCAAAACCGCCTGAGCCCGCGTGCCATTCTTGACCAATTGGTCCAATTTCCCACTGTCAGCCGTGACACCAACCTGCCTTTGATCGACTGGGTCGAGGCCTATCTGGCCGAACACGGCGTTCAAAGCCATCGGCATGTGAAATCCGATGATCCCTTGAAGGCTGGGCTGTTTGCCCATGTCGGGCCAGAGGTTGCGGGCGGAGTGGTGCTGTCGGGTCACACGGATGTTGTGCCGACCGATGGTCAACCATGGAGCACCGATCCCTTCTCGGTGACCGAGAGGGACGGCAAACTCTACGGGCGCGGCACCACTGACATGAAAGGCTTTGACGCGCTCGCCATCTGGGCGCTGGTCGAGGCGCATCATCGCGGCGTGACACGCCCGGTGCAGATCGCGCTGAGCTATGATGAAGAAATTGGCTGTACTGGCGCGCCGCCTTTGATTGAGGCGATGAAAGGTATTGTGCCGCGCGCTGACACGGTGATCGTGGGTGAGCCGACCATGCTCAAGGCGGTGACGGGGCATAAGGGCAGTGTCAGCTACACCCTTCATGTTCACGGGTTCGAGGTGCATTCCTCGGTTCTGCACACCGGGGTGAGTGCGATCATGTATGGCGGCAAACTGATCGAATGGGCCAACCGCATGAACGACGAAAGTGCCACCGCAACGCCCGCGCCGGTCGCGGCCATGTTCGATCCGCCTTACACGAATGTGCATGTCGGCGTGATCCACGGCGGCACCGCGCACAACATCACGGCCAAGGATTGTGAGCTTGTGATGACGATCCGCGTCGTTCCCGGTGAATCGCTGGAGCACTGGGATAACAGCCTGCGCGCCGCTGTGGCCGAGGTCGAGGCGCAGATGCAGGCCGTGCGTCCGGAAACATGGATCGAGATCACGCCGAACTCTGCCTTGCCGCCGTTCAAGTCTGACGATGCAGGCAATGCGGAAACGCTGGTGCGACAGTTGACCGGGGATAACGGCAAGCAATACGTGTCCTACGGCACCGAGGCGAGCCACTTCCAAAGCGCGGGCTATTCGGTTGTGGTGTGCGGCCCCGGTGACATTGCTGTTGCGCATCAGCCGGATGAATTCATCACGGTTGACCAATTCAACAAAGGACAGGCGTTCATGGAGCGTTTGCTGGATCACCTCTCGACATGATCCCATTCCCGATTTCCGAACAAAGCCCGATAGCCTTTGCCGGGCCATTGCCCGCTGAGACCGATGTGGTGGTCGTCGGCGGTGGTGTCATTGGCGTCTGCACGGCGTTGTACCTTGCCCGCAAGGGGCGGCGGGTAGTGCTGCTGGAAAAGGGGCGCATCGCGGGAGAGCAGTCTTCGCGCAACTGGGGCTGGATCCGGCAACAGGGGCGCGATCCGGACGAACTTCCCATCATGGTCGAGGCGAACCGCCTCTGGACCGAATTGGCCAGCCAGACCAATGTGGATATCGGGTTGAAGCGGTCAGGAGTGACCTATTTGGCCGAGAGCGAGAAAGAGCTTCAGGGCTTTGCCGATTGGCTGCCTTTCGCCACGGCGCAGGGTGTGGACACCGAGTTGCTTGACCGCGTGGCGCTCAAGGCACGGTTCCCGGAACTGGCCAAGGGTGGTTTTACCGGGGCGATCACCACCCCGTCCGACATGCGGGCCGAGCCGTGGGTCGCGGTCCCCGCGTTGGCGGGCATTGCGGTGCGCGAGGGTGCTGTGATTGTCGAGGGATGTGCCGCGCGCAAGCTGTACCTTGAGGCGGGGCGTATCACCGGCGTGTTCACCGAAGCCGGTCGCATCGCCTGTTCGGATGTAGTGGTCGCCGGTGGTGCGTGGTCCTCGCTCTTCCTGCGGGCACATGGGGTGTCGATTCCGCAATTGTCGGTGCGGGCGAGTGCAGGGGCGACCGAGCCTGTGCATCTGCCCCATCAAGGTGCGGCGGCTGCGGGCAAGTTCGCTTTTCGCACGCGGGCTGATGGTGGGGCGTCACTGGCGGCAGGGGGTTTTCACGAGTTGTTCGTTGGGCCTGACGCGTTCCGGGCGCTGCCCAAGTTCCGCGCGCAGTTGATGGCGTCTCCGTTTGGGACGCGGTTTCTGCCTGCGGCGCCCAAGGGCTATCCCGATGCTTGGAGCACCAAACGGCAGTGGGCCGAGGATGAAGTGACGCCCTTCGAGGGCATTCGAGTGCTGAACCCGAAACCCAATGCAGGCAAGCTGCGCAAAGTGGCGGCCGAGGTGGAAAAGCTGTTCCCCGAGGTGGGGCCGATCCGCTACCGCGCGATGTGGGCGGGGATGATCGACACTATGCCCGATGTCGTCCCGGTGGTGGACCGGGTAGACGCGATCCCCGGCCTGACCATTGGCACGGGCATGAGCGGGCACGGCTTTGGCATCGGGCCGGGGATGGGCCGGGTGCTGGCTGATCTGGTCTGCGGCTACGCTCCAGGGCATGACCTGCGGCGGTTCCGTTTGTCGCGTTTCAGTGATGGCAGCGCGATGGATTTGGGTCCGGCGCTTTAAGGCGCTTGTCCTTGATGTTAGCGTCGGTCAGTGTGCCCCTGTGAAATTGGAGGGCCCATGCCAGTCAAGAACAGCATTGCACAAAACTCGGGCACCATCACGGAGTGGCGGCGCTATCTGCACCAGCATCCCGAACTGATGTATGACGTCCATGAGACTGCGGCTTTCGTGGCGGACAAGCTGCGCAGCTTTGGCGCGGACGAGATCGTCACCGGCATTGGTCGGACCGGTGTTGTTGCAGTCATCAAGGGGCGCACGGACACGAAGGGGCGGGTGATCGGGCTGCGGGCTGACATGGACGCGCTGCCGATCAGCGAAGCCTCTGGTGTGGACTATGCCAGCACCGTTCCGGGCAAGATGCATGCCTGTGGCCATGATGGGCACACGGCGATCCTCTTGGGGGTGGCGCAATACCTGACCGAGACCCGGAATTTCGACGGGACGGCCGTGCTGATTTTCCAGCCTGCCGAAGAAGGCGGCGCAGGTGGTCTGGCTATGGTCGAGGACGGTTTGATGGACCGCTGGAACATTCAAGAGGTCTACGGCCTGCACAATTCGCCGGGCATTCCCGTTGGCCATTTCGCCATCCGACCGGGACCGTTGCTGGCGTCCTCTGACGAGTTCGAGATCGTGGTGACAGGGAAGGGCGGCCATGCGGCGGCACCGCACGAGGCGGTAGATACAACGCTAGTGGCGGCGCAGATCGTGGTTGCGCTGCAATCGGTGGTGTCGCGCAACGTCAATCCGGTGCGGCCTGCGGTGGTGACCGTCGGCACCTTCCAGACCGACAGCAACGCATCGAACGTGATTGCCCATTCGGTGCGGATGGAAGGCACAGTGCGGACATTGGCGACCGAAGTGCGGGCACAAGCCGAAGAACGGATTCGCGCTTTGTGCGAACACACGGCCTCGGCCTATGGCGCGACAGCCGAGGTGATCTGGACGCCGGGCTATCCGGTGACGGTGAACCACCCCGACCAGACCGCATTTGCGGTCGAGGCGGCGCGGGCGGTGTCGGACCATGTGGATGATGACACCGATCCGATCCTGCCAGCGGAAGACTTTTCCTA
Source organism: Marivita sp. NO-S04 (assembly GCF_059070475.1). NCBI lineage: Bacteria > Pseudomonadati > Pseudomonadota > Alphaproteobacteria > Rhodobacterales > Roseobacteraceae > Marivita > Marivita sp. NO-S04. The sequence goes on from NZ_CM180980.1 coordinate 1,357,445, forward strand.
CATGCTTGAAGCCCGACCCGGAGCCTATATGTTCCTCGGCAATGGCGACACCCCGATGTGCCACCATCCAGCCTATGTTTTTTCAGATGACGCGATCCCGCTTGGTTGTAGCTGGTTCGCGGAACTGGTCGAACGCCGGATGCCGGTCTCGGCCTGACACGCAACGAAAGGAGGCAGTTCATGCCCGTGAAGAACCGATTTGCCGAACTCCAGGACGAAATCACCGCATGGCGCAGGGATTTGCACGAAAACCCCGAAATCCTGTTTGAGACGCACCGCACCAGCGCCTTGGTGGCAGAGCGGCTCAAGGAATTTGGCTGCGATGAAATCGTCACCGGCATCGGGCGCACCGGGGTTGTGGGTGTGATCAAGGGCAAGAGCGACACCTCGGGCAAGGTCATTGGCCTGCGGGCCGATATGGACGCGCTGCCGATCCACGAGCAGACGGGGTTGGAGTATAAATCCAAGACCGACGGCGCGATGCATGCGTGCGGCCATGACGGCCATACCGCGATGCTGCTGGGCGCGGCCAAGTACCTGAGCGAGACGCGCAATTTCGACGGCACTGTCGTGGTGATCTTCCAACCCGCCGAAGAGGGTGGCGGCGGGGGCCGCGAGATGTGTGAAGATGGTATGATGGAACGCTGGGGCATTCAGGAGGTCTACGGCATGCATAACTGGCCGGGCCGTCCAGTGGGCAGCTTTGCCATTCGCCCGGGCGCATTCTTTGCCGCGACCGACCAGTTCGACATCACCTTCGAGGGCAAGGGTGGCCACGCCGCGAAACCGCAGGAAACCGTGGACACCACCGTGATGGCCTCGCAAGCGGTGCTGGCCTTGCAGACGATTGCCAGCCGCAACGCCGATCCGATTGATCAGGTGGTGGTGTCAGTCACCTCGTTCGAAACCTCCTCGAAGGCGTTCAACGTGATCCCGCAGCGGGTGCATTTGAAAGGCACAGTGCGCACGATGTCGACGGAAATGCGCGATCTGGCGGAAACCCGGATTAAGGCGATCTGTTCGGGCATTGCCGCGACCTTTGGTGGGACGGTCGACGTGAAATACCATCGTGGTTACCCGGTGATGGTGAACCACGACGCACAAACCGAGTTCGCCGCCGAGGTGGCCAAGTCCGTATCTGGGGGCTGTGAAGAGGCCCCATTGGTCATGGGGGGCGAAGATTTCGCCTTCATGCTCGAAGAACGTCCCGGCGCGTATATCCTTGTCGGCAATGGCGACAGCGCAGCGGTGCACCACCCGGAATACAACTTCAACGACGACGCGATCCCGGCAGGCTGTTCCTGGTGGGCCGAGATCGTGGAGCGGAGGATGCCTGCGGCTTAAGCGGGTCATCAACGGGAATGGAGCGGCGGGCTGTGATGGCCCGCCGTTTTTAAGTCGCCTTAGCAAACAAAGGCGTTTGACTGGCACGGTCGGGTTTAAGGCGGTCGTTGTTAATTGACTTGCTGTATGCCATGACAAATGCTGCGTCGCAGCAACATCGGACCATCGGAGAATCCCATGCCAATTGACGAAGAACGCGATACGCGACTGACGGTTTTCCGGGGGCTCACCTTGAAGTGCCCCTCTTGCGGTAAGGGAAAAGTGCTCTCCGGGTACCTCACAGTCAAAGATGAATGTGCCTGTTGTGGTCAGGAGCTTAAGCACGCAAGCGTCGACGATGGTCCCGCATATTTTACGCTTATGGTCGTGGTTGCTTTGATATTCCCGATGTTTGGCGTCATTTATTCGCTGTTTGAGCCTGAGCCGATTTGGGTCGCTCTTTCGATGATGGCGCTTTCAACCATTCTCGCCCTGGTCATCCTTCCACGGGTCAAGGGGGTGTTTATCGGGTTCCAATGGGCCAAGAGGCTGCACGGCTTCTAGGGACACGGACTGCGCCGCAAGTGCGTTTGCCTGAGACGTTGTCAGCCACAGATTGGAATTGCATCGGGCGGGCCATGCCGCCCGATCTTCTGCGTTTTAGTCCTCATACCCGCGCTTATGTTTGCTCTTGTTGCTGACGGCCTCTTTCACCACCCGGCCAAAGGATTTCTGCCGGGCGCGGGCGGCGGCGATGGATTCCGAGTTGTGCTGATCCTCGCGCCGCAGTTTTTGCCAGCGGTCGAACCGCGCTTGATCAAGCGTGCCGTCCTTGAGAGCGGCCTTGACAGCGCAGCCGGGTTCGCTGGCATGGGCGCAGTTGGAGAACTTGCACTGTGCCGCAAGGGTTTCGATGTCGTCAAACAGCTCTTCCAGCCCGTCGCTGGTTCCCGAGAGCTGTAGTTCGCGCATTCCCGGCGTGTCGATGAGCCAGCCACCGGACATCGTCGGTCGTAGGGCTCGGTGGGTGGTGGTGTGGCGGCCTTTGGCGTCGTCCTCGCGGACGGTCTGCGTTGCCTCGGCCTCTCCGGTAAGGGCGTTGCGCAGCGTGGTCTTGCCGACGCCTGACGAGCCAAGCAGAGCGAGGGTTTTCGCATTGCTGCACCACGCGTTGAGGCGTGCCACGTCTTCGGGGTCTTTGGCGTTGACGGCGATGGCGGTGACCAGCGGGGACAGGCGTTCGGCTTGCCGTCTGTAGCTGTCGGGATCATCGCATATGTCGGCCTTTGTCAGGATCACCAGCGGCAGCGCGTTCGATGCGAGGGCAAGTGCCAGATAGCGCTCCAATCGCGCGACGTTGAAATCGGCGTTGCAACTGGTGACAAGGCCCACGGTGTCGACATTGGCCGCCATGCGCTGTGCGCCCACGGCGTGGCCCGCCGCGCGGCGGTGCAGGTCGGTGACCGGGTCAAGGCGGCGGATCGCGCTGGTGCCATCGGTCAGAACCCAGTCGCCGACGGCGTAGGCCCCGGCGCTGTCGGTGGGGATCAGTCGCATTTCGCCCGCTTCGGACAAGGCCACAAGCTGGCTGCGGTGCACCTCGGAGATGCGCGCAGGGACGAAGGGGGTATCCTCTTCGGTAAGCTGACGCGCAAAGTGGTCCGACCATCCAAGGTCGGCGCGTGTGTATTTGGTCAAGGGTTTGATCCTGTCGCTGAGACACCTGCCCCGGTGGGGCGTTCACATGGTCCGGGTGCGGCGATCAGCCTGTCACCCGCAGGGCGCACACAGTCTCCATCATGTCCTCCTGCATCTCAGCTTTGATTTGCCCGGAGTATACGTGTGTGGGTGCAGCGCGCCAAGCGACATCTGGTCATTCGGTCAAACCGTTGCTAAGCGGACGCATGACCATGCCATCTCATGCCACTGTCGCCTGCATCAAATGGGGCACGCTGTTCGGGCCGGAATACGTGAACCGGCTCTATTCCGGCGTGCGGCGCAACCTGTCCTGTGCGGTGCGATTTGTGTGCATGACCGAACATGCCGAGGGGCTGCACCCGGATATCGAAGTGCTGGACCTGCCGGTGGAGCCCTTTGCCGAGCCGATGGCGGCGGCGCTCCAGGTGGCGAACCGGCAAGGAGCGATGCGCAAGGTGTCGTTGTTCAAGCCGGGGTTGATCCCAGATCTTGAGGGGCCGGTTCTGGGGTTCGATCTGGATGTGGTGATCACCGGGTCGCTGGATGATCTGTTGACCTTGGCACCGGGCCATGTGGTGATGCGGCATGATTGGACCGAGGCCCGCAAGGGGCGGCCCACGGGGCATGGATCGGTGTTTCGCTATGATCCGGCGGTGCATGGGTTTCTTTATGACGATCTGGCGGCGGATGCCTATGCGGAGGTCGAGGTCGCCCGCGGGTCAGAGCAGCGCTACACGTCCCACAAAGCAATGGAGAACGGGGTTTTCACCTATATTCCAGGGGATTGGGTGGTGAGCTTCAAGTATGATTGCAATCCGTTTCCGGGCAATTACCTGCACGCTGCGCGCTTGCCTGAGGACGCACGAGTGGTGTGCTTTCATGGACGCCCCAAGATGCCGGAAGCGATTGAGGGTTATCGCGGCTCGCTGATCCGCTACGCCAAGCCGACAGCGTGGTTGCAGGAACACTGGGTCGACCGGGCGCGTGCGGATTTGGGGGACCGTTGGGGATAACGGGGCGATGCGTCGACGCATCGCGTGTTTCCGTTGACGGAAACAGGGCGGACGGCAGGTTGAACCGGCAAGAATGCCCCGCCGGGCGGCTGGACTCTTGCGGGTGCCGCCGCGAACGGGGTAAGAGCGGGCAAGTGCATTCGAGGGAAGGGCAACACCATGCGTCGAGTAGTTGTGACAGGCTTGGGATTGGTGACACCGCTGGCGGACGGCGTCGAGGCGAGTTGGTCGCGCATTCTGGACGGTCAGTCCGGGGCGGGAACGATCAGCAAGTTCGATGCAAGCCATTTGGTGACGACCTATGCCTGTGAAGTGCCTTATGGCGACGGGACCGATGGCACGTTCAACCCGGATGCCTATCTCGAAAAGAAGGAACAGCGCAAAGTCGACGAATTCATCCTGTTCGGTATGGCAGCAGCACAGCAGGCCGTCACGGACGCTGGCTGGATGCCCGAGGACGAGGAAAGCCGGTTGCGCACCGGTGTCATGATCGGCTCGGGCATTGGGGGTTTGAATTCCATCGCAGAGACCGCGCTGCTGATCCGGGATAAAGGTCCGCGCCGGGTGTCACCGTTCTTTATTCCGGGCGCTTTGATCAATCTGATCTCGGGCAATGTGTCGATCAAATACGGCTTCAAGGGGCCGAACCACGCTGTTGTGACGGCCTGTTCCACGGGCGCGCACGCGATTGGCGATGCGTCGCGGTTGATCATGTTCGGGGATGCGGACGTGATGGTGGCCGGTGGCGCGGAGGCCGCGATTTCTGAGATCGGGATTGCTGGCTTCAACGCCTGCAAGGCGCTGTCGACGAAGCGCGGCGACGATCCCAAGGCGGCAAGCCGTCCCTATGATGCGGACCGCGATGGCTTTGTCATGGGCGAGGGCGCGGGCATCGTGGTGCTTGAGGAGTACGAGCACGCCAAGGCGCGCGGTGCGCGGATCTATGCAGAGGTGTGTGGTTATGGTCTGTCGGGTGACGCCTATCACATCACTGCGCCGTCCGAGGATGGCGAGGGTGGAGAGCGCTCGATGCGCGCGGCGTTGAAACATGCGGGGCTGGAGCCTGCGGATATCGACTATATCAATGCGCATGGCACCTCGACCATGGCCGATGTGATCGAGCTGGCGGCGGTTGAGCGGATGATGGGGGATGCTGCGGGCAAGGTGACGATGTCGTCGACCAAATCTGCGACGGGACATCTGTTGGGTGCGGCTGGCGCGATCGAGGCGATCTTTTCGATCCTTGCGATCCGCGATCAGGTGGCGCCGCCGACGTTGAACCTTGATACGCCTGCGGTCGAGACCAAGGTTGATCTTGCGCCGAAGGAAAAGCGGGAACGTCCGATCACCTATGCGCTGTCCAACTCGTTCGGGTTTGGCGGCACCAATGCCAGCGTCATCTTCGGAAAGGTGGATCGCTAAGTCATGTGGCGTCACATCGCGTCCAACGCATTGACCTTTCTGGTCGTGCTGGTTTTTCTTTTTGGCGGCGTCCTCATCTGGGCGCAGAATGAATACGTGTCTGAAGGGCCGTTAGAGCAGCCGATCTGTGTGCAGGTCGATCGCGGGTCGAACTTTCGGCGCGTGTCCGACGCTTTGGCCGAAGACGGTGCTGTGTCGAGTGCGTCGTTGCTGCGGATCGGGGCGGATTACGCGGGCAAGACATCGCAGTTGAAGGCGGGGTCGTTCCTTGTGCCCGAAGGCGCGTCGATGGAGCAGATTGTCGACATCGTCACGCGCGGCGGGGCGAGCACCTGTGGCACGGAAGTCGTGTACCGGGTGAGCATTGCACGTGCCACGGTGCAGGTGCGTGAGCTGGACCCGGCGACGGGGCGGTTTGTCGAGATTGCGGAATTCAACCCGGCGGAAGACGAAGCGCCTGAAGCCTACACCAATGTGAAGGCCGAAGCAGACACGCGGTATCGGGTGGCTTTGGCCGAGGGTGTAACAAGCTGGCAGATCGTGCAGGAATTGGGGCAGATCGACATCCTTGAAGGCGAGATCGAAGAGATCCCCGCCGAGGGGTCTTTGGCCCCGGACAGCTATGAGATCACGCCGGGCAGCGACCGGGCGGAGCTTTTGGCGCGGATGGAATCGGCGCAGGAGCGTATTCTGGCCGAGGCATGGGCGAACCGTCAGGATGGGTTGCCGTATGACAGCCCTGAAGAGGCGTTGGTGATGGCGTCGATCATCGAGAAGGAAACCGGCACGCCGGATGAACGCTTCCTTGTGTCGAGTGTGTTCGTCAATCGCCTTGAGCAGGGGATGCGTCTGCAGACCGACCCCACGGTGATCTATGGCATCACACGCGGTCAGGGTGTGCTGGGGCGCGGTATCCGGCAGAGCGAATTGCGGGCGGAAACGCCGTGGAACACCTACGTGATCGACGGGCTGCCGCCGACCCCGATTGCCAATCCAGGACGGGCCAGCATTGAGGCGGCTTTGAACCCGGATGATACGGATTTCATCTTCTTCGTCGCCAAGACGCTGGACCCTTCAGATGGTCATAATTTCGCGGTCACGCTGGCCGAGCACAATGCCAATGTTGCGGCGTACCGGGCGCTTGAAGCGCAGCGGGACAATTGAGCCTGATCTTGCCTGATGACGCGTCCTCGACATGGGGATGATCGAACTGCTGCTTATTGGAGCGGTGGTGTTTGTCATCGCCGGGTCGGTCAAGGGGCTGGTGGGCATCGGGCTGCCGACAGCTGCGATTAGCATGCTGACCATGTTCATTGATCCACGAACAGCGATTGCGATGGGCTTAGTGCCGATCGTTGTGTCCAACGCGTGGCAGGTCTGGACCATGGGAGATATCCGGGGCGCGTTTCAGCGCTATTGGATTTTTGCCTTGGCGCTTGGGGTCAGCGTGTTCGTCACGGTTGTCCTGTCGGCCGAGATTTCTGATCGGGTGATTTTCCTTGCACTGGGGCTTTCTATTGTGTCGTTTGCCGCGCTGAACCTGCGGTTCACAATGCCGCGCTTGCCGGATCGGTTCGACAAGCTGGGGCAGCTGGGTTTTGGCACTGCGGGGGGCATTCTGGGCGGGCTGTCCGGCGTTTGGGTGGCACCCGTCATTATGTATATGAGTGCGCGGCAGGTGCCCAAGGACGAGTTTGTGCGCGCGGTGGGGTTGCTCTTGTTGATCGGCGGGGTGCCGTTTGCGCTGGCCTATGTGCAGCAAGGGTTTCTGACGCCGGAGCTGGGGGCTATGTCATTGGCGTTGGTCATGCCGACATTGCTGGGCTTTACCTTGGGGGCAAAGCTGCGGTCGAGGTTTTCGAACGAGAGTTTCCGCAAGCTGGTGCTTTACGTGTTCCTGATCCTTGGGCTGAACCTGCTGCGGCGGGGGATTTTCTGAACCGCACCTGTTGTGGTTAAAAAAACCTGAATCACTTCAATTAGTGACCTTATCATGGGTTTTGTGGCCCCGGGCGCGAGGTCTTGCCGAGGTCTTAAACCTTCGCGCGGCGCGTTAGGCGCTTGTTTCCTTATTGACGGTCTATTGCTTCGTGCCTGCTAGGCATCAACAGGTTGCGGGATATTCTGTGGCTTGCCGGTGCGTCGATGGACGGAGATCCATTCAGCACAGGAGGCAGGGATCGCATGGTTTTGATCACTGCAGAAGAGACGGGCAGCGCGCTTGAGATTGAGCGCGATGCTATTGCGCAGGAACTGCGGACCATCCGCGAGATGGTGGCAGCCCTGCGTAGCAAGGTGGAGGCCGGAGAAACGGGCACTGCAACCGAGGCAGCTAAAGCGCTGAGCGAATTGCGGGCCTGGCTGAAACACGCCAAGGATACGGAGGTACAGATTGAAAGACATCGCCGAGAACATGCCGCCATTGAAGGGGCTTACGGGCTTGACCTCGATGCCGCGCGGGTTGCGGTCGGGTGCAGACTTGATCGCCTCCGCCAGTGTTGCCGAGAAGGACGCGTTCCTGAGAAGTCTTGAAGAGGTGGACGGGGCGCTTTTGGCGTTGCCCTACCTGTTCGAGTTCTGGGCGCATCCGCACCAGTTGCCCCCAGAGGGGGACTGGCGGTCGTGGGTGATCCTTGGTGGGCGCGGCGCGGGGAAAACCCGCGCCGGTGCCGAATGGGTGAGACAGATGGTCGAGGGATCGCGGCCTTTGGACAAGGGGGCTGCCCGGCGCGTGGCGCTGGTGGGCGAGACCTTGGATCAGGTGCGCGAGGTGATGATTTTTGGTGACAGCGGGATTATGGCCTGTTCGCCGCCCGACCGCCGGCCAGAATGGCTTGCCACGCGACGGATGTTGCGCTGGCCCAACGGTGCCGAGGCTGTGGCGTGTTCGGCGCATGACCCCGAGAGTTTGCGCGGGCCGCAGTTTGACGGTGCGTGGGTGGATGAGCTTGCGAAATGGAAGCGTGCGCAGGAGGCGTGGGACATGTTGCAGTTCACGCTGCGACTGGGGACGCATCCGCGGGTGTGCGTGACAACGACGCCGCGGAATGTGGGTGTTTTGAGGGATTTGTTGGCGGCACCTTCGACGGTTGTGACGCGCGCGCCGACCGAGTCGAACCGGGCCTATTTGGCCTCATCGTTTCTGGACGAGGTGCGGGCGCGTTATGCTGGCACGCGGTTGGGGCGGCAGGAATTGGACGGCGATCTGCTGGATCAGGCCGAGGGTGCGCTGTGGTCGATGGAGGCGCTGGAGGCGGCGCGCTGTTCGGTGGTGCCGGTGTTTGACCGGATCGTGGTGGCGGTTGATCCGACGGCGTCGAGCGGCAAGGGGTCCGATGCCTGCGGTATCGTGGTGGCCGGGGTGGTCACGGAGGGGCCGCCGCAGGACTGGCGCGCAGTGGTGCTGGAGGATTGCACCGTGCAGGGCGTGTCGCCCTTGGTTTGGGCGCGGCGGGCGATCACGGCGATGGAGCGCTGGGGCGCGCATGCGTTGGTTGCCGAGGTCAATCAAGGCGGTGACATGGTGGAAGCCGTGTTGCGTCAGGTCGATCCGATGGTGCCGGTGGTGCGGGTGCATGCGTCACGGTCCAAGGCCGCGCGGGCCGAGCCTGTGGCGGCTTTGTACGAGCAGGGGCGCGTCGCGCATTACGGGGCGTTTGACGCGCTGGAGGATGAGATGTGTCAGATGACGCGGTTGGGCTATCAAGGGACGGGGTCTCCGGATCGTCTGGACGCGCTGGTTTGGGCTCTGACCGATCTGGTGATCGCGCGGGCGGCGGAATGGCGTGTGCCGCGTGTTCGGACGTTGCGCCGCTGAGCGCACGGTATGGTTTCCAGCCGTTAACCTTTGCTGGGTAGGTTGGTTTCATCAAGACGGCGCAGGACGGGACGCGCCAAGCAATTTGACAGAGCGGTGAAGTGGGGGCCCGGCCTTGCCTTTGGGCAGGCTGAGGACGGGAACGCTGTGTCTGGTGTGCCGGGGGCCTTTGGGGGCTTGGGTCTTTGGCACGAGGTCGGTCGGGAGGGTTCGAGAGACCGTCCCGACCGCGCCGAAACTGAAACGGGATTTGCGAGGAGCGCAGCAGCATGGTGTGGGACATCTTTCGTCAAAGACGCAAAGAAGAGGCTGGGATCGAGGCCAAGGCAAGTGCCACCGGGCCGGTCGTGGCCTGGCAGAACATGGGGCGCGTGGCATGGTCGGCGCGGGATACGGCGTCGCTCACGCGGACGGGATTCACCGGCAACCCGGTAGGGTTCCGGGCGGTCAAGCTGATTGCGGAGGCGTCAGCGGCGATGCCGTTGGTGTTGCAGGATGCAAGCCAGCGCTACGAGGTGCATCCGGTGTTGGACCTGTTGCGTCGTCCGAACCCGGCGCAGGGGCAGGCGGAGCTGTTCGAGGCGTTTTACGGTCAGTTGCTCTTGTCCGGTGACGGGTATTTCGAGGCTGTGGGCGCTGAGGGCGTCCCGGGCGAGTTGCATGTGCTGCGGTCGGACCGGATGAAGCTGGTGCCGGGACAGGACGGCTGGCCTGTGGCCTATGAATACGGTGTGGGCGGCAAGTCGCATCGGTTCGAGATGGGTGAGGGTGCGCGGCCCGTGTGCCATGTGAAGGCGTTTCATCCGCAGGACGATCATTACGGGCTGAGCCCGATGGTGGCGGCGGCACAGGCGTTGGACGTGCACAACGCGGCGTCGCGCTGGTCGAAGGGATTGCTCGACAATGCGGCGCGGCCTTCGGGGGCGATTGTCTATCACGGCACGGATGGTGTGTCGGGGATGGGGACGGATCAGTACGACCGTTTGGTCGAGGAGATCGAGTCGCATCACATGGGAGCGCGCAATGCGGGGCGGCCGATGCTGCTGGAAGGTGGGCTGGATTGGAAACCGATGGGGTTTTCGCCGTCGGACATGGAGTTCCAGAAGACCAAGGAAGCGGCGGCGCGGGAGATTGCGGTGGCTTTTGGAGTTCCTCCGATGTTGCTGGGCATTCCGGGTGAGGCAACATTTGCCAATTATGCCGAGGCGCATCGGGCGTTTTACCGCCTGACGGTGTTGCCGCTGGTGACGCGGGTGACGGCGGCGCTTTCGGCGTGGTTGTCGGAGCATGCCGGTCAGGATTTGGTGCTGAAGCCCGATCTGGACCAGGTGCCTGCGCTGGCGGCGGAGCGCGATGCGCAATGGGCGCGTGTGGCACGGGCGGAGTTCCTGACGGCTGCGGAAAAACGCGCGCTGCTGGGTCTGCCGGTGTTGGCCGATGAGTGACATGCGGGGCGGGTACGAGCCGTTCGACTGTGCGCCTGCCTTGCGGCTTGAGGCGCATGAACGGGTGACGCAGCTGCGGTTCGAGGGGATCTCGGCGCGGCTGGACCGGATCGAGGCGTTAATCGAGCGGCTGGAGCGGCGGGTGTGGCTGGCGGTCTATGGCGTGGCGGCGGCGGTGTTGGCGGATGTGTTCCTGAAGTTCATTCAGGTGACGCCATGAGGGAGTGCGGGATGGATTTGGAACGGAAGTTTTGCCGGTTCGATGCGGATGTGACGGTCACAGATGGCTGTATGATCGAAGGCTATGCGTCACGCTTTGGTCAGTGTGATCAGGGGAATGATGTTGTTGCTTCAGGCGCTTATGGCGCGTCGTTGAAGCGGTTGGTCGAGAGTGGGCGGGCAGTCAAGATGCTTTGGCAGCATGATCCGGCGCAGCCCATCGGCATTTGGGATGAGGTGCGCGAGGACGGCGTCGGTTTGTATGTGAAAGGCCGCTTGCTGGAGACCGTGGCGCGTGGTCGGGAAGCGGCCGCGCTGGTGGCGGCGGGGGCGATTGACGGGCTGTCCATCGGCTATCGCACCAAAGCGGCGACGAAGGACAAGCAGGGCCGCAGGGTCTTGACGGAACTGGAGCTGTGGGAGGTGTCGCTGGTGACCTTCCCGATGCTGCCCAGTGCGCGGGTTGCGGCCAAGGGGGAGACCCCGGTGGAGGCTGATCTGCGGGAGATGGCACGCCTGATCGAAGAGGCGCGCCGGGACTTGGTGGACGGCTAGGGCCACCCTTCAGAGATGGGAAAATCGGGATGAGTGAGACCGGGACAACGTCGCGGAGCGGGGAAGATCTGTCTCCGTTCACGCAGGTGGGTGCCGCGTTGGCAGGGCTGGTGGGCGATATGCGCCGACAGCGCGACGACTTCGACAGAAAGCTACAGGAACAGGAAGAGCGAATGACCAAGATTGATCGAAAGACGGCCTATGCGGGGCGTCCTGCGTTGGCGGGTGGTGTGAAGGCCGAGGACGTGCATTATCAGGCGTTCGACGCCTATTTGCGCAGTGGTGACGATGATGCCTTGCGCGGTTTGGAGATGGATGTGAAATCCATGTCCACCAATGTGAACGGCGATGGCGGGTTTCTGATTGATCCTGTGACATCAGAGACCATTCAGGGTGTTCTGAAAAGCAGCGCGTCGCTGCGCGCGGTGGCGTCTGTCGTGAATGTTGAGGCGTCGAGCTATGACGTGCTGATCGACCGTGGTGACACGGGTGCCGGTTGGGCGGATGAGATCAGCGCCCGGTCCGAGACCGGGACACCGACCATCGACCGTATTTCGATCAAGCTTTATGAGCTGAGCGCAATGCCCAAGGCCAGCCAGCGCCTGCTGGACGACACGGCGTTCGACATTGAGACATGGCTGGCGGGCAAGATCGCCGACACGTTCTCGCGCGCTGAGGCGGGGGCGTATATTACCGGTGACGGCAATGACAAGCCGCGCGGGATTTTGAACCACGGGGCGGTCGATAATGATGTCTGGACCTGGGGCAATATCGGCTATGTGCCGACGGGTGTGGACGGGTCTATTGGCAATGGCGATGCGCTGATCGAACTGGTCTACGCGCTGGGGGCAGAATACCGCGCCAATGCGACATTCGTGATGAATTCCAAGACGGCGGGCACGCTGCGCAAGCTGAAGGATGCGGATGGCCGCCATTTGTGGTCGGACGGGTTCACCAGCGGAGAGCCTGCGCGTCTGCTGGGCTATCCGGTTCTGATTGCCGAGGACATGCCGGACATTGCGTCGAATGCGGATGCGATTGCCTTTGGTGATTTCCGCGCGGGCTACACGATTGCGGAACGCCCGGATCTGCGGGTCCTGCGTGATCCGTTCAGCGCCAAGCCGCATGTGCTGTTCTACGCGACCAAACGGGTTGGCGGCGATGTGAGCGATTTCGCTGCCATCAAGCTGCTGCGCTTCGCTGTCGCCTGATCGGTGATGGCGGACATGGGGAGGGCGGTGCGGGCCGTCTTCCTCATGGGGCGCGCGCCGGTGTGCCGGCGTTGTCTAGCCGCTCCCTCCGTCCGAGCAGCGGCGGCGGCGCGCGTCCGACAACTTACCGGCCTCTGAACGAGGGACAGGTTTGCGGAGAACACGAGATGTATTTGATTGAAGAGAGCCAGATACCGGATACCGCTTTGCCGGTGGCGCGGTTGCGGGATCATCTGCGGATGGGCAGCGGGTTTGTGGAGGACGGGCTTCAGGACGAGCTGTTGGGCGGGTTCCTGCGGGCGGCGATGGCGGCGATCGAGGCGCGGACGGGCAAGGCGCTTTTGGTGCGGGATTTTCTGTGCAGCCTGCATCGCTGGCGGGATGTGACAGGGCAGGTGTTGCCGATTGCCCCGGTGCGATTGATGACGCAGATCACCTTGGTCGATGCGTTTGGCGCGGGGGCTGTGGTGGACGCGGCGCGCTATGCGCTGGTGGCGGATGGCGATGCGCCGAAGGTGGTGCCGATGGGGGGCTGTTTGCCGTCGATCCCGGAGCACGGCAGCGCCGAGGTTCGGTTTCAGGCTGGAATGGCCGACGCGTTCGGCGATCTGCCTGCCGATCTGGCGCAGGCAGTGATGCTGCTGGCGGCGCATTATTACGAATATCGCGACGAGACCACGCTGGGACAGGGCTGCATGCCGTTCGGGGTGACGAGCCTGATTGCGCGCTATCGCCCGGTCCGTCTGGGGTTCGGGACATGAGCCGTCGCTTGACCTCGAAGCTGGTGCTGGAGCGGCTGGAGGCGGTGCCGGACGGTGCGGGCGGGATGCATGAAAGCTGGGTCGCGCTGGGTGTGCTGTGGGGTGAAGTGACCCCTCGGTCCGGGCGCGAGGGCGTTGGCGAGGCTGGGCAGGTGTCGGTGACCGGGTTTCGGGTTTTGGTGCGGGGCGCGCCGCAGGGTCAGTCTGCGCGGCCTTTGCCGGAGCAGCGGTTTCGGGATGGGGCGCGGGTGTTTCGGATCAATTCGGTGACAGAGGCCGATCCCGGCGGGCGGTTCCTGATCTGCCTCTGTGACGAGGAGGTGGCGACATGAGCTATGCGGTGGCGGCGGCGTTGCAGGGGGCTGTGTATCAGCGCTTGCAGAACGACGCAGGGCTTTCGGTGCTGGTTGGTGACCGGGTCTATGACGCGGTGCCCAAAGGGCGGTTGCCGGATTTGTATGTGGCGCTTGGTCCGGAGCGGGCTGTGGATGCGAGCGACAAAACCGGACGCGGGGCGTGGCATGAATTCGTGGTGTCTGTGATCTCGGACGATGCGGGGTTTCAGACGGCCAAGGAGGTGTCGGCTGTGGTTTGTGACGCGCTGATCGACGCGGAAATGGTGTTGGAGCGGGGTCGGTTGGTGGCGCTGAACTTCAAGCGGGCGGTGGCGCAGCGCGAGAAGGCGGGGCGGCGCAGAATCGACCTGACCTTCCGGGCGCGGGTCGAGGATGACGCCTGAGGGCGTCTCGGATTTCAGAGACAGTTTCCAGACAGGGAGTGTGAGGGATGGGTGCTCAGAACGGGAAAGACCTTTTGATCAAGGTCAATGTGGATGGCAGCGGCACGTTTGAGACTTTGGCGGGGCTGCGGGCAACGCGGATCAGTTTCAACGCGGAAGCGGTCGATGTGACCTCGCTTGAGAGCGATGGCGGATGGCGTGAGTTGCTGGCGGGTGCGGGAGTACGAAGTGTCGCGATCTCGGGTGCGGGGGTGTTCAAGGACGCCAGCACGGATGAGCGGGCGCGGCAGATCTTTTTCGACAGTCAGACGCCTGCATTTCAGGTGATCATCCCGGATTTCGGCGTGGTGCAGGCACCGTTTCAGGTGACCGGGCTGGAATATGCCGGGTCGCACAACGGCGAGGCAACGTATGAGCTGTCGCTGGCCTCGGCCGGTGTTGTGGCGTTCACGGCGGCGGTGTGACGATGGCGAACCCCTGGCGCGGTGAGGTGACGCTGGTGATCGACGGGGCGCCGCATGTGTTGCGCCTCACGCTGGGGGCGCTGGCGGAACTGGAGGCAGGCCTCAAGGCGGACACGCTGGTTGATCTGGTGGCGCGGTTCGAGGGCGGGGGCTGTTCGAGCCGGGATGTGTTGGCGCTGATCGTGGCCGGGTTGTGCGGTGGGGGCTGGCGCGGGACTGCGGAGGATTTGCTGGCAGCGGAGATCGAGGGCGGGCCACTGGCGGCGGCGCGGGTGGCGGCGGAGCTTCTGGCGCGGGCGTTTGTGCCGGTGGGGGAGACATGAGCCGGTTTGACTGGCCTGCGCTGATGCGTGCCGGGGTGCGCGGGCTTGGTCTGCGCCCGGCGGAGTTCTGGGCGCTGACCCCGGCAGAGTTGCATCTGCTGTTGGGGGGCGGTGATGCGCCTTTGGGGCGGAGTGGGTTGGACGCCTTGATGGCGGCGTATCCGGACACACAGGGGGATCGGGATGATTGAGTTGGACAGCATTGATGGTTTCGAGGCGCAGGTGAGTGCTTTGGAAGAAGCGCTTGCGGGTGCGTCGAGCATGGCGGGTGGATTTCAGGCCGAGATGGCAAAGGTTCGCGAGTCTTTGTCAGAGACTGGCAAGGGCGCATCCAAGCTTGAGGGCGCGCTGAACAGCGGTTTGAGCCGGGCGATTGATGGGATTGTGTTTGATGGGATGAAGCTGTCGGACGCGCTGGGCACGATTGCGCAATCGATGATCGGGGCGACGTATCGCGCGGCGGTGAACCCGGTGAAGGAGCATCTGAGCGGGATGGTGATGCAGGGGATCAGCAACCTGCTGCCCTTTGCCAACGGGGCTTCGTTTGCGCAGGGGCGTGTGATGCCGTTTGCCGATGGCGGTGTTGTCAGCGGGCCAACGACGTTTCCGATGCGCGGTGGTGTCGGGCTGATGGGCGAAGCTGGGC
This sequence comes from Marivita sp. NO-S04, assembly GCF_059070475.1. Taxonomy (NCBI): domain Bacteria; kingdom Pseudomonadati; phylum Pseudomonadota; class Alphaproteobacteria; order Rhodobacterales; family Roseobacteraceae; genus Marivita; species Marivita sp. NO-S04. Next base: position 1,373,081 of record NZ_CM180980.1, read on the forward strand.
CAGAGGCGATCATGCCGCTGGCACGCGGGGCGGATGGCAAGCTGGGTGTGCGGGCTGGCGGCGGTGGGCGTGCGGTCAACGTGGTGATGAACATCTCGACGCCGGATGTGCAAGGGTTCCGGCGGTCGCAAAGCCAGATCGCGGCGCAGATGGGCCGGGTTCTGGGCTCGGGTCAGCGGAACCTGTGAGGAGGGCTTGCGATGCAGTTTCATGAAGTAAGGTTTCCGACGGCGTTGAGCTTTGGTTCCATCGGGGGCCCAGAGCGGCGGACGGATTTGGTGACGCTGGCGAGCGGGTTCGAAGAGCGGAACACGCCCTGGGCGCATTCGCGTAGGCGGTACGATGCGGGGATCGGTCTGCGGTCGATGGACGATATCGACACGCTGATCGCCTTTTTTGAGGCGCGGCGCGGACAGATGTACGGTTTTCGCTGGAAAGACTGGGCGGATTTCAAATCGTGCAAGCCCTCGGCGCAGGTCGGGGCCATGGATCAGGTGATCGGGACTGGCGATGGCGTGACGACGGAGTTTGGTTTGTCAAAGGCGTATGCGTCGGGGGATGCGGTCTATGCGCGTCCCGTGGCGAAGCCTGTTGCCGGGACGGTGCTGGTGGCATTGGACGGGGTGGCGCAGGTCGAGGGGGCCGTGTTTTCCGTTGATGTGGTGACTGGAATGGTGTCGTTCTTTACTGCGCCATCTGCGGGGGTCTCGGTAACAGCCGGGTTTGAGTTCGATGTGCCGGTGCGGTTTGACACGGACCGCATTCAGACCTCTGCGGCGACATTCCAGGCGGGTGAGGTGCCCGATGTGCCGGTGGTGGAGCTGCGCGTATGAGCGGGGCGGAGGCACTTGCCGAGCATTTGGGGACGGGTGTCACCACGGTGGCGCGGGTCTGGGAGGTGCGGCGCAGGGATGGGCGGCGGTTCGGGTTTACGGATCACGATCTTGACCTGAGCTTCGACGGTCTGGTGTTCCGCGCGGATACCGGCATGAGCGCGGCGGCGGTGCAGAAGGGCACAGGGCTGTCGGTGGATAACAGCGAAGCGATTGGCGCGCTGTCGGATGCCAGCGTGACCGAGGTGGACATCGCGGCGGGGCGGTTCGACGGGGCCGAGGTGACGGCGTGGCTGGTCAATTGGGCGGATGTCGCGGCGCGCAAGGTGTTGTTTCGGGGATCGTTGGGGGAGATCACACGCAGCGGCGGTGCGTTCACGGCCGAGTTGCGGGGGCTGACGGAGTGGCTCAACCGGCCGGTGGGGCGGGTTTATCAAGCACCGTGTCTGGCGGTGCTGGGGGACGCGACCTGCGGGGTAGATACTGATGCGGCTGGCATGTGGACGGAGGCGGTTGTTACCGAGGTGACGGCTAAGGGTGGATTTGTCCTGTCCGGGGCCAGCGGGTTTGCCGCGCAATGGTTTCAGCGGGGGCGGTTGACGGTGCTGGACGGCGCTGCAGAGGGGCTTTGGGCCGTGATCAAGCGCGATGTGCTGTTCGAGGATGGCGCGCGCGAGGTCGATCTGTGGGAGCCACTTCGGGCTTCGGTGGCTGTCGGGGATCGGGTGAAGCTGATCGTGGGGTGCGACAAGCGGTTCGAGACTTGCCGAGGCAAGTTCGGCAATTTGGTCAACTTTCAGGGGTTTCCGGACATTCCGCAGGAAGAATGGGTGTTGATCCATCCAACAGCAGCGCGGTCGCGCAGTGGTGGGAGCTTGCGGTGACGGGCGAGAGAATTGTCACAGAGGCGCGGCGCTGGATCGGCACGCCTTACGTGCATCAGGCGAGTCTGTGCGGAGCGGGGGCGGATTGTCTTGGGCTGCTGCGGGGCGTGTGGCGCGGGCTTTACGGGTGTGAGCCGGGTGTGGTGCCTGCTTATACGCCGGATTGGTCCGAGCCGCAGGGCAATGAAATGCTTTGGCGAGGGCTTGTTGCGCTCATGGGGGGCAAGCCTGTCGAGCATGAAGCGTCTGGCGACGTTGTTCTGTTTCGGATGCGCGATCGGGGCGTTGCGAAACATCTGGGCATTCAGACACGGATCGGGGTCGAGGCGCGATTCATCCACGCGTATTCGGGACATGCGGTGGTGGAAACGGCGCTGAGCGCGCCTTGGCAGCGGCGCATCGTGGCGCGGTTTGCCTTGCCTGACATTCAGGAAGGATAAAGCAATGGCGACACTGGTTCTTTCGGCGGCAGGTGCTGCGCTGGGCAGCAGCCTTGGCGGATCGGTGCTTGGGCTGTCCATGTCGGCGGTTGGCCGGTTTGCCGGGGCGACTCTGGGTCGGGCCATTGACCAGCGGGTGTTGGGTGGTGGGGCGCGGTCAATCGAGACCGGGCGGCTGGACCGGCTGCGGCTAAGCACGGCGGGCGAGGGTCAGCCGATCCCGCAGATTTTTGGCCGGATGCGGGTGGGCGGGCACGTCATCTGGGCCACGCAGTTCAAGGAAAATGTTTCAAAATCGGGTGGTGGCAAAGGGTTGTCGGCACAGCCGACGATCAAGGAATACAGCTATTCAGTGAGCCTTGCTGTGGCGCTTTGCGAGGGTGAGATCACCAGTGTGAACCGGGTCTGGGCGGATGGTGCCGAAATCTCGGTGCATGATCTGAACATGGTGGTCTATCCGGGATCGCGCGACCAGTTGCCGGATCCGAAGATGGAAGCTGTCGAGGGCGTGGGTTTGGTGCCGGCCTATCGGGGTACGGCCTATGTTGTGTTCGAGGATTTGGACCTGAGCCGGTTTGGCAACCGCGTGCCGCAGTTTTCCTTCGAGGTGACGCGCCCGGTGCAGGACGACCCCGAGGACGTGCCGTTCAACATTCGCGCGGTCGCGATGATCCCCGGTACTGGGGAGTATTCGCTGGCTACAGAAGCGGTGTCGCTGGATGGCGGTGCGGGCAAGTCAAACACTGTCAATGTGAACAGTCCGTCGGACCGGGCGGATTTCATGACGTCGCTCAAACATTTGCAGGACGAGGTGCCGGATTGCGGGGCGGTGTCGCTGGTGGTCAGCTGGTTCGGTAGTGATCTGCGTTGTGGCGACTGTGTGATCCAGCCGAAGGTCGAACAGGTTGCGGCGGATAGTGCCGAGATGCCGTGGGTGGTGAGTGGGCTTGTTCGGGCGGATGCCGGTTTGGTGCCGGTGGACGAGGGGCGTCCTGTTTATGGTGGGACGCCCTGCGATACTTCGGTCGTGCAGGCGATCCGGGATATGACCGCGAAGGGGCTGGAGGTTCTGTACTACCCGTTCATCCTGATGGAGCAGATGCCGGGGAACGGGCTGCCGAACCCTTGGACCGGTGAGATGGAGCAGCCGAAGCTGCCGTGGCGCGGGCGGATCACAGCCAGCGTTGCGCCGGGACAGGTGGGAGACCTTACGGGGGCCACAGCAACAGATGCCGAAGTGGCGGCGTTCTTTGGTGCGGCGCAGGTCGATGACTTTTTCGTGGTGGAGGGTGTCGTTCACTATGCACCCGAAGGATTGGACCTTGGGAGCGACGCCGAGGACGGGTTCGAGGCCGGGGAGGTTCAGCAGGACTGGGGGTATCGACGCTTTATCCTGCATCAAGCGTATTTGTGCGCTGTTGCAGGGGGGGTGACCGCCTTTTGTATTGGGTCTGAGATGCGAAGCCTGACGCAGTTGCGGGGGGCTTCTGGCTTTCCGGCGGTCGATGCGCTGCGGGTGCTGGCGGCAGAATGCCGCGCGATCCTTGGGCCGGATGTGAAGATTGGCTATGCGGCGGATTGGTCGGAGTATTTCGGCTATCATCCTCAGGATGGCAGCGGGGATGTGTATTTCCACCTTGATCCGCTTTGGGCCGATCCGAATGTCGATTTTATCGGGATCGACAATTACATGCGTCTGTCCGATTGGCGGGATGGGGAAGGCCATGCCGATGCCGATTGGGGGGCGATCTACAACCTAGACTATCTGCGGGCGAATGTGGCGGGGGGCGAGGGGTACGATTGGTATTACCCGTCGCAAGAAGCGCGGGATCTGCAGGTGCGGGAACCGATCACCGATGGCGCTTATGGAGAGCCGTGGGTGTGGCGCTACAAGGATATTCGCAATTGGTGGTCGCAGCCACATCACAACCGCGTGGGCGGGGTGCGGCAGGCAGTGCAGACGGAATGGGTGCCCAGTAGCAAGCCGATCTGGTTCACTGAAATCGGCTGTGCGGCGGTGGACAAGGCCACAAATGAGCCGAACAAGTTTTTGGACCCCAAGAGTTCCGAGAGCACTTTGCCCGCCTATTCCAATGGACTGCGGGATGAGTTGATCCAGCATCAATACCTGCGAGCGATGCTGAGCTATTGGGGCGATCCGGAGCATAATCCGGTGTCAGGTCTTTATGGCGCACCGATGATCGACATGGGTCGGGTTTTTGTCTGGGCATGGGACGCGCGGCCTTATCCTTGGTTTCCCAATGTAGACGAGATGTGGTCGGACGGCCCGAACTACCGCCGCGGTCATTGGATCAACGGGCGTGTGTCAGGTCGCACATTGGCCTCGGTGGTGGCCGAGATTTGCGAACGCTCTGGTCTGCGCGACTATGATGTGAGCGCGCTTTTCGGGTTTGTGCGTGGCTATCTCGCGCCGGACGTGACGGATGCGCGACGGGCTTTGCAACCTCTCATGCTGGCCTATGGGTTTGATGCTATCGAGCGCGACGGTGTGGTGGTGTTCCGCAATCGTGATGGTGCGCGCGCGGTGTCGTTGGAGTTCGACCAGCTTGCGACGCATGACGATTTGGGCATCGAGGTGGTTCAAAGCCGAAGCTCAGAAGCGGACATGTCGGGGCGCGTGCGGCTGAACTTTGTCGAGGCGGATGGAGATTACCGTAATATCTCGGAGGAATCCGTGCTGCCTGACGAAGGCACTCATGCTGTGGCCGAAAGCGAAGTGCCGCTTTTATTGACGCGTCCCGAGGGGCGGCAGGCGGTTGAACGCTGGTTGAGCGAAGCGCGGGTCTCGCGGGATGCGGTGCGGTTTGCCTTGCCGTTATCACAACAGGCGCTGGGCGCGGGTGACGTGGTGCGTTTGCCGGTTGAGGCGGGGGCCATGGCGGTGCGGATCGACCGGGTGGAGCAAACAACCCATCAGTTGATCGACGCCGTGCGGGTCGAGGCGGAGGTATACCATCCTGCGGATTTCCCGGATGATCCAACGCCCTCGCGGCGCTTTGTGGCATCCGGGCCAGTGCTGCCGCTGTTTCTTGATCTGCCGCTGATCACCGGCGATGAGGTGCCGCATGCGCCGCATCTTGCGGTGACAGCGGATCCTTGGCCGGGGGATGTCGCGGTTTACGATGCAGCGGAAGATGCGGGGTATTCCTTGAATGGGCTTGTCGGAGTGGCTTCGACGGTTGGGGTCACTCTGAACGCGGTGGCACGGGCGCCTTCGGGGCTGATGGATTACGCGACACTGATCGAAGTGGCACTGACTTCTGGCAGTTTGTCTTCGGTCAGTGAGGCCGGGTTGCTGGGTGGTGCAAACCTTGCGGCGATCGGATCGGGCGACCCCGACGGTTGGGAAATCATTCAGTTCAGGACGGCAGAGTTGACCGGACCTGGTGTATGGCGACTGAATGGCCTATTGCGCGGGCAATTCGGCACGGATGCGCTGGTGCCCGAAATCTTGTCGACAGGAGCGTTTTTCGTGTTGCTTGATGGAACAGCGCGACAGATCGCATTGGCCTCTTCTTTGCGGGGACAGGCGCGGCATTACCGGATCGGACCTGCGGACAAGCCTTTTGATCACGCTGCCTATAAGCACGAGGTACAGGCCTTTGCCGGGCTTGGATTGCGGCCCTACAGCCCGGTGCATCTGAAAGCATATAAGTCTGCTGGGGATGTTTCTGTGTCGTGGATTCGGCGGGCGCGATTGGATGCAGATAGTTGGGACCTGACCGAGATCCCCTTGGGCGAAGACCGTCACGCCTATACCTTGCGGGTTCTGGTTGAAGGGGCTGTTGTTCGGAGCGTGGACCTGACTGCGCCGGGTTGGGTTTACACTGCCGCCATGCAAGCAGACGACGGCGTCGCGGGGACTGTGGATATCGAAGTGACGCAGGTCTCGGACCGGTTCGGAGAAGGGCCAGTGTCGCGGGTCATGGTGTTCGTGTGAGGCCGGTTATCTACAATGACGTGCTTGCAGCAGTCGCAGTTGCTGCGGCTGCGCCGCCTGACCAGCATGGCCCTATCATCGCGAGTCTGATCCGGGAAGCCGATCTGGCGGAGGTGTATCGCAGGCGCTACCAGTCAGCACATCCTGTTTTTGGGGATGGCAGCTTGATGACAGCGGCGCTGCGGCATCAGACGCGCGGGCCAACCTCGTTTCAGTGCGCGGAAGGCCTCGCGGCGTGGATTGCTGTTCTCAAGGCATTGCAAGCGCTGCTGCCATTGTCTGAAGTGGATTTCAGTCTGGATGAGCCAAATCAGTCTCGAACACGATTAAGGCTCTGTACGCATTCCGCGCGCTGATCCTTGCCATCACAGCTTTGCGTTTTCCGAATTCGATCCTATCTGCTAAGCTCTGGCCGTTAAAGGAGAGATGGCATGGCTGAAACACGTGCGAAACTCGCATCGGTTGACCCGGTTTGGGGCCGTATTGTCAAGGAAGCGGACGAGGCAGTTGCCAAGGAACCGCTTTTGGGCGGCATGATTCACTATTCGGTACTGCACCACCCGAGCCTCGAGCGGGCGCTGAGCTACCGGATTTCGCTTAAGCTTGCGAATGGTGAGATGACCGAGCAGATCCTGCGTGAGATTTGTGACGAGGCCTTTGCGTCCGATCCAAACCTCGCGATGGCGGCGCGTGCCGACATTGTTGCGGTCTACGAGCGCGACCCGGCATGTCATCGGTTCTTGCAGCCGCTGCTGTTTTTCAAAGGGTTCCAGGCAATCCAATGCTACCGCGTGGGCAATTGGCTCTGGCGGCAGGGGCGGACGGATCTCGCGTATTTCGTGCAGATGCGGTGTTCCGAGGCGTTCGGCGTCGACATTCACCCGGCAGCGAAGATCGGGCAGGGGATCATGATCGACCACGCCCATTCTATTGTGATCGGGGAAACGGCTGTGGTGGGCGACAACGTGTCGATGCTGCACTCCGTGACGTTGGGCGGGACTGGCAAGGAAGAGGAAGACCGTCATCCAAAGATTGGCGATGGTGTTCTGATCGGGGCCGGGGCCAAGGTTTTGGGCAATATCAAGGTGGGCAATTGCTCGCGGGTTGCGGCCGGGTCTGTGGTGCTGGAAGAAGTGCCGCCCTGCAAGACCGTGGCTGGTGTGCCTGCGCGGATCGTGGGTGAGGCGGGCTGTTCGCAGCCCGCAATCAGCATGGATCAGATTTTACGCTCTGGCGCGTGACGTGAGTTGGGCGATGCGGTGACGCATCGCCTGTTTCCGTTCACGGAAACATTTGGGGGCGCTGCCCCCGCCGCCTTTCAGGCGCCTCCCCCGAGGTATTTTGAGCCCAAAGAAACTCAGGTCACGCCAGCATGGCCATCGGGTTTTCGAGGTTATCCACGATGGCTTGCAGGAGTTCTGCACCGAGAGCGCCGTCGATCACGCGGTGATCGACCGAGAGCGTCATCGACATCACTGTGGCAACCGTGACGCCGCCGTCGTCTGCGACGACCGGCTTCTTGAGCCCTGCGCCGACGGCGAGGATCGCGCCGTGGGGCGGATTGATGACCGCGTCGAAATTCTCGATGCCCATCATGCCCAAATTGGAGATGGCAAAGCTGCCGCCTTGGTATTCATGCGGGGCGAGTTTGCGGTCGCGGGCGCGGGTCGCGAGGTCTTTCATCTCGGCGGAGAGGGCGGACAGGGATTTTTGGTGCGCGTCCTTGAGGACGGGCGTGAAGAGGCCGCCTTCAATAGCCACGGCAACGGCCACGTCCGATGGTTCCAGCTGCAGGATGCGGTCGCCGGCCCAAACGGCATTGGCGGCGGGCACCTGTTGCAAGGCGAGTGCGCAGGCTTTGATGATGAAGTCGTTGACGCTGAGCTTCACACCGCGCTTTTCGAGCTGGGCGTTGAGTTGAGCGCGGAAGGCCATGAGCGGATCGAGGGTGGCGGACCGGCGCAGGTAGAAATGCGGGATGGTCTGTTTGGCCTCGGTGAGGCGTGCGGCGATTGTCTTGCGCATACCGTCGAGCGGAAGTTCGGTATAGGCCCGGCCTTCGTACATCTTGGCGATCGCGCTGGCATCGACCGGTTTTGCAACCGGGGCCGATGCGGCGGGTGCTGCGGCTTGGGCTGTGGCTGCGGCCTGTGGCGTGGCGCTTTCGACATTGGCTTTGACAATGCGACCACGCGGGCCGGACCCTGTAATCTGGCTCAGGTCCAGGCCTTTGTCGGCGGCGATGCGGCGCGCCAAAGGGGACGCGAAGACGCGGTCGCCGCTTTGGGTCGGCGCCGGGGGGGCAGCCGTTGGGGTCGACGCGGCGGCGGCTTCGGCGGGTTTGGCAGGGGCCGCTTTAAGGGCAGGTTCGGGCGACGCGTCCAGATCATCGGTGCTTTCGCCGTCTTCCAGCAGCATCGCGATGGGTGTGTTGACGGTGACGTCCGCTGTGCCCTCAGCGACGAGGATCTTGCCGATCACGCCTTCGTCGACGGCCTCGAATTCCATCGTCGCCTTGTCTGTTTCGATCTCGGCGATCACGTCGCCCGAGGACACCGTGTCGCCTTCCTTGACCAGCCATTTCGCCAGCGTGCCTTCCTCCATCGTGGGGGACAGGGCGGGCATGAGAATTTCGATGGGCATGTCAGGTCTCCTCGATCAGGGTGATGAGGTCATAGGGGTCTTTGGGTGTCTTGCCCGCTTTCAGCGTGGCAACAGCGCGCGTGATCTGGCGCTTGTGGGCACCGATCCATTCGTAAGCGGACTGATGCGACGGGCGTGCCTCGTTCGGAAATTTGTCCATCAGGCATTCCGGCACAAAGGCGGCACCTTTGGGCGTGACCACGTGATAGGCCTCGCGGGCCACGTCGCGGGTGCGGACGGTCAGATCATCGTTCATCGATAGCAGACCTTTTTCGCCGCTTCGATCACCTCGGCCGTTGTGACCAGCGCGTGTTTCTCGAGGTTGGCGGCATAGGGCATGGGCACGTCCTTGCCGGTCAGGTTCAGCACCGGCGCATCAAGATAATCGAACGCGCGTTCCATGATGACCGCCGACAGGTGGTTGCCGATGGCGCCCACGGGGAAGCCTTCCTCGACCGTGATGCATCGGTTGGTTTTCTGTACGCTTGCGATTACGGTGTCATAATCGATGGGGCGTAGGGTGCGCAGGTCGATCACCTCGGCCTCGATCCCGTCTTTGGCAAGCTTTTCAGCGGCATCCAGCGCGTAGGTCATGCCTATGCCGAAGCTGACGATGGTCACATCGGACCCTTCGCGCCAGACACGGGCCTTGCCGAAGGGGACGGTGTAATCCTCGATCTCGGGCACCTCGAACGTCTTGCCATAGAGGATTTCGTTTTCGAGGAAGATCACCGGGTTCGGATCGCGGATCGCTGTTTTGAGCAGACCTTTGGCGTCGGAGGCCGAGTAGGGCATCACCACCTTAAGGCCGGGGATGTGCGCGTACCATGCTGCATAGTCTTGGGAATGCTGGGCGCCCACGCGGGCGGCCGCGCCATTGGGACCACGGAACACCATCGGTGCGCCCATCTGGCCGCCGGACATATAAAGCGTTTTTGCAGCGGAATTGATAATCTGATCAATGGCTTGCATGGCGAAGTTAAACGTCATGAACTCCACGATTGGCCGTAAGCCACCAAACGCGGCACCTACCGCGATACCGGTGAAACCGTGTTCGGTGATCGGTGTGTCCATCACCCGGCGCGCGCCGAATTCGTCCAAGAGACCCTGACTGATCTTGTAGGCGCCTTGGTATTCGCCCACCTCTTCGCCCATGAGGAACACGTCCTCATCCCGGCGCATTTCTTCGGCCATGGCATCGCGGAGCGCTTCACGAACGGTGCTTTGCTTGGTCTTGGTGCCTTCTGGCCACGGTGCTTCGGCCTTGGCGACCGCGAGGGCTGGTTCCGGGTGAGACATGCCTGCTGCGGGCTGATCTTCAGAGCTTTGTGCCTTGTCTGCTGGGGCGAGTGCTTGTACCGGAGCTGCGGGGGCAGCATCGGACACGGTCTCTCCGTCCTCGACCAGCACGGCAATGGGCGTGTTGACGCGCACGCCCTCGGTGCCTTCGGGTATCAGGATTTTGCCGACGATGCCTTCGTCCACGGCCTCAAACTCCATCGTTGCCTTGTCGGTCTCAATCTCGGCCATGATGTCACCCGCCGAAACGGTGTCGCCTTCCTTGACCAGCCATTTGGCCAGCGTGCCTTCTTCCATCGTGGGCGAGAGGGCGGGCATGAGAACTTCGGTTGCCATTGTTCAAGTGTCCTCCGAGCACGTCGTCGCAAGCTGCAAGAGCGCTTCGAACGCTTGGTTTAGGTAAGTAATGTCCCAGTCGCCTCGGATCACGAGGTCAAAATGCGAAGCCACAAATTCTGCATAACACGTCCGGTCGTCGCACGTCGCGCCAGGATAGAGCTGCATATACGTGTTCTTTTCACGCGGGGTCGGGTTGGTTTTCGTCATGCTAACACGAACGCCGCTTGCCTCACTTGCCGGAACGAAGATCTGTCTTTCCGAATAGTTCAATTCGCTTTGATCAAGGCGGAGATCTTTTGCGGCGACCGACGCGACATAGGTGTCGGTTGCGCCGTCATCATGTGACTCCGCGGTTAATGTCAAAGTGCATCCGTCAACCACGAAGCGGTAATCGGCGGTTTGGTATTCGTTTCGCACTTCGCCGGACAAAAGGGTCTCCAATGTACGTGCTGCGTCATCTGCGGATTGCGCAAACACTGGAAGGTGTGTCACGGCCAAAGCTGATACTGCCAAAGTCGCAAGCCTAAGGGGGGCCCGTTCGATCATCAGGCCGTCTCCGCGTCCGCGTAGATATCAGTCCAAAGTTCATCCAAGCTTGGTTCTGGGCTTTCGCGGGCGAACTCGGCGCTGGCGTTGACGATGGCCTTGATCTCTTTGTCGATGGCCTTGAGGTCGTCCTCGGTGGCGTGGCCGCCCTGCAGCAGCATCTCGCGGACATGTTCGATGCAATCGCGTTCTTCGCGCATTTTCTGCACCTCTTCGCGGGTGCGGTACTTGGCGGGGTCCGACATGGAGTGGCCGCGATAACGGTAGGTCTTGATCTCAAGAATATACGGCCCCTTGCCGGACCGGCAGTGTTTGACCGCCTTGTCGCCTGCCGCCTTGACCGCCAGCACATCCATCCCGTCCACCGCTTCGCCGGGGATGCCAAAGGCGGCACCACGGGTGTGCAGATCAGGGGTCGAGGTCGAGCGCTTTTGCGCGGTGCCCATGGCGTATTGGTTGTTTTCGATGACGAAAATCACCGGAAGTTGCCATAGGGCCGCCATGTTGAAGGTCTCGTAGACCTGTCCCTGGTTCGCTGCGCCATCGCCGAAATAGGTAAACGTGATGCGGTCGGTGCCTTTGTATTTGTCGGCAAAGGCCAGACCCGCCCCCAGCGGCACCTGCGCACCGACGATGCCGTGGCCTCCGTAGAAATGCTTCTCTTTCGAGAACATGTGCATGGAGCCGCCTTTGCCCTTGGAATAGCCGCCTTCGCGCCCCGTCAATTCGGCCATGACGCCGTTCGGATCCATGCCGCAGGCCAGCATGTGACCGTGATCGCGGTAGGATGTGATGCGCTTGTCGCCCTCACTGGCGGCGGCTTCCAGCCCGACCACGACCGCTTCCTGACCGATATACAGGTGACAGAACCCGCCGATGAGGCCCATGCCATATAACTGACCGGCTTTTTCCTCGAACCGACGGATCAGCAACATGTCGCGGTAATAGGTTGTCAGTTCCTCTGCTGAGACATTCGGCAAGCTTGCTGCCTTGGCCGATGGTTTGCGTGCCGCCATGGGGCGCCTCCCTGCAAGAAGTTTAGCGTTAAACTTTTTTTCAAAGCCTACGATCAACGTTCCGGCAAAGGCAAGGGGCGATGTTTACGCGCTTTGGGGCGGATTGGGGCGATTCGGTCACTTTTCCACAAACTGGAATGCAAAGTGGCAAGACAATTGCAGGAGGTCAGTACGCACTGTTTAGGCGAACCGTACAATAACGGCTAAAATGGGGCGCATTTTAATAAACCTAGAGACATCTGGGCAAAAATGGGGAGAAATTATGGTTACCTGCTCACTCGGATGCCACAAATATGCCTGAAATCGCCGCATATGGATTTATGGGATCAGAGGCCTCCCAAGGCCTCTTTGGCGCAAATGTGCTCGCCACGCGCTCCAGTCTGGAGCAAGGGGGAGACTATGACCGCCTGATCAAAGAACTGGGTGTCGGATCATTCCGTTACCCGGGTGGGTCGCTGACCGAACGCTATTTCGACATCACAGATCCAAACGCATCGGTTGTGACAGATCGCGATACAGGAGAACTGCGCGAGTTTATCCCGCTGAACGAAGCGCTGGAATATGCCGGCGACGAGGGCCTGTCGGTCACCATCGTGATCCCAACCCGCAACGTGCTTTCCGAGACCACGGATGCCAACGGCGACCGCTTTGCTGCCATCGACGAAGATGCGCTGCGCGGGTTTGTCCGTGACGTGGTGACAGGCGTGCATGGCGATGCCGAGATCGAAGCCTTCGAGCTGGGCAATGAATACTGGGGCAGTGGGCAGATGTCCTCTGTGGAATATGGGCGCCTGGCCAGTGAGATGGCGGTCATCGTCAACGATGAACTCAGCCTGCAAAACTCGGATGCCGAAATCATCGTGCAATCCGGCACCAATTTTGATTTCGCACGCCTTTCGAATGACTATAGCGCCGACATGTCGAGCGCAGACATCCTTGCCGATCTGAACGCGACCTACGATCTGAGCCTTGGTGAAGACAGCCTCTATAGCTCGGGCGCGATCAATTGGACCCATGTGGCCAATGAAATGATCCTGTCCGAATTTGACACCGAGGCAGAGCGCGCAGCGGTTGATCAGGTTGCCGTGCATGTCTATTCGCGCGGTCAGGTCAATGAGGGCCAGCGCACGTTCTTCCTTAATAACACCGACGAGACATGGGGCGAACAGATCCCCGATGCGCAGATCGCGGTGACCGAATGGAACACCGCAGGCAATACCGACAGCCTTGACCGGTCCAGTGATTATGGCCTCTTCCAGTCGCATGAGATGATCAACATCATGGAAGAGTTCATGCGCTATGACGTCGAACAGGCGCATGTCTGGCCGTTGATCCAGAACACCCCCAACACGCTGAGTGTCGATGACGGGCAGGCCGATCTGACGCCCGGTGGCGCGATGTTCAACATGATGCAAGACGCGATGCCGGGAAAGGTCGCGCTTGATCTGACGCCCGAGTCCGGAGCCGATACCGAGGTTCAGGAAGACGGCATCTCGTTGCACGGTTTCTGGGAACCGAATGAGCTTTTGTTCTACATTGCGGCAACCGGTGAAGACGGAGCGGATACAGAGGTCGACTTCTCGGGGCTGGTGACCGATGCAGGTCGGGTCGAAATCTCGGTTCTGGGTGTCGCCGATGGCGCGCCGATCGGGAACAGCAGCTCGGACGCGGTTGTTGAAGACATTGATCCCGCGCTGTTTCTGGATGGCACAACGCTTTCGGTGCAGATGGATCAGGGCGAGATCATGCAGGTTCGCATGTTCGGCTTCACCCCGTCGCAGGATTTTCAGGATGTCATCTCGGACGAAGCGCCTGATGCGCTGCCGGACCCGATGATCGACGACTTTACCGATCAAACTCCGCCGGTTGAAACTGCGCCGGTTGAAACTGCACCGGTCGAGACAGCACCTGTTGAAGAAGCGCCAGTTGAAACCTCGCCGGTCGAGGCAGCCGTTGTTGAAGAAGCGCCGGTTGCGGACGCACCGATCGAAGCTGCGCCGGAACCTGCTGGCATCGACTTCCCGACCTTGGCTGTAACTTCGGGTGTCGAAGAAACATTGGCCTTCGAAGACGCGCGCGCCGCCGAGGACAGTGATACAGACGAGGGCGACGACGATGCAGGCGGCGTGGCCGACCTGATGATGTTCCTGCCGTTCCTCGGCATTCTTGCAATGTTCATGTAGTTCAAAGCGCGGGACCGCTTTGGTCCCGCGGACTTATCGCACAACGATTTCGTCGGTGCGGATCATGCCCAGCATATCGCGGGCGCGCTCATCCAGCAGATCAAGATCAAGATATGTGTCCGACAGGCGGCGGGTGAGGTTCTCCATCCGCGCCAGTTCGATTTTCAGTTCCTGAAGCTCGGCATCCAAAGTGCGGGTTTCGACCATGATTTCGGCACGGCGGAATACGCCGTAGTCGCCCTGAACGGCGGCAAAGATGAAATAGGCGCCCACGCAGAACGACCCTGCGAAAAACACAAGTCCTCCAAGAGCCGGTCGTGTGCGGTGTTGCGTCATCATCTGCCTCTGATCGCACCTCTTGTCGGGCGCGTGCGGGAACCATGGCACAGGGGAAACTGCGAGGGAATTCCCCGTGCTGTAAAAATGCGCGGCAAGCGGCCCAGTGTTGCTTTCCGGACTCGCCCATGGGCGGGGGTCAGCCCAATGCGGCGACACCAGGCAGCGTTTTGCCTTCCATCCATTCCAGGAAAGCACCGCCAGCGGTTGAAATATAAGTAAAGCTTTCCGAGGCATCCGCCTTGTTGAGCGCTGCCACCGTATCACCGCCACCCGCGACCGAGATCAGCTTGCCTGACCGGCTGAGACCCGCGGCATAAGCCGCCGCTGCATTGGTCGCCGCATCGAAGGGCGGGATTTCGAACGCGCCAAGCGGGCCATTCCAGATCAGCGTTTTCGCACGATCAAAAGCCTGACAAATATGTGCCACGCTGTCGGGGCCCGCGTCGAGGATCATTGCGTCGGCCGGGCAGTCTTCGGCTTTGACGGTTTCCGAGTCCGCGCCCGCCTTGAATTCACGCGCGACCACAACGTCACGCGGCAAGAGCAGTTCGCAGCCCGTGGTCGTGGCCTTTTCAGCAATCGCGCGGGCGGTGTCAGCCAGATCGTGTTCACACAGCGATTTGCCCACATCGACGCCCTGTGCTGCGAGAAAGGTATTGGCCATGCCGCCGCCGATCACAAGAATGTCCACCTTCTCAACAAGGTTAGACAACAGATCGAGCTTGGTCGACACTTTCGCACCACCCACAACAGCCACCACCGGGCGCTGCGGATTGCTGAGTGCTGCTTCGAGCGCGCGCAATTCCGCCGCCATCAGGCGACCGGCGCATGAAGGTAGAAGATGCGCAACACCTGTGGTCGACGCATGGGCGCGGTGCGCGGCGGAAAACGCATCGTTGCAGAAGATATCACCCAGTGAGGCAAGGAATTCCGCCATTTTGGGATCGTTCGCTTCTTCCATAGGGGTGAACCGCGTGTTTTCGATCAACACCACCGCATCGGCGGGCAGGGCATCGATCTGGTCACGCGACGGTTGCTCGATGAACGTCACACTGCACCCCAGTGCCTTTTCCAACGCAGGCTGCACCAGACGCAGGCTCATCTCGGGATTGGGCTTGCCTTTGGGACGCCCGAAATGCGCCAGCAGGATCGGCGTGCCGCCCTTGGTCAGGATATCCGTGATTGTCGGCACGATCCGGGTGATGCGCGTCGCATCGGTCACCTGACCGTTGTCCACGGGCACGTTGATATCCACCCGCGTCAGCACGCGTTTGCCAGCAAGGTCCATGTCGTCGAGCGTTTTCCAGGCCATTTGCCCCTCCTGATCTGAGTCCGCCCCGTGATGGCGATGTGCAACGCAGACGTCAATGCGGTCCTTGGCAATCTGTCAGTCGCGCTTTAAGTCTTGCCGCAACATCACATCTGAAGGAGCACGGCATGGCCGAGATCAAAGACCCCGAGAACACCATCCTGATCGAGTTGAAGGACGGCACCGTCACCATCGAATTGTTGGCGGACGTTGCGCCGAAACATGCAGAACGCATGAAGGAACTGGCGCGGTCGGGTGCCTATGACAACGTGTGTTTTCACCGGGTGATCGATGGCTTTATGGCACAGACTGGCGATGTCGAACACGGCGACATGGAAGACGGCTTCAACCTGCGCCGCGCGGGCACAGGTGGGTCGGAACTGCCGGATTTGCCTGCGGAGTTTTCCAAACTGCCGCATGACCGGGGCACGCTGGGGGCTGCGCGGTCGCAGAACCCGAACTCGGCCAATTCGCAGTTCTTCATCAACTTTTCCGACAATCACTTCCTCAACGGTCAGTACACTGTCTATGGTCGTGTCGTTTCGGGTATGGAGCATGTCGACGCGATCACCCGTGGCGAGCCGCCAGCGACCCCGGATCGGATGATTTCCGTTAAGGTGGCCGCAGATGCGTAAGCTGGCGATTGCCTTTTCCCTGCTCGCGTCGCCGGCGTTGGCGACCGGGTTGCAGATCGAAGTGGCGGGTGAGGCCAATGGCACCGTAACCATCGACCTGTTCGAAGATGTGGCACCGCAGCACGTGGCGCAGATCACAGCACTTGCGGAAGAGGGCGCCTATGACGGCATCGTCTTTCACCGCGTGATCGACGGTTTCATGGCGCAAACCGGGGATGTCGAGTTTGGCAAGATCGATGGTGGCGACATGCGCATGGCGGGGCGTGGCGGTTCTGACCGTCCAGACCTCCCGGCCGAGTTTTCGGACTTGCCTTTCGATCGTGGTGTCGTTGGCATGGCGCGCTCGCAGAACCCGAATTCGGCCAATTCGCAGTTCTTCATCATGTTTCAGGAAGGGTATTTCCTGAACGGTCAGTACACGGTGGTTGGCACGGTGACGGACGGCATGGATGTGGTGGATGCCATCAAACGCGGCGAAGGTCGCAATGGTGAAGTTATGGGTCCGCCCGACGTCATGGCGGATGTGACCGTCATCGATTGAGTTTGATGTGCGTGGCCCTTCGGGGCCACGCGCAGGTTCTGCCGCCACCGCCTTTGGGCGGCATCGGCGACTGGCGCGGTTTGCAAAGTTTTGCCCATAAATGTGTGTTGAGAGGGTTTGCAAACGCGCTTTTGCATATTTGCAAAAAGAAGAAGCAACGGGTCGCGCGCTGTCACAGCTGCGTGTGGCAGGCTGTGCACGAGGCCTCATTTGCGGCAAGCTGCTCACAGATGGGGGAATATTCCGATGCGTATACCGGTTTTGTCGTTTTTGATTTCTGTTTTGATTGCCGCGTCCGCAATGGCCAGTCCGGAGTTCTGGCGGCATGAATGGCCGCAGACCAATTTCGAAAAGACCAGCGTGCCAAATTGGGTCGAGATCCTCTCGGGGGGACCACCCAAGGACGGGATTCCCGCGCTCAGTGATCCGACCTTTGTGCGTGCCTCGGGCAAGACCGGAATTGACCCGACCGAACCGGTTATCACGCTTGAGCTGGGCGGGCAGGCGCGGGCCTATCCAATCCGGTATCTGACATGGCATGAGATCGTGAATGACGTGATGGGCGGCGTGCCTGTCGCAGTGACGTTTTGCCCGCTCTGCAATTCGGCATTGACCTTTGATCGGCGGGTGAATGGCCGGGTGCTGAGTTTTGGCGTGTCGGGCAAGCTGCGCAATTCTGATATGATCATGTATGACCGCGAAACCGAAAGCTGGTGGCAGCAGGCGATTGGCGAAGCCATTGTCGGCGATCTGACCGGCGCGGAGTTGGACACGTTGCCAAGTTGGATGGAAAGTTGGGCCGAGTTTACGGAGCGGCATCCCGACGGGCTGGTGATGGCCGAACCGGGATATAACCGCGACTACGGGCGCAACCCTTATCAGGGCTATGACAGTTCGACCCGCCCCTTTCTTTATTCAGGAGAGATGCCGCCACATGGCATCGACGCCTTGGCGCGGGTGGTTCGGGTGGGTGACCGTGCCTGGCCGATGGAGCGTTTGGCCCGTGCAGGTGAGGTACGCGAAGCGGGGGTGGTGATCTCGTGGCGGGCGGGACAGGCCTCGGCCTTGGATACCGCGCAGATCGGTCGTGGCCGCGATGTTGGGTCGATAAGGGTGCGCGACGGGCAGGGCCGCGATGTGCCGCATGATGTGATGTTCGCCTTTGCCTATCACGCGTTTTGGCCGGACGGGGACTGGATGCTGGGGAACTAGACCGGCGCGCGCGGCGCCGGCCCAGAGTTAGCCGAGTTTCACGAGCGCGTGGCGTTTCTTGCCGGCACTGAGTTTGATCGGGCTGGACAAGGCGCTTGCGTCGATCATCAGCCCCGCGTCCGTCAGTGGCTGATCGTCGATTTTTGCGCCATTCTCGGCGATCAGGCGCTTGGCCTCTTTGCCGGTTTTCGCAAGGCCTGTGCGCACGATGAGCTGAACGATCGAAATTCCGTTGCCGACCTCTTCCGAAGTGAGGGCGACTGTCGGAAGGTCATCGCCCACGCCGCCTTTCTCGAAGACTTCCCGAGCGGTGGCTTCGGCTGCCGCTGCTGCATCAGCTCCGTGGCACAGGGTTGTCACCTCATTGGCAAGGATGATCTTGGCATCGTTGATCTCGGACCCTTCGAGCGCGCCAAGGCGGTCGCATTCCTCAATGGGCAGTTCAGTATAGAGCTTGAGGAAACGGCCCACATCGGCGTCGGTGGTGTTACGCCAGAACTGCCAGAACTCGTAGGGGCTACGCATGTCGGCATTGAGCCAGACCGCGCCATCGGCGGATTTGCCCATCTTCTTGCCGTCGCTGGTGGTCAGCAGCGGTGAGGTCAGGCCGTAGATCTGGTGATCCAGCACGCGGCGGGTCAGGTCGATCCCGTTGACGATATTGCCCCATTGATCCGAGCCGCCGAACTGGATCAAGCACCCGTAGCGGCGGTTCAGTTCAAGGAAGTCATAGGCCTGAAGGATCATGTAGTTGAATTCGAGAAAGGACAGCGACTGTTCGCGGTCGAGGCGCGATTTGACGCTTTCAAACGACAACATCCTGTTGACGCTGAAATGCCGACCGATGTCGCGCAGGAAATCGAGGTAGTTGAGTTCGTCCAGCCATTCGGCGTTGTTGAGCATCAATGCCCCGGTGGGGCCGTCTTCGTAGCTGATGTATTTGGCAAAGACCTGCTTGATGCCGTCGATATTGTCGTCGATCTGCGCTGGCGTCAGCAGCGGGCGCTCATCGGCGCGAAAGCTTGGATCGCCCACTTTGGTGGTGCCGCCGCCCATCAACGTGATCGGCTTGTGCCCGGTTTTTTGCAGCCAGCGCAACATCATGATCTGGATGAGGCTGCCCACATGCAGCGACTTGGCCGTTGCATCGAACCCGATATAGCCCGGCACCACCCCTTGCACCAACGCCTCGTCAAGGCCCTGATAATCGGTGCAATCGGCCAGAAAGCCACGCTCCATCATGACGCGCATGAAGTCCGATTTGGGATGGTAGGTCATGGGGTTGCCTCGTTATAGAATGGTGAGGGCAGCTATACGCAGGGCAGGGGAAAAGGTGAAGGGCAAGTTGGCAGATCCGATCTGGGCCGTGGGCGCGATGTCGGGCACGTCTCTGGACGGGGTCGATGCGGCGCTGGTCCTGACGGACGGTGTGACGATTTCTGAATTTGGCGCGTCGGGGTATCGGGGCTATTCGGACGCGGAACAGGCGGTGCTGCGTGCGGCCTTGGGCAAGTGGCCGGGGGATGATCTGGCAGAGGCTGCCGAGGTTGTATTCCGGTCCCATGTTGCGGCGTTGCAAGGTTTTGAGGCTGACGTGATAGGCTTCCACGGCCAGACCCTGGCGCATGAGCCACAGGGGCGCGGCACACACCAGTTGGGTGATGGCGCGGCATTGGCCGAAGCTTTGGGGCGTTCGGTGGTCTGGGATTTCCGATCGAACGACGTGGAGTTGGGGGGCGAAGGCGCACCTCTTGCCCCGTTCTTTCACTGGGCTTGTGCGAAATGGATCGGTGCGGATGCGCCATTGGCTTTCCTGAACCTGGGCGGTGTTGGTAACCTCACTTGGGTCGATCCTTTGTCGACCGCACCCGAAGGCGAGGGCGCATTACTGGCCTTCGACACCGGCCCGGCCAATGCGCCGATCAACGATCTGATGATGGAGCGGCGCGGCGTTGCCTTCGATAAAGACGGCGCTTTGGCCGCGCAGGGACAGGTTGTGGACGGCGCTTTGGAGTTGTTCCTTGAGGAAGGGTATTTCCGCAAAATGCCGCCCAAGTCTTTGGATCGAAACGATTTCTCCCTCATGCTTGATCTCGTTCGTGAATTGGACGACGCCGATGCGGCGGCCACCATGACGGCTATGGCGGCGGCGGCTGTGATGCAGGGGATGGAGCATTGTCCGGTCCCGCCACAACGTGTCTTGGTCACCGGAGGTGGGCGGCACAATCCGGTGATGATGGCGATGCTGACGTCTGCTCTGGATTGCCCTGTGCGGCCCGTTGAGGCGGTTGGGCTGAACGGAGACATGCTCGAGGCGCAGGCTTTCGCCTACCTCGCGGTCCGCGTGATGCGCGGGTTGCCGACCTCGGCTCCGGGCACCACGGGCGTGCGCGCGCCCGTCGGCGGTGGTCAGATTTCGCGAGTGTGATCAGGTGAGCGCCTGCGGCGCACAGGTTTATGCTTTCTGCGCCTTCGGCGCATCAAGCGGTTGGGGCGCTGCCCCAAACCCCGAGGTATTTTGGGCCCAAAGAAATCCGCAATACACCAAATCGCCCGCCACGTACATGACGTGACGGGCGGTGAAGCAATCTGAATGATCAGGAGCTTCTTCGGGCACGGTCATCGGCGCCTCCGCCTGTACCGCGATTACTGGGTAGCGCTCTATCGTTAACAGATCGTTTCTTTGGGCTAAAAATACCTCGGGGAGCGCGAGGGGCTGGCCCCTCGCAGGTCCTACGGTTTAGCCGCCGGTATGGCTCATATGGCGCGAGACCCGGCCATCCACGGTCTGACGGGAATAGTCGAAATCATGCCCCTTGGGTTTCAGCGTGATCGCGTCGCGGATCGCCTGTTCCAGCGGGGCGTTGCTGCTTGGGTGGTTGCGCAGAGCCGAGCGCAGGTCGGCATTGTCTTCCTGGCCCAAGCACATGAACAGCTCTCCGGTGCATGTCAGGCGCACGCGGTTGCAGCTTTCGCAGAAATTATGCGTGAGCGGTGTGATGAAGCCGATCTTCTGGCCTGTTTCCTCGACCCGGACATAGCGGGCGGGGCCGCCCGTGCGTTCGGGCAGGTCGGTCAGGGTGAACTGTTTGCGCAGCTCGTCCCGCAGGTCGCTGAGTTTCCAATACTGGCCGAGACGGTCCTCGTTGCCGATATCGCCCATCGGCATCACTTCGATGAAGGTGAGGTCCATGTCGCGGTTGTGGCACCATTCGGTGAGGGTGAAGAGCTCGTCCTCGTTGAAGCCTTTGAGCGCCACAGTATTTATCTTGAGCCGCATCCCGGCTTTCTGCGCGGCGTCAATCCCCTTGATGACCTGCGGCAGACGGCCCCAGCGGGTGATATCGGCGAATTTCTGGTCGTCCAGCGTGTCGAGCGAGATGTTGATGCGGCGGACGCCAGCAGCGTAGAGGTCATCTGCGAAACGGTCGAGCTGTGAGCCATTGGTGGTAAGGGTCAGTTCCTTGAGCGTGCCAGCTTCGAGGTGGCGCGTCATCGACCGGAAGAATGTCATGATATCCCGACGAACAAGTGGTTCGCCACCGGTGATCCGCAGTTTTTCGACTCCCAAGCCAATGAAGGTCGAACACATGCGATCCAGCTCTTCCAGCGTGAGCAGTTCCTTCTTGGGCAGGAAGGTCATGTTTTCCGACATGCAGTAGACGCAGCGGAAATCGCAGCGGTCGGTGACGGAGACGCGCAGATAGGTGATCGCGCGCTGGAAAGGGTCAATAAGCGGTGTCATGCTGGCGAGCCTAGCCTTTCGTCGGAGAGTGAGCAAGTATGGTGCAACACTGAAATGCAAGACGAAGGTCGGAGGCGCTGATGCGAAAGACGGTTGGAATTCTGGGGCTTTGCGGGATTCTGGCGGGCTGCGGTCAAGTTGGGCTTTTGCCATCCGCAAACCCGACACAAAGCGAGGGGCAAACCCGACCGCAATCGCGCCCCGATGCCCTGCAGACAGAGGTACGTCCGCCTCCGACAAATGCGCGTACGGTAGACGAGTTTGACACCACAACCGCCGAGGAACGGGCTGCGGCAGTGGCCCCTACAGCTGCAAGTGCCGAACAGGCCTTGGGGGGCACCGTTGTGTCCTTGGGCAGCCCCGCGCAGCCGGGTTTCTGGCTTGAGACATCGCTTGTGTCTGCGCCCGCCAAGGGCCGCGTTCTGTATCCCGCCACTGGCGAATCCGTTCAGGTCGATCTGATCCCGATCGACGGGGGGGGCAGTCGTTTGTCGCTGCCTGCGATGCGCCTGATTGGTGTGCCTCTGACCGATCTGGCAGAGGTGCAGGTGTTTTCAGGCGGGTAAGTGCCGCGAGGCTTCTTTGCGCGCGAAGGATTTCATCTGGTCGCCATAGGTCGCCAGAAACGCACGGGTGCGGTTTGGGTCGTGTTTGGACAGATCGCGCAGCCACCATGCGACCGCTTTCTGGATGAACCAGTCGGGATCGGTCACATAGGTCGAAGCCCAGCCTAGGATTCGGTCTCGTGCGAGGGTTTCGTCTTGCGTGGGATGGTTCTGCTTGGTCCAGGGCAGGGTTATGACCAGCGCCGCGCGGCGGCTCCACATATGATCGCTTGTGATCCAGGTTTCGACCACATCCAGACGTGTGGGGTCTGCCGTCAGGCGACGTTGGCCCGCCATACAGGCATGATCCGCGATCGCCCAGCTGTCGAAATCGGGCACCCACGAGGTGATGAGATCCCATGCGTTTGCGTCAGAGGGTTTGATCCGTGCCTGCGTCAGCAGTTTGGCTGCGGCGACGCGGGCCTCGAAAATGTTGGTCTGCCAAAGATCGTGCGCAAGCATGAGGCGGGTTTCGAGATCCATCGCCTGACGCCACTCGCGGACCAGCATGTCCGTATTGGGATTGGCGACGCCCAGATATTGGCGGTCGACCTTGTGGTAGGCGGCCATTTGTTCTGCGCGCCCCGGCTCTGCCTTGGCGCGCAGTTCGTCCAGTGCGTTGTCCAGCGTCATTCGACTGTGACGGATTTTGCAAGGTTGCGTGGTTGGTCCACATCGGTGCCTTTGGCGATTGCTGCGTGATAGGCGATCAGCTGCGCGGGCAGAGCATAAAGCAGGGGTGACAGGATCGGGTCCACTGCGGGAAGGATCACGGTGCGCCAAACATCGGCACCCGCAGCTTCGGCCCCGGCGGCATCGGTGATCAGGCAGACTTTGCCACCGCGTGCCATGACCTCTTGCATGTTCGACACGGTTTTTTCGAACAGCGCGTCGCGCGGTGCCATGACAATCACCGGGACGTTCTTGTCAATCAGGGCGATGGGACCGTGCTTGAGTTCACCTGATGCATAAGCTTCGGCGTGTATATAGCTGATTTCTTTCAATTTAAGTGCGCCTTCCAGCGCGAGTGGATACATCAATCCCCGGCCAAGAAACAGCACGTCCCGCGCTTCGGCAATCTTGTGAGCCGCGTCCGCCATTGTCGGGTCGCGGTCAAGCGCGACATTGAGCAGGCCCGGCAGCGCGCGCAATTCCCCTAGCTTGTCGGCGAGTTCATCCTGGGACATCACCCCCCGTTGCACGGCGGCGTGCAGCGCGAGTAAGAGCAACGTGTTGAGCTGGCAGGTGAATGCCTTGGTGGAGGCAACGCCAACTTCGACACCCGCATGGATCGGCAGGGCCACATCGCTTTCTCGCGCGATGGAGCTTTCGGCCACGTTGACCACCGAGACGATGCTGTCGGCCTTGCCCTTGCAGTAGCGGAGTGCGGCCAGCGTATCGGCGGTTTCGCCGGATTGGGACACGAACAAGGCCACAGTGCGCGGTGTGATCGGCGGTTCGCGGTAACGGAATTCGGAAGCGATATCGACCTCGACCGGCAGTTTGGCGAGCTGCTCGAACCAGTATTTCGCCGTGAGGCACGCATAGAACGCGGTGCCGCACGCGACCATGGTCAGGCGGTCGATCTTGGCGAAATCGGGCAGGGCGTCGGGCAGGACAATCTGGTTGCCGTCAAGATAGGCGCGCAGGGCATCGGCCAGAACGGTGGGCTGTTCGGCGATTTCCTTGGCCATGAAGTGTTTGTATCCGGCCTTGTCGACGCGGGTGGCATCGGTGTTGATGGTCCGGCTTTCGCGCATTACGCGCGCACCGCTTTCATCAAAGATATCAACGGTCTGACGAGTCAGAACGGCGCAGTCACCTTCTTCGAGATATGTGATTGTGTCGGTCATGGGGGCCAGCGCAATCGCATCCGATCCGACAAACATCTCGCCGTCGCCATGCCCGATGGCCAGCGGGCTGCCTTTGCGGGCGGCGACAATCAAATCGTCTTCGCCATCGAACAGGAACGCCAGCGCGAACGCCCCTTCCAGTCGTGCAAGGCACGCGCGGGCTGCGTCCACATGGGACATGCCCTGCTTGATGTAGTGGTGCGTCAGCAGCGCGACGGTTTCGGTGTCGGTATCGGTCTGCGGCGTGATCTGGTGTTCGGCCAGTTCGGCGCGCAGGTCTTTGTAATTCTCTATGATCCCGTTGTGGACAACAGCCACCGGACCAGACTGGTGCGGATGGGCGTTCTGGGTGTTGGGTTCGCCATGGGTGGCCCAACGGGTGTGGCCGATCCCGGACTTTCCCGGCAGGGGATCGTGCACCAAAAGGTCTGACAGGTTCACCAGCTTGCCAACAGCGCGGCGGCGATCCAAAGCGCCATTATTGACCGTGGCGATCCCAGCGCTGTCATAGCCGCGATATTCGAGCCGTTTGAGGGCTTCGACCAAAAGCGGGGCGGCCTCATGCTGACCCAGTACACCAACGATCCCACACATAAACCTAACCCTTTGCCATTTTGGCTTTTTTAGCGCGCAACATACTGAACAGCTTGCGTGCAAATCCCGGTTTGTTGTTCTGTTCTGCCCGGCTTATGGCCATTGCCCCATCCGGCACGTCTTTGGTCACCACTGTGGCGGTGGCTGTCATCGCCTCATCGCCGACCGTGACAGGGGCAACAAGCATCGTGTTCGATCCAATAAAGGTGTCGCGGCCAATGATGGTCTTATGTTTCATCACGCCGTCGTAATTGCAGGTGATGGTGCCCGCGCCGACATTTGTACGCGCGCCAATCTGGGCGTCACCGATGTAGGTCAGGTGATTGACCTTCGCGCCTTCGTCGATCGTGGCGTTCTTGATTTCAACGAAGTTACCAATGTGCACATGTTCGGCCAGTTCCGCACCGGGACGCAGGCGGGCAAAGGGGCCCACGGTTGCGCCACGGCTGACATGGGCGCCTTCCAGATGGCTGAAGGCGCGGATGCGTGCACCGGATTCGACGGTGACACCGGGGGCGAAGATCACGTTGGGTTCGATTTCCGCGTCGCGGCCGATAATGGTGTCGAAGGACAGAAATACTGTGTCAGGGGCCTGCATCATCACTCCGTCTTCGATCAGAGCGCGGCGTTTGGACTGTTGAAACAACGCTTCCGCCGAGGCGAGTTCCAGACGGGAATTGATGCCTAGCGTTTCCGCCTCGTCGCAGGTCACGGCAGTGGCTTTGAGACCGCGCGCATTGGCGATTCCAACAATATCGGGCAGATAGTATTCGCCTGCCGCATTGTCATTGCCGACCGCCCCTAGCAGATCGAACAGCAGGTCCTTGCTGACGCAAACCACACCCGAGTTGCAAAGCGACACGGCGCGTTCGGCCTCTGTTGCGTCCTTGAATTCGACGATCTGCATCAGCGCAGAGCCGTCCATAATCAGGCGGCCGTAGCGGCCGGGGTCGGCGGCCTCAAACCCAAGCACCACGACGTCACTCGACGTGCGCGCCGCGATCATTTGTTCGAGGGTTTCCGTGGTGATGAACGGCGTGTCGCCATAGAGCACGATCACATCGCCCTCGAACCCGTCTAACGCTGTCTTTGCCTGTGCAACGGCGTGGGCTGTGCCAAGCTGTTCGTCCTGACGCACTGCGATCGCGTCGGCGTCGAAATCCTGTGCAGCTGCTTCGACCAGATCCGCACCGTGGCCTGTAACGACGATGGTGCGCTCGGGCTCCAAGGCTGATGCGGACAGCATGGCGTGGTGCAGCAAAGGTGCACCGCCGATCTTGTGCAGGACTTTCGGAAGGTCCGATTCCATGCGGGTGCCCTTGCCTGCCGCAAGAATGACCAAAGCTGTGCTCATCAGGTTTCTCTTTGTCTTTTGCCTGTGGTCCTTTTATCGGTCTTGGGGCGTGCCGCAAGGCGCGAGATTTCACACATGGTTGCGACTTGTGACAGGAGACACGCAGTGCGTACGGTAATTTTTGATCTCGACGGCACGCTGGCCGATACAAGTGGCGACCTGATCGCGGCGGCCAACCATTGCTTTGACCAGATGGGATTTGAGACCCGGCTTGATCCGGTCGCGGATGCGGGAACGGCGCTAAGAGGCGGGCGAGCGATGCTGACGCTTGGTCTGGAACGGGCTGGGCAGTATTCCGCCGAACTGGTCGATCAATACTACTCGGTGCTGTTGTCGGCCTATGGCGAGGCCATCGACACCTACACCGTGCTCTACCCCGGCGCGATGGAGGCGGTCGAGGTCCTTAAGTCGAACGGAATGGCGGTAGGTATCTGCACCAACAAGCCCGAAGGCCTTGCTGAGACGTTGATGACACGGCTTGGTGTACGCGGCGCATTTGGGTCATTGATCGGGGCGGACACGCTGCCCACCCGTAAACCCGATGCCGCGCCCTATATCGCGGCGGTCGAGCGGGCAGGTGGCGTTGTTACACAAAGCTGTTTGATTGGGGACACAGTCACCGACCGCGACACCGCCCGCGCCGTGGGTGTCGCCTGTGTGCTGGTCGGCTTTGGTCCGGCGGGCGGCGATATGGCCGCGCTGGAACCGGATGCGATCATTCAGCATTTCGACGAATTGCCCGAAGTCGCGACGCGGCTGCTGGGTTAGTCCGATCCGTAAAGCGGTACAGTCGACATCGACACTTTGGCCGATCCGTCCGTCAGTTCAGCAGCGTGGGCGATGTAAATCAGGGTCTGGTTTTTTTCGTCAAAGATACGCTTTACCCTAAGCGACTTGAGAATGATCGACCGCGATGCGCGGAACACGTCTTCGCCGTCGTCGTCGCGGTCTATATCGCCGATTGTGATCGGGCCTGTCTGGCGGCATGAGATCGACGCGTTTGATGGATCTTCAAACCAATTGCCTTTGCTCAGCCGGTCGAACAGCCCGCGTTCGAAGTAGGCGATGTGGCAAGTCACTCCCGCCACATCCGGGTCGGCGATGGCTTCGATGATGATGTCATTGCCAACCCAATCAACGCCAACTTCGCCCACCTGTTCGGCCTGCGCCGGGGGCAGTGAAAGCAGGCCAAGTAGGCAGGCGGTTCCCAATCTGGTCATGTGTAGTCCTTAAAAATGGATGATACCGTATGTGCCGGTATCGGGTTTGGCATCGGTGACATTCGCTTTGATCGTCTCGAACAGGTACTTTGCGGTGCCATCGGTGGCCCAAATCTCGGCTTCGGATGGAGTGTATTTCATCAGTCGAACCGAGTCATCCTCGCGCCCATTGTCAAACCATGCAGCGGCCATCGGCGACCAAAGCTCATCCAGTTTGTCGCTATCCTGCGACGCCGACAGATGCCCTTTGATGGTGCCGTACATGTGACCCGCCGAATCGCAGAGGTAGATTTTGGATTCGTCGCCAGTTTTCGCGGCCTTGAAGCTGTCGTGATCGGCGGATGTGATGAACCAGATCGCGCCGTCTTCTTGGCGTGCCAGCGGCGACATCGGCACAGGCGTTCCGTCGCCAGAGCCAAGCAGAATGACGTGAATCTTGCTCATATTGCTCCAGAAAGTATCGGTCAGTGTGGCTGTCATGGAATGTCCTTTCGCTATTGATGCGGTTCGCTCTCCCAACGCCCAGTACTGCGGACAGTTCCTTGCGCTTGACCTGATGCCGGGGTTTCTCGTAAGATTTGAACAAGTGTTCAATAAATCCGCTTGGGGAGAGGCGAATGTTCAACGCGACCATGCAGTTTGATCTTGGGGAAGACGTCAATTCCCTGCGCGAAATGGTGCATCGCTGGGCGCAGGAGCGGGTGAAGCCGATGGCGGCCGATATCGACCGCACGAATGAATTTCCGCCCGAACTGTGGACCGAGATGGGGGAACTGGGCCTGCTGGGCATCACCGTTGACGACCAATACGGCGGTGCGGGCATGGGATATCTCGCGCACACTGTCGCGGTGGAAGAGGTCGCGCGGGCGTCTGCCTCGGTGTCGTTGTCCTATGGCGCACATTCCAACCTGTGCGTGAACCAGATTAAACTGAATGGCAGTGACGCGCAAAAAGCCAAGTACCTGCCGGGTCTGATCTCGGGCGAGCATGTGGGTGCATTGGCCATGTCCGAGCCGGGGGCCGGGTCGGACGTGGTGTCGATGAAGCTGCGCGCTGAAAAGCGAAACGATCATTACAAGCTGAACGGCAACAAATACTGGATCACCAATGGACCGGATGCGGACACGCTGGTGGTCTATGCGAAGACCGACCCCGATGCCGGGTCCAAGGGTATCACCGCCTTCCTGATTGAAAAGACGATGAAAGGTTTCAGCACCTCCCCGCATTTCGACAAGCTGGGGATGCGCGGATCGAACACCGCCGAGCTGATCTTCGACGATGTCGAAGTGCCGTTCGAGAACGTCCTGGGCGAAGAGGGCCGCGGCGTGCGTGTTCTGATGTCCGGTCTGGATTACGAACGTGTGGTGCTTGCGGGCATCGGCCTTGGCATCATGGCCGCCTGTCTGGACGAAATCATGCCCTACATGGCCGAGCGCAAACAGTTCGGCCAGCCGATTGGCAGCTTCCAGCTGATGCAGGGCAAGATGGCGGACATGTATACCGCGATGAATTCCGCGCGTGCTTATGTATATGAGGTGGCCAAGGCCTGCGACCGGGGCGATGTGACCCGTCAGGACGCCGCCGCCTGCTGCCTTTACGCCAGCGAACAGGCGATGGTGCAGGCGCATCAGGCGGTGCAGGCGATGGGTGGCGCGGGGTTCCTGTCCGACGCGCCGGTCGCACGGATTTTCCGAGATGCCAAGCTTATGGAGATCGGTGCCGGCACCTCTGAAATCCGGCGCATGTTGGTGGGCCGCGAGATGATGGCGGCGATGGGATGAAGCGCAATCCGAAAAGTGGGCACCGGTTTTCGGAATGAATTGCGCGACAATGCACAAGCGCAATCCGAAAAGTGGGCACCGGTTTTCGGAATGAATTGCGCGACAATGCACAAGCGCAATCCGAAAAGTGGGCACCGGTTTTCGGAATGAATTGCGCGTTGTCAAAAATGCAAAGAGGATCGCGTTGATGACATTGAAAAGCTTGATCCTCTGATGCCGGGCTGGGTCTGGTGGGTGCCTCTTGGGCTTGCCACACTGGTCGGCGCACTCTTGGCGTTCCGCTATGGCTGGATCGCTGCCACGATAACGGAGACGGATGTGATCAATGCGATGGCCTCCCGCTATGTGACCCAAGACGGTGGACCCGGTGCAACAGCTGGCGATTGCGTCGGTCTGGCGGGGCAAGTGGATGGCGCGTGGATCACTGTGCGCTGTGGCTCGCGCGTTTACCATGTGAACCGGTTTGGGCGGCTGATCGCGACCAGCGGAGCCGATGGATTCGAAAGGCCTTCGACATGACGACCCGTCCGATGCTACGCCCTGCCGCTTATGATGCCCTGTGCAAAAGGTTCGACTGGGACCTGCCCACATCGCTGAACATGGCGCATCAGGTGTGCGATGGCTGGGCCGCAACAGAGCCTGACCGCATAGCGATCCTTGAGGTCACGCCCGAGCGGGTGCGCAAGGTCACCTATGGCGATCTGTGGTATCGGTCGCGGCAGGTCGAGGTGGCGCTGATCGAACGCGGTGTGATGAAAGGTGACCGGGTGGGCGTGTTGCTGTCGCAATCGCCGCTTTGCGCCGCCGCCCATATCGCTGCGTGGCGGTTGGGGGCAATCTCGGTGCCGTTGTTCAAGCTGTTCCGCACCGACGCGCTGAAATCCCGGATTGATGATGCGGGGCTGGGTGTTGTTGTGACCGACCTTGAAGGCGTCGTGCAACTGACCGGGTTGGGTGTGGCGACCGTGACGCGCAGTGATCTGGGTGCGTCCTCTGGCACCCGCGCGATTGTTGAGACCGGACCCGAAGACGCAGCGGTGTTGATCTACACGAGCGGCACAACAGGGTCGCCCAAGGGGGCACTGCACGGGCATCGGATGCTGACCGGCCATTTGCCAGGTGTCGAGATGAGCCACGACTTCTTGGGCCAAGACGGCGACGTGATCTGGACCCCTGCGGATTGGGCGTGGATCGGTGGCCTTTTCGACGTGCTCATGCCGGGGCTTGCGTTGGGAGTGCCGGTGGTTGCGGCGCGCATGCCGAAGTTTTCGGTCGAAGAATGCGCAAGGATTTGCCAGGAAGGCACCGTGCGCAATGTGTTTTTTCCACCAACCGCGCTTCGGATGCTCAAGGCAGCGGATGCGCGGATCGACGGCTTGCGGTCGGTCGCCAGCGGCGGCGAGCCGCTCGGTGCCGAGATGCTGGCTTGGGGCCGCGACGCGTTCGGTGTGACAATCAACGAGTTTTACGGCCAGACCGAATGCAACATGATCGTGTCGTCCTGCGGTGCGTCCTTCGATGCCGTGCCGGGGTCGATGGGCCGCGCGGTGCCGGGGCATCAGGTGTCAGTGATCGGGCCGGAGGGCTTGCCCTGCGAGGGTGAGGGCGACATCGCCGTGCGCCGCGGATCGGCGTCGATGATGTTGGAATACTGGCGCAAACCCGACGCGACCGCCGAGAAGTTCCGGGGCGATTGGATGATCACCGGTGATCGCGGGATCAAGGACGGGGATACCATCACCTTTTTAGGGCGCGAGGACGACGTAATCACCTCAGCGGGTTATCGCATCGGACCGGCTGAGATTGAGGATTGCCTGCTGACCCATCCGGCGGTGGCGACCTGCGGTGTTGTGGGCAAGCCCGACGCGCTGCGCACCGAGATCGTCAAGGCCTATGTGGTTCTTAAAGAAGGCGTTAACGCATCGGTAACAGATCTTCAGTCATGGGTAAAAGATCGCCTTGCAAGCTATTCTTATCCAAGGGAAATCGAATTTTTGACAGATCTGCCGATGACCGTCACTGGAAAAGTTATCCGCAAGGAATTGAAAGCGCGCGCTGCTCAGGAGGGCAAGGCATGAAACGGGGTTTGATGATGGCGGCGCTGCTCTGTGTTCCTCAGGTTGGCACAGCGCAAGAGTTCACAATAGACCAGCAGATCGTGCGTGACTGCTTCGAGAATACCGAGATCGGTGCGCTTTATCCCATCTGTCTTGGGGAGGCGTCCGGCCAGTGTCAGGAGCAGCCGGGCGGATCGACCACTATCGGGATTTCAGAGTGTATCGAGGCGGAAACCGCGATGTGGGATGTGATCCTCAACGAAGAATACAAATGGACACAGATGGCCAACGAAACCGCGGACGAGCAGGGGCCGTCGCAGGTGCTGGACCGCTCTGACGCATTACGCGATGCACAACGGGCATGGATCGCCTTTCGCGATGCCGATTGCGCGGCGCGCTACGCGATGTGGCAGGACGGGACGATCCGCACCATAGTGGGGGCCAATTGCCACCTGACAATGACGGCACAGCGCGCGATCGAATTGCGCGATATGCGGGGGCAATAAGATGAAACTTCGGTCACAGGCGATTGC
Source organism: Marivita sp. NO-S04 (assembly GCF_059070475.1). Taxonomy (NCBI): domain Bacteria; kingdom Pseudomonadati; phylum Pseudomonadota; class Alphaproteobacteria; order Rhodobacterales; family Roseobacteraceae; genus Marivita; species Marivita sp. NO-S04. Next base: position 1,405,003 of record NZ_CM180980.1, read on the forward strand.
GTCGTCGGAACAGTTCAAGGCGAACATTGCCGCGCATGAAGAGGCACTGCGCGTGGTTCGTGAGGCAGCCGATCTTGCGGCTGCAGGAGGTGGAGAACGGTCGCGCGAGCGGCATGTCTCGCGCGGCAAGATGCTGCCTCGGGACCGGGTGGCCAACCTGCTCGACCCCGGATCGCCCTTTCTGGAGGTGGGTGCTGTGGCGGCACATGCGCTTTATGACGGGGCAGCACCTTGCGCCGGGGTGATCGCCGGTGTTGGCCGGGTGATGGGCCGTCAGGTCATGGTGGTGTGCAACGACGCCACCGTGAAGGGCGGTACGTATTACCCGATGACCGTCAAGAAACACCTTCGTGCGCAAGAGATTGCCGAGGAGAACCATCTTCCCTGCATTTACCTTGTCGATAGCGGCGGTGCGAATCTGCCCAATCAGGATGAGGTCTTCCCCGACCGCGACCATTTCGGGCGCATCTTCTACAATCAGGCGCGGATGAGCGCGAAAGGGATCGCGCAGATCGCCGTTGTGATGGGGTCCTGCACGGCGGGCGGCGCTTATGTGCCCGCGATGTCGGATGTGACCATCATCGTGAAGGAGCAGGGGACGATCTTCCTCGCCGGTCCGCCTTTGGTGAAAGCTGCAACTGGCGAGGTTGTCACAGCCGAGGATCTGGGTGGCGGTGACGTGCACACGCGGCTGTCGGGTGTGGCGGATTATCTGGCCGAGGATGACGGGCATGCGCTGGCACTGGCGCGTCGCGCCGTAGGCGCGCTTAATCAAACCTGTGCGGTTGGGTCATTGGGCGGTGCGTGTGGAGCATACACCCTACGGCAAACGGCAGAAGACCCGGCGTATGATCCGGACGAGATCTTCGGCGTGGTGCCGGGCGACCTGCGCACGCCCTATGATATTCGCGAAGTAATCGCGCGGGTGGTAGACGGATCCTATTTCGACGAATTCAAACCGCGCTTTGGCGAGACTTTGGTGACGGGCTTTGCTCATGTCGACGGCTGGCCGGTGGGGATCATCGCCAACAATGGCGTGTTGTTCTCTGAGGCCGCCCAAAAGGGGGCCCATTTCGTAGAACTGTGTTCGCAGCGCAAGATCCCTCTGGTGTTCCTGCAGAACATCACCGGTTTCATGGTGGGCCGGAAATACGAGAACGAGGGCATCGCGCGGCATGGGGCAAAGATGGTGACGGCCGTGGCCTGTACCTCGGTGCCAAAGATCACCATGCTGGTGGGTGGATCGTTCGGGGCGGGCAATTACGGCATGGCCGGACGCGCCTATCAGCCGCGCTTTTTGTGGACATGGCCGAACTCGCGCATTTCGGTGATGGGCGGCGAACAGGCGGCGGGCGTTTTGGCGACGGTAAAGCGCGACGCAATGGAGAAGCGCGGCGAGGCGTGGTCGTCAGAGGATGAGGCCGCGTTCAAGAAACCCACGGTGGATATGTTCGAGAAACAGGCGCACCCGCTCTATGCTTCGGCGCGGTTGTGGGATGATGGGATTGTGGATCCCCGCAAGACACGGGCGGTGCTGTCGCTGTCGCTGGAGGCGGCTTTGAACGCACCCATCGAGGACACGCGGTTTGGTGTGTTCCGCATGTAATTGGGGGCCAGCCCCTAAACCCCCGGAGTTTACGGGCAAGATGAAGAGAAGCGATGGTGCGAGATGTTTGACACGATCCTGATAGCCAACCGGGGCGAAATTGCTTGCCGGGTGATCGACACTTGCCGCCGTTTGGGCGTGCGCACCGTGGCGGTGCATTCGGATGTGGACGCGCAGGCGCGCCATGTGGAGATGGCGGATGTAGCGGTGTCTTTGGGTGGGGCATCCCCCGCCGAGAGTTACTTGCGAGGTGATGCGATCATCGCGGCGGCGCAGGCTACTGGCGCGCAGGCGATCCATCCCGGGTATGGGTTCTTGTCAGAAAACCCTGAGTTCGTTGACGCGGTCGAGGCGGCGGGGCTGGTGTTCATCGGGCCTTCGGCCTCGGCGATCCGGGCGATGGGGCTCAAGGATGCAGCCAAGGCGTTGATGGCGGAGGCGGGTGTGCCCGTGGTGCCGGGCTATCAGGGCTCGGATCAGTCGCCGGACTTGCTGGCGCGTGAGGCCGAGGCGATTGGCTATCCGGTGTTGATCAAGGCGGTTGCGGGTGGCGGCGGCAAAGGCATGCGGCTGGTCGAGGCGCCCAAGGGGTTCGCCGATGCGTTGGCTTCGGCCCAGTCCGAGGCAAAAACCGCCTTTGGCAATGCGCATGTGCTGATCGAGAAATACATCACCAGCCCGCGCCATATCGAGGTGCAGGTCTTTGGGGATGGCGAGACGGCGGTGCATCTGTTCGAGCGGGATTGTTCGTTGCAGCGGCGCCATCAAAAGGTGATCGAGGAAGCCCCCGCGCCTGGGATGACACCCGAGATGCGGGACGCGATGGGCCACGCGGCGGTGCGTGCCGCAGAGGCCATTGGTTACAAGGGCGCGGGGACGGTTGAGTTCATCGTTGATGGGTCGGACGGGCTGCGCCCAGACGGGTTCTGGTTCATGGAGATGAACACGCGCCTGCAGGTGGAGCATCCGGTGACCGAGGCGATCACCGGGGTCGATCTGGTGGAATGGCAGCTGCGTGTGGCGGCGGGTGAGCCTTTGCCCTGTGTCCAAGGCGACCTGACGATCACGGGGCACAGTTTTGAGGCACGGCTCTACGCCGAGGACGTGCCAGCCGGGTTCCTGCCGGCAACCGGGCGGTTGGCGCATTTGGCTTTTCCCAAGGGTGCGCGGGCCGATACCGGTGTCAGGACGGGGGATGTGATTTCACCGCATTATGATCCGATGATTGCCAAGGTCATTGTGCATGGTTCATCGCGTGCGGTTGCCTTGCGCAAACTGCGGCAGGCTTTGGCGGAGACACAGGTGGCTGGAACCGTCACCAATCTTGCCTTTCTGGGGGCTTTGGCGCGGCATAAGGGGTTTTCGGTTGGGGATGTCGATACAGGGTTGATTGGGCGCGACCTTGTGGCTTTGACAGATGTGCCGGACCTCGCGCCAGCAGTCACCGCGCAGGCGGTTCTGGCGCTGGTTGGTTTGGACCGTGCGCCGCAAAACTTGGACGGTTTTGCGCTTTGGGCTCCGGTGGCGCAGTACTTGGCAGTGGCGTTTGGTGAGGACATCCTTGGGTGTCGGATTACGACCCGTGGTCCGGGTGAGATCGACGTGGCGGTCAACGGGCAGATCGTGGCGGCGCGTTATGGTGCCAATGGCTGGCGCTTTGATGGGCAACCCGGTTCGGCAGTGTTCGTTGAAGACGGGGTTGCAACGGTGTTTGGAGACCTGACAACCGTGCTGCGCCGTGTCGATCCGCTGGATGTGGATGCCGGGGCCGGGGCGTCGGGCGATCTGATCGAAGCACCGATGCCGGGATTGGTGCGGCAGGTCTTTGTCAGCGCCGGGGCCACGGTTGCCAAGGGAGACAGGCTGGCCATACTCGAGGCGATGAAGATGGAGCATTCCCTGCTTGCCGCGCGTGATGGTGTTGTTGCCGAGGTCATGGCCCAAGCCGGGTCTCAGGTCGAGGCGGGTGCGGTGCTGATCCGTCTGGAAGAGGAAGAGATATGATCCGATTGCACCATTGCCCTCAGACCCGGTCCATGCGGACGCTTTGGCTGCTCTATGAGCTGGAGGTTGACTTCGAAGTTGTGCTGCATGCCTTCGACAGGTCGTTGCGCGATCCGGAATACCTGTCGTTGTCCCCTGCGGGACGTGTTCCAGCGCTTGAGATCGACGGCGAGCGGATGTTTGAGACCGGGGCGATCACCGAATATCTGTGTGAGCGGTTCCCGGAGGCAAATATGGGGCGGGGGCCGGATGATCCGGACCGGATGGCCTGGCTGGTCTGGGTGCATTTTGCGGAGACCATCAGCCAGCACGCCGCGGCGCTGACGCAGCAGCATATCATGCTTTATGAGGACGCAATGCGCTCACCGGTTGTGATGAAGCTGGAAGCCGCACGGTTGGACAAATGCTATGACGCGCTTGAGGCGCGGCTGTCGACGCCGGTGGAAAACCGGGATTATCTGCTGACCAGCGGATTTTCTGCAGCAGATGTGTCGGTTGGACAGGCGATCTATATGGCGCGGCATTTTGCCAAGCTGGAGGGGCATCCGGCGGTGGCCGAATGGTACGAGCGGATTACGGAGCGGCCGGAGTTCCAGAAATCGCTGCCGGAGGCGGGCACCGGGCTTTATGCGCAGGAGTTTTACCCGGCGTGGGAGGCAATTGGCTGATGTCAGGCCGTGCATATTTGGAAAAAGAAGAAGCAGGGGGATGGCAAGTTGACCGAGCGGGTCGAAATTTTTGAGGTAGGACCGCGCGACGGGTTGCAAAACGAAGCGCGTTTGATCCCGGTCGAAGAAAAGATCGCTCTGGTCGATTGTCTGTCTCGGGCCGGGTTCCGGCGGATCGAATGCGCAAGTTTCGTGAGTCTGAAATGGGTGCCGCAGATGGCGGATTCGGCAGCTGTTTTGGCCGGTATTACGCGGATGCCGGAGGTTTCTTACGCGGCGCTCACGCCGAACTTGCGGGGGTTCGAGGACGCGTTGGCCGCCGGGGCCGATGAGGTGGCGATTTTCGGATCGGCATCGGAAGGGTTCTCGAAAGCCAATATCAACGCGACCATTGCCGAGAGCCTTGAGCGGTTTCGGCCGGTGGCCGAAGCAGCCGTTGCCGATGGTGTGCCGCTGCGGGGCTATGTGTCTTGCGTGGTCGAATGTCCCTATGATGGGGTCGTGGCCCCGGACGCTGTGGCGCGGGTGGTGGCGGCGTTGCGCGACATGGGCTGCTACGAGGTGTCTTTGGGTGACACGATCGGACGCGCGACGCCTGAAAGCATCGTCGCGATGCTGGGCGCCGTATTGCAGGAAATGCCGGCAGAGCGATTGGCGGGGCATTACCATGACACGGGTGGTCTGGCCTGTGACAATGTCGAGGCGTCATTGGGCCTTGGCTTACGGGTCTTCGATGCGGCGGTCGGTGGTTTGGGCGGTTGTCCCTATGCGCCGGGCGCTGCGGGCAACGTGGCGACGGAGGCCGTGGCGGAGCGGGTGGCTTCGCTGGGGTACGAGCATGGTCTGGACATGGATGTGGTCGCCGCGGCGGCTGAAATGGCGCGGAGGATGCGGGGGTGAGTTTGATCCGGTTTGAGACAGATGCGCGCGGGGTGGCGACGCTGACGCTGGCGCGCGTCGATAAGCACAATGCGTTGTCGGCGCAGATGATGACCGAGTTGGAAGAGGCGGCGCGGCGCTTGGCCAGCGACCCGGCGGTGTGGGTGGTTGTTCTTGCGGCAGAAGGTAAGACCTTTTGTGCGGGTGGTGATCTGGCTTGGATGCGCGAGCAGTTCGACATGGATGCCGACACGCGCCGGGTGGAGAGCCGCCGGATCGCAACTGTTCTGGGCGCGCTTTATGATCTGCCACAGCCGCTCATTGGTCGGGTGCAGGGCAATGCGCTGGGGGGAGGCGTTGGTCTTGTTTCGGTGTGTGACGTGGCAATCGGGGTCACCGGGGCCAAATTTGGGTTTACGGAAACGCGGTTGGGGCTGATCCCGGCCAATATCGGGCCATACGTGCTCGCGCGGATGGGCGGGACACGAGCCTCGGAGGTGTTCATGTCAGCGCGTGTGTTCGGAGCAGAGGAAGCCGTCCGGTTGAACCTGCTCAGCCGTACGGTCGAACTGGACGGTTTGGACGATGCCATCGAGGCTGAGGTTCTGCCATACCTGTCCTGCGCACCGGGAGCTGTGGCCGAGGCCAAGGCGCTGATGCGTGACCTTGCCGGTCGGGTGACGCCGGAGCAGGTGGATCTTGCCATCGACGCTTTGGCGCGCCGGTGGCAATCGGACGAGGCGCGCGAAGGGGTAGGCGCCTTTTTCGACAAGCGTGCGCCTAGCTGGCAATGACGGTTCAGATCGCACACCTTTATGCGACAGCAATGCTCGCGATTGCGTTTTTTCAGGTGGCGCTGATCCTTGGCGCGCCCTTGGGTCGGTATACGCAAAGCGGTCAGCATGAAGGCGCGCTGCCGCTGTCGGGTCGCATCATTGCAGCGGTATCGATCCCTGTGGTGCTGTTGCAGGGATTGGCGATCTTGTCGGCGGCCGGATTTCCGGGGCTGGGCTGGCCGGTCTGGACAGGCTGGGTGGCACTTGCCGTGACGGGTGTAAGTACGGTTCTGAACTGGATCACGCCGTCAAAGCCGGAACGCATGGTCTGGGGACCGATCATGCTGGTCCTGTCGGCGATGGGGTTGGTGGTCATGACGGCCTGAGGCGTCAGACAGCCGTTGTGAGCAGGGACAGAAGAGCGGTGAGATCGTCCTCTTCGCCCAAAGACAGAACGTGGGTTTGGATGTCGTGCGCGCGGGCCTGACCGAGCATCGGTTCCGCGTAGGCGTAGTACTTGGATATAACAGTATCTAGAGACACAGGGTTTTCCGGGTCTCCAAGGGCTTCGGTCGGGCCAGAACGGAGTTCGCGCCCATCATTCAAAACCAAGGTGACGTCGGCAATTCTCTTGGCCGGAAAGGCTGCGTTGTAGGTATCGCTTTCACGGATCACCATAGATCGGGCCAGGCGTTGAATTTCGGGGTTTGAAAAGCTGGCTTCGTTCACGTCCGCAGGGCCGCAGGTCCCGCGGACCATGCCAACGGCGGTTGGAAAGGCGGTGGAGTATTGGGCTTCCTCGGTTGTTTTGGGATCAGTGACTGCCAGTCTGCGGGACTGGTGAAAGGTCGTGATGTCGATCCGAGTGACGTCCCGCGAGGTCAGGCCATGGGTTTGGCGCAGGTTCAGCACGGCTTGCAACGGAGGCTGTGCCCACCGGCAAACCGGATAGGCCTTGAAATACTGCTCGGTGATCCGCCAATTGCTGCCAAGATCGGCCCACAAGTCAGCGACTTCGCCCTGTTCCACGGTGAGGGCTGGTGCGCCCGTAAAGCCATCCTGCGCGAGATAGGCGGCGGAGACACCTGCCATCGCGCCCCAGCCTGATCCGTCCTTGACCATCGTGGGATGGTCGATTGTGCGCATCATCTGGCTGCGCGGTCCGTGATATTCGGCGATGCCGATCGCTTCGCGGGTTTTCGTTGCGTTCAGGCGCAGCACACGCGCGCCCATAGCGGCCACGGCCACGGCGATCCACGCGCCGGACGTGTGGTAGTCAGTGGCTGTCCTGTGCAGGGCAATCCCCGCGCGTGTTCCGATTTCGTATCCGAGAACCAGAGCCGTCAGGAACTCTTGGGCGTCATGGCGCTGTTCGGCTTGCGACATGGCAAGGAGAGATGGGAAAACGCCGCAGCCGACATGGCCTTTGGTGAGTTTATGGCCGTCATGGGCATCCAGCGCGTCTATGGTCATGCCGCCAGCCAGCGCGGCCCCTGCGGGGCTGACCTCGCGCCCGTCAAAGAGCATACGTGCGCCATCACCGCCAAAGTGGCGGGCCGCATGGGTATGGATGATCCGCGACAGCGATGTAGCGCGCCCTCCGGCAGCCACACCGATCAGGTCAAGAAGCCATTGGCGGGCGAAACTGCGGACATCGTCTGGCAGGTCGTGATAGGTCGTGTGGTGCAGGAAATTGTGCAAGGTCGTTTTCATGGCTGAAGCTTTCGCGGCGTAATGGGGCAAGTCTCCGCACGGCGCTTGGTCTGTCGCGGTCAAAAACGACCTTGGAGGTCATTTGTCCCGGAGTGTGTTGACCTTTCCCCGTGCTCAGGGTTTCGTCCAAGAAAGCCGTAACGAAGGAAACCGTATGCCACAGATGTCTCATTCCCGAAGATCGGTCCTGTTGGGGGCGGCGGCGCTTTTGGTTGCAGCGAAAAGCGCGCAGGCCCAAACCGCGCCGCAAATGCATGTCTTCAAAGACCCGAATTGCGGCTGTTGTTCGGCGTGGATCGAAATCCTTGAACAGGACGGTTTCATCATCACCACCGAGGCCCGCACCAGCGGTGGATTGGTGCAGGAAAAAATCAAGCGTGGGATTCCGCGAAACATGGCGTCCTGCCATACGGCGGATATCGAGGGCTATGTGATCGAAGGCCATGTGCCGCCTCAGGACATTCGCAAACTGCTGGCCGAGCGTCCAGATGCCATCGGGCTTGCGGTGCCGGGGATGCCGTTTGGATCACCGGGGATGGGGCCTGAAAGCCAGCGCGAGGCGTATGAGGTTCACCTGATCCTTCGGGATGGTGCCACAGAGATCTACACACGGTACGACGCAGCAGCCTGACCGATTTGCGGGAGTTCGCCAGCGCGTGCACGGCCTGTGACCCGGTGTCAGACAAGAGACTCATTTTTCGTAATGCAAGCGGACGCAAAGGTGTTCGTGCTCAGTGATCTGGCAGATGCCGCGACGCAACGGCGCGGTCGGGTCGGGTCGCCGGTGCCGCCCAATTGCCGCATGTCCCTAGAAACAGGGGCAAAATCCCCATGATCCATCTGTTTTCACGCAAATATTCGTTGCGTGTAAGATGTTGCCCTGCGGTTGACCCTTGGCAGAGACGGGAGTAGATCAGCCCCAAGTCAACCTCGCCACTTGACGGCGCGTCTTGGTGCGCGATGGGAAAAGGAGCCTCGTCTTGGAAGACATGCTGCGGGAATACCTGCCAATCCTCGTATTTTTGGCCATAGCCATCGGATTGGGCCTTGTCCTGATCCTTGCTGCCGTGATCATCGCGGTGCGCAATCCGGACCCTGAAAAGGTGTCTGCGTATGAATGCGGGTTCAACGCGTTCGACGATGCGCGGATGAAGTTCGATGTGCGCTTTTATCTCGTGTCGATCCTCTTCATCATTTTCGATCTGGAAATTGCCTTCCTCTTCCCGTGGGCGGTGGCCTTTCAAGACATTAGCATGACCGGCTTCTGGTCGATGATGGTGTTCTTGGGTGTGTTGACCATCGGATTTGCCTATGAGTGGAAAAAAGGAGCGCTGGAATGGGAGTGATGGCTGGCGCGAATACCGCAGGGGCGGACAAGGAACACGCAACTCAGGCGCTCAATGCGCAGCTTGCGGACAAAGGCTTCCTTCTGACCTCGACCGAAGACATCATCAACTGGGCGCGCACCGGGTCGCTGCACTGGATGACCTTTGGTCTGGCCTGCTGTGCGGTCGAGATGATGCACACCTCGATGCCGCGCTACGATCTTGAACGGTTCGGGACAGCACCGCGGGCATCCCCACGCCAGTCCGACCTGATGATTGTCGCAGGCACGCTGACCAACAAGATGGCGCCGGCGCTGCGCAAGGTCTACGACCAGATGCCCGAACCGCGTTACGTGATCTCGATGGGGTCCTGCGCCAATGGTGGTGGGTACTACCATTACAGCTATTCCGTCGTGCGCGGCTGTGATCGGATCGTGCCGGTTGACGTTTACGTGCCGGGCTGCCCGCCGACAGCGGAAGCGCTGCTTTATGGCATCTTGGCGCTGCAACGGAAGATCCGCCGGACAGGGACGATTGTAAGATGAGTGAAGCGCAGAACGAACTTGGTCAGCATCTTGAGTTGAAGCGCCCGGGCTGCGTGATCGCATGGGACGTGACCCATGGCGAATTGAACGTGGATGTTGCGCCGTCGAACATCGCCAATTTCGTCGAGTTCCTGAAGACCGATAACACCTGCAAGTTCTCGTCGCTGGTGGACATCACGGCGGTGGATTACCCGGATCGCCCCAAGCGGTTCGACGTGGTCTACCACTTCCTGTCGATGTACCAGAACCACCGTATCCGCCTGCGCGTCAGCATCCGCGAGGACGAGATGGTTCCGTCGATCACCGATGTGCACCCGAGCGCCAACTGGTTCGAACGCGAAGTGTTCGACATGTTTGGTATCCTCTTTTCAGGCCACCCGGACCTGCGCCGCATCCTCACCGATTACGGTTTCCGCGGTTACCCGCTGCGCAAGGATTTCCCGACCACGGGCTATACCGAAGTCCGCTACGACGAAGAGAAAAAGCGCGTGGTTTACGAGCCGGTGAGCCTTGTTCAGGAGTATCGGCAGTTCGATTTCATGTCCCCATGGGAAGGCGCGCAATATGTGCTGCCGGGTGACGAAAAGCAGGACGCCAAAGCATGATGGGTGGCGGCGGTGGTTTTCTGTGGTTCCTGGTCATTGGCGTATTGATCGTCGTGCCCTTCTGGAAGCTGCTGCCTCGCTATGGCCTGCCCAACTGGGCGGCCCTTTTGACGATTTTCCCGCTGATCGCCTCGGTTTTCCTGTGGATCATGGCGTTCAAGTCGGATGAGGCAGGGCGGGGCTGATATGGACGGCAGCGCGGCACCCAAAATGCGGACGTTCGACGCGGTTCTCGCGCAGGCTGTGGCGTATTCCGAAGCGGTTTATTACGCACGCGCGGATGTGTTTGCGGATATGTGCCACGACCAATTCAGCATGACGCTGGTGAATGATGACGGCACGATCCAGCATTGGGACAAGGCGGCGTATCTCGCGCGGGTGTCCGGACGGACGGCGTTCAGCGGTGACGCGTCCTACGAGATACTGGGCGTGGATGTCAGCGGTGACTGCATGGCGCGTGTGCATCTTTGGGTGGATGTTCCCCCAGCCCGCTACGAAGATCACCTTGGGTTCGTCCTCACGGATGGATCATGGAAACTGTTGACCAAAGTATTCCGGACGGCGGCCCGTCTGGATGCAGCGGAATGAGGAGAGCATGATGGACGGCTCCAAATTCGACGACGGAAGTATCGACGCGGTCTCTGGCGAACAGAGCATCCGCAACTTCAACATCAACTTCGGCCCGCAGCACCCTGCGGCGCACGGTGTTTTGCGGCTTGTCCTTGAGCTGGACGGTGAAATTGTAGAACGCTGCGACCCGCATATCGGCCTGCTGCACCGTGGCACCGAAAAGCTGATGGAAAGCCGGACATATCTGCAGAACCTGCCGTATTTCGACCGGCTTGATTATGTGGCGCCGATGAACCAGGAACATGCATGGTGCCTGGCGCTTGAAAAGCTGACTGGCGTGGAAGTGCCGCGTCGGGCCTCGCTGATCCGGGTGCTTTATTCCGAGATCGGGCGCATCCTGAACCACCTTTTGAACGTCACCACACAGGCGATGGACGTGGGCGCTCTGACGCCGCCGCTTTGGGGTTTTGAAGAGCGCGAAAAGCTGATGGTGTTCTACGAGCGGGCCTGTGGTGCGCGTCTGCACGCCGCGTATTTCCGCCCCGGTGGTGTCCATCAGGATCTGCCCGGCGATCTGATTGACGATATCGACCAGTGGGCAGATGAATTCCCGCGCGTTCTGGGCGATATCGACGGACTTCTGACCGAAAACCGCATCTTCAAGCAACGTAACGCTGATATCGGCGTCGTGACCGAAGAGGAAATCCTTGAATGGGGTTTCTCGGGAGTGATGGTGCGCGGTTCCGGCCTTGCATGGGATTTGCGTCGGTCGCAGCCTTATGAGTGCTACGACGAATTCGACTTCCAGATTCCCGTCGGCAAGAACGGCGACTGCTATGATCGCTACCTCGTCCGTATGGAAGAGATGCGTCAGTCGCTGAAGATCATCAAGCAGGCCATCGAAAAGCTGCGCGCGCCCGAAGGGCAGGGTGACATCCTTGCCCGTGGTAAGGTCACGCCGCCGAAACGGTCAGAGATGAAGACCTCAATGGAAGCGCTGATCCATCACTTCAAACTCTATACCGAAGGTTTCCACGTGCCCGAGGGCGAGGTGTACGCCTGCGTCGAGGCCCCCAAGGGTGAATTCGGCGTCTACCTTGTGGCGGATGGCAGCAACAAACCCTACCGCGCCAAGCTGCGTGCGCCGGGTTTCTTGCACCTTCAAGCGATGGACCATGTGGCCACTGGTCACCAACTGGCCGACGTGGCCGCCATCATCGGTACGATGGATGTCGTGTTCGGAGAGATTGACAGATGACAACACGGCTCTTTGCGCCTTTGGCAGGATTGGGCCTGCTTGCTGCCTGTGCCATGCCACCCGAAGGCGTGACGCCGGTTGATCTGGTCGCCTTCGATGAGGCGGTTGCCTCAATCGGCTGTGATTTGGTCAGCGAAAGCGACTACCTGCCAGTGGAACTCCAGACCGGGCTGACGCGTGAGCAGGTGATCCAGACCGCCGCCTTCCGGGTCGCCTCGGAAGAGGCTGTGAAACTAGAGAACGGCGGTGTTCGCCTGATCACCGGGGCATGTGCACGGGCATGATCCGTTTGGCTGTCATAGCTGTTCTGGCCTTTGCCGGACCTGCTGCGATGGCCTTTGAGCCGGGACAGTCAGATTACGTGTTTTCCTCTGATCTGAGCGCGCAGGGTTTTGCGCCGTTTGGAACGGGCGGGTCCGGCAACACGCTGTATGGCATGTCCAACGGCTCTGACATCTACCTTTGCTTTCTCTTCGACACACCCGAGGATCAAGCCACGCGACAAACTGCGCTTCTTGCGGAACTGGCTGGAACTGCCACGAGCCGCACCATACCGAACATTCCCGTTGTCTGTGTGATGACGCAATAGGAACCGACATGCTACGACGCCTTCATTCCGAACAACCCGCAAGCTTTGCTTTCACTCCTGCGAACCAGGCTTGGGCCGAAGCACAGATCACCAAGTATCCCGAAGGCCGTCAGGCCAGCGCGATCATCCCGCTGTTGTGGCGCGCGCAGGAGCAGGAAGGCTGGCTGACCCGTCCGGCGATCGAAGCGGTCGCGGACATGCTTGGTATGGCTTATATGCGGGCGCTTGAAGTGGCGTCGTTTTACTTCATGTTTCAGCTGCAACCCGTTGGCTCTGTTGCCAATATCCAGATTTGCGGCACCACATCCTGCATGATCTGCGGTGCCGAAGACCTGGTGGCTGTTTGCAAGGAAAAGATCGCGCCGAAGCCGCACACTCTCTCGGCGGACGGCAAGCTGACATGGGAAGAGGTCGAGTGCCTTGGTGCCTGCGCCAACGCGCCGATGGCGCAGATCGGCAAAGATTACTATGAAGACCTGACCGCTGCGCGGTTTGCAGAGATCCTTGACGAACTGGTTGCGGGCGAAGTGCCGGTTCCCGGTCCGCAGAATGGGCGGTATGCGGCCGAGCCGAAATCCGGCCTCACCAGCCTGACCGATTTCGAAAGCGGTCGTCATAAGTACAATGCGTCGGTGCAGCTGGCCACTGACATTGGCGATACTGTCAAACGGATCGACGGGACCGAAATCCCGCTGTTGCACCCTTGGGGTGACGCAGGTGGGCGTCCGCAGACCGTGGCCAAGGCCGCCAATGACGTGACAACCCCGTCGCGCCCCGCAGCAGAAGCCGCACCCAAGCCGGAAAACGCACCTTCGCCTGATGCGGCGTCGATGGTGAAACCGTCCTCCGAACTGGCTGGCGAGACCGAGCTGGCTGCGCGCAAGGGCACGTGGAAATACGCCAAGGCGACAACCGCCAAGCAGGTCGAGCGTGAAGAGCCGTCGACCTCTGCACCCGATGCCGCTGAGGGACCGGGCACCAAGCCCGAGACCCTGACGGAAGCGCGCGACGGGCAGGGCGATGACCTGAAGCGGATCAAGGGCATCGGTCCCAAGCTGGCCGAATTGTGCAACCGCCTAGGATTTTATCACTTCGATCAGATCGCAGGCTGGACCGCAGACGAGGTGGCTTGGGTTGATCAGAACCTTGAGGGGTTCAAGGGCCGCGTGTCCCGCGATAATTGGGTCGAACAGGCCAAGACACTTGCCTCAGGCGCCGAGACAGAGTTTTCTGCACGTGTCAAGAAAGGTGATGTTTACGACAAGTAACATCTGAACACGGACAGGGAGAGTACGAATGCAAAAAGAGAATTCTGGCTTCGGTTGCCAAATAGGATCATGGGCCTTGGCCGCAGGGGTGGGGCTTCTTGTCTTCATCTTGCTGATCGTCATTGGAGGCTGGGGCCTGATCGGGTCCATCTTCATGGCTGGTCTGGCATTCGCTGTCCTGGGACTCGCGTTCAGCTGGATTTTCTGTCGTGACCTGCCTGCCGCGCGCGGCCCCGGAAACATTGATGCTGCGAGCGCGCGTGAGACCTCCGCATCTGCACCAAAGGCAGCGGCCCCTAAAGCGGCATCGCCAAATGCACCGCCGGTCTCTGTGCCGCCAGCGCCGATTGCGGACGAGAGCACCAGCCCGGCCAAAGCCGCGCCGGTTGGGTCCTCCGCATCTGCCGCTGCGGCCTCTGCACCCGCAGCACCTGCGCCCGCTGCAAGCCCCAAGGAAACCGTTCAGGCCGCAAGTGCACAAGCCGATGCAGAAGCTGGTGCACAAGTGAAACCGTCGACGCGTCTGGCCGGTCAGGACGAGCTTGCCGCGAAGAAGGGTGAATGGAAATACGAGTCCGAAGCCAAAGCTCCGGCGAAGAAAGCCGCTGCTAAATCGACCCCTGCGGCTGAGGCAACGCCTGATTTTGATGGCGACGGAAAAGCCGAAGGCAGCGACGAGGGGACCAAGCCCGCCACCCTGACTGCGGCCCGCGAAGGCGGCCCGGACAACCTCAAGGAAATCAAGGGTGTGGGGCCGAAGATGGAAAAGATGCTTCACTCCATGGGCTTTTTCCATTTTGACCAGATCGCGAACTGGACCGCTGATGAAGAGGCTTGGGTGAATGCCAACCTCGAAGGCTTTAAGGGACGTGTGAGCCGCGACAACTGGGTCGAACAAGCAAAAATTCTCGCCTCTGGCGGGGAGACAGAATTCTCCAAGCGCGTCGATGACGGTGACGTGTACTGACGGGGATTGAGACCAGACCATGAGCCGGGATTCAGACGAGGCACGAAAAGGGCGGCGCATTGCGCTGTTCATCGCAGCAATTGGCCTCTTCTGGATCTTGGTGACCGCCATCGGGTCCGAATATGGCTGGAGCCAGCGGACCCGCGCCCTGTTCGACCTTGCCGCAATGGCGGGGTTCGGGGCAGGACTTTGGATGACATACCAACTCTGGCGTGCGCGCCAGGCTGACAAGGATTGAGCAATGCTGAGCGATCAGGACCGGATCTTTACCAATATCTACGGGATGCACGACCGGACCCTCAAGGGTGCGCAGGCACGTGGCCATTGGGATGGCACGGCCAAGCTGATTGAAAAGGGCCGGGATTGGATCATCGACGAGATGAAGGCCTCGGGCCTGCGGGGCCGGGGGGGCGCTGGCTTTCCCACTGGTCTCAAGTGGTCGTTCATGCCCAAGGAAAGCGATGGCCGCCCAAGCTATCTTGTTGTGAACGCGGATGAATCCGAGCCGGGTACTTGCAAGGACCGCGAGATCATGCGCCATGATCCGCACACGCTGATCGAAGGCTGCCTGATCGCGTCTTTCGCGATGCAGGCGCATGCTTGCTACATCTACATTCGCGGCGAATACATCCGCGAAAAAGAAGCCCTGCAGAACGCCATCGACGAGGCATATGACGCTGGACTTGTTGGTAAGAACGCATCTGGATCGGGGTGGGATTTCGATATCTACCTGCACCACGGCGCGGGTGCCTACATCTGCGGTGAAGAAACCGCGCTTCTGGAAAGCCTCGAAGGCAAAAAGGGCATGCCGCGCATGAAGCCGCCGTTTCCGGCGGGGTCGGGGCTCTATGGCTGCCCGACCACTGTGAACAACGTCGAATCCATTGCCGTTGTGCCGACGATCCTGCGTCGGGGCGGCGAATGGTTCTCGGGCTTTGGCCGCCAAAACAATGCAGGCACCAAGCTGTTCGCGATTTCGGGCCATGTAAACAACCCGTGTGTTGTTGAAGAGGCCATGTCGATCTCGTTCGAGGAATTGATCGAAAAGCATTGCGGCGGCATTCGCGGCGGTTGGGACAACCTCAAGGCAGTGATCCCTGGCGGGTCGTCCGTGCCCTGCGTGCGCGGCGAAAACATGCGCGATGCGATCATGGATTTCGACTATCTGCGCGGTGAGCTTGGTTCTGGCCTTGGCACCGCAGCGGTCATCGTGATGGACAAGGAGACCGACATCATCAAGGCGATCTGGCGTTTGTCCAAGTTCTACAAGCACGAAAGCTGCGGTCAGTGCACGCCCTGCCGCGAAGGCACCGGCTGGATGATGCGCGTGATGGACCGTCTGGTGCGTGGCGAGGCCGAGGTCGAGGAAATCGACATGCTGTTCGATGTGACCAAGCAGGTCGAAGGCCACACGATCTGTGCCCTTGGCGATGCGGCGGCCTGGCCGATCCAGGGTCTTATCAAGAACTTCCGCGATGAGATCGAGGACCGCATCAAGGCACAGAAAACTGGCCGCGTCAGCGCGGTTGCGGCGGAGTAAGCGGGAAGCCGGTTCGAACCGGCTTTCTCACGCGGTTTCGAAACCGCGTTTCAAGGCCGTTCGAACGGCCTTTGACGAAGGCGCTTCGAAGCGCCTTTTTACGTCTCGGGGCTTGCATGCACATCCTGTCTAAGCGCATGGTGCGGCAAGACATTCCAAGGGGTGACTCCATGAAATCAGGTTGGATCTGTGCATCGGTCCTGTGTCTGCTTGCGGCTTGCGGGCGGGGCGATTTGGACACCGTGACCTTTGAGGGCGCGCGGTTCGGTGGCGATTTGCGGTCAGAACGCAGCGACCGCGCCGGATTTGTCGCACGCGGCGGCCCCGCTTCGGTCAGCCTTGAGGGCGCAAAACAAGCCGCAACCTATCAGGTCGTCCAGCACTGCATCGCCTATCTAGGCAGCTCGGATGTGACATGGGTCAACGGTCCCGATGTTCCGGATGATCAACTGGTGATCGAAGATGACCGCGTTGTCCTTACAGGGCGCTGTTTTGAGCCATAAATCGCTGAAATTTCAAAAGATGTGGCGCTTGATATTGAATAGCCGTCGCGTGCGTCCCCATATTTGACACAGACCAACTTGAGTGAACCGATGCGACTTTTGACGGCCCTATTGATTGCGAGTCTCTCCTTTTCTGGTGCGGCATTTGCCAAGCCTCCACTGCGCGATGTGGCGGAAATCGACGACGCGTTGATGCATGTGGCGATTGCCGATGCGATCCGGAAGTCCTGCAACGATATCAATGCCCGCCTGATCCGTGCCTATTCGGAACTTACGCGGTTGAAATCTCTGGCCCGTGATCTGGGCTATTCCGAGGACGAGGTGGAAGCCTACGTGACCTCCAAATCTGAAAAAGCCCGGATGAAGGTCAAAGCCGAACAGTACTTGCAGGCAAACGGCGTGCGCCCGGATGACATCCCGGCTTTGTGCCGGTTTGGGCAAGAACAAATTCAGGCGCAAACCGTGATCGGGCAGTTGCTCAGATAAGCCTCTGACAGCGTTGGCCTTGCGGCATTTTGTGCAGGTGCAGAAAAATGCGCCCCGCGTCGATATTTCACCGCAACTTTTTGCCTGAAGATCTGGCCTAATCCAACAAGCCACGTTAGAAGGCGGGCGACGTCAGCCGATCGCCTGTTTGCCACGGCATCGACTGCGCCAGCCAAATGGGAACAAAGGGCTCGGGCATGTCTGACTTGCGCAAGATCATCATTGATGGGAACGAAGTTGAAGTAGAAGGCGCGATGACGCTGATTCAGGCTTGTGAACAAGCCGGGATCGAGGTGCCGCGCTTCTGCTATCACGAACGTCTTTCCATCGCCGGCAACTGCCGGATGTGTCTTGTCGAAGTGGTCGGTGGCCCGCCCAAGCCTGCCGCAAGCTGCGCGATGCAGGTCAAGGATTTGCGACCCGGGCCGGAAGGTCAGCCGCCGGTGGTCAAGACCAATTCGCCCATGGTGAAAAAGGCGCGCGAAGGGGTGATGGAGTTCCTGCTCATCAACCACCCGCTGGATTGCCCGATCTGCGATCAGGGCGGCGAATGCGACCTTCAGGATCAGGCGATGGCCTACGGTGTCGATTTCAGCCGGTTCCGCGAACCCAAGCGTGCGGTCGAGGATCTCGATCTGGGCCCGCTGGTCGAAACTCACATGACGCGCTGCATCTCCTGCACACGCTGCGTCCGTTTCACGACCGAAGTCGCGGGCATCACCCAGATGGGCCAGACAGGCCGGGGCGAAGACAGCGAGATCACGTCTTATCTGGGTGAAACCCTCAACTCCAACATGCAGGGCAATATCATCGACCTGTGCCCAGTGGGCGCGTTGGTGTCTAAGCCCTACGCCTTCACCGCCCGTCCGTGGGAGCTGACCAAGACCGAATCCATCGACGTGATGGATGCGCTTGGGTCGAATATTCGCGTGGATACCAAAGGTCGCGAAGTCATGCGATTCCTGCCGCGCAATCATGACGGCGTGAACGAAGAGTGGATTTCCGATAAGACGCGTTTTGTCTGGGACGGTCTGCGCCGGCAGCGTTTGGACAAGCCTTATGTGCGCGAAAACGGCAAGCTGCGTCCGGCCACATGGCCAGAAGCGTTGACCAAAGCGGCCGAGGCGATGAAGGGCAAGAAAGTCGCCGGTCTTGTTGGCGATCTGGCTCCGACCGAAGCGGCTTATGCGCTTAAAACCTTGATCGAAGGGCAGGGCGGCAACGTCGAGTGCCGCACCGATGGGGCCAAGCTGCCTGCGGGCAACCGGTCGGGTTATGTTGGCACATCGACCATCGAAGACATCGATACTGCAGACAAGATCTTGCTGATCGGCACCAACCCTCGTGAAGAGGCGCCGGTGCTGAACGCGCGCATCCGCAAAGCGTGGGCCGCTGGGGCGGATGTGATTGTGGTCGGTGCGCCAGTGGATCTGACATACGAATACGAACACATGGGCACGGACAGGGCTGCACTGGCCCATGTTGCTGATCTGGACATGGCATCGCTGCAGGACAAAAACTGCGTAGCGATTGTTGGGCAGGGCGCGCTGCGCGAAGCAGACGGAGCTGCCGTATTGGCAATGGTGCAGGCAATCTGCGAAAAATCGTGCGACCAGAAACTGATGGTTCTGCACACCGCTGCGGGCCGCGTTGGCGCGATGGATGCAGGTTGCACCACCGAGGGTGGTATGGATGCGGCAATTGAAGGTGCGGACGTCATTTACAATCTCGGTGCCGATGAGGTCGAGATCGCGGATGGTCCGTTCGTGATCTATCAGGGCAGCCATGGTGATCGTGGCGCACATCGTGCCGATATCATCCTGCCAGCCGCCGCTTATACCGAAGAACAGGGACTTTTCGTCAACACCGAAGGCCGCCCACAGCTTGCCATGCGTGCCAGCTTTGCGCCAGGTGAGGCGAAGGAAAACTGGGCCATCCTGCGGGCGCTTTCTGCCGAATTGGGGGCGACGCTGCCTTTCGACAGCCTTGCACAGTTGCGACAGGCCTTGGTCAAGGCCGTGCCGCATCTTGCGATGATCGATCAGGTTCCGGAGAACGCGTGGCAAAGCGAGCCTGCGGGCAAGCTGGGTGATGCGGATTTCCGCAACGCCATTCAGGATTTCTATCTGACAAATCCGATTGCACGGTCGAGCACGTTGATGGCTGAACTGTCGGCGGGTGCGCGCGCCCGCAAGGACACCAAGATCGCGGCGGAGTGAAGAGGGTGCGCCATCTGGCGGTCATAACACCAGTTGCTTTGGCGATGGTTGGCGGTTTGTCGGGCTGCGATGCTGCAGAGCCCGTCGACCAGCGCTTTGTGCCGGAATATGAAGGCGTAGAGACAACTTTGCTGGACGGAGACCTGGTCAAGTTCGACGTTTCAATGCGCGGCGCACGCGCAAATTCGGACGTCGCTGACTATGCCGAATGCGCTGCGGCGCAATACGCGCTGATCCGGGGTTACGGGTTTGCGCGGCATTTGCGCACAAATGTATACGAAGAGGCTGGCCTATGGCGAGGAGATGCGGTTTACACCATCTCGCCGGCGCTGCCCCGTGGGGTGCGGACCATCGACGCCGAAGTCGTGACCGCCTCCTGCGTTGAAAACGGAATACCGATGGTTTGAGGACGTGATGGCTGACTTCTTTACCACCCCCCTAGGGATCGGCGTGATCATCGTCGCACAGTGTCTTGCGGTACTGGGCTTTGTGATGGTCAGCCTTCTCTTCCTCGTCTATGGCGACCGCAAAATCTGGGCCGCTGTCCAGATGCGGCGCGGACCCAACGTAGTTGGCGCTTACGGCCTGCTGCAAACCGTGGCTGACGCGCTGAAATACGTCGTCAAGGAAGTGGTTGTGCCTGCGGGTGCAGACAAGCCGGTGTTCATGCTCGCCCCAATGACCAGTTTCGTGCTTGCGATGGTGGCTTGGGCGGTGATCCCGTTCAATGACAGCTGGGTTCTGTCTGACATCAACGTGGCGATCCTGTTCGTTTTTGCCGTGTCCTCGCTCGAAGTTTACGGCGTGATCATGGGCGGTTGGGCGTCGAACTCGAAATATCCGTTCCTTGGCTCGTTGCGGTCTGCCGCGCAGATGATTTCCTACGAAGTGTCGCTGGGTTTGATCATTATCGGCATCATCATCTCAACCGGATCGATGAATTTTGGTGACATCGTGCGGGCGCAGGACGGGGATTACGGGTTCTTTTCGTGGTACTGGCTGCCGCATTTCCCGATGGTGTTCTTGTTCTTGATCAGTGCCTTGGCTGAAACCAACCGCCCGCCTTTCGACCTTCCCGAAGCGGAATCCGAACTGGTTGCGGGCTATCAGGTGGAATACTCGTCTACGCCCTTCCTGCTGTTCATGGCGGGGGAATACATAGCCATCTTCCTGATGTGCGCGCTGATGTCCCTGTTGTTCTTCGGTGGCTGGCTGTCGCCCATTCCCGGGCTGCCGGATGGTGCGCTGTGGATGGTCGGCAAGATGGCTTTCTTCTTCTTCATCTTCGCGATGGTAAAGGCGATCACGCCCCGTTACCGCTATGACCAGCTGATGCGCATTGGTTGGAAAGTGTTCCTTCCGTTCAGCCTTGCTTGGGTGGTCTTCGTGGCGTTTGCAGCAAAATTCGACTGGTTCTGGGGCGCATTTGCGCGCTGGGTATAAGGAGAGCAACGATGACGCAGATCGACTACGGACGCGCCGCCAAGTACTTCTTGTTGCAGGACTTTTATCAGGGCATGAAGCTTGGCCTAAAGTATTTCTTCGCGCCCAAGGCAACGCTGAACTATCCGCACGAAAAAGGCCCGCTGTCGCCGCGGTTCCGAGGCGAGCATGCGCTGCGTCGCTATCCCAACGGCGAAGAGCGTTGCATTGCGTGCAAACTGTGTGAGGCGATCTGCCCGGCACAAGCGATCACGATTGATGCGGAACCCCGCGACGACGGCTCGCGCCGCACCACGCGCTATGACATCGACATGACCAAGTGCATCTATTGCGGTTTCTGCCAGGAGGCGTGCCCGGTGGATGCCATCGTCGAAGGGCCGAACTTCGAGTTTTCGACCGAAACGCGCGAAGAGCTCTATTACGACAAGGCCAAGCTTTTGGACAACGGCGACCGCTGGGAAGCCGAGATCGCGCGCAACCTCGAACTGGATGCGCCGTACCGATGACCGATCCGAAAACCCCTTTTGAGCTGATGATGCAGCAGGCGCAGGAAATGGCGAAAGCGTTCAATCCGGCGCTGTCGTCATTCGACCCCAAGGGGTTTGAAAAAATGTGGCCGACCATGCCGAAAGACGCCATGGAAATGTGGTTCGGCAAGGGGATCAGCAAAGACGGGCTGGATGCCAAGACGCGGCTGCTGCTGACGTTGGCCGGTCTGACAATGCAAGGCGCGCAGGCCGATACGCAGGTGCGCATGACCGTGCGACACGCTTTGGCCGCAGGTGCCACCAAAGACGAGATTGCCGAGACCATCGCCCAGATGTCGATGTTCGCCGGTATACCCGCCATGACCCGCGCGATGGAACTTGCGCGGGATGTCATGGAAGACGACAAAAAGGATGACGAGACATGAGCGTCTTTGCCTTCTACCTCTTTGCCATTTGCACCATTGCGGGTGGGCTGTTCACAGTAATAAGCCGCAATCCGGTACACTCGGTGCTGTGGCTGATCCTCGCCTTCCTGTCCTCTGCCGGATTGTTCGTGCTTCTGGGCGCGGAATTCGTGGCGATGCTGCTGGTGATCGTCTACGTGGGCGCGGTGGCGGTTCTGTTCCTGTTCGTCGTGATGATGCTGGATGTGGATTTCGCCGAACTTAAGGCCGAGATGGCGCGTTATGTGCCACTGGCGCTGCTGTTTGGGGTCATCATCCTGATGCAATTCGCGCTGGCTTTTGGCGCATGGGAAAGCAACGCAGCGGCCGAGGGTCTGCGCGCGCAGGTGGTTCCGGTAGACCGGCACAACACCGAAGCGTTGGGCATGATCCTCTACGATCAGTATTTTCTGCTCTTCCAGCTTGCGGGTCTGATCCTGCTGGTGGCGATGATCGGCGCGATTGTTCTGACACTGCGCCACCGGTCGGACGTCAAGCGCCAGAACGTGCTGGCGCAGATGTACCGCGACCCGGCCAAGGCGATGGAACTGAAAGACGTGAAGCCCGGACAGGGCCTCTAAAGATACGCGGCCCCGATCCGTTTGGGGCGCTTTGACAAAGAAAACGACGGGGCACACCCCGGAGGGACGTGATGATAGGACTTGAGCATTACCTGACGGTGGCAGCCGTGCTGTTCGTGATCGGGATTTTCGGGCTGTTCCTGAACCGCAAGAACGTGATCATCCTGCTGATGAGCATCGAACTGATGCTGCTCGCGGTGAACATCAACCTTGTCGCGTTCTCGAGTTTCCTTGGCGATCTGGTGGGGCAGGTGTTCACCTTGTTCGTGCTCACGGTCGCGGCGGCCGAAGCGGCCATCGGCCTTGCCATCCTCGTCTGTTTCTTCCGCAACCGTGGCTCTATCGCGGTTGAAGACGTTAACGTGATGAAGGGCTGACGATCATGGAAACGCTTATCCTGTTTTCCCCGCTGGTCGGCGCCATTCTGTGTGGCTTTGGCTGGAAGTTCATCGGAGAGACCGCCGCGCAATGGGTGGCCACGGGTCTTCTGTTCTTTGCCTGTGTGCTTTCGTGGATCGTCTTCCTGACCCATGACGGCGTCACCGAGACCATCAACATCCTGCGCTGGATCGAGTCCGGTACGCTGAGCACCGAGTGGGCGATCCGTCTGGACCGTCTGACCGCGACCATGCTGATCGTCGTGACCACGGTGTCGGCGCTCGTGCATCTTTATAGCTTTGGCTACATGGATCACGACCCGCAGTGGAAAGAAGGCGAAAGCTACAAGCCGCGCTTCTTTGCCTATCTGTCGTTCTTTACCTTCGCCATGCTCATGCTGGTGACATCGGACAACCTTGTTCAGATGTTCTTTGGCTGGGAAGGCGTGGGCGTCGCGTCCTACCTGCTGATCGGCTTCTACTACCGCAAGCCGTCTGCCAACGCCGCCGCAATCAAGGCCTTCGTGGTCAACCGGGTGGGCGATTTCGGCTTCGCGCTTGGTATCTTCGCGCTGTTCTTCCTTGTCGACAGCATCCGCTTTGACGCCATCTTTGCAGCCGCGCCGACGCTGGCCGAGACACAGCTGACCTTCCTCTGGACCGAATGGAACGCGGCCAATCTGATTGCCTTCCTGCTGTTCATCGGCGCAATGGGCAAATCGGCACAATTGTTCCTGCACACGTGGCTGCCGGACGCGATGGAAGGCCCGACCCCGGTGTCCGCGCTGATCCACGCGGCCACCATGGTGACGGCGGGTGTGTTCCTTGTCTGCCGCATGTCGCCGCTGATGGAGTTTGCGCCTGAAGCGATGGTGTTCGTGACCTTCCTTGGTGCGTCGACTGCCTTTGTCGCGGCGACCATCGGGTTGGTGCAGACCGACATCAAGCGCGTGATCGCGTATTCGACCATGTCTCAGCTGGGGTATATGTTCGTGGCCGCAGGCGTTGGCGCCTATAGCGTGGCGATGTTCCACCTGTTCACGCACGCGTTCTTCAAGGCCATGTTGTTCCTTGGCGCAGGGTCGGTCATTCACGCGATGCATCACGAGCAGGACATGCGGAACTATGGCGGCCTGCGGAAAAAGATCCCGTACACGTTCGGCGCGATGATGATCGGCACGCTGGCCATCACCGGTGTTGGTATCCCGCTCACCGGATGGATCGGCTTTGCTGGCTTCGCGTCCAAGGATGCGGTGATCGAGAGCGCCTATGCCGCGGGTCCGATGGGCTATGCCTTCTGGATGCTGGTTGTCGCGGCGCTGTTCACAAGCTTCTACAGCTGGCGTCTGATGTTCCTGACCTTCTACGGCAAGCCGCGCGGCGACAAGCACACGCATGAACACGCGCATGAAAGCCCGATGATTATGCTGATCCCGCTGGGCGTTCTAAGCCTTGGGTCGATCTTTGCCGGGGCCATCTGGTACAACAGCTTCTTCGGTCATACCGACAGTGTCGCCAAGTTCTTTGGTGTGCCTTATGCCGAAGCCGGTGAGCATTCCGCCGAGGGCGAAGGCCACGGTGAGACGGCTGCGGCCGATGCCGGACACGCCGAAGAGGCCAAAGGTGGCGAGCATCACTATGTCTTTGCCGGTCAGCCGGGCGAGGGTGCCATCTATGTCGGCCCCGATAACGACATCATAAACGAAGCGCATGAAGTGCCGAAATGGGTCAAGGTCAGCCCGTTCATCGCGATGCTGCTTGGTCTTGCGAGCGCCTACTGGTTCTACATCGTCAATCCAAAGCTGCCCAAGCGCTTGGCCGAAAGCCAGCGTCCGCTGTACCTGTTCCTGCTGAACAAATGGTATTTCGACGAGATTTACGATTTCCTTTTCGTCAAATCCGCCAGCATGCTCGGGCGCGTGCTGTGGAAGCGCGGCGACGGCAATGTCATCGACGGGTCGATCAACGGGGTCGCCATGGGCTTTATCCCGATGCTCACGCGGCTCGCTGGTAAGGCGCAGTCTGGTTACATCTTCACATATGCCTTCTTCATGGTGATCGGCATCGCAGCCCTTGTCACATGGATGACGCTGAGCGGAGGAGCACGCTGATGGATAACCTTCTTTCCATTGTCACGTTCCTGCCAGCACTGGCGGCTGTGATCCTGCTGGTCTTCCTGCAGGGCGACGATGAGGCGGCCAATCGGAACGCCAAGTGGTTGGCGTTGATTGCGACCTCGGCCACCTTCCTGATCTCGCTTTTCATCCTGCTCCAGTTCGATCCCCAGAACACCGGGTTCCAGATGGTCGAACAGGCCGAGTGGTTGTTGGGCCTGCAATACAAGATGGGTGTCGATGGGATTTCGGTTCTGTTCGTCATGCTCACAACGTTCATGATGCCGTTGGTGATTGCGGCAAGCTGGGACGTGAACACCCGCGTCAAGGAATACATGATCGCATTCCTGCTTTTGGAAACGCTCATGCTGGGCGTGTTCATGGCGCTTGATCTGGTGCTGTTCTACCTCTTTTTTGAGGCGGGCCTGATCCCGATGTTCCTGATAATCGGCATCTGGGGTGGCAAGAACCGCATCTACGCGTCGTTCAAGTTCTTCCTCTACACCTTCCTTGGATCGGTTCTGATGCTGGTGGCAATGGTCGCCATGTTCTCGGACGCGGGGACCACCGATATCGAACAGTTGCTTGTGCACCAGTTTGGGTCGGAAAGCTTCTCGCTTCTTGGCATTCAGATTGTGGGCGGCATGCAGACGCTTCTGTTTCTTGCCTTCTTCGCATCGTTTGCTGTCAAGATGCCGATGTGGCCGGTCCACACATGGTTGCCGGATGCGCACGTTCAGGCCCCGACCGCTGGGTCTGTTGTTCTGGCTGCGATCCTGCTGAAAATGGGCGGCTACGGCTTCTTGCGGTTCAGCCTGCCGATGTTCCCGGTGGGATCGGATGTGCTGGCACCGTTGGTGCTGTGGATGTCGGCGATTGCGATTGTCTACACCTCGTTGGTTGCACTGGTGCAGGAAGACATGAAAAAGCTGATCGCCTATTCGTCCGTCGCCCACATGGGCTATGTGACAATGGGCATTTTTGCCGCCAACCAGCAGGGTATTGATGGTGCGATTTTCCAGATGATCAGCCACGGCTTCATCTCGGGCGCGCTCTTCCTGTGCGTTGGTGTGATTTATGACCGGATGCACACACGGGACATCGACGCTTATGGCGGTCTGGTAAACCGGATGCCGGCCTATGCGCTGATCTTCATGCTGTTCACCATGGCCAATGTCGGCCTGCCGGGGACATCGGGCTTTGTCGGTGAATTCCTGACGCTGATGGGCATCTTCCAGGTCAACACATGGGTTGCGGCTGTGGCCACATCCGGTGTGATCCTGTCGGCCGCTTATGCGCTGTGGCTTTATCGTCGGGTGGTCATGGGCGACCTGATCAAGGAAAGCCTGAAGACCATCACCGACATGTCACGCCGCGAGCGGGCGATCTTTGCGCCGCTGGTCGTGGCGACGATCCTCTTTGGCGTCTATCCGGCCCCGATCCTCGATACGATCGGACCGTCGGTCGAAGCGCTGGTTTCAAACTATCAAGTCGCGGTTGCGGAGGCGGATCTCGCCACGCAAGTCGCGCATAGCGAATAAGGGGGCTGGGCTATGCTCTCGGCTGATCTGGGTATCATCCTGCCGGAAATCGTGCTGGCCGTTTATGCGATGCTGGCACTTCTGGGCGCGGTCTACACTGTCAAGGATGGGGCTGCGTCGCTGCTGGTCTGGGTGACGAGCGGTCTGTTCCTTGCCCTTGCGGTCTGGATCGGGCTGAATGGGGCAGGGACCAACATTGCCTTCAATGGGATGTTCGTGGATGACGGGTTTGCGCGCTTTGCCAAGGTGGTGATCCTTGTCTCTGCCGCCGCCGTGCTGCTGATGTCCGAAGCCTACATGACCCGACGCGGGCTCCTGCGGTTCGAATATCCGCTGCTGATCGCACTGGCGGTTGTGGGCATGATGATGATGGTGTCCGCAGGTGACCTGATGGCGCTTTATATGGGGCTCGAACTGCAATCGCTCGCACTGTATGTGGTTGCATCCTTGCGCCGCGACAGCCTGAAGTCGACCGAGGCGGGCCTCAAGTACTTTGTGCTGGGTGCGCTATCCTCCGGCCTTCTGCTTTATGGTGCCTCGCTCGTTTATGGCTATTCCGGCACAACGCTTTTCTCGGGGATCATCCAGACGGCGGTACATGGCGATCTGTCGCTTGGTCTGCTCTTCGGTCTGGTATTCCTGATTTCTGGTCTTGCGTTCAAGGTTTCGGCCGTGCCGTTCCACATGTGGACACCCGACGTCTACGAAGGCTCGCCCACGCCGGTCACCGCGTTCTTTGCTACCGCACCCAAGGTTGCCGCAATGGCCCTGTTCGCGCGCGTCATGCACGACGCCTTCGGTGCGGCAGTCAGCGATTGGAGCCAGGTGATCGCGCTGCTGTCGGTGCTGTCGATGTTCCTTGGGGCCATCGCCGCCATCGGCCAGACCGACATCAAGCGTCTGATGGCGTTTTCGTCCATCGCGCATATGGGCTATGCCCTGATGGGGCTGGCGGCAGGCACCGCGTTCGGCGTGCAGGCGATGCTGATCTATATGGCGATCTACGTCACTATGAATGTCGGCACATTTGCCTTTATCCTGTCGATGCACCGCGACGGTCAGCCGGTGTCGAACATCGGGTCTCTGAACATGTATTCCAAGCGTGAGCCGGGCAAGGCGCTGGCGATGCTGGTGCTGCTGTTCAGCTTGGCCGGTGTGCCGCCGCTGGTGGGCTTCTTTGGCAAGCTCTATGTGCTGCGCGCGGCCTACGAGGCCGGGCTAGCGTGGCTGGCGATTGCCGGCGTGATCGCGTCGGTGATCGGGGCGTTCTACTACCTGCGGATCGTCTTCTACATGTATTTCGGCGAAGAGCGTGATGACGCGTTGGACAGCAGCCGGTCTCCGATACTCTGGGGCATGCTGATGGCAAGCGCGGTGATCATGGTGGTCGGCGTGGTCAACCTGTTCGGGATCGAAGGTGCGGCTGCGGCTGCTGCGGCGACCCTTGTCAACTAAACCGGCTTTCTTGTTAAAAGACAGTGACGCGCCATTGGCGCGTCACTTTGTTTTTTGCGCCCCGCTGCGCGGGTCGCGATGCCTCCGGCGGGTGTTTATCTGGCAAGATGAAGGAGCGGGTGATCTTGTCTGATTGGCCTTTGGGATATGGGCGGCAGGTGCTGGCCGAAGTGGACAGCACGATGCTTGAGGCCGGGCGACAGGCAACCGGTTTGGCGGGGCCCACCTGGATTTGCGCGCTGCGGCAGACCGCGGCACGGGGACGGCGTGGCCGCGCCTGGGTCAACCCTGAGGGCAACTTTGCGGCCACTTTGGTGCTGCCAACCTCGGACGCGCCGGAAAAGCGCGCCTTGCGCAGCTTTGTGGCGGCGCTCGCGCTTTATGATGCTTTGGTTGGGGTGTCGGGCCGTGTCGATGGGCTGACGCTCAAATGGCCGAATGATGTGCTTTTGACCGGAGGCAAGGTGGCGGGTATTCTGCTGGAAAGCCTCGGGTCGCATTTGGCGATTGGGATCGGTGTGAACTTGATTGCAGCGCCCGCGTCTTCCGAAGTGGAGGCCCGTGCTGTGGTGCCGGTCTCTGTGCTGTCCGGTCTTGGGGTCGAGGTGTTGCCAGAGGTGTTCCTTGACATTCTTGCTGCGGCCTATGCGCGACATGATGCGCAATTCGTGACCTACGGGTTTGCGCCCATCCGGGAGGCATGGCTGACCCGCGCGGCACGGTTGGGGGAGGTTGTCACCGCGCGGATGGGCGACCGCGAGGTCACGGGCACGTTCGAGACTGTGGACGCCGAGGGCCGGATCGTCTTAAACACCGCTGCAGGCCGTCAGGCGATCGCCGCGGCGGATATTTTCTTTTAAGGGGCAAGGCCATGCTTCTGTGCATTGACTGTGGCAATACCAATACCGTGTTTTCGATCTGGGATGGCACGCGCTTTCTTTGCACCTTGCGCACGTCGACCCATCACGGGCGCACTGCGGATGCCTATTTCACGTGGTTCTCGACCCTGATCGGCCATTACAAGATCGAACCGGATATCACCGATGTGATCATCTCGTCGACAGTGCCGCGCGTTGTATGGAACCTGCGAGTCTTCTCTGACCGGTTCTTTGGTGTGCGTCCCATCGTTGTGGGCAAGCCTGAATGTCTGTTGCCCCATCCGCCTCGGGTCGATGTGGGCACCGGCGTGGGGCCGGACCGGCTGGCCAATGCGGTGGCGGCATTCGACCGGCATGGTGGCGACTGCGTTGTGGTCGATTTTGGCACGGCGACGAATTTTGACGTTGTGGCCGAGGATGGCGCTTATGTCGGGGGGGTGATCGCTCCGGGGGTGAACCTGAGCCTCGAGGCGTTGCACCAGGGTGCTGCAGCGCTGCCGCATGTGGATATCTCGCAGCCGGAGCGTGTGATCGGCACCAACACAGTGGCCTGTATCCAGTCGGGTGTCTTCTGGGGCTATGTCGGGCTGATCCAAGGGATCACAACGCGCATCAAGGCTGAATATGGCCGTCCGATGAAGGTGATCGGCACCGGTGGGCTTGCGCCCTTGTTCGCGCAGGGTGAGCTGCTATTTGACACAATTGAAGATGACCTGACCATGCATGGTCTGACGGTCATACACGCGTATAACACAGAAAACGGATAAAACATGAGCGGTGAACGGATCATCTACCTGCCCCTTGGCGGGGCCGGCGAAATTGGCATGAATGCCTATGTCTATGGCTATGGCAAGCCGGGTCAGGAAAGGCTGATCCTTGTTGATCTCGGTGTGACCTTTCCAGACATGGATGGGACACCGGGAGTCGATCTGATCCTTCCGGACATCACATGGCTGAAGGAACGCCGTCACCAGCTCGAGGCGATCTTTATCACCCACGCCCATGAGGACCATGTGGGCGCTGTTGGGCACTTCTGGGAAGAGCTTGGTGCGCCAATCTACGCGCGGGCCTTCACGGCGCATATCGCGCGGCTCAAGATGGAGGATGCGGGGCAGTCGCCGGAAACCGTACGGACCGTGTCGCCTTGGCCCGAAACCGTTGAAGCCGGGCCGTTCAAGGTGGGGTTCTTGCCAATCTCGCATTCCATTCCCGAAAGTTCGGGTCTGGTGATCGACACGCCAAAGGGGCGCTTGGTGCATTCGGGCGACTTCAAGATCGATGAAACGCCGGTTGTCGGCGAGGCGTTTGACCGGGCGCTTTGGGAAGAGATCGGCAAACCGGGTGTGAAAGCACTGATTTGCGATTCCACCAATGTGTTCTCTTTGCATGAAGGTCGGTCAGAGGCGACCGTTGGTCCTGAGATCGAAACGCTGGTGCGCGATGCCAAGGGCATGGTTGTGGCGACCACTTTTGCCTCCAACGTGGCGCGTGTCAAAACTCTGGCCGAAGCAGCGGTTCGGGCTGGGCGATCGGTCTGCCTATTGGGCCGCGCGATGCGGCGGATGATCGAAGCGTCGATCAAGACCGGCGTTTTGGCGGATTTCCCAACGGTGATCAGCCCGGAAGAGGCCACACAGATCCCGCGCGAGAACCTGATGTTGATCGTCACTGGGAGCCAGGGCGAACGGCGTGCGGCCTCGGCGCAGCTTGCGCGTGGCAAGTACCAAGGTCTGACAATGGCCGAAGGGGATATGTTCCTGTTCTCGTCGAAAACGATTCCCGGGAATGAACGTGGCGTGATCCAGATCATGAACGCGTTTTCCGAGCAGGGGGTGGACGTGGTCGATGACAGCTCTGGCAAATACCACGTGTCTGGCCATGCGAACCGTCCTGATCTGGAAACCATGCATGCCGTCGTGAACCCGCAACTGGTTGTGCCGATGCATGGCGAACATCGCCATCTGCGCGAACATGTGAAGGTTGCCGGGGCTGGCGGACGCAAGGGCGTTCTGGCAGTGAATGGCATGATGATCGACCTCAGTGGAAATGAGCCGACCGTGGCCGAATATGTTGAAACGGGGCGCACCTATCTGGACGGCTCGGTCAAGATCGGGGCCTTGGACGGGATCGTGCGCGACCGTATCCGCATGGCGCTGAACGGGCATGTGATTGTCACGGTCATTCTGGACGAAGACGACGAATTGCTGGGCGAGCCGTGGTGCGAAGTCATGGGCTTGCCGGAGATCGGCCGCAGCAACGCGCCGTTGGTCGACGCGCTGGAAGAAGACCTGTCACAGTTTATCGGTCGGGCCGGGGCCAAGACCATCACCGACGATGACAAGCTCGAAGAAGGGCTGCGCCGGATCGCGCGCCAGACGACGCAGAACGAAATCGGCAAGAAGCCCGAAGTGACCGTTGTGATCAGCAGGCTTGCATGACGCGCGCGGTTGTCTTCGACCTTGACGGGACGCTGATCGACAGCCTTCCTGATATCGCGGCAGCGGCCAATGCGCTTTTGGCAGATCATGGCATGCTTCCGCTGCCTCAAACACAGATCGGCGGGTTCGTCGGTATGGGGGAGCGGGTGTTTCTTGATCGGCTGATCGCGGCGACAGCGCTTGATGCGGCAGAGTATGACGCGCTGATGGTCGAGTTCATCACGCATTACAAAGCCAGCACAGGTCTGACCACGGTGTTTCCGGGTGCATTGGACGCGGTGAAGGCGCTCAAGGCCGAAGGCTATAAGCTGGGTATCTGCACAAACAAACCCGGTGGGCCATTGGCGGCTGTGTTGGATGCGCTTGATTTGACCAAGTGGTTCGACGTGATCATTGCGGGCGACACATTGCCGGTGCGCAAGCCCGATCCGGCCCCCCTGCATCTGGCGTTTGAGCAGATGGGGGCTGACATGGGTGTTTATGTCGGGGACAGCGATGTTGATGCGGAAACGGCGCAGCGGGCTGGAGTGTCGTTTGCGTTCTTCACCGAAGGCATCCGAACCAAGCCGGTTGACGCGATCCCGCATGATCGGGCGTTTGACCGGTTCGAGGATCTACCAGCCATCTGTCAGGAGATCCTGCGTCCGATCTAGGAGGGCGATGCGTCATCGCATCGCCGCGTTTCCGTTGACGGAAACGCGCCCCTTGGTCAGCCAGCGCGGCGTTCGTCAAAGCTCAGCGCGATGAAGGATGGCATGTGGTCGCCCATGCCCACGACATTGCTGTCGCGGCCACCGCGATCATTCCGTCCGCCGCGATCGTTGCGGCGGTTGCGGGACCGATCCTGATCCTGTTTTGGCGCGTCGTCGCGGTTTTCAACCTTTGCAAGTTCTTTCGGAGCCTCGGCCTGAACCGGGACTTGTGTCTCAACCTGAACGTCTTGCGCCGTCTCGACTGGTTTTGAACGGCCACGTCCCCCACGAGAACGACGGGGTTTGCTGTCTTTCTTTTCGTCCGGTGTCTCGTCCGCTGATGGCGCGGCTTCGGTTTGGACCAGCGGGTTATCGATGCGCGGGATTTCTTTCTGGATCAGCTTTTCGATGGCGTCGAAATTCTTTTCGTCTTTCGCGCCGCAGATCATCATCGCCTTGCCCTTGCGACCGGCTCGTCCGGTACGGCCGATGCGGTGCACGTAGTCCTCGGCATGGCTGGGGACATCGAAATTGAACACATGGCTCACTGCAGGTACATCCAGCCCGCGTGCGGCCACGTCCGAGGCGATGAGGAAGCGCAACGTGCCTTCTCGGAAGCCTTCCAGCGTCTTTGTCCGCTGGGACTGGTCCAGATCGCCATGGATGGGTGCCGCGTCCAGACCGTATTTCTTGAGCGATTTTGCAACGATATCCACGTCTGACTTGCGGTTGCAGAAGATGATCGCGTTCGAGCAGGCGTCGCCTTCACCTTCGATCATCTTGCGCAAGAGCGCGCGCTTTTCCGTGCCTTCGCGGTCGCGGCGCGATGCCTTGAACATCACCACACCCTGTTCGATTGTCTCGGACGCTGTGGCCTGACGGGCCACTTCGATGCGGGCCGGGGCCGACAGGAAGGTGTTGGTGATCCGTTCGATCTCTGGCGCCATGGTGGCCGAGAAGAACAGCGTCTGGCGTGTGAACGGTGTGAGCGAGAAAATGCGTTCGATATCTGGGATGAACCCCATGTCCAGCATGCGGTCGGCCTCGTCGACGACCATCACCTGCACACCCGTTAGCAGCAGCTTGCCGCGTTCGAAATGGTCCAGCAAACGGCCGGGTGTGGCGATCAGCACGTCGACGCCTTTATCGATTAGCAAATCTTGTTCTTTAAAGCTGACCCCGCCGATCAGCAGAGCCTTGGTCAGCTTTACGTGCTTGGCATAGGTGTCGAAGTTCTCAGCGACCTGGGCCGCCAATTCGCGGGTCGGGCACAGAACAAGACTGCGTGGCATTCGGGCGCGGGCGCGTCCACGGGCGAGCAGTGTAATCATCGGCAGCGTAAAGCTTGCGGTCTTGCCAGTTCCCGTTTGCGCGATGCCAAGGACGTCACGTCCTTCCAAAGCCGGGGGAATGGCGCCTGCCTGAATGGGGGTGGGCGTGTCGTAGCCCGCCTCTTCAATAGCTTTCAGGACTTTCGGGTTGAGGTTCAACTCAGAGAATTTTGTCATGTGTATCCGTTATTCACGGACTGACTACGCCCGTGCGTCTGTTGCCATCCGGCCCGTATGGCCCTGTGGTTGTCCACAGTCTCGATGCCCCGCGTATGTACTCTTGGAAGGCGGTGGGGTCAATGAGGCGCATCCGGACTGCGCTGATGTGCCGTTCCCTAGCAGGTTTTGGTGTCAAAGCAGCAACAATTCCACAGCCCGGCAGAAAGGCGCTGCAGGTCGTCAGTCCGACAGGGATAGGCCGAACACCCGTTCCACCGCCGCGTCCGGGTTGAACTTTGGTGTCAGCAACAAACCGTGTTTCTTCAGGCGCGCCCGCAGATCGGGGGTGTCCTCGCAGACTTCGGTGAAGAACAGGCGCAAGCCGTCCTCGCCTTCTTCGTCGCGGAGGTAGCGCAGCAAATGGCCGGTATTCTTGAGCGCGTCGTCCGATTTCACGCGATATGACCCTTGGGCCTGTCTGAATTCCAGCTTTTCGATGAAGTTGTCCCAGTTCGGCGCGTGCAGGTGGCCCACGAACGCGCCATCAAGCGTCGCCGTGTTGAGCACGTCTTCCCCCTTGAGACGCAGTCGGTGAATGGCCAGTCGGACATTGCCCAAACCGGTGCGGGCGAACACCTTGCCTGCAAGATGGCTCAGGAACCCACCGCGCACATAACTGCCAAAGGTCGGGTAAATCTCGGTGACGGCTGTGGGCGGCACGTCATCGCCTGTTGTCCGCAGTTTAAAATGGCGCGGCATGTCTTTGGCATCCCGGGCTGCAAGCGCTTCGGCCGGATAAAGCCGCGCACCGGCCATCTCATCGGGCACTGACTTCAACAGGGTGGACAGTTTCTTGGGGCTGAGGATGAACTCGTCAGTGTCGATATGCCCAAGCCAATGCACATGCTGATGCGCCTGTTTCAGTGCCTGCGTGGCGTTGAAAGTCTGCCGCAACTGGTGGGCGTCGGGCCGGTTCTTGCCCTTCCTTTTCCAATAGGCGGCATCGCAGACCGTTACCGTGACCTTCGGATGATCCTTGAGCAACGCACAGACATCCGGATCGGGTGCGTCAAGATAGAGATAAACATGACCCGCGCCGATATCGAGATGATGCGCGACAAAGCGTGCAACATCCAAAAGCGGCGCGTTTGTGGTGCAAACCACCCCCCAGGTGGGGGTCTTGGCTGAGACCGGCTGCACGGGCAGCGTGATGCCATGTTCCGCTTCGGTGTCGGTGTCCGGCTGATCATCCCGTCGCAGTTTGCGGACGCGCAAGCGGTGCAGGCGGTGGAAGACGGTGCGCGGGTCGTCGACCAGCCGTTGCAGCATGTCCTGCGCCAAGGGGCGGATCACCGGGTCGGTCTCAGCCTCGTCCCACAGCCGGCCGATCAGGTTTGCATCCAGCCCACCGTCCTGAAGTGAAAACGCGTTCATCTGCAAGGGCAGTGGCCCACTTGCACGCCCATCCAGCGTAAAGGGTCGATCCGCCTCGCGTCCGGAATAGAGCCGTTCGCTTTCATAAAGTTTCATTGCGCCGAACAGGGTCGACAGCGCCAGACCGGTGCTGCGCTGTGCTGGTGTGGTGCCATGATCGCCAAAAGTCGTCAGGCTCGAAACTTTCCAAGGCAGGTCCATCTCGGTCAAAAGCAGGTCCGCATGTTCGGCCCAGAGCCGCAGGAACAGGTCCGCAGTATGGGGCGGCTGGCTGCGCTTACGCAGATGCGCGATCAAGAGACCATTCAGGTGCAGCAAGGCGTTCTGGCCGTCAAGTTCGTGTGCGATGTCCCAGCTTTTGCGGGCGTTGTCGGACAGGGCGCGGGTGCTCTCATCGGGCACGGACACCCGCGTTCCGGCGAGTGCCTGAAGGTCGCAGTCCAACGGAGGCAAGGATTCTCCTTCGGCAAAGCTCAAAGGCGCGCGCCGTGCATTCATCTGCTCAAGGATGCCCGCCATCCCGTTTGGATATGCCGGGTTTGGCGATGGTTTTTGACTGCTCATACGTGCAGAGTGCCGCTTCGCTGCGGTCTGATCAATGGAAAAGGCATTTGAAAATGCCTTGATCAAGCCCGTTTGAACGGGCTTGGGTCAGACCATCATTTCCTTGGTCGCCGACAGGGTCACGTCAGGATAGTCGCGCCCGATCCGGTCGATGTCCCATTGCAGGCGGGTGAGGTACACGACGTCTCCGTCATTGTCCTCAGCCATGTGCTGCTTGTTGGCGTTGACCAGCTTGTCCACCGCCAATTTGTCACCATGGACCCAGCGGGCAGAGGTGAATTGCGATGCTTCGAACCGAACGGGCAGTCCGTATTCCAGCTCGATCCGGCTGCCCAACACCTCGAATTGCAGCGCGCCCACGACGCCTACGATGAATCCCGAGCCGATCATCGGCTTGAACACCTTGGCGGCACCTTCTTCGGCGAATTGCATCAGCGCCTTTTCGAGATGCTTGGATTTGAGCGGATCGCCCGCGCGCACGGTCTGCAACAGCTCGGGCGCAAAGGACGGTATGCCCATCACCTTGAGCGCCTCGCCTTCGGTCAACGTGTCACCGATGCGCAATTGCCCGTGGTTCGGAATACCGATGATGTCACCGGCCCATGCCTCTTCGGCCAGCTCGCGGTCGGAGGCCAGAAACAGCACCGGGTTTGTGATCGACATCGGTTTTTTTGACCGCACATGGGTCAGCTTCATACCGCGGTTAAAGTGCCCCGAGGCCAGTCGAACAAACGCCACGCGGTCGCGGTGCTTGGGATCCATGTTCGCCTGAACTTTGAAGACAAATCCGGAAACCTTTGTTTCTTCAGGTAGAATTTGTCGTGGCGTCGCTTTTTGTGGCTGCGGTTCCGGGCCGTACGTTCCGATCCCGTCCATCAATTCCTTGACGCCGAAGCTGTTGATCGCCGAGCCAAACCAGATCGGTGTCATGTGCCCTTCAAGGACCGCTTGCGGGTTCAACGCGGGCAACAGCTCGCGCGCCATCTCGACCTCTTCTCGTAGTTTTGCCAGCAGGTGCGCGGGCACGTTTTGCTCTAGCTTGGGGTCATCAAGCCCATTGATTTCAATGCTTTCGGCGACCTTATTGCGATCCGCGCGGTCCATGAGTTCAAGCCGGTCACGGAGCATGTCGTAGCACCCCATGAAGTCCCGACCAACCCCGATCGGCCAACTGGCGGGGGTCACATCAATGGCAAGATTCTCTTGAATCTCGTCAATAATATCAAAGGTATCGCGGCTTTCCCTGTCCATCTTGTTACAGAATGTCAGGATTGGCAGGTCGCGCAGGCGGCACACTTCAAACAGCTTTTGCGTCTGGCTTTCCACACCTTTAGCGCCGTCGATGACCATGACGGCGGCGTCCACTGCGGTGAGCGTGCGATAGGTGTCCTCGGAAAAATCCGAGTGCCCGGGAGTGTCCACAAGGTTGAACCGGAAGTTCCTGAAATCAAAGGACATCGCAGAGGCCGAGACCGAAATGCCCCGGTCCTGCTCCATCTTCATGAAATCCGACCGTGTGCGTCGTGCTTCGCCCTTGGCGCGAACCTGACCCGCCATCTGGATCGCACCGCCGTACAGAAGAAACTTCTCTGTCAGGGTCGTCTTGCCGGCGTCCGGGTGCGAGATGATGGCAAAGGTGCGCCGCCGAGCGATTTCGGCGGGCAGATCAGGGCGATTTGAAACGGTGTCCAGCATGGGCGCGCATATAGGCGGCGCAGGGCGACTTGTCTATAAGCCGCGTCGATCAGCCGATCAGTCGCAGGGTCTGGTTTGCAGTCTGTGGCGCATGCGGTCTGGTCATTGGCAGCGTCACCGGGTCGTCCTTTGGCAGGATTGCCGGGACAACCGCGTCTTCGCGGCGCTGAATATCGATGAGGATGTATTCCACGCTTGTGCGGAATCCGGTTTCCGACACGAAATAGAGCTGGCCGTTGCAGACTGCTGCGTAGACGTCGATCCGTTGACCCGTGATCGACATGAAAATCATTTCGGCAAGGGTTACCAGTTGCGCATGCGGGGCATTGGCGGCCATGGCCAATGTGAATGTTTCGTGGTCTGCGTCGTTGGTCGTCACGGCGAGCCAACGCGCGTCGCGCTTTGGCAGGAACGTATCGCCAAGGATTAGATCCTGGATGTGGTGGATCGGATCGCCACGGCAAACGCCGAATTCGGCGCGGATCCCGTCGGCCGGGCAGGCTTTGAAGCGATGTGGTAAAGGTCCAGTGGCAGCAGCCATAAACAGAAACTCTTTAGTAATTCCCGAATTGCGCACATTGCGTCGGGATGGGTTTAAGATCCTCTGGAAATGTGGCACCTCTAAGGGCATGCCGTGGCTTTTCACGGACAAATCTGAGCAAAAATTGGGAGTGAGCGGATGGATCTTGGGATCAGCGGAAAGCGCGCGCTTGTATGCGCATCAAGCAAGGGTCTTGGCCGTGGATGTGCCGAAGCGTTGGCGGAAGCGGGCGTAAATCTTATCATGAATGCACGGGGCTCCGACGCGCTCGAGGCCGCAGCCGAGGACATTCGCAAGGCCTACGGGGTTGAGGTCACGACCATTGCCGCCGACATCGTCAGCGAAGACGGCCGTGCCAAGGTGCTGGAAGTTGCGGGAGATGTGGACATTCTTGTGACCAACGCCGGCGGTCCGCCTCCGGGGCTGTGGTCCGATTGGGCGCGTGATGACTTCATCAAGGCGCTGGACGCCAACATGCTGACGCCGATCGCACTTATGACTGCGCTGATGCCGGGCATGATCGATCGCGGCTGGGGCCGGGTGGTCAACATCACCTCACAATCGGTCAAGGCACCGATTCCGGCACTGGGCCTGTCAAACGCCGCACGCACCGGTTTGACCGGTTATGTTGCCGGCACCGCGCGGCAGGTCGCCGAACATGGCGTGATCGTCAACAACCTGCTTCCGGGCATCCATGCCACGGACCGCGCTGATCAATTGGATGGCGGTGTGTCCAAGGCGCAGGGCATTTCTGTCGAACAGGCGCGCAAGAACCGCCAAGGGACGATTCCCGCGCGGCGTTACGGCACCCGTCAGGAATTCGGCGCGACCTGCGCGTTCCTGTGTTCGCAGCATTCCGGCTTTATCGTGGGCCAGAATATCCTGATCGACGGTGGCGGCACCAACGCGACCATCTAAGGCATGGCGCGGGGACCGGACGGGGCAGGGCAGGCACAAGGGTTTTCCCTGAAGGACGAATTGTTCAATGCCCGCACCATCGGGGGTTTGGCGGCGGAATTCGCTGTCCTGCCGGGGTTCGATCCGGACCGCTTTACCAAAGAGGCCCTCGCGGGGTTATCATCGCGGGGGCTGCTCGAACGGCTCGATTGGTTGGCCGATTGCATCGAAGCGCAATTGCCCAGCCGGTTCCCCGAACTGGCCGACGCCCTAGAAGCTGCGATGCCTCCGGTCCTTGACCCCACCAACACAGATGATGACTTCGGCCGCTTCATCCATGCGGTGCCCGGCATTCTTGCGGTGCGCCACGGGCTGGAAGACCACCGCGACCGTGCGCTTGATCTGCTGGAGGCCGCGACCCAACGCTTTTCGATGGAGTTCTATATCCGGCCCTTCCTAAACCGCTGGCCGGACGAAACCCTCGCTCGGCTGGATCGCTGGGTGGAACACGAGAATTATCACGTGCGCCGGCTGGTCAGCGAAGGTACACGCCCGCGTTTGCCTTGGGCCGCGAATATCCAACTTGATCCGCTGGTGCCGCTGCGCTTTCTGGATGCGCTTCACGCAGACCCCACCCGATATGTGACCCGGTCCGTCGCCAATCACATGAATGATCTGACGCGCCACGCGCCAGAACGCGTGGTCGCACGTCTCGGCATGTGGCAATCAAAGGCGCGCCAGACCCCGAAAGAGCTGGATTGGATGACCCGTCACGCCCTTCGCACCGCTGTCAAACGCGGTGAAGCCGACGCGCTGGCGCTGCTGGGTTATCGTCAGGATTGTGATGTGGCGGTGTCATTGCGGCTTGACCCGAACCCTGTCTCAATCGGGGATGCTTTCACCATAGACGTGACGTTGTCCGCCACTGAGGTTTTGCCGGTGATGGTGGATTACCGCATCCGCTTTCACCGTCCGAATGGCCGCAGCGGCGAAAAGGTGTTCAAGCTCAAAACGGCGCGTCTGGAACCGGGCGTGGCAGTTACAATGACCAAATCGCACCGCCTGAAAGCGGGGGCCTCGACCTTTACCCTCTATCCCGGCCCGCATCTTGTGACTGTTCAGGTCAATGGGCAGGACCGGGCAGACGCGACCTTGGACTTGGTTTGAACACAGGTTGAACATCCAAGCTTGGAGGATGACAGTTAGAGCGCCTTCACTGGATCGTGTGGACGCAGATGCGAATTTGGCAAGGCAAGAGCATCAGGACTGCGCGTCAGTCCAGCGCGCTTCGAGTTTTTCCAGCGCCTCGATCCGCTCGGTCGTCTTGGGGTGCGACATAAGCCAAGCTGGCACCACACCAGAGCGCGATTGGGTAAGCGCGTCCAGTTTGTGGAACAACGACTTCTGTGACGCGATACCGATACCTGCCTTGTGCAGCAGCGCCGCAGCATACGCATCGGCCTCGTATTCGTCGCCACGTGACAGGCGGGCGGCCAGCAATGTGGCAACCGAGTTTGCAATCAAAACGCCAATGCCCGGCAAAAACCGGGACAACACCATAGCCAAGGCTGTGCGTAATGCGTTCTGTCCGGAAAAGTCGATCATCCGGCGACGGGTATGTCCAAGCGCCACATGTCCCAACTCATGTGCGATCACGCTGGCCAGTTCCTCGCCCGTCACTTCGCCATTCTGGTATTTGCGGTAAAAGCCACGGGTGATGAAGATACGGCCATCAGGGGCGGCCAGTCCGTTCACGGGGTCGATTTCGTAGATGTGCACACGGATGCGGTCCAGGTTCAACGCTGCGGCCAAGCGATCCGTCAATGCCTTGAGGCGTGGATCAGCCAGTTCAGTCGACTTTGCATCAAGCTCGCGCTTTGTGCGCCAGACCGAGAAATGGTACATGGCAAGCGCGTAGAGGATCGCAAGAAGGATGGGTGTCAATTTCAACATGCCCAAGATATGGGGCTTAAAGGCGCGCCCGGCAAGCACGACACAGGATGTGCGCCATGCTTGCCGGTCACAAAGCGGTCAGTTGACGAGTTTTGCGTCCATCGTGATCTCGGCCCCAGCCAAAACCTTGGAAACGGGGCAGTTTTCCTTAGCCGTGTTCGCAGCTTCCTGAAAATCGCTGTCGCTTATTCCGGGGATTTTCGCGCTCATCTCAAGATGAATTTTCGTAATCGCAAAACCACCGTCTTTTTCCTCAAGGCTGACGGTCGCTTTGGTGTCGATATCGTCCGCCACGGCATCGTAATTGCCAAGGATCATCGAAAACGCCATCGAAAAACACCCGGCATGGGCTGCGCCGATCAGCTCCTCGGGGTTGGTGCCGGGCTTGTCCTCGAACCGCGTGTTGAAGCCATAGGGTTGTGTGGAAAGCGCACCGGATTCCGTTGAAATCTGCCCTTTGCCGTCTTTCAGGCCGCCGGACCAATGTGCCGTTGCTGTCTTGTTGATCATGGTATGTCTCCCGTTCTGGGTTGCGTTCCCATACCCAACGACCCGCAGGTCGCGACGGTTCCCCTGTGCCGCGGCCTTAGACGGCGCGCGACCCCGCGCCGCGTTTTTTGATCCGTTTGAGCAACATCCAGCCAAGCAACAGGGTGATCGCTCCGGCGGCAAGAAACCCCGAAAGGCTGGAGGTAAGATCAGAAATCAGCGTCAATTGTCCGGCAAAGCTATAGCCAAGCGCGATGTAGCCGGCGACCCAGATCGCTTCACCGGCGGAATCCCACAGCGTGAAACGCAGCCACCCCAAACCTGACGCCCCGGCCGCCAAATTCACCCAGGGTCCAAGCGGTGCGAACAGCCATGTGCTGAAGAAAACACCGATCTCGCCTTTGCGGCGCACCATGTCCGAGGCTTTTGCATATAGCTTTTTCCGTGCGGCACGTTTTGTCGCAAAGCGTTCGAGAAAGGGGCCAAAACGCCGCCCGATGGCAAACCCGGTTTGGTCACCCAGCATCGCCCCCATCCACGCGCCGGCAAAAGCGGTTCCGCCGTCAAGGTCGCCAGCGGCCACAAAGCCGCCACCGGCCAGCATCAGCAGCGAGGTTGGAATGGGCACCAACAGGCACGACAAGAAACAAGACGCTGCCAAAACCCAGACACCGTAATCCGCCACAAGTCCAAACAGCACATCGCTCAAGGCCGTGTCACCGTTTCATCGGCGCGGTACTCTGTGATGATCGCCTCGATCTGGCGAACGATCTCTTCGGTCTGCACGCCGCGCATGTCGGCCAGCGCCTTGATCGTCACGCGCTTTGTGTCTTGTGGGACCGCCAGCGCATCGCGGATGATTTCTGCGGGAACCGCCCAGGAATGCGCGACATAGCGCGGGGTCATCCACCCCGCGATGGGTTCTTCACGGTGCGCCGGATCGGCCCAGTAAACCCAGAAAATCACCGTACGCACAGCGAAGAATACCATCACCGTCACAGCAAGCGCGAATGCGGTCAGTAACAGTTTGTGCTCTTTCCACAGCGTACGAACGCCCGAGGTCATTTCGCCAAGGCCTTGATCCCACGGCTGATCCCCTCAAGCGTCATCGGCACCATTGCATCCTCAAAAATCTCCCGGATCA
This sequence comes from Marivita sp. NO-S04, assembly GCF_059070475.1. Classification (NCBI taxonomy): domain Bacteria; kingdom Pseudomonadati; phylum Pseudomonadota; class Alphaproteobacteria; order Rhodobacterales; family Roseobacteraceae; genus Marivita; species Marivita sp. NO-S04. Next base: position 1,447,181 of record NZ_CM180980.1, read on the forward strand.
TCTGGATCGACTGGGTGTAATGCCAGTGTCGTTCAGGGGTCGGATTGATCCATAGGTTATGTGGCCATTGCTGGCGCGCGCGTTGCAACCAGACTTGTCCGGGCTCGGCGTTCCAGTGCTCGTTTGCACCGCCCGCATAGGCGATCTCGTAAGGTGACATGCTGGCGTCACCGACAAAGATGCACTTGTAGTCCGGTCCGTAAGTGTTGAGCACGTCCATCGTCGACGTTTGCGCGTCCCAGCGGCGGCGGTTGTCCTTCCACACCCCTTCGTACAGGCAGTTGTGGAAGTAATAGTGTTCGAGATGCTTGAACTCGGCCCGTGCCGCCGAAAAAAGCTCCTCCACCACCTTCACATGCGGGTCCATCGATCCACCGATGTCCAAAAACAGGATCACCTTGACCGCATTGCGCTTTTCGGGCCGCGTTTGCACGTCGAGATAGCCATGTTCCGCCGTAGCGCGGATGGTGCCATCAAGGTCCAATTCCTCGGTCGCGCCATCCCGCGCCCAACGGCGCAGACGTTTGAGCGCCACCTTGATGTTGCGTGTGCCCAGCTCGACGCTGTCATCCAGATTGCGAAACTCGCGCTTGTCCCAGACTTTGACTGCGCGCTGGTGGCGGCTTTCGTTCTGCCCAATGCGGACGCCCTCGGGATTGTAGCCATAAGCCCCAAAAGGCGAGGTGCCGGCCGTGCCGACCCACTTGCTGCCGCCTTGATGACGGCCTTTTTGTTCCTTCAGCCGTTCCTTGAGCGTCTCCATCAGCTTGTCGAACCCGCCAAGCGCTTCGATCTCGGCTTTTTCTTCGTCGGTCAGGTGCTTTTCGGCCATTTTGCGCAGCCAGTCTTCGGGCAACTCCAACGCATCAAGAACCCCATCAGCGCTTAGATGCTCCAACCCTTTGAAGGCTTCGGCAAAAGCGCGATCAAAGCGGTCGATATGGCGCTCGTCTTTCACCATCGCAGTACGGGCAAGGTAGTAGAACGCCTCTGGATCATAGGTGGCCAGACCCGCGCGCATCGCTTCCAGAAAGCTCAGGTATTCCCGCAGGGACACGGGAACGCCAGTGGATCGCAGGGTGTCGAAAAAGGGAACAAACATGTCCCTGATCTAGCAAGCGCGCCGGTCTCTGACCAGTGGTCCGTTTTCGTCAACGAAAACGGGCGCTGCGTCGACGCCGCATCGCCGGTTCAGAAAACCAGTTTTTCGATGGCAATCGTCAGGATCAGGCCGCCAAGGGCAAAGGCGATGGCATAGACCGCCCCGTATTGCCACATATCCGCGCGGTTCCCCTTGCGCTTTTTCGCGGTCATTGCTCCGATAATGGCCCCGAAAAGGGCGCCTGCTATCACGATCATAAGCTGCCTCTGGCCCTGTTGAGCGGGTTGAGGGACGCGATCTCGCGCAGTTTCGCCCGCACGGACCAGTCCGAGCCGAACCCGTACCGTGCCCACCCCAGACTGTCCAGACGCACATCTGTCCCGGCCGACACCCGGCCTGCCAGATCGAATGCCTCGGCGCGCAGCATCAGCAGCGTCGACAGCAATGCCGCGTTCTCGTGGCGTGCGGCAAGGTCGATGGACGCGCCGGTTAGTTGGATTGCGGTATCGGGGTTGTTTTCGGTCAAGGCATAAGCGGCGAGCTGCGACGCAACATAGGCGCGGTGCAGCTCGGTGTTGGGCGTGCGGGAAAAGTACGTATCGGCCTGCATGAATTGCGCACGGGCCGCCTCGGGGTCGGTGCTTTGCAGAATGCGGCCCATGGCATAATGGGTAAAGCCGCGGCGGTGATCTTCCCACCCCATAGCAGATGCGATGCTCAGCGCCTCTGTCGCGGCGGCGCGGCGGGTCACCGGCGTCGCACCAGGACCAAGCGCTGTCTGGATCGCGTCGATCCACGGGCGCGGGGTGCGTGCTGCGCGGCGGGCGGGCAGGAACTCGCCTTCAGGGTTCAACCGGGCAAAGATCGCAGGAACACGGTTCATCACCTCGGCCCGCGACATGCCGTTGTGCAGGTCAGGGTCGTAATAGGCTCGTAGGATCAGCATGTCATACCCGGTCAGAACCGTGTGTACGTTGTCATCGTTGAAAACGGAATCCGGCAGGCGATAAAGGTCATTCAAAGGACCAAGCGCCTGCGCCAGCTCCTCGTGCAGGCAATCGCGCGCCTCTTGTGGGCTGGAATCGTTGGGCAAGAAAATGGCCAAACGCGTGCGGCTGGTGATCTTGCCCCAGTTCACCCGGTTCGATTCCCGCGCCTGCCTGTATTCCGACAGGGTCGACACGTTGGGCACAACGAAACAGGCGGCCTGCGGCAGGAACCGCTGGATCTCGGCGCGGCTGACTGCGTTGATCGTGATATTGGCCTCGGGTGCGACGGTGGCGTGAATATTGATCCCGGCTTCCGTGCGCAACCGATGCAGCAGGCGGTCCAGATCGCTTGGAACAGTGGATTGCACATTGCCGATCAAACGAACCGAGATCGGACCCTCGAACCGGGTGAACACTTCAAGGTCACGTCCCGATTCCAGCCCCATCGCCAAATCCATGAAATCCCGCGACAGGTCGGCGTTCGAAGTGCGCACGGGCTGAGGACGTGGGACCGAAAACACCTTCATCGCAGGCAGGCTCGATTCGACAAACGCGGCACGGGTTGCAGGTTCTGATTGCGACACGGGCATACACGCGCCCAGCAACAGATACAGCGGCAAAAGGAATTTACGCATCCGTCAGCCCCGCTGATACTTGATGAACGGGGTCAACTGACCGATCCGGTCATAAAGCTGGCGGGCGGTGTGATTGAACTCTTGCGTGGTCCAGTAGACCGAGGGCGCGCCTGCTGCATCAGCCTGCGCATAGACCGCTTCGATCAGCGCGCGACCCACTCCGATACCACGCGCGGCGGGATCGGCAAAAAGGTCTTGCAGGTAGCAGACATTCTCGATTTTCCAGCAATGCCGGTGGAACAGATAATGGGCGAGACCAACAAGCACACCGTCGCGCTCTGCCACCAGCCCGGAATAATCCTGCGGATCATCCCCCAGCAACCGGGCAAATGTCTGCTCGTACACGGCCTCTGGCACCGACGTTTCGTAAAACGTCAGATACCCGCGCCACAAAGCGCACCACGAAGCGTAGTCATCCGCACGCAAAAAGCGCACGTTCAATTCAGTTTGGGACACGTAAGAAGCCTGCCTGCTCGTTGCGGATGCTTGATGCTCCGCGGTTTTTTTGTCCTCTGTGAGTGCAGCTTACGGCGAAAAGATGGTTTTTGCCTAGATCGAACGAATCGGTCCGAATCACTTTTTCGACCGATTTGGGCATTGCCCGTAAAACGCATTTAAAACAGAAGGTTAGCCTGTGCAAAAGAGCAACAGATATGCAGCGAAGCTGTTGCGCCATGAGTTGCGGGCCGACCGTGCCAAGACGGTGGCTATCGGTGCCGCGAAAATCAGGATAAGCCGCGCCCATGACAGAAGATACTCCGCTTGAGATTTTTCTCTCCGGTACGCCGGGGTTCGAACACCTGCTGCGCGACGAAGCCGAAGGCCTTGGCTTTGCTGGGGCAAAAGCCGTGCCAGGTGGCGTGACCTGCGACGGTGATTGGTCTGAGGTCTGGCGCGCCAATCTCATGTTGCGTGGGGCAGGGCGGGTGCTGGCGCGGGTGGCGCGGTTCCGCGCGATGCATCTGGCACAGCTCGACAAGCGCTCCCGCAAGATCGACTGGCCAGCGCTGTTGCGCGCGGATGTGCCCTACCGGGTCGAGGCGACGTGCCGCAAATCCCGCATCTACCACGCAGGTGCCGCCACTGAACGCGTCGAAAACGCCATCGCCGATGCGCTTGGAACCAAGCCCACCGAAAAGGCTGGCCTCACCGTGCGGGTGCGGATCGAAGACGACCTGTGCGAGATCAGCCTCGACACGTCAGGCGAGGGGCTGCACAAGCGCGGGCACAAACAAGCCATCGGCAAGGCCCCGATGCGCGAAACGCTGGCGGCGCTTTTCCTGCGTGCTTGCGGCTATGACGGGTCCGAGCCAGTGCTAGACCCGATGTGCGGCTCTGGAACCTTCGTGATTGAAGCCGCCGAAATGGCCATGGGCCTTGCCCCCGGTCGTGACCGACAGTTCGGGTTTGAAAACCTCGCGTCCTTTGATGCCAATGGCTGGGCTGCGCTCAAGGTGTCACTTGCAGAACCCAAGCCCACCGACCTGCACTTTCAAGGCTGCGACCGCGATGCAGGTGCGATTGCCAATGCCACCGCTAACGCGGCCCGTGCCGGGGTCGGGGGTATCACCAAGTTCACCCATCAATCCGTGGCTGACCTTACCGCACCCGAAGGCCCGCCCGGTCTGGTGATCGTGAACCCGCCTTACGGCGCACGGATCGGCAATCGAAACCTGCTCTTCGCGCTTTACGGCTCTTTCGGCGCGGTGATGAAAGAACGTTTCCGCGGCTGGCATGTCGGGATCGTCACGTCGGACAAGGGGCTTGCCCGCGCGACAGGGCTGCATTTCCGCAATGTCAGCGCCCCGATCCCGCATGGCGGCCTTAAGATCCAGCTGTTCCAGACAGGTCCGCTTAAGTAACAGGCTTGGGTTTCTTTGGGCTCCAAATACCTCGGGGGGCTGTCAATTTTCGCCATTGGTTCAAGCCCAATGGACGGCGGGCTGAGCCCCCAACCGTTTCCGTTGACGGAAACGGGCAGATGCGTCGACGCATCTGCCGCCCAACCCTATCGCCGTTCGCGCCGCGCCATGAAGGCCAGCCGTTCGAACAAATGCACATCCTGCTCGTTCTTGAGCAGCGCCCCGTGCAGCTTGGGCAGTGCATTCGCCCCATCGCTTTTCAGGTCTTCGGCCGTCATGTCCTCTGCCAGAAGCAGCTTCAGCCAGTCCAGCACTTCCGAGGTCGACGGTTTCTTTTTCAGCCCCGGCTGTTCGCGCAGCTCGTAGAACTGTGTCAGCGCAGTGGTCAGCAGCGCCTCTTTCAGCCCCGGGTGATGCACCTCGACGATCTGGCGCAAGGTGTCTGGATCGGGAAAGCGGATGTAGTGGAAGAAACAGCGCCGCAGGAACGCGTCCGGCAATTCCTTTTCGTTGTTCGATGTGATGATGACGATCGGGCGCTGCTGGGCACGAATGGTCTCGCCGGTCTCGTAGACATGGAACTCCATCTTATCGAGTTCCTGCAACAGATCGTTTGGAAATTCGATATCCGCCTTGTCGATCTCGTCGATCAGCAGAACCACCTTTTCATCCGCGTCGAAGGCCTGCCAAAGCTTGCCCTTGCGGATGTAGTTGCGCACGTCGTTGACCCGCTCGTCCCCCAATTGGCTGTCCCGCAAACGACTGACGGCGTCGTATTCATACAGGCCCTGTTGCGCCTTGGTGGTGGATTTGATGTTCCATTCGATCATCCGCAACCCAAGCCCAGCCGCCACCTGCCGTGCCAGTTCCGTCTTGCCGGTGCCGGGCTCTCCCTTGACCAGAAGCGGGCGTTCCAGCGTTACGGCGGCGTTCACCGCAATGGTCAGATCGTCGGTCGCCACATAGCTGTCTGTGCCTTCAAATCTCATGTCAGTCCTGCCTTTTTGTGTCTTTGTCCCAGCTTAAGGAAATCACCGTTTTGTGCTGCTATTCGGTAGTGACAACCTGTGGGCCTTCGGTTAAGTGCTGCGCACAGGGGTGCCAGATATCTAAGGGAATTTCTATGACAGATGCTGGCGTAGACAAGGGGACCAAGATGAAAGCTGAAACTTTCCTGCCCGACGATTACCGACCCGCCGAGGATGAGCCCTTCATGAATGACCGCCAGCTGGAGTGGTTCCGTCGGGAACTGCTGGAACAGCGCAGCGAGCTTCTGAGCGACAGCAAATCCACCATCGCAGGTCTGCAGGACGGCACACGTAATATTCCGGATGTCGCAGACCGCGCCTCCGAAGAAACCGACCGCGCGCTCGAGCTGCGGATTCGGGACCGTCAGCGCAAGCTGGTTTCCAAAATCGACGCGGCCCTGCGCCGGATCGACGAGGGCGAGTTTGGATATTGCCAAGCCACCGGCGAACCGATCTCTCTCAAGCGTCTGGTGGCCCGTCCCACCACAACTCTAAGCCTCGAGGCACAAGAGCGTCACGAGCGTCGCGAGAAAGTGCACCGCGACGATTGATGCGCGATGCATGGATGTGAAGTGACGCGCCGGAGCCAAGCTCTGGCGCGTTTGTTTTCAAGAGGACGACCGTGGACCTCAGCACTCTGGACATCACCGTCATTGGCGGCGGCATCGGCGGGCTGTCCTGTGCACTGGCGCTGCGCCAACGCGGCGCCAGTGTCACGGTTCTGGAACAGGCCCAGCAGATCACCGAAGTGGGCGCGGGAATTCAGGTCTCTCCCAATGGTCTGCGCGTGATCGAAGCGCTGGGTCTGGGCGATGATCTGGCGTCCCGATGTGTGCAGGGGCAGGCGGTCTCGCTGCGCAACGGCAGCACCGGGGCCGAGGTGGCCCGGCTCGACCTCACCCGCCTGCCGCAGGATCAGCGCTACTTCTTCGTCCACCGCGCAGACCTGGTGGATCTTCTCTCGGCGGCAGCGCGGAAAGCCGGAGTGCAGGTGCGCCTTTTGCAGCGGGTCGACACGCTGGTCCCCGGCGACCGACCGCGCATCGTGCTGGCCACCGGGGATTCCCGCGAAACCGATCTGGCCATCGGGGCCGACGGCATCCATTCAGCCGCGCGCCCAGTGCTCAATGCAGCGCAAAAGCCGTTCTTTACCGGTCAGGTCGCATGGCGCTGCATCGTGCCCAACACCACCGGCCACCCAGCCCATGCCCGTGTGCATATGGGGCCGGGGCGGCATATGGTGACCTATCCGCTGCGCGACGGCTCCCTGCTCAATGTGGTTGCTGTCGAAGAACGCGCCCAATGGGCCGCCGAAAGCTGGTCGCAGAAAGACGACGCCAACAATCTGCGCAAGGCGTTTGCCGGGTTCGATGCCGAAGTGCACCAGATCCTGTCACAGGCCGATGCACCGGGCGTCTGGGGCCTGTTTCGCCATCCGGTCGCTGCGCGCTGGCATGGGTCGGGTATGGCGCTTTTGGGGGACGCGGCACATCCCACCCTGCCGTTTCTGGCGCAGGGCGCGAATATGGCAATGGAAGACGCGTGGGTTCTGGCGGATGCGCTGGCGCAGGCCCCTGACAGGGAGTCAGGCCTTGCCGCCTACCAACAGCGCCGCAAGGCGCGGGTCACACGGGTGATCGACGCGGCCAGCAAGAACGCGCGCAATTATCACTTGTCGCCGGGACCGTTCCGCTTTGCCGCCCATACAGCGCTGGGGTTGCTCAGCCGTGTATCACCGGGGCAGATGCTGGGCCGGTTTGACTGGCTGTACGGCTATGACGTGACCAAGGCAGCATAAGTGCTGGCTGTTGCGACGGGCCATGACAGCCCGGCGCAATTTTTTAATTTTTGGTCAACGCTTTAGCCGAACAAGATAAACCCGTCATCGATGGTGTCGGCAAAGCGGCCCAGCGTTTCGTCTGCCGTAGCAAAGCCCAGTGCGACCTCGCCCCGATCCACCGCACCCGAGTCCAACGCATCCTCCCAGAACGCCCGGCCTTCGGCGTCAGCCTCGCGCCCCAGAGCGGATTGGTAGATGAAGTCCAGGAAATCATCAGTGCCAGCCAGCGTGCCGTTGCTGGCGACGAACTCGTCTGATGCGAGGATGAATTCGGCCACGTTGCCAAGACCGAAGTCACCGGCACCCAGCGCCGACCAAAAGCTCAGACCGGCAATATCGCTGTCCCGGCCCAGCAGGGTTTCGTAGAACAAGCCCACGGTCTGAACCGCGCCGCCGTTTTGCACCGACAAGGTTGCACCATCAAAGCGGATCTCTTCGATCCCCGAAATATGAAGCGCTGATCCGCCTTCGGTCGCGATGGCGAACCCACCATCGATGCGGCTGATCTCGACCGCGTCAAAGGATGTCCCGCTGGCATCAACGATGTCGGTGCCCCCGGCACCGGCAATCCGCGCCGCCGACGCGAAATCGCTGACCCCGAACACCTCATCTTCGCCGGAACCAAGGCGCAGATTCACCTCTTCGATGGAGATCCGGGCAATCTGTGCACCCTCGCGGGTGAAATCCGCTGCTGTCGGATCAATCGGGACACCAAACGCATTGCTCCCACCCAGAATGATCTGGTCACCGTCCCCGTCCGGGTTCCCCTCTGACCCGTTGAAGCCGGGATGCAGGGTGATCACGCCGCCCTCGGTCTCGCCGGTGTTCGGCGCGGTCTGGTTGATGAACGCGGCATCCAGTTCGGTGTTCACCTCTGTGCCCGCATCGTAGACGTTTGTTCCGTCAAAGGTCAGAACCTGATCGCCAAGGTAGTCGCCGTTTTCATCGAACAGTTCGATCGGGTTCAGCGTGCCGATAAACGCATCATTCGAAGGCAGCAGCATCGCTGCCAAGCTGATGAAAGGCGTTGCGGTGCTGGCAAGGATCGTGGTGCTGGCAGTTTCACCAGTGGCAATCGGGCCACGTGCACCAAGGATCGCACCGCCCACGCCATCGGGGTCACCTGCAAGCAGTTCGGCTGCGATGGCATCGAAGCTGCCGTCTTCTGCCAGCGCTTCCAGCCCAGCCGATGCCGCCTCGCCGCGATTGCCAAGATCAAAACCCTCGTCATGCAGACCGAACCAGAACGGCGTCAGGAACGTGCCACCTTCGGGCGATGTGTTGGTGACGGTCACCCGCAGCTCCACCACTTCTTCGATCGTGATCTGCGCGATCTGCGCGCCGTCGATTGTGAAATCCGCCGCCATTGCATCAATCGGCTCGCCAAAGGCATTGGTGCCACCCAGAATAATCTGGTCACCTTCGCCGTCCGGGTTCCCCGCTGACCCGTTGAAACCGGGATGAAGGGTGATCACGCCGCCCTCGGTCTCTCCGGTGTTGGGCGCAGTCTGGTTGATGAAGGCCGCATCCAATTCGGTGTTCACCTCGGTGCCTGCGTCATACACGTCTGTTCCGTCGAAGGTCAGCGTCACAGGGCCGATGAAACCACCGTCCTCACCAAAAAGTTCAACCGCGTCCAGTGTCCCGATGAAGGCATCATTCGAGGGCAGGATCATGGCGGCAAGGCTGATATAGGGCAGGGACATCCCATCAACGTCCAAAAGCGTTGTCGCCATTTCTCCCGTGGCAATCGGACCGGCGCCCCCGAACACGGCACCGCCCAAGGCGCCGGCGTCCGCTCCGGTCAATTCGGCGGCAATGGCATCGAAACTGCCATCTTCGGCCAAGGCTTCAAGTCCGGGTGACGCGGCATCGCTAACATCACCAAGGTCAAATGCGCCATTGTGCAATCCGAACCAGAACGGGGTGAGAAACGTGCCGCCCTCGGGCGAGGTATTGGTAACTGTGATCCGAAGCAGGGACATCAAGTAAAGCCTTTCGCTGTAGTGTTCGCGGCCAGAGCAGTCGCGCTTGGCCTGCAACAGCGTTAGGGATCAGAGTTTGCTCCGCACAATTCAGGCTTTCTCACTTCGGAGTGACGCCTCCGTGAAAGCGGGGCGCATGACATGTGGGTCGAGGTCTGCATGTTTCAGATTGGGTTTGATCCAAAACAGTGCGGATCGCTGGAAAACCGCTTGTCTTTCGGAAACGACCGCGACGCAGGTCAGGGGTTTTGCGCAAGACCCGCCCTGTCACGCGCCTGTGCTTCACGGGTTTGCGACGTACCACCATCGCAGGGGGAGACAGCGCCGCGCGACATGATAAGGTCGTCCCGAGCAAGGCAGGAGGCCACGAATATGGACCGGTTTGACAGGTGTCCCGAAACGGCGCTCGACTGGCATCGGGCGGGCAAGGGCGCGGTTCTGGCCACGGTGATCGAGACCTGGGGCAGCGCACCGCGCCGCGTTGGATCACAACTTGCGATTTCCGGCGAAGGCGAGATCGAAGGCTCGGTCTCGGGGGGCTGTGTCGAAGGCGCTGTCGTGGTCGAGGCAATGGATGCATTGGCCGATGGCAAACCGCGCGAGTTGGAATTTGGCGTCAGCGATCAGGATGCCTTTGCCGTGGGTCTGGCCTGTGGCGGCACCATTCGTGTGCTGGTCGAACCCGTCGGGTCGGTACTTCCTGAGGATATTCTTGACCAACTGGTAAAGTATCGCGCCGCCCGCCAGCCTGTGGCCTATGAGGTCGACTTGGATGCGGGCACACGCAGCTTGGCGACCGGCGGCCACACTCAAGCCTTTCGCATGGACCGCTCTGGCTTTGTGGACGAAAGCCGCACCTTCGTCGCCATCCACAACCCGCCTTTGCGCCTGATCATCGTCGGCGCGGTGCACATCGCGCAGGCCTTGGTGCCGATGGCGCGGATCGCGGGGTACGATCCGACGCTGATCGACCCGCGCGAGGCGTTTGGCTCGGACAGTCGTTTTCCGGGCGAGACAATCCTGCATGACTGGCCCGACGAGGCGATTGCGCAACTGGGTCTTGATGCCCGCACCGCGCTGGTGCTGTTGACACACGATCCCAAGCTGGATGATCCGGCGCTTGAACAGGCGCTGCGGGCCGAGTGTTTCTACATCGGCGCGCTGGGATCGACGCGCACCCATGCCAAGCGGGTCGACCGTCTGATGGCCGCCGGGTTCAACGATGCCGAGATTGCCCTGATCCACGGCCCCATCGGCTTGGACATCGGCGCATCTGGCCCTGCGGAAATCGCTGTGTCGATCCTCGCCGAAATGACTCGTGTGTTGCGGAAGGGCGCATGAAGTTCGGCGCAGTTCCCCTGACCGAGGCCGAAGGTGCGATCCTTGCGCATTCGGTGGCGTTGCCGAAAGGCCGTTTGCGCAAAGGCGTTGTGCTGGACGCTGCTGCGTTGGGCAAGTTGACGGCGGCAGGCGTACAGCATGTTACGGTTGCCCGGCTTGACGCCGACGACGTCCACGAAGATCGCGCCGCCGAACGGTTGGCACAGTCACTGGTTCCCGACCCTGCAGCGGTGCATCTACGGCTGGCCCCTGCCAGCACGGGGCGCGTGAACATTTACGCCACGCAAACCGGCGTGGCCGAGATCGACGCGGCCAAGATCAACGCTGTGAACGCGGTCCATCCAATGGTGACGGTCGCCACGGTTCCCGAATGGCACCGCATGGCGGCGCGCGGGATGGTGGCGACGGTCAAGATCATTTCATACGCCGCACCTGAAGCCGCTGTGGCTGCGGCTTGCGTTGCCGGGCAGGACGCGCTGTCGCTGCGCCCGGTGACGCGCAGCCGCGTTCTGTTGATCCAGACCAGCGTCGGTGGACGCGACGACAGTGCCAAGGGCCAGCGGGCGATGGGGCTTCGGTTCGACCGAATGGGGGTCAGCCTTGGCCCCAAAACAGTTGTTGCGCACAATATCGACGCCTTGCGCAACGCCTTGACCCATGCCGCGCCAGAGTATGACATGCTGTGCATTCTGACCGGTTCCGCCACGTCGGATCTTTATGATGTCGCGCCAGAGGCTGTCCGCGCCGCCGGAGGAGAGGTCGTTCATTACGGCATGCCTGTTGACCCGGGCAATCTCTTGTTTTGGGGCCATATGGGCAATGTGCCGGTGATCGGCCTGCCGGGATGTGCGAAATCGCCTGCGCTGAATGGGGCGGATTGGGTGTTGGAACGTCTGCTTTGCAATGTCCCGGTGCGTCCGCGTGACATCATGGGCATGGGCGTTGGTGGGTTGCTGAAGGAGCCACCGTCACGTCCGTTGCCACGTGAGACCGCATAGAAAAAGCGACCCGAAGGTCGCTTTCAAGAATTTCCAAAGAATGGATCGTGATTATTTCGGAAGTGGCCCGATCATCATGACCATCTGACGGCCTTCCATCTTGGGCATGTTCTCAACCTTGCCGTGTTCTTTGGTGTCTTCGGCCACGCGCTCCAACAGTTCGCGTCCAAGGTTCTGGTGCGCCATCTCGCGGCCACGGAACCGCAGGGTCACCTTCACCTTGTCGCCGTTCTCAAGAAACTTGAACACGTTCCGCATTTTCACTTCGTAATCGTTCGTGTCCGTGTTCGGGCGGAACTTGACCTCTTTGATCTCGATGATCTTCTGCTTCTTGCGGGCCTCGGATTCGCGCTTTTGCTGTTCGTATTTGAACTTGCCGAAATCCATGATCTTGACGACCGGAGGAGTCGCGTTCGGCGAAATCTCGACCAGGTCGAGTCCAGCCTCTTCGGCCAACTGCATGCCACGCTCGGGCGTGACCACGCCGACGTTTTCACCGTCTGCGCCGATCAGACGGATTTCAGGAGCCCTGATGCGTTCATTGATGCGGGGGCCGGTGTCGCGCGTAGGGGGCGCGTTGTGAGGTCTGCGGGCTATGGTGTCGCTCCTTTGGTGCAGTTCAAATCAGGGATGCAAAGTAGACGTCATGCCGTTGCCTTTCAAGCGGCTTTTCGGCGGATCTGAGCCGATCGTCCAGAGTTTCCCCTTGTTTGCGCTGCATCCGACACGCACATCCGTGGCTCACAGTCGCGCTTTGCAATTCCGACGCGGCACAAGCGTCATCAGAGAGGTCTCGAACCGATGAAAAATCTAATCATTCTGGCTGTTGTTGCGGTCGCCGGACTTGGCGTTTGGGTGGTCACGCAAACCGAAACCACACCGCCCCCCGAAGAGCTTGTGGCAGAGCCGATTGCAGACAGCGCGGCACCTGAGCCAACCGCTGCGGAGGAGGTGGCTACGGAGGCCGCAGAAGATGTCACAGCCGCGGCTGAGGCGATGGAACAAGCCGTGGAAGACAGCGCCGATGCAGCATCGGATGTGGTAACGGACGTCACCGAAGCGGCCGAGGCGGCAGCGGATGATGCGGTCGATGCGGCCAACGATCTGGCGGAGCAGGCAGGCACTGCGCTGAATGACGCTGTCACCTCACTGAATGACGCGGCCTCCAACGTTGCAGACGCCGTTGAGACCGCTGTTGATACGGCAACCGGCAACGCGGAGCGCACGCTTGACGACGCGTCCGAGGCTGCCGAAACCATGATGGATGCCGCGGATGCACCGTCGATTGATGTGGTCGGGGACACCAGCGAAACGACCGACAACGTGACCGAAGCTGCGCCAGAGGCGCAGTCGGACATCACAGAGGTGCTGACAGTCGATGGTTTCGATTATGACCGGGTGGTCGCCTATATCGACGAATCAAACCTATCCTTGTTGATCAAGACATCGACCAAGGCGGCGTTGGAACAAGCCCGGGACAACCCCGAGCAGTTGCAAGCTTTGCTGGCCACGTTGCGCGATCAGCTAGGTTTGTGACCTTTGCCTGAGTGTCACAAAAACGGCGCGCAAAGATAGCTTTGCGCGCCTTTATTTTCAGCGTCTTATGGGTTGATTTTAACGTGAAGCGTTAATCAAGAAAGGCTTTTTCCACGACATATGTCTTGGGATCGGAATTAGCACCTTCCTCAAGCCCGTAGCCTTCGAGCATCTCTTTGATTTCAAGGTTGAAGGCAAGGTTGCCGCAGACCATGGCGCGGTCGGTTTCCGGGCTTATCACCGGCACGCCCAAGTCCTTGAAACACTCGCCCGAGCGCATCAGGTCGGTGATGCGACCCATCTTGGGGCTGTCCTCGCGGGTGGTCGTTGGGTAGTAGCGCAGTTTGTCGGCAAAGCCTTCACCGATCAGTTCGGCCAGCATTTCGTCGCTGCGGATGTCGTCTATCAGTTCCTTGCCGTATTGCAATTCGCCGACTTCGCGGCAGGTGTGGGTCAAAATAACCTCGTCGTAATCCTCAAAGGTCTGTGGATCGCGCAGCAGCGACGCAAAAGGCGCGATGCCGGTTCCGGTGGCAAAAAGCCAAAGCCGTTTGCCCGGCAGCAGTGCGTCATGCACCAAAGTGCCGACGGGTTTGGGGCGCAGGATGATCTCGTCTCCCGGCTGGATGTGCTGAAGACGGCTGGTCAGTGGGCCGTCTTGCACCTTGATCGAATAGAATTCGAGTTCTTCATCCCATGACGGAGACGCGATGGAATAGGCGCGCAGCAGGGGCTTTTCGCGGCCGGTCTTTTCGTCCGTCTGCATCAGGCCGATCATCACGAACTCACCCGAGCGGAACCGCAAAGACGCAGGCCGGGTGACGCGGAACGAGAACAGGCGATCGGTCCAGTGTTTGACCTCAGTTACAGTTTGCGCGTCAGGAACGGCAAGGGTCTTGGCGGGCGCTTTGGTGGCTGTGGCTTCTGTCACGGGTGTCAACTCTGTCATGTTTTCCATACCGGCTCGTGTAAACCGGTCCCTTACATCTATCTTTGATTTACATCAGACGAAACCCGCCCATGGTCGCAGGGACTGGGCGGGTTGTCTTGTGCTTGCAGTTTTGGATCAGGCGGCGAGGCCGCGCAGGCGGGACTGGTAGTCATGGGCGCGCCAATCGGCGCGGGCCAGCCATTGGTCTTCGGGCTGTCGTGCGGCGAGATCGTCGCTGATTTCCACGTCATCAAAGCCCGAGCGCCGGGCCATTGCGTACTGGTCTGCGATGAGATGGCCTTTCGCGCGCAGCCAGCCTTTGAAGCCTTGTTGGCGGATAAGCCGGGCGAGGGTAAAGCCGCGCCCGTCCGAAAAGCTGGGGAAGTCGATGCGGACCAGTTCCTTGCCGATCAGCAGGCATTTGAGCCGCGCGGGATCGGTGTCGGAGGGCAGGTCGATGCGCGCCTCGGGATCAATCCAGCGCGTCGGGTCGGCGGTCAGAAAGCCGGTGTCGTTGATGAGAACGGTCATTGCGCGTCTCCTGTGGGTGTGTGAAGGCCGCATTCGGTTTTTTCACTGTTGCGCCAACGGCCTGCGCGGGGATCTTCGCCTTGCGCAACACGTGTGGTGCAGGGTGCGCAGCCGATGGACGGGTAGCCGCGTGCCACCAGCGGGTGGCGCGGCAGATTATGCGTGCCAAGGTGCGCCGCGATGCGGGCCGGTTTCCAGTCGATCAGCGGGTTGATCTTGATGCGGGCAGTGCCTTCGTCGAGGTCGAAATAGTGCAGGCCCTGACGGGTCTGCGCCTGATGCCGTTTGCGTCCTGTGATCCATGCGTCATAGCCGTTAAGAGCGGTGTTCAGCGGCTGGGTCTTGCGCAGGTCGCAGCAGGCGTCGGGATTGCTGAAGCGCAGGGCACCGTACGGATCGACCGCCTCAACCGTACGTTTGGACGCGCGGATCACCTGCACGTTGGTCAGGCCCAGATGATCGGCGAGCGTTTGCTGGTAGGTCAGCGTTTCCTCAAAGAGCAGCGCGGTGTCGATGAAGAGCACCGGCAGGTCGCGGTCGATCTGGGCGATCAGGTGAAGGAGCACTGCCGAATCCGCGCCGAAGCTTGACACCATTGCAACCCGGTCGAAGATGCCGCGCGTCAGCACCGCCTCCAGCAGATAGGAGGTGCCGAAATGGCGATAGCGCGCGTTCAGATCGGTGACGCGATCCTGCGCCGCCATCCGCGCGTCAAGTGGAACCCCGCGTGCCGCGCGATTGTGATGGGACAGGTCAAGCATCAGGCTGCCTTCTGTTTCTTGTCGCTTTCGCCGTAGAGCGCAGTCTTGAACGGGGTCATGCCAACCCGGCGGAACGTGTCGATGAACGTCTCGTCAGCGTTGCCACGCTCGGACAGGTAGGTGTCGACGATCCGTTCGATAGCAGGCACGATCTCGTCCGCCGAAAAGCCGGGGCCGGTGCGCTGACCGATGGCGGCGGTTTCGGTGTGATCGCCACCCAGCGTGATCTGGTAATTCTCCACACCTGCACGGTCGAGGCCAAGGATGCCGATATGGCCCACATGGTGGTGGCCGCAGGCGTTGATGCAGCCCGAGATCTTGATCTTCAGGTCGCCCACCTCATGCTCCAGCTTAAGCTGGTCGAAACGCGTGGCAATCTCCTGCGCGATGGGGATCGACCGGGCTGTGGCCAGTGCGCAGTAATCCATGCCGGGGCAGGCGATGATGTCGCTGATCTTGCCGATATTGGCGGTGGCAAGGTTTGCGGCCTTGAGGGCTGCGTGGATTGCGGGCAGGTCGGCCTTGTGCACATGCGGCAGCACGACGTTCTGTTCGTGGCTGATGCGCAGCTCGTCATATCCATAACGCGCGGCGAGGTCCGCCATCACGCGCATCTGATCGGAGGTAGCGTCCCCCGGCGTTGCGCCATGCGCCTTGAGGCTGATCTGCGCGATGGCATGACCCGGCGCGCGGTGGGCGCTGAGGTTGGTGTCGGCCCAGGAGCGGAACACCGGGTCATTCGCGTAAGCCAGATCGAACGGGCCGGTGTCGCGGTCTACGAACGCGGGTGGCGCGAAATCCGCTTTGATCTGTGCAAATAGCTGCTGATCCACGCCGGTGAACGCGGGGCGCAGCAGGGCAAACCGCTCTTCGACACGCGCGCGGATGTCGTCAATGCCATGTTCATGTACGGTGATCTTGATGCGGCTCTTGTACTTGTTGTCGCGACGGCCCAGCAGGTTCCAGACGCTGACCACCGCTTCGAGATAGGGGAGCAGGTCCGCCTCGGGCAGGAAGTCACGGACAACCTTGCCGATCATCGGGGTGCGGCCAAGGCCACCGCCAACGATGACTTCAAAGCCCGGCTCGCCCGCGTCGTTGCGCACCATGCGCAGGCCGATGTCGTGGGCCTTTGTCACGGCGCGGTCATTGGGCGATCCGGTAACGGCGATCTTGAACTTGCGCGGCAGGAACTGGAATTCCGGATGGTCGGTGGACCACTGGCGGATCAGCTCGGCCACCGGGCGCGGGTCGGCAATTTCATCCGCCGCAGCACCTGCGAAATGGTCGGCGGTCACGTTGCGGATCGTGTTGCCGGAGGTCTGGATCGCGTGCATCTGCACCTCGGCCAGAGCGTCGAGCACATCCGGTACGTCACGCAGCGTAGGCCAGTTGAACTGGATGTTCTGACGCGTGGTGAAATGGCCATAGCCCTTGTCCCAACACTCGGCGATGTAGGCCAACTGCCGCATCTGGGCGCTATTCAGCGTGCCATAGGGGATCGCCACGCGCAGCATGTAGGCGTGCAGTTGCAGGTAGAGCCCGTTCATCAGGCGCAGCGGTTTGAATTCATCCTCGGTCAGGCTGCCGTCAATGCGGCGCTCGACCTGCGCGCGGAACTGGGCGTTGCGCTCGGCCACGAAGGCGGCGTCGAAATCGGTATAGCGGTACATCAGAGAGCCTCGGACTGTTTGCCGTGGGGATAGTTGGACGGGCCGCGCATGCGGAAAGCCTCGCGGAAATGGGTGGGCTTGGGGCCTTTGGCGTCAGGGGCCACGTCGGCCAGATAGACTCCAACCACTTCAGAGGTGCGGGTGCTGGCGTCGATCAGGCAGATTTGCGCATCGGCCTCGTCGGTCAGCACATCGGCATCCTTGAGGTTGCGGGTCCATGTGTCGTCTTGGGTCAGGTACACCACATCGCCTTCGAGCAACGCGTTGGCGGTGATGACTTTCGGCGTGAAGATCGCAGGCATCAGATCATCTCCTGAATGTGGGGCAGGGCCGTTTCGACCGCATCGCGCGGTGCCAAACCGTACATGAGAAGCGCTGGACCTGTGATGTCGGCCTCGGTCAGCACAGCGGGCAGAGTAGAGAGCGTGGCAGCCACGATGCGCTGTTCCGGGCGTGACGCGTTCTCGACGATGGAGACCGGTGTTGACGGTGTCGCGCCATGCATCAGCAAGCGGCCCTGAATGAAACGCGCGGCTTTCTTGGCCATGTAGATCGCGGCCACCTCACCATCGCGGGCCAGCGCGCGCCAGTCGTGATCAGCATAGCCCTGCATGTCATGCCCGGTGATCAGGCGCACGGCTGTGTTGCGCCCGCGTTTGGTCAGCGATTGGCCAAGTGCTGCGACAGCGGCGGAGGCGGAGGTGAGGCCCGGCACGATGGTGAAGTCGAGACCCGCTTCGATCACCGCATCCAGTTCTTCGTCCAGACGACCAAAGACGGTGGGATCGCCGGCCTTGAGCCGCACGACGCGCGCGCCGGTCAGGGCTTCTTCCACGATCATCGCGTTGATGTCGGCTTGCGTGACCGACAGGCCGAACCCTTCCTTGCCCGCATTGCGCAGACGGGTCTGGGGGCCAACAAGCGCGACGATTTCGGCGCTGACCAGACGGTCATGGATCACGACGTCGGCCTCTTGCAGCGCGCGCAGAGCCTTGACTGTCAGCAGATCGGGATCGCCGGGACCGGCGCCGACAAAGGCGACAGGCTGGAGCTTGGTCATGTGCAGGTCGCGTGGCATCGGGTTGTCCTCTTCACCGCGGTTCTTGCCTCTAAAATAGAATTTTGTTCTGGTTTTCCGCCAGTGCCTTGCAGAAATAAGGAAATATGTTCTATTTGACGGCTGGGTGAGGACATGTGATCCTCGAAATCGGCAGAAAGCGGAACAGAGATGAAGATCGACGACACGGACCGGAAAATTCTTGTCGAGTTGCAGACCGACGCGGCGCAGTCGCTGGATGATATTGCCGGCAAGGTCGGGTCATCAAAGACGCCGGTCTGGAACCGGATTCGCAAGATGAAGGAGGCGGGGATCATTGGTGCACAGGTGGTGCAGCTTGATGCGGATGCGCTGGGGTTCGAGGCCTGTTTCTTTGTCCTGATCCGCACCAGCGAACATGACGCAGCCTGGCAGCGTGCTTTTCTCAAGGCGCTGCAGGACCGCCCCGAAGTGCAAGAGGCGCATCGGTTGGCGGGAGATATCGACTACATCCTCAAGGTGCGCGTAAAGAACGCGCGGGCCTATGATGCGTTCTACCAAGCACTGATCGCCGAGGTGAAGGTTCACAACGTCACCGCGCTTTTGTCGATGGAAGAGATCAAATCGACCACGGCGCTGCCGCTTTAAGGGAGCCTTTGCCTTGTCTTGCGCAGGCTTTGGCGTTGCGTATGCATATTTGGAAAAAGAAGAAGCAGAGGGTGGTGCGCTGTCCCCTGCTTCTTCTTTTCATAAATATGCAAAAGCACCAGCGCCGCTTGGCGCAGGGTCAGGACGTCTGCACCATCAGGCGTTCGAGCCCATGGAAATGGAAGGTGTTGGCGTAAACGGGCGGTTCCGCGATGCGCAGCTTGGGGCAGCGGTTCCAGAGGATTGGTAGGGCGATTTGTAGCTCCAGCCGGGCCAGCGGTGCGCCGACGCAGAAATGTAGACCGCCGCCGAAGCTGGTGTTTTGCGTCACGGGGCGGGTTGGGTCGAAGCGGTGCGCGTCTGGCCATTGATCTGGGTCGCGATTGGCGGCGGCGAGGAGCAGCGCCACCTGATCGCCGAGTTGGAACGTGTGGCCGTGAAGGACGACCTCTTCATAGGCGTATCGGGTGAACATGTGCAG
This sequence comes from Marivita sp. NO-S04, assembly GCF_059070475.1. NCBI lineage: Bacteria > Pseudomonadati > Pseudomonadota > Alphaproteobacteria > Rhodobacterales > Roseobacteraceae > Marivita > Marivita sp. NO-S04. Next base: position 1,466,558 of record NZ_CM180980.1, read on the forward strand.
GGGCGGGTCGTAGCGGAGGATTTCCTCGACTGCTTGGTCGTCGATCTGCTGTGTGCCGGTCTCGAGCAGTGTTTTGATGCCGTTGCCCAGCGTGTGGACAGTCGCTTCGTGGCCCGCGTTGAGAAGCAGGATGCAGGTGGTGATCAGCTCATCGGTTGAGAGCTTTTCGCCTTCCTCTTCGGCGGCGATCAGGTGGGTGATCAGGTCGTCGCGCGGATCGTTGCGGCGGGTGTCGATGTAGCGGCGCAGGAAGTCGGAAAAGTCAGCGGCGGCCCGTGCGGCGGCGTCTTCCGTCGCGCGGGTGCGGCTGGCTTGGTACATGGCGACCATGGCGTTTGACCAGCGCAGCAGTTGCGGGGCCATGTCGTCGGGCACGCCGAGAAGGCGGGCGATGACGATCACCGGGATCGGTTGGCAGAAGGCCGTGAGGATGTCGAAGGGGGCGCCGGTCGGAAAGGTGTCTATTTTTTCGTGGGTTAGCGCTGTTATGTCAGGTGATAGGTCCTTGATCCGACGCGAGGTGAAGGCGCGCAGCACGAAGCCGCGCAGGCGGGTGTGGCGTGGGGGCTCCAACTCCAACATCGAGTGGGCTTCGACCTTGTAGAAGGCGTCGAGGTGGTCAGGGATCGTTGGGGCCATTTCGGGGGGCACTTCGCGGCCAAAGCGGCGGTCGCGCAGGATGGCGTGTACCGCGCGATGGCTGGCGGCGCAGGGCATGGCGTAGTCGTCCCACCAAGCCAGATCGCCCGCCGCGCGGAGGCGGTCGTAGAACGGGTAGGGGTTCTGAACAAAACCGGGGTCGGTCGGGGATTGGGAGAACCGTTGCATGTCCCGACCTGGCGCGGTCAGCCGTTCAAGGCGGCGACGATGGGGGCAAAGTCGCTGGCGGTGAGGCTTGCGCCACCGACCAAAGCGCCGTCCACGTCGGCCACTGCAAAGATCTCGGATGCGTTAGAGGCTTTCACGCTGCCGCCATAGAGCAGGCGGATGGCTTGGGCGGTGTCATTGCCGAAGCGCTGGATCAGGGTCGACCGCATAAAGCTGTGCACTTCGGCGATCTGGTCGGTGGTGGGCACCTTGCCGGTGCCAATGGCCCAGACAGGTTCATAGGCAATGACGGTGTTTGCGCCGGTCACATCGTCGGGCAGTGAGGCGGCGAGTTGACGGCCTACCACGTCGAGGGTTTTGCCGCCTTCGCGTTCGTCGAGGGTTTCGCCGACACAAACGATGGCGGTGAGGCCTGCCGCCCATGCGGCTTGGGTCTTGTAAGCCACCAGCGCGTCGGATTCGCTGTGATCGGCGCGGCGTTCGGAGTGGCCAAGGATCACGTAAGTGGCGCCGGCATCCTTGAGCATCTGCGCAGAGACATCGCCGGTATGCGCGCCCGAGGCGGCGCTGTGGCAGTCTTGGCCGCCGATCGCGATCTTGCCGGATTTGGCAGTGGCAGCTGCGACCAAGGTGGCTGGTGGGCAGATCAGCACTTCAGCGGCACCGCTCGCTGCGTCTTGCAACGCGTCAAGCTCGGAAAGGGCGGTGTTGGTTCCGTTCATCTTCCAGTTTCCGGCGGCGAGTTTGCGGCGCATGTGAGGGGCTCCTGCTGGTGGTCGTGGTTCGGGGCTCATCATCGCGGGGATAGGGGCGGCGTCAAGAGCAGTTGCGCGGATCGTGGTGGGCTGGCACAAGACCGCCCGACGTGACAGGAGAGCAAGAGATGATCCCGAGACTGGATGCAAAGGCTTTGGCAGCGGGCGATGCGGATGCGCTGGCGCAGATGCGGATCGCGGCCGAAGAGGTGGGGTTCGCCACGGTGTATAACACCAAGTTCACCTCGGCCCGGATGCGCTTTGTGCTGGCCGCCTATCGCGCCTTCTTTGCCCTGCCAAAGGAGGTCAAGGATCAGGTGAACATGGCGCGCACCGGATCAAACCGGGGCTGGGGCGCGCCGAAATCCGAGCAGGTCGATCCGAACGCGAACCCCGATTACAAAGAGGTGTTCGACTGCGGCTACACCTTGCAGGATGGCGATATGCGGGTGGCCTTGTCGGTCTATGCGCCGAACCACTGGCCGGACCGGCCTGCCGGGTTCGAGCAGGTGATCCGGGCCTATTACGCGGACGCGCTGGACGTGGCGCGGGGTATCCTGCGCGGGATCGCCATGTCCATCGGCACGGATGCGGATTTCTTTGAGGATAAGTTTGATTGCCCGATGACCTTGCTGCGGGGCAACTACTATCCGCCGCGCCCGGATTGGGCAGGCGACAAGGATTTCGGTATCGGCGCGCATACGGATTACGGCTGCCTGACGCTTTTGGCGACCGACGGCCAGCCGGGGCTTGAGGTGCAGCCGCGCGGGCGCAGCGACTGGCTGCCGCTGCAGGCTCCGCCGGGGGAGTTCATCATCAATTTCGGCGAAATGCTGGAGATGTGGACCGAGGAGCGCGTGGTTGCGACCTTGCACAGGGTGAAGGGCGGGACGGAGGAGAGGATTTCGGTGCCGCTGTTCTTTAATCCGAATGTGGAGACCAATGTCGCGCCGCTGGGGTCAGGCAAGCTGATCCGCGCGGGAGACCACCTGACCAAGCGCTATGCAGAGACCTATGTACATTTGCAGAGGAAGGGCTGATTGCGGATTTCTGCGCAGGTATTTTGCAAGACGAGTGCCCAGTGGCGTGTTTCGTTTCTATAGCGTTCTGCATTTATTAAGCTGAACGTTTGCTAGACGGGACGAAGCGGCCATCGAATTTCTTTATCCAACGGCCGCTTTGATGTGTCGCCGTCAGGCTGCTGCCGTCGCTTCGATCTCGAACATCAGTCCCGGGATGGCGAGGCGCGTTACCCCCAAAAGTGTCATTGGGGGGAAGACGCGATGCGGGCCGAACCGCATGCCCATCAGATCGAAGTTCTTCAGCGCTTCATCGACGTCGGTAGCATAGACGCCGAGTTTGACGACGTTGCTCAGATCCATGCCAGCGCCTTTGAGGACGGCTTCCAGATTGTCGAGCGCGAGGCTGATCTGGGCGCGCATGTCGTCGGGATGTTGCGGGGTGCCTTGTCCGTCCACTGCGGTCTGTCCCGCGCAGATCACCTGCCGCGTTGCGCCACCGATCACTTCGGCCTGATTGTAGCCCAGCTTGATCGACCAATCCCAAGGGTTCACTGCTGTCCGTTCCATCTCGCAATCTCCTTTTTTCAGTTGCTGGAATCGGTGTAAGACAAAATAGTGCCAAAATATGTCACCATTTGTGCTATGCTTGCGATATGAATGTAAGACTTAGACATGACGCCATCGTGCGTAGCCTTCGTCGCAATGGGACGTCAACGATTGACGCCCTTGCCGATGAGGTGGGTGCATCCCGCCGGACCGTGTTGCGCGATATCTCGGCTCTTCGCGACGAAGGCTATGTGATCCATGCCGATGTCGGTCGTGGTGGTGGGCTTCAATTGGATCCGCAGTCGGTCCAGACGAACGCTAGGCTGACGGTGCCCGAGGTCTTCGCCCTCTTGATCAGTGTCGCCGCCATGCGGGCTGCTGGAAACTTGCCATTTTCCGAACTTGCCGATGCTGGGCTGGCCAAGATCGAAAAGGCCTTGCCATCAGACAAGGTGAAGGACCTGCGCGCGTTCCTGGAGTGCCTGCACATCGGCCAGCTGTCGCCGCTGCAGGATTTGTCGGACATGTCGAAGATGGATCCCGACCTGCTTCCCGCGTTCGAGGCGGCCTTTCTGGGGCGCCAGTTCATTCGGTTCGATTATCGCGATGCCAAAGGGCACAGCACCCGGCGCGAGATCGAACCGCAGGCCATGCTGATCCTGCCGCCATTGTGGTATCTGGTCGGGTGGGATCCAATGCGTGCCGATTTCCGGCATTTCAGGATGGACAGGATCAGCAACCCGGAAGTGCTGGCCGGCACACATTTTCGCCGCCGTCACGTGCCGTTCGAAGATGACGTCTGCCCCTACAGCGAACTGCAGGCGGAAAACCGAACCAGTCGTTTGTAGCGCACGCCGCGTTCGGGGCTTTGGGATTAGACCGGTCACTCACCCCGCCATCCACCGCGCTGATCGTCTTGAAGGGTGCGACTTGGATGCCCGGGTTGTCGTCGCATCGCAAAGGTTACGTGCTTAAGCCTTGAGGTTCGGCGCGCCGTTTGCGTGTTCGGTGGCCAGCTCTTTCACGTCCTTGAACTTGATCGACTCGCCGCAACCGCAGGCGTCGGCGACATTCGGGTTGTTGAAGTGGAAGCCGGATTCCAGAAGCGAGGTCTGGTAGTCGATCTCAGTGCCAAACAGGAACATCTGCGCCATCGGGGCGATCATCACCACGGCACCGTCCTGTTCGACCACTTCGTCGTTCGGGTCGGGCGTGTCGACGTAATCCATGGTGTATTCCATGCCTGCGCAGCCGCCCTTCTTGACGCCGATGCGCAGGCCAGCGTGGCCTTTCGACTCCATCAGCTTGCGCACCTGGGCGGCGGCTTTGGTGGTCAGGGTGACGGCTTGTTTTCCGGGTATGCCGAACATGGAACCTTTCCTTTTGATGCCTTGAGTGTAGGGCCTTCGATGCGACGTGCCAAGGCGGTTGCATCCATCGGTATGTCTGACGAGTTTGGGCGCGCGCGCCCTCAGCCGTATTACATAAAGCCCAGTTCCAGACGTGCCTCGTCTGACATCATGTCCATGCCCCAGGGCGGCTCCCAGGTGAGTTCGACATCGACTTGTTTGACACCTGCAATCGGTTCGATCGCTTCGGCGACCCAACCGGGCATTTCGCCAGCGACAGGGCAGCCCGGAGCGGTCAGTGTCATGATTACGCGGACTTCGTTTTCGTTATTGATTTCAAGGGTGTAGACTAAGCCAAGGTCATAGATATTGACCGGAATCTCCGGGTCATAGACGGATCTGCACGCCTCAACGACCTGATCATACAAGGGATGATCCGTGCTGGAGGGTGCAATGAGGGGTGCACCTTCGATTTTGGGGCTGGCGTCGTTCATGTCGGTCCTTCCCGTGGGTTCCTGACCAAATATATAGGGAAAGGGTCGAGAGGGGTAAAGGGGGCGTAAGAGCCTTGAGTGATCAACACGTGACGCGCGGGGCCGGGCAGAGCGCCCGGAGCGCAGGGCACAGCGCGTGCCCTTTGCGCGGGTTACATACGATCAGACGGTGTCTTCTCGGTCGTATTGCGATCGCAGGGAGGAGATAACCTTGTTCGCGGATTGGCTGAGCGTCCGGATTTCGCTGGCCACCGCGGAAAAGCCCCGACCTGCTGCGCCGACGCGGGAGGCTTCGATCGAGGCGTTGACCGAAATAATCATGATCATCCGGCTGATTTTCTCAAGCTCGGAAATCGACGACCGGATTGTCCGGCTTTGCTGACCCACATGGGATTGGCGGTGCGAGACAACGTGGTCCAAAGCGCGGCTGATTCCTTCGACGATGGCGTTGAGCGTATCGAGCAGCGTTGTTTTGACGAAATCGGCAAGCTCTTCGATTGCTTCGGTGCGCCGCGAGACAACGTGGTCCAAAGCGCGGCTGATTCCTTCGACGATGGCGTTGAGCGTATCGAGCAGCGTTGTTTTGACGAAATCGGCAAGCTCTTCGATTGCTTCGGTGCGCCTCGCGCTGACGGGTTCGGCAAGGCGTGCCTGAATGGATCTGGCAATCGACACGAAGCGTGACAGCTCTTCGCTTTGGGATTGGCTGACTGCCTCTACCTTCACGAGGATGCCTTTGAGCGCTGTGGGGAGCTTCGATTTCGCAGCTCCCGGAGTGATGTCGCCTGCGATCTGGGCGAACTCTGTGATGTTCTTTTCGAGATCCGCCAAGGCATCGCGACACTTGTCGGCCTTGGCGTTCTCAAGCAGCAATGTCAGCACAACCCGGTGTGACAGCATACGCATTTTGCCGCACTTGTTGATCAAGGTGGCAAGAACGGCTTCGGTCCGACTGTCGTCGTCCGTGATGTCGGCCATCATGTTCATTGCCGGGGTGCAGCCATATCCGCGCCATCCAGCATGGTCTGCGCGATGAAGGTCAAGGCGTCGTTCCACGCTGCGGCATGGTCTTCTGTCCAGTCCGGACCCACTGCCCGTGCAAGGCATTCGACAAGGGTTTCGGCAACGGCGGTGTAATGGCCGGGTTCCGCGCCGTATTCGACGTGTTGTGCACCGAGGGCATGCAGCGGGCCGACAAGCGCTTCGAGATCGCTGATTTTCTGCACGGCGAGTTGCAGGATGGCCGCCAGTTTCTCGGACTGGTCCGAGATGTCTTCCTTGAACATGCCGCGCACAGACGGGGCCTTGAGGAAAAGAGTCTGGTAGAAATCCATGACAAGATCATCGCGTGCGGTGACAGCCGCGGTAAATGAGTTCTGGATAAGTTCAACTTGGGGAGTGGTCAGCATGATGGGGCCTCTCGTGTGTGCAACAGTCTTGTCCAACGGCTGCTTTGCAAAAACGTGAAGGGCCCAGCGAAAAATATTTGAGACGGCTCTGTTCTAATTCGCTTTTGGGTGTTTTTTGCGTCGCGGCACAGGGGTGGGTCGGACCTTTTCTTCGATAGCGTCGTACAGCAGCCCTGCAATATTCTTGCCACTTGCAATCTCGATCCCTTCGAGGCCCGGGGAGGAGTTCACTTCGAGCACCTTTGGCCCGGAGTTGGAGCGCAGCATATCGACACCAGCGAACCCAAGCCCGAAGACGCGTGCAGCGCGGGCAGCAGTTTCGCGTTCTTCTTTGCTGATGCGAACCTTTTGCGCTGTGCCGCCCCGGTGCAGGTTGGAGCGGAAATCGCCCTCTGAGCCGGTGCGTTTCATCGATGCCACCACTTTGCCGTTTACGACAAGGCAACGGATGTCTTCGCCCGCTGCTTCCTTGACGAAATCCTGAACGAGGAAGTTGGCTTTCAACCCTCGGAAGGCGTCAATCACGGATTCGGCGGCTTTTTTGGTTTCTGCAAGGACAACGCCTTTGCCTTGGGTTGATTCCAGCAGTTTGACGATCAAGGGGGCGGTGCCGACAAGACCGATCAGGTTCGATGTGTCCTTGGGCGAGTTGGCAAAAGCAGTAGGCGGCATACCGATGCGGTGGCGGGCCAGTATCTGGTGCGCGTGCAGCTTGTCCCGGCTGGATGTGATGCCCGCGCTGCCGTTGACCACGAAGGTGCCGATGGATTCGAATTGACGCACAATGGCGGTGCCATAGGGCGTGATCGATGCGCCGATGCGTGGAATGACAGCGTCATAGCGGGGCAGGCGTTTGCCGTCATAATAGACTTCGGGTGCCATTGCGTTGATTGCCATATAGCAGCGGGTGGTGTCGATCACCTCGACCGAGTGTCCGCGCTTTTCGCCTTCTTCGACCAGACGGTTGGTGGAATAGTTGTTTTCCCGGCTGAGGACGGCGACGCGCAGGGCCCGGTTCGGGGCAATGCTGCGCACTTTGGGGGTGTGGTAGACATCGAAATCCAGCTCGGGCTGGTGGAACCGTTCGCTGGGTACGATGTTGACGTGATCCTTGAGCGCCTGACGGCCCAGCAGCATCCGATTGCTCATCGTGCCGCGATCCGTCAGCGTGATCTCGATGTCCCACGCATGGCCGCCGACATTGAGTTTCGATGCGATGACGTAGCGGCTTTCGGTTTCTCCATTGGACGAGGTGACGTCGCGCCGATCCACGATCGGGGCAGAGCAGGGGATCATCAGGTCGTCGCGTCCGGGAATCGGGTATACCGCGAAACGCACCCGCGGTTTGCTGGCTGATCCGAACACCTCAATGTCTGCCGCATGCAGGGCCGACGTGCGCGCCCCAGTGTCCACCTTTGCGCGGATTGCGGGCAGGCCGAGATCAGGCAGGCTGACCCATTCTTCCCAGCCGAAGGTCAGCAACGCCTCTGGTCCCGTGCCTGATGGCTCGGGGGAGTTGGATGTTTTGTCGGACATGGGAATCGCGCCTCCTTGGCAATTCGGGTGATTTGGCGCACAAGGGCGCGCTCTGCAAGTAAGGCCGGATCATGACAGTTTCTTCTTCCTTCGCCCTGCACGCCACCGATGGACTGGCACGGACAGGGGCCATCACCACGCCGCGCGGAACCATCCGCACGCCGGCCTTCATGCCCGTGGGCACGGCGGCGACGGTCAAGGCGATGATGCCCGAAAGCGTGGCTGCCACAGGGGCGGACATCCTGCTGGGCAACACCTATCACCTGATGCTGCGCCCCACAGCCGAGCGGATCGACCGCTTGGGAGGGCTGCACCAGTTCATGAACTGGGACAAGCCTATCCTGACGGATTCAGGCGGCTTTCAGGTCATGAGCCTTGCTGATCTGCGCAAGCTGACAGAGACAGGCGTGACATTCAAATCGCATATCGACGGGTCAAAGCACGAGCTGAAACCTGAGCGGTCGATGGCGATCCAGCGTCTGTTGGGATCGGACATCGTGATGTGTTTCGACGAATGCCCCGCATTGCCTGCAGATAGGGATCGGATCGCCGAGTCGATGCGCCTGTCGATGCGCTGGGCAGAGCGGTCGAAAGACGCGTTTGGCGACCGGCCCGGACATATGCTGTTCGGTATCCAGCAGGGCGGGTTGGAGCAGGATTTCCGCGAGGAATCGGCGGAGGCTTTGAAAGCCATCGGGTTCGACGGCTATGCCATCGGTGGGTTGGCCGTTGGCGAAGGGCAGGAGGCGATGTTTGGCTGTCTTGATTTTGCACCCAGCCAATTGCCCGTGGACCGGCCGCGCTACCTCATGGGTGTAGGCAAGCCGGACGACATCGTTGGTGCGGTCAAACGTGGTGTGGATATGATGGACTGCGTGTTGCCGTCACGCTCTGGCCGCACCGGGCAGGCTTGGACGCGGCGTGGGCAGGTCAACATCAAGAACGCGCGGCATCAGGATGACCCTCGGCCTTTGGATGAGGCGTGCACCTGTCCCGCGTGTCGGAACTACAGCCGCGCCTATCTGCACCACGTGTTTCGCGCGCAAGAGATGATCTCGGGGATGCTGCTGACCTGGCACAACCTGCATTACTACCAAGAACTGATGCAGGGGATGCGGGACGCAATTGCCGGAGGCCAGTTTGCGGAGTTTGAGGCGCGGTTTCACGCACAGCGCGCCTTGGGAGATATCGAGCCGCTTTGAGACGGACGGATCGGGGGCCAGCCCCCGAACCCCCGGAGTTTTTGGGCAAGATGAAGCTGGGGAGGCGGTTTGACGCTTTGTCTCCAGCCGAAACATGAATAGAGTGCTGTTACCCAGCATGGAGAGGTCGCAGATGCGGTACGTACTTGGGACGATCCTGATGTTCAGCGTCTTGGTGTCCGGGCCTATTTCAGCGCAGATGCATGGTCACGGACATATGCATGGGGCCAATGGTGCGGGCCATGAAATGGCCAATATGCCGGGCTTGCAGGGAGAGAACGCGACGGCTGAGGAAAGCGCGGAATTGGCGATCATGTTCCAGCGGTTCCAAACCATGAGCCGCGAGGTCGAAAACCTGTCCAACGGCATTCGCACGGTCACGCGGTCGACTGACCCAGAGGTGATGGATGCGCTGGTCAACCATACAGTGGGGATGATCGACAGGGTGGGGCAAATGAATGACCCCAAGATCTTCATTCAAAGCCCGACGCTCGATATCTTCTTTGCGCGCGGCGACAGAATCCTGTCCGAAGTGGATGTGACCGAGGATGGCGTGATCGTGATCCAGACCTCGGACGACCCCGACGTGGTCGCGGCCTTGCACACACATGCCGCAGAAGTGACTGCAATGGTCGAGCAGGGCATGCATGCGGTCCATCAGATGATGATGCAGCGCAGCTCGAACTGATCAGCTTGGGTTCCGCAGTGGGCTGAGCGCGATCGGGACCACGTGCCCCTTGCGACGCCCGTCGGCTTGGGGCAAAGCTGCCCAATCGCCCGAACCGGGCACAGGAGCCAAACATGGATTACGGAAAATCCGGCGCCCCCAAATCGACAAAGGGCACGCCGAAATTCAACCCTCACAAGACCCCGTCAAAAGACGCGGCACAGTCCGAGTCAAAAGCGGCGTTGCTGGCGCGGATGAAGGCGGCAGCTGCAAAGAAAGCCTCTGACTGACAGCTTGGTGGCACCGCTCTTGCAGGTGACGGGTACGGTCTGTGTTAACGCTTGAACCAAAAGCCACCTTGCAGGCTCTGACCATCAGGATATGGTGGTTGCAGTCGGAGCAAGGTTGAAACCTGCGGTGGTGAGACCCACCTTTAAGCTCCATGACCGGAGATGGTCAGTGCTGCCGCCGAGCGGGGCCGGTGCCATCTTGCCAATGATAAGGATACGAGCATGCAAGAGCCCCTTAACGCCTCCTACCCAGTGTTGCCGCTGCGAGACATTGTTGTCTTCCCGCACATGATCGTCCCGCTGTTCGTGGGCCGTGACAAGTCGGTTCGCGCGCTGGAAGAAGTGATGGCGGATGACAAGCAGATCCTGCTTGCAAGCCAGATGGACCCATCCGAGGACGATCCGCAGACCGATGGGATTTACCGGGCTGGCGTGCTGGCCAATGTGTTGCAACTGCTCAAACTGCCCGACGGCACGGTGAAAGTGCTTGTCGAAGGTCAGAACCGCGTGCGCATCACGGAATATGTCGAGAACGATAACTTCTTCGAGGCCCGTGCCGAATATCTGACCGAGATGCCGGGCGACCCAGCGTCGATCACTGCGCTTGTGCGCACTGTGGGCGAAGAGTTCGAACGTTACGCCAAGGTCAAAAAGAACATCCCCGAAGAGGCGCTGGGCGCGGTATCGGACGCGGATGCGCCGGCCAAGCTGGCTGATCTTGTTGCGGGTCACCTTGGGATCGAGGTTAACCAGAAGCAGGAGCTTTTGGAAACGCTCTCCGTGAGCGAGCGGCTGGAGAAGGTCTATGGCCTGATGCAGGGCGAGATGAGCGTTCTGCAGGTCGAGAAGAAGATCAAGACGCGCGTCAAGTCCCAGATGGAGCGCACCCAGCGTGAGTACTATCTGAATGAGCAGATGAAGGCCATTCAGAAGGAGCTTGGCGATGGCGAGGACGGCCAGAACGAAGTGGCCGAACTGGAAGCCAAGGTCGGTGCGACCAAGCTGTCCAAGGAAGCCCGAGAAAAGGCCGATGCCGAGATCAAGAAGCTCAAGAACATGAGCCCGATGAGCGCGGAAGCGACGGTCGTGCGCAATTATCTTGACTGGATGCTGTCGATCCCTTGGGGCGTCAAATCCCGCGTGAAGAAGGATCTGGGCAATGCTGAAAAGATCCTCGATGCGGATCATTTCGGTCTTGAGAAGGTCAAGGAACGCATTGTCGAATACCTTGCTGTGCAGCAGCGCAGCAAAAAGTTGAAAGGCCCGATCATGTGCCTTGTCGGCCCTCCGGGTGTGGGTAAGACGTCGCTTGGTAAATCCGTAGCCAAGGCCACGGGTCGTGAGTTCATTCGCATTTCGCTGGGCGGGGTGCGCGACGAATCCGAAATCCGCGGTCACCGTCGGACCTATATCGGTTCTATGCCGGGTAAGATCATTCAAGCGCTGAAAAAAGCCAAGACGACGAACCCGCTGATCCTGCTCGATGAGATCGACAAGATGGGTCAGGACTTCCGGGGTGATCCCGCGTCGGCAATGCTCGAAGTGCTTGATCCGGAACAGAATGGCACCTTCGTGGACCACTATCTTGAATTGGAATACGACCTGTCGAACGTTATGTTCCTGACCACGGCGAACTCCTACAATATGCCGGGACCGCTTTTGGACCGGATGGAGATCATTCCGCTCGCGGGTTACACCGAAGACGAAAAGGCAGAGATCGCCAAGCGTCACCTGATTTCGAAGCAGGTCAAGAACCACGGCCTCAAGAAGGGTGAGTTCGAGCTGACGGACGAAGCGTTGACCGACATGATCCGCTACTACACCCGCGAAGCGGGCGTGCGGAATCTTGAGCGTGAGATTTCCAAGCTGGCGCGCAAGGCGGTGACTAAGATCGTCAAGAAGGAAGAAGAAAAGGTGGTCATTTCGTCCGACAACCTTGACGATTTCCTTGGCGTTCGGAAGTACCGCTATGGTCTGGCCGAGGACGAGAACCAGGTCGGTGTTGTGACCGGTTTGGCCTACACGTCGGTTGGTGGGGATTTGCTGCACATCGAGGCGCTTAAGCTGCCGGGTAAAGGTCGGATGAAGACCACCGGGAAGCTGGGCGACGTGATGAAGGAATCGATCGATGCGGCAGCCAGCTATGTGCGGTCTATCGCGCCTGAAATCGGGGTGAAGCCTACGAAGTTCGACCAGATGGACATCCACGTTCACGTGCCTGATGGCGCGACACCCAAGGACGGCCCCTCTGCTGGTCTTGCCATGGTGACGTCGATTGTATCCGTGCTGACTGGCATCCCGGTGAAACGCGATATTGCCATGACGGGCGAAGTATCCCTTCGTGGTAATGCGATGCCGATTGGTGGGTTGAAAGAGAAACTGCTCGCAGCCCTGCGCGGCGGCATCAAGACGGTGCTGATCCCTCAGGAAAACGAGAAAGATCTGGCCGAGCTGCCGGACAATGTGAAAAACGGGCTCGAGATCATTCCCGTGGAGCATGTGTCGGACGTTCTGAAGCTGGCACTGGTGTCAAAACCCGAGCCGATCGAGTGGGACGAAGCTGCTGAAGAGGCAGCGGCCCAGGCGATGAGCAAGGACAATGGCGGCGCATCGGCAATCGCTCACTAAACGCGTCCAACAATCCTGTTACCGACGCCGCCCCAAATCGGGGCGGCGTTTTTTTTGATAGATGATCGGGTTGCGATTAGCTCATTTTGTGGTCTGCTTTGGTTAAATCACTGGATAAAGTGCGCGTTTTTGCTATGGTGGCTTAATATCCGCCAATAAAAGTCAGAGCAGACAAAGGATGAAATTGATGTCGACGACCAAGAAAACGACGACTCCCGCCAGAACACCCAAAGCGTCCACGACCGCGACAAAAGCTGCGGCGCAGGCGCCGGAACCCGAAGTGGTTGTGAACGAAACGCCAAAGATCACAGGCCCGGAGTTGAAGAAGAAAGAGCTGATCGACACGATTGTTGCGCGCAGCGGCGTGAAGAAACGCGAAGTGAAGCCCGTCGTCGATGCCATGCTGGCCGTGCTTGGCGAAACAATTGCGGACGGGCGCGAACTGAACCTCGCTCCGATGGGTAAACTCAAGATCACCCGCATGAAGAAGACCACCAAAGCACACATCATCACAACACGCCTGCGTCGCACAGAACCGCAGCAAACAGAAGCGCCGGACCCTCTTGCACAGGCTGCCGAGTGACGCTAAGACCCCTGCCAATGGGTGATTAGCTCAGTGGTAGAGCGCTTCGTTCACATCGAAGATGTCAGGGGTTCAAATCCCTTATCACCCACCATTCTCCTTTTTGGTATATTCACGATGTGGCGCTTAGTGCGTGTTTTAGGCGTTTCAAGTATTCAGATATGAATAGGGCAATTCCGACATCTTTTGTTTCTTGCTCTGCGTTCGTGACGTAACAGGATCGTGCGGCACTCTTCCGAGTGTGGTTTATCGAGTGTTCTGCATAAATTATTATGTAGGAGAGTGTAGCACTTTTCCCCATCCCAATTGATACGTGCGCCACAGCCAATTTCTATTGAGGCACCGTGGGATCGTTGGCGGCTTTTTCCTTTACGAACTCGATAAAGCTGCGGATACGTTTCACGTCCCGTAAGTCCTGATGTGTCAAAACCCAAAGGCTGCGCTGGGTTGGGGCGGACAGTTCTTCAATCGCTTTGACACGCGGAAGGTTCCTGCCGACGATTTCTGGCAGGCGACCGATGCCCAGCCCGCGCCTCACGAATGTTGCGCTGGTCTCAAGATTGTCTGTTCGCATCACGATCCGCCCCTGCGGAAAAAGCTTAAGTGTCTCACTTTCCGATGACACGACAACTCCACTGTGGACCACAAGCGGAACCAGCTTGGCTTGCTTGAGCGCTTCGCTGGTGTCACCAAATTTGGCAAGCAGGTCTTCGTGGGCAAAAAAGCGCGTGCTGAGCCGCGCAATACGATGCCCCCATAGACTGGGCTTGGGATTTTCTTCAGCGCGAAACACCACGTCGATTTCGCCAGCCGCGAAATCCGCCATCTCGTCGGTTACTCTGACTTCCAGAGTGATATCTGGATAGGTTTGCTGAAACTCAACCAGCACGTCGCCCAGCGAATAGGGTAAAAGCTGTGCCGGTGCGCTGATGCGGATCAGGCCCGACATTTCGTTGTCGATGTTTCGCAGCGTGTCTTCAAGACCTTGCAGCTGGCGTTCGATATTTTGGCTGTGGTCACTGACAGCCCGTCCAGCTTCTGTCGCGACAAGCTTGCCCTGCCGGCGTTCGAAGAGTTTGACGCCAAGCTCTTTTTCGGCCTTTGCCAATTGGCGCGACAACGTAGGTTGGCTTGTCTTTAGGATCCGTGCCGCCTTGACCATGCTGCCTTCGCGGTGGATGTTCAAAATGACGCGCAATGCGCTCCAATCCAGCATGGAATTTCCCGGTACTTTCAAGGGCGGACATGGTCCTTGGCCATTTTGAGAGTAACTCCCAACCTTGGTCAATCCTCGATGCAGGACCGGTTGGTAAAAGTCTTTGACCGTAGCAAGAATTCAGGCTTGAACACGCGCGCGGCATTCGTTAATGGCTTGCCGCACGGGTGATTAGCTCAGTTGGTAGAGCGCTTCGTTTACACCGAAGATGTCGGGAGTTCGAGTCTCTCATCACCCACCATCCCAAGCCGTTGATACTAAAGAAACCCCTTGTATTTCAGGCATGGCACAGGTTGCCTGCTTTTCGACCGGTTTGCAGCCTTGTTACGATGGCTCTGAGGTATCGCCGGTCGCTGACCGCAGCGGACCTGTTGACCGAAGGTCACTGCCCTCCGTAGGTTCGTTCTTCTAGAGGCACAGCATCTAGCTTGGACCGGATGGCTGCAAGAAGTGCTTTTTCAGCGTCGGTATGCCGTCGCGCCGGGTTGTTGAGCAGGTAGATGCTGACCTCGGGAAGATGTTCATATGGGGGGAGCTGTCTGAGATTTCCGGCCTCTACGTCTTTGCGGGCGACATGAACCGGCAGAGCTCCAAGGCCTATATTCGCAATGATCATGCGTCGCATTTCGTTCAGGCTGGATGACACGCCGCGCCATTCGCGTGACAGTTTCAGTCGGGCACGCAATTTGGATATTTCCTCCAGGGGACCGCCGACATCCTCAGTTTGAAACGCGACAAAGGGCTCGCCCTCTAGGTCGCTTTGGGAAACGGTCTCGGTGTGAAACAGGCGATGCCTTGGTCCACAATAGAGACCGAAGTATTCCTTGTACAAAACGCTGTGTTCCAACTGCTTGGGAAGAGACGACAGCAGGCAAATTCCCAAACTGGCTCTGTTGAGGGCGACCATGTTCTCTACGTCTTCGCTTTCGAAGACTGAAAAAGCGTAAGTCACGCTGGGATGTGCCTGCGAGAAACGGCTCAGCACGTCATCGAAGTGATGGCAGTCGACCGAGCTTGTGATGGCGATGGAGATATGACCACGAAGTTCAGCAACCTCTTCCTCCAAAATGGCTGGGAGCTGTGACACTGCACCGAAAATCGTGGCGCTTTCGGTATAGAGGGCATGACCGGCGCGTGTGACGGAAAACTCATTTGGTTTTCGTACAATCAGTTGCTTTCCAACTGTCTCTTCCAAACGCTTGAGCGCAGCCGAGACAGTCGGCTGCTTCAGTCCGAGGACTGCGGCTGACTTGGATATCCCTCTTTGTTCCACGATCACCATGAAAGTGCGCAGGAGGTTCCAATCGAGATTCCAGGGAAAGCGTCGTGTGTGATGCGGCTGCATAGATTGTATCTATATTTATGATCCTTATTATTTATTTGCGCAATACACGCTTGCATGCAAGCTTTTGATCAAACGGTTAGACCCGTCCGACACGTTTGACTGCCCAAAAACTTAATAATCAACATGGAGATAAACATGATCTTTCGCCGTGCCACCTTGAAGCTTGCAATCTTAGCCGCCGCCGGTTTTGCCGCCTTTGGACCTGGCGCTGTTGCCGCAGAGGAACTTGAGACTCTTAAGGAAAAGGGCGTGATCCGCATTGCCATGTCGGGTGCTTACCCTCCGTTCAACTTTGTGAACGATCAGAATGAGGTTGTTGGTTTCGACCCGGCAATCGGGACCGAGATTGCAAAGCGGATGGGGATGGAAGCAGAGATCGTCACCACTGCGTGGGATGGGATCATTGGTGGGCTGTTGGCGAACAAATATGACGCCATCGTAGGTTCCATGACCATTACGGAAGAGCGTGATGAGGTCGTGGATTTCGTTGGTCCTTATTACTCGGACAAGCGCGCGATTTTCACGCAGCCCGGATCCGACATCAAAAGCCTTGATGACCTTGAAGGCGCGAAGGTTGGTCTCACGCTGGGCGAAACTCACGAAGGATGGGCACGTGAGAGGGGCTACAGCATCAATACCTACAAGGGATTGCCCGAACTTCTGCTCGAGCTTGAGAACGGGCGCGTTGATGCCATCGTGAACGATTCCATTGCCGCAATTCTTGCGATGGGTGAAAAAGGGCAGGCGTTCGAGATGTTTGCCGATCCGACGACTGAACCGTTCGGGGCAGGGATCGCGATCCGTGAAGGCAATCCCGAATTGTCTGCGGCCATGCAGGCGGCGCTGGATTCGATGATGGAAGACGGCACCTATCTTGAGATCGCCAACGAATGGATCGGCGCAGACATCCGCTGATCTGTCATGCTCTCTCTGCACTAGGGGGCGGAGAGAGCATTTTCATCTACGATCGGGTATTCGTGCAGATGGCGCTGCCGTTTCTACGAGAATGAAGATGCGGTCTATGCCGCCGTAATACGAGGGGCGTTGGATGGACATCGACCTGATGCTGCGGGTCTATCCGTTCTTTCTGGAAGCTGCGTGGATAACGATCCTGCTGTCGGTGCTCACGGCACTGTTGGGCTTGACCTTTGGTGCCTTGGGGGCTGCGGCGCGATTGTCGCGTTTCGCCAGCTTGCGTTTGCTGGGGGCCACATATGTCAGCATCTTCCGCGGCACAGCGGCGCTTATTCAACTGTTCATCCTCTACTTCGGTGGCCCGCAGGTGGGCATCCAGCTTGATGCGTTCGAGGCAGGCGTGATCGGCCTTGGAATCAATGCAGGCGCATATATGACGGAAACAATCCGTGGCGCGATTATCTCGATCGACAAAGGCCAACGCGAGGCCGCACGCACGCTTGGGCTGAGCCAGTTTCAGACCTTCTACAAGGTGACCTTGCCGCAGGCAGCCCGGTTGATGGTGCGACCTCTTGGGGTGAACCTGAATATGCTGATCAAGGCCACCGCGCTTGTGGCTGCGATTTCGGTGGTGGAGCTCACCTACACTGCGCAGCGCTACATTGGATCGACCTACAAGCCGTTCGAAATGTTCCTGCTCGCGGGCGTTCTTTACATGATCATCATCTATGTAACCGGCCGTGGTGTTGCTTGGCTGGACCGCAGGGTGCGCATCACATGAACGGGAAAGGCTGACACATGGGGCTCGATTTCACCGTCATACCCAAATACCTGGATGTTGTCCTACTTGGATGTCTTTGGACGATTGCCATTACGGTCGTGGCTGCGCTGGTCAGCTTTTTCGGGGGCATCTTGCTGGCGGTGGTTGCGCTTTATGCGCCTGCAGTGATCCGTTTGCCGTTCCGGGCGTTCGAGTTCGTCTTCATGGGCACACCGCTGCTTTTGCAGCTTTTCCTGATTTACTTCGGACTTGTGCAGATTGGGAGCGACCTGCCCGCATTCGTGGCGGGTGTGATTGGACTTGGCTTGCATTTCGCCGTTTACAATTCGGAACTGATCCAGACTGCGATCATCTCGGTCGACCGGGGCCAGATGGAGGCTGCGCGGACGCTAGGTTTGAGCCGCACTCAGGCCCTGCGCAAAGTGGTCGTTCCCCAAGCTGTTCGTGCGGTGATCCCGCCTATTGGCAACAACATGATCGCGCTGTTGAAAGACAGTGCGCTGGTCTCTGTGATCGGGGTGAGCGAGCTGACGCTGTCCGCCCAGAGGGCGATTGGCGCGACCTACCGGCCTTTCGAGTTCTACCTATTGGCGGCGGCTTTCTACTACGTGATCAACCTTGGCATGGAATGGGTGCAGCGCCGGATCGAGCGCCGTATCGCCATTTCGCGTTGACCTGAGGAGACGAAAGATGACCGAAAGCACCGACTTCGTTCAAATCCGCCACGCTCAGAAGTCGTTTGGCACGCTGGAAGTGTTGAAGGATATCAGCTTGAACGTTGCGCGCGGGCAGATCGTGGCGATCATTGGTCCCTCTGGTTCTGGCAAATCCACACTCTTGCGCGCGATAAACGATCTGGATGCCCTCACAGGAGGGGAGGTCTGGCTTGATGGGGTGCAGGTCAACAAACAGCTTCCTCACCGGCAGTATGAAAAACACATCAACGAAATGCGCCAGCAGATCGGCATGGTGTTTCAGCATTTCAACCTTTTCCCGCATATGACAGCCCGCGAGAATGTCACCATGGCGCCGAAGATGCTCAAGGGACTGTCGGCCGAAGAGGCTGACGCCCTTGCCAAAGAGCAGCTTGATAAGGTTGGGATGCTTGAGCGGATCGACTACTATCCATCGCAGCTTTCGGGCGGGCAGAAGCAGCGGGTCGCCATTGCCCGCGCCCTTGCGATGAATCCGAAACTCATGCTGTTCGACGAAGCCACGTCTGCGCTTGATCCTGAGTTGGTGAGTGAAGTGAACCAAGTGATGAAAAAGCTCGCTGAAGAGCACATGACGATGATCATCGTCACCCACGAGATGGATTTTGCGGCCTCTGTTTGCGACCGTGTTCTGTTCATGTGTCAACGGCGGAGTAAAATTAGGCCACGGGGCGGCGCAAAACTGGGCCACTTTGGGTTTACGCGGGACGCGGGTGATGAGCGGCGGCCAGTCAGCCGCGCTCTCCATGTAGCTGGCGGGTGACTGGCCGCCTTGGACCGTCAGGTCCAAGTCTGGGCTTTGGATCAGTTGATGTTTTCGCCGGGCTTGCGTGCGCGGCTTTGCGCGAGGCGATAGCTTTCGCCGTTCATCTCGAGGATGTTGACGTGGTGGGTCAACCGGTCGAGGAGCGCGCCGGTCAGCCGCTCGGTGCCGAAGGTCTCGGTCCATTCATCGAAGGGCAGATTGCTGGTGATCAGCGTGGCGCCGCGCTCGTAGCGCTGGGAGATCATCTCAAAAAGCAGCTCGGCGCCGGTCTTGGACAGGGGCACGAATCCGAGCTCGTCGATGATCAGCAGCTTCACGGCAGCCATCTGCTTCTGGACGCGCAGCAGCCGACGTTCGTCTCGCGCCTCCATCAGCTCGTTGACCAGCGCGGCGGCGGTGGTGAAGCTGACAGACATGCCCTTCTGGCAGGCTGCCAGTCCCAAGCCCAGTGCAATGTGGGTTTTGCCGGTTCCGCTGGGCCCGAGGGCGATCACGTTCTCACGCCGGTCGATCCATTCGCAACGCCCCAGTTCCAGCACCTGCATCTTGTTCAGCTTCGGGATCGCCTTGAAGTCGAAGCTGTCGAGGCTTTTGGTGGCCGGGAACTTCGCGGCCTTGATGCGGCGCTCGACCATCCGCCGCTCGCGGTCAATGAGTTCCAGTTCCACGAGGCGCGACAGGAACTGGACATGGTCCAGTCCTTCGGCGGCGCATTGACGCGCAACCTTCTCGTGCTCCCGCAAGAATGTGGGCAGCTTCAGCGTCTTCAGATGGTGGGCAAGCAGGATCTTCGGGGCCTCGGTCATTCCGCCGCCTCCGACATCAAGGCCATGTAGCTGGCCGCCCGCGTCGTCTCGACATTCGCCCGCGGCAAGTAGGGGTAGACATCGAGATCAAGCCTCGGGGGGCGCTTCTCCACCTGACAAAGCACGAGGTGCTTCACGGCGTCGAAGCCGACCGCGCCCAGCTTCAGGGCCTTCTTCACGGCGGCATGCAGGTCATCCATCTCGAAGGTCTCGAGCAGACGCAGCACCTGCACATACTCGCGGCGCCCCATCTTGAGCATGCGCGCCTCCATCAGGCGGCGCAAAGTCTGGAACTCTTCGGGCAGGTCCCATTCCGCCAAGGGTGCGGCCTGGTCCAAGGCATTGATCTTGCGCTCGATCAGCGGGAGGTAGTGAACCGGATCAAAGATCATGTCCTCGCGATCGTAACAGCGCGGGTGTCGGGCGATCACCTCCCCGCGACAGCCGATCACGACCTCATCGACATAGCCGCGGATCCAGACATCCTGGTGGCCATAGGCGACCGGGACCGAGTAATCGTTGGTGTCATAGCGCACGAGAGACTGCGAGCTGACCCTGCCGCCCGCTTGGTCGCAGGCGTCGAACGGGGCGGCAGGCAGGGGGCGCATCGCGACCAGATCGCGCTGCAACCTCTCACCGATCGTCTCCTTGTGACCCCGAAGAATGCGCGTCAGGCGTGCGCGGCACTGCCCTTCAAGGTCTGCGTTGAAATCGTCCCAACTGGCAAAGTGGGGGATCGGCACCATGTGGTTGCGGCGGGCGTAGCCGACCATCCCCTCGACAGCGCCCTTGTCGTTCCCCTTCCCGGGCCGACCATAGCGATCCCGAAACAGGTAATGCGACTGCAAGCCGCTGAACAGCGCGGCGCGGATGCGCGTGCCGTCCGGTTGGATCTTCGACACCAGGCAGCGGTCGTTGTCGTAGAGCACCGACTGCGGCACCCCGCCGAAGAAGTCAAACGCGCGGACATGGCCGTCTATCCAGGCCTCCGCCGTCGCCGCTGGATAGGCCCGGACGAAATAGGCATCGCTGTGCGGCAGGTCCATGACGAAGAAGTGCGCCTTCTGCTCGACACCGCCGATGACGACAACCGCTTCGCCAAAATCGGCCTGAGCATGGCCCGGCGGATGAGCCAGCGGCACAAACATCTCCCGGGTCCGCCGCTCGCGATCACGCACGTAATCCTTGACGATCGTATAGCCTCCGGTGAAGCCGTGCTCGGCCTGAAGCCGTTCCCATATCCGCTTGGCCGTATGACGCTGCTTGCGATGCACGACCTTGTCGGCTTCAAGCCAGGCGTCAATGAACTCGGTGAACCCGTCCAGCTTCGGCCGCCTGATCGGCTTGTCCCGCCGGTAGCCAGGCGGCACCGAAAAGGCCAACATCTTATCAACCGTCCCACGCGAAATGTTGAAATGCTTCGCCGCCGCCCGCGCGCTCATGCCCTCGGAACACGCCAAGCGAACCTTCTTGTAAAGTTCCACGGTATAGATCTCCCCGCCCTCCCTGCCGATGCAAGAAGGGAAAAGTGGCAGGATTTTACTCCGCCCGCAGCGAGACTATCCCGCCGCTACCATGGCCTAATTTTGCACCGCCGTTTCCAGAATATCTCAGAAATTTGAATGCTTTGTCGGTCAGGATTGTCCCGCGCCCGTACCAGTCGCATGGACAAATGCTGGTAAGGCTCAAGGCCTGGCTGGGCGAGGGGTAGAGTTGGCCAGTTTGCGGCCTGATCTTGGGTAAAAATCAGTGTTCCAACCTTTGCTTCCAACCGTCTGAATTTTTGCTTCAGAAAACCGCGCGAAAGCGCTTGACGGGGCAGGGCACTGACCATAGAACCCGCGTCACGCCCAGATGCGGGCGGCAGTGAGCGGTTGTAGCTCAGTTGGTTAGAGTACCGGCCTGTCACGCCGGGGGTCGCGGGTTCGAGCCCCGTCAACCGCGCCATCACTGCCCAAAGCATCGACGTGAAATGCGCGGTTGTAGCTCAGTTGGTTAGAGTACCGGCCTGTCACGCCGGGGGTCGCGGGTTCGAGCCCCGTCAACCGCGCCATTTCCCGAACTTCCACTTTCCAATGTCCTGAACGATCAGGTGATGAAGCGGGCGATTGCGTCGCTTGTGGCTTCTGGCGATTGGTCGGGGAAAAAATGCCCACCATCAATTGCAGCGTGAGACATGTCGCTTAATCGGTCGGCCCACGTTCCCGGAACATCCAAAAGCTGCGCCATCGCGCCGTCCTTGCCGTAGAGAACAAGCGCTGGACACGCGACGCGGCGTTTCAGGTCTGCCTGATCATCCTCCCAATCAATGTCCAATGCCGCGCGGTAATCGTGGCACATAGCGCGAATGCAATCGGGATCGCGCCACGCGGTTCGGTATGTGGCCAGAAGGTCTGCGTCGAAATCCGACAGACGGGCCTTGCCGAATCCCAAGAGGCAGCGTTCGAAATACGCGTCTGGGTCGTGACCGATCATTGTTTCTGGGAAGGGATAGGGCTGCGCCAGAAAGAGCCAGTGATAATACGCTCGCGCGATCTCGGTTGTCATGTTCGTCAACAGGTATTCGGTTGGAACAATGTCCATCACAATCAGGCTTTGAACGACTTGCGGATGGTCGAGCGCCATGCGGTGTGCCGTGCGCGCCCCTCGGTCATGCCCCACAGCGTGAAACTGTGTGTGGCCAAGATGGTCCATGAGGTCCACCATGTCCTGTGCCATGCAGCGAAAGCTCATCTCGGGCATCGTGGCGGGTCTGCTGCTGTCGCCGTAGCCCCTGAGGTCGGCTGTCACAACTGTGAAGCGGTCGGCAAGGGCAGGGATCATTGGTCGCCACATCGCCCGTGTTTGCGGGAACCCGTGCAACAACAAAAGAGGTGGACCGTGACCGGCCATCTCGTACGCTATGGATTGGTTGTTCGTGCTAAAGTGTTGTGCTCGCGTCATTTAAGCGAGGATGACACAGGTACCACGCTTGTCCAGTCGATATTTGCGATGTCCGAGGTGCGCGCCTGCGCAAAGGTCAGGACATCCGCCGGGCTGTCGAATCCGGCATATTGCAGTCCGGATTGCAAATGTGACTGATCCAGATTGCTGACGGCAATCGCTGCGACTGCGCCGACGATAAGACCGGCCGAATCCAATCGCCCGGTTGTTCGCGGTTTCACAAGGCGAACCACATTCATCAGGTAGAACACGATCAAGCCGAGGATCAGAAGGCCGAGACCGTTTGTTGCGTAGTGAATGAATTGCACCGGCCAGCCAGACCGTACCAGCAGCGCTTGGACGGCTTCGGGATTGTTGGCTGCGAACAATGCTGCGAGTGCAAGACCAAAGCCAAGGCCGGACATCATAACCGGGTGGCTGGATTTCCGAGACGCGGATGTTCCCAGTTCCCAAGGCTTACGCTCATCGCGTGCTTTGGAAGGTGTTGCGGCAAACGATGGATCAAGCCGCTGGATGCGCGCGT
The DNA here is from genome assembly GCF_059070475.1 of Marivita sp. NO-S04. NCBI lineage: Bacteria > Pseudomonadati > Pseudomonadota > Alphaproteobacteria > Rhodobacterales > Roseobacteraceae > Marivita > Marivita sp. NO-S04. The sequence goes on from NZ_CM180980.1 coordinate 1,489,875, forward strand.
TGAAATCGTTACGATCTTGTTTTCTAACCACTCGTCTCATGGCGTTAACCTTTCGCGGCTAAATGTGTCCGGAATTGGAAAAGCCCGTGTCCAAGTTGCGAAACTACTCAAAAATGCTATGAAAGTGACGCCACGTCAAAAGTGCCCTTCTCAGGTCAGGTCCGGGTGAGAGCGTCAAGAATACGCGCCCAGCTTCTTGCGCCTTTGTGAAAGCTTTCGATGTCGTATTTTTCGTTGGGGCTGTGGATCTGGTCGTCGTCCTTGCCAAAGCCGATCAGCATCGACTCGGTCCCCAGCAAGGTTTGAAAGTACCCTGCGACGGGAATTGAACCGCCACTGTCGATGAACGCGGCTTCATCGGGCCATTCAGCGCTGAGGGCGACGCGGGCCTGTTCGAATGCTGGATTGTCGATCGACATGACCGACGCTTGCGAGGCGCCATGGCCTTTGAATGCGACCTTGCAGTCTTTCGGAGTGAGGTCCGTCACCATCTGGCGGAAACTGTCTCGGATGGCGTGCGGCTCCTGCTGGCCCACAAGACGGAAACTGATCTTGGCGCTGGCTTTGGAGGGGAGCACGGTTTTGAAGCCTTCGCCCTGATAGCCGCCACCGATCCCGTTGATTTCGCAAGTCGGGCGGGACCAGATCATTTCAAGCGCGCTGCGCCCTGCTTCACCGGCAAGATCGCTGAGTCCTACGTCACCAAGAAACGCCTTGTGATCAAAACCCAGCGCCTCCCATTGCTGTAAAACATCGGCGGGAATTTCCGGCACGCCCTCGTAGAAATCCGGGATCGTGACGCGTCCCTGATCGTCATGCAGTGCCGCAAGGATGCGATTAAGCACCCGGATCGGGTTCATTGCCGCCCCGCCATACATGCCGGAATGCAGGTCTCTGGTCGGTCCGGTGATCGTGATTTCCTCTTGTAACATGCCCCGCAGCATTGTCGTGATGGCAGGCACCCGACTGTCGAACAGGCCGGTGTCGCAGATCAACGCGATGTCCGCCTTCAACTCGGCGGCATTCTCTTTAAGAAACGGCACCAAAGAGGGTGATCCCGATTCCTCTTCGCCTTCAAAGAAAAAGGTGATCTTGCAGGGCAGGCTGCCATGTTCCGCGATCCACGCGCGGCAGGCTTCGACAAAGGTCATCAACTGTCCCTTGTCATCTGCCGTCCCACGTCCGCGCAGGACTTTGCCCTTGGATGTGTCCTCGACCTGTGGGTCAAAGGGATCATTGTCCCAAAGGTCCAACGGATCGACGGGCTGCACATCATAGTGTCCGTAGAACAACAGGTGCGGGCCAGGACCGTCGATATGCCCCACCACCATGGGATGACCGGGGGTCGGACGTTTTTCGGCGGTGACACCCATCGACCGAAGGTCCGCGACCAGCCAATCAGCGGCTTTGTCACAGGCGTCCTTGTAGGCCGGATCCGTGGAGATCGACGGAATGCGCAGCAATTCCTTCAGACGCTCAAGGCTGTCCGGCAGCGAGGAATCAATGCGGGCAAGGACGGAATCGACGGACATGTTCGGGCTCCTCTGTGTGTTTGTCGCGACCCTATCACCGCGCCTGTCGCTGTCCAGAGTGGCTCAGGCCGCGCCATCTGATTGAATGATGCAGGAAAAATGCAGATTTTTCGTTCAAATTCGGCGTTCGGGTGAAGCGATTGACTCAGATCAAGGCTGCGACCGTTGGTCGTTCCTTAAGCACATTGTCATGGAGAGATGCGATCTATATCCATTCTAAAACGTGAATGCGACGCGGGGCGACGGAAATGGCCCCCGAAGATCGCAGACTGAAGGAGACGCCGGTGCACTACGCAGACAAACTCGACGAAGCCCTGAACCGTTTGCACGAAGAGGGCCGCTATCGGACGTTTATCGACATCGAGCGTCAGAAAGGCCAGTTTCCGCATGCGGTCTGGCGCAAGCCGGATGGCAGCGAACACAATATTACTGTCTGGTGCGGCAACGATTATCTGGGCATGGGCCAGCACCCTGCGGTGCTTGCCGCTATGCACGAAGCGCTAGACGCAACCGGCGCAGGATCGGGCGGCACACGCAACATCTCCGGCACCACAGTCTATCATAAACGTCTTGAAGCCGAATTGGCCGATCTCCACCGCAAAGAGGCCGCGCTGCTATTTACTTCGGCCTACATTGCAAATGACGCAACCTTGTCGACGCTGCCCAAATTGTTCCCGGGCCTTATCATTTACTCGGATGCCCTTAATCATGCATCGATGATCGAAGGTGTGCGCCGCAACGGTGGTGCAAAGCGGATCTTCCGTCATAATGATCTGGACCATCTGCGCGAATTGCTGGCGGCCGATGATCCCGACACGCCCAAGCTGATCGCGTTTGAATCGATCTATTCGATGGATGGCGACTTTGGCCCGATCGAAGCGATTTGCGACCTTGCCGACGAATTCGGCGCGCTCACCTATATCGACGAGGTGCATGCCGTGGGCATGTATGGGCCACGTGGTGCAGGTGTGGCCGAACGGGATGGCCTGATGGGCCGCATTGACATCATCAACGGAACCTTGGCCAAAGCATATGGCGTCATGGGCGGCTACATCGCGGCCTCTGCAAAAATGTGTGACGCAATAAGATCATACGCGCCGGGCTTTATCTTCACCACATCCTTGCCGCCTGCTGTTGCGGCGGGGGCTGCAGCTTCGGTTGCGCATCTCAAGAAGGATCAGAGCCTGCGTGATCAGCACCAGCTGCAGGCCCGCATTCTGAAAATGCGCCTCAAAGGTCTTGGCTTGCCAATCGTCGATCACGGCAGCCACATCATTCCTGTGATTGTCGGCGATCCTGTCCACACCAAACAAATGTCCGACATGATGCTGGATCGCTACGGAATCTACGTGCAGCCGATCAACTATCCGACCGTTCCGCGCGGTACAGAGCGTCTGCGATTCACCCCGTCACCCGTCCACGGACCGCAAGAGATTGATAAGCTTGTACAAGCGATGGATGAACTTTGGGCGCATTGTGCGCTGAATCGCGCCGAACTCAGCGCCTAAAACTCGGAATCAGTGCAAATAACCTTGTCGTGTGATATCTAAAGCGTAATAAAACGCGCGACTCGACTCACCTGGTACGCGCGACGCAGGCAGCGTGTAGACGGTTAGTACGGCAAGGGGCAGCGAGTATGATTGGGCGTAAATCCCAAAAGGTTTCGCAGGACACGACCGATGAAAAACCGCGTGGGTTCGATGATTTCGAACTCAGGCTCGGTGATGTCATGCGTGGGGAACGCGCCACGTTAGGCAAATCCCTGCTGGATGTTCAGCGCGAACTCCGCATCAAGGCCAGCTATATCGCGGCCATCGAAAACTGTGATCCCACCGCATTTGACACGCCGGGTTTCATTGCTGGGTATGTGCGCTCGTACGCGCGGTATCTTGGCATGGACCCGGATGACACCTATGCGGTGTTCTGCGCCGAAAGCGGTTTTGAAACCGCGCATGGTATGTCCGACGCCGCATCGTCGCGCAAAAAAGCTGATATGGCACCCGTATCGGGAGCAGGGGCCGCACGCGATCCGTTCTCGCAACCTGCGTTGCCTTTTGCCTCCGGAACCGATTCCCTGCTGTCCCGCATTGAACCCGGTGCCATTGGATCGACGCTGGTTCTTGTCCTCTTGCTGGGCGGGCTTGGATATGGCGGATATTCCGTTCTTCAGGAAGTGCAGCGCGTTCAGCTTGCTCCAGTCGATCAAACGCCCGTTGTTCTAAGCGATCTTGATCCACTTCAAACCACGATTGCTTCGACGAACGACACCGTTGCCACCGTTGACGAGAACACTGCCGCTGGCGTGTTCACTCCGCCTGCATCGGTCGAGGCATTTGACAGGCTCTACCGCCCGCAAGCGTTGGACGTGCCTGTTCTGGTGGCGCGCGATGCGCCGATTTCCACACTTGATCCGAACAGCGTCGGGGCCTTTGCCGAGGTGACACGGCAAAACCTGCCGAATGTCGACCTTTCACCTGCAGCGATCCGCGCGGCAGCGTCGTCGGTCGCCTTGCCGTCGGACGGTATCACTCTTATCGCTGCGCGTCCTGCTTGGGTGCGGGTGCGGGGCGATGACCGTTCGGTGATTTTTGAACGCGTTATGGCAGCTGGCGACACGTGGACTGTTCCCGCATCCGAAGCCGACGCGCTGTTGAATGTCGGCGAAAGCGGAGCAATCTATCTGTCGGTGAATGGCCAGACCGTTGGCCCGGTGGGGCCGTCCGGTACGGTCACGTCTGACATGTCGCTTGACGGGCCGACGCTTGCCGCGATTCTCGAACCTGCTGACGTGCAGCGCGATCAGGATCTCACCCGCGTCCTTGCCGACTTGGGTACCGATACGACGCAGCCGACCATTGGCCAGCCGAAAATTCTGGAAGACAGCGCGCCGGGTGTGACCCTTGTTGCGGTGCGTCCCGCGTGGATTCGGGTGCGCGCGGCGGATGGGACCGTGATTTATGAGACCATCATGAATGCAGGCGACACCTATGAGGTGCCGGTGACCGAAGAGCCGCCGACCCTGCGCGTTGGCGAATCCGGTGCGATCTACTTTGCCATGAACGGCCAGACATACGGGCCCGCCGGAGCACGTGGATCGGTGACATCGAACTTGGCGTTGTCCGTCAACGAATTGTCGCAAACCTATGCGGTGGCATCGCTTGAGGCCGACAGCGATCTTGCACGTGTGGTTGCAGAGCTGTCCGTCATCCAGCCCACAGACTGAACGTCGCAACATGTGTCTTGAGGCTTGCGGCGCGCCAATGCCGGGCCTAGCTATATCCTCAAAGAGACTGTACCGTTTGGTTGACACTTTCCGCGACAGGAGGGCTGCATGAGCCTCAATCACATTCGCCCGTGGCGCAACATCTACCGCCGCAAGTCGCGCCAGATCATGGTGGGCAATGTGCCGGTTGGGGGAGATGCCCCCATTACCGTTCAGACCATGACCAACACGCTGACACCGGACGTGAAGGCGACAATCGCGCAGGTGCAGGCGGCGGCGGATGCGGGCGCAGACATTGTGCGGATCTCTATCCCCGACGAAGACAGTTCGCGTGCGTTGAAAGAGATCGTACGCGAAAGCCCGGTGCCCATCGTTGCGGACATACATTTTCATTACAAACGTGGCATCGAAGCGGCTGAGGCTGGAGCGGCCTGCCTGCGGATCAATCCCGGCAATATCGGGTCCGAGGCGCGGGTCAAGGAAGTCATCAAGGCGGCACGTGACCACAATTGCTCGATCCGCATTGGCGTAAACGCCGGATCGTTGGAAAAGCACCTGCTGGAGAAATACGGAGAACCCTGTCCAGATGCGATGGTGGAATCCGGTCTCGACCACATCAAGATCCTGCAGGACAACGATTTTCACGAATTCAAGATCAGCTGCAAGGCATCGGATGTCTTCATGGCGGCTGCGGCTTATCAGCAATTGGCCGAAGCCACGGACGCGCCGATTCACCTTGGCATCACCGAAGCGGGTGGCCTGATGACCGGTACGATCAAATCGGCGATTGGTCTTGGTAACCTGCTTTGGATGGGGATTGGTGACACCATCCGCGTCTCGCTGTCCGCTGATCCGGTGGAAGAGGTAAAAGTCGGCTACGAGATCCTGAAGTCACTGGGCCTGCGCCACCGCGGTGTAAACATCATCTCCTGCCCAAGCTGTGCACGGCAGGGGTTCGACGTGATCAAGACGGTTGAGGCGCTGGAAAAGCGGCTGGAACACATCAAGACACCGATGAGCCTGTCGATCATTGGCTGCGTGGTAAACGGGCCGGGCGAGGCTTTGATGACCGATGTCGGGTTCACCGGCGGCGGCAACGGCTCGGGTATGGTCTATCTGGCCGGTAAACAGAGCCACAAGATGTCCAACGACCAGATGATCGAACACATCGTCGAAGAGGTCGAGAAGAAGGCTGCGGCCTTGGATGCCGCTGAAGCGCAGGAAGCGGCAGAGTAGGGAAAAGCCGCTTTGATGCGGCTTGAACCAAGCGCGTTGTAACGCGCTTCAAAATCGCGAGAAACAAGGCGGTTCGAACCGCCTTGCGCCTATGTGAACCTCGCGCTTAGCGCGCCTCTGCCACGATCTGTTGCATCGCGTCCAGCGGCACGTAACCCCGGATCAGCTGGTCGCCCATGACGAACGACGGTGTGCCATTGATCTGCAACGTCTGCGCAAGCGCCCGTGTTGATGCCAGTTGTTCGTTGATGCTGTCGCTGTCCATCGCTGCGATCACGGCGTCAGCATCAAGGCCCAGCGTGTCGGCCAACCGGCGCAGGACTGTATCGTCAAGATCACCGTTCAGCACGATCAGTGCTTCTTTTGCGGCGTGGTACGCCTCGTCCCCTGCAACTTCGCGGGCGGCCAAGGCAAAGCGGGACGAGATCACCGAGTTCTCACCAAGGATCGGGAATTCCTTGGCGATGTAGCGAATATTGCCATCAAGTTCGAGAAGTTGAGTCACTTCAGGGTGCGCACGGCGGCAGAACCCGCAGCGGTAGTCAAAGAACTCGACAATGGTCACATCGCCTTCGGGGTTGCCGCCGACCCAGGAATAACCGTCGTTGAAGATGGCCTCGGCGTTGTTTTCGATCAGCGTGACATCGCCCTGTGCCTGCTCGGCGGCCTGACGCTCTTCCAGTACCTGCACGGCTTCCATGATCACCTGTGGGTTTTCCAGAAGGTAGGCCCGGACCTGCGCACCAAAGGCCGCGCGGTCTGCGTCGGACATATTGCTCAGATCAAGATCAGCAGCCTGAACGCCGGTGGCCATCAAAAGGGCGGCGAAAGACGTGGCAAGGCGGGTTTTCGTCATGTGGGTCTCCAGTTATCAGGCTTAGCGCTGTGCCGCGCGTTGAGCAGCACTTAGCACATCCTGCGCACGTTGCCATGGGCCGGATCCGCGCGGCAATGCGCCTTCGGCCCGTTTGGCGTGAATGGCGGCATCCTTGAACCGCCCTTGAACCGCGTAGCGTTCCGCAGTGACCAACGACGCCATCGCATTCTGCCCTGTCTTGGCATAGGCAGTGGCCAGATCGCGCAGGATGCGTGTGTCGCTGAAATCGCGGCCGCGTGCGGCTTCCAATGTCTTGAGCGCGTCTTGCGCGTTGCCCGCAGCAAGCTGCGCCCGACCCAACCCGCCAAGGATCAGCGGTTCGCGGGGCGCGAGGCGGGCAGCAGCGGAATACACTTTCACAGCATCCGAGGCACGACGCGATTCCAGCAGGATCTGGCCCTTGAGTTCACGCAGGAATGGATCGTTCGGGCGCGCTGAGATTGCAGCGTCGATATTGCTGAGCGCGCGACCAAGATCACTTTGGCGGTGATAGGCGACCGCCTTGCGCATTTGCACAATATCCGCGCTGCCGCTGCTGTCCGCGCGACGCAGTGTCCAGCTTGGTGCTCGGGTGAATGCGGTCAGTTTACCCTTTGCACGGGCGAACCAGTAATCGGCGGCGGGGTCGGGCGCCGTTTGCGCAGACGCCCCGGCGACCAGGCCTTTCAAGGCGCGCAATCTGTCACGTGATAAAGGATGAGAGCGCATGTACGGATCTTGCCGGGTTTCGGCCAACGCCTCTTGTCCCCGAAACAGGTCTTGGACCTCGATCGCGCCCTGTGGGTCGATGCCTGCGCGCACAAGGTAACGGATCGAGCTGATGTCGGCTGATGATTCCTCGGCGCGGGTGTGTGCCAAGAAGTTGCGGATCGCCGAAGACTGCACCCCAAGGCCAAGCCCGACCGCCGCTTGACCATTGCCAGCGGCAGCCGCCGCAGCGGCCAGAACCATGCCAAGCCCTGCCGCAGTCCGCGCGGTGCGCATGTTACCAAGACGCCGGGCGATATGACCGTTTGAGATATGCGCCGCCTCATGCGCGATGACGGCCTGTACCTGTGCGGCGGTTTCCAACTTGGTCAGCAGGCCCGAGTGGATGAAGATGTGCTGCGTATCGACGATAAAGGCGTTCAGAGTGCTGTCGTCGATCACCAGAATTCGGATTTGGCTCGGGCTAAGGCCTGCCGCGCGCAGAACCGGAGCGCCCAGTTGCTTGAGTGCGTATTCGATATCGGCATCGCGCAGCAGAGTCACTGCGCGTGCGGACGAGGCGCCAATCAGCGCGGTCAGGCATAGAACGAGGCCTGTCACCCGCAAGAAATGCAATGCTGTATGATACATTGACCTTGCCCTGTCTTCGCCCCTAGGTCTGCCCCCAACACTGTACGGAGAGAATGATGCGGAACTCAAGCCGTGGGGCGGTTGATCCCTTTATCGTGATGGATGTCATGGAAGCCGCGCGTCAGGCCGAGGAGGCAGGACGTCACATTATCCACATGGAAGTGGGCCAACCGGGCACCCCAGCGCCAACCTTCGCCCGTCAGGCATTGCAAAACGCGATGAGCGACAATCCGCTGGGATACACGGTGGCCTTGGGGCTTCCCGCCCTGCGCCAGAGGATCGCGCGGCTTTACGGGGATTGGTACGATGTCGATCTTGATCCGGCGCGGGTGGTGGTGACACCGGGATCGTCGGGCGGGTTCATCCTTGCCTTTTCAGCGCTCTTCGATGCGGGCGATCGGATCGCGCTTGGAGCACCCGGATATCCGTCTTACCGCCAGATCATGAAGTCGCTCGACCTGATCCCGCTTGAGGTGCAAACCCGCGCCGAAGCCCGGTATCAGTTGGAACCGTCAGATCTGAAAGGGATCGACTATCAAGGCATGATGGTGGCCTCACCCGCAAATCCGACCGGCACAATGCTTGGCCAGGATGCTTTGGAAGCGCTGATCGGAGCCGCGCAAGACAAGGGGGCTGCGTTTCTGTCGGACGAGATTTATCACGGCATCGAATACGAGCACAAAGCGGTGACGGCGTTGCAAATCAGCGATGATGTCTGCGTCATCAATTCGTTCTCCAAGTATTTCAGCATGACGGGGTGGCGTGTCGGCTGGCTTGTTCTGCCGCCCGAAAACGTCCGCCAGGTGGAACGTCTGGCGCAAAACATGTTCATCTGTGCGCCCCATGCTGCGCAGGTTGCCGCATTGGCGGCGATGGATGCAGGCGATGAGTTGGAAGCCAACATGGCGGTCTATCGCGAGAACCGTCGCCTGATGATCGAAGGTCTGCCTAAGGCAGGGTTTGCCCGGATCGCGCCGCCGGACGGGGCGTTCTATGTCTATGCCGATATTTCGCATCTGACCGATGACAGCCGCGCATTTGCCCGCGCCATTCTTGACGAGGCAGGTGTTGCCGTCACGCCGGGGCTTGATTTCGATCCGGTTCGGGGGGGCGGAACGCTGCGCTTTTCCTATGCGCGAGCGACTGCGGATATCCTTGAAGGCCTGGATCGGCTTGAACGGTTCATGCGCGCGCAGGGTTATATCACCTGACCGTATCCACACTGTCCTCGACGCGGCGAATCCGGTACGATTGCTGCAAGAGCCCGGTCAGAGGCCAAGGTGAGTAAATGAGCGGTGTTTTGAGACGGATCTTGGCGTTTGTGCTGTTTGGCGTGCTGGCGGGGCCCGCTCTGTCGCAAGAGCTTGGCGCAATGGCGCGGTTCGAAGCAGGAAATGTACAGGATCGGTGGGGCGGATCGGAGTTGCGGCTTGAGATCAGCCAAGGCGTTCCGTGGCGGATCTTTACGTTGACGAACCCGAACCGTCTTGTGATGGATTTCCGTGAGGTCCAGTGGGGAGATGCCGACCCGTCTGCGCTGGACAAGTCTGACAGGATCGCTGGCATCCGTATGGGCGGGTATCGCCCAGGCTGGTCGCGTCTTGTGGCTGATCTGGCAGAGCCGCTGATCGTTGAAAGCGCCGAACTTGTGACGGATGTATCGGATGGCGGTGCCACGATCACCATACGGCTTGAGCAAACGGATCAAGCAAGTTTTGACCTGACGGCGGGCGCACCCCGCGATCCGCGCTGGGATTTGCCTGCACCCGCAGTGGTCGATGCCGTGCCGCCGCGCGATCCGGACCGGGTCAGCATTGTGCTTGATCCAGGCCATGGAGGCATTGATCCGGGGGCCGAACGCGATGGCATCACCGAAGCTGATCTGATGCTGACCTTCGGGCGTGAATTGCAGGATGTTTTGCGGCGCGCCGGTGGGTTCGATGTGATGCTGACCCGTGATGGCGATTATTTCGTGTCACTTGAAGCACGCGTGGCGGCTGCGCGCGATGCCGGAGCTGACGTATTCATCTCTTTGCACGCCGATGCCCTTGCCGAGGGAGAGGCGCGGGGTGCTGCGGTATATGTGCTATCCGATGAGGCGTCCGATGCCGCCTCTGCCGCTTTGGCGGAACGTCACAACCGGGACGATTTATTGGCTGGCATCGACCTCAGCCAATCCGATGACCGGGTTGCCAATGTGCTAATGAGCCTTGCCAGACTGGACAATGCGCCCCGAAGTGAGGCGTTGGCCAAACATATGCTGGACGGAATCCGCAACGCGGTGGGCCGAGTGCACAAGCGGCCTTTGCGCAGCGCCGGTTTCTCGGTGCTCAAGGCTGCCGATATTCCCTCGGTCCTGTTGGAAGTGGGGTTTCTGTCGACCGAGGAAGACCTGAAGAATCTGAGCGATCCGATTTGGCGTCAGGGCATGGCGGCAGGCATTCGGGATGGCATCATCGCGTGGCGAGATGAAGATCGGGCGCTCGCGCCGCTTAGACGGAACTGACCATCGCCCCGTGACCCTGCGTCATAGGCAACCGACTGCCGGTTCGAACGGCAATGTGTTTTGACCAAGCGCCCCTGATTTTGTAGGGGTAAAGAACTGAAATAGGGGCACGCCGTGACCAGATTAATCCTGTCGTTCTTCGGAGCCATCTTCACCCTTGTCACCATGGGGATGATGATGGTGGCGCTTGGCGTGGGCGGCGTGTTCTGGATGTATGGCCGCGACCTGCCCAGCCACGAAAGCCTTGCGCAATATACGCCGCCGACGATCAGTCGCATCTATTCACGCGAAGGCCGTATCATCGACGAATTCGCGCAGGAACGCCGCCTGTTCACACCGGCGAACGAAATACCCGATCTGGTCAAGCAGGCGTTCATTTCGGCGGAAGACAAGAATTTTTACACCCACCAAGGCTATGACCTGCGCGGTATCGCGGCGGCTGCGGTGGATGCCGTTGCGTCGGGTGGTCGTGACGTGCGCGGTGCATCGACCATCACCCAGCAGGTGATGAAGAACTTTCTGCTCTCCGGCGACCGCCGTGTCGAGCGCAAGATCAAGGAAATCATCCTTGCCTCGCGCATCGAGGAGACGTTGAGCAAGGACAAAATCCTCGAACTTTACATGAACGAGATTTTCCTCGGGCAAAACTCTTATGGCGTGACCGCTGCCGCGCAGACCTACTTCAACAAATCTCTGGTCGATCTCGCCCCGCACGAGGCCGCAACGCTTGCGTCGATGCCCAAGGCACCCTCCGAATTCCACCCTGTGCGCCGCAAGGACCGCCTGTTGGCGCGGCGGGATTTCGTGCTGAAAGAGATGTACGAGAACGGGTATATCGACAAACCGACCTATGAGGCCGAGGTCGCGATGCCCCTGCGCTCGGTCCAGAACGGAGACTATGTGCCGTTCCGCGATGCTCTGCCGCCGCGCAACTACTTCACCGATGAAATCCGCCGCCAGCTCAGCGAGGATTTCGGCGAGGGTGAATTTTTCTCGGGCGGGTTCAGTGTGCGGGCCACGCTTGACCCCGAACTGCAGGTCGAGGCGGAAGACGCGCTACAACGTGCGCTTGAAAGCTATGACCGCTCCCAAGGTGTTTGGCGAGGCACTGGCCTGACCATCCCGGCGGAACAACTGACCAGCACCGACGCATGGCGCGAAGCATTGTCGGCCGTGACGATTGCCCGCGATATCCAGCTTGAGAACCCTTGGTATCCGGCGGTTGTGCTTGAGCTTGGCACAAACGATGCGCGGATCGGCATCGAAGGTGTGCCCGATGATGAGGACGGTCATTGGATTCCAGCCAACGACGTTCAATGGGCACGCAAGCGCAATGATGACGGGTCGCTTGGCCGCAAGGGACAGGCGGCCGGAGATCTGCTTGAGGTGGGGGATGTGGTGCATGTCCGCCGCATGACTTCGGACAGCGATGGCAGTTTCATCCGCTGGACATTGCGTCAGGTCCCGGAAGTGCAGGGCGCGTTCATGGCGATGGACGTGAACACAGGCCGTGTGATCTCGATGCAGGGCGGGTTTAGCTATCAGCATTCTGTGTTCAACCGGGCCACGCAAGCACAGCGTCAGCCGGGGTCGAGCTTTAAACCCTTCGTCTTCGCCGCAGCGCTGGACAGTGGCTATTCGCCCGCAACCATCGTTGTCGACGCCCCGATCGAGATCAACACGCCGCAAGGTATTTGGCGCCCGCAGAACGCCTCCAACCGGTTCTATGGCCCGACGCCACTTCGCACCGGTATCGAGCAGTCCCGCAACCTGATGACCATCCGTCTGGCCCAAGAGGTCGGCATGGATGTGGTCGCGAGCTATGCCGAGAAGTTCGGGGTCTATGACAATATGGGCCGTGTGCTTGCCAACTCTCTTGGAGCGGACGAGACCACGCTCTACAAGATGGTGGCCGCTTACGCGATGTTCGCCAATGGGGGTGAGCGGGTGGAGCCGACATTGGTTGACCGCGTGCAGGACCGCTATGGCAACACGGTGTATCGTCACGACCAGCGAGTCTGCGAAGACTGCACGCTGGCAAGCTTGCAACCGGGTCGCGGCCCCACAGTGACCAGTGATCGCGAGCGTGTAATGAACGCCGTGACGGCCTATCAGCTTACATCCATGATGGAAGGTGTGGTCGAACGGGGCACCGCGCGCAGCACTGTGAACCTGCCTGTACCGACTGCGGGCAAGACCGGCACAACCAACGACGCCAAAGATGTGTGGTTCGTCGGCTTTACGTCGAACATCGTGGCGGGCTGCTATATCGGTTACGACCAGCCGCGCAGCCTTGGACGCGGTGCGTCTGGCGGTGGGATGTGTGGACCGGTTTTCAACGCCTTTATGCAAAAGGCCGTGGCCAAATACGGTGGCAGCGCCTTCCGTCCACCAGAAAGCTGTGAGTTCATAAAGATCGACCGCAACACTGGTGCCCGTCTGTCGGATGGCGCAAGCGGAGATAACGTGGTGGCCGAGTGTTTCCGCGAAGGCGAACAGCCGATCTTTGGCATCCAATTCGATGGTGGCTTTGCCATGGGATCGAATTTCGAATTGTACAACTCGAGCGGTCAACCGTCCAAACAGGTCACCACATCCAGCGGTGGCACGGCGATCGTTGGTCCGAAAGCCTCGTTCGGCACTCTCAGCTCTGGTGGTCTGTACTGATCCATCCGGGACGACCGCGCCGGTCGCGCTGCCTTGAAGGGGCGGCGTGGCTGGTCTATCACCAAGTTTGACCAAGGCCCGAGCATACAGGATCGCCAATGCGCGCTGAAATCCAAAACACCGTTGAACAGATTGAAAAATCCCTGAAATTGCTGGCGCAGCGATTGAATTGGGAAACCGCCCAGCACCGGCTGGAGGAGTTCAACGCCCGTGTCGAGGACCCAAACCTTTGGGACAATCCCGAAGCCGCGCAGAAACTGATGCGCGAACGTCAAATGCTGGTCGACGCCATCGAGACGTATACCTCGATTAAACAAGACCTCAGCGACAACGTCGAAATGATCGAACTGGGCGAGATGGAGGATGACAAGGAAGTCATCGCAGATGCCGAGACCGCGCTGAAATCGCTTGCGGACAAGGCTTCCAAGAAAGAGCTTGAAGCGTTGCTTGATGGCGAGGCGGATGGCAATGACACGTTCTTGGAAATCAACTCGGGCGCGGGCGGCACCGAAAGCTGCGACTGGGCCAATATGCTGGCGCGGATGTATGTTCGCTGGGCGGAACAACATGGCTACGAAGTTGAACTGCAGTCCGAAACTCCGGGCGAAGAGGCGGGCATCAAATCCGCCGCGTACAAGATCTCCGGTCCCAATGCTTATGGTTGGCTCAAGTCGGAATCCGGCGTCCACCGTCTGGTGCGGATTTCGCCCTTCGACAGCGCTGCCAAGCGCCACACCTCATTCTCTTCGGTCTGGGTCTACCCGGTGGTCGACGACAATATCGAGATTGAAGTGAATCCATCCGACATTCGCATCGACACCTACCGCTCATCCGGAGCAGGTGGTCAGCACGTGAACACCACGGACTCGGCTGTACGGATCACCCACATGCCGACGGGAATCGTTGTTACCAGTTCCGAAAAGTCACAGCACCAGAACCGCGATATCGCCATGAAAGCGCTAAAATCGCGGCTCTACCAGATGGAGCTGGACCGCCGGAACGAAGCGATCAACGCCGCACACGAAGCGAAGGGTGATGCAGGCTGGGGCAACCAGATCCGATCCTACGTTCTGCAACCCTACCAGATGGTCAAAGACCTGCGCACCGGGCATGAAACATCCGACACCAAGGGTGTTCTTGATGGTGATCTTGACCCTTTCATGGCGGCAACCCTTGCTATGAACGTGTCGGGCAAGTCCCGCGCCGACGCGCGCGCCGACTGATCTCGCCTTTTCACACCCGGTGGACGATGTTCCGGTGAAGGAAAATCGGCGATGCGGCCACGCATCGCTGCATGTGGCTCCGTCAGGAACGTGTTGCCAAACCTGTGTTGTGTCGATTTCATGCAGAGGCGCGAACGTCATGCTTGGGAGGATGGCATGAGGGAGACCCCAAAACTTGGTGTGCCGACACTGGAACCTGTGTCGGTCGATATGTTGCGAACGGCGTTGCGGCGCGGTTGGAAAGACCTGACTCGCGCGCCAAGCTATGCGCTGGTCTTTGCCGGGTTCTATGTTCTGGCTGGGTGGACGATTTTGTGGATCACAGTCTGGACCGGCACGACCTACTGGCTTGTTCTGGCGGCAATCGGGTTTCCCCTGATCGGGCCCTTTGCGGCGGTCGGGTTCTACGAGGTCAGCCGCAGGCTCGAACGCGGGGATCCTTTGGTCGCGTCCGAGATATTCGGCGTCGTCCTGCAACAGTCACGCCGGCAATTGCCATCCATCTGCGCGATCATCATCATGGTCTTCCTGTTCTGGTTCTTCCTTGCGCACATGATTTTCGCGTTGTTTTTGGGCCTCAGCACAATGACCAATGTCTCGACATCCCTTGATGTGTATCTTTCACCGAACGGGCTGATGATGCTTGCTGTCGGCACCTTTGTCGGTGCTCTATTCGCGATATTGCTGTTCAATATCACGGTGATCGCGCTGCCGTTGCTTTTGGACCGGGAGGTCGACTTTGTGACCGCGATGATCACCTCTTTCCAATTTGTGATGGCACAGCCCGTGCTCATGCTGGGCTGGGGCGCGTTTATCGCAATCGTGACCTTCGTCGCCCTGCTGCCGGGATTTCTTGGGTTGTTGGTGGCTCTGCCGCTTTTGGGCCATGCCACCTGGCATCTTTATGATCAGGTGCGCATTCCGTCGATTCAGGCAGAGCAGGGGAATGCGCAGACAGTTTGAGGATGGTTTGGGGCAGGGATGTCACGACCAAGCGCGACCAGCGCCTCTTTCAGACGAGCCGCGCGGGCATCGCCTGTATCCAACGCGAACACATAGGCTTGGGTCAGGAAGAACCCGCGGGCGGGCTCGTGTGATGTGGCCTCGGCGGCGTGTTCATAGAGCGCGATCAAAGCGAGGTGATCATTTTGCGCATGCGCTGCCAACAGCGCCTGATCCAACGCTTCTGTCACGCTTGGCTTTGGTGGCGTGTGATGCGGCCTGCCGCCCACTTGTGAAAGCAATGCGTCGGGCCGTCCATCGCCGGTGAGAACCGTCCGCCATCGAATCCCGGAGCACGACGACCGCGCTGCATGCCTTCGACCACGAAGATGTCCTCTTCAAAAACGACTTTCCATTGCTCGGCGTTTTTCTGTCTCAGTGAAATGTCGGTATCCGGGGTGGCATAGTAAATGTGGATGAATTCTTCGGTCTGGTTCGGGCCGTTCGGGCGCAGGATAATTGCAAATGCATGATCGCGATGCACGCCCAGCAGGACATTTGGATAAATCGAAAGGTATTCCGCACCAGCGTCCCATTTCGGGTCCAAATCAGCGTAATCGGGAAAAACTGCGCCTGTGTCGCTTTGCAATTGGCGATAAACCAATGTGCCTTGTCCTGACGTTACTCCTTCGATTTCGATATTATAGTGATCCTCGAGCCGCGAGTAACTGTTCAGCCCCGGATGGACCCATGGCAGATGATAGCTTTCGCAATAGTTTTCGACGGCCAGTTTCCAATTGCTATCAACCGTCAGAGTGAATCGGCTGTCATCGCCCCCATGAAACAGCGGTTTTTCAAAATCCGCCCAGCGAGCAATCACATCGCGCATCGCGTCTTCGAACGCCGGTGCGTCGCTCGAAAGATTGATCCAGACGACATCCCGCCAGACATGGCTGCGCACTTCGATCAGCCCTAGCGTGGCGCGGTCCATGTCCTTATGGGAATTGAAGCCCGGCCCGCCGACATGGGGCGTGGCAACCAATTGGCCCTGCGTGCTGTAGCACCACGAGTGATAGGGGCAGCGGATGGCCCCTTCGATCCTGCGGGGTTCTGACACAAGGATCATGCCGCGATGACGGCAGATGTTCTGAAACACCCGCACGGCATCGTCACGTCCCCGGATCAGCAGCAGCGGAATGTCGAGAAAGTTGATTGGAAC
Organism: Marivita sp. NO-S04; assembly: GCF_059070475.1. Lineage (NCBI taxonomy): Bacteria > Pseudomonadati > Pseudomonadota > Alphaproteobacteria > Rhodobacterales > Roseobacteraceae > Marivita > Marivita sp. NO-S04. The sequence continues at coordinate 1,506,638 of NZ_CM180980.1, forward strand.
CGCGTCGCCGATCTCGGGCACGTCGGACGCCACGGCCAGCCCGGCCCATCCTGCACCAAAAAGCGCGTCCCGTTCCTCGATGAACTTGTCGGGATCGGTGTAGTGCGCATTGGGAAGCCCTCGTGCTTCGGCTGTTGGTTTGTTGACATCCGCCAACCGGGGATCAAGCACAGTCATCGCCACCTCCACAATCTGGTTGGACAACATCCTGTGGCGCAAAAGACGCTCGGTCGCGTCAAAAGACGACAGAATCTGCCGCCCACCGACCATGGCCCGACCTAGAAGAAGGGCTCTCCGATGCGCAATTGCGCCTGCTCATAGGCAACGAGGTCAGACGCAGTGCAGAACCCTGAGTTGCGCGCGGCGTGGCGTACCTTTGTCCCGTCGCGACCGAGAAATTCATAAACCAGTCGCGCAGCGCGCGCGCCTGTGCTGCTTTCCCGTACCGTCCGGACAGTGTATCCGACCCAGTAGTTGTTCTGAAACGACGGTACCTGAGCCAGAAAGTTGAAAGAGGTCGTCAGTGCATTCCGTCGGCTGACCAATCCCGCGACCCCGCCTTCCTGCGCCATCAGAAGTCCGCGAAACTCCCGGTTTTTGGGATATGCGGGCAATCCTTGCTGGGCCATGGCCTCTTTGGCCTCAAAGCCGCGAAGAAAGGTTGCTCCGTCCTTTCGATAGACATACACAAGACCCTGAATAAATTTGACCTCGTCCAGAAAACTTCGACGCACAAATCGGTAAAATCCTGCAGGAAAAATGGTTTCCTGTAATTGTGTGACGCCACGGGATAAGAAACCGTCGATTTCAGGGTGGTTCAACAAGGATTTTGTGCCCAAACCAATATTGGAAAGAGGTTCGAGAATGATCCGCGCATCGACATCAAAGTATTGGCAGATACGAAACAAAACATCTGGTCTTGGAAAACTTTCCCCAGAGAGATATCTGTTGAATTGGGTTCGGTTTATTCCAAGTTCCCGGCAAAGTGCTGAGATTGATTCTGTTGATTTGGCGAGTTCGCGCAGGTTTGCCCCCAGAGTGTTGCGCAATTCAGAAGGGCTTGGGCGTGTCACTTTGATAAGCTCTCGTCGTGAAAATCAGGATCGAAAGGCCATTACTGTTGCTCGTAGATACTCGTCAAAAACCTTGGGTGGCGCTGCCTGATTATGGCCCCGTGCAGGGATGTACTGGCGGAAGTGATGCTAACCAGATACAATGTTGATGCGAGTTCGCGTCAGGGTCAATCACCAATGACACAAATTTTTTACCGCAGACGCACAGTTCGGGATGTCCTGACGCCTGAAAAATTAACACATTAGGCTTCTAAGATGGGGAACCTAACTATGAAACCGCAGAATATGTTCGGTGTTGTGCTGTGGTCAGACACAGCCGCACAAAAAGCTGTGATCTGGTGCGAAGACCAAGGCGAACTTGCTTTTTACACACCGGCAGAGGGGAGCGTTCATGACGCGCCGGTGCTTGATGCAGGTGATCTCATCAGATTTGACATGATCGTGCAGCAGAATGTCAGACAGGCCCGCAATCCGCAGGTGCTGATGGCATCGCATTCGCCCGATCTGCCAAAGACATTGCGCGATGGCACGCCAGCCAGCGCGAATGATGCGCGGCCGCTCAAGGCGCAAAGCACTGATAAAGTCGTTTCACTGTCGCAGTATTTCGGAGTCACAGCGCCCGCCAAGGTGGCCTGTTCCGGATAAAGCCGGGGATGATCAAGTCGGGGGGTATCTCTCCCGACTTGATCTTGATCGTTTCAGACGCCGCGCGACAATGCTGCGACACCCGTTCGTGCAACTTCGACCAGCCCAAGCGGGCGCATAAGGTCCACAAACGCATCGACTTTTTCAGGCGTGCCGGTGATCTGGAACACAAAGCTTTCCAGCGTGCTGTCAACAACCTGTGCGCGGAAGATGTCGGCAAGGCGCAACGCCTCGACCCGTTTTTCGCCCGACCCTTCGACCTTGATCAGCGCCAATTCGCGCTCGACCGATCCGCCTTCGACGGTCAGGTCGTGCACTTCGTGTACGGGCACGATCCGCCCCAACTGTGCCTTGATCTGTTCAATCACCTGCGGTGTGCCGGTGGTGACGATGGTGATCCGGCTCGTGTGCCCGGCGTGATCCACTTCGGCGACAGTCAGGCTGTCGATATTGTAGCCACGACCGGAAAACAGTCCGATCACCCGGGCCAACACGCCGGGTTCGTTTGCAACGAGCACGGCCAGAGTGTGGGTTTCCTGGACGTCGGAAAAGGTCGAACGCAGGTTATAGGCGGAATGTTTGGTCGAACCTTTTTTGATATTCAGCGGAGACATGATCTTCTTCTTTTTCCAAATATGCCGGGGGTGTGGGGGCTGGCCCCCACAAAAAGGGCGATGTGGGGGGCGGTCCCCCCACGGATCAGACCGGCGCGCGCCGGTCTGAAAGCCTAGACCATCACTGCGCCCTTGGTGCCGATGGCGTCCTTGGTATTGGCTTCACCCAACAGCATCTTGTTGTGAGGCTCACCCGACGGGATCATCGGGAAGCAGTTTTCGTGCTTCTCGACAAGGCAGTCAAAGATCACCGGACCGTCATAGTCCAGCATCTCCATGATCGCATCATCAAGGTCGGCCGGATCTTTACACAGGATACCTTTGCACCCGAACGCTTCGGCGAGCTTCACAAAGTCGGGCAGGGCCTCTGACCAGGAATGCGAATAGCGCTCGCCATGCAGAAGTTCCTGCCATTGACGCACCATGCCAAGCCGTTCGTTGTTCATGATGAACTGTTTGACGGGCAGGCGGTACTGTACCGCAGTGCTCATCTCTTGCATGTTCATCAGCCAAGACGCCTCACCCGCCACGTTGATCACCAGCGCATCGGGGTGTGCGACTTGAACACCGATCGACGCGGGGGTGCCGTAGCCCATGGTGCCCAGACCGCCCGAGGTCATCCAGCGATTTGGGTCTTCAAACCCAAGATACTGCGCGGCCCACATCTGGTGCTGCCCCACTTCGGTTGTGATGTAGCGGTCACGGCCCTTGGTCAGTTGCTCAAGCCGATCCAGCGCATATTGGGGACGGATCGCCTTTTCCGATGGCTTGTACTTGAGGCAGTCCACGGCGCGCCATTGTTCGATCTGGTGCCACCACTCTTGCAGGCCTTCTTTGTTGACCTTGCGTCCGCGGGCCTTCCAAACCTTGAGGATATCCTCAAGAACATGGCCTACATCGCCGATGATCGGCATGTCGACGCGGATCACCTTGTTGATCGAGCTGGGATCGATGTCGATATGTGCCTTGCGCGATTTCGGGCTGAACGCATCCAACCGTCCGGTGATCCGGTCGTCAAAGCGCGCGCCCACGTTGATCATCAGGTCGCAGCCATGCATCGCAAGGTTGGCTTCGTAAAGACCGTGCATGCCCAGCATACCCAGCCAATTCTTGCCCGACGCCGGATAGCACCCCAGACCCATCAGAGTCGACGTGATCGGAAAGCCGGTCGCTTCGACCAATTCGCGCAGGAGCTGGCTTGCGCCCGGACCCGAGTTGATCACGCCGCCGCCAGTGTAGAACACCGGACGTTCGGCGACCTCGAGGGCTTCCACCAACTGTGTGATGGTCTCCATGTCGCCCTTGAGTTGCGGCTGATAGTGGCTGACCTTCGCTTTCGCCTTTTCGGTATAAGTACCGGTGGCGAACTGAACGTCCTTCGGGATGTCCACAAGAACCGGACCGGGTCGACCGGTTGTCGCCACATGGAACGCCTCGTGCAGAACGCCGGACAGGGCGTCCGTGTCTTTGACCAGCCAGTTGTGCTTGGTGCAGGGGCGGGTGATGCCAACGGTGTCGGCTTCCTGAAACGCGTCCGAGCCGATCATGAAGGTTGGGACCTGACCAGTGAGTACGACAATCGGGATGCTGTCCATCAGCGCGTCAGTGAGGCCTGTCACGGCATTTGTCGCGCCCGGGCCAGAGGTCACAAGCACCACACCGGGCTTGCCGGTGGCGCGTGCATAGCCTTCGGCAGCATGGACCGCGCCCTGTTCGTGACGAACAAGGTAGTGGCGAATGCCGTTCTGCTGAAAAATCTCGTCGTAAATCGGTAGCACGGCGCCACCGGGATACCCGAATACTGTGTCCACACCCTGATCCTTCAGGGCTTGAACCACCATTTTCGCTCCGGTCATTTGACGTGTCATCGCTTTGCTCCGTTTACAGACACTTCTGTTCGTTACGCGAAAAAAAACCCCCGATGTTTAGTCGGGGGCGCATGGGGACGTGGTCTGGTTCCGTCACCGGCCCATGCGCTCTTTCTCTACTACAATGACTAGCACTCGTGCCATGTCGGCTCCTTCTCGCGTGGGCGGACATTATGTTGAGCCTCCCAGAGGGTCAACATCGAAAACGACGAAAAAAGTACCCGAAGCCAAGAAAATTTTGCCGTTTATTGCTGGACTGACCCGTGTTCTTGAAATTTTCCGAAAAACACCTGCGTGGCGCTGCGCTTTTCTGCTGAGTCGCTGACGGAAGTGCGCAAGTGTTGTGCAAAAACGCGCGGAGATGTGAATTGCAGGTGATCGGTAAGATACAATAAGCTGAACTGGTCGGTTCACTTTTGTCACAGCCGGAGGCGGACATGCTTGGAAAACGCAATTTTCGCGCAGGGGACTTTTCCACCTGCCATGCAACAGTCCTTGTGGGCTTCATCGTTCTTGCGCATGTGTTGGGCCTAGGGGCGGTGGGGCACAAGATGCAGTTGTCCGAAACCGAAAGCGTGAAGCCTTCTGTTCCTTCACATATCTGCCTGCTGCAAGGGGACGGGTCGGCCTTGATGCGGTCTTGTGCAGTACTGATGAACGTGACCCACAAGGGCCCCACGCCCTCGGGTATCGTTGTCTGGGGGCAGGGAACACGCCTTTAACGCTGGGCGTTGCAGGTCTCTTGTGCGCTTTAAGTGTGGCGTACGTTTTGCAAAACCACCTTCAAGTAAGCCGTCCCTCCCCGGCTTCAAGGCTTGGTAGCGCTATCAAGAACTCTGGAAAAAAATCGAGGGATTTCCGCAATTTCTGCCTAAAATTTAAACAAGTGTAAGCACTCTTAATTATTTGCATTCAGTTTTTTTTCTGATTACCGTCCGACCCACTAAATGATCCGCGCAAACAGCGGACTGGCTGTTTTTGTGCATCCAAAACTCAGGGGAGGAAATACATGGATCGTCGTTCATTCTTGCGGACGTCTACTGTAGGGGCAGGCGCTGCTGCTGCCACAACACTTGCGGCACCGGCATACGCGCAGGGCAATCGCACACTGACTATGGTCACATCGGTTCCGGACGGCTTTGCCGTGTTCGACGATGCGGCTCAGCTTGCTATCGACTACATCACTGCCATGACCGATGGCCAGATTTCGTTCAACAAGATGCCTGCCGGCTCGCTTGTTGGCGCGTTCGAAGTGTTCGACGCCGTGTCCTCCGGTCAGGCCGACGTGTATCACTCGGCGGAATACTACTTCCTCAACCAGCATCCGGCATTTGCCTTCTTCACCGCTGTGCCCTTCGGCATGACGGCGCAGGAAATGGCGAACTGGTACTACCGTCGCGGCGGTCAGGAACTGCACGACAACCTGTCGAGCCTGTTCAACCTCAAGCCTCTGATGTGCGGCCAGACTGCAATGCAGCCGGGCGGTTGGTTCAACAAGGAAATCAACTCGGCAGACGACCTTCAGGGTCTTCGCTTCCGTATGCCGGGCCAGGGTGGTCAGGTGCTGGGTCGCCTCGGCGCCTCCGTTCAGAACATTCCCGGCGGTGAAATCTACCAGGCGCTTGCGTCCGGTCAGATCGACGGCGCGGAATGGATTGGGCCGTATGCGGACGAACGCATGGGCTTCCAGGAAGTCACCAAGACCTACTATGCAGCTGGCTTCCACGAGCCGGGTTCGACCCTGTCGATGGTGTTCAACCTGGAGATCTGGGAATCCCTGACACCTCAGCAGCAGACAATCTGTAAGGTCGCTTGTGAAGCGTCGCACGCGCAGAACACCGCGCTGTCGCTGGCCGAGAACGGCGCGGCTCTGGCCCGTCTGCAGGCTGGTGGCGTTCAGGTGCGTCAGTTCCCGAACGACGTTTGGGATGCGTTTGGCCGCGCCGCCAAGGAAGTTCGCGAAGAGAACATGGGCGACCCAATCTATGCCGAGATCGCCAACAGCGTGTTTGACTCGATCAAAGAATCCTCCGGCTGGTATGAGATCGCTGATGGTGAATTCATGCGTCAGCGTAACCGTGTGAACGCAGGCTAATCGACGCCGCGTTTCAGCCCCGCCCGGACAACCTGTCTGGGCGGGGCTTTTCGGCGCTTTATAGACACGCATGATGCCTCGCGACCGGGGCAACAGAGGGGCAGGTTATGGTCGATTTCATCCTTTGGGTGCTACAGAATATAGTAATGGCCCCGTATAATCTGGTCATGGCGGTTTTTAATGCCGGGTCGTGGCTGAACTGGTCTGATCCCGCATCGGTCATGCGCTTCATCTACTACGGCGCGTCCGTCGAATTCTTCTTTGTGGTCTTCACCACCTTCCTGATCCTCACCGTGCTCGGCCTTGCCTGGAAGCGCAGCATCCTTTGGGGATGTGTTCGAGGGCTTGAAGGCATGGCGAACGGGATCGGTCGTTTTGCGGCATGGGCCGGTCTGCTGATGGTCATTCAGCAGGTCATGATCGTGTTCCTGCAGCGTATCTTCCGGGTTGCCTCGATTGAACTGGGACCGTTCGGAACGGCCTTCGCAAAAGACCTCAGCTGGTGGGCCGAGGAGCTCAAGTTTTACAACGCAATGGTTGTGGCATTGTGCGTGACCTATACCTTTGTGCAAGGCGGCCACGTCCGTGTTGACCTGTTTTACTCCAAGGTGAAATACGGCACCAAACGGCTGATCGACATGTTTGGATGCATGTTCTTCATGCTGCCGGCGATCACCATCACTTACCTCTATGCGTGGTTCTTCATGTGGCGCCACCTGATGACGCCTGCGGTGACCGCGACAAGCGATCTGGACCGCATGATCATGCAGTCGCGCATTTTCCGCTGGAACGTGGAAACCATCGGCTTCAGCCCAAATGGCTTTGATGCCTATTTCCTTTTCAAGATCCTGATCGTTGCATTCTGCGTGCTGACCTTCGTCCATGCGATGGCGTTCTTCTGGCGCTCGCTTTTGGAATACATCGAAGGCGAAGAAAGCGACGGCAAGTATCTCGACCGGGACGGCTTTTCCAGCGAAGCAGAAGAAATCGAGCACGCGATCCATTCCGGATCGACCTGAACACATGAACAATACACAAAATACGATGCCTCAAACGGCACATAGCGGGGGGGCCGCATAACATGCTTTTCGGAATGGACGGGGTAGAGGTCGGGATCCTCATCGTTTTCCTGACGCTCTTTGCCGGGATCATGACAGGCTTTCCGGTGGCGTTCGCCATCGCGGGCGCAGGTGTCATTTCCTTTGCCATCATCGCCGCGCTGGACTCAGCCGGGTTGCTGATCCACCAGGCGATCGACAAAGGCTCAGCTGAATTTGCGGCGTTGGTTGCCGAGGGTGTCGCCCGAGACGCGATCTCTGTATTCCGATACCCGGACTTACCGCGCATCGAAGAGCCGGTGTTCCCAGGTGGTTGGGAACAGGCGATGGAGCGCAATATCTCCTTCATCGTGAACCGGATAAACGAACGTGTGATCGCAGGCCAGTCCATTGAAACGCTGCTTGCGGTTCTGATGTTCGTGATGATGGGCATCACGCTGGAACGCTCGCGTATTGCCGAAGACCTGCTGACCTCGATGGCGCGGGTGTTTGGCCCGCTTCCGGGCGGTCTGGCCGTGTCCATCGTCATCGTGGGTGCGTTCCTTGCCGCCTCGACAGGCATCGTGGGCGCCACAGTTGTGACCATGGGCTTGCTGGCCTTGCCCACGATGCTGCGCAACAACTACTCGCCAGAACTGGCGACAGGGGTTATCGCGGCCTCGGGTACGTTGGGACAGATTATCCCGCCGTCCATCGTCATCGTTCTTCTGGGAACCCTTGTGGGGGACCTCTATGCAACGGGACAGGAAACCCGCGCCGTTGTGGCAGGGTGTACCGACGCGTTGACCTTTCTTGGCGAACCTGCCGTTCTGTCGGTGGGCACGCTCTTCCAGGCGGCCCTGTTGCCGGGTCTGTTCCTTGCGTTTCTCTACGGTCTTTACGCATTTGGCTTTGCGCTCCTGCGCCCGGCCAGTGCTCCGCCCGTGCAGTTGGCAGGCGAAAGCGGCGAGGTCGTAACCCGCAATGAAGCGCTGACTTGGTACTTGGCGGCACCGGTTGGCCTGATCCTCGCGATCTCCATCGGCTTTGGCGCGGGGCTGATCGGCAACCAGACCATCGCGGTCTCTGACTACGCCGAACGCGCTGACGGACCAAGCCTGCGAACCAACGTATCCGAGCAGTGTCAGGCCTCCATGATCGAGCTTCATGGCCAAGAGGCGTGGGACGCATCGGTTGCGCAACGCGCAGCTATGACCGCAGCCGGTGATACTGGCGAGGTCGTGGAACTGACCGAAGAAGAGCGTGCGGCGGCGTTGATTGAAGCGCGTGATAACATCTCCCCCATCGGGTCAGGTGTTGCTACGGTCTTCACACTGCTGGCGCTTGTGCTCATTCTGGCGCGCGGCGTGTCGCCGTCCTCGGAAACGCTGCCGTTGATAGTCGGGGGCTTGGGGATTGTCCTTGCGTTCCTTTGCGACGTGATCTTCATCTCACCGCTCAGCGGCGCCGGGGCGACCTTCATGATCCTCGCGATCCCGATGCTCATGACGATGTATGGCGTCTGGATCGCGATGGGACGATTGTCGCAGAACGAACTTTTGCGCGTCGTCTTCCCGCCGTTGATCCTGATTGTCGCGGTGCTTGGTTCGATCCTTGGCGGGATCACCAACCCGACGCCCGCGGCGGCTTTGGGTGCAGCTGGTGCGATCATGCTTGCGGCCTATCGGAAGCTCAAGGAAGAGCAGGGCGCAGCCAAGATCATCATCTGGGCGTCCTTGGCCTTGATCATCATGATCCTGCTCGGTGTGAACTTCGATCTGCGCATCACGCGCGAGAGCATCCCGCTCGAGGATTGGGTGGCATATGTTCTGGCACAGATCGCGTATCACTTCGCGTTCTTCGGTCTGCTGTATAGCTGCTGGGTTCTGTTCCGGACCAACATCCTTGGGCCCGTGGTGCGGGAAACTGCGAAAGTGACGTCGATGGTGTTCACCATCCTCATCGGTTCGCAGCTTCTCAACCTCGTGCTGATCTCGTTTGGTGGTGAACACTACATCCAGCAATTCCTGCGGTCCTTCGACAATGAAACCATCGTGTTCCTTGTCGTGATGTTGATCCTCTTCGTGCTGGGCTTCGTGTTGGACTTCCTCGAGATCATCTACATCGTGGTGCCCATCGTTGGACCCGTGATCTATGGTGGGACGCTTGATCCGGCATGGGTGACGATCATGATCGCGATCAACCTGCAAACATCGTTCCTCACGCCACCCTTTGGTTTTGCGCTGTTCTACCTGCGCGGTGTGGCGCCGAAAGAGGTGACGACCGGACATATCTATCGTGGCGTGATGCCCTTTGTGGGCATCCAGGTGCTGGGCCTTGCGTTGCTCTGGCTATTCCCCGGGATTGTCACGATCCTACCGGACCTGATCCAGAACTGATCCAGTCACCAAAAACACAAAAAGGCCGCTCGTCAGAGCGGCCTTTTCTGTTCGCGCACAAGCTCAATCTTCGTTTGGATCAGCTTCCGCATCTGCTTTGGTGTCATGTTCGGTGCCGGGCTCGTGTTCGGGTGGCGAATAGGTTGTGTAAAGACGCATCATCCCGGTTCCGGTGTTCTTGAAATTGTGGAACTTGCCCGAGGGAACGATCGCCACGTCACCGGCAGAGATCTCCATCTCGTCATCGCCGATCTTCGCCTTGCCCATGCCGTCGATGAAATACAGCAACTGGTCATGACCTGTGTGGGTCTCCCCACCAATCTCGCCGCCTTCTGGAATGGCCATCAGCACAAGCTGCGTCTTGTCGCCTGTCCAAACCACCTCGCGGAACTTGTCGTTGCTCCGGGCCATCTTGGCGATTGGCATTACCAATGTATCGTGTTCAGACATCTCGGTCGCTCCTTTGTCTTTGCGAGAAAGGAACGCATGAGGCTTCGAACTGTTCCGAACGAAGAGCCTTGACAGGCGGTAGGGATCAGCTGCGCAAATCGGGAAGCGAGATATTCGCGACCTGTTCGGCAATCGGATCCGTCGACATAGGATGGATGTCCGCCGAATAACTGTCGGGCTTGCGGAACGGTTCCCATCCTCCGTGGCGGTACAGTTCAAGCCCCGAAAAGGCCGACTTATACCCCATTTTGGTGCTGCCCGGCACCCAATAGCCCAGATAGACATAGGGCAGCCCAGCCTCGCGCGCGATCTCGACATGGTCGAGGATCATGTAGGTGCCAAGGCTCTGCGCTGGCACGTTGGGCGAATAGAACGAATAGACCATGCTCAACCCATCATCGAGCACGTCGGTCAGGCACACCGCCTGCAACTTGCGACGTTCAGGGTCGGAATATTCGATCACCCTCGATCGGATGGGCGTTTCCTCGACCATCGCGGCAAAGTCGAACACGTCCATATCCGCCATGCCACCATCGGCGTGCCGCGCATCCAGATAGCTGCGAAACAGATCATACTGATCCTCGGTGGCCCAAGCGCTGCTGGCATGCCGCCGCAAATGCGCATTGCGCTTGATCGTCCGTTTCTGGCTGCGTGACGGGCGAAACGCGTCAACCGAGATCCGCGCCGACAGGCAGGCCGAGCAATCGGAACAAGACGGTCGATACAGCACATTCTGCGAACGACGGAATCCCTGCTTGGACAAGCTGTTATTCAGCTTGTCCGCGGCCTCGCCCTGCAGGGCAGTGAACAGCTTGCGCTCCATCCGACCGGGAAGGTACGGACAGGGCTGGGGCGCAGTAACATAAAACTGCGGCGCAAGTGGCAGCGAGTGACGCATCGTAGACTCTTACTTCGGTATGAATGGACCGTAGCCGAAGGTTTCTTTTCAGCCAACCCCCCAGAAACGGGGAATCACCGTTCCAGTATCAGCCGACCATTGTTGATCTCAAGACGGGCAAACCGATTGAGATACTCCATGCCCAATAGGGACTTGCTCATTTCGCCCTCGTTCACGAAGGCCCGCACATCCCGGTCGTGAAATGGCCCAAGTGCGACATCGGCCAGCCTGACTGGTGCAGTGCGTACAGGGCCGTTTGCGGTCATGGCTTCAGTATAGAAGATCACATCTTCTTCCTTCAATCCGACCCGTGCCGCGTCTTTCTGTGTCAGCACCATACTGGTTGCACCGGTGTCGACCACAAAGCGCACCGGCGCGTCATTGATCTCGAGCGTCAGGTAGTAATGTCCATCGGGTCCGCGCGGCACTTCGATCCGCCCAGTCTCTGACATGACAAGTTGCTGTGGCTGCACGGTCTGTCGGATGTCGCCCCAAAGACCAACAGCGGCGATCACACCAAGAAAGATCAGCCCCCACACCGCGCCTTGTTGCAAGGTCTTGTTCAGGCCTTGCCGGTTTTGAACAAAAAACCAGAACACGATCACAGCGCCCAACAGCACCAGATAGGCCAGATTGCCGTACTCCATCGCTGACATTGTCGATCCTTACTCCGTGATACTGAACATGTAGGTCGGCGCGGCACGCTTGTGTAGGGTCTGGGCCTAGCTGCCAAGCGCCAGCCCGAATCCCCGGATGCCGTCCAGAACGAACTGCACGGAAAGTGCCGCCAGCAACATTCCCAAAAGCCGCGTCACCACGACAATCCCGGTCTTGCCCAAGGCGCGTTCAATAATCGGTGCGCTAAGGAATAGCAGGAAAACGATCATCAGCACCCCCACCATGACCCCAAGTACCGATGCCATGCCCACAGCGCCCTCGGCCTGACCGGCCAGAAGGATGATCGAAGCGATAGCCCCCGGACCGGCAATCAAGGGGATCGCAATGGGAAACACGGACGGATCAGGTGCATCATCCACATCGGCCTGATCCTCGCGCCGTTTGGTCCGCCTCTCGAACAGCATGTCGAGCGCTGTCAGGAATAGAAGAATACCACCTGCGATGCGAAAGGCCGGCATGGAGATGCCGATGAAGCCCAAGACCTGCTCGCCCAGGAAGGCGAACAGGAACAACAGGCCAGCGGCAATCACGGTGGCGCGAATGGCAATGGCCCGACGCTGCTGCGCCGTCATGCCGGGCGTCAGGGCAATGAAAACCGGTGTCAGGCCAATCGGGTCAATGACCACAAATAGCGTGACGAAAGCGGAAATAAGAAAAGCGGTGTCCATGCCGGACCGCTACAGCGCGCACCTTGCGGTGACAACCCGTTTGACGATTAAAAGCTCAGGCGTTTTCGGCTGCGTCCAGTTTCTCGGCCGCGGTTTCCCAAAGCGCCTCGGCGCGCCGCAAGCCATCCATGACCTCGGCGTATTTCTTATTCCAGGTCTCAAGCTCACCTTTTCGGCCCGGCTCGTAAAGCGCGGGGTCCGCCAGTTTCTTGGCCAACGTCTCGCGCATCTGTTCGATCTTCTCGACCCGCGCTTCGCATTTGCGCACCTCTGCCCGCAACGCCAGCATCGTGTCGCGGTCGGGCCGGGCAGGGCGCGCAGGTTTCGGCTTTTCCGCCTTCAAAGGCTTGTCCGAAGCCAGCAGCATAGCGCGGTAATCGTCCAGATCGTCCTCGTAGGGCGTGACATTGCCGTCTTTGACCAGCCAGAGCCGATCCGCCACCATCGACAAAAGGTGCATGTCGTGGCTGACAAGGATCACCGCGCCGGAATAGGCGGTCAGCGCCTCGACCAGCGCCTCGCGGCTTTCGATATCAAGGTGGTTGGTCGGCTCGTCGAGGATCAGCAGATGTGGCGCATCCAGCGTGGCCAAGAGCAGCGACAGACGCGCTTTTTGTCCACCTGACAGCTTGCCCACCACGGTGTCCGCTTGCGCCGCCATCAGGCCAAAACCCGCCAACCGTGCCCTGTGTCGTGTCGGCATCTCATTGGGCCGCACGCGCCGCAGGTGATCAAGCGGCGTTTCGTCCACGTGCAACTCGTCCACCTGGTGCTGTGCAAAGAACCCGATGCGCAGTTTGGACGACCGCGTGATGCGCCCGGCCATAAGTGGCAGGCGGTCCGACAGCAATTTGGCCAGAGTCGACTTGCCCTGACCATTCTTGCCCAACAGCGCGATCCGGTCGTCCTGATCAATGCGCAGGTCCAGCTTTCGCAAGACTTCGGTCTCGCCATATCCGGTCACACCGTTTTCGACCCGGATGATCGGCGGCGACAGCTCGTCGGGCTGCGGAAAGCTGAAGACCCGCTTGGCGATTTCCTCGGGCGCACTGACCATGTCCATCCGCTCGATCATCTTGAGCCGCGACTGCGCCTGCTTGGCCTTGCTGGCCTTAGCGCGAAAGCGGTCGACAAAGGATTGCAGATGGGCCACGCGTGCCTGCTGCTTCTTGGCCACCGCAGCTGCTTGCGCCCGTCGTTCTGCGCGCTGCCGCGCAAACTGGTCATAGGGACCTTGGTAAAAGCTCAGTTGCCGCTCTTCGAGATGCAGAATCGCGCCAACGGCCCGGTTCAAAAGACCCCGGTCGTGGCTGATCACGATCACCGTGTAAGGATATTTCGCCAGATAGCTTTCCAGCCACAGCGCCCCTTCCAGGTCAAGATAGTTGGTTGGTTCATCCAGCAGCAGCAAGTCGGGCTGTGCAAACAGCACCCCCGCCAAAGCCACGCGCATCCGCCAACCACCCGAGAAAGCAGAACAGGGCATGCGCTGTTCATCATCGTCGAACCCAAGGCCCTTGAGAATTGCAGCCGCCCGTGCCTCCGCCGACCACGCGTCAATATCGGCAAGCCGCGTCTGCACCTCGGCAATACGCGCACCATCAGTGGCAGTCTCGGCCTCTGCCATCAGCGCGGCACGCTCGGTATCGGCGGCCAGCACCGTGTCGATCAGCGACACCGACGACCCTGGCACCTCCTGGCTCACCCCGCCGACACGGGCACCGCGCGGCACTGAAATCGCACCGCCCTCCAGCGCCAATTCGCCCCGGATCAACCGGAACAGCGTGGTCTTGCCGGCACCATTTGGCCCGACAAGGCCAACCTTGTGCCCATCGGGAATAACGGCGCTGGCCCCTTCGAACAAAGGCCTGCCGTCAACTGCATAGGTGATATCTTCGATCTTCAACATGGCACGCCCATAGCAACGCCCGGCAAGACAAACCAGCACCCTTCGCTTCTTTGGGCGAAAAATACCTCGGGGGTTCGGGGGCAGAGCCCCCGTAAGCCCCGTCAGGGGCTTTCCAACGCCAAACCCCCATGCTAACGGGCGCTTCAAAGATAATCCCAAACCACGGAGCGACCACAATGGCCCTCGAACGCACCTTCTCGATCATCAAACCCGACGCAACCCGCCGCAACCTGACTGGCAAGATCAACGCCAAGTTCGAAGAAGCAGGCCTGCGCATCGTTGCGCAAAAGCGCATTCACCTGTCCAAAGCGCAGGCAGGCAAGTTCTACGCCGTGCATGCCGAACGCCCGTTCTATGACGAACTGTGCGAATTCATGGCGTCCGAGCCGGTCGTTGTGCAGGTTCTCGAAGGTGAAAACGCCATCGCGAAAAACCGCGAAGTCATGGGCGCCACCAACCCGGCCGATGCTGCCCCCGGCACCATCCGTGCAGAATTTGCCGAATCCGTCGGTGAAAACTCGGTTCACGGCTCCGACGCACCGGAAACCGCAGCAGAAGAAATCGCATTCTTCTTCTCGGGTCTCGAACTGGTTGGCTAAGCCAACCGTCACAGACGCACGACATGTAGGCCGGGCATCAGCCCGGCTTATTTTTTGGGGACAACCCCGATCTGATCCAGAAACTGCTCGATGCCCGGTGGCATCCCATCAGTGCTGCCTGCCACCTCTGCCTTGATCGCATCGAACCGCACCCTCAGGGCTTTCTTCTCGTCGCCCTTGCAATCGTTCCAAGGCCGCCCCTGAAGCCCCATCACCAGCACGTAATAGCCGATGAAATGGGGCCGCATGCCCGACAAAAGCAAACGCCGATAGGCCTCGTCCGCGCCCATATCACGCAGTGCTTCAGCTGATGTGATACCCGCCTTGGCACAGGCGGCATCCATCGCAGGCCCCAGATTGCGGATCGACGAGACCGGCTCGGACATCATCTGGCCTTGGCGAGTGCTGACGCGAAATCGCACAGAGTGCGCAGCGCTGCTTCGAACCGGCTGTCCTCCTGCGTCATCGCCACCCGAACATGTCCGGCGGCAGATCGACCGAAACTCTCTCCTGGCATGACGGCGATCTGATGCGCATCAAGCAACGCAAAGGCGAACTCTTCACCATTCATGCCGGTCGCGCGCACATCCAGCATCACGTACATCGCGCCTTGCGCGGGAATCATCCGCAAAACGGTCTGTGATGACAGAATCCGCTCGACGATAGCCCGTCTTCGGCGGAACGGTTCGGCAACTTGCGCTTCCAGCGACACGCCGGTCCGCAAGCCGAACAGCGCCGCGTCCTGAATGTAGCCGGGCACGCCATAGGTCGTGTTGGTCGCCAGATCGATCAGACAGGTGATCGCGTCTTCCGGCCCGACGATCCAGCCGATGCGGCTGCCGGTCATGGCGTGGCTCTTCGACATGGAGCCGATCACCAGCGTGCGCTCGGCCATGCCGGGCAGGGCGCGGGGGCTCAGATGTGCACCGTCCCAGACCTGCGTATCATAGACCTCGTCCGAGATCAGCCACATGTCCCGTTTGGTCACCACCTCGGCAATGCCTTCCAGCGTGTCGCGCGGATAGACCGCCCCGGTCGGGTTGTTCGGCGTGTTGATCAGCAGCGAAACTGCCCCTTCGCTTGCTGCCTCAAGCACATCGCGCTGCGGAAGGAACCCTTGCGAGGACCGCGTCGGCACGGTCCGTGGCACCGCTCCGACCGAGCGCAGCACGCCGGGATAGGTCGCGTAGTAGGGATCGACAAACAGCGCCACATCGCCCGGCATGCAGACTGCCATATGCGCCGCGAAAAGCCCGGCCTGTCCCCCGGGTGTGATCAGAACGTTTTCGCGTCGGGTCCGTACGCCGGACTGCGTTTGAATGCGTGCAGCAACTTCATCTCGTAACGCACTGATTCCCGGAACAATTGCGTATCCCGTATGTCCGCCCGCTGCGCTCTCGTACATGGCCTTCAGAATCGATGGATCGGTGCGGACGTCGTGCTCTCCAATGGTCAGCTCGGTCACCGGAACCCCATCGGCGATCATGGCGCGGGCACGGTAGAACACGTCCCAGCCGTCTGATCCGTCGCCATTCAGGGTGGTGATACGGTGTGACAAGGCTGGCATGGTGGTCTCCGACTGATGCTCCCCAACTCCTGCCAGAGCCTAAGGCCCAAAGTCCAGATCGAAGCGCCAACATCCTTCGAAGGATGTTGGCCACGCGGTTTGAAAATCGCGTCACAAAGCCGTTTCGAAACGGCTTCCCCGCAAATCCCTTGACCGGACAGCCCGGACGGGTCTAACTGCGCCCCAATGACCAATATCGCAACTCTCATTTGCTGCATTATCCGCTAATCCATCTGGCGGGCCGGTCTTCTATTCCCATATCGAAGTGAAGTTGCTACTCCCGCCGCGAACCCGGCCCGCGAGGAGCATCCATGACCATTTGGCTGACCAACACCGCCACCCGCAAGAAAGAGGAATTCACCCCTCTCGATCCGCAAAACGTGCGGATGTATGTCTGCGGGCCAACAGTCTATGACCGCGCCCATCTGGGCAACGGGCGGCCGGTGATCGTGTTCGACGTGCTCTACCGTCTGTTGCGCCACACCTATGGCGCGGATCACGTGACCTATGTGCGCAACTTCACCGATGTGGATGACCGGATCAACGAGACGGCGCAAAAGCGCCGTGAGGCCGGGGCCAATGGAACGCTCGAAGAGCTGATCCGCGAACGCTCGGACGAGACGATCAGTTGGTATCACGCCGACATGGATGCGCTTGGCGCATTGCGCCCAAATCATGAGCCCCGCGCGACCCAATATATCGACCAGATGATCGCGTTTATCGAAGATCTGATAGCGAAGGGGCACGCCTATGCCGCCGAAGGTCATGCGCTTTTCGCGGTGGATAGCTGGCCCGAAGGCTATGGCAAACTGTCGGGCCGTTCCGTCGATGACATGATTGCTGGAGCGCGGGTTGAAGTGGCCCCCTACAAGCGCAACCCGATGGATTTCGTGCTCTGGAAACCGTCGACTGATGATCTGCCCGGCTGGGACAGCCCATGGGGCCGGGGCCGCCCCGGCTGGCACATCGAATGCTCGGCCATGGCGCAGGAGTTGTTGGGCGATACGTTCGACATCCACGGCGGCGGCAACGACCTGATGTTCCCGCACCACGAGAACGAGATCGCGCAGAGCAAATGCGCAGGCCATGGCTTCGCGCGCTACTGGCTGCACAACGAGATGCTGCAGGTCGAGGGCAAGAAGATGTCCAAGTCTCTGGGCAATTTCTTCACCGTGCGGGATTTGCTGGATCAGGGCGTGCCCGGCGAGGTGATCCGGTTCGTGTTCCTGTCGACGCATTACCGCAAGCCGATGGATTGGACGGAGAAGAAGCGCGAAGAAGCCGAGGCGACGTTGCGCAAGTGGCGGGCTATCACGAATTCAGCGGAGCCGGGCGGCCATATCTACAATTCTGTAAAAGAGTTGATATCGGATGATCTGAACACCGCTGGTGCATTGAACGAACTTCGTCATGCAGGAAAAGAAATTCTTTCAAGGCAGTCGAACGAAGTAACGCAAAGCGAGATAAACAATTTCGCAGCTTCCGCACGTTTTCTCGGTCTTTTGGAAGATAGTGCGAATATGGGCGCGTGGGTTTTCGATGGAGTTGTCGAAGAATTGGCTGCCAAGTCCCTCTTGGAAGCATTTGCCAGCCGGTTGGAAGAACTGCGCGAAACCGCGATGCAAACCAAGGACTTCTCCGCTGTCGATGCGATGAAAACCGCGCTGACCGCGGCCGGTGTCGAAGTGCGCATGTCCAAGGCTGGTGTCGAATTGGTCCCGGGAACGGGTTTCGACGCGGCAAAGCTGGAGCGCTTGTAATGGCGCTCCGCTCGAACCACTGCGCCCGGCGGCACGCCGGGCCGCGCCCGACCCTCCCCCCGGGAGGGCGCATTGACTATCCGTGCGCTCCAAACCAACGGCATGCGTGTGACGCTGCCTCGCACCGCTCGAACGACAGATGCGCCCACCCAGGGTCGGGCGCGTCCCTAACTGCGGGAAAGACCCCATGACCAAAACCCGCCTGACCCTCTACGACACGACCCTCCGCGACGGGCAACAGACGCAAGGTGTGCAGTTCTCAACTCCCGAGAAACACCGCATTGTCGAGGCGTTGGATGCGCTTGGCATCGACTATATCGAAGGTGGGTGGCCGGGGGCGAACCCGACGGACAGCGCTTTCTTCGAAGAGGTCGGCCACACCAAAGCCACCGTCACCGCCTTTGGAATGACCAAACGCGCGGGCCGCTCGGCCGAGAATGACGACGTTCTGGCAGCGGTCATGAACGCGGGCACGAAGTCGGTCTGCCTTGTCGGCAAAACCCACGATTTCCACGTCACCGCAGCCCTTGGCATTGCGCTAGAGGAAAACGTCGAAAACATCCGCGCCTCCGTCGCGCATATCGTGTCCCAGAAACGCGAGGCGCTGTTCGACGCGGAACATTTCTTCGACGGCTACAAGGCCAATCCCGATTATGCTCTGACCTGCCTGCACGCCGCATTTGACGCAGGCGCGCGCTGGATCGTGCTCTGTGACACCAATGGCGGTGCGCTGCCCAGCGAAGTGGGGCGCATCACAGAAGCCGTCATCGCCAGCGGCATCCCCGGCACTCATGTGGGCATCCACACCCACAACGACACAGAAATGGCCGTGGCCACAACGCTTGCCGCTGTCGACGCAGGCGCGCGGCAGATTCAGGGCACGCTGAACGGCCTCGGCGAACGCTGCGGCAATGCGAACCTCACATCGCTAATCCCGACGCTGCTGCTCAAGGAACCTTACGCCAGCACGTACGAGACCGGCGTGACACTGGAAGCGCTGGAAGGCATGACGCAGATCAGCCGGATGCTGGACGAAATCCTCAACCGCGTGCCGCTCAAACAATCCGCCTATGTCGGATCGTCCGCTTTTGCCCACAAGGCCGGGCTGCACGCCAGTGCGATCCTGAAGGATCCAACGACTTACGAGCATATCGACCCCGCACAGGTGGGCAACCGCCGGGTGATCCCGATGTCAAACCAGGCGGGACAGTCGAACCTGCGCCGCCGACTGGCGGAAGCGGGAATCGAGGTGCCGGACAAGGACCCGGCCATGGCCCGCATCCTCGACCGCATCAAGGCGCGCGAATCCGAAGGCTATTCCTATGACACCGCGCAGGCGAGTTTCGAGCTTTTGGCGCGGGACGAACTGGGCATGTTGCCCGAGTTCTTCGAGGTCAAACGCTACCGCGTGACGGTGGAACGGCGGAAGAACAAGTACAACAAGATGATCTCGCATTCCGAAGCTGTTGTTGTGGTCAAGGTGGGCGATGAGAAGAAGCTGTCTGTCAGTGAGTCGATGGACGAATTGGGCAATGACCGTGGTCCCGTGAACGCGCTGTCCAAGGCGCTGGCCAAAGACCTTGGCCCGTATCAGGCGATGATCGACGACATGCGGCTCGTGGACTTCAAAGTGCGCATCACCCAGGGCGGAACCGAGGCCGTGACCCGCGTCATCATCGACAGTGAAGACGGGCAGGGACGGCGCTGGTCCACTGTTGGCGTCAGTGCAAACATCATCGACGCGTCGTTCGAGGCATTGCTCGATGCGGTGCGTTGGAAGTTGGTGCGGGACGCCGCCCCGGCATGAGCTTTGACGCCGATCTGATCGCTTGTGCGAAACTGGTCGAGAAAGGTGATCCGGATCGGTTCGCCGCGACGATGGCTGCACCAGTTGCGATCCGTAAGGTGTTGTTTCCGATATATGCTTTCAATGTCGAGGTGTCCCGCGCCCCTTGGGTGACGAAAGAGGCGATCATCGCCGAGATGCGTCTGCAATGGTGGACCGACGCGCTGGAAGAAATTGCCAGCGGTGGTCTGGTGCGGCGGCACGAGGTGGTGACGTCCTTGGCGCATGTGCTGGACGCGACCGCCGCGCACGAACTGCAGAAGGCGGTTCAGGCGCGGCTTTGGGACGTTTATCGCGATCCGTTTGAAGATCAGGCGGCATTTTCAAAATATATCGAAGACACAGCAGCGTCCCTCTTGCGCGCGGCATCGCAAAGTCTGAGTGGCACCATGCCACAAGCACTGACCGATCTGGGGTATGCCAGCGGCCTCGCGCAATTCCTGCGCGCGGTGCCAGAGCTGGAAAGGCAGGGGCGCAGGCCACTGGTGGATGGACGGCCTGAGGCGGTGCGCGACCTTGCCGAACAAGGATTTGACCGTTTGGTAAAATCCCGGCAAGCGCGGTCAACGATCCTGGCAGAGGCGCGTCCCGTTACCCTTGCTGCGTGGCAAGCAGAGCCGATCCTTAGACAGGCCAAATCCGACCCGCGCCTTGTGGCGGACGGTACGCTTGGCATGTCTGAAGCGTACAAGAAGCTGCGCCTGATGTGGTACGCGGCAACCGGACGCTGGTAAGTCAAAACGCCAGCGCCAGGCTGCATCCCAACCCCGTCGCCACGATATCCGCCGGGTCGGCCTTGTCATCTATCAGTTCCTTGAGCACCCCGACACCAATGGCCGCCAGACAGCCCGCTGTCGCGTTGCCGGTTTCCTGCGTCACGATATGCGACACCGCCGCACCGGCGGCGAAATGCGCGGCTTTGTCATAGTGCTGGCAGGCGGCGAGCAGGGGCAGGGCGAGGATCAAACATCGAGGCATGGCAGACACCGTTCTGGTGGAAACTGCCAGTCAATCTGAGCCTAAACTCTGAAGAAGGTCTTAAGCCCGACCGGACCCTTAAACCGTGCGCTCTTTCGACTGGAACATCAGCCAGATCAACGATCCACCCGCCAGCATCAGGAACGGTGCCATGGCCATGTTCACCGCACTCCAGCCTTCGACCGGAGTGCCGCCCGAGCAGTTCAGCAATCCGCCCGAGGCCAGTGAGGCCATTGTCACACCGCCGAAGACCAGCACGTCATTCATGCCCTGCACACGGCCCCGCTCGTGCGGTTCATGTGCGGCGGTCAGCATGGCGGTGGCTCCGATGAAGCCGAAGTTCCAGCCAAAGCCCAGCAGGATCAGAGCGATGTAGAAGTTCTCAATGGCGACGCCATGCAGCGCAACCGCTCCCGCAGCAGCAAGGATTACCAAGCCTGTTGCGACGATCTTTTCCACGCCGAAGCGCACGATCAGATGCCCGGTAAAGAACGACGGAATGAACATCGCCAATACGTGTGCCGACACGATATCGGCGGCGTTGTTGGCAGTGTAGCCACATCCCACCACGGCCAAGGGCGTCGACGTCATCACGAGGTTCATCAGCGCGTACGTGACCATCGCGCAGATGATGGCGACGGCGATGCGGGGTGTCTTGAGTAGCTCCATCCGGGTGCGGCCCTTGGGATCGTCGGCTTGAGGCGCTTTGGGCTTGGGAATGTCGAGGAACAGAAACAGCGTTGATCCGATCACGTTCAGCACGATCACCGCAAAGTAAGTGCCTAGGAACGGTACGACATACCAATCGGCGGTGGCTTTCACCAATTGCGGGCCTAGGATGGCGGCGGCCAATCCGCCTGCCATAACATAGGAAATCGCTTTGGGGCGGTATTCATCTGTGGCGGTGTCGGCGGCGGCAAAGCGGTAAAACCCCTGCGCCGACATGTAGATACCTGTCAGGAAACTGCCCAAGAGAAAGACCGGGAAGGATGCGATGTAAAGCCCGTATGCCCCGATGGCCCCGCCCAAAGCACCGCCTAACGCCCCCACAGCGAACCCGGCGCGGCGGCCGTATTTCTGCATGAAGGCCGAGATCGGCGTCGCGGTTGTCATTGACCCCAGAACGATCAGCGAAATCGGCAGAGTCGCAAAGCAGATGTTCGACGCCAGCGATTGCCCCGCCAAACCACCCACCGTGAAAAGCATCGGCATCTGTGCGCCCAAGATGGCTTGGGCCAAGACCAGAACAAACACGTTGCGCTTGGCGCGGCGGTTTTCTGTGGCGTCGTCGGGGGTGGCGTGGTCAACTGTGCTCATGACAGCAGCCGTAGGTCCAAATTCAATTTCCTGCAAGTGTGCGCAACGCTCCGTGGCGCTTTGTCCCGTGGTTTTGTAAGCGATTGCCGATGAGGGATTTTGACGGCTCCAATTCCGCCCGGCATGGGCAGGTGGTGATCCTTGGCGGATCAGCCGAAGCGCGTGATCTGGCGATGCGGCTGGGCGGCAGATCACGGCTGTGGTTGCCTGCCCGCGATCGGGTGACCGGGCAGGGCGCATCGGATCATGCGACACTGTCAGAGCTTGCCCAGACAGCGGATGCGCTTGTTCTGGCACCACATCCCTGTGATGCCGCGTCTTTGCAGTTGGGCGCGCGCGTTGCGGCGCAGGCCGGTGTGTACAGCCTGACCGTCGCGCGCCCGACATGGCGTCGGACATCCCGCGACAAGTGGATTCCGCTGCGATCCGCACGAGAGGCAGCGACCCGCATTCCTTCTGGTTCGCGGGTTCTTGTGACCCTTGGCCGACAGGCGTTGCCTGACTTGCGTGCTTTGCGTCATGTGTATCTTTTCGTGCGGCAATTGACCGACCACCGCGATGCGTTTCCCTTGCTCAATGGCCGTTACCTGCACGGAACCGCCCCTTTTTCCGTGGCGCAGGAAATCGCGCTTATGCGCAGGTTTCGGATCGACGCCGTGCTGACCCGCAATGCAGGAGGGCCGGGCGGTTGGCCCAAGATCGCGGCGGCGCGGGCGCTGGGGCTGCCGGTCTACATGGTGGCGCGACCGCGTAGCATAGCGGGGCCGGTGGTGCCGTCGGTCGATGACGCTTTGAACTGGTTGGAGACACGGCTTTGGTTGGACGCCTGATCGAAACAGAGGCCTGTGTGGCCGAAGGTGCGGACTGGCTTGCCAAGACCGAGCCGCGCTTTGCCCATGCGTTGGAGCAGACCGGAGAACTGCCCCTACGCCGCAGGCCTGACGGGTTCGCGCAACTGCTTAGTGCGATTGTCAGCCAGCAGGTCAGCGTCGCATCGGCGCGCGCGATTTGGGCCAAGCTGGAAGATGCAGGTGCTGTGACACCAGACGCTGTGCTGCGCTTTGATCAGGATGGGTTGCGCGATCTGGGCCTTAGCCGTCAGAAGGCGCGCTATGCTTGTGCCTTGGCCGAGGCGGGGATCGACTATGATGCGCTGCGCCATGCCTCGAATGACGAGGTCATAAAGACACTGACAGCGGTTACCGGCATCGGCATCTGGACGGCCGAGATCTACGCGATGTTTTCGCTGGGACGTGCCGATGTGTTCGCACCCGGTGATCTGGCCTTGCAGGAAAGTGCCCGGGTTTTGTTCGATCTGCCCGAACGGCCCAAGGAAAAACCGCTGCGCCAGATGGCCGAGGCGTGGAGCCCGTGGAGATCGGTTGCGGCGCGTGCGCTCTGGGCCTACTACCATGTGGCAAAAGACCGAGAGGGGATCGCATGACACGGGTGTTGAACGCAGAGCGCAAAGACGCGGTATCCGGGGAAACCCGTTCGGCAGTGGTGTTCCTGCACGGCTACGGGGCCAACGGGGCCGACCTTTTGGGACTGGCCGATCCTTTGGGCGAACACCTGCCGGACACGATGTTCGTGGCCCCCGATGCGCCCGAAGCCTGTGCTGGTGCGCCGTTCGGATTTCAGTGGTTCCCGATCCCGTGGATTGATGGCTCCTCTGAGGAAGAATCGATGGCGGGCATGGCGCGCGCGGTGGATGATCTGAACGCGTTTCTCGATGCGCTGATGGTGGATGAGGACCTGTTGCCGGAACAGGTGGTTTTGTTCGGCTTCAGCCAAGGCACCATGATGGGGTTGCACGTGGCGCCTCGTCGTGAAGACCCGATTGCGGGAATGGTGGCGTTTTCGGGCCGTCTGCTGGCGCCCGAGTTGTTGGCCGACGAGGTCGAAAGCCGGTTCCCGATCCTGCTGGTGCATGGCGATCAGGACGATGTCGTGCCGCCGCAATCGCTGCCCGAGGCCGCTGATGCGCTTCAAAAGGCCGGCTGGGAAGACGTCTATGCCCATATCATGAAGGGCACCGCGCATGGTATCGCGCCCGACGGCCTTTCGGTGGCTCTGGCCTTTATGCGGGACAAGTGCAACCTCTGACCGGGTTTACGCCAGACCTTCCACAGCATCCGCCAATTCAATGAAGTCGGGATAGCGCGCGACGAAATCCGCGTGTTGATCCGGAAACCGTTGCGCAAACAGGTCCAGATGTGCGCGGCATTCGGCATCGCGCCCCAACCGACGGCTAAGCCAGATGCAGCGCACGATGGGACGCTGGTCTTTCGGGCGCAGCGCGATCTTTTGCCGGAACCCGTCATACATGCCGCCCAGATCGCGGCTTAGATGGCATTGGTGAATATAGAGATCCAGCAACCGATCCCTGTGTTGCGCCGGAGCCTTATCCAGCGCGCGCAGCGTCTCCCCTTTGAGATCGCGCGCGGATAAATCGAAATAGAACCGGTTTGCCACCAGATCGTCGATCAGTTGATGATAGCGGTCCCGGTATCTGTCGAAAGAGTAGTACTCCACTGACGCGGCACAGCCTGACGCATATCGGTCGCGGTCGGCATGGACCTTAAGGATGGCCGCTGCGATTGCATCGATATCTCCGGGTTGCACCAATTCGCCATTCTCGCCGGATCGGATCAACTCGCGCGGGCCGTAATCCACATCATAGCTGATGACTGGGCAGTCGCAGGTCAGCGCTTCGAGTAGGGCCAAGCCGAAGCCTTCCGTCATTGTCGGTGCAAGGGAAAACAGGCTTTGGCTGAACACCTCGGGTGCGTTTGCCGTATGCCCCATCAATCGCACCCGGTTTCCGCAATCATGGTGGTCAATCAACTGTTGCAACCGGGCCTCGCCCAAACCTGCACCATAGATCAGGTAATTGGTGTCGGGGATCAGATGCATGATCCGGACAAAGGCCTCGATACATTGGTGGATCGGTTTTCCCGTTAACTCCAACCGGGACACAGTGCAGATGTCCTTGCGGGGCGCGCCGGGTGTTGCCGCCGCATCGGTATAATGCGGGATCACCCGCACCGGTGTCGTGTGCGCCAGTTCGGTATCCAATCGCTGCTTGTGGACATGGGTCGCCGTGATGATCGCGTCACCGTCGAATGCTTCGATCAAGCCACGTGACCGGGGCACGATCTTGCCCGTTGGGTTGCGGTGATCGGCGTGCAGGAACAACACCTTTCGCGCGGGGATCGGGTGGGAAAGATGAGACGACGTGATACCGTCGATGAACACGATCGCATCTTCCGGAAAGTACCGGTGCACCAAAACACGGTGGTGGATGATCTCGTCGGAATAGGTTTGGCCCAAGCCGAAATACTCGACCTCGATCAACCGGCCGTGTTCGCGCCGCGTGCGGCAAGCGGGGTGCCCCCCGACAAAGGCCACCTTGTCGACGAACCCATCGCCAAAGGCTTCGCGGCTTTCGACCAGCGCGTCGTCAAGGTATTTCAACCGGATGTCACGTTCGGGAGCGGTCAGCAGGTGCCGGGTGGTCAGCACACCGGCAATAGTGTGTTCTTTGCTGTCCCGCATCACTGGAACGCCATTTCGTAGATAGATAACGCGTTCTTTGCTGCCGCGTTGAGACCGGGTGTCGTCCCAATCAGGCAGGGATGGCCCGTCCCGCAGTGTCGTCTGGGGCGAGACGCACAGTTCGTAGATCGACTGATGTGCAATCCTTGAGTCCAGCAATCCGGACGCGACGAGCTCTGCAAAGGCGATCTTCTGATTGCAGCCGTGTTGCAGATTAAGAAGCGTGACCTTGGTGTCGGCTTTGTTTGCCAGAAGGTTCATCCGCGTGAAAACCGCGTTGATCTTGCCACCGCCCACGCTCGCGCCCAGCTTGGGCACGATGCAGATGACATGGGCGCTGACAGGCTCGGACATCGGGGGCGGGTCTTTTTTCTGCTCTTTCATAGGGTGGAAGAAGCGCGGCCCGGACGCAATGGTTTTCGGTCAGCCGCGCCAGATCCAGCCACCGCCAAGGATGCGACTGCCTTCGGTTTGATAGAACACGCAGGCCTGCCCCGGGGATACGCCTTCTTCCGGGGTGAGGAGTTCGACCTCTGCGGTGGTGTCTGAAAGCGGGCGGATGATCGCTTCGCGCGGTGGGCGTGTGGACCGCACTTTCACGGACACATGCCACTCGGTCTGGCTGGTGAGGGGCGCATCGCCCAGCCAGTTGATTTCACGCACGGGGATGGTGCGGGTGGACAGCAGGTCTTTCGGGCCAACGATCACCTGCTTGGCGTCCACGTCGAGCTTGACCACATATAGCGGCTCTTCCAAGCCGCCGATGCCAAGGCCGCGGCGCTGTCCGATGGTGTAATGAATGACCCCGTTATGGGTACCCAGCACGCGGCCATCGGCATGCACGATCTCGCCCGGTTCCGCCGCACCGGGGCGTAGCTTTTCGATCACCTGCGCGTAATTGCCGTTCGGCACAAAACAGATGTCCTGACTGTCGGGCTTGTCCGCCACCTGCAAGCCATAGCGTGCCGCCAGTTCACGGGTCGCGTCCTTGGATGGAAGATGGCCCAGCGGAAAGCGCAGGTAATCCAGCTGTTCGGGTGTGGTCGAGAACAGGAAATAGCTTTGGTCGCGGTTGGCGTCTTCGGCGCTGTGCAGTTCGGGGCCGTGTTCGCCCATCTTGCGTTGGATGTAATGGCCGGTCGCCATGCAATCGGCCTCCAGATCCTTGGCGGTTTCCAGCAGGTCCTTGAACTTCACCCGTTCGTTGCAGCGAATGCACGGCACCGGGGTCGCGCCTGCCAGATAGCTGTCGGCGAATTCGTCGATCACGGCATCCTTGAAGATGTTTTCGTAATCCAGAACATAATGCGGAAAGCCCATATCCTCGGCCACGCGGCGCGCATCGTGAATGTCGAGCCCGGCGCAGCATGCGCCTTTCTTGGCCAGTGCCGCCCCGTGATCATAAAGCTGAAGCGTCACCCCAACGACATCATAGCCTTCCTCGGCCAGTTGCGCCGCGACAACCGAACTGTCCACGCCGCCCGACATCGCCACAACGACGCGGGTCTCCGATGGGGGCTTGGCGAATCCAAGCGAGTTTAGGGTCGGCGCATCGAGTGCCATTGGGGTGTCTCCGGGCAGGTCGGGGTGATCGGGCGAAATATAGGTAAATCCAAGATACTCTCAACCCTTGGCTTCACGTCACATTAAGTCTGTTAGCGCGAAGGTGGCCCCAAGCAGGAATACTGGGCTTGGAAAGGGCCGGAACATGTATCTTAAAAAAGCGAATGGCCCGCGGACTGTGACGCTCGCCGATGGCACTATCCTGTCACAGGCCGATCTGCCACCGCCCAATACCTATCGCTGGGTGGCATCGCGCAAGGCTGTCGTGGTGGACGCCGTGGTGCATCACTTGATCTCTCGAAATGAAGCGCTCACGCGTTATGACCTCAGCGAAGAGGAGCTGGACGCCTGGATTGCGGCGTCAATGCTGCACGGTCGGGATGCGCTGAAGGCGACCGCAGTACAACGATTTAGATGAGAACGGTATCTTAATACACTCTTAAGTTGTTTTTGATCAAGTTTCGATGCTAACTTAAGGTTAACTATTTGCGGTCAGACTGATCCATGCCGGACGCTGACATTGCGGAGAAACTGGATGCGCGTACTCTTGGTCGAAGATGACCCGACGACGTCGAAAAGCATCGAATTGATGTTGGGCAATGCCAATCTGAACGTCTATTCCACCGATTTGGGGGAAGAAGGCATCGATCTGGCCAAGCTTTATGACTACGATTTGATCCTTCTCGATCTGAACCTGCCCGACATGAATGGCTTTGATGTTTTGCGGCAATTGCGCCTTGCGCGGATCGAAACGCCGATTCTGATCCTGTCCGGCAACGACGCCAGCGAGGACAAGATCAAGGGGTTTGGTTTTGGGGCCGATGATTACCTGACCAAACCATTTCATCGCGAAGAACTGATCGCGCGCATCCATGCGATTATTCGCAGGTCCAAGGGGCATTCCCAGTCGATCATCCGCACCGGCAAGGTCGAGGTCAATCTGGATGCCAAGACGGTGCAGGTCGATGGCAGCGCTGTCCATCTGACAGGCAAGGAATACCAGATGCTTGAACTGCTCAGCCTGCGCAAGGGAACGACACTCACGAAAGAGATGTTCCTGAACCACCTTTACGGTGGAATGGATGAACCTGAACTCAAGATCATCGACGTGTTCATCTGTAAACTTCGAAAGAAACTGTCCGAAGCAACGGGCGATGGCAGTCACATCGAAACCGTCTGGGGCAGGGGCTATGTCCTCCGCGATCCCGAGGTCGAGGAACCCGGTCGTCTGGCCATCGGCGCATAGACTGCCCCACAGGCCATGATCGGCTGGTTTGGTGCCGCCTGATCACCGCTGCGCCCGTCCTGAACGACGGGAAGTCGCATCAATCGTCGTTTCAAATCTGGACGCTGTGCACCCCCGGGCCTATCACTCTGTCCAAGTTCAGGGCCAAGGGGGGCACATGGCAGAGCAGAACATCGCGGTCAAAGACCTGACAGAGTTGGACGCGAAAGCCGAGCTGGAACGTCTGGCCACCCTTCTGGGCGAGGCGAACACTGCCTACCATACCGAGGACGCGCCCGAAATGTCGGACGCGGATTATGATGGGCTGAAGCGTCGTAATGCCGAGATCGAGGCGCGGTTCCCCGCCCTGAAACGAGCCGACAGCCCCAGCGATCTGGTGGGCGCCCCCGTGGCTGATGGTTTTGCCAAGGTGAGCCATGAAGTGCGGATGATGTCGCTGTCCAATGCGTTCGAAGATGCGGATATCACCGGCTTTGACCAAAGCATCCGGCGCTATCTGGGTCTGTCTGACACCGACTTGCTGGCCTACACGGCAGAGCCCAAGATTGATGGGCTATCGCTTTCCCTGCGTTACGAAGAAGGCAAGCTGATCCAAGCCGCCACCCGTGGCGATGGCGCGACGGGCGAAAACGTGACCGCCAATGCGCGCACCATCGACGACATCCCCACAACGCTCAAAGACGCGCCAGCGGTTCTAGAAGTCCGCGGCGAGGTTTATATGAGCCACGCCGATTTCGCCGACCTCAACGCACGGCAGAGCGCCAAAGGCGCCAAGACATTTGCCAACCCGCGCAACGCGGCCGCCGGATCTTTGCGACAATTGGATGCCAATATCACCAAGGATCGCCCGCTGCGGTTCTTTGCCTATTCCTGGGGCGCGCTCAGCGCACCTCTGTCCGACACGCAGGCGGGTGCAATCGAACGTCTGAAAGAACTCGGGTTTCAGACCAACCCGCTCACCCAGCGCTGCAACGGCCCCGACGACATGATCGCGCATTACAAAGCCATCGAGGCACAACGCGCGACACTTGGCTATGACATTGACGGCGTGGTCTACAAGGTGGATGACCTCGGCTATCAGTCCCGTCTCGGTTTCCGCTCCACCACGCCCCGCTGGGCGATTGCGCATAAATTTCCAGCCGAACTGGCGTGGACCCGGCTCGAGGCGATCGACATTCAGGTCGGCCGCACGGGCGCGCTTAGCCCGGTGGCGCGGCTCACGCCTGTCACGGTCGGCGGTGTCGTGGTGTCGAACGCCACATTGCACAACGAAGATTACATCGCCGGTCGCGACGCCAATGGCGCGCCGATCCGCGGCGGCAAGGACATTCGCGTGGGCGATTGGGTACAGGTCTACCGTGCAGGTGACGTGATCCCGAAAGTGGCGGATGTGGATCTCGACCAACGTCCTGACACCGCGCAACCTTATGAATTTCCGAAACTTTGCCCCGAGTGTGGCTCTGAGGCGATCCGCGAAGAAGGCGATGCCGTACGACGCTGCTCTGGAGGCCTGATCTGCCCCGCACAAGCCGTTGAAAAGCTCAAACACTTCGTCTCGCGCGCTGCGTTCGACATCGAAGGTCTGGGCGCAAAGCAGGTCGAACAGTTCTACACCGATGGCTGGATCAAGGAACCCGCAGACATCTTCGCCCTCCGCCACCGCTATGGCAGCGGGATGCAGCAGCTCAAGAACCGCGAGGGCTGGGGCGAAAAATCCGCGCAGAACCTCTTTGATGCCATTGACGAGAAACGCAGCATCCCGTTGGGACGCCTGATTTTTTCCCTTGGTATCCGCCATGTGGGCGAGGTGGTCGCGAACCTTCTTGCACGGTCCTATGGCACATGGGACGCGTTCCAAACCGCCATCGACGCCGCGCACGATCCAGAAGGCGAGGCTTGGGCGGGCCTGATCGGCATCGACGGCATCGGAACGGTCGTCGCCAACTCATTGGTCAACAGCTTTGCGCAAGAGGCCGAACGCGCCTCGATTAACCGTTTGGTTGCGCATTTGACCGTGCAAGAGGCCGAACGCCCCCGCACCGAGGGCAGCCCTGTCGCGGGCAAAACGGTTGTCTTCACAGGCACTCTGGAACGCATGACGCGGGCAGAGGCCAAGGCCCGGGCGGAATCGCTGGGGGCCAAGGTGTCGGGCTCGGTCTCCGCGAAAACCGATCTTCTGGTCGCCGGGCCGGGGGCCGGATCCAAGGAAACCAAGGCGCGTGATCTCGGGGTGCAGATCATCGATGAAGACGGCTGGTTTGACCTGATCGAGGGCGCATGAGCGGTAGGCCGGAAATCCTGTTTCCGCTTTTTGGCGCGCTGAGCGGACTTAAGGGTGTCGGCCCGAAAACTGCTGAAACCTTGGGCCATATGGGCATCGAGGTGCCCCGCGACCTGCTGTATACGCTGCCGCATTCGGTGGTCGACAGGCGGCTTTGCGACACGGTGCAGGGGGCGGATTTGCCTGCGACCCTGACTGTCGAAGTGCAAATCGGCGCACACCGCCCGCCGCGAAACAAGGGTGGCGCCTATCGCGTTCAGGTCGAGGATGCGCAAATCGACTTTCAGATCGTGTTTTTCCATGCGCGCGGCGATTACGTGGCGAAAATCCTGCCTTTCGGAGCCCGGCGGATCGTGTCAGGCAAGGTCGAATTCTTCGACGGGATGGCACAGATGGTGCATCCTGACCATGTGTTGATGCCCGATGAGGCCGACAGTCTTTTGCCGTTCGAGCCGGTCTATCCGCTGACTGCCGGGGTCACGCAAAAGACGATGGTCAAGGCCGCGACCGATGCGCTGTCTCGTGCACCGGACCTTGCCGAATGGATCGACCCACGTTTGATGGAGCGGGAAGACTGGCCAGGCTGGAACGCTGCGATGGAAATGGCGCACGCGCCGCAGGGCATGGGCGCATTGTCACTGGACAGCCCGGCGCGGCGGCGTTTGGCCTATGACGAGCTGATGGCGCATCAGTTGACGTTGGCTTTGGCCCGTGCGCAGCGGCGTGCGAAACCGGGGGTCGAGACCTCTGGCAATGGCAAACTGCGGCACAAGGTGATGACCGCGCTGCCCTACAGGCCGACCGGTGCCCAGATGCGCGCGATCGACGAGATCACCGACGACATGGCCAGCCCGCATCGGATGAACCGGTTGCTACAGGGCGATGTCGGGTCTGGCAAAACGCTGGTTGCCTTCATGGCGCTGCTCACAGTGGTCGAAGCGGGCGGGCAGGGCGTGATGATGGCGCCCACGGAAATCCTCGCGCGTCAACACCTTGAGGGATTGCAGCCTTTGGCCGAGGACGCGGGTGTTGTCCTCGAACTGCTGACCGGGCGTGACAAGGGAAGCGAACGCAAGGCCAAGCTGGCGGCGCTGGCGCGGGGCGATATCCAGATTCTCGTGGGCACTCATGCGGTATTCCAGAAGGATGTGACGTTTTCCGATCTGCGCTTGGCCATCATCGACGAACAGCACCGCTTTGGTGTGCGGCAACGGCTTGAGCTGGGGCGCAAAGGCATGGCGGTGGACGTGTTGGTGATGACGGCAACGCCGATCCCTCGGTCCCTTGCGCTATCGCAGTACGGCGACATGGACGTGTCGATTCTTGACGAAAAGCCACCGGGACGAACGCCCGTGAAAACCGCACTGTTGTCCAACGAACAGATGGACGGCGTGGTCGAACGGTTGCGCCAGGCTGTGGCCGAAGGGCGACAGGCGTACTGGGTCTGCCCCTTGGTGGAAGAAAGCGAAGTGTCCGATCTCATGGCCGCCGAAGCGCGGTTCAAACGGTTGCGGGCGGCTTTGGGCGAAGGGGTGGTTGGGCTTGTGCACGGCCAAATGCCGCCGGCCGAGAAAGACGCGGCGATGGCGCGTTTCGTGTCGGGGCAGACGGGTGTGCTGGTGGCGACCACGGTGATCGAAGTTGGTGTAAACGTGCCCAACGCGTCGATCATGGTGATCGAACGGGCTGAGACATTCGGTCTGGCGCAGTTGCATCAGCTGCGCGGACGCGTGGGCCGTGGGGCTGCGGCCTCGACCTGCCTGTTGCTTTACCAGCCGCCGCTATCCGAGACCGGGCTCAAACGGTTGACGACCCTGCGGGAAACCGAAGATGGGTTTCGCATTTCCGAGGTCGATCTTGAGATGCGCGGTGCGGGCGATGTTCTGGGCACCGCGCAGTCGGGATTGCCGCGGTTTCAGATCGCCGATCTTGAGCGACAGGCCAGTTTGATGGCTATGGCGCAGGATGATGCGCGAAAGCTTTTGCTGGATGATCCGGCGCTTACATCGGATCGGGGCAAGGCCGCGCGGGCGCTGTTGTACCTGATGAAACAGGATCAGGCGATTCAGCTGATTTCGGTGGGTTAACCAATTTTGTTCTCAAATGTTCTCATTAAGTTCTTTACATCGGGTAAAGGATATGAGAACAAAGAGGCAACAAGGAGGACTTAACCATGATGCACCGGATCAAAACCTCGCTTCACGCCGTAAAGGCCCAGACCAATGCGCCGCTTGTTCAGGATGCGCTTGGGGCCATGTCTTTGGTGGTGATGTTGGTTGCGGCGCTGCATCTGCCGGTTCTTGTCTGACCTGTTATCTTTTTCTGCCTGCGTGTTTTGCCTGATTGCTCATCCGCATCCTGTCCCAACTGATGCACCTGTCCCAGTAGGCTGCCTGCCTTCAGAGCATTGATGGCCCCCAACGAACACGTCACTTTACCGCCGCCTTCTTTCGAAGTGCGGCGGTTTTTTTATTGGGTGATAAAATTTTGGAAATCAGGCGCTTTGGGTTTCTGCAAGCTGTGTCACTGCATCGGCGGCAGCCTCAAGCGTCAGTAGGATCGAGGCATGGCGGTTCTTGAACGCCACCGCCGGTCGCAACACCTCAAGCCCGTCAAAAGGGGCAGAGGGTGTGGGGCCGTCTTCCTTGAGCATGACACGCAATTCATCGCGGGCCTTGGTGATCTGATCAGGGGGTGTCCCGACGACCGCGCCGCCCACAACTGACGCCGCTGCTTGACCCAAAGCGCAGGCTTTGACGTCTTGGCCAAACGCGCTGACGGTGCCGTTTTCCAGCGTCAGGTCCACTGTGACGGTCGAACCGCAAAGCGGCGACCGTTTCTTGACCGTCGCACCGGGTGCGTCGAGCCGCGCATGATGCGGGATGTCCGCCGCCAGTTCGAGAATGCGTGCAGAATAAAGTTTGATCAGATCGGTGTCGCCGGACATGGCTTTCCCTTTCGCCGTTCACCCCATAGATAGGGGACCAAACGGCGGATGCAAAAAGGTTTTTCCCAATGAGCTTTGATCCTGCGACTTTGGTCTATAACGACGCGGGCCTGATCCCAGCGATTGCCCAGGATGCGGCAAGCGGCGAGGTTTTGATGATGGCATGGATGAACGCCGAAGCAGTGACCAAAACGCTGGCGACAGGCAGGGTTACTTATTGGTCTCGGTCGCGCAAGGCGTTCTGGGTCAAAGGCGAAAGTTCAGGCCATGTGCAGGAATTGGTGGCGTTCAGGGTCGATTGCGATCGGGACTGTCTGTTGGTGACGGTCAATCAGACCGGACCGGCGTGCCACACCAATCGACGCTCATGCTTTTATACCGAAGTGCAAGATGGCGCAGAAGTGGAGATCATGGCGCCGATGCTGGCGTAGCTTTGGCATATTTAGAAAAAGAAGAAGCAGCAGGGGGCTAGAGCCCAACCATTCGACGAATATCCTGCGGACTGGCGCCCTCGCGGCGATAGAGCGCGATCGCCCGGGCATCGTCGCGCTTGGCAAGGCGTTTTCCGTCTTCGTCGCGGATCAGGCGGTGGTGGAGGTAGATCGGCGTCTCACACCCCAGCAGCGCCTGCAGCAAAACATGAATCGGTGTGGCGGTAGCAAGGTCTTCTCCGCGGATCACATGGGTGATGCACTGGGCCGCATCATCAACCACCACGCTCAGATGGTAGGCGGCGGTTTTCGTGTCGCGGCGGGCCAGAACGACGTCACCGACGCTTTCAATGAAATGCGCACGCGTTAACCTTAATGCGGGATGAATACCGGTTTCGGTGTAAGCTGGAAGGGTGCTGAGTTGATCGAGCGCGCGCGCGATGTTCAAGCGAACCGCGTCGCTGTCTTTGCGGTCTTCCCAGGAGCGATTGCGGCAGGTGCCGGGATAGATCAGCCCGTCTGGACCGTGCATCGGTGCGCCTTCCTGTGGGGCAGACGCAGCGCTGCGGATATCGCTGCGGGTGCAGCAACAGGGATAAAGCAGCCCAAGGTTGCCCAAATGCGTAATGGCGGCGTCATAGGCAGCTGTGTTGTTGGATTGGCGTAGTACGGGCGTTTCCCATGTCAGACCCAGCCATGCCAGATCATCGTAAATCTGTGCTTCAAAAGCGGGGGTACATCGCGCCGTGTCGGTGTCTTCGATCCGAAGCAGAAAACGCCCACTTGCTGCCTGTGCCATGTCGTAGGCCAGCAAGGCGGAATAGGCATGGCCGAGATGAAGCTGGCCTGTTGGGCTTGGGGCGAAGCGTGTTGTGAACACCGCTATTCGGCTGCTTTTGCGGTGTCCTGTGCGGCCAGCCATTCGGACCATGCCGCTTTGGCGCGGTCGGTATAGGCCTTGTAGCGATCCTTGCGACCCCGCCGCCCGCCTTTGAGGCCATCGACCGGACGGAAGAGGCCAAAATTGACGTTCATTGGTTGGAAGGTCTTGGCATCTGCGCCACCCGTGATGTGGTGGATCAGGGCGCCATGGGCGGAGTCCTGTGGAACGGTGGGCAACGCTGCGCCCGTTATTTCGGCCGCGGCCATGCGTCCCGCCAAAAGGCCCATGGCCGAGGATTCGACATACCCTTCGACACCTGTCACCTGGCCTGCGAAACGAATATTCGGTTTGGAGCGCAGGCGCATCTGGTCGTCAAGCAGCGTCGGGCTGTTGAGGAACGTGTTGCGATGGATGCCGCCGAGACGTGCAAAGCTGGCGCTCTCAAGGCCTGGAATCATTTTGAAAACATCGGTTTGCGCGCCATACTTCATCTTTGTTTGGAAGCCGACGATGTTGTAGAGCGTGCCAAGAGCATTGTCGCGGCGCAGTTGGACGACGGCCCATGCTTTCACATCGGGCTGGTGCGGGTTGGTCAGGCCAACTGGCTTCATCGGCCCGTGGCGCAGGGTTTCGCGACCGCGTTCGGCCATCACTTCGATGGGCAGGCAGCCGTCGAAATACCCAGCGGTCTCGCCCTCGTGAAATTCGGTCTTGTCGGCTGCCAGAAGCGCGTCGATGAACGCCTCGTATTGCGCCTTGTCCATCGGGCAGTTGATATAGGCGCGCTGTTCTTCTTCGGTCTCGCCCTTGTCGTAACGCGACTGGAGCCACGCCTTGCTCATGTCGATGCTGTCGAAATACACGATGGGGGCGATCGCGTCGAAAAACGCGAGCCGGTCGGTGCCGGTCTCAGACTGGATCGCCTGACCCAAAGCTGCACTGGTCAGCGGGCCGGTGGCGAAAATCCAGTGACCTTCGCTGGGAAGTTCGGTGATTTCCTCATGGCTTACGCGAATATTTGGATGTGCGTGCAGGCGGCGTGTGATCTCTGCGCTGAAGGCGTCACGGTCCACTGCCAAAGCGCCACCTGCAGGCAGGCGGTGTTGGTGCGCCGTGTCGATGATCAGCCCACCAGCCTCGCGCATTTCCCAATGTAGCAGGCCTACGGCGTTCTGTTCATGGTCGTCCGAGCGGAATGAGTTGGAGCAGACCATCTCGCCCAGATCGCCGGTCTTGTGGGCGAATGTTTCGACCTTGGGGCGCATTTCGTGAATCACGACCTGCACGCCGCGATGTGCGGCTTGCCAGGCTGCTTCGGATCCGGCCATTCCGCCGCCGACGATGTGGAGTTCTTGTGTCATGGGGCGGATGTAATCCGTCGCGGTGGGTTTGTCACGTCACTGATCGGGGGCAATTAGGCCCAAACCGCGAAGGTATACGCCAATGCCAGTTTCCAGCAGCTCTTCGGGTGGAAACGGCGAGGTGGTGCCTGGCGAGTTGCGGGCGAACAGCTCGACCACACCGTGGCTCAGCGCCCAGATATGTGCCGAAAACATAGAGGCGGGTGGGCGTTTTTCCGGTGGAATGTGCTGCGACAGGTCTTCGGCCGCGCGTTCGAGAACGGCCCGGGCGCGGCCAGAGGCTGCGGCAAGATCGGGTGTGCGGTTCACCGAAATGCCACTTTCAAACATAGCAATATAATGGCCGGGGTATTTTCGCGCAAAAGCTAAGTATGCGCGGCCTGTCGCCTCGAACGCGGCCAGTGCTGAGGGTTGGCCGCTGTCATAGGCGTATTGCATCACGTCGGCAAAGATCTCGTAGCCCTGGAGAGCCGCTTCGGCGATCAGGTCTTCGCGGCCTTCGAAATGGCGGTACACGGCAGCGGGTGTGACGCCCGCCTGTTTTGCGGCTTCCGACAGGGTAAAGCCCGTTGGACCTTTTTCGGTGATCAGCTCGAGCGCTGCATCAACAAGGGCCTGCCGCAAATTGCCGTGATGATAGCCGCGTTTAGCCATCCCAGATGTCCGGTCCACCGCAGACTTTCGGGTCCACCTGACCTAGCGCCTTAAGGTCCTTTTGGCTGTAGTCGAGCTGCGTCAGCACGCTGCGGATCGCATTGATCCGGGCGCGGCGTTTGTCGTCTGAGCGCACGATGGTCCAGGGTGCTTGGTCGGAATGGGTCTTGGCAAAGGTTTCCTTGATTGCGTCGCTGTAGGCATCCCATTTCTTGAGGCCTTCAACGTCGATCCAGCTGAGTTTCCATTGCTTGAGCGGATCGCTTTCCCGATCGAGGAAACGCCGCAATTGTTCGCCGCGACCGACATTCAGCCAAATCTTGAAGAGCTTGATGCCATCATCCACCAACATCTTTTCAAAATTAGGGGCTTGGCGGAAGAAATGGATGCGTTGTTCGGGCGTGCAGAAGTCAAAGACATGTTCGACCACGGCGCGGTTGTACCAGCTTCGGTCAAAGAACGTGACGGTGCCCGCGGCAGGAAGATGATCGACGTAGCGTTGGAAATACCACTGCGTCGCTTCGGTTTCCGAGGGCTTTGACAATGCCACAACATGCGCGCCACGTGGATTAAGGTTTTCACGGAAGCGTTTGATTGTCCCGCCTTTTCCGGCAGCATCGCGACCTTCGAAAACGATGGCGATGCGGGTGCCGGAGTCTTTCGCCCAAGCTGTCATCTTGACCAGTTCGATCTGCAACGCAGCAAGGTCCTTTTCGTATGCCTTGCGCGGCATGCGTTCGGAATAGGGGTAATCGGGGTTCAGTATATCGTCCTTGTCCGCGCGTTTGATCGCATTGCGGATGTTGTCTGGCGCGGTGTCGGTGAAGAAGGCGCTGATTGCACCATCAAAGGGAAGGTCCATGCGGGCCCCTTTCTTTCGTCTGCTCTTCTTTGAATATGGGATTTTAATGCGATTAACGCAAACCCGCACGTTGTGCCGCGCGATCAATGGCGGCGATGACATCGGGTTCGGCGGCATGGTGCGGCATGTGGCCGATACCTTCGAGCACGGTCAGGGTCGCGCCTTTGATCTGCTGTGACAGGGGAATCGAATGGATCGACAGGCCGACAGTGGTGTCTGCGTCGCCGTGGACAATCTCGGTTGGCACGGTGATGGTGCCATAGCGGGTGTGAAGGGCTTTGATCTCATTCAGCAAATTCGCGCGCTGCATCGCGTTGGCGCGCATCGTGTCGCGACGCAGAGTCAAGGGCGCGCCGATATATTCCGCATATCCTTCGGGTTCTTTCTGCGGGGCAAAGACGCCTTCGATGGCGCTGTCGACCACGGGGTTGGGCACAAAGGCGGTCAGGGCGGGCACCACAATTGCGCTGCCCAGGTCGCTGGACGTGATCTTGTAGAACAAGCTCAGATCGCTGGTCCACGGGTTGGATGCAGCAGCGAGGAGGATCAGCGCGGACAGGCTGTCCGGGCGCTCCACAGCCCATGCGAGCGCCACGGCGCCACCGTAGCTTTGCCCCAGAACCATTGGATTTTGCAGGCCAAGTTGGTCAGACGCATCCGCCAGCAAGGTCGCCTGTTCAATCAGGGTGGTGCCTTCGGGATTGACGCGTTCAGTATAGCCCAAACCAGGACGGTCAAACGCCGTGACACGGTAACGGTCGGCCAGTTTGTCGACCAGCGAAAAGGTGAAATCGCGCAGGTTGCCGCTGGCCCCGTGGATCAGCACGATATCTGGTCCTGTGCCCTTGGTGACGTAATGTACCTGCGTGCCATTGACGGTCAGGAATTGACCAAGCGGCGGAAACTGCTCTTCCGCCTTGGTTTCGCGGTAGCTGGCTGTACAGGCCGTTGTCAGCACCAAAGCGGCTGCGCATCCAAGCAGCACGCCCATTCCTTTTAACGCCAAACCGACCTCCTACCTGTTGCGCAGATCCGTGCTTGCGGCGCCGATCTGCTCGATGTCGAACGGAGTTGTCAGGTAGATCTCTGACACCCAATTGCCATAGAGAAGATGGGCATGGCTGCGCCAGCGGTTCTGTGGCGGTTTGCTGGGGTCGTTGTCGGGGTAATAATTGGCAGGCACGTTGATCGGTGTGCCATTTTCCACGTCACGGTCGTATTCGTCCTTGAGCGTGTTGCTGTCATACTCGAAGTGGTTGAACACATAAAGCGCTCGGTGCTCCGGGTCTTCGACAAGACAGGGCCCGGTCTCAGAGCTGTCGATCAGGATCGGCAGACCCGCGTCGATGACATCGTCGCGACGGATTTCTGTCCAGCGGCTGACCGGGATCACCATGTCGTCGGAAAATCCACGCAGATAGGGTGACGCCGGGACGAGATTGCGGTGCCGGATACAGCCGAATGCCTTTTGTGGCAGGTCGATCTTGGGCACGCCGTGGAAGTGATTGATCATTGCCATGCCACCCCAGCACACGCCAAAGGTGGAATGCACATTGGTCTGGGTCCAGTTCATGACTTGGGTTAACTCTTCCCAGTAAGTCACTTCCTCAAAGGGTAAATGTTCGATGGGCGCACCGGTGATGATGAGCCCGTCGAACTTTTCGCCGCTGTCTGCTACCTCGGCAAATGGGCGGTAAAAGCTTTCCATATGTTCGGCCGCGGTGTTCTTGGTCTGATGTTCGGACATGCGGATCAGGTTGAATTCGATCTGCAGAGGCGTTGCCCCAATCAGCCGGGCAAACTGGTTTTCCGTCTGGATTTTCTTGGGCATCAGGTTGAGCAGTGCGATCCGCAGTGGGCGGATGTCCTGTTGGCTGGCCAGCTCGTCTGGAATCACCATCACGCCTTCGCGCTTCAGCACGTCATAGGCGGGTAAGTTGTTGGGCAGTTTGATCGGCATGGCTTACGGTCTTTTCTGGTCTAGTGCGCTTGCGATCAACGCATCGAAATTGGCGGGCGAGGCGTCGGCCATCAGATCATGCGCGTCGATCGTGAGACCCCAGCGGTCGGCCATCATCTGGTAGCGCGGTTGCCTGTGTGCAAGGGCCTGCGCATAGGTCCAGCGGATAAAGCTGTCTGGATCAACATCGTTTGGTTCAAGGTTGTTTTCACTCAGATATTGATCCCAAACGCGGGTCAGAAACTCGGGCTGATAGGCCATCGGTTTCGGCGCTTTGTCAAAGCGGCGGATCAATTCCGCAGTATGCGCGGCATCGCCTTTGATCCAGACCAGAAGCGCGTGTTTCGACAGTTCGGCCATGATCGGATCGTTGGGGTCTTCGGGATCGACCCATTCGCAGATCGACCCGCCGGTATCACAAACGAAATGCGGATACCTGTACAGGTCCATGGCGCGGTCGATGAAATAGCCGGTGTCGAGCAGGGCGGCCATTTCTGCGCGGCGGAACTGATCCTGCCGTTTGCGGTACTCGTCGACGGGCATGCCGCCGCGCGACGGATCGCCGGGTTTGCCAAGATAGGCCGACACGGGGGCAAGGTTGTGGAAGCTGATATTCGATCCGATATAGATCGAATCCGACATCAGCAATTCCCGCAGAAACGGCACCTTCATCGCCTCGCGCTTGGCGTTATCGGCGATGTATTCGCCCATATAGCGGGTGCCGATGCGGTAATCGATTGAGTAGTGGAACCAGTCGCCCGTGTCGCGCAACAGGTTGGAAATATGGGTCTTGCCCAAGCCTGACATGGCAAACAGCACGACACGTTTATGCGGCGCGTCATGCCAATCCTGTGCGGAGGAGTAAATCATCTGCGCTGTTCCATGTCCCATAATCCGTCGCTTGGAATTAACGGTGTGACGGGGGAGCGTCAAACGCTTGTGGCTGCGCGCATGATAAACCCCGCCGGACATGGGTCCGACGGGGCTACTCTTTAAGGCGTTACCGTTTAAATCTGGTGCTGCCTTTTAAAAGTCGACGGTCAGCGAGAGACCAACACCCAAAGCAGTGTTGTCTTCGAACTTCACGCCCGACGCATCCTCGGCCTCACCGATCCATGCGTATTCGAGACCACCACGAAGGGTCATGTTGTCCATTTTGTACTGGCCACCGACGCCAAGGCTTACGAAGCCATCGCGCGGGGCAAGTCGGGACACGGTGTCGCCGTTCTGTGCCTCGTAGGAGACCTGAACAAAGCCTGACAGGTCTTCCGAGAAGGCGCGGCCGATGCCGAGCTTCCACGTGGTGCGGTCGTTTTCGAAGCTGGTCACATTACCGCCGGTCACACCTTCGTATTCTGGTGTCCGGACTTCCCACTTCGACCATTCGACCCATTTGACCTGACCAAAGAGCAGGGTTCCTGGTGCGATCCCGGTCTGAAAGTCGAGCGCCACAGCCTGAGGCATGGTCACCTTGGTGTCGCCGCCAGTGGCGTCGATACCGAGGCCGGCAATGGTTTCCGCGGTGCTGAACGTGTGGGTGATTTCACTTTGCCACGACAAAGCGACGCGCAAAGCGATGTCGGGGATCTCGTAAGCCACGCCAAGGATTGCACCCCAGTCACCGACGCGGCTGCCGCTGGCGTTGTACTCCATCGACGTGCCGAAATTCTGTGCGGCGGCACCGAGTGTCTGCGCCTCTACACCCAAAGCCTGTGCCTGAGCCCCCAGCACCTGCGCCTGTGCACCAAGCTCTTGAGCGGTGGCCAGATCACCGGCAGCGCCTGCAGCTTGTGCCTGAGCGCCAAGCGCCTGAGCTTCGGCACCCAAGGCTTGCGCTTGTGCCCCCAGCCCTTGGGCGTTGCGGCCCACCGAGCTGCGCACGAGAAGATCCGGGATCGTGATGTCCGCTTGGCTTTCGACATAGCGCGCACCACCAAAGACCGACACGCGGTCGGAGACGCGGTACTTGCCCACCAGTGCGACCTGGTCGCTGTCCCAATCGGCGGTCAGCCCGGCATAGACACCTTGGGTGTATTCCGCGCCCGCGCCGTAGGGGTTGTTCACGTACATGCCAAAGCTCAACTTCTCGGTGAAGTCGTTTTTATAGGCCAGGCTGTAGTTGCTGTAGTCGGTCAGCATGTTGCCGGTGCTGCTTTCGCCGCCGCCTGCTGCCGTGAGCTCGGGTGTGTATTTGCCCGACAGTTCCGGCATCACATGCGAAAAGCTAAGCTGAAGCTGATCGTTTGTGGTGAACAGAAACCCGTAATCATTGTTTGAGCGTTCAATGCCGCCCGCATGTGCCGCGCCTGTTGCGACGGCAAGCGCCATCGCGCTTGTCATAAGTCTCATCATTTGGACCCTCATCCCTTGAGATTATTGCTGTCTCCTCTGCAAATTTCGTACCCAACTGGCTGACACAGGGTCAATTTTGACCATACGTCAGCGGCGATGTTGTGCCGTAGCGTTACATTCTTGTTACGCGCGGGTCGAAGACCAGATGTTGTAGTAGTTCGCAGCGAAAATCAGGGCAGCGCCGATCAGCACAAACGGGTCCAGAGGTTCTGCATAAAGCAGCACTCCAACGATGGCGATCACCGGCAATCTGGTGAAGTCGATGGGCATCACGATGGTGGCAGGGGCCAGTGACAGCGCTGTGGTGAGGCAGAAATGTGCGACCAATCCGGCGACGGCAATCACGACGACCCAAGGCAGATTGGCGGCGGTCGGCAGGGCGATATCGCCGTCATATCCAGCGAAACCAAGGCCTAAGACGGCTTGCATCACCGTGAGGTAGAACAGAATGCAGGTGATGGATTCGGTCCGGGTCAATTTGCGCGTGAACACCGCTGACCCGGCAAAACCGATGGCAGCCAGTGCGGCAGTGACCAGTCCGAAATGAAACGTGTCCGGGCTGGGGCGTGTGACGATCAGAATACCGATGAACCCGATCACCGCTGCGATGGCTTGCGATTTGGTCAGCCGTTCACCTAGCACGAACGGTGCCATCAGCATGACCCATAGCGGCGAGGTGAATTCCAGCGCAAAGACCTGCGCCAAGGGAATCACGGTGATCGAGTAGAACCACAAGTTTTGTCCGGCGAAGTGACTGACATTGCGAATGAAATGCAGGCCAAGCTTTTGCGCGCGCACCTCGCGAAGGGTGCCTGCGACGCTTGCGATGGTGATCACGATGACCATTCCGATCAGACTTCGGTACATCATGATTTCGAATGTATCGAGATCAAGACTGACAGCCCGGCCAGCGACGGCCATGGAGGTGAACGACACGATGGCACCGATCATCCAAAGGCAGGCGCGGATTGTGGGGGACATGGTCACGTTGGCCGTCCCGTCGCGGTAACTGTCGGGTAGATCATCTAGTCACGCGGCAGCTGACAGCAGCCCGACAAGAACCGACGTTGGCCAGGCGCGATCAACTGCATCGTAATGGCCCAACCGAAAGAGCGGTCGCTCATCCCGTCAAAGCAGGTCGCGCCCGTGATCGTCGCCTCGATCACACGGCTGTCCTCGGTGGCCAGTGTCACAAGCGCCGGGCTGCCCAGACGGCCCTCTGCGGTGATGATGCTGTCAAAGGCGAAATCCGTGTCGCCATCCACCGGGTGCGAATACCGTGCGTCATCGCCATAAAGGCCCAAGGCCCAGAACGGTTCTGTTCCGCCACAGATCAGGCCTTGCGGCACTGTCGTGTTGCCCAGAGTTGGAACCTCG
The DNA here is from genome assembly GCF_059070475.1 of Marivita sp. NO-S04. Lineage (NCBI taxonomy): Bacteria > Pseudomonadati > Pseudomonadota > Alphaproteobacteria > Rhodobacterales > Roseobacteraceae > Marivita > Marivita sp. NO-S04. The sequence continues at coordinate 1,550,514 of NZ_CM180980.1, forward strand.
TCGCGCGTGAGGAAACGGGTGGCGACCCAGCCGTCGCGTTCGTTCAGCGCAATGCGTGCCCAGTTGCCTGTTGCGTCGAATTCGAACGCTTCGATCCGCCGCGCGTTATAGGCCAGATCGCCGATATCCGCGCTGCTGCCCGAGGGTTCGGAGCGCACGTTCAGTACATCATCAATCGCAACACCGACGACGCGATGATACGACGGTTCTGCCTGCGCCAGTGTGGGCAGGCCAAGCGCTAATGTGATCAGGCTGGCGCGGATCATTCCCACTCGATCGTTCCCGGGGGCTTTGAGGTGATGTCATAGGTCACGCGGTTGATGCCTTTGACTTCGTTGATGATCCGCGTGGCGGTTTCGCCAAGGAAATCATGCTCGAACGGATAGTAATCCGCTGTCATGCCATCAACCGAGGTCACGGCCCGCAGGGCGCAAGCGTAATCATATGTACGCCCGTCGCCCATCACGCCAACGGTGCGCACCGGCAAGATGGCGACAAAGGCCTGCCAGATCTCGTCATAGAGGCCGTGCTTGCGAATCTGGTCGATATAGACCGCATCGGCCTTGCGCAGAATCTCGAGCTTTTCGCGGGTGATCTCTCCGGGGCAGCGGATGGCAAGGCCGGGGCCGGGGAATGGGTGACGCCCGATAAAGCTGTCGGGCAGGCCCAGTTCACGCCCCAGCGCGCGCACCTCGTCCTTGAACAGTTCGCGCAACGGTTCAACCAGTTTGAGGCCCATCTTTTCCGGTAGACCGCCGACATTGTGGTGACTCTTGATCGTTACCGACGGGCCACCGCTAAAGCTGACCGACTCGATAACATCAGGGTAAAGCGTGCCTTGGGCGAGGAATTCCGCGCCTTCGATCTGGTTCGCGTATTTCTGGAACACGTCAATAAACAGACGGCCAATGATTTTTCTTTTTGTTTCTGGGTCGCTTACGCCGTCAAGTTCACCCAAGAAAAGCTCTTGTTCCTGTGCATGGATGACCCGCAGGTTCATGTGATCGCGGAACATCGCAACCACTTCCTCGGCCTCGTTCATGCGCAGCAAGCCGTGATCGACGAACACGCAGGTCAACTGGTCGCCAATCGCGTCGTGCAGCAACGCCGCCGCGACCGAACTGTCTACGCCGCCGGACAGGGCGCAGATCACAGGTTTGTCGCCGACCTGGTCCTTGATCTTGCGGATCGCTTCTTCGCGGTAGGCTCCCATCGTCCAGTCGCCGGTAAAACCCGCGAGTTGCACGAAATTCTGGTAGAGCGTCTTGCCGTTGGGCGTGTGGTGCACCTCGGGGTGGAACTGCACGGCATAGAACCTGCGGTCGGTGTCAGCGGTGATTGCAAACGGTGCGCCGGGCGAGGTGCCCAGAACGTCAAAACCTGGAGCGATTTCAGACACATGGTCGCCATGGCTCATCCAGACCTGTTCACGGCCAGAGCCGTCCATGAACCAACCTGCCAAAAGGTCGCTGCGGGTTTCAGACGGGGTGACATAGGCGCGGCCGAATTCAGCGGTTGCGTGTTCGCCTGCTTCTACTTTGCCGCCCAGATCCTGCATCATGACCTGCTGGCCATAACAGATGCCAAGAATCGGCACGCCCATCTCGTAGGCCTTTTTCGGCGGGCGCGGGCTGCCTTCGCGCATCACGCTGTCCGGGCCACCGGAAAAGATGATCGCTTTGGGGGCGAATTCGGTCAGGAACGCATCCGTCACCTTCTGGTACGGATGAATTTCGCAATAGACATTCAGCTCGCGCAGGCGACGCGCAATCAGCTGCGTGACCTGACTGCCGAAGTCGATGATAAGAAGACGGTCGTGTTCTGCTGTGTTCATGGCTCCTGATAGGCAGAGCCATGGAAAATGGCAATATTGCCGATGCGCTTCTGTGCGCGTGTCGGATCATCAGGGGGCGTAGATGCGGTGGACGGCATAGGCGCCGACAATCCAGACCAGAAAACACATCACAATCGCAATGCCGAACGGGATGATGACGCCGCTGAACCCCGTAAGGGCCAGCGCCAAACCGGCACATAAAACCAACACCATCGCGGCGGTCTTTTTCGGGGCATAGGTCATTGGGGTCTCCTGTCATGGTTTGACCGGTCAACCCGTATCAAACCGGACAGGTTCCCTTGACGTCGCTGGTTGCCTTGTCAAATGTCGCTTTCGCAACGGACAAGACGTAATCCGTCACTGTCGACCCACTGTCTCATATTATGGAATGTCCACCGGTCGCTGGGCCGGACCCAACAGAATCCGTACGGAGTGGAATCATGGCAGAGGCAGAAACACGCAGACGGTCACGCGGTGGCGGCGGTGCGGCACGGCGGGCAGAGCGCACGGCGGTTTCTGTCGAAACGGCGAAATACATCCAGCGCAACATCCCGAATTTCGAGATCCTGAATGAAGAGGCCATCGAAATCATCGAGACCAACGCGGAAACCGTGCTGGCCGAGATCGGTGTGAACTTTGTGAACAACCCCGCCGCGTTGGATCGTTGGCGCGAAGCCGGGGCCGAGGTCACTGGCGAACGCGTGCGTATCCCACGTGGTTTGGCGCGCAAACTGTGCAGCACGGCCCCGTCGACCTTTACTCAGCACGCCCGCAACCCGGATCGTGCGGTTGAAATCGGCGGACGCAATCTGGTTCTTGCCCCGGTCTATGGCCCTCCGTTTGTGCATGACGCCATGGGCGGTCGCCGCTATGCGACGATGGCCGATTTCGAAAAATTCGTGAAGCTGGGCTACATGTCCAAATGGCTGCATCATTCGGGCGGCACGGTCTGTGAGCCGACAGATATTCCTGTGAACAAGCGCCACCTCGACATGCTGATGGCGCATATGACCCTTTCGGACAAACCCTTCATGGGGTCTGTGACGGAACCCAGCCGGGCACAGGATAGCGTGGACATGTGCGAGATCCTGTTCGGCAAGGATTTTGTGCAGGACAATACGGTGATGACCTCGCTCATCAACATCAACTCGCCCATGACGTTTGACGACGTGATGATGGGCGCTTTGGAAGTCTATGCGCGCAACAATCAGGCCTGCATCGTCAGCCCCTTTATCGTCGGTGGTGCCATGGCGCCGGTGTCGGTGGCCGGAACGCTGACGCAGGTTCTTGCAGAAGTTATGGCGGGTATCGCCTATAGCCAATTGGTGCGCCCCGGCGCCCCAGTGATCTTTGGCGCCTTCGTGACCTCGATCGACATGAACTCGGGCGCGCCGACATTCGGGACACCCGAAGCCAGCCAGATCACCTATGGGGCAGGGCAGTTGGCCCGCCGCATGGGCCTGCCGTTCCGTTCGGCTGGCAGCTTTACCGGATCGAAACTGCCTGACGCGCAGGCGGCATACGAGACGGCCAACAGCCTTAACATGGGTTTGCTGTCGGGTGTGAACTTCATGCTGCATGCCTGTGGGTGGCTCGAAGGTGGTCTGGTCGCTTCGTTCGAAAAATTCGTCATGGACGCCGATCAGCTTGGCGCTTTGCACAAGATGGCGAAGGGCATTTCCTTTGACGAAGACGCGCAGGCGATGGGCGCGATTGCCGAAGTGGGGCCGGGCGGGCACTACCTGGGATGCGCCCACACCCAGGCGCATTTCAAGAGTGCGTTCTGGCGGTCCGATCTGTTCGATTTCAAGCCATACGAGACATGGTCCGAAGAGGGTGCGCGGGACACAATGACGCTTGCCACTGAGCGGGTCCAGCGATTGATCGACACCTATCAACAACCGCCTCTTGATCAGGGCATCCATGAAGCCCTGACCGATTACGTGGCGCGCAAAAAAGCCTCCATGCCCGACGCATTCATGTAGGTGCGGGGGCCTCGGTGATCTGCGTCTGAGTGCGCAGCAACTGATACTCTCCCATGATCGCGGTCAAAAGATCGACATGCGCGGCGATGCTGTACCCAGCATCGCCGTTTTCGCGTTTTTCGTTCATTTCGGCTTCGAGGGTCATCAGACGGATGACCGTGGGCCCAACGCGGAGAGCAACGCCATAGCCCAACAGCCGTGGCAACCGTGCGTCCCGGCGATAGGTTTGCGTGCCGATCCTGGCTGCGCGGATCAAGAGGCGCGGGCGGCGCAAAGTGGCGATTTGGGTCATCAGGTCTTGCATGGTCGGCTCCTTTTAAAGCGTGGCGCAGTGCCAAGAATGACCGAACCGTTGCACAACCTAAAGCAGTGTTGCGTTGCGGGGGTTCTGGCGAACGGTGTGCTTTCCATTTGTTTACTATTTGGAAACAAAAGGTTCAAAACCGCCAAAAGTTAACAAATCAGAAATAAATACACTCATAGGTTGATTGCTGTTTGTGGATAAATCTGTGGATTTCTTCACGTCAGAGTCGAATGGGGGATTTCAATGACTGACCTGCACCACGTCAAAAACCGATCTGGATTAAGCGCGCTTTTTCCTGAAGAAGCGCATCGCTACCTTGCCCATACCGCCGAAGGACGTCCGCTGCGCGAGATCGCGCGCGAAGCGGGATGCCATGCCTCGACCGTTCTCAGGCAGGTGCGCAAACTCGAAACGCTGAGGGACGATCCGCTTGTCGACCGCGTGCTCGCCGCGCATGGCGTAGAGCCATGCGACGACGCGCCCTCGCGGGAAGACCTTGATGCAGTCACGGAAGCGATGCGTCTCTTGTGTCAGCCGGGAGCATTGATGCTGTACCGCGCAGGCGTAGAACGGGCGGCCATTGTCAGAACGGTTGGCGACAGCGAGACGCTGGTGCTTGGAACGGTCTTGCTTGATGTGGCGGCGGCCCTGATCCTGCGCAACTGGATCGCGCTGATTGGCGGTTCCGATCTGAAACGCTATCGGATCACCGATGAAGGCCGCAGTCACCTTCCGAAACTGGTTGCAGGCCGGGATGCTCGGGCGGCAGACGCCAGCGATCACATGGTTCAGCTTTTCGCCAAGACAGGTTCAAGCTGTCACCCTAGGGATCGGTCTCAGCCCGGGGGACCAGGTGCTGACAGTCCGCTTACGGTTTTGGCGCGCCGTCGCGGGCCGGATGGCAAACCGTTCCTGTCGCCTGACTTCGTCGCGGCGGGTGACCGTCTGCACGAGGATTTTGCCATCGCGGGCTTTGCGATGTCCGAAATGTTGGGCTGGGAGAGGCCAGACGCGTTGCAGCCGCTGTATGACCGCACAAATGCCATGACCGATCGTCTGCGGCGCGAGGCCAGTGCCCGCACCCTTGACGCGGTTCGGGATCTTGGGCCGGGGCTAAGCGAAGTTGTCCTGCGGTGCTGCTGCTTGCGCGAAGGCTTGGAAGCCACGGAAAAACGGCTGGGCTGGTCGGCGCGGTCGGGCAAGGTGGTGCTTCGGATCGGATTGCAACGCCTCAACCTGTTCTACGCCAGAACCCGCGCTGCAGGTCCTGTCCTGATCGGATGATGCACCTTGACGTTGGGTCAGGCTGACGCACGGGGCTAAAACGGGCCGACTCTGGGCCGTTTAAGTGGTGGCAGGAGGAACTCGTTACCGTTGGGAATTTGAAGCTGCAACGCAGCTATGCAACACTGGTACTACCTCCTGCCATCTTCTATGTTAGAGGAAGCAGCACTTGAATAAGCGGGGAAAAACCGTTGCGCGACCTCAAGATCCCAGAACAGCGCCATCCTGAAAAGGCGCATCGACCGGACAACGCCCAGCCGAAGAAGCCAAGCTGGATCCGCGTGAAAGCACCGGGCGGCGAAGGCTATAACGAAACCCGCCGCATTATGCGCGAGCATAAACTGGTGACTGTCTGCGAAGAGGCGGGCTGCCCCAACGCCGGCGAATGCTGGAGCCAGGGCCACGCCACCATGATGATCATGGGTGACATCTGCACCCGTGGCTGCACTTTCTGCAACATCGCCACCGGGCGTCCTGACACACTGGATGCGTTCGAACCGGGCCGTGTTGCCGATGCGGTGCAAAAGTTGGGTCTGAACCACGTCGTGATCACGTCGGTAGATCGCGACGATCTTGATGATGGCGGGGCAGAACACTTTGCCCAAACCATTCGCGCCATCCGACATCGCGCGCCCAACACGACGATTGAGATTCTGACGCCGGATTTCCTCAAATGTGGGCCCGATGCGTTGGAAACCGTGGTGGCAGCCCATCCGGACGTGTTCAACCACAACCTTGAAACAGTGCCCGGCCTTTACCCCGAAGTGCGTCCCGGCGCGCGATATTTCCACAGCCTGCGTCTGTTGCAGCGCGTGAAAGAGATCGACCCGTCGATCTTTACCAAGTCGGGCATCATGGTTGGGCTTGGCGAAGACCGTCAGTCGGTCATGCAGGTCATGGATGACATGCGGGCTGCGGATGTGGATTTCCTGACCATAGGCCAGTACCTGCAACCGACCCCGAAACACCACGGCGTTGATCGTTTCGTGACCCCCGAGGAATTCGCAGGCTACGAAAAGGCGGCTTACGGCAAGGGCTTCCTCATGGTGTCGGCAACGCCGCTGACCCGATCTTCGTATCACGCGGGAGATGATTTTGCCCGCTTGCGCGCCAACCGCGAGGCGAAGCTGGCCAAGGTCTGAGCGAAAAAGCTTCGAAGCTTTTTGCCAAAGCCTTTCAAGGCTTTGGTGCGCCAGATGGAACGCTCGGCACGGATACTCTTAAAGAGTATCCAACTAGTTTTTGCAGATTTGGCTTACGGCAGCGCCTTGAGATAGGCCGCGACCGCTTCCCGATCACTGGCGGGAAGTTTGGCGAAATTCTCGATCACAGCCACCATATGCCCACCAGCGCTGTCGAAATCAGGCGTAAAGCCGGTTTCGAGATAGTAGACGATCTCGGTTGGACCCCATGTCAGATCAGCAGGCCGCAGCGACGGGATCATACCGCGACCAGTGGGGTTGGGCGCACCACCCAGCCAGTTCGCCCGGTTCATACCGCCCAAAGCGTCACGTGGAGTGTGGCATTCGCCGCAATGTGCCAACGCTTCAACCAGATATTGGCCCCGCTCCAGCTCGGGAGTGTCCGCGATCTGTACCGCCCAGTCGTCTTTGAGATACAAGAGTTTCCACACGCCGACTGACCGCCGGATGTTAAACGGAAAGCCAATCTCGTGCGGCTGACTTGGTGTGGCGTCGCGGGGCAGGGTTTGCCAATACGCCCAAAGATCGACCACGTCCTGATCGTCCATATGCAGGTACGCACCATAGGGAAAGGCCGGGTAATAATGCTGCCCGTCGGGCGAGACACCTTTCTTCACCGCGCTGGCAAAGTCTCCCAAAGTCCATGCGCCAATACCAGCATCGGGATCGGGGGAAATGTTTGGGGCGATAAAGGTGCCGAAATCGGACGGGAATCGCTGTCCTCCAGCGAGGATGAGCTTTGCATCGCCTTCGGCATCGGGTGCCGCATGGCAGGATGCACAGCCTGAAGCGTTGAAAACAGTCTCACCTTTGGCCGGATCGCTGTCGCGGCCGGCCAAAGGGCTGCTGTCGATGGGCGTGGCACGCGTTACGAACACCCCAACTGCTGCCGCAGCAACAGCCAGAATCAAGACACCTGGTATTAATCCACGCTGCATCTCTGCAGATCAGTTCGCCGGAGCGCGATATGTGTCGTGACAGGCTTTGCAAGTGCCCCCAACTTGGCCCATCACAGGTCCAACACCTTCGACACCACCCGCTGCGGCGGCCTGAATGGCCTGAGCGGCTGTGCCAAAATCGCTCCACTTGGAAAGGAAATCGTCGTTTGCGTCCCAAATGTTCGGTTGGGCCCGTGTGCTGTCCAGTGCCATGTTGTCCGACCCGGCTGGCCACATCGGCCCTTGTTGGATCATTGACACTGCGACCAGCGTGTCTGCTGCGGCTTGTGCTGCGTCAGCGTTATAGTCCATTTTGCCCTGCGCCATCCCGCCAAGGATACCAAGGTTGATCGCCATAATGCGGAACTGGCCCTGACGCGCTTTCAGCTCGGCTGAAAAGTCGTCCTGTGCCATGGCTGCGGTGCCGCAACCCAGTGCCGTGAAGGCGATTGCAAAAGCGAGATTTTTCTTCATCAATTCATACTCCCTGAAAATTGTATGATCTGTGACCTAGTATGCCTCGCCCTTTGCACAAATTAATTGTTAGAAAATGCAAAAAGGGTCCGCATCTATGCACAAGCTGAATTGGGACGACTTGCGGTTTGTATTGACCGTGGCCGACACCGGTTCGGTGAATGCGGCTGCAAAGGTGTTGGGCGTCAACCATGCCACGGTTCTGCGCCGCATCGCGTCCTTCGAAGAATCCTGCGGCGGACCGGTGTTCGAGCGCGACCGCAGCGGCTATCGGCTGCGTCCCAACCGGGCGCCCGTGATCGAAGCCGCCCGCCTTGCCGCCCAACATGTCAAATCCGCCGAGGCGCTGATGCAGGGCCGCCAGAATGTTGTGGGCAAAAATTTGCGCATCACCTCGACGGACTCGTTCTGTCAGACGGTGCTGGCTTGGATCTATCCCGCTTTGGCGCGGCGCGTGGCGCCTGACCGATTGACCTACCTGTCATCGAACCCGCATGTCGATATGGCGCGGCTACACGCCGATGTCGCTCTGCGCCCGGCGATGGTTTTGTCCGACGACCTCGTTGGTCGTAAAGTCGCCGATATGCGCTTTGCGGTATATGCGCGGGCCAAACGACGTGAAGCGCAGGGATGGCTTGGCATGACCGGCGCGTTGGAACGGTCAGGCCCCGCGCAATGGATGGCAACCGAGATCGACCCTTCCGACGTCATTGCCAGCGCAGACAGTTTTTGTCTGCTGACCCAGATGCTGAGCAAAAGTAACGCGCAAAGCATACTGCCATGTCTTCTTGGTGATGCGGCGCCCGAGCTGGAGCGGATTGCCTGCGATGTTCCGGGTTTTGTTGTCCCGGTCTGGGTCGCGTGCCACCGCGATCTTGCAGGCAGCGACCGCATCCAACGCCTCATGGAGTCCTTGGAGAAACTGCTGCAACCGCATCTTGCGGCGATTGCCGGCGAACAAAGCAGTCCCGTCAAATCATTGGCTCGATCTTAGCGAAGCACTAGATTGGGCACCTGTTCGGGTTTAAGGGACATCCAGTCTGGCCAACCCACCCAACGCTCGATGGCAACGATCGCCAGGCACAGGGCGATGACGGCCAAAACCAGTTTTACCCGCGCCGGGCTGGGCGGGTTGCGCGCCCATTGCGCCATACGCAGAAGCCAGAACCAGTTCACGCCTCGGGAAACCGGACCTTGCCGATATAGGGTAGGTTGCGGTTGCGCTGTGCGTAGTCGATGCCATAGCCGACCACAAATTCGTCCGGGATCGAAAACCCGATCCAATCCGCCGCCACATCCGTTTCGCGCCGAGACGGCTTGTCGAGCAGGGCAATCGTCCGAAGCCGCCCCGGATTGCGCGATTCGAGCAGGCCCACGACGTGTTTGAGCGTGTGTCCGGTGTCGACGATGTCTTCGACCACCAGCACGTCCCTGCCTTCGATCTGGCCGCGCAGGTCTTTCAGAATCCGCACCTCTCGGCTCGATTCCATCGCATCGCCGTAGGACGACGCCTCAAGGAAATCGACCTCGACCGGCAGATCCAGTTCGCGCACCAGATCGGCGATGAATACGAAACTGCCGCGCAGCAGGCCCACCACAACCAACTTGTTGGTATCGCGGAATTCTTCTTTGATCGCGTTCGACAATTCCTCGATCCGGGCGGCAATTGCCTTGGCCGAGATCATTTCGTCGATGACATAAGGACGCTCTGACATAGGTTTCCCTTGATTTTTCGCGCGCACAATACGACATCCCCCGCCACTGTCACGGTCAAAACAAAAGAGCAGATGCCCACACATTCCGAAACCCGCACCCTGCCGTACACGGCGCAACAGATGTATGATCTGGTCGCGGACGTGGCGAATTACCCCAAATTCCTGCCATGGACTGCGGCGGCGCGGATCCGATCGCGCGAAGACCGGGGCGATCATATGGAAATGCTGGCGGATCTGGTGATCAGCTTCAAAGTGTTTCGCGAACGCTTTGGCAGCCGTGTGGTTCTCTGGCCCGAACAACAGAAGATCGACACCGAATATCTGGATGGCCCGTTCCGGCACATGCATTCGAACTGGGCGTTCAAGGATGTGGACGACGGGGTCGAAGTGACTTTTTTTGTCGATTTCGAATTTAAGAACCGCATCCTGCAAGGGGCGGCGGGCATGTTCTTTTACGAAGCCATGCAGCGGATCGTCCGCGCCTTTGAACGCCGTGCGGCAGAATTGTACAGCTGACCCGTTCGCCAGCCGTGGCGCCAATATAAAAATGGGCGGACCGTTGGGCCCGCCCGGGTACTCGTAAACGCACTATCCGATTTATGACGCGTGGTCGTACGCCCGTTCGCCATGCACAATGATGTCGAGGCCCGAATTCTCGGTCTCTGCATCCACCCGTAGCGGCGTGATGGCCTTGACCACAAGCACGAGAACCACCGTCACCACCACGGTGAAGACGCCGACAATCGCCAGAGACCCCAACTGTGCTGCAAAGCTGCCCGCACCAAAGACGGCGATCATGATCGTGCCGAAGATGCCGCCTACGCCGTGGACTGCGAACACATCCAGCGTGTCGTCGATCTTGAGCATGTTGCGGATCACGTTCACGGCTTCCTGACACAGCACACCTGCAATGGCCCCGATGATCAGCGCCTCAATCGGGCCGACAAAGCCCGAAGCCGGTGTGATCGACGCAAGCCCCGCAATCGTGCCGGTGACCATGCCAACCAGCGATGCCTTGCCGAACTTGACCTTTTCCCACAGCGCCCATGTCAGCGACGCGGTTGCGGCCGAGATATGCGTGACGGTCAGCGCCATGGCGGCGCCTCCATCTGCGGCCAATTGCGATCCGCCATTAAAGCCGAACCAGCCGACCCAAAGCATTGCAGCCCCGATCATCACGAAGCCGGGGTTGTGCGGCGGTGTTGTGTGGTTCTTGCGCGGTCCAAGGAATACCGCGATGATCAGCGCCGCGATCCCGGCGGTTTCGTGCACAACGATGCCACCCGCAAAGTCACGCACGCCGGTTTCGCCAAAGATGCCGCCATCTGACAGGAATCCACCGCCCCAGACCCAATGCACCACCGGCGCATAGCAGAGTAGCATCCACAGACCTGAGAAGAGCAGGACAAAGCCAAAGCCCACACGTTCGACATAGGCACCAACGATCAGGGCAGGCGTGATGATGGCGAAAGTCATCTGGAACGCAAAGAACAGAACCTCGGGCAATGTGCCCGCCAGATCATCGGTTCCGACGCCCAACAGGAACATCTTGTCCAGACCGCCCCAATAGGCGTTGCCCTCGCCAAACGCGATGGAATAGCCGAAGGCCAACCACAGAACGCTCATCAAACAGGCAATTGCATAGCAATGCATGAACACGCTCAGCACATTTCGCGCGCGCACAAGCCCGCCGTAAAACAGGGCAAGCCCCGGTAGTGTCATGAACAACACAAGCGCTGTTGCCACGATAATCCAGGCCGTATCGGCTCCGTTCATCTGTCCCATCCTTTGATTTGACTATGTTTGGCGCGGTCAAAGCGGATCAGGTTCGCGGAAAAAAGAGGCAAAACAGGAATTTGCATGCCTTAAAATTTAGCAGACATGGTTTTGTTTAATTATTGTGCGAAATGATGGCTGGATGCGCAACAAAGCATCGCAATTTGCTTAGTGCCGCCACTAAGAGGGTCAGCGCCTCATCCCGTGCCGCCACCCGGACATTGGCCCGACCAAGTGCTCCGAACTCAATGGTCGTGGTTTGAACGTCCTGAGCGGTCGCCAGCCCGAAACACACGCGGCCTTCGGGCTTGAACTCTGACCCTCCCGGCCCGGCGATCCCGCTGATCGACACCGCCACGTCGGCTTGTGCCGCGGCAAGCGCTCCAAGCGCCATCTCCCTTGCAACCTCCTCGGACACCGCGCCATGTGCCTCCAGAGTGGCAGGTGACACGCCCAGCATCTCTACTTTGGCTTGGTTGGAGTAGGTTACGAACCCCCGCTCGAACACAGAAGACGATCCGGCGACATCGGTGATCGCGGCGGCCACCATGCCACCAGTACAGCTTTCGGCGGTCGTCACGGTTGCGCCCGCCGCAACGGCAAGGCGCAACAGCTCGTCCGCCAAAGGCAGCGTCACATTAGCACCAGATGAAACAGCGCTGCCAACGCCGCAACGCCAATGGCTGCAAACACACCTGCAATCACATCATCCAGCATCACGCCCAACGCATCGCCCCGTGCATCGGCGCGGCCCACCAGCCACGGCTTCCAGATGTCGAAGAGCCGGAACAGTACGAAGGCCGCGATCCAGCCGGGGTACAGCGCCAGGAGATCCGCCGACATGCGCGACGCCCCATAAGCTACTGGAAACAGGGCAATCCACTGGCCCACAACTTCGTCCACGACAATGTAAGACGGGTCATGATCCTCTTGCTCTTTGGTGATCTCGCGCGTTGCGATCCAACCGGACATGAAGACGAAAAAGGTTAGGTTCACCAGCAACCAGAACCCGCCAATCGAGAGCACCGCATAAGCTACGGGCAGGGCGGCCAATGACCCCCATGTGCCGGGCGCGGGCTTAAGGAAGCCGACGCCGAAGAATGTCGCGATAAGTCTATTCATGATGCCACCAATGCAGCCGTTGCGATGGCCGCGATCCCCTCACCGCGGCCCGTGAACCCCAGTTTCTCGGATGTGGTCGCCTTGACCGAGATATCCTCGACCGGTAGGTCCATGATGTCGGCCAAAGTGGCGCGCATCGCGTCGGCATGGGGCCCGATCTTGGGAAACTCGCAAACCAGTGTGCAATCCACGTTGCTGATGACGAATCCCGCGTCCCGCGCCAACTGAACTGCGTGTTTCAGGAAAATTTCGCTGGCCGCACCCTTCCACTGAGGGTCCGAAGGGGGGAAGTGCCGCCCGATATCACCCGCCGCCAAAGCGCCGTAGATCGCATCGGTGATCGCATGCATCCCGACATCCGCATCAGAATGACCAATAAGCGTCTGATCATGCGGCACTTTCACGCCGCACAGGACAACATGATCCCCCGGCCCGAACTTGTGAACGTCATAGCCATTGCCAAGCCGAACTTTCATCTGCACATCCCTTGAATTGCTATGGCTTGTCTAAGGTTAGTCCGGTGACTGTGCAATCTCCCCCGGCCGTTTGCACAATAATTAGGCATATGCGTTTTGTCGGTCTGTTTTTCAGGCTATTATCATTGAATGGGATGCGACCACAGCGTAGCTCAATCTCATCAATCAAGGATTGCAACGGTGACTCCGTCTGTTCCACTAGACCTGATTTCTCCCCCCGTGATGCTGGCCCCACTCGCCGGTATCACCGATCTGCCGTTTCGCACTTTGGTGTCGGGCTTTGGTGCGGGCCGTGTGGTGTCTGAAATGATCGCCAGCGGCGAATTCCTGACCGCGCGCCCCGGATCGCGCGAAAAGGCGGAACTGGGGGCAGGGATCGCCAATACCTCTGTTCAACTGGCAGGCCGCACCCCCGAGGCGATGGCCGAGGCGGCGCGTATGGTCGAAGGCATGGGCGCGCAGGTCATCGACATCAATATGGGGTGCCCGGCGAAAAAGGTCGTGGGCGGGTATTCCGGATCAGCGCTGCTGCGCGATCTCGACCACGCCTGTCGCCTGATCGACGCTGTGGTGGGTGCTGTGAATGTTCCTGTCACACTCAAGACCCGGTTGGGATGGGATGACGCGTCGCACAACGCAGCTGAACTGGCGCAGCGCGCCGAATCCCTCGGCATCGCGATGATCGTCATTCACGGGCGCACCCGCTGCCAATTCTACAAAGGCCGCGCCGACTGGAGTGCCATTCGCCAGATCAAGGACGCTGTGTCGATCCCGGTCATTGCCAATGGCGATATCGTGGACACAGCTACTGCCCGAACAGCGCTTGCGCAAAGCGGTGCCGACGGGGTGATGGTCGGGCGCGGCGCACAAGGGCGGCCTTGGGTGCTGGCACAGATCGCGGCCGATATCTACGGCACGCCGAAGCCCGACATCCCCAAGGGCCACAAGCTGGTGGATATGATCTCGGCACATTACGAGGCGATGCTCGACTTCTATGGCTCGGACCTTGGGAACCGCGTCGCGCGTAAACATCTGGGGTGGTACATGGACGAGGCCGGAACCGTGCCCGCCCTGCGCAAGTCGATCCTGACAGCCCAAAATTCGCAGGATGTTCTGTCAGCGTTGCCCAACGCGCTTTTGACCGATGTGAGGCAAGCCGCATGACCGATCACGAAACCGGTGAAGAGGCTGTGGTCGATGAACGGCTGATCTGGTCGTCGCTGCCTGTACCCGCCATCATCATCGACGGCGATGAGAACATCTTTGACATGAATCCCGCAGCTGAAGGGTTCATGAACAATTCGGCCAAATGGCTGCGCGGCCAACCGATCTGGGACCGTTTGACCGTCGATGCGCCGATGGAGAACAGCCTTGTCCGCGCCCGCGCGAACGGCACGCCGTTGTTCGTCAATGATGTGGATGTCGGCACGGGCAACCGTCCGCCGCTGGTCTGCAACCTGCAATTTGCGCCGGTTCAGGGCATGGAAGGCTGCATGATCCTGCTGATCAGCCCGCGCGAATTGGCGGGTCGCGTAAACCAAAGCCAGTCCGTCAAATCCGCGGCCAAGTCCGCCATCGGCATGGCGGAAATGCTGGCCCATGAAATCAAGAACCCGCTGGCTGGTATCACTGGCGCTGCGCAGCTTCTGAGCATGAACCTCAGCAATGGCGATCTTGAACTGACTGACCTGATCGTGGCCGAAACCCGCCGCATCGTGAAGCTGCTGGAACAGGTCGAGCAATTTGGCAACCTCTCGGCACCAGAACGCAAGCCGGTGAACCTGCACGATGTGCTCGATCGCGCCCGTCGCTCTGCGTTGCTGGGCTTTGGCGCGCATATGAAGATCATCGAGGATTACGACCCCTCGCTGCCGCTGGCTTTGGGGGACGCGGACCAATTGCTTCAGGTGGTCCTGAACCTCATCAAGAACGCGTCCGAGGCGTCGGATCCCAAGACGGGCGGCACGATCCGTCTGCACACTTATTATGAACACAGCTACAGCCTGCGCCGCGCCGATGGCACCGGCCAATCGCTGCCCTTGCAGGTCGAGGTCATTGACGATGGCCCCGGTTTGCCGCCCGAGATCAGGGGCGACGTGTTCGACCCCTTCGTGTCAGGGCGTGAGAACGGCACCGGCCTTGGCCTCGCACTGGTGAGCAAGATCATCTCGGATCACGATGGATGGGTCGCTGTCGATAGTGTTCCCGGAAAAACCCGCTTTCGCATTTCGCTGCCGCAGGCACCGCGAAAACAAAAGGAGTCTAACTGATGGATGGTACGGTACTTGTCGCGGATGATGATCGCACGATCCGCACGGTTCTGACACAGGCGCTGACACGAGCCGGGTGTAAGGTGCACGCAACCTCGTCGCTGACCACGCTGATGCGCTGGGTGGCCGAAGGCAAAGGCGACGTGGTGATCTCGGACGTGATCATGCCGGATGGCAACGGGCTCGAGATGCTACCCAAGATCAGCCAGGACCGCCCTGATCTTCCTGTGATCGTGATTTCGGCGCAGAACACGATCATGACCGCCATTCAGGCCGCCGAGGCCGAGGCCTATGACTACCTGCCCAAACCGTTCGATCTGCCGGATCTGATGAAGCGCACAGCCAAGGCGCTCGATTCCCGCAGCCGCGTGGCACGTCCAGCGCCCGACCGGGTGATCGACGATGCGCCTGACGACCTGCCGCTGATCGGCAAGACACCGGCGATGCAAGCGCTGTACCGTCTGGTCGCCAAGGTGATGAACACCGATCTGCCGGTTCTCATCTGCGGCGAATCCGGCACCGGGAAATCCCTGATCGCCCGCGCGCTGCACGACTTTTCCGATCGCCGATCGTTGCCCTTCGTCACTGTCAACGGCAGCGATCTGTCCGACATCGAAGGCCCGGCCCGTATTCTGGCCCGCGTGCGCGGCGGCACGCTTTTGATCGACGAACTGGCCGATGTGCCGGACGAGGTGCAGGCCCGCATCGTCCGCATGATGGACGGCCCCGGCGATAACGTGCCGCGCTTCATCGCCACCAGCCAGACCGACCCCGGACAGGGCATCTCGGACAGCGGCGTGCGCGAGGACCTCTATTACCGCATCAGCGGTGCCACCATTTCCGTGCCCTCCCTACGGGAGCGGGTGGACGATATCGCACTTCTCAGCGAACATTTTCTCGCCCGTGCCGAACGCGATGGCGGTGCCAAGCGGTGGCTGTCCGACGATGCCGCGGATCTGTTCCGGGCCTATAGCTGGCCGGGCAATGTGCGGCAGCTTGAAAACGTGGTGCGCCGCCTCAGCCTGACGTCCCGCGCCGACGAGATCACCCGCGCCGAAGTGGAAAACGTTCTCGGCAACCAGCCCGAAACTGGCCCGGTCCTGCGGGGCGGCGACAGCGAGAAACTCAGCACCTCGGTCGCCCGCCACCTGCGCCGCTATTTCGATCTGCACGGCACGATGCTGCCTCCACCCGGCCTTTACCCGCGAATCCTGCGCGAGATCGAGGCGCCGCTGATCGAAATCGCCCTAGAGGCAACAGGTGGAAATCAGGCCAAGTGTGCGGATTTACTCGGAATCAACCGCAATACGCTCAGAAAGAAGATCACCGACCTCGATATTCAGGTGACACGTCGCCGCAAATTGATGTAAAACTGCCACATAATAGTGTTCTGGCGGTGACGCAGTTGGTCGGAAACACAACATATGGCGGTAGCCGGGCTGCGCGGCACATCTAGGCGGGGGTTGGCTGTGGCCACCTGGGCACGCTCTTGGAATTGGACCCGGCTCAGCCGGATGCGCCGTCAACGGCGCTATCAGAATGCCATGACCCTTGGTCTGGTGCTGCTTGGTCCTGTTCTGGCCGTCGCTACGATTCTCGTTCTGGGGCCGCTCGACACCGGGGCAGGCGCGCAATTCAACCTGCGTTTGGTTTTGCTCGCTGACCTGATCTACGTATTGTTGCTGGCGGCGCTTGTGCTCAGCCGTGTGGGCAACCTGATCGCCGCCCGCCGCGCCAAATCGGCAGGATCGCGGCTGCACCTCCGGCTCACGGGTGCCTTCGCGCTGATGGCGCTGCTGCCGACGATCACCGTCGCTGTCTTTGCGGTGCTCACGATCAATATCGGGCTTGAGACTTGGTTCTCGGAAAGGGTGCGCAACGTGGTCGGCGCGTCGCTGTCGGCCGCCGAGGCGTATGAACAGGAACACCGCGACGGCCTGACCCAAGACGCCGAGGCGCTGGCGGCTTTTCTTGATGCCAACCGCCGGGCAACCTTCATCATGGATGATGGCGAATTGCGCCAAGCGCTCAGCCAAGGGCAGGCGCAAATCCAACGCGGTTTGCGCGAGGCCTATGTCATCGACGGAACAAGCGAAATTCGGGCGCGTGGCGAAGGGTCGTACCTTTTTGATTTTGAACGCCCCGCTGCCGATGTGATTGCAGAGGCAAATGAAATCGGCTTTGCCCTCGTGCAGGATTGGGACAACAACGAACTGCGCGCCCTGATCCCGCTGCGCGCCTTCACCGACCGCTATCTTTACATCACGCGCGAGGTGGACGGGCAGATCCTCAACCTTCTGGACGACACGCAGGAAACCGCACGGTTTTACCAGCAACAGGAAAATGACCGGGGCCGCGTGTTGTTTGATTTCGCGCTTCTGTATCTGGGATTCGCCTTTTTGCTGATCCTCGCCGCTGTCTGGCTTGGCCTGTGGTTCGCCGAACGGCTCAGCCGCCCCGTGGGACGTCTGACAGGTGCTGCGCAACGGGTTGGGGCGGGTGACCTTGATGTAAAAGTGCAGGAAGAGGACGGCGATGACGAAATCGCCATGTTGGGCCGGTACTTCAACCAGATGACGCGGCAACTCAAAGGCCAGCGCGAAACCCTGCTCGACAACACCCGCCAGATCGAACGGCGCCAGCGCCTGTTCGATTCTGTGCTGACATCGGTCACCTCGGGTGTGGTCGGGCTGGACGCCGATGGGCGTGTGACCTTTGTGAACAGGTCAGCCGAACGCCTTCTGGCGTGGCAAGAGAACCAGCGCAGCGTGGAAATCACAATGGCTGTTCCGGAATTCGGTCCTTTGTTCGAACGGCTGCGCGAACAAGGTATCGAAACCGCACAAGAGGAAATCAAGGTCAGCCGCGAAAGCCGATTGGAAAACCTGCTGGTCCGCTTGTCCACACGTCGGCGCGAGGATGGCGGGCTTGAAGGGTATGTGGTTGCTTTTGACGACGTGACCGATCTGGTCAGCGCGCAACGGATGGCGGCTTGGGGTGATGTGGCCCGCCGCATTGCACATGAGATCAAGAACCCGCTGACCCCGATCCAGCTGTCCGCGGAACGCATCCGACGCAAATTCCGCCGCCAGTTGGGCGAAGAGGATGCGCAACGCCTTGAGCAGCTTACCGAAGTTATTGTGCGCCAAACCAACGACTTGCGACGCATTGTTGATGAGTTTTCGAAATTCGCCCGGATGCCCGAGCCAGAGCGCAAGCCAGATGACATCGTCGACATCCTGCGCAGCGTGATCCTGTTGCAAGAGGCCGGGCAGCCCAATGTCGGCTTTGTGACGGACCTGCCGACGCAAGGTATCCCGGCCGAAATCGACGCGACGATGATCGGACGGGCATTTACGAACCTGATCAAGAACGCCGGAGAAGCGATTGAAAGCTATAATGAAACCGAGCCAGAGCAGCCTGCGGTACCGCAGGTGCGGGTGTCGTGTGTTGTGGACGAGGACATGGCTGTGGTTCGCATTTCCGACAACGGAATCGGCTTGCCCGAGGACCCGTCGCGACTGTTCGAGCCTTACGTGACAACGCGCGAAAAAGGCACCGGTCTGGGCCTGCCGATCGTCAAGAAGATCATCGAAGAACATGGCGGTACGCTGACGCTTGAAAAGGCCGAAGCGTTTGACGACACCGGACGTCACGGAGCGATGGCTGTGATCCGACTGCCGGTGCTGACTCTCTTGCAAACAGAGAGCGATATCAATGAGCTGGAGGCTGATGCAGCCCCAGACGAAACCACTTTCAAGATGTGATAGTCAGAAAGACAAGGGTGAGGTTATGAGCGATATTCTGATTGTAGACGATGAACGCGACATCCGCGAATTGATCGGTGATATCCTTGAAGACGAAGGGTACACCACTCGACTTGCCGGGAACTCGTCCGAGGCAATGGCCGAAATCAATACCGAAGAACCGTCGCTTCTGATCCTCGATATCTGGCTCAAAGACAGCAAGATGGATGGGATCGACATCCTTAAGACCGTCAAACGCGACAATCCGGACGTGCCGGTGGTGATCATTTCGGGCCACGGAAACATCGAGATCGCCGTCGCCGCGATCAAGCAGGGCGCGTATGATTTCATCGAAAAGCCGTTCAATATCGACCAGTTGCTGGTGGTCATCCGGCGTGCGATGGAAACCAGCCGGTTGCGCCGCGAGAACAACAAGCTCAAGCGCCGCGAGACCGATGTGGCGCAGATGGTCGGCGAATGCGGCGCATATCGCGGGCTTTTGTCGAACCTGGACAAGGTGACGAAATCCAATGGCAGGGTGCTTTTGTCTGGTCCGGCAGGCAGCGGCAAGGAAGTCGCCGCGCGCTACATCCATGCCAATTCGAACCGCGCCGGTGCACCTTTCGTGACGGTGAACTGTGCGGGCGTTGCGCCCGAGACCATGGAAGAGGTGCTGTTCGGGCGCGAAACGCCCGAACGCGGGGTAGAGCCAGGTTTGCTCGAACAGGCGCATGGTGGGGTCGTCTATTTCGACGAAGTGGCCGATATGCCCATTGGCACGCAATCCAAGATCCTGCGCGTGCTGGTGGATCAGCAGTTTCAGCGCGTCGGCGGGGCAGACAAAGTGCGGGTGGATCTGCGGGTGATCTCGTCAACCAACCGCGATCTGCAGGCGGAAATCGCTGCGGGCACCTTCCGCGAGGAACTGTATCACCGTTTGAATGTCGTGCCGATCTCGGTGCCGAGCCTTGAGGACCGGCGCGAGGACATTCCGATGCTGGCGGGGCATTTCATCGACCTTTTCAACCAGACGCAGGGCCTGCCAAAGCGCGGTTTGAGCCCGGATGCGGTGGCGCTGTTGCAGACGATGATCTGGCCGGGCAACGTACGGCAGCTCAAGAACCTGATCGAACGTGTGCTGATCCTTGGCGACGGCACCGGCGACATCGCGGCGCGGGAATTGCCGCAGGACACCGCGCAGGCCGAGGACGAAGAGGGCCGGGTTGTGCTGTCGGGCACGCTCGCCACGATGCCGCTGCGCGAGGCGCGCGAGGCGTTCGAGCGCGAATACCTGCTCACCCAGATCAACCGCTTTGGCGGCAATATCAGCCGCACCGCCAGCTTTGTGGGCATGGAGCGCAGCGCGTTGCACCGCAAGCTGAAATCGCTCGGGGTGGTGACCGGCTCTAAATCCGGGGGCCGGGTGGCCTATCTCGAGGATGAGGTGGAAGAGGCGTCTTAAGGGATTACCTTTTTGGATGTCGGAACGAAACGGGTCACCAAGATGCGACATCTGATTATGGCATCCGCCGTGGCTCTGATGACGACCGCCGGGATGGCGGCGGCGCAGGGCACGCGGGAAATCGACCGCTCGGGGGTAGACCGGGCGGCTTGGGAATTTGCGCAGGAGCTGAACACGGCGGATGCGTTTCAGGCCTATCTCGAAGCGTTTCCCGAAGGCGTGTTTCGCGACGAAGCGCAGGCGCAGTTGTTTGCGCTTCGGCCAGATCTGAAGCCCGCGCCGGAACCTGAACCGGAACGACTGCGCACATCGCTGGTGCTGGTGAACCCGCCGCAGGAGACCTGTACGGTCTGTCCGCGCGTGGTGCGGGTTCCCGGTGGGGACACGGTGCTGGGGTCGGATCAGGGCGGGGCCGAGGGGCCGCGCACAAACCAGACCATTGCGGCGTTCGAAATTGCGGCGACCGAGATCACCGTGGGCGACATGCGCGCCTTCGAGGAGGCGACGGGGACGCGGATCGGGCGGTCCTGCTTTGTCTGGACACCAGAGGGGCGGCTGCGGTCGCGGGACGGGGCCTTTTGGGGCGCGCCGGGGTTTGACGTGACCGACGATCATCCGGCGGCCTGCATCAACTGGGATGATGCGATGGCTTATGTGGACTGGCTCAACGACGAAGACCCGCGCGGCGGGTGGCGGCTGCCGTCGGAGGCGGAGTTCGAATATGCGGCCAGAGGCACGCTGGATCAGCAATACCCGTGGCCCGGCGGGCTGGGGGCGATCTGCCAGCGCGTGAACGGGGCAGGGGCGGAAAGCCGGTTCCGGCACCGCAACAACGCCTGCAACGACGGGACCGAGGCGCCTGTGCCGGCGGGGGTGTTCCCGGTCAACCCGTACGGGCTGTCGCACATGATTGGGAACCTGTGGGAATGGACGGCGGATTGCTGGAACGGATCACATCGCGGGGCGACGTCGGACGGAGCGGCACGCACGGGTGGCACGTGCAGCAGCCGGGTGCTACGGGGCGGGTCGTGGGACGATCCACCGGAGAACCTCCGGGCCAGCTACCGGGTGGGCATCCCCAAGACCCGCCGCCAGGCCAATGTCGGCTTCCGCGTGGCGCGGGATCTGGCACCGGGCGGATAGGTCCGTTCTGGCCCTATTGTTTCGCGCGCGAAACATTGGGTCCGTAGTGGACCTTTTAAGGGTTTGGTAAGGTTTTGAAGGCCCGCGATTTGGGCGGATTCCAGTCATTCGCTGCAATCGTGAGCCCGCCATTCGGAAAGGATGGAAGCAGTGATTCAGAGCGGGGCAATCGGGAATATCCCGCCAGCCGAGGCCGAAGAGAACTTCTATGCACTGCGTGACGTGCTCGATATGGTCGCGCGAAATGAAGCCATAGGCCTCTGATAAAACCGGGGCGATTTATTGTGGCATTATCCCCACATTTATCCCAATGAAATCAAAGACTAGTACCGACATGTTCAATGCAATTTCCGAGATCTGTGACCTCTACTCATCCAAAGAATGCTGGAACTACTTCACGGCTGCTGGATATGTCTCAAGTTAAAGGCGGGACGCTTTAAACCGACTACTTCATATCTTTGTCTAGCACCGCACGCACCTTCGCGGCCAACTTAAGGCGAGTATAGGGTTTGCTTAGCAATTCTGCGTCTTGATCCAGACGACCGTGATGCACGATAGCATTCTCAGTGTAGCCGGATGTGAACAGCACTCTAAGCGAGGGGAAAGTTTTCCGCGTCCGATCGGCAAGTTCGCGCCCATTCATGCCGCCAGGCATAACGACATCTGTCAGCAAAAGGTCAAAATCGCTTTGTTTTTCCAAGACGCTCAGCGCATCCAGCCCGGACTTAGCGGTTACAACCCTGTAACCCAGCGACAGCAATTGCCCCTCAAGGTGTTTGAGCACTAGTTCGTCATCTTCAACAACCAGAATATGCTCGGTTCCGCCTTGCAGCGGCACTTTGTCTGCTGGCCAATCGCTCGGTTGTGTCTCCGCCGCAATCCTGGGAAAATACAGCTTCACCGAAGTTCCTTCGCCGAGTTCGGAATAGATTTTGATATGGCCACCCGACTGCTTGGTGAAGCCGAACACCATGCTCAGACCAAGGCCAGTACCCTCACCCATTTTCTTGGTTGAAAAAAATGGTTCGAAGGCACGACTGGCCGTCTCTGGATTCATGCCCATGCCAGTATCTGAGACACATATCATCACATATTCGCCCGGGACGACTTCAGAGTGGCGGCGGGCGTAATCGTTGTCCAACACGGTGTTGATAGTCTCGATAGTCAGCTTGCCACCCTCGGGCATGGCATCACGTGCATTGATCACCAGATTCAGAACTGCATTATCCAGTTCAGCGGCATCAATCTCGACGACGCCAAGATCCGAATCCGGCAGAAATTCAATTTCAATGTTTTCCGGCATGGTACGGTGAACGAGGTCCCGCATCCCTTCTAACAGATGATTGATCTGCGTTGGTTTCGGGTTGAGGGGTTTGCGCCTGGCAAACGCCAGCAGGCGATTGGTCAATTCAGCGCCCCGTTCCGCAGCGAACAGGGTCATTTCTGCCATATGACGGAGCTTGGGGTCAGTAACTGACTCAGACAGCATTTCTGCATTGCCTAGGATAATCGTCAGCAGGTTATTAAAATCGTGGGCGACGCCGCCTGTCAGGTGGCCGATCGTTTCCAGCTTCTGTGCTTCCCGTAGACGCTCTTCCGTTTTGCGAGCTTCGAGTTCAGTTGCGATGTTGCGAGCCTCAATGATGGTGCCAATCGGCGTACCTCGTTTGTCCTTGAGGGGCGAGGCGGTGAAACCGACTGGGTAGAAACTACCGTCCTTGTGAACGAACATTGCCTCGCCCTGCGTCTGGTCGTTATCCGGAAATGCACGATCAATCACGCATACTTCGATTGGGAAATGGCGGCCGTCAGGATGCGTGTGGTGAATGACTTCGTGCAACGTCTTTCCTTGCGTTTCCGGCAGCGTGAAACCCGTCATCTGCTCGGCTGCAGCATTCATGTACGCGCAGTGATGGCGCTCATCCATTATGAAGACGGCCATCGTGGTATTGCTCAGTATTGCATCCAGACGACTGTTGCTTTCCAGCAAGGCCTCCTGAGTTTGCCTGAGCTCGCTTATGTCCCGGACAGCCGCATAATATACGGACTTGACCTCCGTCTGCATCAGTTGGAGCCGGACCGAGACATCGTATCGCGTGCCATCGCTCCGTTCATGGACCGTTTCGAAATCGAGCAGGTCGGTTTCTCCGGAAGCAAGAGGCCCGATCAGTTCCAGGAATTGCTCCCTCGTAAATTCAGGCTTTATGTCCCAAGGCGCGAGCCGGCCGAGGTATTCCATGGAAAAACCTAGGTTTTTCCGAGCGCCTCGGTTGACCATCAAGAAGCGAAAATCGTCAGCGCAAAACAAGTAAACTTCGCTTGAAGCTTCTTCGACGATTCGACCAAGCTGTGTGGTCGTTATCTCGGTAGAGATGGTCATTGCGCTGCGCTCCTGTCAATTTGCATCCATATTTCTTGTTTTTTAAATATTGCGCTTGTTTTAACCCAAATATCCCAGATAACCCAAATAGCATACCATAGTGAGGCGAGGTTGCCCGATTTCGCCTACTGATCAAGCGGTTTGGGCCATGGGTGGCGCTTGTATGGGGCAAAACGCTCGAATGCGGGCTGGTTCCGATGAATTTCGAAGGAGTCAATGACCGGTTCCGAGAAGCTGCAACGCAACACGGCGGCACTCGGCCAATGGCAGGACTGGGCCGTTTCCCCTAACCTGCGCGGAACAGCGGGCAAAGCCCGCCGCGCATCGTCATGCCGGAGGCATGCCTTTGGCATGACGCGCCCCCACGCGGCGGCGATTTGGTGGGGCCAGTGCTCCGCTTTGAACTTCTTCGGACGTGGCCGGGATACATCGTGGGAGTCGACGGTCGGATCGCCCCCGCGCGCGTCGGTAATGCGCGGCGGGGAGGCGTTATGCGGGGTGGCAGCGATTTGGGGTAGGGTGCGTGATTTCACGCACCTTGGTTGGCGGTAGTGGTGCGTGCGAGCACGCACCACTACGGCATGGCCCTGTGCCAATTGACCCCACCCCGGACCTCTGCCACACAGAAGACTGCGTTACAGCCAAGGGGCCCAACTGCGGGCGCGGGATATGAAAGTTATCATCTGCGGAGCGGGACAGGTCGGCTGGCAAATCGCGCGGCACCTTTCGGGTGAGCGCAATGACGTCACGGTTGTCGACAACAACCCCGATCTGGTGCGCCGCGCGACGGATGCGCTGGATGTGCAGGGGATCGCGGGCTTCGCGTCTTATCCGGATGTGCTGGATCAGGCGGGCGCGCGGGACGCGGATATGATCATCGCGGCGACCCATTCGGACGAGGTCAACATGGTGACCTGTCAGGTGGCGCATTCGGTGTTCTCGATCCCGCGCAAGATCGCGCGGCTGCGGTCGAAATCCTATCTGACGGCAATCTATTCAGACCTGTATCGCCGCGATCACATGCCCATCGACGTGGTGATCAGCCCCGAGATGGAGGTCGCCGAGGCGGCGTTGCAGCGTCTGAACGCGCCTGCGGCCTTCGATACGGAAAAGTTTCTGGATGGTGATGCGGCGCTGATGGGTTTGACCATCGACGACGATTGCCCGATCGTGAACACGCCTCTCAAGCAGCTGACGGATCTGTTCTCGACCCTGCGGAGCATCGTGGTGGGCATTCGCCGCGAGGGCACGTTGTTTGCGCCGGAATCGAACGACCAGATTTTCGCGGGCGATTCCTGTTACGTGATGTCTCACAACGAGGATGTGCGGCGGACGCTCGAGATTTTCGGCAAGACCCATCACAAACAAGAGCGGGTTGTGATCATCGGCGGTGGCAATGTCGGGCTGATGGTCGCGCGCGTTCTCGAACAGCGGGCAGACCGGGTGCGGGTCAAGGTCATCGAACGCAACCGCAAGATCGCGGAACGGGCGGCCGAGGCGTTGGAGCGGACGATTGTTCTGAATGGCGACGGTTTGGATGTGGCGCTTTTGGCCGAGGCCAATATCGAACGCGCGGATGCGGTATTGTGTGTGACCGATGACGATAAGACCAACATGCTGGCCGCCGTGCGTGCCAAGTCCGAAGGCTGCCGGATGGCGATTGCGCTGATCAATGACCCGACCTTGGAGCCGTTGATGGAGCCGCTGGGGATCGACGCCTATATCAACCCGCGCTCGGTCACAGTGAGTTCGATCCTGCGCCATTTCCGACACGGGCGGGTGCGCGCGGTTTATTCCATTGGCGATGCCGAGGCCGAGGTGATCGAGGCGGAGGTCTTGTCGACCTCACCCATGGCGGGGCAGAAGCTGCGCGAAATCGACTTCCCCGAAGGTGTGCTGGTCGGTGCGGTGCGGAAGGCCGGCAAGGTCAAGCGCCCGACCGGGTCGATGGTGATCGAGGAAGGGGACCAGGTGGTGCTCTTCACGCTGGCCAAGGACGTGCCGGAGGTCGAACGCCTGCTTCAGGTCTCGATCGACTTCTTCTGATCCGATGGCGCTGCTCTATCGCCTGCCGTTGCTATTGCTGCTGACCGGACTGGCGTCGGTGTCTATGATCGTCCCGGCGTCGGTGGCGCTTTGGGCTGAGGCGTATCAGGATGCGCGGTCTTTCTTCTATTCCGGGTTGGTGGGGCTCATCCTGTGCAGTCTGATCGGGGTTGCGCTGGCCAACCGACCGCACAACCGCAATGCGATCCGTCAATTGATGGCTCTGTTGGGCAGCTTCCTGATCCTTCCCGCCGTAATGGCGGTGCCGTATTACGAATCGATCCAGACTACGAATTTCCTCAACGCCTATCTCGACATGGTGTCGAGCTTGTCGACCACGGGTTTGCCTTTGTTCGAGGCACAACGCCTGTCGATGGCCGAACATCTGTGGCGGGCACAGGTGGCGTGGATGGGCGGTTTGCTGATGTGGGTGGCGGCTGCGGCCATTCTTGCACCGTTGAACCTTGGCGGGTTCGAAGTGACGTCCCTGGGAGAGCCGGGGCAGGATGTTGTCGTGGGGGCCGCGCGGCGGGACACGTCCAACCCGGCCAGCCGGTTGGCGCGAAGCGCCGCAGTCTTGGTGCCGACCTATGCACTTCTGACGCTGGCATTGTGGGTGTTGCTGCTGGTGGCCGGGGACACGCCGTTCATTGCCCTGACCCATGCGATGAGCGTGATGTCGACATCGGGCATTTCACCTGTTGGTGGTCCAACAGGCGCCAGCAGTGGCCTCGCCGGGGAGGCCATCATGGCGGTTTTCCTGCTTTTTGCCCTGTCGCGGGTCACGTTCTCGCGCGACACCAGCACGGCACAGAAAGCCGGGTTGCTGTTCGACCCCGAGTTCCGTTTGGGGCTGGCCATCGTCTTGACCATTCCGACCGTGCTTGTGCTGCGCCATTTCGTGGCCGCGTTGGATATCGGCGACCAGAACAACGTGGTGGCGGCCTTGCGGGCCTTTTGGGGGGCGGCCTTTACTGTGCTGTCATTCCTGACGACCCATGGTCACGCCAGCGTGGACTGGGTCGACGCGCAGGCTTGGTCGGGGTTGGAGACGCCCGGGCTGATCCTGATGGGGCTTGCGCTGATCGGCGGCGGCGTTGCGACAACGGCTGGCGGGGTCAAGCTGATGCGGGTCTTCGCGCTGACCCTCAATGGCATGCGCGAGGTGGACCGGTTGGTGCACCCGTCCTCGGTTGGGCGGGCAGGCCTCGTGTCACGGCGCACACGGCGCGAGGGCGCGTTCATCGCCTGGGTGTTTTTCATGATCTTCGCCATCACGCTGGCGGCCACCACCGTCGCGCTGGCCGCGTTAGGCATCCCTTTCGAGCAGTCATTGGTGCTTGCAGTCGCCAGCCTGTCGAACTGTGGCCCTTTGATCGAGGTGGTCGAGGCCGGACGGCTGACGTTGATCGAACTTGGCCCCGGACCCAAAGTCATAGCGGCGATCGCGATGATCATGGGGCGTCTTGAAATGCTGGCACTTGTGGTCATTTTGACGCCGGATCTCTGGCGCGATTGAGCCTTGGCGGCACTCTTGCCGAAATTCCTTGTTTTTCCACTGGAATTTACGTGAGTGCCAAGACATAGTGGCCTCAAATCACGACCGTCGGCGCGACAAAAGCAAGAATAAAGGCTAATTTTATGGCATCTGATAAGCAGAACCTTCAGGACGCGTTTCTCAATCACGTCCGCAAGACGAAGGTGCCGGTAACTGTTTTCTTGATCAACGGCGTCAAATTGCAGGGCGTGATTACTTGGTTCGACAACTTTTGTGTGCTCCTGCGCCGCGATGGCCAATCCCAGCTTGTCTACAAGCACGCCATTTCGACCATCATGCCGGCACAGCCGATCAATCTGTATGATGGCGAAGGCGACAATTGAAAGAACATAAGGCGCATGTGACCCCAGCGTGGGTTCTGCATCCTGACATCACCAGCGACCGGTCCCGCCGGGCAGCTGGTCCTGCTCTGGAAGAGGCTGTGGCACTTGCCGCTGCCTTGCCGGGGCTTGAGGTTCTGGGCAGCAGCGTCGTGCGTCTGCCCAAGCCACATCCCGGCGCTTTGTTCGGTTCAGGCAAGATCGAGGAACTCAAGACGCTGTTCAAGGAACAGGACGTCGAATTGGTGCTTGTGGATGGACCAGTGTCGCCGGTGCAGCAGCGGAACCTTGAAAAAGCGTGGGGCGTCAAGCTGCTGGATCGCACCGGGCTGATCCTTGAGATTTTCAGCGATCGGGCGGCCACCCGCGAAGGTGTGCTGCAGGTCGAGATGGCAGCACTCAGCTACCAGCGTACGCGACTGGTGCGGGCCTGGACCCACCTGGAACGCCAGCGCGGTGGGCTGGGGTTCGTGGGGGGGCCGGGTGAAACCCAGATCGAGGCTGACCGTCGTGCGATTGACGACCAGTTGGTCAACCTGCGACGGCAACTGGACAAAGTGGTCAAAACCCGCAGCCTGCATCGCGCGGCGCGGGCCAAGGTGCCGTACCCGATCGTGGCCCTTGTTGGATACACCAACGCGGGCAAGTCCACGCTCTTCAACCGACTGACCGGGGCTGAGGTGATGGCCAAGGACATGCTCTTTGCCACGCTCGATCCGACCATGCGCGCGGTCAAGCTGCCCAATGGGCCGGATGTGATCCTGTCTGACACGGTGGGCTTTATCAGTGATCTGCCAACGGAACTGGTTGCGGCGTTCCGCGCCACGCTGGAAGAGGTGCTGGCGGCAGACCTGATCCTGCATGTGCGCGACATCAGCCACAGCGCCACCGAGGAACAGGCACAGGATGTGCGCGATATCCTGAACTCGCTTGGAGTGACCGAAACCACGCCGCTGCTTGAGGTCTGGAACAAGATCGACGCGATGGACGACGAAGTGCGCGAGGCCACGCAGGCGCGTGCCGAGCGCAGCGCCGATGTCTTTGCAACCTCTGCACTGACCGGCGATGGGCTTGATGCGCTGCTTGGGGCGGTCAACCGCATCCTCGAAGGCGACCGCCGCGAAGAGACCCTGCATCTGGGCTTTGACGAAGGCCGCAAGCGCGCCTGGCTTTTCGACAAGGCGCTGGTCGAGGACGAAATCCAGGACGAGACCGGCTATACGGTGCGCGTGCGCTGGTCCGCAAAAGACGCCCGTCAGTTCGAAACGCTCTAGCGTCGCTTCATCTGGTTTCTTTGGGCCAAAAATACCTCGGGGGAGTCGCCTTTGGGCGACGGGGGCAGCGCCCCCACGGCGCGCGCAGCGCGCCTCTGTCGGCGGGCTTCAGGCCCGTCGAAACTATATGTCTGCACCAACTATTCCCGAACCAACCGCGTTGCCCCCACCGACGCCGCGCGTGCAAGGTCCACATCCAGCGACATCGGGATGTATTCTCCGCGCCGCCAAAGCGTTCCCAGATCATCGTAGTGACGCGACAGAAAGTGGCCCGACTGTCCCGTCGACAGGATAAAGACCGAACTGTCGGGATCGGCGAAGTCGTACACACCGCGATAGGCTGCGCCGTGCACGTTGAGGAACGGATTGGGGCCTTCTCCCGCACCGCGTCCACGCATCAGCGTGTGATCGCCGCCCGACGTGCTTTGGCGGATGTTGGTGAAGTACCGCAGGATCGGCACTTCGCCCAGAACCGGATGGTCATGGGTTGCCTGATGGGCATCGCCCCAGCGCAGGGATTCGAGCGACGTGCCCCAGTTCTCGGAAATCCAGACCAGCGCATCATCCAGCGCCAGACGGGCGATGTCGGTGCAGGTTTCGTCGATCGCTGACCGGATGACGTTGCACCACGCGCTGGCGCCGTCCACATCCCGGTACACCCGTTCAATGAAAAGCGGCTCCACACGGGTGAATTCGGATGCGAGTGGACCAAGGTCGTCGCGGATCAGCCGTTCCTGCAACGCCCGCAGCCAAGCTGAATAAATCAGGGGCTCGGGCATATGCTCGTTCATCTCGCCATTCCAATTGGCCAAGAGGTCGAGCGCGCGCTGGCGAAGCCGCTCTGGTGTGCCGTCCGGGGCGGCTTCTCCGGTGAACCACAGGTCTGCGCCGATCAATGGCAGCAAGGCACGGGCGGTGACCGACACGGTGTCGAGCTGCGCTTCGATAAAGCTGTCGCGGGTGTGCACTTCGCGGCCCTGCATCAGGCCCTGCCACCGCATCACGCGTTGGCTGTCGCCCCAATCAAAGCTGACATGGAGCGGGAAGGGGCGGTCGACGGTCTTGTTGTTGGTGTTGCCGACGATTCCGCCCGTGGGGTTCAGGAAAACTGGGTTGGAGTCGTCGGGAAACACGCCTTGCCAGCGGTTCTCGGAGCGCCAGCCCAGCGACGGAAGGCGGCCCTGACTCTGATGCGCCGCGTCTCGTCGGGGCATGGCGCCGACCAGCTTCATCGCGATGCTGTCGCCGTCGATCACGGTGAGGTTTTGCGATGGCGCAACAAACGCCTTTGAGACCGCCAGCGCGTCTTCGACAGAGGTTGCATACATCAGCGCGATTGCAGCGGACATTGAGGTGTCCCGCGGGCTGAGAGCGGTCCAGCTGAGCGCCGTGACGTGATCCGGCGGCGTGATGGTCGCAAGATCGAACTGCGTTCCGGGAAGAACAGGGCCATTGTCGGTCCAACGCAGGGTCAGGGTGACCGGTTCGGAATCCTTGATTTCGATGATGGAACGGCGGGTCACGAAATCCTTGAAGCCGTCGGGTGTGCGGTATTGCTCGCGGTTGTCGGGGTTCAGCTCTTCAATGAAGAGGTCCTGATCGTCGAGGTAGGACGAGGTGAGCCCCCATGCGATGGCATCAGACCGTCCGGCCATGACCGCGGGGATGCCGGGAATTGTGGCACCGATCACGCCGCCAGAGGACAGTTGCAGACGCGCCAGATACCATGTTGCGGGCGCGGTGAACTGTAAATGCGGGTCGTTTGCCATCAGCGTCGATCCGGTGGCGGACCGGGTTTCGTCGGCCGCCCATGCGTTCGACGCGCCGGCCAACCCCCGAGGTGCCACTGGCCAGAACATCGGGTCGGGGCCGCCTTGGGCAAACTGCGTGCCGCCGGAGGTGCCGGGGACAAGTTGGGCGTATTCTGGCAGGGCGGCGACGCCGGCACCGGGAATGTCGGGCAGAATGTCCGCCAGCCGGTTTTCATCGGGCAGAAGCAAAGAGGTGCGGGCGCGCAGCACTTCCTCGCGCAGATGGCTGGAGAGTTGCAGCGCCATCAACTTGACCAATGCCAATGAATCCGCCGGTTGCCACGGGGCGAGGGGTGCGTTGAAGACAAAAAACTCAGGCGCGCCCCGGCCAAGGCTGTCGCGGTTGATTTCACTGATCCGGGCGTTGACGCCGGCGGCATAGGAGTCCAGCGCATCGAGGGTGCGGGCATCCTGCGCAGCCACCGACTGTACCGCGCGGGGATAGATGTCCAGCCGTCGCAGAAGTTTGTCGGTTTCGACGGTGCGCGTGCCGAACAGTTCGGACAGGCGCCCCTGAGCGGTGCGTCGCATCAAGGTCATTTGCCACAGACGGTCCTGAGCATGGGCGTATCCAAGCGCGAAAAACGCGTCCCGATCCGAGGTCGAAAAGATGTGCGGCACGCCGGAATTGTCGCGCAAGATCTCGACATCAGCGGTCAGCCCGGACACGGGAACGGTGTTGTCGTAGTCCGGCAGTGACCGCGAGGCGAGGTAATACACGATCAGAACTCCGATCGTCACCAGAACGAGAGAGGCCGTGGTCAGCCACACCAGAGTTCTGAAGATCAGCGCCACGCGTCGTTCACCTTTCAAACCGGGTTTTGCCCCCATCCTTTGGGCTCAAAACGGATACTTGCGTTGCCCTAACGAACACGCAAGCCCTTGCCAAGGGGGCGGTGCAGCGTCAGGTAAAGGCAGCAGAAAATTACCACAGAAGATAGGGAGCACGCGGCATGGCGAAAGTGGCATTCTTGGGTTTGGGGGTCATGGGTTACCCGATGGCGGGACATCTGGTCAAAGCCGGGCACGAGGTGACCGTGTATAACCGCACGGCGGCTAAAGCCGAGGCATGGGCCAAGGAACACGGCGGTTCGCATGCATCCACCCCGCGCGAGGCAGCGGCGGGCTGTGACTTCGTGATGTCCTGCGTCGGCAATGACGACGACCTGCGCAGCGTGTGTCTTGGCGAGGATGGCGCGTTTGCGGGCATGGCCGAGGGCAGCATCTTTGTCGATCACACCACCGTGTCGGCCAAGGTCACCCGCGAGCTATACGAGGCGGGTGCGGCGCGCGGCATCGCCTTTGTCGATGCACCGATCTCGGGCGGGCAGGCCGGTGCCGAAAATGGCGTCCTGTCGGTGATGTGTGGTGGGGACGAGGCGGTGTATGCCAAGGCTGAGCCGGTGATCGACGCCTATGCGCGCATCTGCCGCCGCATCGGTGAGAGCGGTGCAGGTCAGATGACCAAAATGTGCAACC
This sequence comes from Marivita sp. NO-S04, assembly GCF_059070475.1. Lineage (NCBI taxonomy): Bacteria > Pseudomonadati > Pseudomonadota > Alphaproteobacteria > Rhodobacterales > Roseobacteraceae > Marivita > Marivita sp. NO-S04. The sequence continues at coordinate 1,583,113 of NZ_CM180980.1, forward strand.
AGATCGCAATTGCGGGGCTCGTGCAGGGTCTGAGCGAGGCGCTGCATTTCGCCGAGAAGGCGGGCCTTGATGGTCGCGCGGTGGTCGAGGTGATCAGTCAAGGCGCGGCCGGGTCTTGGCAGATGTCGAACCGCTACGAGACGATGATCGACGACAAGTTCAATCACGGTTTTGCGGTGGATTGGATGCGCAAGGATCTTGGGATTTGCCTCGATACCGCGGACGAAGTTGGGGCGTCGCTGCCTGTGACGGCGCTGGTCGATCAGTTCTACAAGGATGTGCAGAAGCTGGGTGGTGGGCGTTGGGATACATCGAGCCTTATCAAACGTCTGCGTGCGATGGGCTAAGATACCGGGGTGGATGCGTCGACGCATCCACCGTTTCCGTTGACGGAAACGACCATCGGCGCTTTGGTGCCTATCCGAGATCACGGTTTTATTTCAGTATCTTGTGGCGCGAATTGGCGATGATATCTGACTCCACGACGACACTGAGTCGTTGTTTGCGGCACAGACCGCAATGGAGATCAAACCTATCATGAAGAACGCAATTGTAACCCTTGGAACCGTGGTCGCTCTGACAGCCGGTTTGGCGCACGCGCAGGTTGCTGTGGAAGATATGGATGGCAATGGCAGCTATTCGATGGAAGAACTGATGGTGTCCTATCCCGACCTGACAGAAGACGTGTTCGCTGCGGTCGATGTGGATGGCGACGGTGCTGTCAGTGCCGATGAGCTGGCCGCTGCACAAGACGCGGAGATCCTTGTCGCCAATTGATTGGTGGATCGGACCTCATGTGGGGCTTCGGGAAACCGAAGCCCTTTTGTTTTGTGCGGCTCTATTCGGTGTCCGTCGCGCGCAGCGACAAGACCGCGATGATCCCGATCACGCAGAGTCCGAGGACAGCCACGTTCACCGGTCCTGTATTCGCCACGATCACACCGACCAGCGCCCAGATCACGGTGATGCCGTATTCGGGTGCGCGATGCAGGCGGTATTGCACGACCAGCGCAAGCACCAATCCCAATGATAGGGCGATGATGGCGGCCCATGTGGCGCTCAGTATGCCGTACCCGCCCAGCAGCAGTCCGATGGACACCGACGAGGCAGCAGTCAGCCACCCGGCGTAGATCGCAACCGGGGCCTGCTGATACCAGCGGTCGGTGTCACCGACCCGGAACAGGCTAAACAGGGCGGTTCCCAGCATGGCAAGGATCAGAACTGTTGCCGCCACAGGCGACAGATTCGCCACGGGAAGCCACGTGGCTCCGATGGCAAGGCTGAGCACCAGCGGCGGTCGCATCGCCGTCCAATCGGGATCGTCGCTGCGCTTGAGCAGGCCAAAGCCTGCACCAACGATCAGCCAAAGATAGATCAGACCCCAAATCGAAAACGCATAGCCCGCAGGCTGCACCGGCGGGTCGTTCTGCGGCACTGGGAATTGGTCAGGTTCGAACCCGTTGAACCCTTGGGTGAACAAGGGGGACGCGGCAAAGAGAAGTGCCGCGCCAAGAACCAAAGCTGCCCAAACCCGTGTCATGACTATGCCATCACCCCGTCTGCTGCGATCCGTGTCTTGCCGCCCAGCCATGGGTGCAGCGCCTCGGGCAGGGTGACCGAACCGTCAGCCTCTTGTCCGTTTTCCAGAACCGCGATCAGGCAGCGTCCAACGGCGAGGCCCGACCCGTTGAGCGTGTGCAGGTATTCCGGTTTTCCACCGCTTGCCGGTTTGAACCGGGCGTTCATCCGGCGGGCCTGAAAATCGCCACAGACCGACACCGAACTGATTTCGCGGTAGGTGTTCTGACCAGGCAGCCAAACTTCGATGTCATGGGTGCGGCGCGCGCCAAAGCCCATGTCGCCAGTGCAAAGCACAACTGTGCGATAGGGCAGGCCCAGCTTTTCAAGGATGCCTTGGGCGCAGCCTGTCATGCGGTCCAGCTCGTCGCGGCTGTGATCGGGATGCGTGATCGACACCATTTCGACCTTTTCGAACTGGTGCTGGCGCAGCATGCCCGCGGTGTCGCGCCCGGCACTGCCCGCCTCAGACCGGAAGCACTGCGTGTGGGCGACATAGCGGCGGGGAAGATAATCTTCGTCCACCGTTTCGCCGTTGACGATGTTGGTGAGCGGCACCTCGGCGGTGGGCACCAGCCACCAGCCATTGGTGGTCTGGTAGCTGTCTTCGCCGAATTTCGGCAATTGGCCGGTGCCGTACATCATGTCATCGCGCACAAGGACCGGGGTCCATGTCTCGGTCAGGCCGTTCTCGGTGATGTGCGTGTCCAGCATGAATTGCGCCAAAGCCCGGTGTACCCGCGCCACAGCACCCGACATCACGACAAAGCGCGAGCCAGAGAGTTTGGCGGCGGTTTCAAAGTCCAACCCGGTTTGAACACTCGCGATTTCGTAATGTTCCTTGGGCTGGAAATCGAATTGGCGCGGTGTGCCCCAACGGTGGACCTCGACATTGTCGGCTTCGTCCGCGCCATCGGGCACGTCCTCGAACGGCAGATTTGGCAAACCTTCGAGCAGCTTGGTCAACTGGTCGTCCAATTCCTTGGCACGGGTCTGCATTTCGGCCACTGCGGCCTTCTTTGCGGCGACCTCGTCCCGTAGACGGGCAAAGAGGTCCTCGTCGCCCGACGCCTTCGCCTTGCCGATGTCCTTGGCAGCCTTGTTCTGATCGGCTTGCGCGGTTTCGGCCTCGAGGATGGCGGCGCGGCGGGCTTCGTCGATGCGCAGAACTTCGGACGAGACCGGCTCCAACCCACGGCGCGACAGGGCTGCGTCGAACGCAGCGGGGTTCTCGCGGATGGCTCGGATGTCATGCATGGGTCTTGTCCTTCTGACTCGCAACTGTGATGGGCGGCCTTATGCACCGGAATGCGGGGCTTTGGTAGGGGGTCAGGGCTGGGGCACGCGCGACACAGGGACCGCCAATGCGCCGGTCTGTCCCATGGCGCTGATCACACCTGCGACTTCCCAGTGTGCGCCGACCCGCGCCAACACCGGGCCGCCGGAATTGCCTGGGGTCACTGGGCAGTCCAGACGCAACAATGCCGAGGTGACCTGCCCATCACAGCCGAACGACGCCCCCAGCATGTGCGGACGACGCGTGGAATAGCCCAGGATGCCATAGGGGGCGCTGGTTTCGGTTGCGACAAGGGGCAGCGGGGTGATCTTGGACACCCGCTCCAGCGTGAGGATTGCCACATCGAACCGCACATCCAGCTGGCCTTCCGAATAAGCGCGAGGATGTATCCAGACCGCGCGCCCCGGTACGCTGTCGGCCGCCGTGCCACGCAACCAGCCCGCGACAAAGGTGAATTCATGCGGCAAGGGACCAAGTCCATCGGTGCCAGCCACGCAATGCGCCGCCGTCAGCACCTTGTCCGGTGCGATCAATGTGCCCGTGCACATTTCTCGTGTGCGGTAGCCTGCGGCATTGATCCGCCCCACCGCTTGCCAAAGCGCATGATCCTGTGCGGGCAGCACCGGGAGACCCTGCGCCGCCAGCGCGCTGGACAAGAAAAGCAGGACAAGGGGTAAGATCGCTTTCATAGCATACATGTAAGGCGCAAAACCCGAACCGCTACAATGCGGCAGGACAAACGCTGCAGACAAATTCAGTGTGAAGGCCAGCGTCGGTTTGCGTCTGCGTGCACGCGGCGTCAAAGACAACCGAACCCGCCTTGCAAAGCCCGACCCGGCAACATAGGTTCCGCCCAAATTTATGGCCAGATATCGCGGGGGTGTGCCCCGCCATCTTCAAGGAGCACGCCCATGGAAGGCAACGCAATTGCCCAGTTCGTCCCGCTTATCCTGATCTTCGCGATCATGTATTTCCTGCTGATCCGTCCGCAGCAGAAAAAGATGAAAGAGCATCAGAAAATGGTCGAAGGCCTGCGTCGTGGTGATGTTGTCATCACTCAGGGTGGCCTGATCGGTAAGGTTGTGAAGGTCAAGGAAAACAACGAATTAGACGTTGAGATCGCCGAAGGCGTCAAGGTCCGCGTTGTGCAGAACACAGTCGCCACTGTGGTGTCCAAGACCGAACCCGCAAACACGTGATCCCCTCCTGATTAACAGACCGCATCGGACCGTTCGCTCATGCTTCAGATCGACCTATGGAAGCGCCTCCTGATCTGGACCACCGTTGCGGTGGGGCTTGTTCTGGCGTTGCCCAACCTGTTTTATCCGCGTGTCGAGCAACACAACGACGCGGTCGCCGCGATCGAGTTGTCGGGCGAGTCCCCTGAACTTCTCACACAGGCCGAGAGCTGGCCATCGTTTCTGCCATCTGGTCTCGTGAACCTTGGACTTGATCTGCGGGGCGGCGCGCATCTTTTGGCAGAGGTTCAGGTGCAGGACGTCTACGCGGCCCGGCTCGAGGCGCTCTGGCCCGAGGTGCGCGATGTACTGCGTCCCGAGCGGGACACGGTGGGCACGATCCGGTTGCAGCCTTCGGCAGCAGGAGAGCTGCGCGTCCGTATCTCGCAGCCTGAGGGCATGACGCGGGCGCTTGAATTGGTGCGGGGATTGGCGCAGCCGGTGGTCTCAGTGACAGGGGCGCTCAGCAACGATCTGGAAGTGGTGTCAGATGGGGCCGACATCGTTGTGACTTTGTCGGAGGCCGAACAGATCGCCACTGATGAACGCACGATGCAGCAGAGCCTCGAAATCATCCGCCGCCGGATCGACGAGGTTGGTACCCGCGAGCCGACGATTCAGCGTCAGGGCAGCGACCGTATCCTGATCCAGGTGCCGGGCATCGGATCGGCGGCCGAACTGAAGGAAATCATCGGCACAACGGCGCAATTGACGTTCCAGCCCGTGATCGGCCGCAGCGACGACGCCAACACCTCGCCGGGTGTGGGCAACGAGCTGCTGCCGTCTCTGGATGAGACCGGCGTGTTCTATATCCTTGAACAAGCCCCGGTCGTCACCGGAGAAGAGCTTGTCGACGCGCAGCCTGCGTTCGACCAGAATGGGCGCCCGGCTGTGAATTTCCGGTTCAATCCCACGGGCGCACGCAAATTCGGTGATTACACCGCCGCCAATATCGGCAATCCCTTTGCCATCGTGCTGGACGAAGAGGTGATCAGCGCCCCGGTGATCCAAAGCCATATTCCCGGCGGGTCCGGGATCATCACGGGCAGTTTCTCGGTCGAGGAAAGCACACAGCTTGCCGTGCTTTTACGGGCAGGGGCCCTGCCTGCCGGGTTGGAGTTTCTCGAAGAGCGCACCATTGGCCCGGAGCTTGGGCAAGACAGTATCGACGCCGGGCGCATCGCAACCTTGGTGGCCTTTGGCGGAGTGCTGATCTTCATGGCACTGAGCTATGGCCTTTTCGGGATTTTCGCGAATGTCGCGCTCATCATCAATATCGGACTGATCTTTGGCCTGTTGAGCATGATCGGCGCAACACTGACCCTTCCCGGCATCGCGGGAATCGTGCTGACCGTCGGTATGGCGGTGGATGCGAACGTTCTGATTTTCGAGCGTATCCGGGAAGAGCTGAGAACAGCCAAAGGCCCGGCGCGCGCCATTGAGCTGGGCTATGAAAAGGCACTGTCGGCCATTCTGGACGCCAACATAACGACCTTCATCACGGCTGTGATCCTGTTTGTCATGGGCTCTGGCCCGGTGCGTGGTTTTGCGATCACGCTTGGGCTGGGCATCCTGACTTCGGTCTTCACCGCCATTTTTGTCACCCGGCTTCTGATCGTGATTTGGTTCGAACGCCGTCGCCCCAAGACGATCGAGGTCTGATATGCGTTTGCGACTGGTCAAACAGAACACGAATTTCGACTTCTTCAACCGCTGGAAGCTTTGGTTTGGCATTTCCGCGTTCTTGGTGGTCTTGTCTTTTGGATCGTTCATCCTTCAGGGTTTGAACTACGGCATCGACTTCCGGGGTGGGACCACGATCCGCACGGAAAGCCCGCTTCCGGTGGATGTCGGCGTCTACCGCGATGCTATCGGCGCGCTGGAGCTGGGCGACATCACGATCTCGGAAGTCTTCGATCCAACCTTCGGCCCAGAGCAGAACGTCGCCATGGTGCGCATTCAGGCACAGGACGGCGAGGAAGCGGTGAGCACTGCGGTGATCGAAGCGGTCGAAGCGGCATTGGTCGAAGTGCGCCCGGATATCAAGTTTGTCTCGGTCGAATCGGTCGGCCCGAAAGTGTCGGGCGAACTGATCCAAACGGCCGCGATTGCTGTGGTCCTCGCGATTGGTGCCGTTCTGATCTACATCTGGCTGCGGTTCGAATGGCAGTTCGCCTTGGGGGCGGTGCTTGCACTCGTGCATGACGTGATCCTGACCATCGGCATCTTCTCGGAGCTTCAGATCAAGTTTGATCTGGCGATCATCGCGGCTTTGCTGACCATCGTCGGCTATTCGCTCAACGACACTGTGGTGGTGTTCGACCGGGTGCGCGAAAACCTGATCAAGTATAAGAAAAAGGACCTCAAGGAGGTTCTGAACATCTCGATCAACGAAACTCTGAGCCGAACGTTCATGACCTCGGCCACCACGCTGGTGGCGTTGATCGCGCTGTTCGTATTGGGCGGTGACGTGATCCGCGGCTTCGTCTTTGCGATGATCTGGGGTGTGATCGTGGGCACCTATTCGTCGATCTTCGTGGCCTCGGCGATTCTGCTTTGGCTGGGCGTGAAACGCGACTGGACCAAACCGACGGACACAACGGGAAACCAGTTCTCCAACGTCGATGCCTGAGGTCGTTCTGGCTGCGCTGGAGACAGCGGGGCTGGGCTGGCTGATCCTGATCACCATCGTTGCCGGAATCGTCTATGGTTTTGCCGGATTTGGTGCGGCCCTGATCTATATGCCGGTTGCGGTGATATTTCTGGCACCCGTCATGGCCATCGCGGCGTTTTCGGTGTCGGCCATGTCGTCTGTTGTGACGGTGTTTCCCACAGCTTTGCCGCTGGTCAATCGCAAGGCTGTGACGGTTCTCATATTGTCGGCAACAGTATCGGCGTCGTTCGGGATATGGGTGCTGCGAATGACGGATGTCATCGTGATCCGCTGGGCGGTCGTGATCTTCTGCGGTTTGACGCTTGTCGCGTTGATTGCGGGATGGCGCTACCGCGTGGAGCCAACCACGGGCACGCGGGTGTTGATTGGTGGCGCCGCTGGCTTTGTCGGCGGGTTGAGCGGATTGATGGGACCGATCATGGTGCTGTTCCAATTGGCTGGGCGCGACAGCATCTCCACGACCCGAGCGACCACCGTGGTGTTCCTCACGGTGACCAGCATACTGATGCTGCCTTTGATGGCGGTGCAGGGGGTACTCACCGCGCAGGCGGTGGCGCTTGGGATCGTATTGCTGGTGCCGTATGGTATCGGCGCGTTGATTGGGCAGGCTTTGTTCCGCCCCGAGCGCGAACGGTTTTATCGCGCAGTGGCCTATGCCATTATCGGACTTGCCACGCTGGCCGGAGTGCCGATCTGGAACGGAATGTAACGGAAAGGGAAAGAGATGCGTTTGAACGAAGTGGTCTATACCGACGCGCACCCGATCGAGGGTTATGGTCCGGGGTTTTTCCGAATTGGTGGTATAAGACACGCCGCTCCGCTGGTGACTGGCCCGTCGGGTACGGCCCCTTGGGGCGGGTATGATGATGCCGAAACGCTTTTGCCCTTTGAGGGAAACTTGGATGTGCTGTTCATCGGCACAGGCGACGACATTGCACATATTCCAGCCGGGCTGCGCGATGTGTTGGAAGCGCGCGGGATCGGTGTTGAGGTCATGAGTTCGCCCGCCGCGTGCCGGACGTACAATGTTCTGCTCTCCGAGGGGCGCAGGGTCGCTTTGGCATTGCTTCCGGTTGGAGCAGAGAGCTGATGCGTCGATGCATCGCTGCTTTTCGTTGACGGAAAGCACGCGCGTCTGCGAATTCGGAAAAGCGACACTTTCGCGCTTTTGCCTGCGACAGGCTTGGTCTAAGCCGGACCCATGGTTCTGACTGTACGCGATCTGGCTGTCACCCGTGGCGGCCTTGCCATTCTCGAAGGGGTGTCGTTCGAGCTGAACGCAGGTGAAGCGTTGGTGCTTCGCGGCCCTAACGGCGTTGGCAAAACAACCCTGTTGCGCAGCATTGCCGGGTTACAACCACCCGAGATTGGCACCGTCACCGGAGCCGAAGACCAGATCGCCTATGCCGCGCATTCCGATGGCCTCAAGGCCATGCTGAGTGTCACAGAAAACCTGACGTTCTGGGCCTCGGTCTTTGGTCTGTCGGACATCGAACCCGCGATCAAGGCCTTCGATCTGACGGACCTGCGCAACCGCATGGCAGGCACGCTGTCGGCGGGGCAGAAACGGCGTCTGGGGCTGGCCCGACTGATGGTGACCGGCCGTCCGATCTGGGTCTTGGACGAACCGACTGTGTCACTTGATGTGGCGTCAGTCGCGCTCTTTGCGGATGCGGTGCGCGGGCATCTCCATAGTGGTGGCAGCGCATTGATGGCCACGCATATCGACCTTGGCTTGGCCGAGGCCCGTGTTCTTGACCTGACACCCTTCAAAGCTGCCCCCCGCACGCGCCAAATGGACGAGGCCTTCCTGTGAGGGCGCTCTTGGCTCGCGACCTGATGCTTGCGATCCGCGCAGGCGGTGGCTTCGGCCTTGGTCTGGCATTTTTCCTGATCGTCACCGTTCTGGTGCCCTTTGGTGTCGGACCGCAGACAGACCTCCTGTCGCGCATCGCCCCAGGTATCCTGTGGATCGGAGCGTTGCTGGCTTGCCTCTTGTCGCTTGATCGCATCCTTGCGCTTGATTGGGAGGATGGCTCGCTTGATCTGCTCGCTACGGCGCCTCTGCCGATGGAAGGCATCGTGTCGGTCAAGGCGCTGGCGCATTGGATCACCACAGGTCTGCCTTTGGTGCTGGCCGCGCCGGTATTGGGCGTGCTGCTCAGCCTGCCTCTGCCCGCATACCAATGGGTGGTGATCAGCCTCGCGGTAGGTACACCCGCGCTTAGCGTGATCGGCACCTTCGGCGCGGCGCTGACCGTGGGGATCAAACGCGGTGGTCTGCTCATGTCGCTGCTGGTTTTGCCGCTTTACGTGCCGACACTGATTTTCGGGGCCGAGGTTGCGCGGCGCGGGGCCGAGGGGCTGACCGTGCAGGCGCCATTGCTGCTTTTGGCGGGGATCAGCTTTGGTGTGATCGCGCTTTTGCCCTTTGCCAGCGCGGCCGTGCTGCGGATCAATCTGCGGTAACACGTCCCATGCGTTTTTTTGAATTGAAGACGTCCCCAAAACCGCCTACCTGACTGTCATGTCATTGTGGGAATACGCAAATCCGGTCAAATTCATCCGCACCACCGATAAGGTGTTGCCGTGGGTATGGGCGTTGACAGGCATCTGTCTTGTGACAGGCTTGGTCTGGGGCTTTTTCTTCACGCCGGATGACTTCCGGCAGGGATCAACTGTCAAGATCATCTATATCCACGTGCCGTCGGCGCTGATGGCGATCAATGCGTGGCTGATGATGCTGGTCGCGTCCCTGATTTGGATCGTGCGCAGACACCATGTCTCTGCACTGGCCGCGCGCGCGGCTGCCCCGGTGGGGGCTGTGATGACCATGATCGCGCTGGCAACCGGCGCGTTCTGGGGACAGCCGATGTGGGGCACTTGGTGGGCATGGGATCCGCGCCTGACCTCGTTCCTGATCCTGTTCTTGTTCTACCTGGGCTACATGGCCCTGTGGGAAGCGATCGAGAACGACGACACTGCTGCTGATCTGACGTCGATCCTCTGTCTGGTGGGATCTGTGTTTGCGGTGCTCAGCCGCTATGCCGTGAACTTCTGGAATCAGGGCCTGCATCAGGGTGCGACGCTCAGCCTTGATAAAGAAGAGAATATCTCTGACGTGTTCTGGTTCCCGCTCCTGGTCTGTATCGCTGGCTTTGTGCTGTTGTTCATTGCGTTGGTGTTCCTGCGCACCCAGACCGAGATTCGCGCCCGCCGAACAAGGGCGCTCTTGGCGCGCGAGGGGCAGGCATGATGCCCGATCTTGGTAAATACGCCTTTGCGGTTCTCAGCTCGTATGGTGTGACCATCGTTCTGCTGTCGGTGATCGTGCTGGTCAGTTTTTGGCGTGCCCGCAAGGTACGGGCCGCATTGGATGAGATCGAAAACCGGCGGGGCAACTGATGGCGAAAATCTCTCCGCTGATGATTTTGCCGCCCGTGATTTTCGGAGCCTTTGCCGTTATGGCCTATGTCGGCATGTTCCGCGAAGACCCTCAAGGTTTGCCATCGACGCGCATCGGCCAGCCGGCACCGCCCATCACTGAGGTGTCTTTGACCGGCTACACAGCTTTTTCGCCCGAGATGCTGACCACGGGCGAAGTCACTTTGGTGAATTTCTGGGCCAGTTGGTGCCCGCCATGCCGCGTTGAACATCCCAAGCTGCTGGAAATGCAGGCCGAGGGGATGCAGATCATTGGCGTGAACATCCGCGATCAAGAAGGCAATGCCAGCAAGTATCTCGAAGAGGACGGCAACCCGTTTGTCGCCGTGCCGTTTGATCCAGCCGGGCGCACGTCTATTGATTGGGGCGTGACCGCGCCGCCTGAGACCTTCATCGTGGATGGGGATGGTACGGTGCTGTTCCGGTTCGCAGGCCCGTTGGTCGGCTCGGACTATGAACAGCGGTTCGCGCCAGCGCTTGAACGGGCGCTGGCGAACTACCTCTTACGGAAGTAGCGACGGACCCGCATCGGGGATTCCCGCGAACACGCTTGCACCTGCGATTAAAAGCAGGGCTGCGGTCTGAATGATCGTCAAAATCTTCATCGTAGAACTCATCAGTATGTGTGCCTGTGTCGACGATAGATGGGGCATTCGATTGGAATTTGTAGGGTCCAAGCTGTCACATGCGACAACTTGGACCAATTTCTGAATATCTTTTTCATTTTTGTGCGGATTTCTGCCGATGATGTTTGAAAAATAGTCAATGCGCATCTGGAGCGGGTATTGCCCCTGTTCTCAGGCGGTTCTGGGCACGGCAAAGACTGTGAAACGCCCCTTGTAAAATTTGCGCTTGGACGGAATAGGGGCCGCGAATTATCGTAAGCGATATTGATTGCATTTTCGAGTTTTTGGAGAATTTTTATGTACCGTTTGCCCAGACCCAATATGGCCGTCAACGATCCTCGCGTGAGTGATGGCACGCGGTCCCGCAGATTCCAGATGTGGAACACGTGGGACATTGCGACAACGGAAACGCCGGAACATATCGTAGAGTGGATTGCAGAAGTCGCCCGCAGCGCAAGTGGGGGGCGGCTCAAGAACCTTGTTTTAAGCTGTCACGGGACCGCCGGTCGTTTGGAGCTCGGGCAAGGATTTTCCGCTGAAAACGCGTATCTGTTCAACCAGTTGAACGGTAAGCGCTGTGTGGCGCCCACCTTCTCTTGATCCTTGTGATTTGAGACTCACGCCCTGTTGGATAACAGGAGGTGAGTTTCGCCATGGAGACTACGAACGAGTTTCTCACGCGTTTGGGCGTTGAGGTCTCACGGACCGGGAGCCGACGGTGGCCAGATCGTGTGAAAGCGCGGATCGTGGCAGAAACGCTGGTGCCTGGAGCAACGGTGAATGACGTTGCGCGCAAGTATAACCTTCGCCCGAACCACCTGTCGGGATGGCGGCGGCTGGCCAAGGATGGTGAACTTGTTTTGCCCGCGCCAGAGGCTGACACGGACTTCGCCCCGTTGGTGATGTTCGATGTCGAAAGTTCGCCATCGGCGGAAGATACGGGTTCGGCGAGTAGGGCAATCGAGATCGTAGCTGGATCGGTTTCTGTCCGGCTGGACGGTGCCACGCCTGCAGCCCGGATTGGGGACATCGTGCGTGCGCTTGGGGGTGGCGCATGATCTTCCCTTCGAACCGTGTGCGCATTTTGGTGGCAACGCAGCCGGTTGACTTCAGAAAAGGACACGACGGGCTGACAGCCATGGTGCAGACCGTGCTCCGCAAAGATCCGTTCACCGGGACAGTGTTCCTGTTTCGGGCCAAGCGCTTGGACCGGCTGAAGCTTCTCTATTGGGACGGCAGCGGTCTGGTCATGGCCTACAAACGGCTCGAGGACACGACCTTCACCTGGCCCACGATCAAGGACGGAATGATGGCGCTGAACCACGCACAGTTCGAGGCGCTTTTTTCCGGGCTGGACTGGCGCAAGGTCAAGGCGCTGGAGACCCGCCCACCAGCTGCGGCGGAGTGACTCGGGGCGACGAATGCAGGGATCATGGCTTTGATCCCAGTGTATAATACTGATCATGAGCGCCGCTGCCAAAGACCTCGATCTGTCCGTCCTGCCACCGGAATACCGCGTAGCTTTTGAGGCCTTGAAGGCAAAAGCTGCGCGGGCCGCGGAGCTGGAGGACATCGTCAAACGTCTTGAGCATCTGGTGGCCGAGCTGAACCAGGTGGTCCACGGCAAGAAGTCCGAGAAGCTCAGCGAAGATGATCGCCAGCTGACCTTCGAGGATCTTGAAGCTGCCGTCGCCGAGGCCCGTGAACAAAAGAAGGTGCAGACGCCCGGAGACGACAAGCCCAAGCGAAAGCGAGTGGCCAGGCGCAACCGCGGCAACCTGCCCGCCGGTTTGCCACGCATCGAGCAGGTAGTCGAACCCGACAGCCTGATGTGCCCCTGTGGTTGCGGGCAGATGCACAGGATCGGCGAGGACCGCAACGAGCGGCTCGACATCGTCCCGGCACAGTGCCGTGTGATCGTGACGGTCCGCCCAAAATATGCCTGCCGCACCTGCACCGATGGGGTCACACAAGCACCGACGCCCGCATGGCTGATCGAGGGCGGGCTCCCAACCGAAGGCGCCATCGCGCATGTTCTGGTCAGCAAATATGCGGACCATGCCCCGCTCTACCGACAATCACAGATCCTCGCCCGCTCTGGCATCGACATTCACCGCTCGACGCTGGCTGATTGGGTCGGTGTGGCAGCTTTCCACCTTGGACCCATCGTGGACCGGCTGGCCGAGCACCTGAAGACATCCACGAAGCTGTTCATGGACGAAACCACGGCGCCGGTCCTCGATCCGGGCCGCGGGCGGACAAAAACAGGCTACCTCTGGGCTCTGGCGCGCGATGATCGGTCATGGGGCGGCGATGATCCCCCCGGGGTCGTCTTTTTCTATGCTCCCGATCGCCGCGGGGAGAATGCCGAGAAATTCCTGACCGGCTTCAACGGCACGCTGCAACTCGATGGCTACCAGGGCTACAACCGGCTGACGCGCCCTGACCGCAAGGGCGGTGATCCGATCGTTGTCGCCCATTGCTGGGCGCATGCGCGTCGCAAGCTCAAGGAAATCTTCGATCGCGATGGTTCCGAGATCGCCGCCGAGGGCCTGCGCCAGATCGCAGGAATCTATGCCGTCGAGAAAGACATCCGCGACACGTCCCCGGGCCAGCGCCTGTCAGCGCGCCAGGCACGATCCGCGCCACTGGTCGAAGCCTTCGGCATCTGGCTACAAGCGCAGCGCCTGCGCATCTCGGCCAAATCGCGCCTCGGAGAGAAGCTTGCCTACATCCACCGACACTGGGATGGTTTGCAGACCTTCCTGACGGACGGACGCGTCGAGATCGACTCCAACAAGGTCGAAAATCTGGTCAGGCCGATTGCTTTGAACAGGAAAAACGCATTGTTCGCCGGTCATGACGAGGGGGGCAAGGCATGGGGCCGCATCGCATCCCTGATCGAGACCGCCAAGATCAACGCCATCGAGCCTTTCGCCTATCTCAAGGCTACGCTCGAAGCCATTGCGGCCGGACATCCGCAACACCGCATCGACGAGTTGCTTCCTTGGAACTTCCAGCCGTCAAGCTGAAACCCAAGTGCCCTTCAGACACCGCTTACGTTGAACGGTCTGGTTCAAAAAGTCTGGCTGCCAGGCTGTTTGGTGGCCAAAGGGCACAAAGGACAGGTTTTCTGTGCGGCAATGGCAATCGGGATCGGCGGTTACGTGGTGGCTCCGACAGAAAAACAATGTGATCGTGCCAGTGATGTCCCCTACGACATGATGACCAGCTTCGAGGGCGAGATCCTGTGCTTTGGGCCTGATGGAGACATCAGTTGGCGGGGGCAAAACCCATCCCTGCAGGTCGAAGGGGGGGGCGTGCATCCCGGTTCCGGACTGAGGTTCCGAAACGCGGCTTGCCAGAAAAAAACGGCGCGCCATTGGCGCGCCGTTTTGGTGTTCATTTTGCGTGCCCGCAAGGGCTAGGCGTTATTCCGCAGCCACTGCATCGCGGCTGGCGAGGTCGCGAAGCACGTAGTGCAGGACGCCGCCGTTTTCGATGTATTCGATCTCGATCCCGGTATCGATCCGACACTTGAGCGTGATCGATTTTTCAGTCCCGTCCGCATAGGTGATGGTGCAAGGCACTTCGGCCAGCGGCGTGATCGTGTCGAGGCCGTGGATGGCGACGGTTTCTTCACCTGTCAGCTTCAGCGACTTGCGGCTGTCACCACCGGTGAATTCGAACGGGATCACACCCATGCCCACAAGGTTGGAGCGGTGGATACGTTCAAAGCTTTCCGCGATGACGGCTTTCACACCCAGAAGCGCTGTGCCTTTGGCCGCCCAGTCACGGGATGAGCCCGCGCCGTACTGTTCGCCGCCAAAGATGACCAGCGGTGTGCCAGCCTCTTGATACGCCATCGCCGCGTCAAAGATCGCCATCTGTTCGCCGTTCGGCCCCTTGGTGTAGCCGCCTTCAACGCCGTCCAGCATCTCGTTCTTGATGCGGATATTGGCAAAGGTGCCGCGCATCATGATCTCGTGGTTGCCACGACGCGACCCGTAAGAGTTGAATTCGCGCTGGGGCACTTGACGTTCGATCAGGTATTTGCCTGCCGGGGTGGTGTCCTTGAACGATCCGGCGGGGCTGATGTGGTCGGTGGTGATCATGTCACCCAAGAGCGCCAGAACCTTGGCGCCTTCGATGTTCTCGATTTTCTTGGTGTCCATCGTGATGCCCTGGAAATAGGGCGGGTTCTGCACATAGGTCGAACTGGGCGGCCAATCATAGGTCTTGGCGTCGGTGGTTTCGACACCTTGCCATTTTTCGTCGCCTTTGAACACGTCGGCATATTTCGACTGGAACGCCTCGCGGGTCACGGTCTGCTCGACCAGTTCAGCCACTTCCTTGGAGGTCGGCCAGATGTCCTTGAGGTAGACATCATTACCATCCTGATCCTGACCAAGCGGTTCGCGGGAGATATCGACGTTCATGTCACCGACCAGCGCATAGGCCACCACGAGGGGCGGAGAGGCAAGGTAGTTGGCGCGCACATCCGGGGAAATCCGGCCTTCGAAGTTGCGGTTGCCCGACAGGACCGATGTGGCAATCAGATCGTTGTCGTTGATGCACTTGCTGATCTCTTCGGCCAGGGGGCCGGAGTTGCCGATACAAGTGGTGCAGCCATAGCCGACAAGGTTGAAGCCGATGGCGTCGAGGTCTTCCTGAAGGTTGGCCGCTTCAAGATAGGCGGATACGACCTGCGAACCGGGGGCCAGCGATGTCTTGACCCAAGGCTTGCGGGTCAGGCCCTTTTCGCGCGCCTTGCGGGCTACAAGGCCAGCACCGATCATTACATAAGGGTTTGACGTGTTGGTGCAGGATGTGATCGACGCGATCACAACTGACCCGTCATGCAGCTGGTAGTTGCCGTCCTTGCTGGCGACATAGCCCCGCTTGTGGTGGCCTTCGTCACCCGGAATGTCGGTTGGTTCCGGCGCGCCGCCTTCACCTTCCCAGCGAATTTCCTCTTTCGGGCTGGCGTCTTTGCCCGAGCGCACACCCTTGACGTATTCGCCGAATGCGGTGCCGGCCGAGGTCAGCGCGATGTAATCCTGCGGACGCTTGGGGCCCGAGATCGCGGGCACAATTGTGCCCATGTCGAGGTGCAGCGTGTCAGTGTATATCGGTGCGTAATCCGCGTCGCGCCAGAAGCCGTTTTCCTTGGCATAGGCTTCGACCAGCGCGATCCGGTCCATGTCGCGGCCGGTTGTCTTGAGATAGCGCAGGGTCTCGTCGTCGATCGGGAAGAAACCGCAGGTCGCGCCGTATTCAGGCGCCATATTGGCGATGGTCGCGCGATCTGCCAACGGCAGAGTGTCGAGGCCGGAGCCGTAGAATTCCACGAATTTGCTGACCACGCCCTTTTCGCGCAGCATTTCCACGACTTTTAGCACGAGATCGGTGCCTGTTGTGCCTTCCATCATCGCGCCGGTCAGCTCGAAGCCCACAACTTCGGGGATGAGCATGGAGATCGGCTGACCCAGCATCGCGGCCTCGGCCTCGATCCCGCCAACACCCCAGCCCAGAACGGCAGCCCCGTTGACCATGGTGGTGTGGCTGTCGGTGCCGACAAGCGTGTCGGGGTAGGCGACTTGTTCGCCATTCTGGTCCGCATCGGTCCAGACGGTTTGCGCAAGGTATTCAAGGTTCACCTGGTGGCAGATGCCGGTGCCCGGCGGTACAACACGGAAGTTGTTGAACGCGTTCTGGCCCCACTTGAGGAAGGTGTAGCGCTCCATGTTGCGCTCGTATTCGCGGTCGACGTTCATCTGGAACGCGCGCGGGTTGCCGAATTCATCAATCATGACCGAGTGGTCGATAACCAGATCAACAGGGTTCAGCGGGTTGATCTTTTCCGGATCACCGCCCAGTGCCACGATGCCGTCGCGCATTGCAGCAAGGTCGACAACGGCGGGAACGCCGGTGAAGTCCTGCATCAGAACGCGCGCCGGACGATACGCGATCTCGCGCGGGTTCTGGCCGCCGTTCTCGCCCCATGTGCCGAACGCCTTGATATCGTCCACGCTGACGGTCTTGCCGTCCTCGAAGCGCAGCATGTTCTCAAGCACCACCTTGAGACAGGCGGGGAGGTTGGAAAACGTCCCGAGCCCGGCAGCTTCCGCCGCGGGGATCGAGTAATAGGCGATGGACTGACCATTGACCGTAAGTGTCTTACGCGTCTTGGCTGTATCCTGACCAACGATGATGGACATGACGTGGCTCCTCAGAAGGGGGAATTCGGGTCTTTGTGCTGCTATTTGCATGATGCCACAGAGTCGATCAAGGGGGGTGCGTCAATTTTGGTATACTATTGTGCACAATAACGCGATGCCGGACAGATCGCGGGCTCTCGCAAAACCTTGATTGGTTATTTCAGTCCTCTGTGGCTAAGTGTCATCAGACATCAACAAGCATGGGACACCACTGGAATGAACAGGCTTTTCGCTTTGGTGACGGCAATGATCGTCGGCGTGACCGCAACGGCCTCAACGGCTCAGGACACACCGGTCGTGGTCGAGCTGTTTACATCGCAAGGCTGTTCCTCGTGTCCCGCTGCCGATGAAATGCTGGCCCGGTTGGGTGAGCGTGACAACATCATCGCGTTGGCCCTGCACGTGGATTACTGGGACTATATCGGCTGGAAAGACAAGTTCGCCCATGCCGCCTTTACCAAGCGCCAGAAAGGCTATGCCCGAAGCTTTGGCAATCGGTCGATCTATACCCCGCAGATGGTGATCAATGGTGCGGCGGATGTGGTCGGCAATCGCCCGATGGATGTCACCGATATGGTGCAGGACCATGCTGCCAAAGGCTTGCGGGTTGCGTTGACTCTCAGGCGTTCGGGAGATCGGCTGACAATAACCGCGCCGGCGTCCTCCGGTCTTGCCGAGGCCGACGTGATCCTTGTGCGCTACACACCGTCGGAAACGGTGAGTATTCCGCGCGGCGAAAACGCCGGCAAGAAGCTCGACTATACCCATGTTGTCACCGAATGGTCCGACATCGGTGACTGGAATGGGCGGACACCCTTGTCGTCGTCGGTTCCCGTGTCGGGCGCTGCCCCGATCGTCGTGCTGGTGCAACAGAAAGGCTACGGCCCCATCTTCGCAGCCGCGCGCTTGCGCTGACGTTTGGGCTTCCACCGGCGGTGAATCCAGAACCATTGCTCTGGATGCGCGTGAATGCGTGCCTCAAGGCGTGACGTGACCTCGCGCATCATCTCGACCGGATCGCCATGCGCAACGGGTTCTTCGAACACGACATCGAAACTGATCCCGTCTTCCTTACGGATGCCAAAGAAAGGCACCAGCAGTGCCCCCGTCTTAAGCGCGATGTCTGCAGCCGAGGTCAGGGTCGGGGCAGGTTGCCCCATAAAGTCGATGGGCACGCCGGCACTGTCATAAACATCGAAAAGCAGCACACCCATGCCACCCTCGCGGATGTGCCGGATCAATCCCATTGTGCCGCGCCGCCCCTGTTCGAACACAGGGTCCGACAGGGCGTGCATATTGGCCGCGTAATGCGCGTTGAAGAACGGGTTGGACATCGGGCGATAGAGCCCACCGATCTGATACCCGCGCGCGACCAGAGCGGCGCGGGGGGCTTCGAAATTGCCGAAATGCCCGGTGACGAACAGAACCGGACGGCCTTCGGCACGGGCCTGTTCCACGGCGGTCAAACCATCGCCCCTGATCGCGGCCTTGGCCATACGCCGCATCAGACCTTTGACGTCGTAATTGTCGATCATCGTGCGGCCGGCATTATCGGCCACCAGATCGGCGAGGCGGCGGCGGTCGAGCACGCCCATCTCGGGCCAGACATGGGCAAGGTTGTCCATCGCGCGATCGCGGTAACCGGCCAATGGGGCCACGACATGGCGGATCAGCCGACCCATCAGCCACAGTCGGGCGCGCAAGGGCAGGCGCAAAGCGCACCAGATCGCGCCGCGCAGCACGCGGTCGGTCATCCAGTCCTGCCAGCCACCGGGGATGTGTTTGCGCTTCTTCGTCTTTGCCAAAAGGAAAACCTGTTATGGTGCCGGCGGGAAGCGCCTTCGAAGGCGCTTGATACGCGATTTCGAAATCGCGTGTCAAAGCCCGTTGCAACGGGCTTGCACCGCTTTTGACATCCGGTGCAACGGGCGGGCTTGTTTTTCCACCTCGAAACACTTCTGTAAGGATCGCATTGCATCACCACCGCTGACTGCAAAGGCCAAGAGGACGCGCATATGATCATCACTGAAAACACCGTCGCCATCGTATCCGGAGGCGCATCTGGCCTCGGGGCCGCTGCCGCCACCACGTTGGCCGAGGCCGGGGCAAAGCTTGTGATCCTCGATATGAATGACAGCGCCGGAACTGCTCGTGCCGGTGCCCTCGGTGGGATTTTCATCAAGACCGATGTCAGCGACCCCGCCAGCGTTGCGGCGGCTATGCAGACCGTGAAATCCACCTATGGCACTGCTCATGTCGCCGTAAACTGTGCTGGTATCGCCCCTGCCGCCAAGACCGTGTCAAAGGGGGCTGCACATGACCCGAAACCTTTTATCGCCACGATCAACGTCAACCTGATCGGCACCTTCAACGTCGCGTCGCAGGCGGCTGCGCTGATGGCGGCGAACGACCCGCTGGACCAAGACGGCGCACGGGGCGTGATCGTCAACACCGCGTCTGTCGCAGCGTTCGAGGGGCAGGTGGGGCAGGTGGCCTATGCCGCCTCCAAGGGCGGCGTGGTGGGCATGACTCTGCCGATGGCCCGCGATCTGGCGCAGCTGGGCATCCGCGTCTGCGCGATTGCGCCGGGCCTGTTCAAGACGCCGATGCTCGAAGGCCTGCCGCAAGAGGTGCAGGACTCGCTTGGTGCTCAGGTTCCGTTCCCGTCGCGTTTGGGTGGGCCTTCGGAATATGCCCAGCTTGTCCGCCACATCGTCGAGAATCAGATGCTCAACGGCGAAGTGATCCGATTGGATGGTGCCATTCGCATGGCCCCGCGCTAGGTCGGTCGGGAAACCAACGAGGAGCATTGCATGTCCTTTGACGCGCTCATCGTCAGCCACGGCCAACCCTCGGACCCCGCCGTAGGTGAGGCAGAAATCGCAGCTCTTGCCGCTGCCGTGGCAACTCATCTGCCCGAGGCGCGGATCGAAGGCGTGACGCTGGCTGCCGAAGGCCGGATCGAGGCGCTGTCGGCGGACCGTCCCGGTGCGCTCATTTACCCGATGTTCATGGCCGATGGCTGGTTCACGCAGGTGCAACTGCCCAAACGGCTGGCCGAGGGCGCGGGGCCGCAACTGGTCAGCTTCGGTCTGGACTGCACCTTGCCGATGCTTGCCGCCAGCTGGCTGCGGCGGGTCTGTACGGATCACGGGTTTGAACCGTACGCTACGGACCTGATCATCGCCGGTCACGGATCGGGCAAATCCCGCCGCGTGTCCGATGCCACCCGCGCCTTTGCCGACCGCGTGGCCAATGATTTCGGTCCCCGCTCGGTCCGCTGTGGCTTTGTTGAGGAAGATCCCTCGCTGACCGACGCGCTGTCGGGTCTGGGGACAAACGCCATCTGCCTGCCGTTCTTTGCTGCCAAGCGCGGGCATGTCTTGGATGATTTGCCCGAGGCAGTTGCTGAATCAGGGTTCTCGGGGATCGTGCTGGACCCTATCGGCCTTCACCCCGACGTGCCCAAGTTGATTGCTGACGCGCTGCGCTGGCGAGCAACGACGCCGGATGTGAGTAAATGTCTTTTCTGAGAGCGGCGTTTTTTACCAAACGGTAAAATATGGTAGGCCCGGCAGGACTTGAACCCGCAACCAAAGCGTTATGAGCGCTCTGCTCTAACCAATTGAGCTACAGGCCCGCCATGTGTGTTTCAGTACCAGACAACCGGGGCGCGTCAAGAGGTGCAGCACACGGATGATGGACTCGTGTTCGTCGCTGCGCTAAGGCACGCGCGACCTTCGGAGGGTGCAGCATGACAGACGGCAAGAACGGCATCACCTACGCGGATGCGGGTGTGGATATCGACGCAGGGAACGCGCTGGTGGAGCGGATCAAACCGGCGGCCAAGCGCACGGCGCGGCCGGGTGTGATGTCGGGGCTGGGTGGTTTTGGCGCTTTGTTTGACCTCAAAGGTGCCGGGTTCACCGATCCGGTTCTGGTGGCCGCGACCGATGGCGTTGGCACCAAGCTGCGGATTGCCATTGATACAGGCCATGTGGACGGCGTGGGCATCGACCTTGTGGCGATGTGTGTGAACGATCTGGTCTGTCAGGGCGCGGAGCCTCTGTTTTTCCTTGATTATTTCGCGACAGGCAAGCTCGACACCGACACGGCGGCGCGGGTGATCGAAGGCATTGCCGAAGGCTGCGCGCGGTCCGGCTGTGCGTTGATCGGTGGCGAGACGGCCGAAATGCCGGGCATGTACCCCGCGGGTGATTTCGACCTGGCGGGCTTTGCCGTGGGCGCGATGGAGCGGAGCACGGACCTGCCGTCGGGTGTGGCCGAAGGTGATGTGCTGCTGGGGCTGGCGTCGGATGGCGTGCATTCCAACGGCTACAGCCTTGTGCGTAAGTTGGTGGAGGTTTCCGGCCTTGGCTGGGATGCGGACTGCCCTTGGACCGACGGGTCGCTGGGCGAGGTGCTGCTGACACCGACGCGGCTCTACGTGACGCAGGCCTTGGCGGCGGTGAAGGCGGGCGGTGTGCATGCGCTGGCCCACATCACTGGGGGTGGCCTGACCGAGA
This sequence comes from Marivita sp. NO-S04, assembly GCF_059070475.1. NCBI lineage: Bacteria > Pseudomonadati > Pseudomonadota > Alphaproteobacteria > Rhodobacterales > Roseobacteraceae > Marivita > Marivita sp. NO-S04. The sequence continues at coordinate 1,604,717 of NZ_CM180980.1, forward strand.
ACCTGCCGCGCGTTTTGCCAGAAGGCATGGGCGCCCAGATCGACCTGTCGGCATGGGATTTGCCGCCCGTGTTCAAATGGCTGGCGGCCACCGGCGGGATGGCTGAGGCAGAGTTGCTCAAGACCTTCAACTGCGGCATCGGAATGATCGTCGTGGTGGCAGCAGACCAAGCCGATGCGGTAACGGCAGTGTTGGAAGAGGCGGGTGAAACCGTGTCACGGATCGGCTCTGTCACCGGGACGCCGGGTGTCGCGTACACTGGCGCCCTGCTTTGACCAAACGGGTTGCGATCCTGATCTCGGGCGGCGGCTCCAACATGGTGTCGCTGGCCCAAGACATGATGGGTGATCACCCGGCGCGGCCCGTTCTGGTGCTCTCTAACCGCGCGGATGCGGGTGGGTTGGAGAAAGCAAAGGCAAGGAGCATTCCCACAGCGGTTGTGGATCATCGCCCACTCGGGTCTGACCGTTCGGCCTTTGAGGACGCATTGAACCATGTGCTGGATCAGGCGCGGCCTGACATCATCTGCCTTGCAGGGTTCATGCGGGTGCTGACCGAGAGCTTCGTGACACGTTGGCAGGGCAGAATGCTTAACATTCACCCGTCGCTTTTGCCGAAATACAAAGGTCTGCACACCCATCAGAGGGCCATCGACGCGGGCGATACCGAGGCGGGCTGTTCCGTACACGAGGTTACGGCAGAGCTTGACGGCGGGCAGGTGCTTGGACAGGTCCGCGTGCCCATCGACCCGGACGACACCGCAGACAGCCTCGCTGCCAAGGTTCTGGTGCAGGAGCACATGCTTTACCCGCTGATCCTGCGCCGCTTTGCAGAGGGCAACCGGGCACGTATCGACTTGCCCTGACGACACGGGGCACCCCCGCTAGGCAAAGCATGGTTTTTGGTCTATACGCGGGTTTTGGGGGCCGACAGAACAAGAATAACGAACGACCCGGATTATGCACATCATCACGACCACAACCGATCTTGCCGCGTTCTGCGAGCGTGCCGCACAGACGCCTTATGTCACTGTCGACACCGAGTTCCTGCGCGAACGGACCTACTATTCCAAGCTGTGTCTGATCCAATTGGCATACCGAGGCGATGGCAAGACCGACGCTGTTCTGGTGGACCCCTTGGTCGAAGGTCTGTCGCTTGAGCCGCTGCTTGAGCTGTTCCGCAACCGGGATGTGGTCAAGGTGTTCCATGCTGCGCGGCAGGATCTCGAAATCTTCTATATCGACCACGGAGTCATCCCCGAACCGTTGTTCGACAGCCAGGTGGCTGCCATGGTCGCCGGTTTTGGTGAACAGGTGGGGTACGAGACACTTGTGCGCAAGATCGCCAAGCAGGCGCTGGACAAATCCTCGCGCTTTACCGATTGGTCGCGGCGGCCCCTGTCAGACAACCAGACGGCCTATGCTCTGGCCGACGTGACACATCTGCGTCTGATTTATGAATTCCTACGCAAGAAGCTGGCCGAGACCGGGCGCGACCGTTGGGTCGAAGAGGAAATCGCCACGCTGCTTGCCCCAGAGACTTATGTCACCCGTCCCGAGGACGCGTGGATGCGGATCAAGACACGGTCCAATGCGCCACGTTTTCTAGCGCTGGTGAAAGAGCTGGCGCGGTTCCGTGAAAGCTATGCGCAGGAGCGCAACATTCCGCGCAGCCGTGTCTACAAAGACGATGCACTGGTCGAGCTGGCTTCGACCAAACCCAAGGATATGGCCGATCTGGGTCGGTCGCGGCTATTGCTTCGAGAGGCGCGTAAGGGCGAGATTGCCAATGGTATCCTCGAGGCGGTTCACCGGGCGCAAAGCATGCCCAAGGAACAGTTGCCATCGCAGGACGACGCACGTCCTTCGCCGCAGGTGAACCCGGCGCTGGCTGACCTGCTGCGCGTGTTGCTCAAGGCCAAGACAGAAGCCTCTGGCGTGGCCTCAAAACTGATCGCCACATCGGCGGAACTGGACGCGCTGGCGTCCGGGGAACGGAACGTGCCAGCGCTTCAAGGCTGGCGCCGTGAAGTGTTCGGGCATGACGCGCTGCGTCTGTGCGAAGGACGCGTCGCACTTGCTGCTAAGGGCAAGCAAGTTCAGATCATCGAATTGTAACGCTTGATCGCCTTAGCGGCGGACGCTGCGCGCGTTATCGGCACCGCGCACCGTGACAGTGCGAATGCCTGCCAAATCCTGATCGGTGATCCAGCGTCCCACTGTGACCTGCCGCGCCCGCGGGTTGGTGCTGCGCGGACCAGCCTGCTGCAACGCTTTGAGGTCAAACACCAGCGTGCCGTCAACGCTTGCGGCCTCGTCTGCGATCAGCCTGACATCAAACGGCCCGACACGGTTGGCCTGTCCTGTGGCGCGGATAATGGCCCCGCCGGGGCGGCGTTCGACCAGCACTTCGGTGATTTCCGCAATCGGGCGCCCTGCAAAGGCTTCGGGCTGGTTGTTGATGAAGAACGACACGCGACGGCGTGGGATCAGCGGGTTGACCTCGGCATTCGCGACATCCATCGCGGCGGGGTCAGGCTGGCTCGACCCAAACCAGTTGAGCGGGTTGAAACGCGACTCGTTTATCGCGGCGCAGCCTGTCAGCGCGACGGTTGCGAGGATCAGAAGCTTGCGCATGGTCGGTTCCTTCGGCTCTGGTATCTTCGACGTAACCGATTGCGCAGCCGTTGAAAAGCGTCAAGCCCGGGCTGGACCTTTGCGCTGTCCCTGCCTAGGTGTGCAGGGAACACGAACCACATCCGGAGACCGCCATGGCGAGCGCCGCTTTTGAAGAGATTGTCGAGGACTTCGAATTTCTGGACGATTGGGAAGATCGCTACCGGATGGTGATCGAACTGGGCCGCGCGATGGACCCTTTGCCCGACGCTCTCAAGGTGCCGGCCACCAAGGTCGATGGCTGTGCCAGCCAAGTCTGGCTGCACCCGCAGATCGACGGCGGTGTAATCCGGTTCGAGGGCGAGTCGGATGCGATGATCGTCAACGGTCTGATCGCGGTGTTGCGCAAGCTTTACAACGACCTGCCACCTGCCGAAGTTGCGGCGATCGACGCGCGTGCAGAGTTGGGGCGGCTGGGTTTGAATGACCATCTGTCGGCGCAACGATCAAATGGGTTGCGGGCAATGATCGAGCGTTTGCAAGGGTTTGCACAGGCATCTTCAAGCTGAGATGAATGCCTGCGGCATGCAGGTTTGCGCTTTTTGACCCTTCGGGTCGCAAAGCCGTTTTGGGGACGCTGCCCCCAAACCCCCGAGGTATTTACAGCCCAAAGAAGCCAGGATGCGGCAGCGGGTCAGGAATTGCCGTTGCCGGTGAAACGCGCGGCGTCGGCGGCAGCGCGGCGGATGGCGTTCGATTTGTGGATGGTTTCCTGATATTCGGCCTCGGGGTCGCTGTCGTAGACGACGCCACCACCGGCCTGAATATACAGCTTTTTGTCCTTCACCAGTGCGGTGCGCAGGGCGATGCACATGTCCATGTCGCCACCGGCACTGAAATAGCCGACGCCGCCACCATAGATGCCACGCTTTTCGGGCTCCAGTTCGTCGATGATCTCCATCGCGCGGACTTTGGGTGCGCCCGAGACTGTGCCTGCGGGCAGGCCTGCCAGGAGTGCTGAAAGCGCATCGTGTTCGGGGCTGAGTTCGCCCACGACGTTCGAGACGATATGCATGACGTGGCTGTAGCGTTCGATGATGAATTTTTCGGTCGGGTGCACGGTGCCGATTTTGGCAACACGGCCCACATCGTTGCGGCCCAGATCAAGCAGCATCAGGTGTTCGGCGCATTCCTTGGCATCTGCCAGAAGATCGGCTTCGAGCGCGTCGTCCTCGGCAGGTGTTGCGCCGCGTGGGCGGGTGCCGGCGATGGGGCGGATGGTGACTTCGCCGCCGAAGACGCGGACGAGGATTTCCGGGCTTGCGCCGATCACCTGAAAGCCACCGAAATTGAAGTAGAACATGAAGGGCGACGGGTTGGTCCGGCGCAGGGATCGGTAAAGCGCGAAGGGCGGCAGGGGGAAATCCTGCGTCCAGCGCTGTGCGGGGACAACTTGAAAGATGTCGCCGGCACGGATGTAGTCCTTGGCCTTTTCGACGGCCTGTTTGTAGCCATCATGGGTGAAGTTCGACACCGGGGCCGGGATGTCGGCGGCGTCGCCTATTTCGCGGGCCTGTTGCGGCAGGGCGCGTTCGAGGTCGCGCACGGCGTCCATAACCCGTTCAGCGGCCTGAGCGTACGCGGCACGGGCGGACAGCCCATCCGTGACCCATGCGGGAGAGACGACCGTTACCTCGCCTTTGACGCCGTCGAGGACGGCGACCACCGAGGGCCGCATCATCACCGCATCGGGCAGGCCCAGCGGATCGGGGTTGATGTTGGGCAGGTGTTCGACCAGCCGGATCATATCATAGCCGAGATAGCCGAAGAGGCCTGCCGCGGCCTGTGGCAGGTCGTCGGGCAGGCCGATCCTGGACTCTGCGATCAGTGCACGCAACGTGGTCAGCGGATCGCCGTCCTGCGGCTCGAACGCGTCAGGATCGTAGCGCGCGGCGCGGTTGATGCGGCTTTGCGTGCCATGGCACTGCCAGATCACATCGGGTTTCATGCCGATGATCGAATAGCGTCCGCGCACCTCTCCGCCTGTGACGCTTTCCAACACGAAGGCGTCTTTGGCCGCGCCCGTAAGTTTCAGCATCAGTGACACCGGAGTGTCTAGATCAGCGGCAAGGCGGGCATAGACAACCTGGTTCTCCCCGGCCTCGAAGGCGCGGGCGAAGCTGTCGAAATCGGGTGTCAGGATGGCCATCAGTCTTACTGGATCAAGGCGTGGACCGCGTTGATCGCGGGTTGGTTGATTTCGACCCCGGCGCGTTGCTGCACGTCCGTGGCAAAGGCGCGGAACAGATCTTCGGCGATGCTGTTTGAGGCCTGATTGCGCAGGGCTTGTGCGAGCATCTCGATATCGCCATCGCTGCGATCGACCGGAGTGATGGCGTCAAGGCGCATCAGGACCACCTCTCCGATACCGGCCACAGCACGTGTGTCGCCGACGCCCATTTCGAACACGGCTGTCAAAAGTCCCGGCGGCAGATCGGCGATCTGGGCGTTGCGACCCAGCCCGGTTTCGGACTGCGGCGCAAGGTTCAGATCTTCGAAGCTGCTGCCATTGGCGACAGATGCAGCCAGATCTTCGGCCTGCGCCATGAGTTGCGCGGTTTGTTCGCGAGTGTCCCAACCTTGGCGTACTTGGTCGATCACATCTTCGATGGGCTGTGGTGCAGGTGGCTGGATGCGGTTGAGGCGCATTGCAAACACACCACCATCGCCAAGCTGGAAGACTTCGGGGAAGTCGCCTTCGCCAAGCTGACCAGCGGCGTCACGGAACGCGTCATAAGCCGCTATGTCGCCATCGGCGCCGGGGAACCAGTCGATCTGGCCCAATTGCGCCTCAGTAGTTTCGGCGACCTCTTCCAGTGTGGCCCCTGCGGCAAGTTCATCATCGATGGTCTGTGCCAGGGTTTCGATCACGCGTCGGGCGCGATCAAGTGCGAGTTCGCCGCGCAGGTCGGGTCGGGCCTCTTCGAACGACGTGGTCTGGGCGTCGAGCACGGCGTTGATGCGGAAGAGGGCAGGTCCAAGATTGGAGGGAAGCGGGCCCACCACCTCTCCGGTTTCGGCGGTGAATACGCCGTCGGCGGCCGCGCCCAGAGTGTCTCGGGTGACATCGCCCATATCCACATCGGGGAGCGTCAGGCCGCGTTCGGCAACAAGATCTTCGAAGCTGAAATCATCGCCCAGCCGTGCCAGCGCGTCGTTGGCAGCCTCTTCGGTGCTGAAAACCAGACGTTCGGTCAGACGGCGTTCCGGCAAATTGAACTCGTCGAACCGTTCATCATAGGACGCGCGCAACGTTGCTTCATCGACCTCGACGGTGTCTACGATCATCTCTGGGGTGATCCACGCGTATGTGATGTCGCGCAGTTCGGGGAGGGTGTAGCGGTCTATATTGTCGTCATAATACGCTTGCAGATCGGCCTCTGACGGTTCCGGTAAGCCGGTTTGCAGGTTTGATCCGGTCAGGCGCGCCCATGTGAAATCGCGGGTTTCGCCTGTATAGGACAGCAGCGTGTCGATATACGTGTCGGGCAAAGTGTTGCCCGCAATTAGCGCGCTTTGCAGGATGGTGCGAGCTGTGTCGTCGCGCAGCTGATCCTCGAACTCGGATTCGGACAGGCCTTGGTTGCGCAGGGCAAAGCTGTAGGCTTCGCGGTTAAAGCTGCCGTCTGCCCCCTGAAAGGACGGCACTTGCAGCAATTGCTCGGCTACCAGTTCGTCGCCGACAGACAGGCCAATGCGGGCCGCTTCGTTGTTGAGGCCGCGGGCGGTGACCAGTTGTGCCAGCACCTGACGGTCGATCCCCAGCATTTGCGCTTCGGACATCGGAACAGCGCGGCCGGCTTGAGCCGCAAAAGCATTGATTTCGGTGCGCAGGCTGCGCAGGTAGGCGTCGGTCGAGACTTCCTTTTCGCCAACGCTGGCGACACTGCGCGCGGTGCCCGACAGGCTGGTCGCGCCAAAGCCCGCGAGGCCGACGATGAGAAGCCCCATCAGAATCCAGATGAAGGTCTTCGACAGCTTGCCTTTGCCCATGGCCATGCAGGTGTGCCCCTTGCTTAGGTGTGATTTCGTGCGACGTGTCTACGCGGCAGAGACTGGGGTCGCAAGGGGCCAGTCGAGGCTGGCCAGACGGTTGAACAACGCTTCGATCCCGGCCCGGTCCACATTGGCAAAGGCGACACGGAACTGGCGTTGTCCGCTGGGGTCGCTGTCGGGGGTGAACATGGTGCCGGGCAGGGCGAGAACGCCGATCTCCTGCACCAGTTTCGGGGCCAGTGTGGCGCTGCTTTCGGCAAAGGGATGTTCAAGATAGGCGAAATAGGCACCGCATCCCATGAGCCGCCAGCCCTTGGCTGCGATCAGAGGCATGTGGTCATGGATCGCGGCCCGACGGTCGAGGATTTCGTCACGTTCGCCAGCCAGCCAGTCGCGGAGGTTCTGCAAGCCGCAGAGCGCGGCACGTTGGCCAAGCTGTGACGGGCAGATGGCGACGGTGTCGAGGAATTTCTCGACCTCGGCCAGAAGTGCGGGATCGGCGATGATCGCGCCCACGCGGTGGCCGGTGAGACGGTACGCCTTGGAAAAGGAGTAGAGCTGGATCAGCGTGTCGTCCCAGTTCCGGTCGGACAGAAGGCTATGCGGCGGATTGGGGCGGCTGTCGAAATCGCGATAGGTTTCGTCGACGATCAGCCTGATGCCAGTCTCGCGGGCAAGGTTCAAGAACGCGGTCAGAGTCTCGGCCGGGTATTCGACGCCACCGGGGTTGTTCGGCGAAACAAGCGCGATGGCGCGGGTGCGGGGGGTGATCAGCGCGCGGGCAGCTTCGGCATCGGGGATCAGGTCGGGGCCGGTAGGCAGGGCCACGGCGGTGACACCTGACATGTCGAGCCACATTTTATGGTTGAAGTACCAAGGGGTTGGCAGGATAACCTCATCCCCTTCGTTGCAGATCGCCGTAACGATCGCAGCAAAGGCTTGGTTGCAGCCAGAGGTTATGGCGACCTGATCCGGGCGTGCGGTGCCATTGTAATGCGCCGACCATTGCGCGCTGAGTTCGGCGCGCAGGGCGGGTAGGCCCAGTACGGGGCCGTAAAGATGGGTTTCCGGAAGCTCCAGCGCGTCGACCATGGCAGCGCGCAGGGGGGCGGGTGGCGGTTCAACGGGCGCGGCTTGGCTTACGTTGATCAGCGGCTGGTTGTCGGGGAACGTGACACCGTCAAGCCAGCGGCGGGCTTCCATCACCGGAGGGGCGAATGTGGTCTGGGTGCGTGAGGTCATGCGTGTCTTTCCACATTGAGCGCCTGCGGCGCGCTTATTTGTTATCTTTAGGGGCGCTGCCCCTCGGCCTTCGGCCTCACCCCGAGGTGTTTGGAGCCCAAAGAAGCAGGGTCAGTCTTTCCCGCGATAGGGTTCGACATATTGCAGCGCCATGTCCCACGGGAAGAAAATCCAGGTGTCCTGGCTGACTTCGGTGATGAAGGTGTTGACCTGCGGGCGGCCCATTGGTTTTGCGTAGACAGTGGCGATATGGGCTTTGGGCATGTGTTTGCGCACCACTTCGAGTGTGCGGCCGGTATCGACCAGATCGTCTACCACCAGCACGCCAGTGCCATCGCCGACCACGTCCATATCGGGGGATTTGATGACCTTTGGTTCGGCCTGTGTCTGATGATTGTAGCTTTTGACGCTGATCGTATCGACCATCCGGATGTCGAGTTCGCGGGCGACGATCATCGCGGGCGCCATGCCGCCGCGGGTGATGGCGACCACGGCGCGCCAGCCGCCTTCGTCTGGGCCTTCGCCTTGAAGCCGCCACGCGAGGGCGCGGGCATCGCGGTGGAGTTGATCCCAGCTGACGTGGAATCCTTTTTCGTGGGGCAGGCGGTCGGTCATGGTTGGCTCCTTTGTGGGGTCAGCGGCCGAAGAGCAGACGCAGGCCGAGCGCGCCAAGGATGACAGAAGCGGCGCGGTCGACAATGGGTTTCAGGCGCAGATATCCGGCGCGAGCGGGGGCGCTGGAGAGGCAGGCGGCGAAGAGGGTGTAGACAATAAGTTCGACAATGAAATGGTTGGCGACGATCAGCGCCTTTGTGCCTAGGCTCAGGTCAGGTGGGAAGATCACCACCAGAACAGCACCGGCGAACAGCACGGATTTGGGATTGGCAAGGTTGACGAGCATCCCCCCGAGAAAAGCGCGCGCTCCTGGGTGGGCGCTGTCCGAGACGGGTTGGCGAGCGTTGCGCCAGAGTTGGATCGCGACCCAGATCAGGTAGAGCGCGCCAGCGGTCTTGAGCACAAGGTACGCCCAAGGCACCAGCGCAAAGACGGCGTTAAGGCCGAGAAGCGCGGCGGCGGTCCAGAGGGCCGCCATCAGGCCGAGGCCCGCGCCGGTGGCAACACCTGCAACAAACCCACCCGCCACCGACTGGCGCAGCGCATAAAGCAGGGCTGGGCCGGGAGCCGCCATTACGGCCAGCAGGGTCAGGTTGAACGCAATGAGCTGGGCCGTGGTCATCCGTTACTCTTTGCTCATGTCCGGTGCATCGACCGCCTTCATTCCGACGACGTGGTAACCTGCATCGACATGGTGGGTTTCGCCGGTCACGCCGGATCCGAGATCGGACAGCAGGTAGAGTGCGGATTTGCCCACATCGTCGATGGTCACGTTGCGGCGCAGCGGCGAGTTGTATTCGTTCCATTTCATGATGTAGCGGAAGTCGCCAATGCCAGAGGCGGCCAGTGTCTTGATCGGGCCTGCGCTGATGGCATTGACGCGGATGCCGTCTTTGCCGAGGTCTTCGGCCAAGTAGCGGACCGACGATTCCAGCGCCGCTTTGGCCACGCCCATCACATTATAATGGGGCATGATGCGCTCAGCGCCATAATAGGTCATCGTCAGAGCCGCGCCGCCGTTGGTCATCATCTTTTCTGCGCGCTGCATCACGGCGGTGAAGGAGTAGACCGAGATGTCCATTGTCATCATGAAATTGTCACGGCTGGTGTCGACATAGCGGCCACGCAGTTCGGACTTGTCGGAAAAGCCGATGGCATGCACCACGAAGTCGAGGGTGTCCCATTGCTTTTTCAAGTCGTTGAATAGCGAATCAATCGACGCACCGTCGCTGACGTCGCAGGGCAGAACGATGTCCGAGCCAAGTTGGGCGGCCAGCGGATCAACGCGTTTCTTGAGCGCTTCGCCCTGATAAGAGAAGGCAAGCTGTGCACCCGCGTCAGCGAGATTTCGCGCAATCCCCCATGCGATGGATTTGTCATTGGCCAGGCCCATGATAAGTCCGCGCTTTCCCGCCATTATTTCGCTTTTCATGATGCCCCGCCCTCTGCTGTTTGTGTTCTTTCGTTTAGGCGATGGACGCTGGCCCGGCAAGGCTGTGAATCCAAGAGTGGTGCGCGGGTGTTTGCCTGACACGAAATGGTTGTGGACATTATTGGGCGTTCTTCGTAGGCGCGCGGCAGCTAGTGGGAGATAATGATGAGTGATCGTACGGGAATTTTCGCGGGCGACGATCCTTTCGAGATCGCGCGCCGCTGGTTGTCTGAAGCTGAGGTGTCCGAGATCAATGATCCGAATGCTATTGCCTTGTCGACTGTGGATGCCGGTGGCATGCCAAATGTCCGTATGGTGCTTCTGAAAGAGATCGAGGCGGATGCGTTCGTGTTCTATACGAATTATGACAGCCGCAAAGGGCAGGAGATTCAGGCTGCCGGGAAGGCTGCATTTGTCCTGCACTGGAAATCTTTGCATCGGCAGATCCGGGTTCGTGGACTGGTGAGCCGTGAGGACGGAGAGAAAGCGGATGCCTATTACGCGTCACGGTCGCTCAAAAGTCGGCTTGGCGCATGGGCCTCGCAGCAATCGCAGCCACTTGGATCGCGCACCGAGCTTATGGCCGAAGTCGCAAAGACCACAGCCAAGCTTGGTCCAAATCCGCCCAGGCCGCCGTTCTGGGGAGGCTTTCGCATCCGCCCAACCGAAATTGAATTTTGGGCAGATGGTGCATTTCGATTACATGACCGTTTCCGCTGGGAACGGGCCGATGAAAAAGTTTCTTGGAAAATCAGCAGGTTAAATCCTTGACATTCACGTCACGTGAATTGTGGGGGTGAAATAACCTCAGTTTTTCTTATACTTGCAACATCGGTCGGGGCGTCGCAAACTATTGGTGGGAATTTGAAGTTGGATACGATCGTGGAACAGTCACAGCAACCTGACTCGCGCATAGGCGGTCACGTGAAGTGGTTTGATCCAGCAAAGGGTTTTGGTTTTCTGGTCTCTGATGAGGGCGGCCCCGATATCCTGCTGCATGCAAACGTTCTTCGCAATTATGGGCAGGGCTCAGTCGCGGATGGCGCGCGGATTGAAGTGGTCGTTCAGACCACGGGCCGTGGTCTGCAGGCCGTTGAAGTCTTGAACATCACACCGCCAGCGCAATCGGGAATTGCGCCTCTGGAAGATTTCAGCGGCGTCACACCCGAAGAGATCGCGTCAACTGAACTGCAGCCGGCACGGGTCAAGTGGTTCGACAAGGCAAAAGGGTTTGGCTTTGCCAATGTCTTTGGCCGCTCGGAAGATATTTTCATTCACGTGGAGGTCTTGCGCCGTTCGGGGCTTTCGGATTTGTTTCCGGGAGAAGCTTTGGCGCTGCGTTCGATCGAAAGCAGCCGAGGGCGTATGGCGGTCGAGGTTCTTCCATGGGAAAGTGGTGTGTCCTAAGCGTCGCGTTTGTCTGCGCGCTTGCATCATCGGGTACGGCAGAGACGCCGTGCCAGAACGATGTGGTTTATCTGCGCGGTGATTGGGGAAGTGCAAGGTTTGCGGTGGACGTCGTGGACACGCCCGAGTCACGCGGACGGGGATTGATGTTCGTGGAGAGCATGCCAACGATGAGCGGCATGCTTTTTGTGTATGACCGCGAACAAGTAGCTTCATTTTGGATGAAGAATACCATGATCCCGCTGGACATGATCTTTGCGGATTCGACAGGCTTAGTACAATATGTTCATGAAAATGCGATACCGGGTGATTTGACCACAATATTGGGCGGATCAAACATCCAGTTTGTGCTCGAAATCAACGGTGGAATGGCCGATCGGCTGGGCATTGATGCCGGGACAGAGATGAGACATCCCTCAATTTCGGATGACACTGCCGCTTGGCCCTGCGCTTCCTGAAGTGAGTTGGAAAAAACCGCTTTTCAAATCAGGCGTCGGTCGCTAAACGACCCTTCAGTCGGGGCGTAGCGCAGCCTGGTAGCGCGACGGTTTTGGGTACCGTAGGTCGCAAGTTCGAATCTTGCCGTCCCGACCATTTACCTTTCTTACCTTGGACACGACCGTCCGCCATTTGGGTGCGAGTGGTCAATGTGCCTTGTCCGTGGGATCTGGGCAACAGCAGCGCGGGGGCCAGAATCGGATCAGGGCGTGTGGTGTCGCGCGCGATGCGAGAGTCCGCGTTGAACCGGCTTCTGAATGGCTGTGGATAACTTTCTGGCAGCGTTGGCTTTTCAGTCCCTGACTTATCCACAGACCTATACACCGGACATCCACAGTTGAATCGCTACCAGTTGTGTCCTCTGGGTTGGTCAACCCAAAATCTATGATGAAAAGTGTAAAAAACGTGTTGACGACTCTGTGAGATATCCGTCAGTTTGTGCGGGTCGGTGCGATCAACCACAACATATAGTGTCTGGGCCGACAACAGGGACGGGAATACCGGTTAACAGCTTTTGAGGCGGTTGCCTGCGCGGACAGCGCGCGGGACTGGAAAACTCGTGCCTATCGCGGCCTGAACAGGGCCTTGGGGTACACACAGATAAAAGAGACCGGTGCGATGAAAATCGAAAGAAAATTTACCAAGTCTGGGCAGGATGCATATGCGGGGCTCGAGTTCGTCTCGACCACATCTGAAATTCGAAACCCTGATGGGTCCGTGGTGTTCAAACTCGACAATGTCGAAGTTCCCAACAGCTGGAGCCAGGTGGCCAGCGATGTCATCGCACAAAAATACTTCCGCAAGGCAGGCGTTCCGGTCGCGCTGAAAAAGGTAAAGGAAAAGGACGTCCCCAGCTTCCTGTGGCGGTCTGTTCCGGAAAGCGACGACACACCGCGCACTGGTGAAACCTCGTCCAAGCAGGTCTTCGACCGTCTGGCGGGCGCATGGGCCTATTGGGGTTGGAAGGGCGGCTACTTCACCACCGAAGAAGACGCACAATCCTATTATGATGAAATGCGTTTCATGCTGGCCACGCAAAAGGCCGCGCCGAACAGCCCCCAGTGGTTCAACACCGGTCTTCACTGGGCCTATGGCATCGACGGCCCCAGTCAGGGTCACTATTATGTCGACTACAAGACAGGCGAGTTGACCAAATCCTCCTCGGCCTATGAGCACCCGCAGCCCCATGCGTGCTTCATTCAGTCCGTGGCTGATGATCTGGTCGGCGATGGCGGCATCATGGACCTCTGGGTCCGCGAGGCGCGTCTGTTCAAGTATGGCTCCGGCACCGGGACCAACTTCTCGTCACTCCGCGCAGCCAACGAGCCGCTGTCGGGTGGTGGCAAGTCCTCGGGTCTCATGGGCTTCCTCAAAATCGGTGACCGTGCTGCGGGTGCCATCAAGTCAGGCGGCACCACACGCCGTGCGGCCAAGATGGTGATCTGCGATGCCGACCACCCGGATATCGAAGAATTCATCAACTGGAAGGTCAAGGAAGAGCAGAAGGTCGCATCCATCGTCGCGGGATCGAAGATGCACGAGAAGATGCTCAACGCGATCTTCAAGGCGATTGGTGCATGGGACGGGCTGGAAGAAGATGCCTATGATCCCAAGAAAAACAACGGCTTGAAAGACGCAATTCGCGCAGCGAAGAACGTCATGATCCCCGAGACCTACATCAAGCGCGTGCTGGATTACGCACGGCAGGGCTACAGCAGTATCGAATTCCCGACCTACGACACAGATTGGGATTCCGAAGCCTACGCATCTGTGTCCGGCCAGAACTCCAACAACTCCATCCGTGTGACCAATGCGTTCTTGCAAGCGGTCAAAGATGACGCCGATTGGGAACTGATCCGCCGCACCGATGGCAGCGTCGCCAAGACCATCAAAGCGCGCGACCTTTGGGAAGACGTGGGCCACGCCGCTTGGGCCTGTGCCGATCCGGGCATCCAGTTCCACACCACCGTGAACGAATGGCACACCTGCCCTGCGGATGGCGAGATTCGCGGGTCGAACCCGTGTTCGGAATATATGTTCCTTGATGACACCGCGTGTAACCTTGCGTCGATGAACCTGCTGACCTTCCTCAAAGACGGTGAGTTCCAGTCCGAAGACTACATGCACGCCACACGTCTGTGGACTCTGACGCTGGAAATCTCGGTGATGATGGCGCAGTTCCCGTCCAAGGAAATCGCGCAGCGCTCTTATGACTTCCGCACGCTGGGTCTGGGCTACGCCAATATCGGCGGCCTGCTGATGAACCTCGGTTTCAGCTATGACAGCGACGAAGGCCGCGCGCTCTGTGGTGCCCTGACCGCGATCATGACTGGCGTGTCCTATGCCACGTCGGCCGAGATCGCCGGAGAGTTGGGTCCGTTCCCGGGCTACAAGAAGAACGCCGATCACATGCTGCGGGTCATCCGCAACCACCGCAATGCCGCCTATGGTGCGACGGACGGGTACGAAGAGCTTTCGGTTAAGCCCGTCGCATTGGACCATGCCAACTGCCCGGACAGCCGTCTGGTCGATCTGGCAATGGCAAGCTGGGACGAGGCGCTGCGCCTTGGTGAAAAGCACGGCTACCGCAACGCGCAATCCACTGTGATCGCACCGACCGGCACAATCGGTCTGGTGATGGATTGCGACACCACAGGGATTGAGCCGGACTTCGCTTTGGTGAAGTTCAAGAAACTTGCGGGTGGCGGTTACTTCAAGATCATCAACCAGTCGGTTCCGGCCGCCCTTGAAAAGCTGGGTTACGGTTCTGCACAGATCGAAGAGATCGTGTCCTACGCGGTGGGCCACGGCACCATCGGCAATGCACCGGGGATCAACCATACCTCGCTCGCAGGCCACGGCTTTGGCCCGGCACAGCTGGAAAAGGTCGACAAGGCGCTGGCCTCGGCCTTCGACATCCGGTTTGTGTTCAACCAGTGGACGCTGGGCGAAGAGTTCTGCCGCGAAGTGCTGGGCATCCCGGCAGACAAGCTAAACGACCCGACCTTCGACCTGCTGCGCCACCTCGGTTTCACCAAGTCGGACATCGACGCGGCAAACGACCATGTCTGCGGGACGATGACGCTGGAAGGGGCTCCGCACCTGAAGGTGGAACACTACCCGGTCTTCGACTGCGCCAACCCGTGCGGCAAGAAGGGCAAGCGTTTCTTGTCGGTGCAATCGCACATCACCATGATGGCGGCGGCTCAGTCGTTCATCTCGGGGGCGATCTCCAAGACGATCAACATGCCGAATGACGCCACCATCGAAGACTGCCAGAAGGCCTACGAGCTGAGCTGGTCGCTGGGCACCAAGGCCAACGCGCTGTACCGTGACGGCTCCAAACTGTCCCAGCCTTTGGCGGCGGCGCTGGTCGAAGACGATGACGACGCAGCGGAAATCCTCGAATCCGGTTCCATGCCCGAAAAGGCGCAGGTGCTGGCCGAGAAGATCGTCGAAAAGGTGATCATCAAGGAAATCCAGAAGTCGCACCGCGAAAAGATGCCGGAGCGTCGCAAGGGCTACACTCAAAAGGCGGTTGTCGGTGGGCACAAGGTCTATCTGCGCACAGGTGAATATCAGGACGGCAGCCTTGGCGAGATCTTCATCGACATGCACAAGGAAGGTGCGGGTTTCCGCGCCATGATGAACAACTTTGCCATAGCTGTCAGCGTTGGTCTTCAGTACGGCGTGCCGCTGGAAGAGTTTGTCGATGCCTTCACCTTCACCAAGTTCGAACCGGCGGGCATGGTGCAGGGCAATGACAGCATCAAAAACGCGACCTCGATCCTCGACTATATCTTCCGCGAATTGGCCGTGTCCTATCTGGACCGCACCGATCTGGCACATGTAAAGCCGGAAGGCGCGTCCTTTGACGATCTGGGCCGTGGCGAGGAAGAGGGCGTGTCCAACGTCAAGGAACTCTCTGACACGGCAGCGTCCCGGTCGCTCGAAGTGCTCAAGCAGATCAGCTCTACCGGTTATCTGCGCAAGCGTCTGCCGCAGGAACTGATCGTGCTGCAAGGTGGCCAGACCGGGGCTGTGGCCTTTGGTGGCGGTGTGGATGCGGTGGCCGCACTGAACACGCTGGTTCCCGAGACCGGCGGCGTGGCGACAGCGGTGGCAACGGCCAGAGCAAGCACATCGGTGCCCGCCATGACAGCGGTCACACGGGCCAAGATGCAGGGCTACGAAGGCGAGGCCTGCGGCGATTGCGGCAACTACACGCTGGTGCGCAACGGCACCTGCATGAAGTGCAACACTTGCGGCGGGACATCTGGCTGTAGCTAAGCCCTAACCAGTCACGGGGCGGGTGCGCCCGCCTCTGACGCGCGTCGGGCCGCAGGCAAGATTATTCCGAGCGGTGTACAACTTGAGAGCTTGACGAGCGAAACTTCAAAGGGGGCCACTGCGGCCCCCTTTTTTTGTGCTTCTTTGGGCCTCAAATACCTCGGGGGAGGCCGAAGGCCGGGGGCAGAGCCCCCAATCAAAACACCGATGCAATGCCGACCGCTTCCCGTAACCGCGCTCGGGCGCGGGCAAGGCGGGACATGATTGTGCCGACAGGCAGGTCCATCTCCACGGCCAACTCTGATGGGGTGACGCCCTCGAACGCCACCCGCCGCAACAAGGCGCGGTCCGGGGCAGGCAGGTCGTCCATATGCGCCAGAACCTGCGAGCAAAGACAGGCCAGTGCCGCATCCTCGACCTGTGGCTCGTGCTCCACCTCCAGCGGGGTTTCGCGTGCCATCCTGCGGGACCGTGCGCTGGCAGCATGGCGCAAGGCGGTCATCATATAGGGCAATGGGCGCGCAATCCGTGCGCCCAATGCCTCTTGTTCCAGAATGGCCAGGCAGACCTCATGACAGAGATCCTCGGCATCCTGCGGGCTGCGCGTCAGACGCCGGGCGCGCGCGCGCAATCGGGTAAGGTGTGTTGTGTCCATGGCGCAAAGTATGACAGCGGGAAAATCCCCGACCATCCCGGGGGTGTCAACGGCAGAGTAAAAGTGAGCCAAAGGGCAGCGCAAAATGTTGCCACTTTGGGTTTGGGATAATCAGCGTGAAGACGAGCGCCAGCATCCGGGCAGCCGCGCTTGTTATATAGCGGGCGGTTGTCCGGATGCTTTGGACCGTCAGGGCCAATCTGTGCTGATTGAGGTTTAGGTTTTGGGCGCTGCTTGACGCGCCTTGCTCTGGCCAAGGCGGTAGCTTTCGCCATTCATCTCCAGGATGTTGACGTGGTGGGTCAGGCGATCGAGCAGTGCGCCTGTCAGGCGTTCTGACCCAAATGTTTCTGTCCATTCGTCGAATGGCAGGTTGCTTGTGATCAGCGTGGAGCCGCGCTCGTAGCGTTGGGAGATCAATTCAAACAGCAGCTCAGCCCCGGTTTTGCTCAGTGGCACAAAGCCCAGCTCGTCGATGATCAGCAGCTTGTAACCAACCATCTGTTTTTGAAGCCGCAGGAGCCTGCGTTCGTCTCTGGCCTCCATCAGTTCATGAACAAGCGCTGCGGCGGTGACAAAACCGACAGACAGGCCTTTCTGGCATGCCGACAACCCGAGGCCGAGGGCAATGTGGGTTTTGCCGGTGCCGGAAGGCCCAAGCGCGATGACATTCTCGCGCCGTTCGATCCATTCGCAACGCGCCAACTCCAGCACCTGCATCTTGTTCAGGGCGGGGATCGCCTTGAAGTCGAAGCTATCCAGGCTTTTGACGGCTGGGAACTTTGCGGCTTTGATCCTGCGCTCGATCATCCTGCGTTCCCGGTCAATCATCTCCAGTTCGATCAGACGTGCAAGAAATTGTACATGGTCCAGTCCCTCGGCTGCGGCCTGCTTGGCCAGTTTGCTGTATTCCCGCAGAACGGTCGGCAGCCGCAGCGATTTGAGGCGGTAGTTCAGCAGGATTTGGGGAGCGTCGCTCATGCTGCCTGCCCCCGCTTCATCAGGGACATATAACTGGCCGCCGACGTCGTGCCGACATTGGCCTTTGGCAGATACGGATAGACATCCAGATCCAGCTTGGGCGGCCGCTTCTCGACCTGGCACAGCACGAGGTGTTTCACGGCGTCAAACCCAATGGCACCCATGCGAAGTGCGTTTTTGACGGCAACCTGCAGGTCTGCCATCTCGAATGTCTCCAAGAGCCGCAAGACCTGCACATACTCACGCCGCCCCGCCTTGATCATGCGGGCTTCCATCAAGCGGCGCAGGGTCACAAATTCCTCTGGCAGCTCCCATTCCACCAATGGGGCCGCCTGATCCAGCGCGCCGGTCTTTTGCTCCAGCAGCGGCAGATAGTGAACGGGATCAAAGACCATATCCTCCCGGTCCCAGCACCGGCTGTGGCGGGCAATCACCTCTCCACCACAGCCAATGACCACCTGATCGACATAGCCACGAAGCCAGACATCGCGGTGCCCGTAGGCGACAGGAACCGAATAATCGTTGGTTTTGTAGCGCACCAGGGATTGTGAGTTCACCTGACCATTGGCCTGGTCACAGGCATCAAACGGTGACGCCGGCAAATCCATCATCGCATCAAGATCGCGGACCAGTCGTTGCCCGATGCTGTCGCTGTGACCGCGCAAGACATCGCTCTGGCGCTTGCGGCATTGTTCTTCCAGCCAGGTATTGAACGCCTCCCATGTCGCAAAATGTGGGATAGGCACCATGAAGTTGCGCCGGGCATATCCGACCAGACCCTCAACAGCGCCTTTATCGTTGCCCTTACCCGGTCGGCCATAACGATCTTGGATGAAGTAATGCGACAGGAACCCACTGAACAGCTTGGTCCGCTTGCGCGAGCCGTCCGGCAGGATCTTCGCGACCAGGCATCGATCGTTGTCATAAAGAACCGACTGCGGAACCCGGCCGAAGAATGCAAAAGCATGAACATGGCCATCAACCCAAGCCTCGGAGACCGCCGCAGGATAAGCACGCACAAAGCAGGCATCGCTGTAGGGCAGATCCAGTGCAAAGAAATATGCCTTCTGCTCGACCCCGCCAATCACGACCATCGCCTCGCCAAAATCCGCTTGGGCATGGCCGGGGGCATGTGCCAGAGGGACAAACATCTCTCGGCTGCGCCGCCCTTGTTCCCGGACATAGTTCTTGACCGTCGTATAGCCGCCTTGAAACTGGTGCTCGTCGCAAAGCCGTTCAAAAATGCGCTTGGCGGTGTGGCGCTGTTTACGGGGACGGTTCAGATCGTCTTGCATCCATTCGTCGATGAAGCCGGTGAACCCGTCCAGCTTGGGCCGCTTGATCTGCGCCGTTCGCTGATAACCCGGCGGGACCGAAAACATCATCATCTTCTTCACGCTCGCACGCGAGATCCCGAAATGGCCGGCGGCCTCCCGTTCGCTCATACCGCCCCGACGCGCGAGGCGGACCTTCAAATATAAATCCACGACTAAAATCTCCCGCCCTCCCTGCAAACAGAAAGGGCCAAAGTGGCAACATTTTACGCTGCCCGCAGCGAGATTATCACGCCACTTCCGTGGCCAACTTTTGCACTGCCGTTCTCACGGGGGTTTCCGCCGATGGCGGAACGCAGCCCAAATTGCGCGGCGGATTGCGCAGTCCGTAAGCGGGTTTGGGCAGGTCTGTGCCGCAGGGATTGGTGGGCGGGACGCCAGCATCGGTTTCGCGCTCATACCTCGTGAAGGCCGCAAAACGCGGTGCTTCACAAAACAGGACCAAATGGGAGACCAACATGACACTGACATTGACCCGACTGATCGCTGCAAGCCTGATCACGTTGCCAGGGGTGGCGATGGCCGCAGATTACATGGCCGCTGATGCCAATCAGGATGGGATGCTGTCCTATGAAGAGGTGCAGGCCATCCTGCCCGAAGTGACGACAGACACATTCATGGCGGTGGATGCCGATGGCGACGGTCTTATCAATGCCGATGAACTGGCAATGGCCCAGACCGAGGGGCTGATGCCCGAAGCCGACAGCTAATGCCACATGGCTGCGCGGTCCATTGGTGGGTCGCGCAGCCAAACTCTTCGAAGAGTTTGACGAAATCCTTTATAGGATTTCAGCCGCTTACAAGTCGATCGTGAGTTCTCCATCCGGCTCGGCCGCGCGCGATTGGCACAGGATGATTTGATCTTTGCGCTGAGCTTTGGACAGTACAAAATCCCGGTGTTCGACTGCACCGCTGACGATCCGTGCCTTGCACACACCGCAGATGCCATCCGAGCATTTCACATCCACCGATACGCCGTTTTCATTCAGCACATCCGTGGCGGTCTTGTCAGCTGGTACGTGAAAGCGGCGCCCATCTGTCATTTTAAGCGTGAAGGCGTGATTTTCGTACTCCGGCACTTCGGGCACCGCAAAGTATTCGAGATGCTTTGAGTCTTCTGGAAACCTTTTTTGTTCAGCAGCTTCCATGACGGAATTCATGTAACGTTCAGGTCCACAAGTGTAAATATGCTGTCCGTCCGCATAGTCGGGGAACAACCCACCCAGATCGACGCGCGTGCCTTCATCGCTGACATGAATGTGTACCTTATCGGCCCAGGGCATGTTAGCCAGATCGTCCAGATACCCCGCCTCGGCGCGGGTTTTTAGCGAATAATGCAGCGCAAAGGGCCGTCCCAAAGCGTGCAAGCGGTGCGCCATTGCAATCATCGGAGTGACGCCGATGCCACCTCCCATGAGCCATGTGAACGTTGCATCCTCGACCAGCGGGAAGTGGTTGATGGGTTTGGACACGAAGACGCGCCGCCCCTCGGCAAAGATGCGATGCAGCAGCGCCGACCCACCGCGCCCCTGATCCTCGCGCAGGACACCGATCTGGTAGACGGACCTGTCCGCCGGATCGCCCGACATGGAGTATTGGCGCAGGAATTCCGGCGCGACGACCAGATCGAGATGTCCGCCTGCCGTCCATTCGGGCAGGTCATGTCCGTCGACATGGCGGAATTCGTATTTGGTGACAGAGGGTGACATTTTCTCGACCTTGCTCACCACCACTGGCACGACCGGGCTTTCGGTGGCGTCTTTGCGGCGGTGCAGATGGGACGTATCGCCTTTTGCGAGCCGGGCTTTGTGGGCCTCAGCGCTGACCATCTTGGTATAGGCCTCGATCCCGGCTTCGCGGTCCATCGGATCGGGGTAGGGGTAGGGATGGGGGGCCAGCGGGGCCGGGTAGACGGCCAGCGTTTGGTCTTCGTATTTGAGGTCGAGATCTTTTTGCAGATCGCGCGCATTGACCGGATGGTTGGTGGGCGCGTAGCTGCCGTTTGCCTGCAACTCCAGGTCCCACCACCATTTCTTGACCGGGTTCAGGCCACCGCGACCCGCCGCATCGTCCAGCTTGGCCAGCAAGGGTGCTGCTTTGGGGACATTCATCGCCGCCCAGCGGAATGGCTTTTCGGCGAACAGCCCTTCGAGGTTCCACGGGCAGGTCTTCATACAGCGTCCGCACATTGCGCCGCCTTCGGTGGTGATGCGATAGGTGGCGCATTTCTGGCTGTCGGATTTCCAGATCTCGTAGCCGTTGAACATGAGCTTCGGTCCGGCGGTGATCGCGCCAGACGGGCATTCACGGGCGCATTTGTTGCAGCTTTCGCAGAAGGTCTGCAGGCCGAAGTCGATGGGTTTGTCATGCGCAAGCGGCATGTTGGTCGTGACGACGCCGGACTTGAGGCGCGGCCCAAGGAACGGGTTGAGGATAACCTCGCCGATGCGGCTGACTTCGCCAAGGCCAGAGAGCAGTAGGAGCGGCGGTTGCAGCACTTCACCATCCAGCACGGTATGCGCCTTAGCTGAATAGCCCAGATTGCGGATCTGCTTGGCCAGAACACCGCCCAGCAGTGAAAAGCGCAGGTAGGCCCGCATGGATTGCGCCACGCTGATCCAGTCGTCGCCTGATGCACCGTCCATCGTCTCGTAGCCTTGGTCGATGATGATGCTGATGGCCTGATCATGCGGTGGGTCGATCACGTCGCCGCGCGCGTCGTGGCTGTACCATGTCCAGTCGGGGCACCTGCTGATCCCCAAAGCATCGACACCAAGCCAGTATCCTGTCGCCTTGATTGCGTCGGCATGGGCCTTGGGGTCCGGCTTAACGGGATCGGTGGATGGTGGGCCGTCTTGCAAAAGCACAAACGCGCCCAGCATCCGGCGCTGCGCAGAAGAAGGCGCGGCCTTGCGGGCATAATAGCCGCCTTTCGCGCCGTCTTGCAGCTTTTTGCCCATATCTCCGAATTGCGCACGAGCGAACATATCGGTGCGTTTCGGCACGCGCGCAACGTTGGCTTCGTCGATATAGGTCGTCGGTGTTTCGACGCGCTTGAGCGTTTCGAACGGATGTGGGCCATCGACATAGCGGCGGTTGTCGAACGGGTTGGTGTTCAGCCCTGACCGCGCCGATGTTGTGCCCAGCTTCCACGCCAGACCGGTTGTCAGGGAGTTCGGCTGCACGACTGCTAATGGGGCATCATGCGCAAGCTCCAGCGCGGTAGTGACCACCGCCACCCCAAATCGGGTCCCAAGCCACGGGTTTTCCAAGCGTCCGTTCTTTGGCGCGGCTAAACCTGCCGCGACAGTGCAGAGATTGAGGTCCACATCGGTGCTGGTGGCGGAATGTGCCTTGGCGTCCCATCCCAGCAGGCGGATGTAATTGGCGATGACAACAGCGGTTTCGGTGGCACGTAGGCAGGCACGGTGGGCTTGTGCGTCATTGATCCACTCGGTCCCGGTTTCGCCAGCTTTCGGGTCGCGTGGAATTTCATAGAGAAACACCAGCGCGGTGTGATGGCCGTCGATGGTGCTGGGTGGGGCCTCCATCGACTCTTTGAGGTCGGCCATGATCATATCGATGCCTGACGCCAATGTCTTGGTCTGGCGGGTCTTCAGATCGTTGGACAACCTGCCGATATCAGGATTTTGACGTGGTTCATTCAGGTGGGCGTCGGGCAATAAAGGGCCGATCCCAACCATTGTCGCGTCTGAGAAATATCCAAACGCTTTCAGATGGTTGGCGCGCTCTGTTAAATTTTGTGGGCAGGTGGAGCGCTCCTTGTTCACAAACCCGTCGCGGATGGCGTCCATCATCGCCTGATATTCGCCCATGGCATTGACGATCGAGGCCGGGTTTTTGGGTCGGTGAAAGCTGAGGCCGGGATGAGAGGGGATTGACGCAGGGTCCGGCATTGGCCCGCGTGCCGCGCGTTCGAGCGGGAATGGCCCCATGTGAACAGGCCGATTTTTATCGGAAAAGAACCGCAAACCCATGATGTCCTCCCATCAGCGCGGTCTTCCGCGTCCGGACCGAGTGCAGCATTCTGCGCTTAAGACTGCAAGGCATGAAAATCCTTCAGGGTTTTGCCCACCTCATCGACGAACAAGCCGGGCAGCGGCGTGAGGTCGGTCACGCGATCCATGCGGAAGGTTGCGAAGGTTTCGTCGGTCTCGTCCCAGACCACGCAGGTCCAGATGCGTCCCCAGTAATCAAGGTGCAGCGGGCGGACGGTGTGGGTTTGGGTCTCACCCTCGAGTCGCAACCGCAACTTCTGGCGGGCCCGTATCGCCTTGCGGAAGGCGGGCATGTGGCGAAAGCCCTGCGCAGCCTCGGCAAAGGGGTAGGTGGCAAAGCCGAATTTCCCAGCGGGTGTGCCCACATCTTCGGGAAGTACCGCGTCGATTTTGTCTGCAAGGGCGCGGGCGGCACTGGCAAGGTCTTCGGTTTCAGAAGCACCGATAGCGGCAAGACCGATATGGAGCGCTTCGAGTTCTGTTTGGGTCAGGTTCAGAGGCGGCAGGGTGATCATCTCTTGCGCGGTGTAGCCAGATCCGCGCGCCCCTTCGACGGGAACGCCAGAGGCCGCGAGCGTGTCCATGTCGCGATAGATCGTGCGCACCGACACACCGAGATCCTGCGCCATTGCCTCGGCCGTGTGCAGGCGGCCATCCTTGAGGCGCTGCATCAATGCATAGAGCCGGTCGCTGCGTTTCATGTGATTCTCCGTGCTGCGCTGCAATGATACTGACAAAAACCTGTCAACTGACAAGCTCTTGACAAATACGGCCTGAATTGGAGTGTTTTCATCCTTTCGCAGCGCGGCGCGAGTCATTACATAACCGCAATGGAATGCAACGCAGGCTGCGGCCTGCCGGTAAGGAGACACTTCATGGGTATCGGAAATATCGGTCTGCCGGGCCTCTTGCTCATCGCCGTTGTGGTGCTGGTGCTGTTTGGTCGTGGCAAGATCTCGTCGCTGATGGGCGAAGTCGGCAAAGGCATCACCGCGTTCAAGAAGGGCGTGGACGAAGGCAAGAGCGAGCTTGAAGAGCAGAAAGCCGAGAGCGCCAAGGACGTGACGCCCGAGGATCAGAAAGACAAGGACAAGGTCTAAACGATTATGTTCGATCTTGGCTTTGCCGAGCTTTTGGTGATCGGGGTGGTGGCGTTGATCGTCGTCGGCCCCAAGGATTTGCCTGTGCTCTTTCGGAAGGTGGGGAGTTTCATGGGCAAGGCCCGTGGTATGGCCCGCGATTTCTCTCGCGCGATGAATGACGCTGCGGACGAGTCCGGTGTGCGCGACGTTCAAAAAACCTTCAAATCGGCGACCAATCCGCTGGGTAGTGCCATGGACGGGGTCAAGGACGCGGCGAAGTCGATGACCAATATCAATCCCGAGAGCAACACCGGGAAGTTGTCTGCCGAACGCGAGGCCGCCAAGAAAAAGATCGAAGCAAGTGCCGCACGTGCGGCCGCGGATCGCAAGAAACGTGAAGCCGACGAGGCGTTGAAAAAGGCCGAGGAAATGGAATCGGCGTTGAAAGCCGATGCCGCTCCGGAAAAGGACGCCTGAGATGAGTGCCCGGGATGACGATATCGAGGACAGCAGCGCGCCGCTGATCGAACATTTGGCAGAGCTGCGCACTCGGTTGATCCGATCCGTGCTGGCACTGTTTGCTGGCATCTGTGTGCTGTTCATCCCGGTCCAAGGCGATTTTCTGGCCGAGCATGTGCTGCGCTTCCTGCTGGTCCCGATCGAAGAAACACTGCGTGCCTTGGGTGATCCCGCGCCGACGCTGCAATATACCAGCCCGCAGGAATACCTGTTTGTGCTGTTCCGCATCGGGCTTGTGTTCGGCTTTGCCTTGGCGTTCCCGGTGATTGCGCACCAGATGTGGCGGTTTATTGCGCCGGGTCTGTATAAATCCGAGAAATCCGCATTCCTGCCGTTCATCATCGCGTCGCCGGTGATGTTCATGGCTGGTGCCGCGTTCGCGCATTATGTCGTGACGCCGCTGGCGATGGCATTCTTCCTAGGCTTTACCGACGCGCCGTCGCTGTTTGCCAACGTGCTATCCGGCGCGGTCGATGTCGATCCGACCGCTGTTGCGCCGGTGGCCGATCAGGGATTGAAGATCACCTTCTTCGGCAAGGTTAACGAAAGCCTGCAAACGTCTTTGGTGTTCATCATGGCATTCGGGCTGTGTTTTCAATTGCCGGTGTTGTTGACGCTGATGGGCAAGGCAGGCCTTGTGTCTGCCGCTGGTCTGGGGGCTGTGCGCAAATACGCGATGGTCGGTATTCTGGTGCTGGCCGCGTTGGTGACACCGCCCGACGTGGTGACCCAGTTGATCCTCTTTACCGTGGTCTACGGGCTTTACGAGGTGTCGATCATTCTCGTCCGCCGCGTTGAGAAAAAGCGTGAGAAAGAGCTGAAGGCGCAGGGCCTGTGGTTCGAAGACGATCCCGCCGAGGGTATGGACGACGACCCGCTCATGCGTGAATTCGACGAGGACGCGAAGAAGTGACCGACCCGATGGAGCGGATTGCCGCCGCGCTGGAGCGACTTGCTCCGGCACCGCAGCCAGCCCCGGATTACGACGTGGCAGACGCGTTCGTGTGGCATGTCGATCCCGATCATTTACAGCCCGTGCCCAAGGTCAGCCGTGTTCCGGTGGAGCTTTTGGTGGGTGTGGATCGCAGCCGCGACACGCTTCTGGCCAATACCCGCCAATTCGCGCGGGGTCTGCCTGCCAACAATGCGCTGCTTTGGGGCGCACGGGGCATGGGCAAGTCGAGCCTTGTAAAAGCAGTTCATGCCGCTGTGCTGGCCGAGGATATCCCGGTCAAGCTGGTCGAATTGCAGCGCGAGGATTTGCCCAGCGTGGCGCGGCTTTTGAACCTGCTGCGGGTGTCGGATCACCGCTTTTTGCTGTTCTGCGACGACCTGAGCTTCAGCCATGATGATCAGCATTACAAATCGCTGAAAGCGGTGCTCGATGGGGGCGTCGAAGGCCGGCCAGACAATGTGGTCTTTTACGCCACATCGAACCGTCGCCACCTGATGCCGCGCGATATGATCGAAAATGAACGATCTTCGGGGATCAATCCGTCTGAGGCGGTCGAGGAGAAGGTTTCTTTGTCGGACCGGTTCGGGCTTTGGCTTGGGTTCCACCCGTGCAATCAGGACGACTACCTTGCCATGATCCGGGGCTACTGTGACGCTTACGGGGTGGATGTCGATGATGCGACCCTGAGAGCCGAAGCGATCGAATGGCAGGCCACCCGCGGGGCGCGGTCAGGCCGTGTAGCGTGGCAGTATTTCACCGATCTGGCAGGACGGCGCGGCGTCGCGCTGTAGACTGGGTTCGGACCGCTTGCGCGGTCCGACCGATGGGGGGCCAGCCCCCCAAACCCCCCGGCATATTTTGAAAAAGAAGAAGATCAGGCGCGGCGGCGGCGGCCACCGGTGCGTGCATCGCGACCCCGACCTTCTTGACCGGCTTTCGGCGGCTGACGGTTGAATGCGATCCACGCGCCACCGCCTTCATCATTGTTGGTGAGGAAGTTGGCGGCACGGATGGCTTCCATTTCCTTGCCCGGGCGCGGCTTGGTCGATCCGAGTCCGAACAGGATGCAGAAGGTCTCATCATCCATGTCTTCGGGCAGTACGATCCCCGACGCAGCCACTTCGGCTTTCTTTTCGGCAATCTTGGTGGGACCGACAGGCAGGGCGACGGGGTTCATGATGGCGGAGGTCATGCCTGCGGTCATGGCCATGGGCAGGAACGCGTTGTTGATGCCATGTCGGTTGGGCAGACCAAAGCTGATGTTGGACGCGCCACAGGTGGTGTTCACGCCCAGTTCCTCGCGCAAACGGCGGACCAGGGTGAAAACCTGAAGCCCGGCAGTGCCCATGGCGCCAATCGGCATGACCAGTGGATCGACCACGATGTCATGCGCCGGGATGCCGAAATCAGCGGCGCGTTCGACGATTTTCTTGGCGACAGCAAAGCGGACATCGGGGTCTTCGGAGATGCCGGTGTCGTCGTTCGAGATCGCCACAACAGGCACGTTGTATTTCTTGACCAGTGGCAACACCAGCTCCAGCCGCTCTTCCTCGCCGGTGACGGAGTTCAGCAGTGGGCGGCCTTCAGCGGCGGCAAGGCCGTTTTCCAATGCGCCGGGAACGGACGAGTCGATGCAAAGCGGGCAATCGGTGATCGCCTGCACCCGCTGGACCAGTTCGCGCATCAGCGTCGGTTCGACAAAATTGTTGTCAGCGTAGCGCGGGTCTTCGGCCATCTTGTTCGAGAACACCGCTCCCGAGTTGATGTCGAGGATGTTGGCACCGGCTGCAACCTGCGCCAGCGCGTCGGCTTCGACCCGGCTGAAATCGCCGCGTTCCAGTTCTTCGTTCAGGATCTTGCGGCCCGTAGGGTTGATCCGCTCACCGATGACGCAGAACGGCTGATCGAACCCGATTATGGCGGTTTTGGTCTTGGACTCGACAATCGTGCGGGTCATGCGGCTACTCCTTCAATGCGGGCCAGGATATCTGGCAGCGCGGGGTCTGTGAAATCCTCAATGGTCATCTTTGCGCCGACGGCGCGCAATTGGTCGTCAGTCAGCGCGGACCGGACGCCGATGCTGTAGGCTCCGGAGGCGGCAGCGGCGCGCATTCCTGACGGGCTGTCCTCAAACGCGATGCAGGTCTTTGGTGTTTCGCCCAATTGCTCCATCGCGGTCAGGTATGGCAGTGGGTGTGGCTTGCCATGGGCGCACTCCTCGCCGATGACGATCACCTCGAACCGGTCGCGCAGGCCAATGGCGCCGAGCATCGCTTCGGCGTTCAGGCGCATGGCGTTGGTCACCACGGCCAGTTGCCAGCCTTGCGCCTGCGCGTGGTCCAGAAACGTCGTAAGTCCCGGTGTTTCGGGATAGGGGGTCGGCAAACGGTCGCGGAACTGCGCCTCTTTCCACTCGCTCAGCGCTTGCGGATCGGGCTCGTCCGGCAGGTGGTCGGCGAAGACATCGACGTTCAGGCGGCCATGTACCTGCTCGATATAAAAACCGTGCGGGGTTGGAAGCCCCCGCGAGGCCCACAGCTCGGTGAACACAGCCTCGTGGATCGGGTCCGAATTCAGCATGGTGCCGTCGAGATCAAAAAGCAGGGCAGGCATCAGGTCGGATCAGTTCGTGACGGCGGGGGCTGTGCCGGCACCACCGTTTTCGATGGCCCAGGTTGCGTTGGTCTTGATGCCGCCCAGCGGGAAGAAATGCACCTGTTCGATGTTGAACTCGGGGTTCTTTGCCTTGTGCGCGGCCAGCTTGGTGAGCACCTCTGTCGGCTCATACGGCAGAAGCAGCTTTGAGACGTCCATGGCGCGTTTTTGCAGTACCTTGAGCGACGGGCCGACACCGCAGGCGATGGCGAATTTGATCAGGGTTTGCAGTTTGGCGGGGCCAGCGATGCCGATATGCACCGGCAGCTTGATACCTGCTGCTGACAGGTCGTCCACCCATTTGATGATAGGGTCGGCGTCGAACGCGAACTGGGTGGCCAGCGCCATCTTGGCATCGGTGCGTTCCGAAAACGCCTGTTTCCAGCGCAGCGCGTCTTCGACGTTTTTCATGCCGCCGTTCGGATCGATGTCTTTGTTCCCTTCGGGGTGACCGGCGACATGCAGGCGCTTGAAACCCGCCTTGTCGAAAAGGCCAGTTTCCATGAGCTGCATAGAGCTGTCGAAGTCGCCGTGGGGCTTGGCCACACCTCCGGCCAGCAGCAGCGCCTGATCGACACCGGCTTCGCCCTGATAGCGCGCGATCCAATCTGCCAGCGTGGCTGCGTCTTTGATGATACGGGCCGGAAAATGCGGCATGACCGGGTAGCCATCGTCAGCAAGTCGCTTCGCGGTTGCCACCATGTCTTCGATCGGTGTGCCTTCGATATGGGCGATGTAGACGCGGGTGCCGGGGGCCAGCAATTCGCGGAAATCCTCGACCTTTTCGGCGGTGCGCGGCATCACCTCGATGGAATAGCCCTTAAGGAACGCCTCCATCTCGGGCGTGGTGCCGTTTTCGACGGTTTCGCGCTTGCGGAAATTCAACAATGCCATGATGGCCTCCCTCAGGGTCATGCGGGTTTACGCCCAGCCTTCGTTATCAATCAGCGTTTTTAGGCGCTCTTTGTCGTATTCCGCATCAATGCGGGCCGCCTCGGCAGAGCAGACCTCTTCGGGGTCGCCTTCGAGCTCGTAGGGCGCGGCCTTGCGCCATTCGGCAAGATAGCTGTCGGTGTCCGACGCGCCGATTTTCATTGCGGCGCGGTCGATGGCCTGTTCGAACCGTTCGGGCAGTTGGGCTTTGGCACCACGACGGCCTTTGCCTACGATCACCTGAGCCGGGATATCCCGCCAATAGACAATTGTGACGTCCGGCATGTTCGTGATTCCTTTGCTCTGCTTGCGTCTTCGTAATTGAGGCCATGCACGACATAAGTGCAAATTTCGACTTGTCCGCTTCCGTCTGCGACCCACGGCGACAATAGGACTGCCCGGCGGGTATTACGATGCCATATCAGGTCCAAAATTCTCAGGCTTTGCATGAAGGGGCTTCATAACTGTGCGGCAAGTGATCACGAAACTTGCGCCGCATTCAAAGCGGGCTTAGGGTCGGGGTAACTTACATATTCGGAAGGCGCGAAGTCATGGCGCCAAAGCGTCCCAAAGGTGCGGGCGCATTCCCGAAACCGGTAGAGAGCCCCGCGCCGTCACGGCCCGATCCATCAGAGCTTTATGCCGCGCTGGATCTGGGCACAAACAGTTGTCGCATGTTGATTGCCCAGCCCAAGGGCAACCAATTTCATGTGGTCGACAGCTTTTCCAAATCGGTCCAACTGGGTGCCGGGCTTGAAAAGTCCGGACGGCTCAGCCGTGCGTCGATGAACCGGACGATTTCCGCGCTGCGGGTGTGCCAGCAGAAGATCCGCCGCCACGAGGTGACACGGATGCGGCTGGTTGCGACCGAGGCGTGCCGTCGTGCGCACAACGCTCGCGACTTTATCCGTCAGGTCAAACGCGAGACCGGGCTGAACCTTGAGATCATCCAGCCCGAAGAAGAGGCGCGTCTTGCCGTCATCTCTTGTGCGCCTCTGGTCAGCACAAAGACCGAACAATTGCTGGTGGTGGATATCGGCGGTGGGTCGACCGAGCTGGTCTGGATTGATCTGACAGCCGTGCCCGCCTTTGAACGTCCCCGCGCGATCATGCGGCTGCATGCGGGATTCCACACCAAGGACAGCCCGTTTCCCGCCGCCCGCGTGGTGGACTGGATCAGCGTGCCGTTGGGTGTTGCGACTTTGCGTGACCAGTTTTCCGACGTGGAAAGCGATTCCGCGCGGTACGCCTTGATGAGCTGGTATTTTGAGGAAAACCTTGCCGAGTTTGCGCCTTACAAGGACGAACAGACGCGTGAAGGATTCCAGATCGTCGGCACCAGCGGGACGGTGACGACTGTGGCCGCCAGCCATCTGGGCCTCAAGCGCTATGACCGGACCAAGGTGGATGGTCTGCGTATGACCTCGGATCAGATCGAAAAGGTGATCTCGGGGTATCTGGAGCTTGGTCCGGAAGGCCGCCGTGCCGATCCACGCATTGGTTTGGACCGTCAGGCGTTGATCATGTCCGGGGCCGCGATCCTTCAGGCGCTGCTGCGCTGCTGGCCGACAGACCGTTTGTCTGTCGCGGATCGTGGGTTGCGCGAAGGTTTGCTTTACGCACAGATGTCGGCGGATGGCGTTTTGGAGGATGGGCCGTTCTAGGGCTTAGCCCAAGAGGCTGATCACCCGTCGCAGAGCCAGTTCATAGCCTTCCACGCCAAACCCGGCGATCACGCCTTCGGCGCGGGGGGACACGTACGAATGATGCCGAAACGCCTCGCGTTTGTGGACATTCGAGATGTGGACTTCGAACACCAGCCCTTCATAGGCTTGCAGCGCGTCATAAATCGCGACCGAGGTGTGTGTGAAGGCACCAGGATTGATGATGATCGCTTGGGCCTCGTCGCGCGCCTGATGAATCCAGTCGATGATCTGGCCTTCGTGGTTCGACTGCATGGACTTCAGATCGAACTTCGCAGGTTTCGCCAGCGCTTCGCAGCGGTTCGCCACATCTTCAAGCGTGTCCGCGCCATAGATCGCGGGTTCCCGCTTGCCCAGAAGGTTCAGGTTGGGGCCGTTGATCAGAAAGACGGTCTTGGACATGAGGTGCTCCGCAGTGAATGCACATAGCTGTGCCAGCTTGCAGCCATCCGTGCAACCCGCAGCACGTTGAAGATCATGGCCGTAGGTGCTGGTGTGTCGAAACAGGATAGGTATTCTGGCCCTACCGGATCGCCCGGCGCAGCAACGACCGGGGCGACAAGATTTCAGGGAGTACGGGACGATGACACAGCGGATCGACAGGAATTCTGCGGGCGTCTTCATCATTGCCGCAACGCCGTTTGCGGAGGATGGGGCGCTGGATTTGGACAGCACGGACAGGATGGTGGATTTCTACCTCGACTGCGGTGTGACGGGCATGACCATCCTTGGCATTATGGGCGAAGCGCCGAAACTGTTGGGCGAGGAATCCGCGCAATTTGCACGCCATGTGCTGGACCGGGTTGCGGGCCGCGTTCCGGTTGTCGTTGGCGTGTCCGGAGCCGGTTTGGACAACATGGCGCGGTTGTCGCACAGCGTGATGGACGCGGGTGCGGCGGGCGTCATGGTGGCGCCGATGCCGGGGCTGGGGACCGAGGTCAAACTGCAGAGTTATTTCGCGCAGGTCTGCAAGGCGCTTGGGCCGGATGTGCCGGTCTGTGTGCAGGACTATCCGCAGACCACAGGTGTTCAGTTCAGCGTTGAAACCATCCTGCAGCTGACCCGCGATCACGACCAGATCGTCATGCTCAAACACGAGGATTGGCCGGGGCTGAACAAGTTGTCCCGCGTGCGGTCTGAGAGCGGCACTTCCGACACACCGCGCCTGTCGATCCTGACGGGCAACGCCGCGCTTTTCCTGCCTCAGGAATTGGCGCGCGGCGCAGATGGTGCAATGACCGGGTTCGCGTATCCCGAGATGCTGGTGCAAGTGGTCGAACGGCACAAGTCGGGGGATGTGGACGGGGCGGAAGATCTGTTCGACGCCTATCTGCCGATGGTGCGATACGAGCAGCAGTTGGGCATCGGCCTCGCCATTCGCAAGGAAATCCTGCACCGTCGGGGTGTGCTGGCGTCCCCTAAGGTGCGCGCGCCGGGGCCGTCGATGACCAAGGCCGATCACGACGAACTGACGCGGCTGATGGACAGGCTGGATCGCAAGCTGGCGGCATTGGGCTAGAAGGGAAACGACATCATGCAGCATGATCTGGTGATCAAGGGTGGCACGCTTGCCACTGCGTCCGAAACGTTCAGCGCCGATATCGGCATCCGCGACGGCAAGATCGCGACCTTGGGCCATGACCTGAGCGGTGAAGACGTGATCGACGCCACGGGTAAGCTGGTCCTGCCCGGCGGGATCGAAACGCATTGCCATATCGCGCAGGAAAGCGGCATGGGGCTGATGACGTCGGACGATTACGAGTCCGGGTCGATCTCGGCTGCGTTCGGGGGCAATTCCTGTTTCGTGCCCTTCGCGGCACAGAAACCGGGGCAGAGCGTGGCCGATACGCTGGCCACCTATGATGGTCGGGCGGCCCCCAAGTCGGTGATCGACTATTCCTACCATCTGATCCTGACCGACCCGAACCCGTCGGTTCTTGAGGAACTGCCGGGCGTATTCGACCGAGGCATCACGTCCTTCAAGGTTTTCATGACCTACGCAACCCGTGTCAGCGATGCGCAGTTTCTGGACATCCTGACCGTTGCGCGACGGCATGGCGGGCTGACAATGGTGCATGCGGAAAACCATGACATGCTGACATGGATGGCGACCGCCTTTGCCGAGAACGGCTACACTGAACCGAAATACCACGCCCCTGCGCGCCCCGGTCTGGCCGAGGAAGAGGCGATCAATCGCGCGATCAGCCTGTCCAAGCTGACCAATGCGCCGCTGATGATCGTGCATGTGTCGACACCCAAGGGGGCGGAACTGGTGGCGCAGGCCCGCGCTGACGGGGCCTATGTCTTTGGCGAAACCTGCCCGCAATACCTGTTCCTGACAAAACACGATCTGGACCGTCCGGGCATGGAGGGCGCGAAATACATCTGTTCGCCGCCTCTGCGCGACACCCATACGCAAGAGGTGCTTTGGCGGCATATCGCGCGGGGGACGTTTAGCGTCGTGTCCTCGGACCATGCGCCGTTCCGGTTCGACGACACCGGCAAGTTTTCCAACGGGCGCGACGTGGATTTCCGCAAGATCGCCAATGGTATGCCGGGGATCGAGATGCGGCTTCCGATGATGTTTTCGGAAGGTGTGGTCAAAGGCAGGATCAACCTTAACCAGTTTGTCGCGCTGTCCTCGACCAACGCTGCGCGGCTTTACGGGATGCACCCGACCAAGGGCACGCTGGCGATTGGCGCGGATGCCGATATCGCGATCTGGGATCCGACCGAGACCCGCATCGTGGGCGACATGCATGACGCTATGGACTACAACCCGTTCGAGGGGATGGAAGTGACCGGCTGGCCGGTAACCGTGCTCACACGTGGGCGGCGGATTGTGGATCAGGGTGAACTGGTTGCGAAGCCGGGCGACGGCGCCTTTGTCAAACGCGGGCGCAGCGATCTGTCGGGGCTGACGGGAACACGCTTGCCGGAAACCGACCCGGCCGCCAATTTCGGAGCGGAGATCCTCAAGTGACCGGACCCATCGTGGTCATCAATCCGAACTCCAATCAGGCTGTGACCGATGGTCTGCGCGACGCGCTGGCCGCGTTCAGCCTGCAAAGCGGTCCAGCCATCGAATGCCTGACATTGAAGGAAGGCCCGTTCGGCATCGAAAGTCAGCGCGATTCCGACAGTGTGGTCCTGCCGCTGGCCGCGCTCATGCAATCGCGCCCCGATGCAGCCGCCTTTGTGATCGCCTGCTATTCAGATCCCGGCATCGACACCTGCCGGTCGGTGGTGCCGCAGCCGGTGTTCGGCATTCAGGAAAGCGGCGTGCTGACCGCGATGGCCCGTGCGGATCGGTTCGGGATCATTGCGTTGGCTGATGGGTCAATCCCGCGCCATCGCCGCTATATGGCGCGCATGCAGGTTCTGGACAGGTTGGCAGGCGAGATTGCTTTGAATATGAGCGTCGATGACAGCGCGCGCGGGGAGGGCACCTATGCCCGGTTGGTCGAGGCGGGCACCACGCTCAGGGCGCATGGTGCAGGCGTTGTGATCTTGGGCTGTGCCGGGATGGCCCGGCATCGCCGCCCACTTGAGGCAGAGCTGGGCCTCCCTGTCATCGACCCTGTTCAGGCAGCGGTGACGATGGCGCTTGGTGCTCTGCTTGCGGGTTGACCTGCACGCAGCATCAGACGTCGATCTCGACCGCGCCGATGGGCTTCGAACAGCAGGCCAGAATATAGCCGTTGTCGATGTCCTCTTCCGAGATGCCTCCATTGTGGACCATGTGCACCTCGCCGGCGGTTTTGCGGATCTTGCAGGTGCCGCAGACGCCAAAGGTGCAGCCAGACGGTATGACGATCCCGGCGCTGCGGGCGACGGCCAGAACCGTATCTGTCTCAAGACACTCTGTCGTGACATCCGACCGGGCAAAGGCGACACTGGCGGTGGCGCTGTCATCGGGGATGACGTCGTCATGTTCTGGAAGCTGCTCTTCCTTCTTGACGGGTGCGACAAAGCTTTCCTGGTTATAGCGCTCCATGTCGTAGCCCAGACCAATGAGCATGTCGCGCACCGCGTCCATGAAGAGTTCCGGCCCACAACAGTAAATCTCGCGTTCCAGATAGTCGCCTGCGATGAGACCGATCATCAACTGGTTCAACCGCCCGCGAAGCCCTGTCCAAACGCGGTAGGGGTCATCCTCTTCGACAATGAAGAACAGTTTGATCGACGGCACCCGGCTTGCCATCTGTTCCAGCCGCTGGCGGCAGATGATGTCTTGCGGGCGCTGCGCACAGTTGACGAACACGATGTCGATATCGGTGCCCCGGTCGTAGAGGTACGTGGTCATCGACAACGACGGTGTGATGCCCGACCCGGCGGATATAAAGAGATACTTTTTCTTGGTCGCGCGGGGCAAGGTGAAGATACCCGCTGGTCCCGTCGCTTTGATCTGCATCCCCGGCTTGAGGTGGTCCAGCATCCAGCGCGTGCCGACGCTGCCCGGCTGGGCTTTGACCGTCACGGCGATGGTCAGCGGCCGCGAGGGCGAGGAGGAGATTGTGTAAGTCTTCCACAACGTCCCGCCTGGAACGGGCAATTCCAGTGTCAGGAACTGTCCCGGCTCATAGCGAAACTGCTTTCCCGAGGGCGAGACAAAGCTGAAGGTCGCCGTGTTCGGCGCTTCGGGGACCACTGCGCAGCACACCAGCGGTTCGCCATCGGTCCAGATGCCCGCATCGGAAGTGACGGTCAGATCGACGTCCAAGGCCATCGGTTCACTCCGCCGCAATCGGGGTGACGCCACCGGTGATCCCGCGGATCATCGTTGCTGCGTACCAGTTGGTAAACTGAATATTGCCGCCTTCATGCGTCGGCGAATAGGGACCGGGGGTGTAGGCTGGCGATTGGATGCCGCGCTGGTTGTTCTCGACCACCTCGCGGTCTTCGTCATTGGTGGCCAGCCACACTTCTGTCAGGCGTTTGAGATCGTAATCCTGCCCCTCGACGGCATCCTTGTGCACGATCCACTTGGTGCATACTTCGGTTTCCATCGCGCTGATCGGGGTCACGCGGAACAGCAGGATGTGGTCCGACAGAAAGTGGTTCCAACAGCCGGGGTATTTGTACTTGAGCAGCGATCCAGCGTCCTTGAACGGGATCGAGGAGTTCGGCTTGGTCACCGCAATCTTGCCATCCATCGTATAGCTTTCCGCCTTATCCAACAGCGGCGTGCGCACGTACCGCCAATCGCCCAGCGCGGATTCAAGGAAAGCGGATGGTGCACCAACCGCCTCGCAGCGGGTCACGTGGTTTGATGCCACCTCGGACAGAACGCCCGAATTGTCCGACCCGATATAGCGCGGGTCTTCGGGAAAGGTGCGGCAGAGCGACGGGTGATTGCCCGAACAATGATAGCACTCGCGATTGTTTTCCCACACCAGCTTCCAATTGCCATGCTCGACAATGGTGCTTTCAAACGCGACCTTGGAATTCTCCAGATCATGCGGGGCCAGATAGCGCGCGGTCTGTTGGGCAAATTCCGTGATGTCAGGCGCTTCGTCGGCCAAACAGATATAGACCATTCCCGACAGGTTGCGGCAATGCACCTGCGTCAGACCATGTTTCGAAGGGTCAAAGTCCGGGCCCATATCGCGCGCCCAAAGCAGCTTGCCGTCCAGTTCGTAAGTCCACTGGTGATAGGGGCAGACCAGCTTGGGATTCGATCCCTTCTTCGACTTGCACAGAACCGACCCGCGATGGCGGCAGGAATTGTGGAAGGCGCGGATCTCGTTGTCGTGGCCGCGCACGATTACGACCGAATAGGCGCCGATGTCGTGGACGATATAATTGCCCGCTTTTGGGATCTCACAGGACGGCAGCACGAACAGCCATTCCTTGTACCAGATCCGCTCCATATCGGCCTGAAACACACCGGGGTCGCAATACAGATCTTGTGCAAGGGAATGCGCCGGTTTGCGACGCATCAACGTGGACAGGACATCGGCTTCACGCAGCATGGGACACCTATGAATATGGTCTTTCGCCCAAAGGCGATGGGGTGGAAGGAAAATGATCCAAGGCCGTGGCCTCTGATCGCGCAATCGCATGCAAATCGCGGCGCGACGTCGTGGATTGCGACGCAGCGAAATCGGTTTGCGACCCACGTTTCAAAGCAGTTTCCACGGCGTCGGTTTCGGGTGGCAACAGGGCGCAAACACTGCGCGTGACCAGCAGAAAATTGCCTGAATATGTGGCATGTGCATGCCTCAGATGTCCTTGACCAAGCGCAGCGCGTCATAGATCGCGGCGTGTGTGTTGCGCGCGCTGACCGCGTCACCGATGCGGAACAGTTGGAACGTGCCAGCCTCGTTACGCGCCATGTCCTGCGGCGCGCCTGCGATCAAGGCGTCGTAGTCGACCGCGCCGCCGTTCGATGACAGCGGCTTAAGCGCAAAATACAGATCATCGAGCGGCATCGTGCCGTAGTTGACCACGATCTGGTCATAGGTCTTTTCGCTGGTGTGATTGCTGTAATCCGTCCCGATCACGGCCTTCAGGCGATTGCCATCGCGCTGCACGTCCTTGAGACGCCGGGTGACGGTGAAGGTGACATCCTTGTCCTGAAGCGCGCGCATATACGGCACGAGGTTCATCGCCATCACATCGGGCGCAAACGTGCGGTCAGGTGTCATGATCTCGACTGTGCTGCCTGAATTGGCCGCGACTTCGGCCGCCATGAGGGCAGGGTGGTCGCCACTTTCATCATAGACCAGCACCGATTGTCCCGGTTTCACATCCCCCGCGATGATGTCCCAGGATGAGGTGACGAGGTCATTCTCGCGACCGCTCTCGAAGAGTTCGGTATTGGGCAAACCGCCAGTGGCGACGATCACAACATCGGGGTTCAGTGCGGTCACATCCTCGACCTCGGCCCAAGTGTTGAAACGGAAGTCCACATCGCGCGCCGCGCATTGTGCCATGCGCCAGTCGATGATGCTGATCATCTCGCGGCGGCGCGGGTTCTGCGCGGTCAGGCGCACCTGACCCCCGGGATCGGGCTGGGCCTCGAACACGGTCACGTCGTGCCCCCGCTCTGCCGCGACACGCGCCGCTTCCAGTCCAGCGGGACCGGCGCCGACGATCACCACTTTCTTGCGGGTCTCGGACAGCGTGATCTCGTGCGGCATGGTCAGCTCGCGGCCCGTCGCTGCGTTGTGGATGCACAGCGCCTCACCCGCGGCATAGATGCGATCCAGACAGTAGGTCGCGCCGACGCAGGGGCGGATGTCATCCTCGCGGCCTTCGATGATCTTTTTCACAATATGCGGATCGGCCATGTGCGCGCGAGTCATACCCACCATGTCCAACAGACCCGCCTGCACCGCATGGCGCGCGGTGGCCACGTCGGGGATGCGCGAGGCGTGAAAGGTTGGCATGCCCGTCGCTGCGCGGACGGCGCCCGCGAAATCCAGATGCGGCGCGCTTTTCATACCCTGCACCGGGATCACGTCTGTCATTGCCGGATCGGTGTGGATGCGGCCCCGGATCACGTTCAGGAAATCCACCATACCGGTCGCGGCCAGCCGTTTCGAGATTTCGATCCCGTCTTCGGGCGAAATCCCGCCCGCCTCGGCCTCGTCGGCGGTGTAACGAATGCCGATGATGAATTCATCACCCACACGCTTGCGGACACCTGTCAGCACGTCGAGCAACAGCTTCATCCGACTGTCGAGCGTCTGACCGCCATATGGCCCGTCCAGATCATTGGTCAGCGGTGACCAGAACTGATCAAGCAGGTGGCCGTAGACCTGCAATTCGATCCCGTCCATGCCCCCTTCCTTCATCCGCTCAGTGGCATCCGCGAAATCGGTGATGATGCGTTCGATGTCCCAATCCTCGGCCAGCTTGGGAAACGCCCGATGCGCTGGTTCGCGGTGCTTGGAGGAAGAAACTGACGGCAGCCAGTTGCCCTTGTTCCATGTTGTGCGCCGCCCCAGATGCGTGAGCTGGATCATCACCGCACAGCCGTGATCGTGGCAGGCATCAGTCAGTTGCCGGATATGGGGCACAACCTCGTCCTTGTAGGCGAGGATGTTGTTGAAGACGGGCGGGCTGTCCTTGGACACAGCCGCCGATCCTGCTGTCATCGCCAGCGCGACACCGGCCTTGGCACGTTCCGCGTGATAGGCGGCATAACGCGCCTTAGGCATGCCGTCTTCGGGATAGGCCGGTTCGTGGCTGGTGGTCATGATGCGGTTGCGCAGCGTCAGATGCTTGAGCTGATAGGGCTGCAGAAGGGGGTCGTTGGACATGGTCACTCCGCGCGTTTTGAGCCAGCGTTGCTCTAAATGTTCATACCTGTCAAGTTTGTGTTCATAGCTGACCATTTTGCTTGTCGCCGCCGACATCTACGCATAGATTTGCGACATGGCGGACGCATTGGAGATCGACCCTAAAGCAAAAGGATGGCGCGGATCCCGCGAGGTCTGGCTGGCCGCGGCCCGCGAGGCGTTTCTCGATTCGGGGATCGACGCGGTGAAGATTCAGCCATTGGCCAGTCGCCTTGGCCTGTCGCGCACCAGCTTCTACTGGTTTTTCGAGGATCGAGACGCGGTGCTGCAGGCGCTGCTTGAGGACTGGGACGAAACCAACACCAGACGTCTGGTTCAAGCGTCAGAGGCGTTTGCCGAAACCATCGCCGAAGCGGCGTTGAACATGATCGCCGTGTTTTTGCCGGGGGGTGGGTTTGAAAACAAACTCGACCTCGCCATTCGGGGCTGGGCACACCAGTCCGATGCAGTCGCGGCAACAGTCAACGCCACGGACGAGCTGCGCCTGTCTGCTTTGCGCGCAATGTTCGAACGGTTCGGCTATCCGGTGAACGAATCCGATGTCCGTGCGCGCACCATGTATCTGGTGCAGATCGGCTATATCTCGATGCAGGTGCAGGAAGATCTCGACCTGCGCCTTACGCGAATTCCCAACTACGTCAAAACCTTCACCGGCCACGCGCCCACGCAAAGTGAGCTGGACAGGTTTCATGCGCGGGTCGGGAAGCTCTGACGGCTCCGCCAGACGATAAGCGCGAACCAATATGCCAAAATCGTCCAAGCCTGCAGGGTGCAGGATAAGCTAAATCATTGCTTTCTTGGAAGTTTTGGCTCCGGCGGTAGGGATCGAACCTACGACCAATTGATTAACAGTCAACTGCTCTACCGCTGAGCTACGCCGGAACACGAGGCGGGGTGTAGCAACAGTGTCGGACCACGTCCAGAGGGTTTTATGAAAAAAATGAAATCGCCGTCACGTCAGGGAAAAAAGCGCCTCGGCGTGGAGTGATCCTATCGGGGACACGATGTTTTTCCCATGCAGATCAATGAGATGCGCAAGGACGTTTCGTGTGGCCGCAGGAAGCAGTGCCGCCGGAGTGTCGGTGTAGATGCGCTTGGCGAGGGTGGCGCTCGTGGCGGGGCCGTCCTGTAGCGCCTCAAGCACGGCCGTTTCGCGCGACAGTCGGTGGCTGATCAACCAGTCCAGCCGCTCCGCAGGATCAAGGATCGGCGCACCATGCCCGGAATGAAACACGGACCAGTCTTGCGACCGCAACCGCCGACAGGATGCCATGAAGTCAGTCAGATCCCCATCTGGGGGAGACACCAAAGAACTGGCCCATCCCATCACCAGATCGCCGCAGAACAGTACGTCATTCCATGCAAAGCTGAGGTGGTTGCCGAAATGGCCGGGCGTGTGCAAGGCGCGCAGGGTCCATCCGTCGCCCGACACGGTTTCACCATCCGTAAGTTGGATGTCCGGGCTAAAATCGTGATCCACACCTTCACCACCGCCCATCAGGCCGGTTGCAGCGAGTTGCTGCATCACAGCGCTGCGTCCACCTGTGGCGTCCGAGAACGCGTAGATCGGCGCGTTTACTCTGTCCGCAAGAGCGCGGGCCACCGGCGAGTGATCAACATGAGCATGAGTGACAAGAATGGCGGAAACGCGTTCTTTCCCAATGGATTGCACAAGGGCGTTCAAGTGGTTTTCGTCGGATGGACCAGGATCGATGATCGCAAGATCGCCGTCACCGACCAAATATGTGTTGGTGCCTCGAAAGGTCATGGGCGACGGGTTCGGCGCCAGCACGCGGCGTAGACCGGGGGCAAGCCACTCGGCAATGCCCGGTTCGGGCTGAAAGTCGGGTTGGGGATCCTGCATCATGACCTGACAGCATCAGGGCGCACCGGGAAATGCAATCCCTGTCGCGCCCGGACATTCCGTTTTGCCCATAGCTGGAGTAGCGTCGCAGCATGACATTCGATTGGCTCAAACGCTACATGCCCCGAGGCCTTTACGGGCGCGCCGCTCTGATCCTGCTGCTGCCCGTCGTGGCGTTGCAGCTGGTGGTCTCTGTGGTGTTTGTCCAACGGCATTTCGAAGGCGTCACCGAACAGATGACCCGCGAGGTCGCCCGGCAGATAAACACCTCGCTTGATCCACAATGGGTGGATGATCCGGGGATCGCCAGAGCGCTGCGTCTCGATTTTCTGCCGACGGAACCGGACGCCTTGCCTTCGCAGGATCTGCGGCGGTGGTATGACTTTTCGGGGATCGTGGTGATCCGCACGCTGCGCTCCTATGTGATCGGGTTCGAACGGGCGCATTTGGTCGATGATTGGACGGTTCTGGTCTGGGTGCAGCGCGGCGACGATCCTCTGGTTCTGATCGAATTCGACCGAGAACGGGCGTCTGCGTCCAATCCGCACCAGCTTTTGGTGAACATGGTCGTCTTTGGCGCGGTGCTGACGGTCATCGCTTACCTCTACCTGCGCAATCAGTTGCGGCCGATCACCCGGCTTGCCGGCGCCGCCGAGGCGTTCGGGCGCGGGCGGCATGTACCGTATTCACCGTCCGGTGCGGTCGAGGTTCGGGCGGCGGGGCATGCATTTTTAGACATGCGCGCTCGCATTGAACGGCAGATCGAACAGCGCACCATGATGCTGTCGGGGATCAGTCACGATCTGCGCACGCCGCTCACCCGCTTGCGACTGGCGGTGTCGATGCTCGATGACGAAGATCGCGAGCCGCTTGAGCGCGATATCGACGACATGCAGCGCTTGATTGACGCGTTTCTGGATTTCGCGCGCGGCAATGCAGACAGCGCCCAGCCCGAACCCACTGACATTCCTGATTTTGTTCAGCAAGTCGTTGAGGATTGCGGGCGCAGCGGCGTGCCGGTGAAACTGGTCGAAGCGACGGGAACCGGGCAGGTGATGCTGCGTCAGATGGCGATCCGGCGTGCGGTGGAAAACCTCATAAATAATGCCGAGCGTTATGGATCGCGTTGCGAAGTGTCCGTGGCCTTGACCGACAAGTCTTTGCGCATCCGGATCGAAGATGATGGCCCCGGTATCGCCACCGACCAGCGCGATGTGGCACTGCGCCCTTTCGTACGGCTGGACCCGGCCCGCAATCAGGACAAGGGATCAGGTGTCGGGCTGGGTCTGGCAATCGCCGCTGACATTGCGCGTGCGCATGGTGGTGTGCTGCGTTTAGGTGAAAGCGAGACGATGGGCGGCTTGAGGGCGGATATCGTCATCGGTCGTTGAAACGGGCCAGAGCAGGCCGGTCTACGACCTTAGTCGCGCCATCAAATTGAGCGGCAGTGACAAAAAAAGTTGAAAAGTTCATCGTTGTTCTGGAATACAGTGGGATACCGTATGCGCAGTTTGCCCGAAACGGACCCAAAAAGACGAACACAGGACGCCCCCGGAATGCCGGCTTATCAGTATGTTCACGATGTCATGCTTCGCGATTGCGAGCCTTCAGGCATCGTTTTTCTGCCCAGATACTTCGACATGGTTCATACCGTTATCGAAAATTGGCTCGATGAAGCGCTGGATTGGCCAATGAGCCAAATTCAGGGTAGCGATGGTCTGTCCTTGCCGTTTGTCAACATCAGCGCCGAATTCCCCGCGCCCAGCCGTCTGGGGGATCGACTGACATGGCGCCTGTCGGTGCGGGAACTGCGTCGGAGCAGCATGTGGCTGGAACTGAGCGCCACCACTGGTGCGGAAACACGTGTCACCATCACTGGCACTTTGGTCTTGTCCGAAGCCGTGGCCTTGCGCACCCGACGGTGGCCGGATGCAATTGCCGAACGGGTCAAGGATTACCTTGTCTCGCCCGACGCCAAGTCCGGAAAGAAAGTGGCAGAGTGACGGTCAGCTTGCGATTTCGCGGGCGGTACTGTGCAGAAAGTCGATCAGCTTGGTTCTGTCCAGCGGCTTGAGCAGAAGGTCGATCTCGAGTCGTTTCGTCTCTTGCCGCAATGTCGCAGAGCGCTCCGCAGATACGATAGCACAGGGCAGGCGACCCAGTCGGCGTGTCAGTTCTTCGAAAAGCTCGGTGCCGGATGCGCCGTCGCCCAACTGGTAATCCAGAAGTAACCCATCCGGGGTAATCTGCAGATCCTCCATCAGGTCCAGCGCGCTTTCCGCGTCTTCACTTTCGATCACGCTCACGCCCCAGCTTTCGATCAGGATCGACATGGCGCGTCGCAGTTGCGGGTCGTTTTCGACCAGCAGAATGATCAACCCGGATTTCAGCAGGCTCATCGCCGATGAATTGCGTGACTTCACTGGCATGTGCAACTGTGCCTGTCGGGCCAGCGGCACGTTCAGCATGAAACACGACCCGCGCCCGGGTTCTGACCACAGCCCCAGCGGATGACCCAGCCTTGCACAGGCACGCTCCACGATGGCCAGCCCAAGGCCCAGCCCGTCATTGTTGCTGGCCTTGGTATCAAGCCTGCGGAACTCTTCGAAAATTGTGTTTTGGTTTTCTTCGGCAATCCCCGGCCCGGTGTCCCAGACCTCGATCCGGACAGAGTCGCCGTTGCGCCGGGCGCCGACGATCACGCGACCCGTTTCGGTATAGCGTATGGCGTTGGTTAGCAGGTTCTGAACAATCCGGCGCAGGTAGGACGGATCGGATTCGACCACGTGCGAGCTGTCGACGATGCGCAGCACCAAACCTTTCTGGGCCGCCAGCATTTCCATCTCGTCGCGAAGGGGATCGAAAATCTCGCGTAGAGCGACCGGACGAATGTCGAAACTCAACCCGTCAGTTTCCAGTTTCGAGATGTTGAGCAATGCGTCGATGATCTGTTCGGCCGCGCCTAACGCGGTCTCGGCCTTGGCAAGCACGGCCTGTTCGTTTGGGGTTTCGATCTTGTCGGACAAGGACGCCATGAACAGTTTTGCCGCCGACAGGGGTTGCAACAGGTCATGGCTGGCTGCCGCCACAAAGCGCGACTTCGAAGCATTGGCCCGCTCTGCAGCACTCAGCGCGTCTTCCAACTCAAGTGTGCGCTCCATCACGCGCTGTTCGAGGATCTCGTTCAACTCGTAGAGTTTTTGCGCGGCCTCGCGTTCGGCCGTCACATCGGTGCACGAGATCACGAACCCCCGATCCGGCATGGCGCGCCCAAAGATGTGCAGAACGATGCTGTCTCCGCGCTGCACCTCAAAGGACACAGGCTGTCGCAGCCCATCTGACGTGGCCCAACGCCGGAACGACGACCGGTCGATGCCGCGCGTGAACTGGAATGTGTCATCCAGATCATCCAACAGCCCGGTAAATGACGCACCGATCCGCAATCGCCGCGCGGGGATCGATAGCAGGCTGCCCAGCTTTTGGTTCCATCCCACAAGCCGCGCGTTTTCGTCAAAGATGCACACGCCCTGGTTCAGGTGATCCAGCGTCGCACGGATCATCCGCGTCTGCTTGTCCCGCAGCTTGGCCTGTTCCTGACGTTCTACCCGCATGATGTCGGTGATGTCTGTCTGAAGCACCACGGTGCCGCCATTCGCGGTGCGGTGTTCCGAGACTTGCAGCCAACGATCAT
This sequence comes from Marivita sp. NO-S04, assembly GCF_059070475.1. Taxonomy (NCBI): domain Bacteria; kingdom Pseudomonadati; phylum Pseudomonadota; class Alphaproteobacteria; order Rhodobacterales; family Roseobacteraceae; genus Marivita; species Marivita sp. NO-S04. Next base: position 1,649,572 of record NZ_CM180980.1, read on the forward strand.
GCGTCAGTTGCACGTTGAACATCACCCGCCGGTCCTTGTGGCGCTGACGGCGCATCTTGGCCCAAGTGTTGCGGTCCTGATGATCTGGCAGATGCAGATATGCAGACCGGCTGACCCGGTCGACATAGCTGTCAAAAGCAAGACCGGGCTTGAGATCATCTGCCGTATCGCGGAAATCCCGGCAAAAGCGCGAGTTGCACATGACAAGGTCGTCATGTGGATCGAAAAGTGCGAAGCCTTCGGAAATGGTCTCGATCGCGTCGGCAAGGTTGCGCCGCGCCGCTTCGGTTTCCTGATTGGCGCGAGCAAGCTGGCCATTGGCGTCGTGCAGCAGGTCCAGCGTGCGTTCCAGCTCGAGCGTCCGCTCGCGCACACGCTTTTCGAGCAGGGCCGCACGTTCGAACTGTGCATAAGCCGCGCCGGAATGCGACACACCGTATTCGACGCGCCGCATCAGGCTGTCAGCGATCTTGAGCAATTTTTCGTTCTGTCGTTCCAGACTGTCTGTGGGATCAATCAGGGACACGGGTCGCCTCGTCGCTGGGGGGCGGGTAGATGGCCACACCCGTCAGGGTCTGGTTCACATGCAAGCCGCCGATCTGTTCTCCATAGGTCGAAAACCCAACGACATGGTGCGCGCTCAGAACATCTGACACCGCCCGGGTTTTCTGCAAACGCCCGGCTTCGATCCGGCGCAAGATACAATCGCAGCCAAGAATGAACTCGGGCTTGTCGTGTTTGCCCAAGTCGCTCAACCCACGGTCCAGATGGGCGACGATGTCATCATGGGTCGCCAGCGTCAGAACCATGCCTTCGTTGATGGCCGAAAAGAACACCAGATCGTGGTTTTCCTTGACCTGCTGGATTGCACGCACGTGATGGACATCGCCCAGCCGCACCACCACCGGGTGTTCGGCAAAGGTGAATTGGTCCAACTGGTGCGAATCCAGCCCGAGAAGTCGCGCGTATTCCAATGCTGCAGGCTCTGCGTTGATTTCATGCACAACGCGATCCTCGGGCGAGGCCGAGGTCACCACCATCCGCTGCTCGGTCGGAACCAGGTGATCCAGGCTGAACACACGTACGGGGCGGTCACAGCGCACCACCACCACGATCGCCGCGTTGCGCATCACTTCGCCATTTCGGGCAAGCCATGTCTGGCCGAACCGCGTACCATCGCCGGAGGAGCCCCCGAACAGCGGCGTCGGACCAAGGCCTGCCGACAGGAATGCGGTCAACTGCTCTTCCCGAAGGCTCAACCCGTCGACCATGAGGAACGCGAATTCCGACGTCCAGTCAGGGGTCTTCTGCGTCAGCGACAGCCGGGCTTCGATCAATGCATCGGCGACCGATTGCTCTTCGATTTCGTCAAGCTTTTCAATAGAGTATGTGATTGTTTTAAAGTGATTTTTGCGAAACGCTACGGCAATGATCTGATCGTCTTCGTACCCGGCACGGCCAATTTCCCCCGCCGTGGTGCATGCCAAAACATCTGCGCCCCCAAAGAGGTGCGCAGTGGTGGCCACCAGTTCTGCGAAATCCGCCTCCGGAGACACAAACAGACAAACAAGCTCGAAAGGTCCCGGTCCGAGTTGTTTGGCTATTTGGTCTGCGGGGTCGGGATCATCACAGCGCACTTGCGCGACTGAAATGACCTCTTTGGTGGTCTCAGAACGTTCGGCCTCAGGAAATACCCGGCTTCCTTCCACTCTTTGGTTCCCAAGTGTTGGCTATCGGGGATGATAGAAGGATCAGACGTCGCTTGGCAAGACTCGGTTAAAGCGCGCCTCTTGGGCGATCAGCACAGCTTGGGTCCGGCTGTGCACGCCCAGCTTGCGCATGATCGCTGTGACATGGGCTTTGACGGTGGTCTCGGCAATGGACAGATCAAAGGCGATCTGCTTGTTCAGCTTGCCTTCGCAGATCAGGTTAAGGATGCGCGCCTGCTGATTGGTCAGTGACGCCAGCCGCGACAACGCCTCTTCCGGGGCGTCGCGATTGCTGTCCTGTCCTTGCGGATCAATATAGCCATCTGGCACAAACGACTGACCTTCGCGCACTGCGTCAAAGGCCCTTCGGAACACCGCGCGCTGCGAATGCTTGGGGACAAACCCGTTTGCGCCAGCCTTGAGTGCGTGGCTGATCATCCGGTTGTCGGCCATCGACGACACGATCAGGATTGTCGATTTCGGTGCCGCTGTCCGCAGCCGGACCAGCCCATCAAGGCCGTTCACGTCGGGCAGGTTCAGATCCAACAGGATCAGATCGAAATCCGCATCAGCAGCAACTTTGGCGAGGGCCGCATCCATTGTCCCGGCCGTCTGGATTTCAGAGAAGTCGGCGATGGAGCGCAGGGTGAGCATGAGTGCGTCGCAGAACAGGGGATGGTCATCCACCACCAATGCGTTCAGCTCGGCTATCGGAATATCTCGCATGGTTCTGCTCTCTTCTGTCGTCCTTTCGGCAGACGCGGCGACCCTCTGCCTGTCACATCAGAGTAAGGACTTCTGCCCGCGCCGTCTCTTGCCGAAAGGTCTCATACGGCGCGGGTCGATTTCAACGTTCCGGCAACAGGCCTCTGGGGTTCAGTCGCAGCACCAAAAGCAGGATGATCCCCATGGTCAGCAGGCGCATATGCTGCACGCTGTCAAGAAGATGTGCCTTAAGCCAGGACCCATCCGCCATACCCGCCGTGATCAGCGACATCAGAAGATGCCCCATCGGTTCTACCTGCACCCAAAGGAACCAGATCAGGAACCCACCCAAGACCGCACCAAGGTTGTTGCCGGAACCGCCAACAATCACCATCACCCAGATCAGGAACGTATAGCGCAATGGTTGGTAGCTGCCCGGCGTCAACTGCCCGTCCAGCGTGGTCATCATTGCGCCTGCCACGCCGCAGATGGCCGAGCCGAGAATGAACACCTGCAAATGGCGCGCGGTCACATCCTTGCCCATAGCGCGAGCGGCGGTCTCGTTGTCGCGGATCGCGCGCATCATCCGGCCCCACGGGCTGTTCAACGCAAGCTGCGACAGCACAAGCAGCACGATCAGGACGGCGGCAAACAGCAAGCCGTACTCGATCTTCACGTAGATCGTCGATGCTGTGGTCGCATCCAGCCCGAAACCGGCGGCGCGCTCCACAAAGGCGGGATCGTTCTGCAGATCCACTTCGTAAGGCACCGGGCGGGGCAGGCCGATGACGTTCTTCACACCCCGCGCCAGCCAATCTTCGTTCTTCAGGATTGCGATGACGATCTCGGCAATCCCCAGTGTCGCGATGGCGAGGTAGTCAGACCGCAAGCCCAGCGCCGTCTTGCCGATCACATAGGCGGCGCCCGCCGCCAGAACTCCGCCCACAGGCCACGCCAGCAACACCGGCAGACCTAACCCGCCCAAGTATCCCGCCAACGCCGGATCAACCGCCTCGACCGCCTCGACCGAAGGGTCGAGTACCATTCGGTAGATCACCATCCCGATCAGCAATACGCCCGCCGTGCCCCAGCCGCGCAGTTTGCCCGATGTGCGCGCCCAGACCAGCACCGCCGCCACGATGGTTGCCGCACCCAACACGAGGCCCAACAAGATACCACCGCCACCGGCTTGCCATGCCGCACCCACTGGCGGCATTGAAATCAGCACAACCGCCAAGCCGCCAAGCGCCACAAATCCCATGACACCTACGTTGAACAGCCCCGCCAGACCCCATTGCAGGTTCACCCCCAGCGCCATCACGGCGCTGATCAGCCCCATGTTCAGGATCAGCAGTGCCGAGTTCCAGCTTTGCAAAAATCCGGTTCCCAAAATGAGACAGGCCACAGCCCCGAAAAGCAGAACGGTTCTCATATCGATTTCCCCCGGAACAGACCGGTCGGTCGGAACAGCAACACGATCACAAGGATCACAAAGCTGACTGCGAACTTGTATTCGGTGCTCAGGATCTGCACCAAGCCTTCGGGCTCAAGGGCAGGGAGCATCATATACACCAGCACCTTTTTCCAAGCATAGGTGATCCCCACCTCGGAAAAGGCGATCACGAAGCCGCCGGCGATGGCCCCCAGCGGATTGCCAAGCCCTCCGACGATGGCGGCGGCAAAGATCGGCAACAATAGCTGGAAATAGGTGAACGCCTTGAACGACTTGTCGAGGCCGTAAAGCACGCCCGCCACCGTCGCCAATGACGCCACGATCAGCCATGTCACCAGCACCACGCGCTCGGGGTTGATGCCCGACAGGAGCGCCAGATCCTCGTTGTCGGAAAACGCGCGCATCGACTTGCCCGTGCGCGTCTTGTTCAAAAACCAGAACAGCGCCGCCACCACGGCAATCGCGGTGATAACAGTGATCACCTGCGTTGTGCGCAGTGCCAGACCTTCCTCAAGCCCCGTCATGTCACGGAAGGTTCGGGCAGAAATCACGAACCGCTCGCCATCCGCAAAACGGTAATCGTCAGGGCCAATAATGATGCGCGTCAGACCGTTGTAGATAAACATCACGCCCATAGACACGATGACCAAGATCACCGGTTTGGCCTTCTGCGCGCGGTAGAATTTATAGACATACTTGTCCGTCAACAGCACCAGTGCCGTCGCCCCCAAGATGCCGACCGGAATCGCAAGCAGGGCTGTGGGCAACGGCCTCAGACTGACCCCCATGGCTTGCAATCCCCAAGTCGCGAGCACCGTGACCATAGTGCCCACAGCCATCGTGTCGCCATGAGCGAAGTTCGAGAACCTCAGGATGCCGTAGATCAGCGTCACCCCCAACGCCCCCAGCGCCAACTGGCTGCCATAAGCAATCGCCGGGATCAGCACGAAATTGGCCAGCGCCACAAAGCCGTTCAGCAGGTCCATGAGGTGGTCTCCTTGCGGGGTATGTCGTGGAATGCCATATCACCCGGCTTCATTGCGATGCGCCCCCGGTGACCGCTTCACGAAAAGCGTCGTCGCAGTCAGCGGCTTCTTCGGCGCTTTCTTTGCCCAGCGGCTGTACTCTGATCATCTCGTCTCCGCTGGCGCGGAGCACGACGTTCAGCACAAACCCTGCTTCGGGCGACACCGCGACCAGTGCGTGATCTCCGAAAGCCTGCTGGATTTGCGCGAGCAGCACCACATCCACCCCGTCCATCCGCAGTACCGCCTGACCGGTTTCGGTTATAGAGGTCAGGGTAATCTCCCAACTCTCTGACTTGCAGGTCTGAGCGGCGTCTGTCGATTGTGCGGCCACCGGCAGGGCAAGCATCATGCTGATGCATATCGCGGCGCTCAGACGTCCAGACTTCTTCTTTTCAAAAATATGCAAATTCCACATCTCCAAGCGCGCCCCGTCAGCCACCAAGGAACGACCGGCGCACATCGGGATCTGCAAGCAAATCCTTGCCGGTCCCCGAATAGCCGTTCGCGCCTTGCACCAAGACATAACTTTTATCAGCAATTTCAAGTGCTTGTCGGGCATTCTGTTCCACCATCAAGATCGAGATCCCGGTGCGGGCGACCTCGATAATGCGGTCAAACAATTCGTCCATCACGATGGGCGACACACCCGCTGTTGGCTCGTCCAGCATCAGCACTTTGGGTTGGGTCATCAACGCTCGTCCCACGGCAACCTGCTGGCGCTGACCGCCGGACAATTCGCCCGCCGCCTGATGACGCTTTTCGTGCAGGATCGGGAACAGCTCGTAGACCTGCTCCATCGTTCTGCGGAAATCGTCCTCGCGGATAAAGGCTCCCATCTCGAGATTCTCTTCCACCGTCATCGACGTGAAGATGTTGGATGTCTGCGGCACAAAGCCCATGCCATAGCGCACCCGCGCCTGTGGTGTGAGTTGGGTGATGTCCTCGCCATCCAGCAGGACGCGACCTTCGCGCAGGTCCAGCATTCCAAACACCGCCTTCATCGCGGTCGATTTGCCGGCACCATTAGGGCCAACGATCACCGCGATCTCGCCTTTCTCCACCGCGATGGTGCAGCCGTGTAGGATGTCGGGGCCAGTCTTGCCGTATCCACCGGTCATGTTCTCGCCGATCAGGAAGGGCCCGCCGCCACCCGGCATGGCGCGCACCTGCGTGCCCGAAGCGGTTAAAGTGCCAGCCCCGTGCGGATTGGTGATCGACGCGTCCTTGTTTCCGCGGTCGTCCTGATACGGGTTGCCGCTCATCCGACCGCTTCCTTGTTTTTCAGACCGGTGCCCAGATAGGCTTCGATCACGCGTTCGTCCGCTTTGATCTCGTCAATTGTGCCCTTCGACAGCACCTTGCCCTCGGCCATGACGATCACCGGATCACACAGCCGACCGATGAAATCCATGTCGTGTTCGATCATGCAGAACGTATAGCCGCGTTCCTTGTTAAGCCGGATGATCGCGTCTCCAATGGTATTGAGCAGGGTGCGGTTCACACCTGCACCGACCTCGTCCAGAAAGACGATGCGCGCATCCACCATCATGGTGCGGCCCAGCTCCAGCAGTTTCTTCTGACCGCCAGACACCTGACCCGCCTTGTGGTCGGCCAGATGTTCGATGGTCAGGAATTCAAGCACCTCGTCTGCCTTGGCCCGCAGCGCGCGTTCTTCATCCGCGATCCGCTTGCGCCCGAACCATGTGTTCCAGAGCGTTTCACCCGTCTGTCCGCCCGGCACCATCATAAGGTTCTCGCGGCAGGACATGGAACTGAACTCATGCGCGATCTGGAACGTGCGCAGCAGCCCTTTGTGAAACAGCGTGTGCGGCGGCAGTCCGGTGATGTCCTCACCGGCCATGAAAACCTGCCCGGAGGTTGGTGGAAGAACGCCCGCCACCACGTTGAAAAGCGTGGTTTTTCCCGCTCCGTTTGGGCCGACAAGGCCAGTGATGGAGCCGGTCTCGATTTCGAGAGTAGCGCCATCAACGGCTCGGAAACCGCCGAAATGGCGGTGAAGGTTTTTCACCTCGATCATCGTCAATCCCTGTGGCGGTGTTGTCGGGCCCGCCTTTTATAGTGAAACGGCGCGAGATAACTCCCGCGCCGCTTGGTGTTGGTTGCCAAAGACGGCTTAGCGGTAGCCGACAACCGTCAACGCGCCGCCTTCGACAGTGAATTCCGCATAGGAACCCGCCGCTTCACCCGGCTCGACCAGTTCGACGCCTGTGGCGCCTTGGTAGTCGACGTCGCCGCCCGCCGCGAGGATGTCGATCGCCTTGCCCAACTCACCCGGCAGGATCTGCTCGCCCGGTGCGTTTGCGATGTCGAAGATTTTGGACTGGTAGTCGCCCGGCTCTTTCGATCCTGCGGCGGCCATCGCCAGAAGCATCAGCGCGGCTGCATCGTAGGATTCACCCGCATAGACCGATGTACCATCGATCCCGGCAGCCGTTGCCATTTCTGCGAAAATCGCAGCGCCCGCATTGTCTGAACCCGGCGCTGTGCCGATCATGCCGGCGATATCGTCACCAAACCGTTCGACCAGCGAGTCGCCGATCATGCCGTCGCCCATGGCGAACATGTCGAATGCACCCGTGTCGAGCGCGCCTTGAATGACGCCTGCGCCACCCTGATCGACATACCCCAGCACGACAAGAGCGTCGCCACCGGCAGACGCCAAAGCACCGACTTCAGCCGAGTAATCCGCCTTGCCGTCTTCATGCGGCGCGGACAAGGTCACCGACCCGCCAGCCGCTTCGTAGGCGGCCTGAAACGCGTCGGCAAAGCCCTTGCCATAGTCGTTGTTGGTGTAGGTTACAGCGGCACTTGTGATGCCCTTTTCGATCATGATCCCGGCCAGCACGGCACCTTGACGCGCATCTGAGGGTGCGGTGCGGAAGAACAGACCATTGTCCTCGGCTGCCGACAGCGCGGGCGAGGTGGCGGAGGGCGAAATCATGACCATGCCGTTGGGCACAGACACGTTGGCCAGAACCGCGCCGGTCACACCGGAGCAATCGGGGCCCATCATCGCGCTGATGCCGTCGGACGTGATCAAACGCTCGGCGGCTGCAGTTGCGGCGGCGCTGTCGACGCAGGTCGAATCCGCACGCACGGCGGACACGGTTGCACCGCCCAGCAGCTTGCCGCTTTCGGACACTTCGGTAATCGCCATTTCGGCACCGGCCGCCATAGCAGGTGTCAGGGATTCAATCGGGCCAGTGAAGCCCAGGATGATACCCATCTTGATTTCATTGGAATGGCTCGCTGCAAAGGCCGAACCCGCCATCAACGCGCCAGCCGCTGTGGCTGTCAGAAACTTTTTCATAATTATTCTCCCGTGTTGGAACATCGCTGTGTTCTCGCAAAGACGATATTCAGATGCTGTGGAAAAGAAAAGGCCTCACGCATTGCAAGGTGCTCGGTGCGCCGCCCACGTTTTCAACAACTTAGGGTTTGAGGTTGGGACATTTCGAATCTTTTTCCGCCATCCAGCATCCGCTCACGACTTCGTAAGTGCAGTTGCCGCAAGGGCAGATGCACTTATTTCAGACGATAGATGTGACGAATGGAGTTCTGCCCATGACCGCCCTGCGCCGCCTTACACTTTCAGTGTCTTTGTTGATGTCGTCCGCAGCACTTGCCCCGGCCATGGCGCAAGTCACGTCGGAAACGATCCAGACCAGTGCCGGCCAGATGCAGGTCTCGGCAGTGGTGACCGGGCTCGACGAGCCTTGGGCGTTTGGCTTTTTGCCAGAGGGTAAAATCGTTGTGACCGAACGCGACGGTCGCGTTTTGCTCGTCACGCCGGGTGCGGGTGTCGTGACGCTGCGCACGCCGCCCGAAGTGGATGTGGACGGGCAGGGCGGCTTGCTTGACGTGCTTGTGCCCCGTGATTTCGCGCAAAGCCGCACGCTGTTCTTCACCCATGCCAAACGGCAAGGTCGTGGCAGCGGCACGGCGGTGACCAAGGCAGTGCTCAATTCCGATGGCACGGCACTTACTGATCACGAGACGATTTTCGAAATCGCGCCCGGGTCGAGCGGGGGGCGACATTTCGGCTCGCGCATCGTGGAGGCGCGAGACGGGACATTGTTCATCACGGTCGGCGATCGTGGGTCTGATGACACAGCACAGGATCGCAGCCTGCACAACGGATCGGTCTTACGCATTACAAAGACCGGTGCGGTGCCTTCGGACAATCCGTTCGTGAACACGGCAGGCGTTCAGCCCGAGATCTGGTCCTACGGTCATCGCAACCCGCAGGGCGCGGCGATGGACAGTAACGGTCAGCTTTGGGTCACCGAACATGGCGCACGCGGCGGGGATGAAGTGAACCGCATCCAGAAAGGCGCGAATTTCGGCTGGCCGGTGATCTCTTATGGCACGCATTACTCGGGCCGCAGCATCGGCGAGGGCACGTCCATGCCCGGTATGGAGCAGCCAGTGACCTACTGGGATCCATCCATGGCGCCGTCTGGGCTGACCTTCTACAACGATGGTCCGATCCGGGGATGGTCAGGCGACATGTTCGCAGGATCACTAAAGTTCGACTACATTTCCCGCCTCGAAGGCGCGCCGCTACAGGAGGTCGAACAGATCCAAGGGGACAGCACCCAGCGCGTCCGCGATGTCCGCCAAGGCCCGGATGGGGCACTCTGGTTCCTGAGCGTGGGCAACGGTGCCCTGTATCGGATGTCATCTTTCGGGACATAAGCGTCCCAACCAGTCAAGCACGATAAGAACTTCGCGGCTCAGTCGCGTTTAAAGTTCTATTTTCGGGTCTTAGACGTATTAAGGTCTCTGTTGTTCTTATTGTGCCGCCGCGCAAGGCTTCGACCTTTTGAGCCGGTCGCAAAGGGGCGGACTTTAGGGAAAGCAAAGGACTGCTCTGGATCGTCGGCAATCGGCACTTCAGGCGACATTGCGATTTGTCGTAATGTCTTCAGCGCTTCGGGACCTGGGTAAAGGCTTTCGCACAACGCGCCATTTGCATAGATGATATCATGCTTGTCGAGCATGAGGTGATGATAGGTCAACGGGATGAAAGAGGTACTTACACTGATCCCATCGAGGCCGACCAACTCCTTGGCCGGAACCAGCACTTCCTTGGTTCCAAACATGCGTTCGGCAATGCGCGACCTGACAAACACGCGATGTTGCTGAGAAACGTAAAGGTCACTCTCTGGCGTGCCATCACCAAGAGCGTCCTGTGCAATGCGCACGGGCCTTAGGTGTGGCTGGCCCATAAGTTGTGCTGATCCAACAGATCGGAACCCGGTCCAGACAATCTTTTGCGTGCCGCGATCCAGGGTGGAAATCAGGTCACCAATTTGCAGGTCTTCGATCCGCGTGGCCCCACCATCCGGGCGTCCGATCAGAGTGCCATTGGCAAAACACACCACGGAGACATTATTGTCTGTTGTGGATTGTATGGCCGAGTCGTTCCCCGCGACATCTTCCAGGCTGCCCGTCCGGATTTCGGCGATATCCATGTCGCCATAGCTATCATTGGGAACGATGAAGTACCTGGTTTCTGTCCCGTTCGCGAGAGTCAGGAATGTAGCCGAAAGGTTGGCTTCGCTTTGCGGATTAAAGCTTCGGTTGGTGCCATCGGTCAGAGTAAAACGGCCGCTGCTCAACGGTTCCTGAATCAGCGTGATCGTGTAATTCACACCTCCAATGGTGACGAGATCGCCCTCGTCGAATTCACCATCGTCCAGCGAGGTGCCGACCATACCATCAACAACGCCGATGTAATTGCCCGCCGCCGCAGAATAGGTCGTGTCCGGACTAATGTTGGTAACCTCAATGAGGTCATAGATTGTGGCCATTGGCTATGTCTCATTATCGGAGTAATAGCTTGCGCGGGTATGCTCGCAAGACCTTCCGGATAACGACAAAAATTGACAGGAGTTTAGCGAATTCGCGGCAGTTTCGCCTCAGGTATAAATTGTTGGAGGCAATGGCGGCGATGCAGCTGGCTTCAGTCGAGAACGACAATCCCGGTGTGTTTCTGTTTGTGCTCCGGCTCAACATGGATCGTCACCCGGCTGTCGGGCACGGCCTTGCCAATGGCTGCTTCGATCCGGTCGCAAATCTCGTGCGCGTCGAACACGGTCATGTCCCCCGGCACCACAAGGTGAAACTCGACAAAAGTCACCTTTCCGGCATGGCGTGTGCGCAGATCATGCGCCTCGACCGCACCATGGGCCTTGTCAGAGATCGCCTCGCGGATCCGCGCCAACGTGGTTTCGGGCACCGCCTCGTCCATCAGGCCACTCAGCGACTCTTTCACCACCCGCGAGCCTGACCACAGGATGTTGACTGCCACAAGCGCTGCCATGATCGGGTCGAACAGCCACCAGCCAGTGGCGAAGGCGGCCAACACCCCCACGGCGACTCCGACCGAGGTCAGCACATCTGTCCACAGATGTTTGCCGTCTGCGACAAGGGCAGGGGATTTCAACCGTCGTCCCTGACGCACCAGCACCATGGCCCAAATCGCATTCAACGCGGTGGCTGCACCATTGATCAAAAGCCCCTCGATTGGAGCATCAAGCGCGCGCGGGGACAAGAAGCCCGCATAGGCTTCGCGCAGGATAAAGAGGGCTGCGATGATAATCATCACCCCCTCCAAGACCGCGCTGAAGAATTCGGCCTTGTGATGTCCGAACGGGTGATTTGCATCCGCAGGGCGCTGCGCCACACGGATGGCGATCAACGCAGCAAAGGCAGTGGTCAGGTTGACAGTGCTTTCCAACGCGTCGGACAAGAGCGCCACAGACCCGGTGATCCACCACGCCAGCGTCTTGAGCCCAAGCACAATAACTCCCACCAGCAAGCTTCCTACAGCGAGTTTGAGCGCGGTGGACATGGCGTTCCCCTTTGGATGGGGGCGCTTTACAGGGGGATGGCGGACCGCTCAACCCTCTGAATTTGCGGTTGATACTGACTTGCAATTGGAGCGCTGGAACATGCGTCGACGCATGTCCCGCTTTTCGTCGACGAAAAGCGTGGGGCTACTGGTTGGACAGAATGACCCCAGCCCCAACCAGACCTACGGCCAACAGGCGCGTGGGGTTGAGGTCGCGGGGTTGCAGGCCAAACCCACCGACCGCATCGATCATCAGTGCCGCAATGAGTTGTCCAAGGATCATGGCTGAAAACATCGTCACAACGCCCAAACGCGGCACTGCGAGGATCGCAGCAAGCACCCAAAGTGCGCCCAATGCGCCGCCGGAAAGCGCCCACCACGGGATCGAGTTCAGGGCGCTGAAATTTGGAGTCTCGGCTCCGCGTAGGACCGCGATGGCAGTCAAAATGATGAAACCAATCCCGAAAGATAAGGCTGCCGCAGCAACCGGATCGCCCAAGGCGCGCGCCAGAGCCGCGTTTGCCGGGGCCTGCATGGCCAAAGTGGCGCCAACAAGAATGATAGACAAAACAATATAAATTACAGCAAAAGACATTGAAAACCTCACAACAAAAACAGTGAAAAAACAGTCGGAAGAATAAATTTTTAATTCGCCTAAAATATCAGCGACGTGTCTCATCTTCAATCTCAAAATGTCTCAGCGTCAGTTTTTGAGCTGGATTTTCCTGAATATCCTTGTGCGAAATCCCGCGAAGAGAGGCATGGGCTGGCCTCTGCAGCCCATGCCTTTTGTGAGTCGGTCAGGTCAGAAGTTCGTATCCGCGTTGACCATGCAGCACCTTGTCGAGGCCCGAGTTCTCATGTTCCTCGGACACACGAATGCCCACGACACCTTTGCAGAAGAAGATCAGAACCAGTGTGACGCAGATCGTATAGGCTCCGACAATGGCGATACCACCGATCTGAGCCGTCCAATTCGCAATGCCCAAGGGAGCGATCATCATCGACCCGTAGACACCACCAACACCATGGACAGCGAACACATCCAGCGTGTCGTCGATACCGAACCGACGCAACAGATAGACCGCTTCTTGGCACATCATCCCGGCAATCGCTCCGATCAGCAACGCATAGGCCGGATCGACAAACCCGGCGGCCGGGGTAATTGCGGCAAGACCGGACAGGGTGCCTGTGACCATCCCAACCAGTGTGAACTTCCCGAATTTCACATATTCCCAGGCAAGCCATGAAAGTGATGATGCGGCACCGGCGATCAGGGTGACTGTCATTGCCATGGCCGCTGTCGGATCCGCAGCAAGTGCCGAGCCTCCGTTGAAGCCAAGCCATCCAACCCAGAGCATCGCAGCCCCCATCATCACGAGACCCGGGCTATGCGGGTTGCTTTTGGTGTTGAGCCGGGGCCCGATGACCATGGTAAGAACCAGCGCGGCCAATCCGGCGGTTTGATGCACGACCAGTCCTCCCGCGTAATCACGCACGCCAAGGTCGCCGAAAATGCCGCCGTCCGACAAAAATCCGCCACCCCACACCCAATGGGCCACAGGCGCATAGACCAGAAGCATCCAGAGACCTGAGAACAGCAAAACGAAACCGAATTTCACCCGTTCGGCGCAGGCGCCAAGAATGATAACCGGCGTGATGATCGCAAATGTCATCTGGAACGCGAAAAACAGGATCTCCGGCAAGGTGCCGACCATCGTGTCCAGCGTCACTCCATTCAGGAACAGCTTACCAAAGCCGCCCCAATAGCCATTGCCGTCGCCGTAAGCGATCGAATAGCCCGCAGCATACCACAAGACCACCATAAGGCAGGCCGTGGCAAAGCATTGCATGAACATGTTGACGACATTTCGTGCGCGCACCATTCCGCCGTAAAACAGCGTTAACCCCGGAATGGCCATGAAGAATACGAGTGTCGTAGCGACCAGAATCCAAACCATATCAGCCGAATTCATATTACACCTCCCAAATCGATAACAAACAACTACATCTGGTAGAATAATGGGCGGTGCTGCCTAGGGATATGGCAAATTGACCTTGGGTCAGCGTTATCCACAGATATTTCACATGTGGTTAAAGAGCCACCCGCAGGAGTCGGAACGACACTGTTGTGCCGCGCAGCTCTGCCGCAGTGATTGTCTCGTCAATGTCAGATCCGATGCTTCAGACGGATAGGCGCGAGGCATGCGCCCCACGTTCGCGGTAGGGCGTTGTTTCGTAATGTGCCCGGTAGCATTTCGAGAAATGCGAAGGCGATGCAAACCCGCAGGCAAGCGCGACGTTGATCACGCTCATGTCCGTTTGCATCAGCAGGTTGCGCGCCTTTTGCAGGCGCAGTTCCATGTAATAGCGCTTGGGGCTGCGGCTGAGGTAGCGGCGGAACAGACGCTCCAACTGACGTGTCGACATGCCGACCTGCTGCGCCAGAACCGACGGGCTGATCGGCTCTTCGATGTTCTGCTCCATCATCTGGATGACTTTGGACAGCTTCGGGTGGCGCACGCCGATGCGGGTCGGCACGGACAGACGTTGGGTATCCTGATCGGTACGGATTGAGTTGTAGATCAGCTGATCGGCCACAGCACCTGCCAGTTCTTCGCCGTGATCGTCGGCAATGATCTTGAGCATCAGGTCCACCGACGCTGTGCCGCCTGCGGTGGTGATGCGGCTGCCATCGACCACGAAGATCGACTTGGTCAGCATCACTTCGGGGAATTCCTCGGTAAAGCTGTCCTGATTTTCCCAATGGATCGTCGCGCGTTTGCCGTCCAGCAACCCAGCCAGCGCCAGAGAGTAGGCGGCGGTGCACAGACCACCGATCGACAGCCCGCGCCGGGCTTCGCGGCGCAGCCAGTTGATGACACGCTTGGTGGTGGCCTTCTGTACGTCGATCCCACCGCAGACGATGACGACATCGTCACGGTTCATTTCGATGAGGTCAGAATCCAGTCGGAACGACACACCCGCCGAACAAGTGATTTCTTCACCGCCTTCGCCGATAATGGTCCAATCGTAAAGTTTGCGGTTCGCCATCCGGTTTGCGATCCGTAACGACTCTACGGCTGCCGCAAAACACAGCATGGTGAATTCGGGCAGCAAGACAAAAGCAAACCGGCGCGGCCGGCTCGGGACGTGATCAAGTTCAACGGTCTGGCGTGTCGGTAGCATATTTCTCGGACCTTGGGCAGTGCTCTGCGGCACGTTGCAGGTCACAAGGTCAGAAGTGACGCCCGGGGTCAAGCGTTCGGGGGCGATTCCTTGCTGGTCAGACCGGGGCGGTTTCTGTATAGCGGGGCCGCTAACGCTAACTTACTTGGATTGACCGGAGTAGAGACGATGACCGAGTGGCAAAAATCAGGCTGGCGCGCGAAACCGCGGGTGCAGATGCCTGACTATACGGATGAGGCAAAGCTTGAGGCTGTCGAGGCCCAGCTGTCGAAGTATCCGCCGCTCGTATTTGCGGGCGAAGCGCGGAAGCTTAAAAAAGCTCTGGGTGCGGCGTCGCGCGGCGATGCGTTTTTGCTTCAGGGCGGAGATTGCGCCGAGGCGTTCGACCAGTTCAGCGCAAATGCGATCCGTGACACCTTCAAGGTGATGTTGCAGATGGCAATGGTTCTGACCTTCGGTGCCAAGGTGCCCGTGGTCAAGGTGGGCCGCATGGCGGGCCAGTTCGCCAAACCGCGTTCTGCGCCGACCGAGGTGGTGAACGGTCTGGAACTGCCCAGCTACCGTGGTGACATCATCAACGAGCTGGCGTTCACGCCCGAGGCGCGGATTCCCGATCCGGCCAAGATGCTGCAAGCGTATACACAGGCGGCAGCAACGCTGAACCTGCTTCGCGCCTTTTCGACCGGGGGCTATGCGGACGTGCATCAGGTGCACCAGTGGACCTTGGGCTTCACCGACCGTGAGGAATCTGAAAAGTACCGCGATATGGCCAACCGCATCAGCGATACGCTGGATTTCATGCGAGCTGCAGGGGTCGATAGCGATCGGGCGCACACTTTGGCGACTGTCGATTTCTACACCAGCCATGAATCACTTCTGCTGGAATACGAAGAGGCTCTGACCCGTCAGGATTCAACCTCTGGAAAATGGCTGGCTGGCTCGGGTCACATGATCTGGATCGGGGACCGCACCCGTCAGCCGGACGGCGCGCATGTGGAATTCGCACGCGGCGTATTGAACCCGGTGGGTCTCAAGTGTGGTCCCACGACCACCGCAGAAGATCTCAAGGTGCTGATGGCCAAGCTGAACCCCGAGAATGAGGCGGGCAAGCTGACCCTGATCGCGCGCTTTGGTGCGGGCAAAGTGGGCGAACATCTGCCGCGTCTGATCAAGACCGTGGCCGAAGAGGGTGCCAACGTCACTTGGGTCTGCGATCCGATGCATGGCAACACCATCAAGTCGTCCACCGGCTACAAGACCCGACCGTTCGATCTGGTCCTGCGCGAAGTGCGCGAGTTCTTCGCCATCCACAATGCCGAAGGCACCGTTCCCGGTGGTGTGCATTTCGAGATGACCGGTCAAGATGTGACCGAATGCACCGGAGGTGTCCGGGCGGTGAGCGAGGAAAACCTGAGCGACCGCTACCACACAGCCTGCGACCCGCGCCTTAACGCGTCTCAGTCGCTTGAACTGGCGTTCCTTGTGGCCGAAGAGCTGACATCACGTCGCGAGGCACAATTGGCCGCCAAAGCTGGCTGATCGGGTTTACCGATTTCAATAAGGGGCGGCTCTTCGGGGCCGCCCTTTTTCATGTGTTGTCCACCACCAAACGCAGCCTGGACCGACACGCCAGGGCAGGGCGCGCACGTACCTTGCCCACGCCGAACGGCCCTGCGGCGGGCGCAGGTGCATCCCCGATAGCCGCCACTCCCCCCAAGAGTTGCGTGACGCGTCCTGTCGTGTCTCTGAGCGGATAGAGAACCATCCGCGCGGACACATCGCGATTGGCAGCATTAGCGCCAGTCGTCAGGTCAATGTCGACAGCACCGCCTGTGTGGCAAAGGCGTACTGCCTCGTTGAACGCCGTCCGATCCTCAGGACGGATCAAAAGGCTGAGGGGGAGGCCCGAGCACGGTGTGCCTGCCATGTCAGAAACCGAACCTCCTGCCACGCGGATGCGGGCATGAGAGCGTCCAAAGCTCTCGGCCAGAAAAGCGTGATCCAAGGCGTCCTGAAACTGACCGGGATCAACATCAGACCAAAGTGGCAGATCTCCCTGCACTGCGAAGCCTGACCAATAGGTGTCCAGTATTTCAAGTGCACGCGCCCCGTGCCGGGTCAGTGCATGGTGTGTCATCGACGTGATGATCATTGCGTGTCGTCCCATCCCAAGTGTCGACCCAAGAGGTACCACATTCCTGCCGCAATTTGGTCTTGGATCTTAACAAATGGTTAACTTCTCACGGCTCGCCATCGGCTTGCATCACATCGGCGCACAGCGTAACCCAACGCCTGACATCGGGGGAACGAGGACAAAGACATGCGTCAATCCATGACGGGTTTTGCGTCGGGGCAGGGAGAGGCTTTGGGCCTCACCTGGACTTGGGATCTGCGCAGCGTGAACGCTCGCGGCCTCGACATCCGGGTGCGGGTGCCGGATTGGGTCGACGGTCTGGAACAGACGCTGCGCGCGCTGGTCACCAAACGCGTGGCACGGGGCAGCGTGACGGTCTCGCTCCGGCTGCAATCCAACGGCACCGAACCTGCACAGGAACTGAACGAGGCGCAGCTTGACCGCGTCCTGACCGCCATGATGCACATCGAAGCAGAGGCCATGGCGCGGGGCTTGTCGCTGACTGCATCATCCGCCGCCGATCTGATCACAGTGCGCGGCGTCATGGACATTGCGCATCAGCAATCCGACCCAGCGGAAGTGCGTGCTGCACTGGTTGCGGATTTCGCCCCTGTTCTCGACAGCTTTATCGACTCCCGGAACTCCGAAGGGGCGGCGCTTGAGGATGTGCTGAATGGGCAGGTGGACCAGATCGCGGCTCTGGTATCACAAGCCGATACTGTCGCTGAAGCCCGAAAAAACGAACAGGCGGACCGGATGCGCGCCGCTATGGCGCGTGTGGTAGACGCGCATGACGGCTTTGACGAACAGCGCGTCGCGCAGGAACTGGCATTGATCGCCGTCAAAGCTGACGTGACCGAAGAAATTGACCGACTGCGCACCCATGTCGATGCGGCGCGAGCCCTTCTTGGAGCCGGTGGCGCTGTAGGGCGCAAGCTGGATTTCCTGATGCAGGAATTCAACCGCGAGGCCAACACTCTGTGTTCCAAGGCTCAATCGGCGCCATTGACGGCTGTGGGGCTGGAATTGAAAACCGTCATCGAACAGATGCGCGAACAGGTCCAGAATGTGGAGTAAGCCATGATCAACCGACGTGGATTGCTGGTGATCTTGTCCTCGCCTTCGGGCGCAGGAAAATCGACCCTGTCGCGGCGTCTGCTGGATTGGGACGAAAGCCTCAGTTTTTCGGTCTCGGTCACCACCCGCGCACCGCGTCCCGGCGAAGTGGACGGTGAGCATTACCATTTCCTGAGCGAAGACGCCTTCAAACGCGACGTGAACAACGGTGACATGCTTGAACATGCACATGTGTTCGGCAATTTCTACGGCAGCCCGCGCAAACCCGTTCAGACCGCGATCGACGCGGGCAACGACGTGTTATTCGACATCGACTGGCAAGGCGCGCAGCAGATCGTGAATTCGTCCCTTGGCCCACATACCCTGTCGATCTTCATTCTCCCGCCGTCGATCGAGGAACTGCGCCGCCGTCTGGAAAGCCGTGGGCAGGACAGTGCCGAGACTATCGGCAAACGGATGCTCAAAAGCTGGGACGAAATCAGCCACTGGGGCAGCTACGACTATGTGCTGATCAATGATGATCTGGACCAGACCTTCGAGCGCCTAAAGACCATTGTCACAGCCACTCGCTTGCGGCGCTTGCAGCAGCCGGGCTTGGTGGATCACGTTCGCAAGCTCCAACAGGAATTCGAGGACCTGACATGACGCTCTACGTTTTGGACGGCATCGCGCCGAAAATCGCTGAAGACACTTGGGTCGCACCGGATGCAAACCTGATCGGGCGCATTGTCGTCGAAAGCGCAGCCAGCGTCTGGTTCTGTGCAACGTTGCGCGGCGACAACGAGGTGATCACCGTGGGCGAAGGCAGCAACATTCAGGAAAACTGCGTGCTTCACACCGATTTAGGCTATCCGCTGACCATCGGCAAAGGCTGCACTATCGGTCACAAGGTCATGCTGCATGGCTGCACGATTGGCGACAATTCCCTGATTGGGATGGGGGCCACGGTGCTCAATGGTGCCAAGATCGGCAACAACTGCCTGATCGGGGCAGGGGCCTTGATCACCGAAGGCAAAGAAATTCCCGATGGGTCTTTGGTTATGGGGGTCCCCGGCAAGGTGGTGCGCGCGCTTGATGCAGCGGCCATCGAAGGCCTGCGTAAAAGCGCAACTGGTTATCAGGCCAATATGCGCCGCTTCCGCGATGGGATGACTGCGCTTTAAGCGCCGATTTTTGTTCGGTTTCTTGAAACTTTTCTTGAAGCCACGCGTGGATGCATCAACTTCATCGGTTGGTCAAAAGGATGTGTGTCATGAAAGCGATTTGGGTCAGTCTGTGTTTGATGATGGCGGCCGCCATGGTGTCCGCCCACGAGGTGCGCCCGGCGATTGGTGATCTTGAAGTGGCCGAAGGTCAGGTGGACATCACTCTCACCCTGAACGGCGAAGCCTTGGTCGCTGATGTCAGCCTTGAAGGGATCGACAACACCGACGCATTGGACGCATCCGAAGAGGTGGATCGCCTCCGCGCGCTCGAGCCTGAAGCCTTGAGAGGCGAACTCGAGCCGCGCATGTCGGACTTCATCCAAAGCCTCAGCGTGACCGCTGGAGGCGTGCCGGTGGATCTGACCACAACTCAGATCGACGTGGATGTTGTGGGCAACACGGAACTGCCACGTGACACCGTTTTGTCCTTGAGCGGCCCACTGCCGGATGGGGCAAACGCCATCAGCCTCACTTGGCCCGCGGCCTATGGCGCGCTGGTGCTGCGCCAGCAAGGGGTCGAAGAACCCTACACCGGCTATCTCGAAGGCGGTCAAAGCAGCGGTGACATCCAGTTGAGCGGCGGTGACGAAGCAAGCGGTTGGGCCACGTTCGCAACCTATATCCCGGTCGGGTTCGACCACATCCTCCCCAAAGGCTTGGATCACATTCTGTTTGTTCTGGGCCTTTTCTTCCTGTCCACACGCTTTGCGCCGCTCTTGTGGCAGGTGACCTCCTTCACACTGGCGCACACGGTGACCCTGGCGATGGCAGTCCTTGGTATCGTATCGGTGCCTGGCAGTATCGTAGAGCCCCTGATTGCGGCCTCTATCGTCTATGTCGCGGTTGAAAACATCGTGTCCGACAAACTGAACCGCTGGCGACCGTTCATCATTTTTGGCTTTGGCTTGCTGCACGGTTTGGGCTTTGCCAGTGTCCTTGGGGAATTTGGGTTGCCTGAAGGGCAGGTTGTTCCGGCGCTGATCGGCTTCAACGTCGGTGTCGAACTGGGCCAACTGACGGTGATCGCCATCGCGTTCATCCTTGTCTGGTATGCGATCCGGGTAGATCGCGGCGAGGCCGATGTCGCCCCGGCCCAAGGTTTGTACGGTGTGCTCGCTGTGATCTTTGTGGGGCTGGGCTTTGCGATGAACACGCCCGGTTTCCAAGAAATCATGGGCGCATCTGCGATGGTGTTCTTCTGGCCGCTTGCTGCACTTTCCGTGCTTTGCGCGGTATCGGCCACTCTGGTCGATCAGCTTGACGCCTACCGCCGCTACGTCGCTGTGCCGGCGTCGGCGGCCATTGCGCTGGTGGGTGCATATTGGTTTGTGGAACGGGTGTTTCTCTAAGTCCGATCATCGCTTGACGGGTCGGCCCAAAGGTCACAGGCCGACCCGTGGCGGTGAACGCCCGTTGTGTCACGTGGGCGACCTGCGCTAGCGTTGACGCAACGAGCAGTCGAATAACGGCAGTCACACCATGACAGGCGGTTCCACCATGCCCACCTCTGGGCTTGTCAGTTGTATGCGCAACGAAGCGCCGTTCATTCTGGAATGGGTGGCGTATCACAGTGTGCTGGGGTTCGACCGTATCTTTGTCTACACCAATGCGTGCACGGACGGCACCGATATGATGCTGGAACGGTTACAGCAGATGGGCGTCCTGACCCATGTGCACAATCCCATGTCCGAGGGGCTTGGTCCGCAGGAATCGGCGATGCAGCACTTCCTGTCGCTGGACGATGTGCAGAAGCTTGACTAGGTTCTGCATATTGACGCGGACGAGTTTCTGAACGTGCAGGCCGGGCAGGGCAGGGTTGCCGACCTGCTGTCCGTAGCGGGAACTGCGGATGTGATGGCGCTCATGTGGCGGCCTTTTGGGAACAACGGGTTGACGCGCTGGACCGGGGGCAGCGTACTTGAGACATTTACCGCGACACAAGCCCGACCTCGCGCGCCGAACGCGCAGCACAAAAGCCTGTTTCGGCCGCGCAGTTTTGGTGCCGCAATCGACCATATGCCGAAAGAACCGCTGTCCGGGTACGTGTGCCTTGTCAACAGTGCGGGCGTCACGTGTGACCCGCGCGCCTTGTTCGTTCGCCATCAGGCGCGCTACCGGATGCCGGTCGAGAACCTGAGCTGGGACAACGCCTATATCAACCACTATGCCATCCGCTCTGACGACGTCTTTCTGATGAAGAACGTTCGAGGTGATGGCATGGGGCGCGTCAGTGAAAAGTATTTCCTCAATTCCAAATTCTATCGCCGCCAGAACAAGAATGGCGGACAGGACACCTCGATCCTACGGCACCGAGATGCCCTGAACGCGCGGTTGGCCGAGTTCAGGGCTGATCCTGTCCTCGACTTCCTGCAGACACAGGCACTCAGCGCGTTCATCCGAATGCGTGACAGGGTGCTGACGCCGGAACGCATCGCCGAATGGACGGCACCGGAACCCGTCGCCCAAGGCTGATCCCGAGTCCGGTCCCTGAGGGCTTGCGCACCGCGGAAACCCCCGCTATACGCGCGCCACTGACACCACAGGCGGGGTCGGGCCTTTGGGGGAGACATCCTCAAACGTCCACCGGTTGGCCAACAGGCTGATACCCCCGCTGAGGACTGAAACCGGAAAGGATAACGACAATGGCTCTTCCAGAGTTCACATTGCGCCAACTGCTTGAAGCAGGCGTACACTTCGGCCACCAGACGCAGCGTTGGAACCCCCGCATGGGCGAGTTCATCTATGGCGCGCGCAACGGCATCCACATCATGGACCTCACGCAGACCGTTCCGATGCTCGACGCAGCACTGAACGTGATCCGTGAAACCGTCGCGAAGAACGGTCGTATTCTCTTCGTCGGCACCAAGCGTCAGGCACAGATGCCGATCGCGGAAGCCGCTGAAAAGTGCGCACAATACTATATGAACCACCGCTGGCTGGGCGGCACGCTCACCAACTGGCAGACCGTTTCCAAGTCGATTCAGCGTCTCAAGCAGATTGACGAGCAAATGGCGAATGGCGCTGAAGGCCTGACCAAGAAAGAGCGTTTGGGCATGGAGCGCGAGCAAGGCAAACTGCAAGCGTCGCTCGGCGGTATCCGCGAAATGGGCGGTGTGCCGGATCTGCTGTTCGTCATCGACGTCAAGAAAGAAGCACTGGCCGTGGCCGAAGCCAACAAGCTGGGTATCCCGGTTGTGGCAATCGTCGACACCAACTGCTCGCCTGCTGGCGTAGACTACATCATCCCGGGCAACGACGACGCCGCCCGCGCGATCAGCCTCTACTGTGACCTCGTGTCCCGTGCAGCGCTTGACGGCATGACCGCCCAGATGGGTGCTGCCGGTGTTGACCTTGGCGCGCTCGAAGAGGCACCGGTCGAAGAAACGCTGGCCGAAGCCGCAGCAGAAGACGCGACCGCGTAAACGCGCGTTACCGCGCCGTTACATCGATATGACAGGGCAGGGCCGTTGAACAAACGGCCCACCACGCCTGAATTTGAAATGAGGAGAGCCAAGATGGCGATCACAGCAGCACTCGTGAAGGAACTGCGCGAACTGACCAGCGCAGGCATGATGGACGCCAAGAAGGCGCTTGTCGAAACCAACGGTGACATGGAAGCCGCAGCAGACTGGCTGCGCACCAAGGGTCTGGCCAAAGCCGCCAAGAAATCCGACCGCACTGCGGCCGAAGGTCTTGTCGCGGTCAAGGTTGACGGCGGCAAAGGCGTTGCCGTCGAAGTGAACTCGGAAACCGATTTCGTCGGCAAGAACGCGGAATTCCAGGCGATGGTCGATGCCATTTCCGGCGCCGCGCTGACTGCAAGCGATATTGAAGACCTCAAAACCACAACCGTTGGTGGCAAAACCGTTCAGGACATGATCACCGACAAGATCGCCACAATCGGCGAGAACATGTCGCTGCGTCGCATGTCCACGCTCGAAGGTGGTCAGGTCGTGTCTTACGTGCACAACGCTGCGGCGGACGGCATGGGCAAGATCGGCGTTCTGGTTGCGCTGTCGGCTGAAAACGAAGCGTTCGGCAAGCAGGTTGCGATGCACATCGCGGCTGTGAACCCGGCGTCGCTGTCCTCGGCTGACCTTGATCCGTCGGTTATCGAGAAAGAGCGTCAGATCCAGATCGACATCGCGCGCGAGTCAGGCAAGCCCGAGCAGGTTATCGAAAAGATGATCGAAGGCCGCATGAAGAAGTTCCTCAGCGAAGTCACGCTGCTGGGTCAGGCTTTTGTGGTTAACCCGGATCTGACCGTCGAAGATGCGGCCAAAGAAGCTGGTGTTGAAATCACTGGTTTTGTTCGCCTCGAAGTTGGTGAAGGCATCGAGAAAAAGGTCGAAGACTTCGCAGCCGAGGTTGCAAAGGCCGCTCAGGGCTAAGTCTCTGATCTAAGACTGAAATAAGTAAGCGGCGCTGTTGAAATGAACAGCGCCGCTTTTTTGCGGGAGCAATGGACACACATCATTTTGGGGATGATGTGGCCCCTCGGTGGGTGAAAGCAATCAACCGGGACAGGTCTTTGCCACAACACACCAAGTGACTTTCGAATGAGACCCGCAGAGCCAAAGCAATATCATGGGTGCGGGTCCCGCGTTCCTTGGCTAAAATTGCCACCACTCACGGAACATCACCACTGTGCCAATTTACGCTGGGTCAAGGAAGTCAGGATTTCCTGACCTCACAGTTTTTTCACGCCTCTAGCGATCGGTGATAAACATCTGATTTTGCAGCGCTGCTTTCAGAACCGCCTGTGCCGTGGTGTCAACGTTCAACGCTTCACGCGCAAGGCGCAGATGCTTTTCCACGGTCGCTGGCGTTAGCCCCATGATGGTCGCGATGTCCTGCGTGGTCTTTCCGCCGCCGACCCATTCCAGCGCTTCACGCTGCCGCTTTGTGAGCGATTGATTCGGCGGAGTATAGGGCAGGGTGAGGATCTTCAGATGCACGATGTTGTTCATCAGTTGGATCAGTTCACCGGATTGATCCCACAGCGCGTCCACATCCTTTTGCGACAGACCGTCCCGCGCAATCAGCGCAATAGCACCTTTGGCGCGATCCGACAGGCTGCGAAAACTGATCGAATAGCCTGCCGTGATCTTGTGCTGTGCATTGAAGTTCAGAATACGCTTTTCGTCCTCGGTGACGGTTCCGCTCTGCATCATCATCTGCAGCACCGACCAGCTTGCTGCGCCGTCATTGTCCAAAGCCCAGCGCACCATTGGCGCCGAGCGGTACATGCCTTCGTTGACAAACGCATTCACATAGGCTGTGTCGATATTCGACAAGACGATGAAATCATCCGGGTCGCCAAGCGAAGTTGCGGTGCGAAACCGTGTGAAGCCATAGAGCAAGCGATCAAAGCCACATTCGGCCATGCGACGGCAGTGAAGGTCCCACAGCTCTTCGATGCTGTTGGAATGCGTCAGATCCAAAAGGGCTGCGTTTTGTTCCGGTGTCATGAGGTTTTGCCGAAGGTTCATCCGTATGCTCTAAGTTGCAAAACTGGGGTTTGTCCAGAAACAGATTTATATCTTTATTACATAATACTGATTATACGAATTTTAGATGTACGCGCAAAGCGATAATGTCACCCATGAGCAATTCAGGAATGTCACTCTCCTCGCAAACTGATGAGAGGATGAGCGGACATGGGATGGGTATTGATGAGCGAGCGCGAGTTGAACCGGGTTGAGGTTTTGGCGCAGGTCGATGACGGTCGGCTGAGCGTCGACAATGCGGCGAACATGTTGGACCTGACGCGTCGGCAGATATTCCGACTGTTGAAGCGGTATCGTCAGGACGGAGCTTCAGCGCTCCGGCACAAGTCGCGGGGGCGTTCGCCAAACAATCAAATCCACGCGGCTAAACGCGACTATGCTTTGAGCGTCATCAAAGAACAGTATCCTGACTTCGGACCGACGCTTGCGGCTGAGATGCTGTCCGAACATCACGGGCTCACAGTCTCGCGCGAGACTGTGCGCAAGTGGATGGTTGAGGATGGCCTTTGGCTGTCCCGCAAACAGCGCCGCCAGTTTCATCGACCGCGCCTGCGCCGGGAATGCTATGGCGAGTTGATTCAGATCGATGGCTCGGATCATCGTTGGTTTGAAGACCGCGCGCCGCCTTGCACTCTACTGGTTTTTATTGACGACGCGACCAGCACCTTGATGGAGCTGCGGTTCGTGAAGTCGGAAAGTACATTCAGCTATTTCGAGGCTTTGGAGCGCTATCTGCAAACCCATGGGCGCCCTGTTGCATTCTATTCCGACAAGCACACGGTATTTCGCGTGGCCAAGGAAGACGCTAAGGGCGGCGCGCGAATGACCCAGTTTGGGCGCGCCTTGAGCGAGTTGAACATTGAGATTCTGTGCGCCAATTCGAGCCAAGCCAAAGGTCGTGTCGAGCGCGCGAACCGAACATTGCAGGACAGGTTGGTCAAGGAGCTCCGCCTGGCGGATATTTCTGACATGGAGGCTGGAAACGCCTATCTGCAGGGGTTCAAAGAGCGTCACAACGCCAAATTCGCCAAAGCTCCGGCCAAATCAGACAATCTGCACCGTGCTCTTAACGTAGAACCGGATCGTCTTGCGGACGTTTTGTGCTGGCGTGAGAACCGCTATGTCGGCAAGCAGTTGACGTTTTCCTATGAGCGCAAGCGCATCATGCTCGAAGAGAACGACCTCACGCGCGGTCTGGTCGGCAAATATGTGGACACCTATGCCTTTGTGGACGGTCGGTTTGAGGTCCGCTGGAAAGGCTATTCCCTACCCTACAGGTTTTTTGACATGGACCAACGCGTTACTCATGCGGCGATCACCAGCAACAAGAACCTGAGCGCCGTGCTTGAGCATATCAAAGAGATGCAGGATGCGGCGCCCCCAAAGCCCAAGGTCCGTACGAACTCTGAGAAGATGGGATATAAGTCAAACGGCCGACGGCCAGGACGTCCATCAGATGCGCGAGTGAAGAAGACAACTGCGCAAGCGGCGCAACGGTAAGAAGGATGTGACCATGGATACCGATGACGATGTCGACGTGATCTTCTCTGAACTATGCGCCGACGTGGAGATCGATGGACGATTTTTGACGGTTGAGATCTACAAAACGACCATTGATCCAAGCTGGTATTTGGAGGTCATCAACGAGTTCGGCACGACGACGTTGTATGATGAGCCTTTCCTTGCAGATGGTCTTGCCTGGCAGCAATTCGAAAAGACCGTGAAGGAGGAAGGGCTAGCCGCCTTCTTCACAAAGGTAGAGAAACAGAATCTCTTTCACTGATCGCCGCAAGGCTTTTCAGCCCTGCGATAGTTGAAGTCTCCGGGCTCAAAAGCCTTGCTCCCCTCAGCGCATTTGGTGACATTTCTACTTTGCAAAACCGGTGACATTTCTACTTGGTTGCAACATGAGATGCGGATATTGCGCTCCATATTTTCATGTTAACAGAGCGTTAAATGGCAAACTTAATGTTCAAAGCGCTGCTCTGGTTTTGACCAACCTCCTGATAAGTCCTGCGTTCAGCCCCCTCCGATCAAACACATGTGTTTTGGGAATCGCCCCGGAACCGAGTCGCACCGGATGTTACACAAACGGCGGTTATCCTGCGTTCGCCAACCTCCGATTGACCTTATTTCAGTCCCAGGCTTCGCCTTCCGCTGCGTAAGGGTGAGAATTTTAAACGCTTTAAAACAATGTGTTGCGATGCACATCTGCCATTTATGCTGATGCAGTGACCTGTGTCATAAAACCGTTACGTAACTGTCACAAAAGCATGGCCGAACATGAATAGACCCACCGCCAACGGTCATCAGGGGGATGGCCGAGAGATATCCAACCAAGGAGCTGACATCATGTCCGTGAAACTCTCTGTATCGGCGCTTGCTATCGCTGCCGTTTCCGCAACTGCAGCCGCAGCGCGTGACAACGTGCAGGTCGCAGGGTCGTCCACCGTCCTGCCCTACGCGTCCATCGTGGCCGAGGCATTTGGCGACAATACCGACTTCCCAACACCTGTTGTTGAATCCGGCGGTTCGTCCTCGGGCCTCAAGCGCTTCTGCGAAGGCGTTGGCGAAAACACCATCGACGTTGCAAACGCATCCCGCGCGATCCGCGAAAGCGAAGTCGCTGTGTGTGCCGAGAACGGCGTGACCGACATCATCGAAGTGCGCATCGGCTATGACGGCATCGTGTTTGCCTCGCAGCAGTCCGGTCCTGCCTTCACCGCGTTCGAACCCTCCGACATCTTCAACGCTATCGGCGCGAAGGTTCTGAAAGACGGCGCGATCGTAGACAACACGCACACCTCATGGTCCGAATTCAACGCCGACCTGCCGGATGCGGAAATCGCGATGTTCATTCCGGGCACCAAGCACGGCACACGCGAAGTGTTCGAAGAAAAAGTTCTGCTGATCGGCTGTGAAGCAACTGGTGCAATGGAAGCCATGATCGCTGGTGGCATGTCCGAAGACGACGCTGAAGACGCCTGCCTTGACGTGCGTCAGGACGGCAAGTCGGTCGACATCGATGGCGACTACACCGAAACCCTCGCCCGTATCGACGCCAACACAAACGGCATCGGTGTGTTTGGCCTCGCTTTCTACGAGAACAACACAGACAAGCTGAAAGTGGCCACCATGTCCGGCATCGAGCCGACAACCGCCACCATCGCATCCGGTGAATACCCTGTGTCCCGCCCGCTGTTCTTCTACGTGAAGAAAGCCCATATCGGCGTGATCCCGGGCCTCAAGGAATACGCACAGTTCTTCATCTCCGACGATCTGGCAGGCCCGTCCGGCCCGCTCGCCAACTACGGCCTCGTGTCCGACCCCGAGCTGGCAAAGACCCAGCAGATGGTTGCTGACGAAAAGGTCATGGGCGCAGACATGTGATCGTTTGACGATCTGAAACGACGGGAGGCGGCACATAACGCCGCCTCCCTTTTCTTATGACGACCGACTGACGACACTGGGGGCTCCATGCCATTACTTTGGCTTTTCCTGCTCGTACTCGCAATTGCAGCCGGGGCGTTTGTCCTTGCCCGCGCGCGCGTTATGGCACTGGCCGGACAGGACCGGCGCACCCTGCATTCTCTTCCAATCTATTACGGCAGCAATGCCGCGATGAAATCCGCAATCCCTGCCCTGTTGGTGCTGGTTCTGTGGCTTCTCGCGCAGCCGTTTTACGTGAACAACGCGGTCTCGGACATGATCCCCGAAAGCGCCATCGCTGACAGCTCATCGCGCGGACTTATCCTTGCCGAAGTGCGTCGCGCGGCGGACGGGCTGGATCTTGCAGTGTCCACCGGCGGCATGACCGAGGACGAAGCGCGCAACGCACGGGCGGATATCTCGGACGTCACAGCGCGTCTGTCCGACGCTGGTGCCATTGTCACATCGCAGATCACACAGCCAGTGCTGCGTGCCGCACAGCAGTTCCGCGTGCTCAACAGTGCCGGATATCAGATTATGTCTGCCGTGGTGTTGCTGATTGCCGCCGCTGGCGCGCTCTGGGGCTTTCGGGAAACCAAACCTGATTTCCGCGCGCGCAACGTGGTCGAACAGGGTGTCCGCGCCCTGCTCATCGCCGCGGCTTCCATCGCCATTCTGACCACGTTGGGCATCGTTCTGTCGCTGGTGTTCAACACCATCGAATTCTTCCGCCTCTACCCTGCCTCTGACTTTTTCTTCGGCACCAGTTGGGCACCCAGTTTTTCGGGGCGTGGCGGTGCATCTGATCTCGGCATTCTGCCGCTGCTTTGGGGTACATTCTACATCTCTATTGTGGCCTTGGTCGTGGCAGTTCCAATTGGTCTCTTCGCGGCGATCTACCTGTCTGAATACGCAAGCCCGAGAGTCCGCGCGTTTGCCAAGCCCATGCTCGAAGTGCTGGCCGGTATTCCGACCATCGTATACGGCCTCTTCGCCCTGCTTACCGTTGGTCCGCTTCTGGTGCAGGTTTTCGGTGATGACGGTCTGGGTTGGATGCAGGCAGGCACTGCCGTTATGACCGCCGGTCTGGTCATGGGGATTATGCTGATCCCATTCGTGTCGTCCCTTTCGGACGACATCATCAACGCTGTGCCCCAGTCGATGCGCGACGGGTCGTATGGGTTGGGCGCCACACAATCGGAAACCATCCGCCAGGTCGTCATTCCAGCCGCCCTGCCCGGCATCGTCGGCGCGATCCTGCTGGCCGCCAGCCGCGCCATTGGGGAAACCATGATCGTCGTTCTGGGCGCAGGTGCCGCCGCGCGTCTGTCGCTCAACCCGTTCGATGCGATGACCACCGTGACCGCCAAGATCGTGTCGCAGTTGACGGGTGACTCTGATTTCGCATCGCCCGAAGCACTGGTGGCCTTCGCCCTCGGGATGACGCTCTTTGTCATCACCCTCGGGCTCAATGTCTTCGCGCTCTACATCGTGCGCAAATATCGGGAGCAGTACGAATGACCGACGCAAGCATGGACAGCGCTCCCGTCAAGGGCCGCCTCACAACTGTCGACGCCCGCACCAAAAAGCGAAATGCAGCCGAAAAGCGGTTCAAGGCATATGGCTTGGTCGCGATCATGATCGGCCTGTTCTTTCTGGTCGTGCTGGCCGTGTCTATCCTGCGCTCCGGCCTGCCGGCCTTCACACAGGCGGAAGTGCGCGTCGAATTCACGCTGACCCAAGCGCAGTTCGACGAAGCCGAAAGTCAGATGCTCAAGACCAAGGCGTATGAGAACCTCTTTATCGCCGCGCTGCAAAGCCAGCTTGAAGAGCGCGGTCTGGACGTGAGCTTTGATCCTGCCGCGATCGAACGTCTGCTCGGAAAGAGCGGCAGCACGATCCGCGAGTATTTCCGCGAGAACCCGGACCAGATCGGCACTCCCGTCACGTTCAACCTCGCTGCGTCCTCGCGCGTGGACGGCTATTTCAAAGGCCGCGTCACCCGCGACACCGTGGTTGACAGCCGCTTTCTCGAAGTGACGGACCTTGATCTGGTGGATGCCTTGGCCGACGCCGGGATCATTATCACTGCGTTCAACTGGAACTTCATCACCGGATCGGATTCCGGTGTGGACAACCCCGGTGGCGCAGGCATCGGCGTTTCGGTGATCGGTTCGTTCTTCATGATGCTTGTGGTGCTGGCGCTCTCGCTGCCCATCGGGGTGGCTGCGTCGATCTACCTTGAGGAATTCGCGCCACAAAACTGGTTCACCGACTTGATCGAAGTGAACATTTCCAACCTCGCCGCGGTGCCCTCCATCGTGTTTGGCATCCTTGGCCTTGCCGTGTTCATCCAGTTCATGCACCTGCCCCAATCCGCGCCGCTGGTGGGCGGTCTGGTGCTGACACTGATGACCCTGCCAACCATCATCATCTCGACCCGGGCGTCACTGAAATCAGTGCCGCCGTCGATCCGCGAAGCCGCATTAGGCGTCGGCGCATCCAAGATGCAAACCGTGTTCCACCACGTTCTGCCGCTCGCCGCACCGGGCATCCTGACAGGCACCATCATCGGTCTGGCACAAGCGCTTGGCGAAACTGCCCCGCTCTTGCTGATCGGCATGGTCGGCTTCATCGCCCGCGCCTATCCCGAAGGCGTTGTATCCGGCTTTATCGACCCCAACTCTGCGATGCCCGCGCAGATCTACACATGGGCGGCGCGCGCCGATGCGGGCTTCTACGAAAAAGCCTGGGGCGGGATCATCATCCTGCTCATCTTCCTGCTGACGATGAACATCATCGCCATCATTCTGCGCCGTCGCTTTGAGCGTCGCTGGTAAACTGGACCCTGCCCCATGTACGATATACCACACCACACACAGGAGACCGCCGTGACGGACGTCAAAATCAAAGCCAAAGACGTACAGGTCTATTACGGTGACAACCACGCGATCAAAGACGTGTCGGTCGAGATCGAGAACAACACGGTGACCGCATTCATCGGCCCGTCGGGCTGCGGCAAGTCGACTTTCCTGCGCTGCCTCAACCGGATGAACGACACGATCGACATCTGCCGCGTCGAAGGCGATATCCTGATCGATGGCGACGACATCTACGACAAGCGTGTCGATCCGGTGCAGCTTCGCGCCAAGGTCGGAATGGTGTTCCAGAAGCCCAATCCGTTCCCCAAGTCGATCTACGACAACATCGCCTATGGTCCGCGCATCCACGGGATGGCGCGCAATAAGGCCGAACTGGACGATATCGTGGAACGCGCTCTGCGCCGGGGTGCGATCTGGGAAGAGGTCAAAGACCGTCTGCAGGCGCCGGGCACCGGCCTGTCCGGCGGTCAGCAGCAGCGCCTCTGCATCGCCCGCGCCGTGGCGACCGAACCCGAAGTGCTGTTGATGGACGAACCCTGCTCGGCGCTCGACCCAATCGCGACAGCGCAGGTCGAAGAACTGATCGACGAGTTGCGTCAGAATTACGCCGTGGTGATCGTGACCCACTCCATGCAGCAAGCCGCACGGGTCAGTCAGAAGACCGCTTTCTTTCACCTCGGCAATCTCGTGGAATATGACGACACGTCGAAGATTTTCACGAACCCCGAAGACAGCCGCACCGAAAGCTACATCACCGGACGGATTGGATAAGATCGTGACACCAACCAAAGACCATATCTCAAGCGCCTTTGATCGCGATCTTGAAGGCATTCAGGCCCGCATCATGAAAATGGGCGGTCTGGTCGAACAGGCGATCCTTGACGCTGCTCAGGCGCTGGAAACCCGCGATCAGGAGTTGGCCGAACAGGTCCGCGCCAATGACCGGGTGATCGACGAGCTGGAAGAACTGCTCAACGAAGAAGCCGCCCGCGTCATCGCCCTGCGCGCCCCGACCGCCATTGACCTGCGGGTGATCCTGTCGGTGATGCGCATGAGCGCTAACCTGGAACGGATCGGGGATCTGGCCAAGAACCTGGCCAAGCGCAATGCGGTGCTGATGAGCATGCCTGCGATCAACGGCTCGGCCGCCCAGTTGCGGCGTATGTCGCGCGACGTACAGATCATGCTGAAGGATGCGCTTGATGCCTACATCCAACGCGATGATGCGCTGGCCCGCGACGTGATCGAACGCGATGTGGACATCGACCAGATGTACAACACGCTGTTTCGCGAATTCCTTACCTTCATGCTGGAAGACCCGCGCAACATCACACCCTGCATGCACCTGCATTTCATCGCCAAGAACGTGGAACGTATGGGCGACCACGTGACCTCCATTGCCGAACAGGTCGTGTTTCTTGTGACTGGCGAGAAGCCGGAAGAACCGCGCCAGAAGGAAGACCTGACGTCTACCGATGTTGACCTGTCTCCGGCAACGAACCGAGGGGCATAAGACATGAACAGCGTCCAGCCGACAGTTCTGGTCGTCGAAGATGAACCCGCGCAGCGCGAGGTTCTGGGCTACAATCTTGAAGCTGAGGGCTTCCGCGTCGCAAAGGCCGAGAATGGTGAAGAAGCGCTGATCCTCGTTGACGAGGAACAACCCGATATCATCGTGCTGGATTGGATGCTTCCGAATGTTTCGGGCATCGAAGTCTGTCGCCAACTCAAGACCCGTGCCGACACGCGCAACGTGCCGATCATCATGCTGTCGGCTCGGTCCGAAGAGGTCGACCGCGTGCGGGGGCTTGAAACCGGGGCGGATGATTATGTGATCAAGCCTTACTCTATCGTAGAACTGATGGCTCGGGTGCGGGCGCAGCTTCGGCGCACCCGTCCGGCAGCGGCTGGCTTGCGCCTCGAATACGAAGACATCGTGCTCGATGCTGAAACCCACCGGGTGTTGCGGGACGGCACAGAGGTCAAACTGGGTCCCACGGAATTCCGCCTGTTGTCCACCTTGATGGAAAAGCCGGGGCGCGTGTGGTCTCGGGAACAGTTGCTCGACCGGGTCTGGGGGCGTGACATCTATGTCGATACGCGTACGGTGGATGTGCATATCGGGCGCCTGCGGAAATCCCTGACCGGTGCCGGTGGCGCAGACCCGCTGCGGACGGTTCGCGGTGCGGGATATTCACTGGGCTAAGCCACATGCGGGAATGATGCGTCAACGCATCACCCGTTTCCGGTGCCGGAAACGATCCGGCGCTCATCCCCACCTTAGTCTTGGTGGCCCTGCAGTGGCAGGATCACCGTAAAGGTTGTGCCCTTGCCTTGCTGGCTTTCGACCTGCAAGCGCCCGCGATGGCGGTTTACGATGTGTTTGACGATCGCCAAACCAAGACCGGTCCCTCCAAGTTCCCGCGACCGGTGGCTGTCGACTCGGTAGAACCGTTCGGTCAATCGCGGCAAATGCACCGCCTCGATGCCAGGCCCCGTGTCGCTGACCTCGATCCGAACGCCCTGCCCGCGCAGACGGCTTTCGTAATCCGGTGTGCCCAAACTGATCCGCACACACGTGCCGCGACCGGAATACTTGATCGCGTTCTCGATCAGATTGGTCAGAACCTGCCGCAATTGATCGGAATCGCCCGGCACCGTCACAGGTGTCTCCGGGAGGTGCAGCGACATCTCGATTCCCGCATCTTCTGCCAGTTGTGCAAGGCTGTGGCGCGTCTGTTGCAGCACCGTCGACAGATCAACCGGATCGACCGGGCGCACCCGTTCATCCGCCTCGACGCGGCTGAGAGACAAAAGGTCCGACACCAGCCGGTTCATCCGCTCGGCCTCGGCCCCCATGATCCCAAGAAACCGTTCCTGCGCCTTGGTGTCGTTGCGCGCCGGGCCTTGCAGCGTTTCGATAAACCCCAACAACGCGGTCAACGGCGTCCGCAACTCGTGGCTCACATTGGCCACAAAATCGCGCCGCATCTGGCCGGCCTGTTCCATCGGCGTTATGTCTTCAAAAGACACCAGAACACCCTGACGCCCCTGCATGGGCACAGCGCCACAGGTCACGCGATAGGTGATGTCATGTTGCCCGTCATTGGTCAGGTACCGGGTTTCACGCATCGTTCCTTCGCGCTGCACCTGCTCGATTGTGTCCAGCAGGGTCGGTTGGCGTAGCGCGGTGA
Source organism: Marivita sp. NO-S04 (assembly GCF_059070475.1). NCBI lineage: Bacteria > Pseudomonadati > Pseudomonadota > Alphaproteobacteria > Rhodobacterales > Roseobacteraceae > Marivita > Marivita sp. NO-S04. Next base: position 1,683,967 of record NZ_CM180980.1, read on the forward strand.
TAAAGTGCCGCCCCTCGATATTCTTGCCAAGCAGCTTTTCGGCAGCGGCGTTAACGGCGAAAATCCGGTCATCCGGCGCGATCAGAACCGCCGGAATGCCCAGAACCATCAGAATATCGCGGGGAGCGGCTGTCATTTTGCAGCAGCCACCGCAGCAAGCCCCGCATCGAAGGCGGCCGTCAGGGCGTCCGGATCTTCAAGACCGACAGACACACGGAAGAACCCCTCGGTCATGCCCTGTGCAGCGCGGGCTTCAGGTGTAAGGCCCCGATGCGATGAACTGGCCGGATGTGACAGAGTCGTGCCGACATCGCCCAAGGTCGGGGCAAAGGCGACCTGATGTGCCCCTTGGGTAAAGGCATTGGCCTCGGCCCGTCCGCCGTGCAGTTCGAAGCTGACCATATTGCAGCCACGTCCCTGCAAAAGCCCCTGTGCGCGGGCGCGGTCGGGGTGATCGGGACGCGTCGGATACAGCACGCGCTTCACCAAAGGCTGGGACGCCAGATGATCGGCCAAACGCGATGCGTTTGATTCTGCCCGGTCAAAGCGCAGATCGAACGACATCAGCCCTCTTTCTGCCAGCCAGCAATCGAACGGGCTTGGCGTCATGCCTGTGGTGACGGCGAAATCGTAGATCGCCTTGGCATCCGCCGCTTCGCGCGTGGCCACCCAACCCAGCGTCACATCGGAATGACCAGCAAGCAGCTTGGTCACCGAATGCAGCACCACATCTGCGCCCAGTTCGAACGGTTTGAGAGCGCGCGGCGTGGTGAACGTGTTGTCTACCACCAATAGCACACCCTTTTCGTGACACAGATCCGCAATCCCCTGCACATCCGCGATCCGCAGTGTCGGGTTCGACACCACCTCGATCAGCACCAACCGCGTGTTGGGGCGCAGCGCTGCCGCGACCGCCGCCGCGTCCGTCGGGTCGGCCAGCGATGTCTCGATCCCAAGCCGGGGAAGATCGTCCCGCATCATCCGCAAGCTGCGTCCATAAAGCTGGTCACCGCCCACCACATGATCGCCCGCCTTGCACAGACCAAGCAGAACCGCCGTCACCGCAGCCATCCCCGAGCCCAGCACGATGCCGGGAACCGGGGCACCTTCCATGGCGTCGATGCGGCGCGCCAAGACATCCGCATTGGGATGTCCCTCGCGCGCATAGGTGTACCCCTTGGTACGGCCCTCGTACTGATCGTCCAGCTGATCCGGGGTTGTGCTGGCGTACACCACAGACGGCATCAGCGGCGTCACTACAGGTGTGGAGGCGGTAAAGGGAAGGCCGCCGGGGCGCATCAGGGTCGGTTTCATCATTGTCGCAAAACTCCGTTTAATTCTTGTGCGCAGGCCTGCCACAAAGCGCGGGCGGCAACAATGGGCGGCGCGACGGCACGTTCTGCAATCCCGCTCTTGCGCTGGCATATCACTCGGGCGATGACGGGCACATGACACAGCGTCTTGATATCCTTTGCATCGGCTCCGTCCTGTGGGACGTGATCGGCAGGTCCGACCGCCATATGAAACACGGCGCGGATGTGCCCGGCCACATCACCCGCTTGCCCGGTGGCGTGGCGCTGAACATTGCGATGACCCTGGCGCGCTTCGACCTGTTGCCCGCCTTGCTGAGCGTTGTTGGACGTGATCCCGAAGGCCAGGAACTTGTCGCGGCCTGTGACCGGCTTGGCTTGATCACCGATCATCTCTACCGCTCGGATGACTTGCCGACCGATCAATACATGGCGGTCGAAGGCAAGAACGGCCTGATTGCCGCCATCGCGGATGCGCATTCGCTGGAACAGGCGGGGGACAAGATCCTGCGCCCGTTGATCACCGGGCCTGTGGGTTTTGTCGAAGCCCCCTTCCCCGGTCCCATCGCGCTGGATGGCAACCTGACGGAAGCGCTGCTGGACCAGATCGTGCACCACCCGGCCTTTGCCGCCGCCGATCTGCGTATCGCCCCCGCGTCGCCGGGCAAGGCAGAACGGCTTTTGCCCTTCATTCGTGCGGGCAAAGGGGTGCTGTATGTGAACCTTGAAGAGGCTGGGCTGCTTTGCCAGACCGAATTTGTAAGCGCCCCGCAGGCCGGTGCTGCGTTGGTGGAACGCGGTGCAGCCCGTGCGCTGGTCACCGATGGTGGCAACGTCACATGCGACGCAACCAAGGACGGCATCCTTGCTGAACGCCCACCCGAAGTGATGGTGACCCGCGTAACCGGCGCAGGCGACACCTTCATGGCCGCCCATATTGCATCCGAACTGCGCGGTGCCGACCGCCCCACAGCTTTGCACCGCGCGCTTGCCACTGCCGCTGCCTATGTCGCCGGAGGAACCTGACATGACCGCCCTGCCCCTTGATATCTCTCCCGCTGTTCAGGCTGCGCTTGACGCGGGCAAGCCTGTCGTCGCGCTGGAATCGACGATCATCACCCACGGGATGCCTTGGCCGCAGAACCTCGAAACCGCGCGTGCGATTGAAGACACGGTGCGCGAAGCGGGCGCGGAACCCGCCACGATCGCAGTTATCGAAGGCCGCCTTTGCGTGGGCCTGAGCGCGGGTCAGCTAGAAGCGCTGGCGCAGGCCAAACAGGTCGCCAAGCTCAGTCGCGCCGACATGGCGGTCTGCATGGCCAAGGGTGCCACAGGCGCCACAACCGTGGCCGCAACCATGATCGCGGCGCATATCGCGGGGATCGACGTGTTCGCCACCGGAGGCATCGGCGGCGTGCATCGTGGCGCAGACCAAAGCTTCGACATCTCCGCCGACCTTCAGGAATTGTCCCAAACCCCCGTCACCGTTGTGGCCGCGGGTGCAAAGGCCATCCTAGACCTGCCAAAAACCTTGGAGGTTCTGGAAACCCTTGGTGTTCCGGTCATGGCTTACGGTCAAGACGTGCTGCCCGCCTTCTGGTCGCGCGGCTCTACTCTCACGGCACCGCTGCGCGCCGACACACCTGCCGAGATCGCCAAGGCCCATACCATGCGCGCCGCCCTTGGTCTGCCGGGTGGGCAATTGATCGCCAATCCGATCCCCCCCGAGGCCGAAATCCCGCACGCCGAGATCCACCCGATCATCGCCCGCGCCACGCAAGATGCCGAGGCGCATGGCATCTCGGGCAAGGCGCTCACCCCGTACCTGCTGCAACGCATTTTCGAGCTGACCGAAGGCCGTTCGCTCGATGCCAATATCGCACTGGTGCTGAACAATGCCCGTTTGGGGGCGCAAATTGCACAGGAATTGATGTCTCTGCGTTGAAAAACAGGATCTTGCCGCCTGACCCCATTGTAGACAGCAGTCCGACCTCCTAGGTTTTCCCAGAACCAGTGACGGACCCACCATGACCACCCCCTTTGATCCTGAGCGGCGCAAACCCGGACTGATTACGGGCCTGCGATCAAGCTTCCTGACAGGCATCGTCGTCATTGCCCCGGTGGCTCTGACGATCTGGCTGATCTGGACGATCATGGGTTGGATCGACGGGTTCGTGCTTCCGTTGGTGCCCGGTCGCTTCAACCCCGAACAATATATCGGCATCAACCTGCGCGGCGTGGGCGTCATTTTTTTCCTGGTGTTCACGATTGCCGTCGGCTGGGTCGCCAAGGGTCTGATCGGACGGTCGTTGATCCGCTTTGCCGAAAGCTTTGTCGAACGCATGCCGGTGGTCCGGTCGATCTACAGCGGGGTCAAACAGATCGCTGAGACGATCTTTGCCCAATCCGAACGCAATTTCGAAAAGGCCTGCCTGATCCAGTATCCGCGCAAGGGCATCTGGGCGATCGGCTTTATCTCGACCGACGCACGCGGCGAGGTGTCCAACAAGGCCGAAACCATGGGCAAACTGATCTCGGTCTTTGTGCCCACCACGCCGAATCCCACATCGGGTTTTCTGCTGTTCTTTCCGGAAGAAGACGTGGTCGAGCTTGAGATGTCGATCGAGGATGCAGCGAAACTCGTGATCTCGGCGGGGCTTGTCTATCCCAATGCCAAAGACCCGACCCAGCCCGCCAAGGCGGCATAATTCTTTTTGCCCTCCGCTTGAACGGCCCCGTGTCCTTGCACACCTACCCGCTACGGTCCGACGCAGTTTCGCGCGTGACACGCTGAGGTCTTCCCCTTGAACCTGATCCTTGTGGCCTTTGGCCTTGTCGCGCTGCTGGCGGGCGGCGATCTCTTGGTGCGCGGTGCGGTCGGTGTGGCACGCCGGTTCGGTGTATCGCCTTTGGTGATCGGGCTCACGCTGGTGGGCTTCGGCACCTCCGCCCCCGAGCTTGTGACCTCTCTCAGCGCCGCCCTTGCCGGAGCACCGGCAATTGCCCTTGGCAACGTGGTGGGCAGCAACATCGCCAACATCCTGCTGATCCTAGGCGTCGCGGCACTGATCCGTCCGGTGGCCGCGCAGATGGCAGGCCTGCCACGCGAGGCGGCATGGGTGGGAGGCAGCGCCCTCGCATTTGCGGCCCTTGCGGTCAGCGGTCAGATTTCCACATGGTCTGGTGTCTGCCTGATTGGGTTTCTGGGCTTCTACCTCTGGGGCGCCTTCCGCAGCAGTTCTGTGCCTTCAGATGATCTGAGCATCCCCACCGATCCCCTTCCCAAGGCCGCGACCTTGCTTGTCATCGGTCTGGCCCTCACCATCGGAGGCGCGATTGCGCTGGTCGACGGCGCGACAGGCATCGCGCGGGCCTATGGCGTACCCGAAGCGGTGATCGGTCTGACGCTGGTCGCTGTCGGCACCTCGCTGCCAGAGCTTGCCACCACCGTGATGGCCGCCCGGCGCGGCCAATCGGATGTGGCGCTTGGCAACATCCTCGGATCGGGCATTTTCAACATCCTCGGAATTCTTGGCACCACCGCGCTGGTCGCCCCCCTGCCCGTAGATGAGAGCCTGTTGCCCGATATCGGCGTGATGTTGACCTCCACGGCCCTACTGATCGGCCTGCTCTTCTGGAAAAAGTGCATTGGCCGCAAGTCAGGCGGTACGTTTCTGCTGCTTTATGCCGGATATATGGCGTGGCTCAGCCAAACATTCTGACAAGATCGGCCGTCTGCCGCTGCCCCAGATCATCCTTGTGATGCGCAAGGAACGACCCTGCGGCACGGCGGCCGGCTGCTTTCAACTCGGCGATAACCGACGGCACCGGGATCATCTTGGTCGCAACCGAAAGATCGTTCATGAGGTCGTCATCGGCGATCATGTGCACCCGGACATTCTTCATTGCCCCTTCCTGAATCTTGCCATCGGCAATCAGGCGCTGCACGAATTCGATGGCGCGCAGCTCCCGCAGCAGCGACGAATTGAAACTGATCTCGTTGATCCGGTTCTGAATCTCGTTCGGCATCACCGGCACGGTATCGCGCTTCAGCGGATTGATGTTCACGATCACCACATCATCGGGCAATTCCGCATCGTAGAGCGGAAACAACGCCGGGTTCCCGGTATAGCCCCCGTCCCAGAACGCCTCCATGTTGCCGGTCTCCGGGTCTTCCACCTCTACAGCTTGAAACAGCGTTGGCAGACAGGCCGAGGCCAAAATGCTTTGGGTACTGATCGCATCACCCTCGAACACCCGCACTTTGCCATCGCGGACCTGCGTGGCGCAAACGTAAAGCCGGGGCCCTTCCATTGCGCAGACCCGTCCAAAATCGAACTGGTCGACGATCTTCTCCAACGGGTTCTCGTAAAGCGGCCCCCAGGCATACGGCGACATCATCCGCCCCAGCGTATCACCCAGCATGTAGATCGGCGAAAACTCCAAACCGGTGCTGATCGCCGCCGGAGTCGGCAGCCACGCCTGCATCCATTTCGGCACCGCCAGATCATCCAGTCGCGCCACCTGCGCCCAAAGCCATTCCAGATTGTCCCGCGCGCCCTGCCGCCCGTTCTCCAGCCACCCGGATTTCAGCGCGGCCCCGTTCAGCGCCCCGGCAGAGGTGCCGGTGATCGCCGCGATCTCCAGATCGTCCTCTTCCAAAAGACGGTCCAGTACACCCCATGTAAACGCGCCATGCGCACCGCCGCCCTGAAGGGCAAGATTGATCTTAACCATACTGTCCCCTGCACCTTCATCTTGCCCAATAAACTCCGGGGAGCACGAGGGGCTGGCCCCTCGCAAACCGCGGTCGCATTCGGAACCTGCTCAGGCGGCGGTCCAGCCGCCGTCTACAGCCAGGGAAGTCCCGGTGATCTGGTCAGCCGCAGGGCTGCATAAGAACAACACTGTTCCTGCCAGTTGTTCCACCGTCACGAACTCCTTGGAGGGCTGCTTGGCGAGGATGACCTTCTCGATGGCCTCGTCTTCTGAGATATCATACTGCTTGGCCGTGTCGGGAATCTGCGCCTCGACCAACGGGGTCAGCACATAGCCCGGACAGACCGCATTACAGGTGATCGGCTCTTTCGCGGTTTCCAAACCGACCGTCTTGGTAAGGCCAAGAACGCCGTGTTTTGCCGTGACATATGCGGCCTTGTAGGGCGAGGCGCGCAAACCGTGTCCCGACGCGATGTTCACGATCCGACCCCATCCCGCCTTGCGCATCAAGGGCAAAGCGGCCGCCGTGGTGTGAAATGCTGATGACATATTGATCGCGATAATCGCATCCCATTTCTCGGTCGGGAATTCGTCAATCGGGGCGACATGCTGGATGCCTGCGTTGTTCACAAGGATGTCGCAGGCACCGGCCTGTTCGATCAGTGCACGGCATTGATCAGGCTTCGACATATCGGCCTGGATATAGCGCACCGTGACGTCATGCTCCTTGGCGATCTCTGCAGCAAGCGCATGATCCTCGTCCCGGTCGGTAAACGAATTGATCACCACATCCGCGCCTGCACGGGCCAGTTCATGCGCCACACCCAAGCCAATCCCAGAATTCGATCCGGTGATGACAGCAGTTTTCCCTTTCAGCGACATGATCGCTCCTTCCTTGGTCTTTTGCTTGTGCAGCATGCTACATGCTGCAACTGCATAACACAAAGAAAGGATGTTGGTTCACGCCTCTGGCGGCTGTGCGCCGAAAAAGCCGATGATCTCACTCAGACGGCCATCGGCACCGACGCGCCCACAGTCGATCCCCTGTACCGGAACCGTGCCATCCGTCATGACCATACGCCACGCAAAACGGATACGGTCGTGATGCGCATCCACCCCCGAGGTCAGCTCGATTCGAGCGCCCGGAAACTGCGCATGAACATGACCGATATGCGCATGCAGCGAATCGCGCCCCTGCGCCTCGCCGCCGGGGTCTTGGTAAAAGCCATCATCCGACCACGCGATCTCAAGAAGGGCGCGCCGTTTGTCCGAGTCGGCTTCGCTCCATGCATCGCCATAGGCCTTTAGAACTTGGGTCAAGCTGCCCATCTCACCTCACCTGCTGTTGCGTCACTCTTGCAGAACGGCTGATATACAGACAAAAAAAAACCCCGGCACGAAGCCGGGGTTAAGTTATTGAGGCAGGTTTCATACAGGCAAGAAACCTATCGAGCAGTAAGTCCGTTATAGGCAATTCTTCGCAGCGTTCCAAGCTAAAAGTTTGAAAAGCCACGAAAGCCCAGTTACCGTCAGGCACAACAAAACAAGGGCAGACAGGGATTGTTGCGAAAATGAGATCGGTTTTTTTCCTAAAACGTCACATCAGCATCGCTGCTTTGACACTCGCGCTTAGCGCGCAATTCGCAACGGCAGACCCGCAACACGGCATAGCTATGTATGGCGACCCGGAACTACCACCGGATTTTGTGTCCCTCCCCTATGCCAACCCAGAGGCACCCAAGGGCGGACGCATCGTGACAGGCGAGGTTGGCGGCTTCGACAGCCTTAATCCGCACATCGCCAAAGGCTCGACCCCGTGGCAGCTTCGGTTCCTCGCTTATGAAAGCCTGATGGGTCGAAACTGGGACGAACCGTTCACACTTTACGGCCTTCTCGCCGAATCAATCGAGGTTGGCGAAAATCGCAATTGGGTCGAATTCGTCCTGCGTGAAGAGGCGGCGTTCTCGGATGGCACGCCGCTCACCGTGGAAGACGTGATGTGGTCCTACGAGACCCTCGGCACCATCGGGCACCCCCGCTACCACGGCGCGTGGAAGAAAGTGGCGTCGATGGAACAGACCGGACCGCGCAGCATCCGCTTTACCTTCAACGAAGACGATCCCGAAATGGCGCTGCTGATCGGCATGCGTCCGATCCTGAAAAAGGCCCAGTGGGACGGCAAGGAATTCGACGCGTCCGGCATCGACGAGGTGCCGATTTCGACCGCCCCTTACGTGATCGACGATTTCGAGGCGGGCCGCTTTGTCAGCCTCAAGCGCAACCCAGACTATTGGGGCCGCGACGTCAATTTCATGCGCGGTCAGGCGAACCTTGATGAGATCCGCATGGAATTCTACGGCGACGGCACCGCCATGTTCGAGGCGTTCAAAGCCGGTGCGCTGAATTCAAGCCGCGAATTCAATGTCGAGAAATGGGACACGCAATACGACTTCCCAGCCATCGATAGCGGTGATGTGGTCAAGTCGGTGATCCCGCATGAACGCCCGTCGGGCATGACCGGGTTCGTGATGAACACCCGCCGCGAGCAATTCAAGGACTGGCGCGTGCGCGATGCGATGCTGCATGCGTTCAATTTTGAATTCATCAACGAAACCATGACCGGCTCCAAACAGCCGCGCATCACCTCGTATCTGTCGAACTCGGTTCTGGGCATGCAGGACGGTCCGGCAGAGGGCCGCGTGCGCGACCTTCTCGAACCATTTGCAGCCGACCTGCTGCCCGGCGCACTGGATGGCTACGCCCTGCCCGTTTCAGACGGGACCGAACGCAACCGTGGCAACATCCGCGCTGCCATCGACCTGATGGAACAGGCGGGATACACGATCACCGATGGTAAGATGGTCGGCCCAGACGGCGCGCCCTTCACCTTTGAAATCCTGCTCCAGCAAGGCAGCACCGAGGAACAGTCGATCATCGACCTCTATACGCAATCGCTGGATCGGGTCGGCATCACACCGACGATCACAACGATCGACTCGGCGCAGTTCAAGGAACGGACCACCAATTACGACTTCGACATGAGCTACAATCGTTGGGGCATGTCTCTCAGTCCCGGCAACGAACAAAAGCTCTATTGGGGTTGTGACGGTGTCGAAAATCAGGGCACACGCAATTGGATGGGCATGTGTTCCCCCGCCGCCGAGGCGATGGTGGACGCGATCCTGCAATCGGACTCGCGCGATGACTTAGTTGCCGCCACCCGCGCGCTGGACCGGGTGTTGACCACGGGCCGCTATGTTATCCCGATCTACCAGTGGAACATCAGTCGCATCGCGCATGCGAAAGAGCTCAAATACCCGACCGAAATCCCGATCTACGGCGATTGGATCGGCTGGCAGCCTGATGTCTGGTGGTGGGAAGAGGAGTGATCCATGCGTGCATGGGTACTTTTCATACTGGTTTCAGGCGCGCTGAGCGCCTGTGCCACTGTTGACGGCATCGGTCAGGATATTTCGACCACGTCCCGCACTGTCCAAAGCTGGTTCTAAAACTCCGACCAACCAACGTCTGCGGCGCGCTGCCCCATGCGACCGCGCGCCGCTTTTTAGCGACTCGCTCTGCATGCCATCGTAGACAGTGCGAGGGGCGTTTGGAGGAGCGTCTGATGACTTGGACTGACATCACTGAAAACTGGACAACCGCGTTGGCCCATTTTGAGGCCCGCTTTCAGCTTCTCAGCCGCGAGGCTTTGGAACAGCCGCCACAGGATCTGACCGGCCTGACCCAGCACATTGCAGTGACACATGATCTGACCGATCTGGAAGCCAGCGAGGAATTGGCGGATTGGCTGTTCTTTCAATCGCTGGCCAGACAGGTGCAAGACGTCAGTCTGCACTGACCTTTACGTCGTACTAAGTGACGTAACCCATAGGATGCTGGCATCGTCATCCGAGACCGAGATCACGTTATGCCCCATCGTGGCGTCGTAATAGGCGCTGTCCCCCCGGCGCATTTCGACCGGCTCGTAGAACTCGGTATACAAACGGATCACGCCGGTCAGCACGTACAGGAACTCTTCGCCGTCGTGACGTACCCAACCGTCGAATTCATCAACCGTGCGCGCCCGCACCCGCGCCCGATACGGAAGCATCTGTTTTTTCGTCAGGTTTTCTGCCAAAAGCTCGTGTTCGTAAGTGGTTGTGGCGTGTTGTTGACCTTGCCCATTGGGCGTGACCACCATTCTGCCATTGACCTTTTCCCGCTGCGGCGGCGTGAAAAGCTGCGGCACGCCGATCTGCAATCCGATGGCCAGCTTCTTCAGCGCGTCATACGTGGGCGACATTTGCCCGTTCTCGATCTTCGACAGCGTCGACCGCGCCAACCCCGCCTGCTGCGCGGCTTGCTCCAACGTCCAGTTCCGTGCCTTGCGCAAGTCACGCACGCGCTCGCCCAGGTTCAGCGGCTCGGGCTGGTCTTGGGCACCGGTGTCGCGCGCGATACGGATCAGGTTTTTCGGATCATGAGTCATGGGTGCATCTATAGTGCCAGCTTACCTCTCCGGCAACCTGCGCTTGCGGCGCTTTCGTTTGCGGCCTACGGCTGTGGCATGACCTCGATATCCGACACTGGCCCTTGGCCGCCCTGCCCGCAGGACTTTAATCTGACAGCCCATGTTCTGGCCGCCAGCGACCGCGCGCCGGACAAGATCGCTTTGGCTGTAGTGAAACCCACCGGCGCCCAACGCTGGAGCTATGATCGCCTGCGCAGCGCCATCCTTGGCAGCGCCACCGGGCTTTTACAAAGTGGTCTTGTTCCGGGCGACAGGCTGTTGATGCGGGTGGGCAATTCCGTCGAATTTCCGGTGGCCTATCTCGCCGCCATCGCGGTCGGGATTGTGCCGATCCCCACATCGTCGCAACTCACCGAACCTGAAGTTCAGGTGCTGATCGACATGACGGAACCGACAGCGATCCTGCATGACGGTCAGACCACCTGCCCGGCATCCGTACGGGTGATCCGTACGGATCAGATGTCTGAATGGTACGGCCTGTCACCTGCCCCCTTTGCTTTCGGTGATCCGAACCGTCTGGCCTATATCATCTTCACCTCTGGCACTTCAGGCAAACCCCGCGCCGTCTGCCACGCCCATCGCGCCATCTGGGCACGCGGGATGATGATGGACGGCTGGTACGGCTTGACTGGGTCTGATCGCCTCATGCACGCAGGCGCGTTCAACTGGACCTATACATTGGGTACGGGCCTGTTGGACCCGTGGACCAAAGGTGCCACCGCCCTCATCCCGGCGCAGGGCGTCGAACATGCGCAGATCCCGCTCCTGCTCAAGCGTCATGAAGCAACGATTTTTGCTGCAGCCCCGGGTGTTTACCGGAGCATCCTAAAGTCAGGCAGTCTTGATCTGCCAAAACTGCGACATGGCCTGTCTGCCGGGGAAAAGCTGCCCGCGTCGATACGCGACACGTGGTATGCGGCGACGGGCACCCGTGTTCACGAGGCGTTCGGCATGTCTGAATGTTCGACCTTCATTTCCGCGGCTCCCGGATCACCCGACTTGCCGCCAGAAAGCCTTGGCTGGCCACAACAGGGCCGCCGCATCGCGATCATGGGCGATCAAGGCCCAGTCCCCATCGGGACTCCCGGCATCATTGCCGTACACCGAGACGATCCAGGCCTGATGCTGGAATACTTAAACCAGCCCGAGGAAACTGCTGCCCGGTATCAGGGCGATTGGTTTCTGACCGGAGACATGGGCGAAATGACAGAAAACAAAGACATTTTATACCACGGCCGCGCCGACGACATGATGAATGCAGGCGGGTTTCGTGTCAGCCCGCTAGAGGTTGAAGCTGCCTTGCTGGCCCATCCCGACATCCACGAGGTCGGTGTCACCGATATCGACATCAAAGCCGACACCCGCGTGATCGCGGCGTATTACGTGTCGGACCGCCCGCTGGACCACATCGCAGCTGAACGTTTGGCCCGCTACAAACAACCGCGACTTTATACCCGCGTCGCGTCCCTGCCCCGTAATGCCAACAACAAACTTCTGCGCCGCGCGCTCCCGGACCATCCGCCGCTCTGACCCATGCTTACCAATCGCGGCACAGTCTGCTAGACCGATCCCAACGTCTGGAAAGGAATACCTCATGGTCAAGCTCGACATCATGTCCGACCCGATTTGCCCTTGGTGCTACATTGGCAAAACGCATCTCGACCGCGCGTTGGCGCAACGCCCCGACCATCCCTTTCTGATCACGTGGCACCCATTCCAGCTGAATCCGGAAATGCCAAAAGAAGGCGTGGATCGTCGCGCGTATCTCGAGGGCAAGTTTGGCGGCAAGGAAGGTGCGATCAAAGCGTATGCGCCCGTGGTGGAGCATGCCGAGAAAGCAGGTTTGAGCATCAATTTCGAAGGCATCCAGAAAACGCCGAACACCCTTGATGCGCACCGACTGATCCACTGGGCCGGGATCGAAGGCCACCAAAATGCAGTGGTCGATGCTTTGTTCACAGCATATTTCGTCGACGGCCGCGATATTGGTGACACTGACGTTCTGGCTGATATCGCGGATTCGTGCGGCATGGATGCCAGTGTTGTGCTGCGGCTCTTGGGCACAGACGAAGACCGTCGTGATATCGTCGACCGGGATGCAGCGGCGCGCGGTATGGGGATCACATCGGTGCCCACGTTCATTGTCGCCAGCCAACACGCCGTCCCCGGCGCGCAACCGACCGAATTGTGGCTGAAGGTGCTGGACGATCTGGCACAAGGTGCCACGCTCGACGCATGAACACGCCGGTGCGTATCATAACTCTGATTGTCACACTGGTGGCGATCATCATCGGTGGTACAGTTTTCTTTCGCTGGGCAGAAGGCTGGAGCTGGCTGGACTCGTATTTCTTCACCGTGGTGACATTGTCCACGGTGGGTTACGGCAATCTTGTTCCAGTGACCGACATCGGCAAGGTCGGCACAACCGTCTTTATCCTGTTGGGGCTGGGCATCTTTGCCGTGACAATTCAGCAATTCGGAATGTTTGCCATGCGGAAACGCGAAGAACACACCGAATGGCTGATCGCGCGGTTTCAAGAACCCGAACGGACCGCCAACACTGACGACGATCCGGTGATGCCGTCCGACTTAGCTGACAAGACCTGATCACGTTCCCCACTGTTCCCTCAAGCCACATGGTGGTACGGCTCCCGCAGGTTTTCCGGAGTCCCCATGCCCACTGCCATGTCGCGTACAGAGTTCGTCGCCCTGATGGCCATGCTGGCAGCAACGGTCGCCCTGTCCATCGACGCGATGCTTCCTGCGCTGCCGCAAATCGCCGAGACACTCTCGCCCGACAACATCAATAAAGCGCAGCTGATCGTCACAAGTTTTGTGCTGGGAATGGGGCTCGGCACCTTTGTGACCGGTCCATTGTCTGACACGTTTGGGCGCAAACCGGTGATGCTCTGGGGGTCGGTGCTCTACATTATCGGTGCCGTGGTCGCCTCTTGGGCGCAATCACTCGAAGTGCTGTTGGCCGCGAGGGTCGTGCAGGGACTGGGTGCTGCTGGGCCGCGTGTCGTGGCGATGGCAGTGATCCGCGATCTATACGCCGGGCGCGGCATGGCGCAGATCGTGTCCTTCGTGATGATCGTCTTCTCTTTGGTGCCCGCAATCGCGCCACTGCTTGGCTCTATCGTGATCGACATCTGGGATTGGCGCGCGGTGTTTTACGGCTTTGTCGGGTTCTCGGCGATTTCTGCTATGTGGGTTGCCATCCGCTTGCCGGAAACCCTTGCCCCGGAAAACCGCAGGTCCCTGCGCCTCCACGCGCTGCGCGCTGCCTTTGTGGAAATGTTCGTCCATCCCGTTGTCCGCATTTCGATCGCCGTGCAAGCGTTGTCCTTTGGGATGCTGTTCGGGTTGCTATCGTCGATCCAGCAAATCTTCGACATTACCTTTGACCGGGCCGAGTCCTTTCCGCTCTGGTTCGGCGCTGTGGCCATCGTCGCCGCATCTTCGGGCTTTCTGAATGCCCGTTTGGTTATGCGGCTGGGCATGATGTACCTCGTCCGGGTGATGCTGCTGGCGCAGGTGGTGCTGTCGGCTGCGATGATCTTTGTCGCAACCGCTGCTGCTGCAGGCCACGTATCGAACGACCTGTATTTCGGGGCCTTCGTGATCTGGCAGGTGTCGCTGTTCTTTCAGGCGGGTATGACCATTGGCAACCTGAACGCCATCGCGCAGGAACCGATGGGTCATATCGCGGGTATGGCCGCCAGCGTCATCAGTTCCGTGGCGACCGTTTTTGGTGTGGCGCTTGCCGTGCCAGTGGGGCTGCTCTTTGATGGCACCCCCCTGCCTTTGTCGGTCGCGATCTTTTTTCAAGCCGCACTCGGGCTTGCGCTCATGCGCCTCATGGTGCGGGTCGATGCGCGGATGACAACCTGATACGGTTACGCCCAAGACGTTGGAAAGGACCCTCCCCCATGTCGAAAATCAAAGTCGATAACCCCATCGTCGAAATGGACGGCGATGAAATGACCCGCATCATGTGGGATTTCATCAAGCAAAAGCTGATCCTGCCCTATCTCGACATCGACCTGCTTTATTACGATCTGGGCATCGAGGAACGGGATCGCACCAACGACCAGATCACCATCGACGCCGCCGAAAAGACCAAAGAGGTCGGCGTTGCCGTCAAATGCGCGACCATCACCCCCGATGAAGCGCGGGTCGAAGAGTTTGGTCTCAAGCAGATGTGGCGCAGCCCAAACGGCACGATCCGCAACATCCTTGGCGGCGTGATCTTCCGCCAGCCGATCATTTGCCGCAACGTGCCGCGCCTTGTGCCGGGTTGGACCAAACCCATCGTCGTTGGCCGTCATGCCTTTGGGGATCAATACAAAGCGTCCGATTTCAAATTCCCCGGACCGGGCAAGCTCACCATGAAGTTCGAAGGCGCCGACGGCGAAGTGATCGAACGCGATGTCTATGACGCGCCCTCTGCGGGTGTCTTCATGTCGATGTATAACCTTGATGCGTCGATCACCGATTTCGCACGGGCGTCGTTCAACTACGGGCTAAACATCGGTTGGCCAGTATATCTTTCGACTAAGAATACCATTCTGAAACAATATGATGGCCGCTTCATTGAGATTTTCGCCGAGATTTTTGAGGCCGAATTCAAAGACGCGTTCGAGGCCAAGGGCATCGAATATCAGCACCGCCTGATCGACGACATGGTCGCCTCTGCATTGAAATGGTCTGGCGGCTTTGTCTGGGCCTGCAAGAACTACGATGGCGATGTTCAGTCCGACACCGTGGCGCAGGGGTTCGGGTCGCTGGGCATGATGTCGTCCGTCCTCATGACCCCCGATGGCAAGATCGTCGAGGCCGAGGCCGCGCACGGCACCGTCACGCGCCATTACCGCCAGCATCAGGCGGGCGAACAGACCTCCACAAACTCCATCGCGTCGATCTATGCATGGACTGGCGCGCTCAAGCACCGGGCCAAGCTGGACGAGAACATCAGTCTGCGTGCTTTTGCCGAAACGCTGGAGCGGGTTGTGGTGGAAACGGTCGAGGCCGGGTACATGACCAAGGATCTTGCGTTGCTGGTTGGCCCGCAGCAAAGCTGGTTGACCACAATGGGCTTTCTGGAAAAGCTGGATGAACGGTTGAACGCGGCTTTAACGGGGTAAGAACGATGCGGTGGATTGCGGTATTTCTGTTTCTCGCAACACCGATTTGGGCGCAGGTTTTCCCCGATTATGACAGCACCACGATCACCGATCGTGCCGACCTTCTGACCGATGCGCAGGAAGCGGCGCTGGATGCTAGGCTGGCAGGTTTGCGGCGCGATACGGGGATCGAATTTGCGGTGCTCACCCTGCGGTCGCAAGCGCCCTATTCTGCTGGGCAGTCGCTGGAAGACTTTGCGACAGGGCTGTTCAATCATTGGGGCATCGGCGACGCCACCCGAAACGACGGCATTCTTGTGCTGGTCCTTTCCGAGGACCGTGCCATGCGGATCGAACTGGGTGCGGGATACGCCCGCGACTGGGATCGGGTGTCGCAGAACGTGGTCAACCGCTCGTTCCTGCCCGCGTTCGAAACCGGGGATTACGCCACCGGGATCAGTGACGGGGTCGAAGACGTAATCGCCTCCATCGCCCTGCCATTTTCGGAAGGATCAGACGCGCCCTCGGCTGACGGAGAGTTGCCCCCGTGGATGGCGTTCGTGGCCATTCTCGGCGCGCTGCTGATCGTGGCGCGGCGATTCCTGGGGGATCTTCTCACACGGTTTCAGCGTTGTCCGAATTGCGGCAGCCGCGCGCTCAGCCGAGTGCGCACGACCCTGCGCAGACCGACCCGCACCAGTCAGGGCAGCGGCGAAGTCACCACGCGGTGCAGCCAATGCAGCTATAGGGATGTGCGATCCTACACAATTTCGCGCCTTTCGTCGTCATCCAGCAGCGGTTTCGGCGGCGGCCGATCCGGTGGCGGTGGCGCGTCGGGGCGGTGGTAGCCACTTGACTTCACCAAAATATGTCATAATTGCTGACCTATGTTTCTGCTCAGCAAACCACCCGCCGACCGTCACACGGTTCTGGAAGACATCCAAGGTATCCTGATCGGTGCCACACTCGTGGCGCTCGCCATCCAGTTCCTGTCCCAAAGCAATTTGCTGACCGGGCAGATCGCGGGTCTGGCGCTGGTGACGCGCTATGTGACCGATTGGTCCTTCGGGCTGGTTTTCTTTGTACTGAACCTGCCCTTCTACATCCTTGCGGTGCATCAGCTTGGCTGGACCTTCACGCTCAAGACCTTTGCCGCAGTGGCGCTTATGTCCACGATATCCGAGCTGTTTCCGCATGTGCTGACCCTCGACATGGTGCATCCGGCTCTGGGCGCTGTGCTTGGCGGTGTGCTTGCGGGGATCGGTCTGCTGTCGCTTTTCCGGCACGGTGCGACACTGGGCGGTGTCGGGATCGTGGCGCTCTGGTTGCAGGACACGCGTGGCATTCAGGCGGGCAACACGCAACTGATGTTCGATGTCTTTGTGTTCGGCTTGGCCTTTTGGGTTCTGCCTGCACCCGTGGTGATCTGGTCGCTTCTGGGCGCGGTGATTCTGAATATGATCGTCACGGTGAACCACCGCCGCGACCGCTATGTGGCGCGTTCCTGACTCTGCTCTGCTTGGAAAACAGTCAAAAACGACACTTTGTCGCAATCAGCACAGATTGCGCGCATCGCTGAAGGCAGCATTTCCGTAGCATTACGGAGAAGCAGATGCGCGGTGATCGTTCCGCCCTGACACTTGTTCTGCGCACCATCGGGGCGCGGCGCGGACGCGCGGCACGCGGACGTCCCTGATCGGGGTCTTTGCTGTCACCGTCCCTATCCCCTTCAAAAGAGTTTTCACATGACCGATCTGTCCCCTCGTCGCGCCGGTGGCCGTGCTGCCCGGCGTCATGCGCGTGCCAACCCGCTGGCCGACAATCTGCGCCCGATCCGCCCCGGCATGTCCGGTGGCCGTTATGATCCGCTTGATGTGTCGGATCTTGACCGCATTCACAAAGCAGCCCTGACCGCACTGGAAGAAATCGGCCTGTCCGAAGCACCTCCCTCCGGCATCAAGATCATGACCGACGCGGGTGCGATCCTTGGTGACGATGGTCGCATCCGGTTCCCGCGTGCGCTGGTTGAAGATATGCTGGCCATTGCCAACCGCTCGGTCACGCTGTGCGGCCGCGATCCGCTTTATGACCTCGATCTGTCAGGCACCCGTGTGCACTACGGCACGGCCGGCGCTGCGGTACATATGGTCGATGTGGAGAGTGGCAATTACCGCGAAAGCACGGTGCAGGATCTGCACGACGCGGCCCGCATCGCGGACCAGCTTGAAAACATCCATTTCGTGCAGCGCCCAATGGTCGCGCGCGACATTCCCGACAACAAGGAAATGGATCTCAACACCATTTATGCCTGCTGTTCGGGCACCTACAAACATGTCGGTGTATCCTTTACCGAACCGTCTTTCGTGCCGGATGCGTTTGAACTTCTGCACCTGATCGCGGGCGGCGAGGACGCATGGCGCGCGCGACCTTTCGTGTCGAATTCGAATTGTTTCGTCGTCCCGCCCATGAAATTCGCAACCGAGTCCTGTCAGGTCATGGAAGCCTGTATCCGTGGCGGCATGCCTGTGCTCTTGCTCAGCGCGGGGCAAGCCGGGGCCACCGCCCCTGCGTCAATTGCCGGTGCCATTGTGCAGGCGGTTGCCGAATGTCTGGCAGGCGTCGTCTATGTCAACGCCATGGCGTCGGGTCATCCTGTGATCTTTGGAACGTGGCCGTTTGTCTCGGACCTGCGCACCGGGGCCATGTCTGGCGGTTCGGGCGAACAGGCGCTGCTGACTGCGGGTTGTGCGCAGATGCACCGCTACTACGGCCTGTGCGGCGGTGCTGCGGCCGGGATCGCTGACGCCAAGCTGCCCGACATGCAGGCGGGCTGGGAACAGATGTGTTCCAACGTCATGGCGGGGCTGTCGGGCCTGAATATGGTCTACGAGGCCGCCGGGATGCACGCCTCGCTTTTGGGCTTCTGCCACGAAAGCCTGATCTTGGGGGACGACCTGATTGGTCAGGCGCTGCGCTGCGTACGCGGCATCGAAGTGACCGAGGACGATCTTAGCCTCGAAGTCATGCGCAAGACCTGCATCGGCGGGCCGGGGCATTATCTGGGCAGTGATGATACACTGAACCGGATGCAGCGCGACTATGTCTACCCTGTGTTGGGCAATCGCGCCTCGCCCAAGGAATGGGTCGAACAGGGGCAGCCGATCCTTGTGAACAAGGCGACCGAGCGCAAAGAGATGATCCTGTCGAAACCGTCGCGCGCCCGGATGGCACCCGAGGTCGATGCAGCAATCCGCAATCGCTTCAACATTCACCTGAATTGATCGCGACATGTGGTGCGGGGGGCTGGTCCCCCCGTCCGCAATCGGCCATGAAGATCGCACCGTTCAGGAGATCGCCATGCCCTATCTCGTCCTCATGCTTGCCGTTCTGGCCGAAACCATCGGCACCACCGCTTTGCAGGCCAGCCAACAGTTCAGCCGCCCCCTGCCTTCGGCCATCGTGGTCGTGGCCTATGGGGCCGCGTTCTACCTTCTCGCCATCGCGCTCAAGACATTTCCGGTGGGCATTGCCTATGCCATGTGGTCCGGCATGGGGATCGTGTTCATCGCGATCATCGGTTTTGCCGTGTTCGGACAACGGCTCGATTGGCCCGCGATTTTTGGCATTGCCATGATCATGGCGGGTATCTTGGTGATCAACCTGTTCTCGAACACCGCAACACACTGACCCGCACAAAAAAACGCACACCGGAGGGACCGATGCGCGTTATGTGCCTTACGACAAGCGGCTGCCTTAGAAGCGGAAGCTGCCGCGGATCGACACGGTGTCCGCCTCGACATCGATACCAGTGTCGTCGAAATCGTCAAAGCGATGGGCCAGGTATTCGCCACCCACGGTGAACTGTTCGGTCACCTTGTATTCGACGCCCAGACCGCCGACGAGGCCGGTGTCGTCACCAATATTGGTGCCCATCTGGGCTGCGCCGACCGTGGCGTAGACCAAAGTGCGACCAAGATCATAACCACCACGCACTTTAGCGCGCAGGATATCGTCGACCTCGATACCACCCAATTGAATGTCTTCGCCCGTCTGGTAATCGAGTTCGCCGCCGAGGACGAACTGACCGAAATCATAATCGTACCCGCCGTAGATACCGTAGACGCCTTCGCTGTCATCAAGGCCGCCATCGGCATCTGCCGACAGATTACCAAAGCTGAGACCACCATAGGCCCCTGTCCAGTCACCACCCATAGGTGCGGGTGCCACGGCCATCGGTTCAATCATCATCGGCTCGGCAGGTGCAGGATCTGCGCTGCCCGCGTAGGACGCGGAGGCTACGGTTGCCAGAACAGCGGTGCTCAATAGAAATCGTTTCATGAGAAGTCCTTTCTCTCAGGTTTGTCTCTTGCTGCGACGGCAGAGCACGTCTGTGCGCTGCGCCTCATGCGATCAACTTCGGATGTCATGGACTGGTTTCAAGCATGGCGCCCTAACATAAGGCAGGGTGCTTGAATTCAGGCTATTCGCCGCCGAAAAACGTCTTGGCATCAGTGCTTTATTGCCGGTTCCCTGTCACAGAGTTGTGAGGCACCTGTGGTCTCTTTGCGGCAACACGAAAAGGGGCGGGCTTTTTTGCTGGCCTTCTTTGGCGGTCCCTTGTAACCCCCGGCCAACTCTTCCCTGTACGAGACAAAGATTCATGGACCTTCGCAACATTGCGATCATCGCCCACGTTGACCACGGTAAAACGACCTTGGTTGACGAACTGCTGAAACAATCAGGCGCATTCCGCGCAAATCAAGCCGTCGCTGAACGCGCAATGGACAGCAACGACCTCGAACGCGAGCGCGGCATCACCATTCTGGCCAAGGCCACATCGGTCGAATGGAAAGGCAAGCGCATCAATATCGTCGATACGCCCGGCCACGCCGATTTCGGTGGCGAGGTGGAGCGCATCCTGTCGATGGTGGACGGTGTTGTCCTGTTGGTCGACGCCGCCGAAGGCCCGATGCCGCAGACCAAGTTCGTGACCTCCAAGGCGCTGGCACTTGGCCTGCGCCCCATCGTCGTGCTGAACAAGGTCGACAAGACCGACGCCGAACCTGACCGCGCATTGGACGAATGCTTTGACCTTTTCGCCAATCTCGGTGCCAACGAGGACCAGCTCGATTTCCCGCATATGTACGCCTCGGGCCGGTCTGGCTGGGCGGACATGTCTCTGGACGGACCGCGCAAGAACCTCGATGCGCTGTTCAAGCTGATCGTCGATCATGTGCCTGCCCCCAAGCAGGTCAAGCACCAGGACGAAGACTTCACAATGCTGGCCACCACATTGGGCGCGGACCCCTTTGTCGGCCGCATCCTGACAGGCCGCGTCGAAACCGGCCGCCTCAAGGTCGGTGCCACCGTGCAGGCTCTGAGCCGTGTCGGTCAGAAGATCGAACAGTTCCGCGTCTCCAAAATCCAAGCCTTCCGCGGCCTTGGTCCACAAGACATCGACGAAGCGCTGGCAGGCGACATCGTCAGCATCGCAGGCATGTCCAAGGCCACAGTGGCCGACACGATTTGCGCACTGGCGGTTGACGTGCCTCTCGAGGCGCAGCCCATCGACCCGCCCACGATCACCGTAACCTTCGGCATCAACGACAGCCCGCTGGCAGGTCGTGACGGCAAGAAGGTG
Source organism: Marivita sp. NO-S04 (assembly GCF_059070475.1). NCBI lineage: Bacteria > Pseudomonadati > Pseudomonadota > Alphaproteobacteria > Rhodobacterales > Roseobacteraceae > Marivita > Marivita sp. NO-S04. Next base: position 1,705,294 of record NZ_CM180980.1, read on the forward strand.
CAATCGCGCGTGATCCGCGACCGTCTGATGAAAGAGGCGGAATCCAACGTCGCCATCAAGATCAAGGACACTCCCGGCGGCGAAGCCTTCGAGGTGTCGGGGCGCGGCGAACTCCAGATGGGCGTCCTGATCGAAAACATGCGCCGCGAAGGCTTTGAGTTGTCGATCTCGCGCCCTCGCGTCATCCTGAAGGAAGGCGATGACGGCAAGATGCTGGAGCCCGTCGAGGAAGCCACGATTGACGTGGATGACGAGTATTCCGGCGCTGTGATCGAAAAGTTGACCGGCGCCCGCAAAGGTGAACTGGTCGAGATGCGCCCCGCCGGTGTCGGCAAAACCCGCATCATCGCACATGTCCCGTCGCGTGGCCTCATCGGCTACCATGGTGAATTCCTGACCGACACGCGGGGCACAGGTGTGCTGAACCGTGTGTTCCACGGCTGGACTCCGCACAAGGGGCCGATTCCGGGCCGTCGCGCGGGTGTTTTGATCTCGATGGAAAACGGTGTCTCCGTGGCCTACGCCCTGTGGAACCTCGAAGATCGGGGACGCATGTTCATCGGTGCGCAGGAAGCGATTTACACGGGTATGATCATCGGCGAACACAGCCGCGAGAACGATCTCGAGGTGAACCCGCTGAAGGGCAAAAAGCTCACCAACGTCCGGGCCTCGGGCACCGACGACGCAGTACGCTTGACCACGCCGATCACGCTCTCGCTGGAAGAAGCGATTGCCTATATCAATGATGACGAACTGGTCGAAGTGACACCAAACGCAATCCGGCTGCGCAAGCGCTATCTTGACCCGCACGAGCGCAAGCGGATGTCAAAGTCGGCATAAGCCTTTTCAAAAAGGCTTGGGAAGGGCTTTCGAAAGCCCTTCCCGGCACCCTACTCTGTCGTCTCGACGATGAGCAATTCGCGCTCGGACGCGCCACGTGCATGGTCCAGCGCGCGCTGGTATTCAGGGCTGTTGTAGCAGGCTTCCGCTGCCTCGACCGAAGGGAACTTGGCCACCACATTGCGCGGCCTTTCCTGCCCCTCAAGCTGCACAAAACGACCGCCACGGGCAATGAAATGCCCGCCATGTTTGGCAATCGCAGGGCCAGCAAGCTCGGCGTATTTCGAATACGCCTCGGGGTCCATCACGGTGACATGGGCGATCCAGAGTGCAGGCATGGTTTATCCTCCCAAAACGGCTTCGGCGGCCTTGATGGCGGCTTCGGCATTCTCAGCCGACGCACCACCGCCCTGCGCCATGTCCGGACGGCCACCGCCGCCTTTACCGCCCAATTCTGGCACGGCAGCTTTGACCAGATCAACCGCAGAGATGGTGTTCGTGAGGTCTGAGGTCACGCCCGCAGCCACAGCCGCTTTGCCACCTGTGTCGGCAATCAATAGCACCGCGCCCGACCCGATCCGCGATTTGTGTTCGTCAATGAGTGGCGGCAGGTCTTTGCCCGAAACTCCCGAGAGCACCTGAGCAAGGAATTTCACCCCGTTGATCTCTCGCGGTTCGGCCCCGCCACCCTGCCCGGCACCACCCGCCATGGCCAGTTCGCGGCGCAATTGCGCGACTTCGTTCGACAGCGCCTTGCGCTCATCCAACAACGCACGGACACGGGCCGGCACGTCGGTTGCTTGCGCTTTCAGGTCCAGCGCCACTTCGCCAAGGCGATGATCCTGCTCAGACAGGTAGCGGAACGCATCAGCGCCTGTCAGCGCTTCGATCCGGCGCACACCCGCGCTTGAAGCGGAATCGCCGAGCGTTACAAAGACACCGATGTCACCGGTGCGCCGAACATGGGTGCCACCGCACAGTTCCAGTGAATAGGTGCTGCCATTGGTGCCTTTCCCAGATCCGGACTGTTCGCCCATCGACACAACCCGCACTTCGTCACCGTACTTTTCGCCAAACAACGCCTGCGCACCGATGGAGCGTGCGTCATCCGGAGTCATGATCCGCGTCTCGACCGGAGCGTTCTGACGGATGTATTCGTTCACTTCCGCTTCGACTTGTCTCAATTCGGCCATGCTCAACGCTTTGCCGTGGCTGAAATCGAACCGCAGACGATCCGGCGCATTCAGCGACCCGCGCTGTGCGACGTGATCGCCCAATGCGCGGCGCAGCGCCTCGTGCAGCAGGTGTGTCGCGGAATGGTTCGCCCGAATCGCCGTGCGGCGGCTGTGATCCACCTCAAGCTGCACCGCTTCGCCCTTCTTGAATGTCCCACTTTTGATCGTGACGTGATGCGCGAACACCTTGCCGCCACCCATCCGCTGGGTGTCGGTCACTTCGGCCTGATCGTCCTCGTTCTCAAGTCGGCGCAGCCAGCCGGTATCGGCCACCTGACCACCGGATTCGCCATAGAACGGCGTCTGGTTCAGCACGATCCAACCGGACTCGCCTTCCGCCAACCTATCCACAACGGTGCCATCCTTGATCAGCGCCAGCATCTGGCCTTCGGCGGTTTCCGTGTCATAGCCAAGGAAATCGGTCGCGCCGTGGGTTTCAGCCAGATCGAACCAGATCGCCAGATCCGCAGACTCGCCCGTACCAGACCATGCAGCCCGCGCTTTGGCCTTCTGTTCGGCCATCGCTACATCGAAGCCCTCGGTGTCGACCTTACGACCTTTTTCGCGCAGCGCATCCTGCGTCAGATCAAGCGGGAAACCATAGGTGTCATAAAGCTTGAATGCCGCAGCGCCGGGCAGCGGCGCATCCTCGGCCAATCCGCCCAGTTCTTCGTCCAGCAACTTCAGCCCGCGATCCAGTGTCTGCTTGAACCGCGTCTCTTCCAACCGCAGCGTTTCTTCGATCAACGCCTGCGCGCGCGGCAATTCCGGATAGGCCGCCCCCATCTGGCGCACCAACGCCGGCACCAAGCGGTGCATCACCGGATCTTGGGAGCCCAGCAAATGCGCGTGGCGCATCGCACGGCGCATGATCCGGCGCAGCACATAGCCGCGTCCGTCGTTCGATGGCATCACCCCATCCGCAATCAGGAATGAGGTCGAGCGCAGGTGATCCGCGATCACCCGGTGATGCGTCTTGCCCGGGCCGTCAGGGTCGGACGAGGTCACATCCGCCGACGCCTCGATCAGCGCGCGCATCGTGTCTGTATTGTAATTGTCATGGCTGCCCTGCAACAGCGCGCCGATCCGCTCCAGCCCCATGCCAGTGTCGATCGACTGCATGTCGAGCGCTTTCATGGAGCCGTCTTCGAACTGCTCGTTCTGCATGAAAACGATGTTCCAGATCTCGATGAAGCGGTCGCCATCTTCGTCGGGGCTGCCCGGAGGGCCACCCCAGATGTGATCGCCGTGATCATAGAAGATTTCGGTGCACGGGCCGCAGGGACCGGTCGGGCCCATCTGCCAGAAATTGTCGGATGTGGCGATGCGGATGATCCGGCTTTCCGGCACGCCGACCTTTTTCCAGATCTCGAACGCCTCGTCATCGGTGTGATAGATCGTGACATAGAGGCGCTCGGCCGGAATGCCGAAATGCTTGGTGATCAGTTCCCACGCAAACGGGATCGCCTCTTCCTTGAAATAGTCGCCAAAGCTGAAATTTCCCAGCATTTCAAAGAACGTATGGTGCCGCGCGGTATAGCCGACATTGTCGAGGTCATTGTGCTTGCCACCGGCGCGCACGCATTTCTGTGCAGTCGTCGCACGTTTGTAATCGCGGTGTTCGACCCCGGTGAACAGGTTCTTGAACTGCACCATGCCCGAGTTGGCGAACATCAGTGTCGGGTCGTTGCGCGGCACCAGCGGGCTGGAGGCCACAACTTCGTGTCCCTGTTTCTCAAAGTAGCTCAGAAAGGTGGAGCGGATATCGTTCAACGTGGGCATGTGTGACCTGACCTGCATGGTATTCGGGGTCCGGGCGTTCCGGGTTCGGCCTGAAATAGCCCTTGGCACGGGGGCTGTCCACCGCAGAGGTCATGCCAAAACGGAAACAGGGTGGCGCATCCGCCACCCTGTTCCAGGTATTCTCGAACTCAAGTCTGACTTCGGGGCGTTTCTGCAGTCGCCGTCTGCGTTTGTTCAGGACTCGACGATGTCGTCGGTGGCGTCGTCGTCATCCGATGCGGACATGTCGAAATCCAGCCCGTGTGCGGCGCGGATCTTGTCTTCGATCTCAAGCGCGATGGCCGTGTTTTCCTTGAGGAAGTTCTTGACGTTTTCCCGGCCCTGCCCAATCCGCTCGTCCCCGTAGGAATACCATGCACCCGATTTCTCGACCACACCGGCCTTGACGCCAAGGTCGATCAATTCTCCGGTTTTGGAGATGCCTTCGCCATACATGATGTCGAATTCCACCTGCTTGAACGGCGGTGCAACCTTGTTTTTGACCACTTTCACGCGGGTGGCGTTGCCCACCACTTCGTCGCGGTCCTTGATTGCACCAATGCGGCGGATGTCCAAACGCACCGAGCTGTAGAATTTGAGAGCATTGCCGCCTGTGGTCGTTTCGGGGCTGCCGAACATCACGCCAATCTTCATGCGGATCTGGTTGATGAAGATCACCATGCAGTTGGACCGCGAAATCGAGCTGGTGAGTTTCCGCATCGCTTGGCTCATCAGGCGTGCATGTACGCCGACACTGCTGTCGCCCATGTCGCCCTCAAGCTCCGATTTCGGCGTGAGTGCAGCAACCGAGTCGATAACGACAAGGCTAACCGCGCCAGATCGGACAAGCGTATCCACGATCTCGAGCGCTTGTTCGCCAGTGTCGGGCTGCGAGATCAGAAGCTCGTCAAGATCGACACCCAGTTTCTTGGCGTATTGCGGATCAAGCGCATGTTCCGCGTCAACAAAAGCACAAACGCCGCCTTTTTTCTGTTCTTCGGCTACGGAATGCAGGGTCAGCGTCGTCTTGCCCGAGCTTTCCGGCCCGTAGATTTCGATGATCCGACCCTTCGGCAGGCCCCCGATACCAAGCGCGATGTCGAGCCCGAGTGATCCTGTCGAGGTCGATTCAATGTCGCGCATGGCGTTTTCGCCACCCAGCTTCATGATCGAGCCCTTGCCGAACTGGCGTTCGATCTGCGCAAGCGCCGAATCGAGGGCTTTTTGTTTGTTCGCGTCCCGCTTGCTGTCCATGGTAAGAAGATCTGCCGTTGCCATTGCTTTTGATCCTTATTCCACACCCCGTCCGGGGCGGCAATTGCTGCTTTTGTTCGCCCCTTGTTCTCATGCTTTATGAGATCAAAACGCGAACATTTCAATGTTTATTTTCACCTCCACTGTTGCGCGCTTTGGTTAAGGAGTGGTTTATGAAACCTCAAAAGGGAACGGAGCAGCGCATATGATGGTGTTTTGGAACGAACGGCTTGTGCTGCTCTCGGTGCCCAAGACGGGCACTCATGCCTATACACAGGCACTGGGGCCGCGCGCGTCGATGGTCGTCACCGATCCACCTGATCTGAAGCACGCGCCGGTCTATCGCTACAACCGATTCTTCCGCCCGATGTTCGAGAAGATGGGCGCCGAGGACATGGAACTTGTTGCGGTGATCCGCGAGCCGCTCAGTTGGCTGGGCAGTTGGTATCGGTATCGACAGCGCCCGGCGCTTGATGGACGTCCGGCCTCGACCAAGGGGCAGAGCTTTAACGCTTTTCTGACCGCCTGCTGCGCCGAAACACCACCGGCTTTTGCAAATGTCGGCAATCAGGCGAAATTCGTCGAAGCGCGGCCCAATGGCACTGCGGTACGCCATTTTTTCCGCTATGAAGATCAAGCTGGTTTGCGGGCCTTCCTGACTGAGCGCTTGGGGCCTTTGCCTGACATTCCAGCCGCCAATGTCTCTCCGAAGCTGCCACTCGACATTTCTGCCTCGGTGGCGGCAGAGGTGCGCCGTGCGCGGGCTGCGGAGTTTGCATTGTGGGATTCGATCCCGCTGCGCAAAACCTGATAGAAGGCTCTACTGCACCGGTGTCTGCCTTTCTATCGCGCTCTGTATGGCGAGTTGCTGGTTTACGATTGTGGTCAATTCAGTGAGTGAAAACGGCTTGGCCAGAAAGGCCGAGGCTTCGATCCGCGCGCCCTGTGACTTGAACACGTCTTCGGCATAACCGGACATGAACACCACCGGCACCTCGGGGCGCATTTGCCGGGCTTTGCGCACCCAGCTTGGCCCGTCGAGGCCCGGCATCACAACGTCTGTGACGAACACATCCACTTTCAGTTCGGCGTCCTTCAACAATTCCAGCGCGTCTTCAGCGGTGCTGGCCTCGATCACGCGAAACCCACGATGGGCCAACGCGCGCGAGGCAAAGGCCCGAACCGGCGCTTCGTCCTCGACCAAAAGGACAACGCCGTCGCCATGACGCACCGGAATCGGGCGTGGCGGTTCCGGTGCGATGATGGGTTCGACCACAGGGTCATCACAAACCGGGAACATGAGCGTAAAGACGCTACCGCGGCCCGGCGTGCTGTCGACAAAGATGAAGCCACCCGTCTGTTTGACGATGCCGTACACTGTCGAAAGCCCCAATCCGGTGCCTTCGCCCGTGCGCTTGGTTGTGTAGAACGGCTCGAACACCTTTTCGAGCTTGTCCGCCGCGATCCCGGAGCCATCGTCCTGCACCCGCACCACGACATATGCGCCCGCCGGCACATGTGCCCGGCCTTGGTTCAAGGGCGTATTCAGAATGCGATGATCGGTCTCGATTAGAATTGTGCCGCCCTTGGACATTGCGTCGCGTGCGTTGACGACAAGGTTCATGATCACCTGTTCCAATTGCCGCTTGTCGGCGCGAATGGGCGGCAGCGCCGGATGCTGACGCAGATCAAGCGCGATCTTTTCGCCCACGAGCCGGTTCAACAGATGTGTCAGGTCCGACAGGATGTCGCGCAGTTCAAGTCGTTCCGGGCGCAGGGTCTGCTTGCGGGAAAAGGCCAACAATTGCCCCACGAGCGCTGCTGCGCGGTTGGCGTTCTGGTGGATCTGGACGAGATCACCATATTCCGGATCCCCGGGGTCATGCCGCAGCAGCAACAGGTCGCAATGGCCTGATATCGCTGTCAGAAGATTGTTGAAATCATGCGCCACCCCACCTGCAAGCTGACCGATGGCCTGCATTTTCTGGCTTTGCACGAACTGCGCCTCAAGGCTTTTGAGCTCGGTCGCATCGTTCAGAACCGCGACCAGCAAAACCTTGCCGTCCTCCACCACGCGAGTCAGGGTCACCTGAACGAAAATCTCACGCTCGGGGCGGGTCAGGCGGAGGAATTCGGATCGCCCAAGCCCCTTGCCCGCCGCCGCATCGGCCAGCCAATCCGGGATCGACCGGCCCAACCCTTCCATCAGGTCCGAAAGGCTTCGGTCGCGTTCGGCATCGGCATGCAGCAAATCCCGTGCACAGCGGTTTGCGTTCGTGACATCACCCTGTGGCGAGACCTTGAGCAATGGAACGGGCAGTGTTTCGAAACCCATATCCTCGGGAAGGGACGGCACTGGTGTTGGCTTGGGAACAAAAACCACCTCTTCCCGCCCGGCCCCTGCTGGGTGGACATTGATGACAAAGTCCTGTGCCGTACCATCGGTGCCGACACGGTGGGTCTGCCCTGGTCGAAGCGGTGGATCGGTGATCAGATCTTCCAACGACCGGACCCTACCGCCCGCAAGTTCCCGCGCAGCCGCGTTCATCCAGAGCACTGTCCCCCCACGTCCGATGGTCAGCGTCGGGTAGACCGTTGCCGGCCCGGCGGCATCACTGTCGGCGGTGCGGGCAACGTCCAGCCGCCACAAAAGCGCCGTTGGACCCACCTGATGCGCCGACACGTCAAACCGCCGATCCGGAAGCACAACTGTTTCTGACGCGGTTCCCTGTCGCAAAGCCGCAGTCTGCACCCGGTGAATCAAGCCCGCGGCATCGACGATCTGCATCTCGATCAAAGCGCGGAGCATCTGGCCAGTCTGCGCCCGCAATTTCTTGACGCCCGCCCGGTTGGTTTGCAGCACAAGACCCTGCAGATCGGTCATGACGCAGGGCACGACATCATGTTCGACAAGCAAGGCTATGTGATTCAATGATCTTTTCTGCCGCCAGAGACTAAGGTTGCGCAGCGTTACAAGCCATAAGAACGCGCAGCCGAAGGCAATTGAGGCAAACACCAGCAGGCTGCGTACGCCATTGGCCGGTGCTGTTATGGCCAAACCTGCGGAAACGCAGGCGCAGATAAGCATCCACGTGGGTGCCGATACACCATAGCGGGAAACGGTTGGGCTTGGGTCGATGACGGTCACAGCAGGGTCCCCGGAACACTGGTTCCCTGCCATTAGACCGCATGACACTTAAGCGACGCTTAACAAGGATGCGCGTATAAGTTGTATCTTAGACTCATAATCTCGTCAAGATGGCAGAGAAGAAGCCGTCACCACCTGACTGAAGCCCAAACCGCGTCTGCTGCACACATGTCCAATCGGGATGGCGGGTCAGAAAGCTGTCGATCTGATCCTCGTTTTCCGATTTGAGAACCGAGCAGGTCACATAGGCCAGACTGCCGTTCGGCGCGACAAGCCCGGTGACCGTATCGAGGATATGAGCCTGTGTCTGGTGCAGGCCAGCAAGGCTGTCCGGGGTCAGCCGCCATTTGCCCTCCGGGGCTCTGCGCCATGATCCGCTGCCGGAACAGGGCACATCACACAGTACAAGATCGTAGGGGCCTTTGGGTTTGTCGGTGCGCATCACACGGGCGTCCGCCCTTTCCGCACGTTCGGGCAGGTCCGTCATGCGGCGCGGGTCGGCGTCATGTGCATCAACGGGGCCATCAATACGCGCCGCAAGCGCAAGTGTCTTGCCACCACCGCCGGCGCAATAATCAAGACACCGCATCCCTTTGAAAACAGGCAAGGTTTCGATCACAGCTTGGCTCGACACGTCCTGCAATTCGACAAGCCCTGTACGGTAGGCCGTGCTTTGGGCGATACGCCGTGCACCGTCGGTAACCTCCAGCGCTGTGGCGCACAGAGGATGCGGCGTGGTCTCTATGCCATCATTGCGCAATGCGTCCTGTGCTCTGGCCAAACTGGCCTTGAGCAGGTTGACCCGAAGAAACACCGAGGCACGATGCCTCAAGGCTTCTGCCGTTACATCAGTATCACCTGACAAATCATTGAGAAATATTGCATAAAGCCAATCGGGAAGATCGACAGCTTCGGCCCCAACGGGATTTTGCCCTGCCTGTCGCTCTGCGTCGGTGCAAGCGGCTAGCGCATAGCCTTCGCCGGTGAACACCGTTTCCGGGTCATCGCCTGTCTGACGCAATCGACCAAGCACGCGCGCGCGCCCAGTCTCGCCCCCACCAAGGGCTGCGGTGCTACGCCAGCAGCGCAGGATGTCATAAACGTGATCCCGGATCGCTGCGCGGTCCTTGGACCCGGCAAAACGCGACTTGCGCGCCCATGTGGTCAGCGCCTTTTCCGCCGGTTCTCCCGCTTCGATCTGGTCCAGAACGGTGGCGGCAGCGGCCCATCGTGCGGCAGGTGTCATGCGGGCAGGCTCACGTGATCAGCCAAGGCGATAATTCGGCGACTCGCGGGTGATCTGCACGTCGTGCACGTGGCTTTCCTTGAGGCCCGCGCCGGTGATCTTGACGAACTGGCAGTTGCTCCGCATTTCTTCGATGGTCGCGCACCCGGTATAGCCCATGGCCGCGCGCAGGCCGCCAACCAACTGGTGCAGCACGGTGCCCGCCGAGCCTTTGTAGGGCACCTGCCCCTCGATGCCTTCCGGCACCAGCTTGTCGCTGGCCGCGTCCTTCTGGAAATAGCGGTCCGCAGATCCCCGCGCCATCGCTCCGATCGACCCCATGCCGCGATAGGCTTTGAAGCTACGGCCTTGGTACAGGATCACCTCACCGGGGGATTCGTCGGTGCCCGCAATCATGCTGCCGACCATCGCGCAGGACGCGCCCGCGGCAATCGCTTTGGCGAAATCACCCGAGAACTTGATACCACCGTCTGCGATCACCGGAGTGTCGCCTGCTTCTTTCGCGCAATCCATGATGGCAGTCAGCTGCGGCACGCCCACACCCGCGACCATGCGCGTGGTGCAAATCGACCCCGGACCGATGCCGACCTTGACCGCATCGGCCCCTGCATCGATCAGCGCGCGGGTGGCCTCTGCCGTAGCGACGTTGCCCGCGATCACCTGCACCTCGTTCGACAGGGTCTTGGCGCGGGTCACCGCTTCGATCACGCCGCGAGAATGACCATGCGCGGTGTCGATGACCACGATGTCTACACCTGCCGCAATGAGTTCCTGTGTACGCTCGAAACCGGCATCACCGACCGATGTGGCAGCAGCGACCCGCAGGCGGCCCAGATCGTCTTTGCAGGCGGTCGGGTTCAGCACAGCCTGTTGCGTGTCCTTGAGCGTGAGAAGGCCTGTCAGCTTGTCGCTGCCATCCACGACCAACAGCTTTTCAATGCGGCGCGATTTCATCAGGCTGATCGCCTCTTCGCGGTCGGCGGGTTCGCGCAGGATCGCCAGATTGCTCGAGGTCATCATCACGCTGACCGGCGTGTCGTCGGATGTGGCAAAGCGCATGTCACGATTGGTCACGATGCCAACCACGCGGCCCTGCTCGTCCACCACGGGAAAGCCGGTGAAGTTATAGCGTTCAATCAACGCCTTGGCGTCTGCCAGCGTCTGGTTGGGCCGCAATGTGACCGGGCTGTAGACAGTACCAGATTCGAACCGCTTGACGCGTCGCACTTCGCGGGCCTGCTGTTCAACGCTGAGGTTCTTGTGGATCACCCCCATGCCACCCGCCTGCGCCATTGTGATCGCCATGCGACCTTCGGTGACCGTGTCCATGGCAGAACTGAGCAAAGGGATGTTCAAAGCGATGGTTTTCGTCACCCATGTGCGGGTGTCGGCGGTCGACGGAAGAACTTCTGACGCCCCCGGCACCAGCAGAACATCATCAAAGGTGAGAGCCTCGCGAATCTCCATCGGAATCCCTTTCCACGGACAGCATCGTTAGGCACGTCCCTATCGCATGGGTTGCCGGTGGTTGAAAGCCCCAATCCGCCCTTTACCGCAGCAAAGCGCTGCCGCAGTCTGGCGCCAGATCAACAGGAGCATCATCCATGTCCCACGGATACGAAGCAGGCCGCCTGAACCTGCCTTTCACCGGCATCTGCACCTTTGGCCGCAACCCTTATGTTGCAGACTGGTCCACCATCGACGCCGATGTGGCGATCCTGGGCGCACCGTTCGATGCAGGCACACAATGGCGAGCAGGCGCACGGTTCGGACCACGTGGCGTGCGCGAGGCCTCTACGCTGTTCAGCTTTGGTCATGCCGGGGCGTATGACCACGAAGACGACGTGACCTACCTGGCCGATACGCGCATCGTCGATCTGGGCGATGCCGATATCGTTCACACCGACACGGTCCAAAGCCATGCCAATATCCGCAAGGGCGTCGAGGCTATCCGGGCGGCAGGTGCCTTGCCTGTGGTGATCGGCGGCGATCATTCGATCAACATCCCCTGTGTCGATGCGTTCGAAGGGGCAAAGCCGTTCCATATTCTGCAAATCGACGCGCATCTTGATTTCGTCGATGAACGTCACGGGGTGCGCAATGGCCACGGCAATCCGATGCGTCGTGCTTCTGAGAAAGCATGGGTCAGTGGCATGACACAGGTCGGTATCCGCAATGTAAGCTCGACCGCGCGCGAAGGCTATGAGGCTGCCCGCGCCTGCGTGTCGGACATCCTGTCGGTGCGGCAGGCCCGAGCGCTTGGCCCGGACGGTGTGGCAAACCGCCTGCCCCAAGGCGCGCCGGTTTACATCACGATCGACATCGACGCGTTCTGCCCGTCCATCGCGCCCGGAACAGGCACCCCCAGCCATGGCGGGTTTCTGTATTACGACGTGCTGGAACTGCTGCAACAAGTGGCAAACCGACACGAGATCGTCGGCATCGACCTTGTTGAAGTGGCGCCCGATTACGATGCGACAGGGTCTACCTCGATCCTCGCGGCGCAGGTGCTGATGAACCTGCTGGGCTTCATTTTCCACGCCCGCGCGCAGCGCGACGGATGAGCACAGCAGTCGGGTTTTCGCCGACCCGACACCGCCTTGTTGCACTTATGTGCTGGGCTGCGTTCACTTGACCGAAACCACGACTCGACAGGGACACCCATGACCAAACCGCTTGCAGGTATCACCATACTTGACCTCACCCACGTGCTGGCGGGGCCGTTCTGTTCGATGACGCTGTGTGACTTGGGGGCGCATGTGATCAAGGTGGAACGCCCGGTGATCGGCGATGACACCCGCACCTTCCCGCCCTTCACCAAGGGCAAGTCTGCCTATTTCGCCACCATCAACCACGGCAAGAAATCCATCGCGCTTGACCTCAAGGCCGATGGCGATCGGGCGATTTTCGAGCGTCTTTTGGCGCGGGCCGATGTGATCCTTGAAAACTACCGCCCCGGCGTGATGGAGCGATTGGGCTATGGTTGGGACGACCTGCACGCACAATACCCCGGCCTGATTTACGGTGCGGTCTCGGGGTTCGGCCACACCGGACCCGAGGCCAAGCGCCCCGCCTATGACATGGTGGTACAGGCGCGCGGCGGCGTGATGTCGATCACCGGCGAGAAGGACCGCGAGCCGGTGCGCGTGGGGGCCTCTGTTGGGGATATCGTCGCGGGCATGTTCCTGTGCCAGGGCGTGCTGGCGGCCCTCGTGGACCGGGAACGGACAGGACAGGGGCGTAAGGTCGATGTGGCGATGCTGGATTCGCAACTGGCGATTCTCGAACACGCTATTGCCATCACCTCGGTGACGGGGACACCGCCGGGCCCCACCGGGGCGCGGCATCCGTCGATTGCCCCGTTTGAGACCTTCCATGCCTCGGACGGACTTTTTGTGATTGCTGCCGGCAATGATGTCTTGTTCGAAAAGCTGTGTGTCGCGCTGAACCTTCCGCTTGCTGATGATGCCCGCTTTGCCACCAACCCGGCACGGGTGGAAAACGCGCGCCTGCTCAAACGGTTGATCGAGGCGGTGACGCTCGACAAGACCCGCGCGCATTGGATCGCCAAACTGGGCGCCGCAGGCATCCCCAGCGGTCCGATCCAGAACGTGGCTCAGGCAATGCGCGACCCGCAGATTCTGGCGCGCAATATGGTGGTGGATGTGCTGGACCGAAACGGTCGGCCGGCGTTCAAAGCGGCGGGGAACCCGATCAAAATGAGCGGGCTGGGTGATCCGACCGTGCGCGCCGCCGCGCCCGATCTCGACGGTGACCGGGGTGAAATCCTGCGTTGGCTGGAGGACAAGGGCTAAGCCCCTAAGAATGGGCTTGGATCACGGCCTTTCGAAAGGCTTTCTCCGCAACGGACGCCAGCTTTCCACATCCTTAACGCCTGTGTTGCACCTTTCGCCTCACAAAAGCTTTTGAGCGGGAAGGGTCACTCCCATGCCGCGACACGTGAACTGACATCGCTCTCAAACGCCCCATTATGGGGACGACCATGAGAGACCGGTCACAACAGGCCTCCGATCTGGAGGTACAGGTCCAAAGCCACGGCTTTGCCAGCATGAGAGACGGTCAGGCCTAAGGGGCGGCGCCGCTTCCACATGAAAATCGATTGCCACGACCCCTGCCCGCATGTGCGTGGCGGGGCCGTCGTGCCTGTTATTTGTATTGTCCTGCTGTGATGAACTCGCCGAACGCTTCGCACCACACCACCACGGTATTGTATTCGGCCAGGTCGACGCCCTCCGGCACCTCTAGCAGGAAGCCCGAGAAGGATTTGACGTCACCGATCAGCACCGCATCCGTCTTGATCGGCTCGAATGCGTCTTCGTGATCGACAAACTCCTTGGTCAGGTACAGCTTGTAATCCGGCCCCGGTGCCAGCTTGCCCTCGTGCACGATCTCGTCGGCTGTGACGCTGATCATGCCTTCCCCCCAATGCAGGAAATCACTGCCGCGCAACTCGCGTGTCAGCTCCACCGAATAAAGCGCCCGTGATGCTTTTTCCTCCAGCATTGCGGCGTCTGGTGCAGGGGCCGCGGTCAGGATTGGCAGGATATAGATGCCAAGCGCCAAACCGGCGGCAAACGCCGCACCGTGAGTGATCAGGCGAAAGAGGTTGCGCATGGTGTGTCCTTTGCTCGGGCGTGTGTCACCATGCGCCTGACATGGCGACTGGTCAACGGCAGCAACGATGACGCTCTGCATAAAGATTATGACGCAATTCACCTTTTTCCCCGCGCGCGGAACGCTATGGTCCGGAACAACCAAGGCCAGAGAGATTCCCATGTCCCAACAAGACCCGCTCGTCGTCTTCACCCCGTCCGGCAAACGCGGCCGGTTTCCCGTCGGCACCCCGGTGCTGACTGCTGCGCGGCAATTGGGTGTGGACCTCGACAGCGTCTGCGGCGGGCGGGGCATCTGTTCGAAATGCCAGATCACGCCCGGCTATGGTGAGTTCTCCAAACACGGCGTCACCGCACGCGACGGCGCGCTGTCCGATTGGAACGCGGTCGAGGCGCGGTACGACGAAAAGCGCGGGTTGAAGCAGGGACGCCGTCTGGGCTGTCAGGCGAAGGTGCAGGGCGATATCGTGATCGACGTACCGCCCGAATCCCAGGTCCACCGTCAGGTCGTACGCAAGGCCGCCAGTGCGCGGGTGATCGAAATGGATCCGGCCACCCGGCTTTACTACATCGAGGTGGACGAGCCCGACATGCACACGCCCACAGGTGATCTGGAACGCGTCGCCCGGGCGCTCAAGGACCAGTGGGAGATTGACAAGATCACCTGCGAATTCCCGGTCCTCACGCAGCTGCAAACCACCCTGCGCAAAGGCAAATGGGCGATCACCGTCGCACTGCACAAAACCGGTGCAACCGCCACACCCAGCATCATCGCCGCGTGGCCGGGGCTGCATGAAAAAGGCCTCTACGGCCTTGCCATCGACCTTGGCTCCACCACTGTTGCAGCCCACCTGACCAATCTCGACACAGGCGAAGTGGTGGCGTCCTCGGGCATCATGAACCCACAGATCCGCTTTGGCGAAGACTTGATGAGCCGCGTCAGCTATGCCATGATGAACCCCGGCGGCGATGCCGAGATGACCCGAGCCGTGCGCGACGCGATCAACACGCTGGCCGAGGAGATCGCCAAAGAGGCCGAAATCGACCCCTCCCTCATTCTGGAAACCGTGTTCGTCTGCAACCCGGTGATGCATCACCTCCTGCTGGGCATCGACCCCGTTGAACTCGGCCAAGCCCCCTTTGCGCTCGCCACGTCGAACCACCTCAACCTGACCGCCCGCGATCTGGACCTGACCACCCTGCCCGCCTCAGCGCAGATCTACCTCCTGCCCTGCATAGCAGGCCATGTGGGGGCCGATGCCGCCGCTGTGGCGCTGTCGGAACAGCCGGGCAAGTCCGACGACCTCGTGCTGATCGTCGATGTGGGCACCAATGCGGAGATCCTCTTGGGCAACACCACCCGCGTGCTGGCCTGTTCGTCGCCCACCGGACCTGCCTTCGAGGGCGCACAGATCTCTTCCGGCCAGCGCGCTGCCCCCGGTGCGATCGAGGCGATCCGCATCGACCCCGAAACCCGCGAACCGCGCTTCCGCGTCATCGGCTGTGACAAGTGGTCAGACGAGGACGGTTTTTGGGACGAAACCGCCGCCTCCGGGATCACCGGTATCTGCGGCTCTGGCATCATCGAGGCGGTGGCCGAGTTGCGCATCGCGGGGCTGCTTGACCCCTCGGGCCTGATCGGATCGGCGGCGCAGACAGGCACCGACCGCTGCTTTGCCGAAGGCCGCACCAACGCCTACCTGATCCATGACGCCACAGCCGAGGGTGGCCCGCGCATCACCGTCACCCAAGGCGACATCCGCGCGATCCAGCTGGCCAAATCCGCGCTCTACGCGGGCGCGCGGTTGTTGATGGACGAGATGGGTGTGGACGTGGTGGACCGCGTGGTGCTGGCAGGCGCGTTCGGTGCGCATATCAGCGCCAAACACGCGATGGTGCTGGGGATGATCCCGGACGTGCCGCTCGACAAGGTCTCAAGCGCAGGCAACGCCGCTGGCACGGGCGCGCGCATCGCGCTCTGCAATCTGGCGGCACGGGCCGAGATCGAACGCACCGTGCGCCAGATCACCAAGGTCGAAACCGCCATCGAGCCGCGCTTTCAGGAACATTTCGTCGCCGCCAACGCCATCCCCCACGCCACCGACCCGTTCCCGGAACTGGGCAAGGTGGTGACGCTGCCCGTCGTCGGGTTCAACACGCAGGGGGACGGGAGTGATGGC
The DNA here is from genome assembly GCF_059070475.1 of Marivita sp. NO-S04. Classification (NCBI taxonomy): domain Bacteria; kingdom Pseudomonadati; phylum Pseudomonadota; class Alphaproteobacteria; order Rhodobacterales; family Roseobacteraceae; genus Marivita; species Marivita sp. NO-S04. The sequence goes on from NZ_CM180980.1 coordinate 1,721,613, forward strand.
GGTCGGGTCAGGAGAAGGAAGCGGGGGTGAAGGGCGAAGTTACGGCTTTGCGTCGGACCTCATTCGCTGAGTACTAAGGCTCTCCGCAGAATGGCCATATCCACGTCACAGAGTCGAAAAAAGAAGCCCCTCCTTCTGAGATTACGAGTTCTTGATTCCTGCTAGCATACTGCATCGCGAAGAGTGCTTGTGATGCTATGAGATCGTTGAAGAAATCACTCTCTGGTGAAATGCCAATATCTGAACACCAATTAGCAAACTCCGCCTGATTTGCTTCGTATCTTTCCAAGATCTCAAAAACAAAGGACTGTCCAAAGTCGCTACTTGGAAAAGGCTCAAGGTTTGCAATTGACTGCTGAACGAATTCAAAATAGCTGACCCTAACAGGAGGTGCAAACGCTAAATCCCATGCTCGCAAAGCTTGAACCCGCCACTCAGCATTCTCATATCTGTTTGGGCCTTGATATATATATCTCAAATTTATCAAAGCCCTACTTAAAGAACTTAGCTTTTGAAAATCATCAAATGATACCTGAAGACCTTTTAGAATTGTCTCAAAACTTGGTAAGGCTTGTGCGCTTGCACGACTTAGATAGATTGAACCTTGACTAAACGCTAAGCTAAAAAGGCCCAATGTGATAAATTCGCGTCGTTTCATTAGTCACCACTTTTTTCGGAGGTTTGGAAATCTTTGTTGACCCGACCAACGTTTAGCATGATAAAAAGTGCTCCTAATACTATTGACAGTAGGAAGGAAAAGAATTGTACCGTAGAAATTTTTTGCAAGGTTTTCATTGGTGCAACTCCAAAATTTTGTGATGAGAATGGGCGTGTAATGTCATAATCTGTTGAGAATATTTGCGGTGACATTTCGACAAGCATTCCAGATACAATATAACTAAGCGCGATAGTTACCATTGCTAGAAATATCGATAACCACATCAGAAATCTAAAACGAAGCTTAATTGTGCGCACATTGTCAGAGACTTGTAAGTGTATTTGAACAAGAATGGCTAACACTCCACCAATTACTGCGATTGAAAGAGTTGTCAGAAGTTCGTTTTGGCCTGAGATACTGCGATCTGCGGCTAGAGCGATTTCACCATTCATGAAAAATTTCCAGTACCAGACAATAATTTCGCACAACATTAGGTTGAATTTAAGCAAATTCTTCTGTCTTTGCCAAGCTTAGATTCGTGCGCCCTGAAAAGTTTTTTCCCGCCGTCGCGCAGCGGCGGCGACGCGTCCGCCCGCCCCATGGCGGGCGCGTTCCGCGCCCACCCGGTCGGACGCTTGCTCTTTGATCCAATGTGGTAACATGGCGTAGGGTGCGTGATGTCACGCACCTGCCCAACGAAAAAGGTGCGTGCCAAGCACGCACCTTACAGGATGGTTTAAGCCGACGCCATCAGCAGCGTCTTGCCGCGCCAGTCCGGGTCATCCACCGCTTGCGCCAGCACATAGGCCACGTCGCCCCGGGCGGCCTCGCCCTTTACGTCCACGGCATCGCCAAAGACGATGTCGCGCGTGCCGTCCTCATCCGTCAGAGCCACGGGCCGCAGGATGGCAAAGTCCAGCCCCGACGCCTTGAGGTGTTCGTCCGCCTCGTGTTTGGCCATCAGGTAATGCCCCAGCTTGCTGTCGGGGTCCGGGTCGCCCGCCCCCACGGTGCTGAGCATGACAAATCGCGAAACGCCCGCGTCCTTGGCCAGATCGACCAGCCGCTTGGCCCCATCACGGTCAACCTTATCGGTCATCTCTGGCCCGGTGCTGCTGCCCGACCCGGCGGCAAAGACCACCACGTCGCAGCCTTCACATACGCCCGGTTGCAGGTCGGTCAGATCGCCGTGGCGCGTCTCGGTTCCATTGGGCAGATCCGAGGTGTCCGAGCTATCGCGCACCAGCGCAATCGGGTGGTGGCCATTGGCCAAGAGGGTTTGGGTTAGGCGCAGGCCTGTTTTGCCGGTGGCCCCGGCGACGAGAATATTCATGGTCTTTCCTTTCAGATGGGAGGGGTCGGTTCAGGGACGGAAGATCGCCTTGATGTTCACGAACTCCTTCATCCCGAACCCGCCATGTTCGCGGCCGTAGCCTGAGTCCTTCACACCGCCGAACGGCATGTTCGGGTCCGCCGCACCAAAGCTGTTGATCCGCACCATGCCGGTGTCAAAGTGGTCGCGGGCGAGTTTCATCGCGTGCTCTTCGTCCTGACAGAAGATACCACCGCCCAGCCCGTAACGGCTGTCATTGGCGATGCGCATCGCGTCCTCGTCATCCTTGGCGCGGATGACGGCGGCCACGGGGCCGAAGATTTCGTCATCATAGGCGGGCATTCCCGGTGTGACATCCGCCAGCACGGTGGCCGGATAATAGTGCCCGGTGTCGTCTTTCGGATCACCACCGCAGAGCAGTTTCGCACCCTTGGTGACGCTTTTGGTCACCTGCTCGGCCACGGTGTCAAACTGCTCCTGACTGGACAGGGGTCCAAGCTGGGTTTCCTCGTCCATCGGATCGCCCAGCTTGATCGCCTTCATCTGATCGACAAAGGCATCAACAAAGGCGTCATACACCGCGTCGGTCACCACAAAGCGCTTGGCCGAGACACAGGTCTCCCCGTTGTTGAACAGCCGTCCCATGACACTGGTTTTGACCGCCAGTTCGAGGTCGGCCTTTTCCAGTACAAGGTAGGCGTCGTTCGACCCCAGTTCGAGAACCGTCTTCTTGAGATGCTTGCTCGCCAGTGCGCCAATGTGACGACCCGCGCCATCGCTGCCGGTCATTGTCACGCCGCGCACAAGGTCGTGGGCGATCAGGTCGTCCGAGGTGTCGTGGTCGATGATCACCACTTGGAACAGGTCTTCGGGCAGTCCTGCCTCGATACAGATCTCGCGCAGTTTGAGGCCACTGCCCGTGCAGATCGACGCGTGTTTCAGCACCACACCATTGCCCGCCATCAGGTTCGCCGCCAGCACGCGCACCGGCTGGTAGAGCGGGAAGTTCCACGGCTGGACGCTATAGATCACACCGATGGGGCTGAACGTGACGATCCCAGACTTTTCGCCCCCGCCATGGGTGCGGGTTTCATCGGCGAGTTCGGCGGGGCCGTGTTCAGCGGTGTATTCGAAGATCTGCGCACAGAGCTCCACCTCTGTCTTGCCGTCACGGTAAAGCTTGCCCACCTCGCGGGTCATCAGCGTCGCCAGTTCATCAGCGTGGTTGCGCAGCGCTTTGGCGATCTTGGTCAGGTACGGCGCGCGGTCACGGTGGGACAGAGAGCGCCAGCCCAGAAAGGCTGCATGACACGCCTCGACCTTGGCCATCGCGGCGGACGGATCCATGACCTCATATGTGGCAATGGGGGTTTCAGTGGCGGGATTGATGGTTTCCATCTTTGACATGCTGACCTCGAATGTGATTATCGGTTTCGTTGGTCAGGCAACGCGTGATCGGGGGGATCGTTCCCTTCGCCGCCCCAAGGTGCCGCGCGATCTTGACGCCGATCAGAGCGCGTCGTATCCCAGCCCGCAGAGCGCGGGTATGGTGAAAAGGTATCACGCGAGCTTCCCAAGCTTACGTTGCGGGTTCGATTCCCGCTACCCGCTCCACTCTCCGACAACAGAGTACTTCGCCGACAACAGAGCATTTGGCCTGCGTGGTTTTTTCTGCCATTCTGACACTTGCATTCATGGCGGCCCGGTGCCGCAAACCTTATTGTCAAAGCTGATTTCCGGAGACCCGCCATGGTCGCCCCACCCCGGCCTATTTTTCCCAAACCGCATGTCAAAGGCACCTGCCGCCACTGCGCGCAGCCGCTTGCGCCCAAGGACAATCCCGCCGAGGCGCTGTGCCATCGACCCTCTTGCGTGACGCGCCACCAGATCGAGGCGGCGGCTGATATTGGGCGGCGGGCGTTGGCACGTGATGCGGCCTATCACGAGCTCAGCCGCCGACGGGCGCGCCCTGTACTCAAGGCTGCGGCTGCAGCGGTGGGGCAGCCGGATCTGGGCCGGATCGCCCATGGCATCGCGCCCCGTTTCGACCGGCCTCTGGTGCCTCTGCCCGACGACCGGCGCGCCGCTTTTGTCGCCCATCTCGATATGACGCTCGAGGAAAGTTACGCGCAGGCAGACGGGATCACCCGCGCCCCCGCACAACCCGAGCATGACCACGATTACGTCACCCGCAGAAAAGAGGAACAGCCCGAGCCTGTTGTCGTCAATGCCAGCTGCATTGCCTGCCAAGGCGAATGTTGTCTGAACGGTGAGTCAAGTATGGCCTTTCTCGAGGTGGCGACGATCGACTATGTACGATGGTCCCGGCCTGACCTGACGCGGGACGAAATCCGCGATCTGTACCTGTCACACATCCCCGAAACATCGACCTCCGGCAGCTGCGTCTATCATGGTGCGTTCGGCTGCACGCTGGAACGGAACCTGCGCGCCGATATCTGCAACAGGTACCAGTGCCGTTATCGCCATGCGCTGATGGAGGCCTATGCAAAAAAGCCCGACCATGGCGCAGTTGTGGCGGGCCTGTCCGCCGACCATGTTGACGATCCCTCTGCCGGGGCGCCCTACCTGCGGGTGGTCTCGGTCTCTGAAGATCACGAGGTGCGGGTGCATAACACCCTCCGCCTGCCCGGCCTGCGTAAAGGGATGCCCAAGTTCTAAGGCCGGGGCCCGCGAAGTTTTGGTCGAACGGTGCGCCCTGCGGCTGGACGGGCTGTGAGCCGCCATCTGCTGGACCGTCGCAGAAGATGGCGGCGGAACGACACAAGTGCCAGCCGCATCCCCCAAGACGCCGCCTGCGATGCGTCGACGCTTGGCTGCTATGCGATGACGGACAGCCTCATGCCTTGGCCGATTTTGCGTCCTTCACCTTCTTCGCGAGATCCTGCGCAATCGAAAAGGCCCCTTTGATCTTGTCGCTGTCCTTTGCCCAATCGCGGCGGACGATGATCTTGTTGTCTTTCACCTTGGCCAAGCCGTTCTGATCCTTGATGAAATCCACCAGACCTTCGGGTGAGGCGAATTTGTCATTGTGGAATTGGATCGTCACGCCCTTTGGCCCGCCGTCGAGTTTTGCAATCCCCGCCAATTTGCACATCGCCTTGATACGCACCACAAGCAGTAGCGTGTTCACTTCGCGCGGGAGTTTCCCAAAGCGGTCGATCAGTTCGGCCGCAAAGCCTTCCAACTCTACCTTTGTCGAGAGCGAGGACAGGCGGCGATACAGGCCCAGACGCACGTCCAGATCAGGCACATAGACCTCAGGAATCAATACCGATACGCCAAGATTGATCTGCGGTGCCCATTGGTCATGTGTCTCGGACAGCCCCTCCAATTCGCCGGATTTGATCTTGGCAATCGCCTCTTCCAGCATGGATTGGTAGAGTTCATACCCCACATCGCGCATCTGGCCGGACTGTTCTTCGCCCAAAAGGTTGCCCGCGCCGCGAATGTCGAGGTCTTGGGAAGCCAGCGTAAATCCGGCCCCCAGCGTGTCGAGCGATCCCAGCACGCGTAGCCGCTTCTCGGCGGCTGGTGTCAGCTTGGCACGGGGTTTGGTCGTCAGATACGCATAAGCGCGGGTCTTGGATCGGCCCACCCTGCCCCGGATCTGATAAAGCTGCGACAGCCCGAACATGTCCGCGCGGTGGATGACCATCGTGTTCGCGGTGGGAATATCCAAGCCGGATTCCACGATCGTCGTCGCCAACAGTACATCGTATTTGCCGTCGTAAAACGCGTTCATGCGGGTGTCCAATTCGCCCGCCGCCATTTGGCCATGGGCCACGACATAGGACACTTCGGGCACCTGCGTTTTCAGGAAGTCTTCGATCTCAGGCAGGTCGCTGATGCGCGGCACCACGAAAAAGCTTTGACCGCCGCGATAATGTTCGCGCAGCAGACCTTCGCGGATGGTCACCGCGTCAAATTCGCTGACATAGGTGCGGATCGCCAAACGGTCGACGGGCGGCGTGCCGATGATGCTCAGATCACGCACGCCGGACAACGACAGTTGCAGCGTGCGCGGGATGGGAGTGGCGGTCAGCGTCAGCACGTGGATGTCCGAGCGCAACTGCTTGAGTCGTTCTTTGTGTCCGACGCCGAAGTGCTGTTCTTCGTCGATGATCAATAGGCCAAGGTTCTGGAACTGGATGCCCTTGGCCAAAAGCGCATGGGTGCCGACAACGATATCGACGGTGCCACGGGCCAATCCGTCTTTAGTGGCAGCGGCATCCTTGGCCGAGACAAACCGCGACAAGGGTCTGACTTCCAAAGGAAATCCCCGGAAACGTTCGGCAAAGCTCTTGTAATGCTGACGGGCCAGCAAGGTGGTTGGCGCGATCACCGCAACCTGAACGCCGGACATGGCGGCGACAAAGGCCGCGCGCATTGCAACTTCGGTTTTGCCAAAGCCCACATCGCCGCAGATGAGGCGATCCATCGGCTGGCCGGAATGCATGTCCGCCATAACGTCTTCGATGGCGCGCAGCTGGTCGTCGGTTTCCTGATACGGGAACCGCGCCGAGAATGCATCCCACGCGCCTGGAGGCGGATCCATGATCGGCGCTTTGCGCAAGGCGCGTTCCGCCGCCACGCGGATCAACTTATCCGCCATCTCGCGGATGCGCTCTTTCAGGCGGGCTTTCTTGGCCTGCCACGCACCACCGCCCAGCTTGTCAAGCAGGCCTTCTTCATGGCCGTAGCGGGACAGCAGTTCGATGTTTTCGACCGGGAGGTAAAGCTTTGAGCTTTCGGCATATTCCAGCAGCAGGCATTCATGCGCGGCACCCGCTGCGGTGATGACCTCCATGCCCAGATAGCGCCCGATGCCGTGATCCACATGCACCACCAGATTGCCTGGCGAAAGCGACTGGGTCTCGGTCAGGAAATTCTCGGCTTTGCGGCGCTTCTTGGGGGACCGGATCAGGCGGTCGCCCAGAACGTCTTGTTCGGACACCACAGTGATCCGCGCATCCTTGCCTGAGTCAGACCACGGTGCCTCAAAGCCCTGTTCCAGCGGCCATACCAACAGGTGCAAGCCGCGTTTGCCAACGCGGGTCAGGTTGTTGATCGCGATGGTCTCCGACAGGCCTTCGTCTTCGATCAAGCCGGTCAGTCGTTCGCGTGCACCGTCAGAGTAGGACGCGATGACAACTGGGCCATCTTGCATCTTTTTGCGAACATGATCCGCCAACGCGCTGAAAAGGCTAATGCTTTCTTGCTGGCGCTCTGGTGCGAAATTACGCCCGATCCGCCCGCCTGCATCCACGACCTGCGGACCCGAGGCTTGGGAGAGCGGATGGAACTGTACCACCCGACGGTCACCCAAAGCTGCGACCCATGCGGCATCGTCAAGGTACAGTTGTTCGGGCGACACCGGCTTGTAGACCGTGTCCATGCGCGACTTCTGTGCCAAGGCCGCCTTGCGGGTCTCGTACTGGTCCACGATCCCATCCCAGCGAGAGATCCGCGCGGGTGTGATCTGGTCGTCCTGCGTGACCGGCACGCCGGGCAAATAATCGAACAGCGTTTCCAGCTTTGCGTGGAAGAACGGCAGCCAATGCTCCATCCCGGCTTGTTTGCGGCCCGCGCTGACCGCTTCATAGAGCGGGTCATCGCTGCCAGCAGCGCCAAACTCGATCCGGTAGTTCTGACGGAACCGGGTGATCGCCGCTTCGTCCAAAATGACCTCGGACACCGGAGCCAACTCGACCAGTTCAAGCTTTTCCGTGGTGCGCTGCGTGGCCGGATCGAACCGCCGTGCACCGTCCAGCACATCCCCGAACAGATCCAGCCGCACCGGCCCACCATCCCCCGGCGGGTAGATGTCGATGATACCGCCCCGAATGGCATAGTCGCCGGGTTCAAGCACCGTGGGCGCTTGGGAAAACCCCATGCGGACAAGGAAATTGCGCAGCGCCCCTTCGTTGACACGCCCACCGACACGGGCGCTGAATGCAGCTTCACGCAGCACGTCCCGCGCGGGCACGCGCTGGGTGGCGGCACTCATCGTGGTCAGCAACACGTATTGCGATGGCATCGCGTGCGTCAGCGCCGCCAGCGTCGCCATGCGCGTGGCGGAAATGTCGGGATTCGGCGACACCCGGTCATAGGGCAGACAATCCCAGCCGGGAAAGACAAAGACCGGCATCGCGGGCGCAAAGATCCGCAATGCGTCGCGCATCTGCGCCAGACGTCGGTCGTCGCGGGCGATGTGGCAAACCGCTCCGCCCTGTTTCTCGGCCTCGGCCAGAACCAGACGGGCGTCAAAGCCTTCGGGCGCACCGCCCATGGTGATGTGTTGGGATGTCTTCATAGCGCGCTCATGTGGCGCGCCGCCCGCCCCGCGTCAACCGCCAAGAGCCCCGACACTGAGGTTGATGTACATGCCCCACATGGCGGTGATGAAAATTGATACCATCCCGATGCCCTGAACCATCAAGCGATGTCGCCCAAGGCGTTTATATACCGCTTCAAGGTCATGGTCCTTTTCGTGCAGGGCACGGGCGGTGTGGACGCTCAGCAGGCTGACCAGCGACATCGGAAAGGCAAGAAGGAAAAGCGCTTGCGCGATCTCGACCCAATAGACCCAGCCCAAAACGGCAAACCCGGTAAGGAAAAACGCGCCCGACGCGATCACCCAAAGCCCGGCTTCGTCGGCAATATACAGAAGACGCGAGGTGTAGATGCGCAGAAGATCCGTCAGATCCTCGGCCGTTTGCCCACCTTTGCGCCGCGCGCGACCGACCATGTCGAACGGCACGCCAAGCACCCAATGGCTGGCCGTGGACCACACGACAGCAAACGCGATCCAGAACCAGAGGTTGGAAAAAGACCGCATGTCGATCAGTTCGAAAACGGTTGAGTACCAATCCAAGGCGCGCGTAATCCCTTGTTCAAACGGCCTTAACGCGTGGCAGGCCTTGTTCCAGCGGTCATTCCATGCCACCCAATCACGGTAAAGACAAGGACTGCCCCAATGAAACCGATCACCCCCGCTTTTCCCGCCACACGTTTGCGTCGCCTGCGCCGCACCGAAGGTTTGCGCGCCATGGTGCGTGAGAACACCCTGACGCCCGACGATTTTATCTGGCCGGTATTCGTGCGCGATGGTGACGGGATCGAGGAGCCTGTGGCGTCGATGCCCGGTGTTGTGCGGCGGTCAGTGGACAAGGTGGTCGAGGCGGCGCGTGAGGCCCACGCTTTGGGCATCCCGGCGATTTGCCTCTTTCCGTACACGAACCCCGCGCTCAAAACCGAGGATTGCGCCGAGGCGTGGAATCCCGAGAATCTGTCCAACCGCGCCACACGCGCGATCAAGGACGCGGTGCCGGACATGATGGTGATGACCGATGTGGCTTTGGACCCGTACAACATCACAGGCCATGATGGGTACATGGACGAACACGGCTACATCGTGAACGACCAAACCGTCGAGGCGCTGGTCAAACAGACGCTGTCACAGGCGCGCTCCGGATCCGACATCATCGGGCCGTCCGATATGATGGACAGCCGCATCGCGGCGATGCGGGGTGCATTGGAAAGCGAAGGCTTTTCGAACGTCGCGATCCTGAGCTATGCGGCGAAATATGCCAGCGCGTTTTATGGTCCGTTCCGCGATGCGGTGGGTGCCTCGGGGGCGTTCAAAGGCGACAAGAAGGGCTACCAGATGGACCCCGGCAATTCGGACGAGGCGATGCGCCTGATTGCGCGCGACTTGTCGGAAGGTGCCGACATGGTGATGATCAAGCCCGGGATGCCATATCTGGACATTTGCCGACGCACGAAGGACATGTTCGGTGTGCCGACGTTTGCCTATCAGGTGTCGGGCGAATACGCGATGCTGGCAGGGGCTGCCGAACGCGGCTGGCTGGATCACGACCGGGTGATGCTGGAAAGCCTGATGGCGTTCAAACGTGCAGGCTGCGATGGTGTTCTCACCTATTTTGCACCGGCGGCGGCACGGCTCCTCAACGGATAGCGGTGCGCCGCTTATCGTGATCTATCCTTAGTGACAGGACGCGTCTCTGCGGCTATACTTGCGTCCAACCGGCGGAACAGCCGGATTCCAGAGGCATCGGCACAGAAAGAGCAGAGACAATGACATCCCTGACACGACGCAAGTTGGCCTTGGGCCTTGGCGGCACATTCCTATTGGGTGCCTGTAACAACGCCGTCGGCGGCAATGGCGGTGCGCGGATCGACGCGCGGGTCGATGCGACGATCGCCGAAATGTACCGCCGCTTTCCGGGCACGCAGAACCTTGCGGCAAATGCCAATGGTCTGCTGGTCATGCCGCTGGTCACCGAGGCGGGATTGGGCATTGGTGGTGCATTCGGACGCGGCGCATTGCGTGTCGGTGGCATCACGGTGGATTACTACTCGACCACCAAGGCCAGCGCCGGGCTGCAGATCGGCGCGCAGCAATATGCGCATGTGCTGTTCTTCATGACCGAAGACGCGCTGATGAATTTCCGCCGCTCGCCCGGTTGGGCCGCCGGAGCCAATATCGAATATGCCATCCCCGAAGGCGGTGAGACCATTGCAGCCGAGACCACAACGTCTTTGGCCCCGGTCATTGCAGTGATCTTCGGTCAGGCGGGTCTGCGCCTTGGGGCGACACTGGAAGGCGTGAAATACACGCGGATCATTCCATAACCAACGAAGACAAGGGGGCTCTGCCCCCGTCGCCCAAGGGCGACTCCCCCGAGGTATTTGGGGCCCAAAGAAACCAGAAGCGGTGCGTCTGAAGCTTCTTTGGGCCGAAAATACCTTCGGGGGTGAGGCGCGGCACGCGCCGAGGGGGCAGACAGCCCCCTGACCCGATCAGCCAGCCATCGCTGTGGTCAGTTCTTTCAAAGCTGCAACAGGATCGTCCGTGCGCCAGATCTCTTCACCGATGCCGAAGAAATCGGTGATCGGGGCGAGTGTTCGCACGATGTCGGAATCAAGCCCGCCTTCGGCAACTACGGGGATTTCGATCATTTCGGACCACCACTGGAACAACTCCGCCTCGGCGCGCGACCCGTCGCCAAGAGTGGTGTCACCAACAGGGCCAAAGCTGACATAATCCGCCCCGGCCTCGCCCGCGCTCATCCCGTCGTGGCGCAACTGGCCGCAATACGCGCCGACGATGGCATCTGACCCCAGTTCCTTGCGGGCCATGCGCACAGACCGCGCGCCGTCAGTCAGGTGCACGCCGTCCAGACCAAGGCGCTGGGCAAGAACCACATGGGTGTCGATCACCAAAGCCACATCGTACCGGTGCGCCACGTCGCGTACGGCATCGGCGGCGCGCAGGATCAGGTCTTCGTCGCGGGTGGCCAGAGACAGGCGGATACAGGCGATGTCCTCGGCATCCAGAATGCGGGCCAGATCAGTCGGGAAATGGCTGAGTTCGATCTCGGGTGGTGTGATCAGGTAGATCTGTGGCTGCTCTGCGTCGGACATCTTCGGCCCCTTCCTTGGTGGTCGACACCCTATACCGTGATTTCGCGCCCTGCGCCAAGGGCTTGCACCGCTTGCCCTTTGACGCATGGCACAATAGTCAGGCGCGACCTGAGATTTTCGGAGAGGTCTTCCATGCCGAGCGATACGCCGCAGCCCAGTTTTGTTCTGGTGCGCCCGCAAATGGGCGAGAATATCGGCGCCGCTGCCCGGGCGATGCTGAATTTCGGGTTGGACCGGATGCGATTGGTGGCACCACGCGACGGCTGGCCGAACCAGAAAGCGGTCGCGATGGCTTCGGGGGCGGGACGGATATTGGATGATGCGGCGCTGGTGGATCGCACGGTCGATGCGGTGGCGGATTGTTCATACGTCTTTGCAACCACAGCCCGGCAGCGCGACATGACAAAGCCGGTGATGACACCGGAACGTGCAATGGAAGTGGCGCGCGAGAAGATCGCCGCCGGCGAAAAGGTGGCTGTGCTGTTCGGCCCGGAACGCGCAGGGCTTGAGAATGATGATATCGCGCTGGCCAATGCGATCATCTCGGTTCCGGTAAACCCGGAGTTTCCGTCTCTGAACCTTGCGCAATGTGTGTTGCTGACGGGGTATGAATGGCGGCGGCAATCGGTTGAGATTGCATCCGAGGCCACGGAAATGGCGGGCACCGATTGGGCCAATGCCATCGAGATGGACAAACTGGCCGGGCATTACGAGAGCACGCTGGACAGTGCCGGGTTCTTTTTCCCCGAAACCAAGGCGGACAGCATGAAGCTGAACCTGCGGAACATGTGGTCGCGGATGCCGCTCACCCGCGCGGATGTTCAGATGCTGCATGGTGTGCTGCGGCAAATGGTGCGCTGGAAGGAGAAGGGCTAGGCCTGCGCCTTGAAGCGCCCCTGCCCCAAGCCTAGTCTTTCGGCCAAGAAGGAGACCCTCTGAATGAGCACCAAACGCAGCATCTTTGAAGAGGTCGGTGCAGAGACACCGCGCAAAGACGCCCCCAAGGGGGGCATGATCGACGCAGGCAAGCGCGGGGCGCGGGGCGCGATCCGGGTCTGGCTGATGATCCTGTTTGCGCTGGTCATGGTGATGATCGCCGTGGGTGGGCTGACGCGCTTGACCGATAGCGGCTTGTCGATCACCGAATGGCGGCCTCTGACTGGGGCTTTGCCGCCAATGACGGCCGAGGATTGGCAACGCGAGTTCGACCTCTATCGCGCGATCCCGGAATACCAGTTGCAGAACAAGGGCATGAGCCTTGCCGAGTTCCAGTTCATCTATTGGTGGGAATGGGGCCACAGGCAATTGGGCCGGGTGATTGGGCTTGTCTGGGCGCTGGGCTTTTTCGGGTTCCTGCTCGCGCGCAAGATCCCAACTGGCTGGACCGGGCGGTTGTTCTTCCTTGGCGTCCTGGGTGGCATTCAAGGGGCAATCGGCTGGTGGATGGTGGCGTCCGGCCTCACTGGCACCATGCTCGATGTGGCCTCATACCGATTGGCGACGCATCTTGGCTTGGCCTTCGTAATCCTTGGGTTCATCGCGTGGTACACGTTCGAGCTGGGCCGCGAAGAGCGCGATCTGATGCAGGCGCGTCGGTCGCGGGAGGGCAAGCTCTATGGGCTTGGCACCGGGTTGTTGCACTTTACGTTCCTGCAAATCCTGCTGGGCGCGTTGGTGGCGGGCATAGATGCCGGGCGCACCTATAATGACTGGCCGCTGATGGCGGGGGCGTTCCTGCCGCCCTTCCCCTTCGACATTGAGCCCATCTGGCGCAACTTCTTCGAGAACGCTGGGCTGGTGCAGTTCATGCACCGAATGGCGGGCTATCTGCTGCTGGCCTTCGGCATCGTTGTCTGGCTCAAGGCGCGGAAATCGCCCAATGCAGACACGCGATTCCGGTTCAATGCAGTCTTTGCGATGCTCTGGGTGCAAATGGCGCTGGGCGTTGTAACCGTGCTCTACATGGCGCCGTGGCAGATCGCGATTGCGCATCAGGTGGGTGCTGTGATCCTGTGGGTGTTGATCTTGCGGGCGCGGTTCGCCGCGCAATACCCGGTACAACAATCCATTCGAGGAGCGACGGCATGACCACGGCCTATGACGAATTGATGGCCTTCACGCGCGAGACAGAGGCGCTGGGCCAAGTCGCAGGGCGACTTGGTTGGGATCAGGAAACCACCATGCCACGGGGTGCTGCCGCACAGCGGGCCGAGGAGATGGGCGCACTGGAAGCGGTGCTGCATGCACGGCGCATGGACCCGCGTGTGGGTGACTGGCTGTCCAAGGCCAAAGGCAGCGATAACGAGGCCAAGGCGCATCTGCGGCACATCCAGCGCGATTTCGACCGGGCGTCAAAAGTGCCCGGCGATCTGGCGGCGGAACTGGCGCGCACCACGTCGATGGCGCAGGGCATCTGGGCCGAGGCGCGGGCAAATGACGATTTCGCGGCCTTTGCGCCGACGCTGGAGCGCGTGTTGGACCTGCGGCGACAGGAAGGTGCGGCACTTGCGGATGGCGGCGATCCTTATGACGCGCTGTTGCAGGATTACGAGCCGGGTGCCACGGCGGCGGATCTCGACGCGATGTTCGGTGCTTTGCGGCCGCGTCTGGTAGAGCTGCGCGACAAGGTGTTGGGTGCGCCTGCCCCGGCAGCGCTCAGCGGCACGTTTGACGAAAGCGCGCAGATGAAGCTGTCGCGCCAGATCGCCAAGACCTTTGGATATGACATGAGCCGCGGGCGTGTGGACAAGGCGGTGCATCCGTTCAGTTCCGGCTCAGGCAATGACGTGCGGATCACGACGCGGACCAATCCGACCGATCCGTTCAATTGTATCTATTCGACGATCCACGAGGTTGGTCACGCCGCCTATGAGCAGAATATCGACCAAGCGTACCTGCTGACGCCCTTGGGGCGCGGTGTGTCGATGGGGGTTCATGAGAGCCAGTCGCGGATCTATGAGAACCAGCTGGGCCGCTCACGGGCCTTTACCAGCTGGCTACACGGGCAAATGGTCGATGCGTTCGGCGATTTCGCCATCAGTGATCCCGACGCCTTCTACGGCACGGTGAACCGCGTCAATCAGGGGTTTATCCGCACCGAGTCCGACGAGGTGCAGTACAATCTGCACGTTCTGCTGCGGTTTGATCTGGAGCGCCAGCTGATCGCAGGTACTTTGGCGGTGGCCGATCTGGAAGAGGCGTGGAACACGCGCTTTGAAGCAGATTTCGGCTTTGCGGTCGACAAACCGTCCAACGGCGTGTTGCAGGATGTGCACTGGTCGGTGGGGCTGTTCGGCTATTTCGCCACCTATTCGCTGGGCAATGTCTATGCGGGCTGCCTGCACGAGGCGTTGCGCATGGCGGTGCCTGATCTGGATGCGCAGTTGGCAGCCGGTGACATGGCTGCTGCGACAGGCTGGCTGCGGGACAACCTTCAGCGTCATGGCGGGCTGTATGAGCCGCGCGAGGTGATTGAGCGGGCCTGTGGGTTTGCGCCGACTGAAGCGCCGTTGCTGGCCTATCTCGAAGCGAAGTTCGGTGAGATTTACGGGGTGTGAGGCAGAAGCCCGTTGAAACGGGCTTGAACGCATTTTCAAAAATGCGCCAAGGCCCTTCGAAGGGCCTTGGTCCCTTGCATCAATGGACCGTGAATTCGCCCACGATCTGTCGCCATTCGCCGGAGGACAGCAGCTTGCGGTGGGTGTATTGCACCGAATGCAGCGGGCCTTCGATCGTGTCCTGCCAGAACTCGATGAACTCGAACAGTTTCGGATGATCCGGGGCCAAATCGTATTCCTGCCAGACAAAGGTGTTCAGCACATTCTTGTAGTCTGGCATCCGGTAGAACAATTGCGCGGTGGTCAGCCCGTAGCCACGCAGCATCAACTCGGTTTCACTCATTTCGGTCATGCAAACCTCATCGTTTTTTATTGTACGAATGAGTGTGCCATGGATTCGCGACTTTTCAACAAAAACAGTGTGTTAGCCAGAGCAGAGCGTGAGTGCCAAGAGGCGGGCGCCACTAATTTGGTCAAGTGCATTGCGGCCTACATGCTGTCTCTGATATACATTAGGCCAACAAAATATAGACATAACGACAGCAGGCTATCCACGTGAGCGACACGCCAGAAACTCCTGATAACACAGAAGATATGCCGCCTGAGCGCCCCAAATATGCGGGTCCGCAGGTGTCGATCACCGATGAGATGAAGACATCGTATCTCGATTACGCGATGAGCGTGATCGTGAGCCGGGCCATTCCGGATCTGCGCGATGGTCTGAAACCTGTGCACCGGCGCATCCTCTATGCGATGCACGAAAGCAACAACGGGCATGACAAGCCATACCGCAAATCGGCGCGTCCGGTGGGCGATGTGATGGGGAAATACCACCCGCATGGCGACAGCGCGATCTATGACGCGCTGGTGCGGATGGCGCAGGATTTCTCCATGTCGCTGCCGCTTCTGGACGGTCAGGGCAATTTCGGGTCGATGGACGGCGATAACGCAGCGGCCATGCGGTATACCGAAGTGCGGATGGACAAACCCGCCGCCTATCTGCTGGCGGATATCGACAAGGAAACTGTCGATTTTCAGGACAACTACGATGGCAAGGACCGTGAACCGACGGTCCTGCCCGCGCGCTTTCCCAACATGCTGGTCAATGGTGCGGGTGGTATTGCTGTCGGCATGGCGACCAACATCCCGCCGCACAATCTGGGCGAGGTCATCGACGCCACGCTGGCGTTGATCGAAGAGCCTGATTTGAGTTCAGAACAGTTGATCGAATACGTCCCCGGCCCCGATTTCCCCACCGGGGGCATCATGTTGGGCCGAACCGGCGCGCGAAAAGCGTATCTTGAGGGACGTGGATCGGTGATCATCCGGTCCAAGACGCGGGTCGAGGAAATTCGCAAGGATCGCTGGGCGATTGTCATCGACGAGATCCCCTATCAGGTGAACAAGGCCACCATGATCGAGCGCATTGCCGAGGCGGCGCGTGAAAAGCGGATCGAGGGGATTTCCCACGTCCAGGACGAATCCGACCGCAATGGCGTGCGGGTTGTGATCGAGCTGAAGCGCGATGCGACAGCCGAGGTGGTTTTGAACCAGCTCTTCCGCTTTACGCCGATGCAGGTCTATTTCGGCTGTAACATGCTGGCGCTGAATGGTGGCCGACCCGAGCAGTTGACCCTGCGCAAGTTCCTGACCTCGTTTATCGACTTCCGCGAAGATGTGGTGGCACGGCGCACGGCGCACCTTCTGCGCAAGGCACGCGAACGCAGCCATGTGTTGTGTGGTCTGGCAGTGGCTGTGACCAATATCGACGAGGTGGTCGCGACGATCCGGTCGTCTGCCGACGCCGCCGAAGCGCGCGAGCGGTTGATGACACGGCGTTGGCCCGCGGCCGAGATCCTGCCCTATATCGCGCTGATCGACGATCCGACCCATACTGCGAATGAGGACGGCACTTATAACCTGTCCGAGATACAGGCGCGGGCCATTCTCGAACTGCGTTTGCAGCGCCTGACCCAGATTGGTGTCAAAGAAGTCACTGATGAATTGGAAGAACTGGCTGGAAAAATCCGCGAGTATCTTGAAATTCTTGGCTCGCGCGACCGGATCATGGGGATTATTTCCGACGAGTTGAAAGAGGTCCGCGACCTGTTCGCGGTGCCGCGCCGGACCGAGATTGTCGATTGGTCGGGCGACATGGAAGACGAAGACCTGATCGAGCGCGAGGACATGGTTGTGACCGTGACCCAATCGGGCTGGATCAAGCGCACACCGTTGGCCGATTTCCGGGCACAAAAGCGCGGCGGCAAAGGTCTGTCTGGTATGGCGACCAAAGACGATGACGTGGTGACCACGTTGTTCGTGGCCAACACGCACACGCAGCTTTTGTTCTTCACCACCGAAGGCATGGTCTACAAGCTCAAGACGTGGCGCTTGCCGCAGGGCGGGCGCACTGCCAAGGGCAAAGCCATCGTCAACATCCTGCCCATTCCGACAGGTGTGTCGATTGCCGCCATCATGCCGGTGGATCGCGACGAAAAGCATTGGGACGACTTGCAGATCATCTTTGCCACCAGCGCTGGTGACGTGCGGCGCAACGCGCTGTCTGATTTCACCAATGTGATGCGCAACGGCAAGATCGCGATGGATCTGCCCGAGGGAGTGGAGCTGGTGAATGCCCGCATCGCGTCCGAGGATGACGACGTGATGCTGGTCACGGATGCGGGACGCGCCATTCGCTTTCCGACCACGGCGGTGCGGGTGTTCAAGGGTCGTAAATCCACTGGTGTTCGGGGAATTCGCCTGAATGGCTCGGACCGTGTGGTCAGCATGGCTGTGATCCGGCACTTCGAGGCAGATCCGGCAGAACGGGCCGCTTACCTCAAGATGCGTCGCGCGGTGGCTGGTCTGGCGGATGATGCCGAGATCGAAGATGACGAGGATGCAACGGCTCCGGGGTCCATCACACAGGAACGCTATGCCGAGATGTCGGCGGCGGAAAACCTGATCCTGACGATCACCGCCAAGGGTGCTGGCAAACTGTCGTCGTCGCATGATTACCCGGTTCGAGGTCGCGGTGGCCAAGGTGTGCAGGCGATCGACAAGGGTATGCGCGGCGGAGCCATTGTGGCGTCTTTCCCGGTCGAGATGGACGACCAGATCATGTTGGCCACTTCGAAAGGTCAGTCGATCCGGGTTCCGGTCGACGGCATTTCCTTCCGCTCGCGAAGCGCGGGTGGTGTGCGGGTGTTTAACACCGGGGCGGACGAAGAGGTCGTGTCGGTGGCTTGGATCGCAGATCAGGGTGAAGAAGACGAGGCTGCTGGCGAAAGCTGAACCAAAATCACATCAGGATTACCTCGTAGTTCACTGACATATAACATTTTTAAAAGGCGCGGGATCGTCCTGCGCCGTTTTGCTTTTGTGTTACGCGACTCGTCTATTCTTGGTTTGACGCAACGAATTCGACGAGGTTTCACGCTCATTTCACGGGAAAATCCGACCGAGGTCAGGTATTCCAGACCTGCGCTGACTTAGCGTCATCTATATAACAAAGCGCATAAGGATAGTTCTTCGCAGACCACAACGCCGACACATTATTTCAATCGGTTGGCGGCTCCGGGCTTGGTTCGGACGGGGGATGTGACGGGTAACAAGGATCGGTTTCGGTTCACAAAGACTTTTTAAGGTTGCGCTTGGGTCAGCCCTCATCTGGCTCTGGCGTGTTTTCAGATTGTCGGCCCGACTGTTCGCCATGTGCAGCAGTCGGGTCTATTTTACGGAGCGCATGTATGACAGGCCTCTTCGAAGCCATGCGGGCTTATCCCGACCTTCTTCAGGTCTGCGGCGTTGTGGGATCGTTCCTGTATGTCGGGGGATTCGCGCTGGTGCAGACGGGTCGGATTTGCGGCAACGGGCCATATTATTCCTGCAACCAATTGACTGCTGCAACGCTTGTTCTGATCAGCCTGATCGGCGCTTTCAATTTGGGGGCGTTCTTTATCCAGGTGGGGTTTCTGATCTTTGGATCAATTGGCCTCGTGTGTAAGTTGCGGATGCGCAAGCTTGGGATTTACCCCAGTGGCACTGGGGTCATGGATCGGGTGTCGGGTGGGCCGACCGAACCTGCGATTCCAGATGGCTGGCCAGCGACTTGCGATTGGGAAAAGCGTCGACCCGCATTGGCCCATGATAGACCAGTTCAACCTTGCCTTGCGGGTGCTGCGCCAGCACCTTGAGCAGATGTTGGGCAAAGCCCATGTCCCCCCACCAGCCATAAAAGCGCGGGTCTTCGCCATCGGGGGCGTGATAGATCACGGTGACCGGCTGAATGTGCATGTCATGTACAATCCGGTCGGAAAAGAAAGGGGCGAACAACGTGGGCTTGAACGGCAAAACCCGCAGCGTGTCGGTCGATGTGCCTTCGGGAAAGAACAGCAGTCGGTGCCCATGTTCCAGCCGGTCTTCGAACACCGCGATCTGGGCTTTTACCTCGCGGGGGTCGCGCTGGATGAAGACTGTTCCGGTGGCCCGCGCCAGCCAGCCTATTCCGGGCCAAGAGGCGACCTCAGATTTGGACACGAAATAGACGTTCTTGCGCGCGTTGAGCGCAAAAATATCAAGCCATGATCCGTGATTGGCAACCACCGCACCCGGCACTTTCATACGGGGCCCGCGCACCAAAAGCGGCAGGCGCAGGATGACAAACGCGCACCGGCACACGGCCTGAGTGATATAGGGTGTCAGAGGACGGTCGACGCCGAAGATCGGCCGCTCGACAAGTCGGAGCAGCAGCAGCAGTGCGAGCCCGCCGAACACCACCGCACCCAATGAGATGCCACGCAGCAGCACCCGCACCCAGCCTGCCGACGAGATCGGAGGATCGGTGATGGGATCGTCGCTGTCCCATGTTGGGCTCATGTTGCGCGCCGTGCGGGTCTGTCGAAACGCCCTGCAGTCATCTGCGCCGTGTCGAGGATCAGGCAGACATCGGTTGTGTTGAAGGCATGGTCCACAAAGACGCCCTGCCCGATTGTGCCGCCCAGCTTGAGGTACGATTTGATCAGCGCAGGCGTGTCACGCATCGCGGCCTTGCGGTCGATCCGGTGTGGCGGCAGCAGCGCCAGATCTGTGGTCATGGTCGAGGTGACGCGTAGCGGCTCGGGCGCAAGATAGGTGGCGTGAAGGTGCGAGATCGGGTGCTGCAACGCCTCAAGATCCGTGCCGTGAAAGCTGGCCGTGCCGAACAGGATGTCGATGTCGTGGCCTGCCACATAATCGGCCAGCCCCTGCCAAAGCGCCATCAGCGCAGGCCCACCACGATGATCAGGATGCAGGCAGGATCGCCCCAGTTCCAAGAGGCAAAGACCACTGCTCAACAGGGGCGTCAGATCAAATTCCGAAGCAGAGTAGAACCCATTCGCGGCAGTCGCGTGGCCTTGGGTCATCAGGCGGTAGACCCCGACGACAGCGTCGGACCCGTTTTTTAAATCGCGCAACAGCAGATGGTCGGCATGGGTGTCGAACCTGTCGATTTCAAGCCGGTTCGAGTGATCGACGCCGTCGCCACTGCCGCCCAGTTCGGCAACGAACACCTCGTAGCGAAGCCGTTGCGCCGCGCGGATCTCGGCCTTGGATCGGGCAAGCGAGGTCTGATACTGGGGTGCAGTCTGTAGCATTTGGGGTGGCCCGCCTCGTTCGCAGTCACCTTAATGTGCCACCTGGTGACGCGCAACGGCGTCGGATTGACCGAAAAACCAACGTTTCCGAAAGAAATTAAGCTTTCATCAACTTTTGGTTGTGATGTTTACTCATCGAAAACAGGAACCAACCCGATGCGTGACCCATCAATAACTACTTTTCCCACTTCGCGGAAATTCACGGTGATGCGGTCGCCGATATTGGATTGCACCTGCCCGACACCCCAATCGGGTTCATCGGGGTGGCGAACCAGCGATCCTGGTTCCAGAATTCCATTCAGATCAGTCATGCGCGGTCTCCGTACTGCGTATGGGAGGATATAGTGCATCAGGATGCAGCTTCATTGGCCGCGTTGATCGGATCGCGCATTTGCCACGACCTCATCAGCCCTATTGGCGCAATTTCGAACGGATTGGAACTGGCTGGTATGACGGCTTCGGCACCGGTCGGGCCGGAGATGTCGTTGATCCAGCAAAGCTGCGATCATGCCACGGCCCGCATCCGTTTCTTTCGCATCGCGTTTGGCACCGCCACTGATACCCGCGCAATTCCCGTTGCAGAGGCGCGCAAGACGCTGACCGATCACTATGCGGGGACACGCCTGTCCACAGAATGGCGGATCGCTCAGGATTTGGGCCGCGACGTCACGCAGCTGGCCTATCTATCGGCCCTGTGCCTTGAGGCGGCCTTGCCTCAGGGCGGGTTGCTAAGCTTTGATGTCCATGACCGCAGCCTTGTTGCGCGCGCCGATGCCCCAAACGTGCGTGGGGAACTGCCGATTTGGGCCGTGGTCACTGATCGGGTATGTGCCGACATGCAAGGTATCAGCCCTGCGCATGTGCAGTTTGCGCTGCTGGCGCGGCTGTGCCATGACCGCGACATCTGGCCGGAGTGTGAATTGCAAGACGATCGCGCCGTGTTACGCCTGCCGCTACCCGGCCTGCCAAGCTGACCCGGATTTCAGATGCGCAATTGCCGCGCGGACCTGCTCTGAAATCGGGCCGGGCCGTGGGTCATCAAGCAGCGTCGTCAACAGCACGTCCGAAGGTTGTGCCTTTCGTGACCAACGAAGCGCTTGCAGAATATCTGTCGCGTTTTGCGGCAAGCGATCCGGGATCTCGTGTCCGGCCAGTGTTGCCCAAACGCAGGTCCAGGCACGCCCGACGCTCCACGGATTGTAGCCCCCACCACCCGAGACAATCAGGCGTGGCGCCATCGCGCGCAACGCCGTGACCGCCTTCACGTGACAGCGGTTCGACAGTGTAAGACGCGACAGCGGGTCTTCGGTCACGGCATCTGCACCGCATTGCAGGTAGATGGCATCCGGCTTTTGCGCTGCGAGAGCAGGCAGGATCACGTCGTTCAGGATCAGGTCGAATTCGGTATCGTTGAACCCGCGTGGGACGGGAATGTTGATCGCCGCCCCGCCCGCGTCGTCGTCAAGCGCGCCGGTAAAGGGCCAGCGCTTGTCCTCGTGGACCGAGATCATGCGCACCTGCTCGGACCCATGGAATGCCACAGCCACCCCATCGCAATGATGTGCGTCGATATCGACATAGGCGATGCGGTTCAGCCCCATGCTCAGCAAGTGCCGGATCGTCAGCACCGGTTCGTTGATGTAGCAAAAACCATTGGCCCGATCGGGCAGCCCGTGATGGGTGCCACCACCGGGATTGTAGGCGACCCCCCCTGCCCGTACATGCTCGGCCGCCAGCAGCCCACCGCCCGCCGCCGTTGCGGGGCGTCGGTAGACCTCGGGAAACACTGGGTTCGACAATGTGCCCAAATCAAAGGCGGGATCTGCCTGCAGGGTGGCCTCGGCGCGCTGCAGGGCTGCGATGTAAGCGGGGGTGTGAAAGTTCATTAACGCAGACGGTTTGGCACAGGGGCTCGTGCGGTACTGCGTGTCCGTCAGCCAGCCAAGCGTGCGGCAAAGGTCGGTCACCGTCGGAACGCGGGGAATCGATAAAGGGTGGCGCGGGCCATAGCTTGAACCGCGATAAATGCGGGCGCCGATGAAGATGGGGTCGTTCATAGCGCCGAAGTTAGGTCACCGCACGCGTCCCGCCAGACAGAGCGCGAAGATGCGGCACCGCATTTTGGCGTTTCCATTGATCGAAGCGTCACCCAGCCTCGGCCTTTTCCGACAATTCCAGCCAAAGATCTTCGGCCTCGGCCAACGCGGTCTGTCGGGTGACCAACGCTTCAGAGGCTTTCTTGAACTTCACGGGTTCGCGCGTGAAAAGTTCCGGATCGGCCATCAGCTGTTCCAGCTTGTCGATCTCGGCGGTCAGGCGGTCAATTTCGGCGGGCAATTCCTCAAGCCGGTGCTTTTCCGTAAAGCTCAGACCGGTTTTTGATTTGGGCGCGGCTGCAGGTTTGGTCGCTTGCTTGGGTGCGGATTTAGACGCTGTGGCCTCGGAGGCATCTTCGCCCCGCTGGGTGCGATAATCGCTCCACCCGCCCGCATAGACCGTGGCGCGCCCGCGCCCTTCCATTGCCACGGTGGTGGAGGCCACGCGGTCAAGGAAATCGCGGTCATGGCTGATCAGCAGAACCGTTCCGTCATATTCGCCCAGCAGATCCTGCAGCAGGTCAAGCGTTTCGACGTCCAGATCGTTGGTCGGTTCGTCCAACACCAGCAAGTTCGA
Source organism: Marivita sp. NO-S04 (assembly GCF_059070475.1). Taxonomy (NCBI): domain Bacteria; kingdom Pseudomonadati; phylum Pseudomonadota; class Alphaproteobacteria; order Rhodobacterales; family Roseobacteraceae; genus Marivita; species Marivita sp. NO-S04. Next base: position 1,744,938 of record NZ_CM180980.1, read on the forward strand.
TTCACGTGCCATGATCCGGGCCAGCAGAAGTCGTGCCTTTTCGCCCCCCGACAATGACCGCACAGGCGCGCGGGCCTGTCGTTCGTCGAACAGGAATTCCTTGAGATAGCCCACCACATGTTTCGGCGCACCGCGCACCATGATCTGATCGGCTTTGCCCGAGACCCGCATTTCAGGATCGCCCGTCAGGTTTTCCCACAAGCTGAGGTCTTCGTTCAACTGCGCGCGGGTCTGGTCGAACACCGCCGGTGCAAGGTTCGTGCCCAGCTTGACCGTGCCCTCGTCAGGGTCGATTTCGCCCATCAGCATGCGGATCAACGTCGTCTTGCCCACGCCATTGGGGCCGACAAAGGCCACCCGGTCGCCACGCTGTATGGTCAGGGAAAAATTGCCCACGATGGTTGTGTCATCAAAGACTTTGGTCAGACCCACAGCCTCGATCACCTTGCGGCCTGACTTTGGCCCCGAGGCCAGTTCCATCGCGGCGGTGTCCTGCCGTTTGATCATTGCGGCACGCTCGCCGCGCAGATCTTGCAGCGCGCGGACGCGGCCCATGTTGCGTTTGCGACGGGCGCTGATGCCTTCGACGGCCCATCGCGCTTCGGATTTGATCTTGCGGTCCATCTTATGACGCTGGAGGTCTTCGTCGTCCCACGTCTTGTCGCGCCACGCCTCGAACGCGTCGAACCCTTTTTCCTGACGCCGCACTTGTCCGCGGTCGATCCAGAGCGTCGCGCGGGTGAGTTCAGAGAGAAAGCGCCGGTCGTGGCTGATCAGAACAAAGCCCTTGCGGGTGCGTTTCAACTCGTCCTCAAGCCAGCCGATCGCTTCGATATCAAGGTGGTTGGTCGGCTCGTCCAGCAGCATCAGATCCGGATCCTGCGCCATCAATCGTGCCAATGCGGCGCGGCGGCGTTCGCCGCCGGATGCGGTTTCTGTCATGCGGTCGGGGTCGAATTTAAGCCCTTCGCCCGCGCGTTCCACCTTGTACAGTTCCGACGAATCAAGCCCGTGCATGGCGTAATCGCCCAGCGTGGCAAACCCGCTGAGGTCGGGGTCCTGCTCCATATATCCGGTGCTGATACCCGGCGGGACAACGCGGTCGCCGCGATCGGGTTCGACCAGCCCGGACATCACCTTCATGAGGGTGGATTTGCCCGAACCGTTGCGGCCCACAAGTGCCACACGGTCGCCCGGTTGCACCACAAGGCTGAGGTCATGGAACACCGGCTCACCGCCAAAGGTAAGCGAGATGTCGTTGAGTTGCAGAAGCGGAATAATGGCCATGCCGTCGCGCTACGGCGCGGCGGGCGCAAGGTCAAGGGGGCTGGTTTGTGCAGCCTGCGCCAAGGCGCGCAGCCGGGCCTTGCGGGGCGCTGGAATGGCATCGACGGGCAGCCCTGTAAACACGTGCAGCCGGTCAAGTTCCCGGTCGATCACCGCATGGTCGCTGACCCATCCACCCATCGCCAAATAGCTGCGCAAAAGCTGCGGCAAGCCGGTCGGTGATGCAGGACCATCGGGCAGATCAATGGCATCGGCTGACGCTCGGTTTGGGCGCAGTGCCTTGGGACCAAGGTGATGGGCGTGCAGAAATGCAAGCTCTGCGCGGTGTGTTTCGGGATCGGCTCCGGAAAACGAACTGCACCCAATCATCATGCGAATGTCGTGCCGGTCTACCAGAACGCCAAGAGCTGCCCATGCCAGCCGAAGCGCTGTCACGTCGGGTGAGCCACTGGACTGACAGAACCGACCCAGCTCAAGATACGGCCCCGGCATCCGGTGTAGCGGTGACAGGTCGTAATTCTGGCCGGTATAGCTGTCGGCCAGCGCGCCTGGGTCTTCGATCAGTCGGGCCCGAAATGCGACCAGCGCTGTATCTGTGCGGTTGGTGACGCCGCAGTGAAGACACAGCGCATCGAACCGGTCTGTATCAGATTCACCGTTGCGGAAGGCGGCCGCGCGTAGGGACAGTGCGGCCTCGCGACTTGCACATGAGGTGCCGATCACCGCTCGATATGGGCCAAAGCGCAACGACACATGATCCGGAACAGCAGCGATCTGCGCCGCTGCCGCCATCGTCATCAGTTGAAGAAGTCGGCTGCGTTGATCCCGCCGATGTTGCCGAAGAGCTTGCGGATAAAGCTGATGTCGCCGTCCCCGGAGCGGGTGATGCGGCGGGCGATCGGCACGACCTGTCCGTCTTCGAGACCAAAGCGTTCGATGTTTTCGACGACACCTGTGGAATCAAACGTAATGGCCAGAACTTCGCGGTCGACCACTTCGGGTTGTTTCCATGCGAAATGGCGGACATCGCTTTCGATGTAATAGAACCCGGATTCGTTCAGCGTGCCCGACGTGGATGGCACGCCGACAAGATCTTCGACCGTGGCGCGGGTGTCGACCCCCGGTACGATCTGCTGCAATTCGTCTTCGGATGGAACATAGCCATGCGTGCGGTAACGCGCGGTGCATCCTGCAAGCGCAATGCACAGAAGCGTCACAAGCCCGATCCTGACTGTCGATCTGATGCCCTGCATGGCGCCTCTCTTGCGTTGGCGTTCGCTGCCTTTTATCCCGATTACACGGCCTTGGGCCTGCGTTCAAGCAAAGGGTGAACACAAGATATGCCACAAGAGGTTCTGAAACCCGGAGAATATCGCGTCAGCGACCTGTCGAGCCGACGTGAAACCGCGTTCGACTTGCAGCCCGATGCGGGTATGCGGGCGGCGATTGCGAGACAGCTCGACCTGCCGGGCGTTAAGAAATTGCGCTTTACCGGCGAGATTTCGCCATCGGGCGCGCGTGGCTGGACGTTGACGGCCAAGCTTGGGGCCACAGTGGTGCAGCCTTGCGTCGTTACACTTGATCCGGTGACCACGCGTATCGATGAACCCGTCGAGCGGCGGTATGTCCCGGAAGAATATTTCGAGGATGTGGAAGCCGGGGCTGAAATGGAGATGCCAGAAGACACCAGCACAGAGCCGCTGGGTGCGATCATCTCTGCCCATGATGCGATGGTCGAATCGCTCTTGCTGGCTTTGCCGCTTTATCCTCGGTCCGAAAACGCCGAACTGGGCGAAGCGGTGTTCGCCGAGGACGGTGTGGCCCCCTTGAAAGATGAGGACACCAAGCCGTTTGCAGGTCTGGCCGCCCTGCGGGATCAGTTCGATGAAAAGTCGTAAAGAAACCCGCCAGAAAACGCTTGCGGATTTCACGATTGCCCCTATGTTCGCGCCTTCATCTGAGGTGGGGTTGTCACCCGGCCCGGTTTTCCCTTAAGAGGCCGGACACACCCAAAACGCGGCATGGCGAGCATGCTACAGATTATAGAAAATTGAGGTTGAGACATGGCTGTCCAACAGAACAAAGTATCCAAGTCGCGCCGCAACAACCGTCGCGCACATGACGCTCTGGTTGCTGCAAATCCGAACGAATGTTCCAACTGCGGCGAACTCAAGCGGCCGCACCACGTGTGCCCGTCCTGCGGCCACTACGCGGATCGCGAAGTGATCGCACAGGCCGACGAAATCGACCTGGACGAAGACGCGGCATAAGCAACGATTGGGCGAAACCCTCCGCATGACCTCTTCGCAGGATCATAAAAAGGTGGGTGTCGCGCCGATTGTGCTATCTATCGACGCTATGGGCGGCGATCTGGGGCCGGAGGCAGTTGTCTCCGGCATGTCTCGTTCTGCGAAGGCGAATCCGGATATCCATTTCCTCGTCCATGGGCCCCAAGGCAAGCTGACCAAACTGATCGAGCGGAAAAAGGCTTTGGCCGGACGCTGCGAAATCAGGGATGCGTCGGGCATTGTGTCGATGGAAGACAAGCCAAGCCACATCATGCGGCACGGGCAGGACACATCCATGTGGGCCGCCATCGAAGCCGTGCGTGACAAGGAAGCGACCGTTGCGGTGTCCTGTGGCAACACAGGCGCGCTGATGGCGTTGTCGATGATCCGCTTGCGCAAATTGCCGGGGGTGAACCGCCCGGCCATCGCGATTCTGTGGCCCTCGCGCAATCCGCAGGGCTTCAACGTGATGTTGGACGTGGGTGCGGATGTGCGCGCCGACGCACAAGACCTGCTGCAATACGCGCTTATGGGCGTGTCCTATGCCCGCAATGGGCTTGATCTGGACCGGCCGCGTGTCGGGTTGCTTAACGTGGGCACCGAGGAACACAAGGGCAAGGCCGAACTCAAAGAAGCACATGAGCTGATCGGCAGGATGGCTGACAAGGCGCAATTCGAGTTCGTCGGATTTGTCGAAGGCGGCGACATTCCCGGTGAGGCCTGTGACGTGATCGTCACCGATGGCTTTACCGGCAATGTCGCGTTGAAAACCGGTGAGGGTACGGCTTCACTGATCGGGGATCGTCTGAAAGAGGCATTTGCCTATTCGCCCCTGTCGCGGCTCGCGTCACTTTTGGCGCTGACATCCCTGCGACGCCTCAAACAAAAGATCGACCCGCGCCGGGTGAATGGCGGCGTGTTCCTTGGGTTGAACGGCACCGTCGTGAAATCGCATGGCTCTGCCGACGCAACCGGCGTTGCCGCCGCGATTCAGCTTGCAGTGCAACTGGCGCAATCGGGCTTTTCCGAACGGCTGGCTGCCCGGCTGGCGTCGATCACAGAAAATGCGTCCGAATCGGACCAACAGACCAATACAGACGAGGAGAGCCCGAAATGACCACACGTTCGGTTGTCGTAGGGCTGGGCCATTACCTGCCAGAGCGGGTTGTGCCCAATTCTGAATTCGAAGCAACGCTGGACACGTCCGATGAATGGATCAAGTCCCGGTCCGGCATCGAGAGCAGACATTTCGCAGCGGATGGTGAAACCACGTCGGATATCGCGACCAAGGCCGCGCGGAACGCTTTGGCCAATGCAGGTCTGACGGCCAACGATCTGGACGCGATCGTGCTGGCCACGTCGACTGCCGATCTTACCTTTCCTTCTGCTGCAACCATGGTGCAGGCCGCGCTTGGCATGAACCGCGGGTTTGCCTTTGACGTGCAGGCCGTCTGCGCCGGGTTCATTTATGCCATGGCCAATGCAAATGCGTTGATCATATCCGGTCAGGCCAAGCGGATCATGGTGATTGGTGCAGAAACCTTTAGCCGCATCATGGATTGGTCAGACAGATCCACCTGTGTGCTGTTCGGTGATGGCGCTGGTGCCGTGATCCTCGAAGCGCAGGACGGTGTTGGTGACAAGACGGATCGGGGCATCCTGTCGGTTGATTTGAATTCCGACGGCCAGCACCGCGATATCCTGTATGTCGATGGCGGCGTGAGCACGCAAACGACCGGGTTTCTGCGGATGCAGGGTAAGGAAGTGTTCCGCCACGCGGTGGAAAAGCTGGCCAAGACCGCCAGCATTGCGATGGAGAAAGCGGGTATTGCCAATGACGAAGTGGACTGGATTGTCCCGCATCAGGCGAATATCCGCATCATACAGGGCACCGCCAAAAAGCTGGGTCTTTCCATGGATAACGTGGTGGTGACGGTTCAGAACCACGGCAACACCTCGGCCGCATCCATTCCCCTTGCCTTGTCCGTCGGTGTGGAACGTGGCCAGATCAAGCGCGGCGATGTGATAGTGACCGAAGCGATTGGCGGCGGTCTGGCCTGGGGTGCTGTCGTTATACGCTGGTAGGCAAAAACCTTTTCTAAATACCCACCTGCAACCCGTTGATATTGACTCGGAAAATCGCAAGGCGCATGCTGTCGCAAACCGGGGAGGTTTGTGTATGGGACAAAAGACACTGACACGTATGGACCTGAGCGAAGCTGTGTTTCGCGAAGTGGGGTTGTCGCGGAATGAAAGCGCGGACCTCGTGGAAACAGTCCTCAATCATATGTCCGACGCTTTGGTCGAAGGTGAACAGGTAAAGATTTCGTCCTTTGGTACGTTTTCGATCCGGGACAAGGCTGCGCGTGTCGGGCGCAATCCCAAAACCGGCGAGGAAGTTCCGATCAACCCGCGCCGGGTTCTGACCTTCCGCCCCTCCCACCTCATGAAAGACCGCGTGGCCGCAGGCAACAAGGGCTGAGCGCATGAGCAAATCCGCAGACGCCTTTCGCACGATCAGCGAAGTCGCCGAATGGCTGGACACACCGGCCCACGTTCTGCGGTTCTGGGAAAGCAAATTCACCCAAGTCAAACCTGTCAAACGTGCAGGCGGGCGGCGGTATTACCGCCCCGCTGATATGCGCCTTCTGGGTGGGATCAAAAAGCTGCTGCACGATGATGGAATGACCATCAAGGGTGTGCAAAAAATACTTCGAGAACAAGGCATTAAACATGTATCCTCGCTTTGTGAATTAAGCCTGAGCGACGAAGAAGAGGCCGATCTGGCACTTCTCGAGGACGTGCCCGCATCCGAGCCGCTGGACACGGTTGTGCCCTTCGCCAAGCCTGAGACCGTCGAGGACACGCCGATTGCGGAAGACCTGCCCGGTGCCGCTGCCGACGCTGAACCAGAGCAGGCGGACGCAGCGGATGACATACCTGATCAGGCGGTCACATCGGAGCCCCAGACGCCTTCTGCAGACATCGCAGAGACCGAGCCGGAGCCTGCCGTTGAAGACGCGTTCCTCGAGGAGGAACCACAGGCCGCGGAACCTGAACCGGAGGTGGTTCTTGCAGCTGAGCCGGAACCCGAAACCGCCCTGCCCGGATTTCTCCAACGTTCAATGGCGGATCGCGTGGCCACAGAAGACGCCGTTAGGGAAGAGGCCGACACCGTCCAAGAACCCGTCGTCCCTGTTGTGGCCACCCCTGCGGAACCAAAGCCAAGTGCCCTGACCTATCTTGCAGGCATACGGCACCTGTCGCCCGCACAAGCGCAGCAGATCGCACCGATTCTGGATCAGTTGAAAGCGGTTGCCCGGTAAGGGCTGCTTTGTTGAAACTGCCGAAATTCGCACTTGCGGCCCGACCCAAAACCGTTATGACAGGCCGCAGTCGGGCTATAGCGCAGCCTGGTAGCGCGTCCGTCTGGGGGACGGAAGGTCGCAGGTTCGAGTCCTGCTAGCCCGACCAATCACCACACAGCTATCAATACCGCTTTGCAGGGAAAAACGCCCTCGCATGGGGCGCAGTGGCTTGCTATGCAAGACAAACTGCGGCGAAGGGGGTTCCGATGACAGGTGTATTGGCCAATCAGCAGATCACGGAGCTGATGGATCGCGGTATCATCGCGGCGGACACACCCTTTGTCGAGGGTCAGGTGCAACCGGCCAGCCTCGATCTTCGCTTGGGTAATGTGGCTTACCGGGTGCGCGCGTCGTTTCTGGCTGGTAAGGGACGGCGAGTTGAAGACCGTCTGGCGGATTTCGAAATGCACCGCATTTCGCTTGAGGGCGGCGCGGTGTTGGAAAAGGGCTGTGTGTACCTTGTTCCGTTGATGGAGCGCCTTGCCCTGCCCTCGGATATCAGCGCTGTCGCAAATGCCAAAAGCTCGACCGGGCGGCTGGATCTGCTGACGCGCACAATTACGGATGAGGGCAGCGAATTCGACCGGATCGCAGCGGGATACCAAGGCCCGCTTTGTGCCGAGATTTGTCCGCGCTCATTTTCAGTTCTCGTGCGTCCGGGTATGCGGCTCAATCAGATCCGGTTCCGGCATGGACAATCGGTTTTGTCAGACGACACTCTGCGCGCGCTGCATGAAGAACAAACGCTTGTGACCGGCGGTCCAGCGGTGATCAGTGACGGGCTGGGGTTTTCGGTCGATCTCAAGCCTGAAAGTGGCGATCTTGTGGGGTATCGGGCCAAGCCGCATACGGGTGTAATCGACCTCGACAAGCTGGGACATTATGCACCGTCCGAGTTCTGGGAAGAGCTGCGCACCAGCAATGGTCAGATCATCCTTGACCCGGATGCGTTCTATATCCTTGTCAGCCGCGAAGCTGTGCATATCCCGCCGGATTATGCTGCTGAAATGGCGCCATTTTTGGCAATGGTCGGGGAATTCCGTGTGCACTATGCCGGGTTCTTTGATCCGGGGTTCGGCCATGATGCAGCCGGCGGCACCGGGTCACGCGGCGTTCTAGAAGTGCGCTGCCATGAGGCGCCCTTTGTGCTTGAGCATGGGCAGATCGTTGGTCGTTTGGTCTATGAACAAATGGACCAATCCCCGAGCCAGCTGTATGGCGCGGGGATCGCGTCGAATTATCAGGGACAGGGTTTGAAACTGTCCAAGCATTTCGCAGTAAGTTAATCGCGCGGGCTTTGGTCTTGGGGAGCTGCGGGCTTTTTACGCTTGGACAAAGCGTTCTGACCTGCATTCATGCTTGCGTTGATCCCGGAATTGATAACGCGGCGCATCACGGTGCGCATCACCATGTTGATAATTTGATTGAGGTTCATGTCGTCCTCCTATTGTGTGTGGCTGCCTCAGGACCAAAGATAGGGGACAATTGCGACGATTTTCAGGCATTGTTTCAAAAAATCTGAGACTTGTGGTGAAAATTCGAATGGTTCGGGAGGGCGATGCATCAACGCATCGCGTCATTCCTCCTGAGGAAAGACGTGCTCAATCCTCGAACAGTTCGGATTGACCCTCTTCGATCTCTTCCTCGGAATCCACATCGCCTTCGCCCATGTTCGGCATCGTGCTAGGAGGGGGACGGTTTTCCAGCAGACCTGCGGCGCGCAATTCCTTGAGCCCCGGCAAATCCCGCGCGGATTCGAGACCGAAATGATCAAGGAAATCCTGCGTCACCACGAATGTCACTGGACGGCCCGGTGTCATCCGCCTGCGACCAAAGCGAATCCATTCCATTTCAAGAAGTTGGTCCACCGTGCCCCGGCTGACCGACACGCCGCGGATCTCTTCGATCTCGGCGCGGGTGACGGGTTGATGGTAGGCGATGATGGCCAGCGTTTCGATGGCGGCACGGCTGAGCTTGCGGGTCTCGACCGTTTCCTTCTGCATCAGGAACCCGAGATCGGGCGCGGTGCGGATCGCCCATGCGTCACCCACCTTGACCACGTTGACGCCCCTGCCCTCGTAGCGTTTGCGCAGGTGAACCAGCGCCTCGGCGGCGTCGGCACCGTGTGGCATGCGGTCGTTGAGTTCCTTCGTTGTCACGGCTTCGGCGGTGGCAAAGAGGATCGCCTCGACCATGCGTTCCTGTTCGCCCATGGGGGGCGCTTCGAACAGGCTTTTCTCGAGCTTGGTCTCGATTTCGGTGTCGTCGGTCATCGCCCATCCCTCCGGCGCAATTCTATCGGCGCGAACGTGTCGGACTGGCGCAGCTCTACCTTGCCTTCTTTGGCCAACTCCAACGATGCGGCAAAGGTCGATGCCGTGGCCGACCTCCATTTTACCGGATCGGCATCCCAACCCTCGGGCATGTAGGAGGAAATAGCAGTCCATGTTCCGGCAAAGCCGATCAAACCCCGCATTCGTTCCAGCGCCTGTTCCATCGTGAAAACCGCATCCCGATCCATGACGAAGGGGCGGAATTCGTCCTTGGTGCGGATGCGTGCATAGCCTTGCATCAGGTCCAAGAGCGTTGCGGTGTATTCGACCTTCCGCACCCGTTCGACCTGTTGCGTGATGCCTCTGGCAAAGAAGTCGCGGCCCAATTGATCCCGCGCCATCAGCTTGGCCGCGACATCCCGCATCGCTTGCAGACGTTCGAGTTGAAACGCCAGATGTGCCGCAAGGTCTTCGCCGGACGGGCCTTCTTCGGTCGGATCGGGCGGCAGCAGCAAACGGGATTTCAGGAAGGCAAGCCATGCCGCCATCACCAGATAATCGGCGGCCAGTTCAATTCTCAGCGCCTTGGCCTTTTCGACAAAGGTAAGGTATTGCCGCGCCAGATCCAAAACCGAGATCTTGCGCAGATCGACTTTTTGCGTGCGGCTGAGTGTCAGAAGCAGATCCAGCGGGCCTTCAAAGCCGTCCACATCAACGATCAGCGCTTCCGCCGCCAAACGGTCCGCGACCGAGTCGTCAAAACTGTCCGATGTCGCGTCGTTCATGCACCGCGCCCTTGCTCCAGTTCCGCAAGCTTGGCTTTGAGGGCCGCAATGTCAACATCCTGAGGTTGGGTTCGACGGGCCAGTGCGGCTTCAGCGCGCGCTTGGCTGGCCTTGGGCATGGTGCCGATGCGATCCATCAGGGCGATGCGTTCTGCCAGATCGCCGTTGCAGTGCAGGATCACGTCGCAACCTGCTTCCATCGACGCAGCCCCGCGTTCAGGGACGGTGCCCGAGAGGGCCTGCATGCCGATATCGTCGGTCATCAACAGGCCGGTGAAACCAAGGTCGTCGCGGATGCGGCGGATCATACTGGCCGAGGTGGTGGCCGGGCCAGTTTCGCCAAATGCGCTGTAGACAAGATGTGCCGTCATGCCCATCGCCACATCGGCAAAGGGGCGGAAAGCGGCAAAGTCGATGTTGTCCAAAGTCTCGGCCGACACATCGATACGCGGCAGATCAAGATGGCTGTCCATCTGCGCAAGGCCATGTCCGGGAATGTGTTTGATCACCGGAAAGACGCCGCCCTGTTCATGGCCTTCGACGACAGCACGGCCAATTTTTACAACTTGATCAAGATTTGACCCGTAGCAGCGGTTGCGCAGGAAACGATGGGTGTCTGGCCGTGCGACATCAAGCATTGGCGCACAATTGGCGTCGATGCCAAGCGCTATCAATTCATGAGCTATGATACGGTAGCGCAGGCGCATACCGTCTTCGGCATTCGGGCCAAGCAGGTCGACGTGATCCAGCGGTGGCAGCCAGTCGGTCGCCAACGGAGCGCGGAGCCGTTGCACACGGCCGCCTTCCTGATCAATGAAAACCGGTGCGGTCCATCCCACCGCCTCACGCAGTTCGGTTGTCAAAGCGCGGATCTGATCTGGGCTTTCCAGATTGCGGTCAAAGAGGATGAAGCCAAACGGATTGGCATCCGCAAAAAACGCGCGCTCGTCCGGGGACAGGCGCGCGCCGTCGCAGCCAAAGATGGCAGCTCCGAACAGGTTGGATGTCACCGGCTGACCACGGGAATACAATCAGCCCCTTCAGCAACAAGAGCGGCACAAAAGCGTCGCGACTCGCTCAGATCGCTAAATCCATGGGCGCGGAGTCGGTAGAACACCCGGCCACCCGACGTGGCCTCTTCGATTACGCGTTCCTTCTCGCCCAGAAACTCTGCGAACCGTGCAGACAGCTTCGTCCATTGTTCACGGGCGATCTCCGGGCTGTCAAACGCGCCGAACTGGACAAGCCGCGTGCCTGGAGGGATCTCACTTGAGGCGCGTTCTGCCACGCCTGAAGAGATCTGCGCTGCAGAAGTCGGTGTGGACAGCGAGGCCAATTGCAGCCCGGCAGGGCGTTGTGCCGGACGCAATGAGCGGGTCACACCGGGCACTGATGGCGGAATGATGTCTGCGGCGGCCACGAGCTCTTGCTCGGATTCGTCTTCGAAGATGGCGGTGTCCCGTGCCGGGGCAATTTCCGAGAACGGCGTCGCATTCGCCGCGATCTGGTCAGCAAGCGCCTGAATCGGGTCATCAGCATTGGCAATGTCGGTCAACGCGAGCGCGGGCGCTTGGGTTTGGGCGTCTTCCCTTAGCGACGCCAAGGCCACCTCTTCCTGAGTCGTCAGCGTGCGGGTGTCCGCGATCTCGGTCACGACCATGTCTTCTTCAGTAATATCAAGCGGCCGGGGCGCCAAAACGATCTGTTCGGGAGGTGGGGCCGAGGTGCCCGTTCCAGCGATGTTGTTAACTGCCAGCCCTTCATGGCGCGCGATCTGCCCACCGGGGTTTTCCGGTGCAACGCGCATCGGGCCTTCTATCGCCCGCACCACGGGCACACCCGAGACATCGCGCACGATCAGCCGATATCCCCAAACCGCAACACCCACCACAAGTGCCAGCGACATGGCCGCGCCCAGCCAATTGGCTGTCGTGGCCAGGTTGCCAGACGTTTCTTCCCCGCGTGCGGGGCCCGTCATATGCATGTCTGCCATGTCCGCCTCATCTCCCGGTGGACGTTGCCACCGGTGTTTCTTGCCTCTGCCTCAACCGGTCATGGCGCTTTTGTCAGCGCATTTCTTCGACCGGAGTGACACCCAAGATACCAAGGCCTGCGGAAATAACAACAGAGACGGACCGCGCGAGGGCGATTTTCGCCTGTGTGGCGTCGGTGTTGCCTTCCTGCAAAAAGCGCAGTTCGGGAACATCGTTGCCCTTGTTGTAAAGTGCGTGCAGATCGGAAGCGAGTTCGTAGAGGTAGAACGCGACGCGGTGCGGCTCGTTTGTGCGGGCGGCGATTTCGATCAGACGCGGCCATTCGGCCAACTTGCGCGCGACGGCCAGCTCGCTGTCATGGGCCATGTCCGACAGATCAATCCCCGCAAGCGTGGCATCATCCACTTGGACACCGGCTTCGGTTGCCTTGCGAAGCACCGAGTTCACCCGTGCTACGGCGTATTGCACGTAGAACACCGGGTTGTCTTTGGACTGCTCCAGCACTTTGTCGAAATCGAAATCCAGTGGCGCGTCGTTCTTACGGGTGAGCATCACGAACCGTGTCACATCGGGGCCGACCTCTGCCACCACATCGCTTAGGGTGACAAACGTCCCTGCCCGCTTGGACATCTTGAACGGCTCGCCGTTCTTGTAGAGCTTCACCAGCTGCGTCAGCTTGATGTCGAGCGGCGTCTTGCCCCCCGACAGAGCACTGACTGCGGCTTTCATCCTTTTGACGTAACCGCCGTGGTCTGCACCGAAGACGTCGATCAGCAGGTCGTATCCACGCTGCACCTTGTCGTAGTGATAGGCGATGTCCGGGGCGAAATAGGTCCATGCCCCATCCGATTTCTGGATCGGACGATCCACATCGTCGCCATGCGCCGTGGACCGGAACAGCGTTTGTTCGCGCGGTTCCCAATCCTCGGGGGTTTTGCCCTTGGGCGGTTCAAGCGTGCCGCGATAGATCAGACCCTTGTCGTCGAGATCCTTGATGGCGGATTCGATCAGGCCTGTTCCATAAAGAGACTTTTCGCTGAAGAATTTGTCCATCTCGACGCCAAGCGATCCAAGATCGGCGCGGATCAGCATCATCATGGCGTCGGTGGCAAAGTTGCGCACCGCTTCCAGCCAGACGTCTTCGGGTTGGCCGACATAGGCATCACCAACCTTGTCCTTAAGCGCCTCACCCACCGGGATCAGGTAATCACCCGGATAGGTGCCGTCGACGAAGGCCACATCCTGCCCGTGAGCTTCGAGGTAGCGCAGGTAGACCGACCGCGCCAGCACATCGACCTGCGCGCCACCATCGTTGATGTAGTATTCGCGCGTGACTTCGTAACCTGCATAATCCAGCAGGGATGCCAGCGCGTCGCCAAAGACCGCACCGCGTGTGTGGCCCACATGCAGCGGGCCGGTGGGGTTGGCCGACACGTATTCCACGTTAACCTTTTTGCCCTTCCCCATGACGGATTTGCCGTAGGCCATGCCGGAGGTCAGGATCGCCTTGGGCAAGCCCTGCCAGACGGCGTTGCCCAGCCGCAGATTCAGGAACCCCGGCCCCGCCACTTCGGCGCTTGACACGCGGAGATCATCGGACAGCTCGGTGGCCAATGCCTCGGCGATGTCACGCGGTTTGGCACCGGCGGGTTTCGCCAGCACCATCGCGGCATTGGTGGCCATGTCGCCATGTAGCGGATCGCGCGGCGGCTCTACAGTCACGTTGGCAAAGTCGAGACCACCTGGCAGCGCGCCTTCGGCCACCATCGCGTTCAGGCTGTCGATCACAAGCGCCCGGATATCGGAGAAGAGGTTCATGTCACACGTCCTTTGTTCGGGACGTCCTCTACCACCTTGGCGCGCGGCGTCAAATGTTAGGCTTGCCCTTCCGCCTTGGCGCGGTGTTCTTTCATCGGCAACATTGCGATCAGGCGGGTGCCACGGGTGTCCTTGGGTGTGTCTTTGGGGCCAAGAATGCGCAGCGTGCCGCGCGGTCCGATATCGGCGATCGGGATGCCTTCGGGGTGGGTGTCGTACCAGTTCTGAAGGGTGAATTCCTCGGACAGCGTGGTCGAACGGAATTCCCACCCGTCCCACATGCGCCGCTGCACCTGCCAATAGGTCTCACCTGCGCCGATGTACCGACCGCCCAGTTTCGGCGGCAATGCATAGCGCGCCGAATCCGAGGTTTCGCGGGTGAGTTGGTAGACGTTTTCGCGTCCGAATTCGGGGGCAAGGTCGGTGGCGACCAGCGTGTTATAAGCGTCATTGTCGGTGGCAGCGATCACGGTTTCATAGGCCATAAGGTCAAGCCGGTGTTCAGCGCCTTCAGACAGGATGTCACCGGTATAGATTTCAAGCCCCGCTTCGCGCGCATCGCGCAGATGGCTGCGGTTCGGGTCTGAAATCATGACCGGAAGATCCAGCTTTTTCAGCAGCTTGCCGAACTCAACTGTCCAGCGATTGCCGCCCACCAGCAGCACACCGGGCGTGGTTGAGGCGTTCAGCCCCAAAAGCCGCGCCACCGGCTTGAGTGTGAAACCGTGCAGAACAACCGTACCCGCCACAAGCGCAAAGGCCAGAGACGAAATCTGCGCAGCATCTTCGATCCCGGCTTGCACCAGACGGTCTCCGAACAGCCCCGCCACGGCGACCAGCACAACGCCACGCGGGCCGGTGAAGGCGACCAGCAGGCGTTCGGCCCAAGGTACGTTGGAAAAGGCGAGCGAGATCAGCACAGTCACGGGGCGTGCGATCAGGATCACCGCGACAACTGTCGCCAGCGTTTGCCAATTCATCGCCAGCAGCGTCTCGCGTGTCATGTTGGCGGCCAAGAGGATGAACACGCCGGACACCAGCAGGATCGTCGCGTGTTCCTTGAAGCGGTGCATCTCGGCATGGCTGGGCAAATGCGCGTTCGCGATCCACACACCCATGATGGTGACCGCCAGCAGCCCGCTTTCATGCAAGAGCGAGTCGGAGGCCGCAAAGGCCACCAGCACGCTGACAAACAGCACCGGAACCTTCATGTATTCCGGCACCCAGCCGCTGGAGAAGGATTTCGCGATGCCCCACCCTGCCACAAGGCCCACCAGAGTGGCGACAACGATGCCGATCGCAAGTTCGGTCACCGCCTGTTCGACGGTTGTGGCGGTCTGCCAGACGAGCACCACTTCAAAGGCCAGAACGGCGGCCAACGCGCCTGCGGGATCGTTGACGATGGCTTCCCACTGCAAAAGCGCGGCCGGACGGCGTTTCAGGCGTGCTTGGCGCAAAAGCGGCGCGATCACAGTTGGGCCGGTCACGATCATGATCCCGCCAAAGACGGACGCTGTGGCCCAGCTTAGACCTCCGACGTAATGCAAGACCGAAGCTGACAGCAGCCAGCCCACCGGTCCTCCGATGATGACCAGCCGTTTCACACCAACGGCGGCATCGGTCAGGGATTTGAAATTGAGCGTCAGGCCGCCTTCGAACAGAATAATCGCCACTGCGATGGCCACAATCGGTTGCAGCAGATCCCCCATCGCCACGGATGGATCAAGGATGCCGAAAACCGGCCCGACCAACAAACCTGCCAACAACATCAGCACGATCGCCGGAAGATTGAGCCGCCACGCAAGCCATTGCGCCCCGACGCCCAAAGCTCCGACCAAAGCAAAGGCGGTGACCGGGTTCATGCCGGCGTCTGCAGGTGTTGCCACGATGGTATCCCCTTATGACCTAGCGGAAATCACGTCCGATCCTGTCAGGCGCGCATGCTCCTGCAGGGCAAACCGGTCGGTCATTCCGGCTATGTAATCCCCGACAAGCCGTGCAAGTTCCGTCTCGGTCTGAATTTCTGCGACATCCTTGCGCCATTGCTTGGGCAAAAGCGACGGGTCGGACATGAACAAAGGGAAAAGTTCGTTGATCACTTTGGTGACCTGCGCGCGCATCACAATAACGTCCGGCGCGCGGTACATACGATGGAACAGAAACTCGCGGATCACCTTGAGATCGGTCCAAAGCGCCGGGGTGAATTGCACCATCATTCGCCCTGCTGCGCGGATATCTTCCGGCGATTGCGGATCGAGGTCTTTTAGATTTGCTCGGGTGACATTGATCACATCGCTGACCAGCACACCGAAAAAGCGGCGTAACGCTTCGTGCCGACGCCGGTAGTAATTAAGGCCGGGGTAAATGCGATCTACTTCTGCAAAACAATCACTTACGATGGGAAGTTCAGCCAGCTCATCAGTTGAAAACAGCTCGGCTCGAAGTCCGTCATGCAGGTCGTGATGATTGTAGGCGATGTCGTCGGACAAGGCCGCGACCTGCGCCTCGGCACTCGCATGGGTGTGCAATTCCAGATCATGCCGCGCGTTGTAAGCCGCCAACGCGTGCGGGATCGGCTTCTTCACAGGACCATTATGTTTTGCAATGCCTTCAAGGGTTTCCCAAGTGAGGTTCAACCCGTCGAAATCGGCATAGTGCCGTTCCAAAGAGGTGACGATGCGGATCGCCTGCGCGTTGTGATCGAACCCGCCATAGGGTTGCATCAGCGCATCCAGCGCGTCTTCGCCGGTGTGACCGAAGGGCGTGTGGCCCAGATCATGCGCCAGCGCCACCGCTTCGGTCAGTTCCAGATCCAGCCCCAGCGTTTTTGAGATCGTCCGCGCGACCTGCCCAACTTCGATGGAATGCGTCAGACGCGTTCGGAAATAGTCGCCCTCATGTTCGATGAAGACCTGCGTCTTGTGTTTCAGCCGCCGAAACGCCGAGGCATGAATGATCCGGTCTCGGTCGCGCTGAAAACACGACCGAAAGGCGCTTTCCTCTTCGGGGTATAGCCTGCCGCGCGACCTGCCCGGTTCGCATGCGAATTGCGCCGTCATGTTCGACCGCCTGTTCTTGTTCCCTGTCCCGATCGCCCTTATATTCAGATCAGTGCACAATTCAAAGCGAACCCGAGGGTGACATGCAGCTTCCACCGAAAGTGACAGAACGCGCGTTCGAACGTTTGTCGGAAATTGGCGCCAGCGCCGACGGGAAAGCCCTACGCGTGGCGGTAGAGGGCGGCGGGTGTTCGGGTTTCCAGTATGAAATCAAGCTGGACGAACCGCTGGCGGATGATCTGGTCCTTGAAGGTCAAGGCGAACGCGTCGTGGTGGATTCGATGTCATTGCCGTTTCTCGCGAACGCGGTGATCGACTTTTCCGAAGAACTGATCGGCGCGCGCTTTGTGATCGAAAACCCGAATGCCACGTCCTCTTGCGGATGTGGCACCAGTTTTTCGATGTAAGCGCGTAGGCGCTAGTGCAACGCGCCCAGTGGATCGGCGCGGGCAAAGCCGTGAAAGAACGCTTCGAAATGCCGGGACGAGGTTTCGGCCTTTTCCAACACCTGCATCGCTTCGGGTGAGAGACGGTCTTCCATGTGAAGCCGCATGCTCATCCAGTCGCCACTGCGTGCATCGTCGAGATTGAACATTGCTTCGGACATCTCGCGCATTGGAGTGGCTCGGCCAACATTGCGGTCGAACCGCATCCGGTCATAGACAAAGCCTTTGGCAAACGCGGCATCACCCACCATCGCCTGATGCCAATTGCACACCAGAAATTCGTGGTAATCGTCCTGAACGCTGACACCCGTACCATCAGTCACGGTGAACAAGGCAGTTTCGCGTTTCAGCCAATCGGTCCACAGCACAGGCGGCATTTCTCCGGCATAGTGCATGGCGATGCAGATCTCGGACAGTAGGTCGGCGTTTTGTTCGATGAACGCCAGAAGTCCTGCGAAATGCAGGCTGCGCTTTGCGTCAGCATCCAGTTGCGGATCACACCGCCCGTATTCGCTTAGATAAAAGACAAGGTGGGTCAGTTCGTAAGCGGCCTTTTTGTTTGGCAAGGCAAAGGTATTGGACCGTGCCATGAAATAGCGCGCGCGGTCTTCAAGCGTTGGGTCGGTGCCCTTCGGCGTCATGTCCCTCCGAGCCATCAGGCGCAGCGCTTCCATGCGTTGGAGGTCGGACAGTTCTGCACGGGGCAAATCCTGTTCCAGTGCCCATCCAACCAGACGTTCCCCATGATTGCCGGGCATGCCCAAATCTTCGAGGTCAAGCGTGATCGACAGGAAGAAGCGATAGTATTGCGGAAAGAAACGCAGGCGTTTTTCGACTGTTTCGTAGAATTCCGCATAGGCGTCGAGCGCCGCCTCGCCGGGCGCCGTTCCGGTGGATTCCAGAATGTTCAAAATCTCGGCGTTTTCCTTGAGCCAGAACACATCGTCACCGTGGCGACGGTGTTGGGCAAAACAGCTCAGAAGCGCGCCAAAGCGCGCTTCTTGCGGGTTGATCCGGGACGGGGGGGTAAGGTGGATGACGTTGGTCATGATCCAATCCTCCTAGGGGGGGTAAGGGGACGGGCCACCCCGCCCCGGGTCAATGCGTAGATTATGAGCCGGAGGTGAAGAGCGCGCAGCCTTCGCCATCGGCGGTGGTCTCGGCAGTCACCGGGCTGGACCCAGATGTGAACGCTTCGACAGCGTCTCCGGTTGTTGTGTCGCTTGTCACCGGGCTGGAACCAGACGTGAAGGCTTCGACCGCGTCTCCGGTACGCGCATCCGATGTGGCAGGTGCAGAGCCGGACGTGAACGCTTCTACCGCGTCACCTGTACGGCTGTCGGATGTTGTGGGCGCGGAACCGGAGGTAAACAGGCCGACCGCTTCGCCGTTGCTGGCGGATGTGCCGAACGGCGCAGAACCGGATGTGAACAAGCCTGTCGCGTCCCCCACAAAGGCTGTTGCGCTGGCCGCCGGAGCGGAGCCAGATGTGAACATCTCGACCGCATCGCCCAAAAGAGCACCTACAGAGCCCATCGGCGCAGAGCCGGACGTGAACAGAGCTGTGGCGTCCCCGCTGTGAATATCATCACGAGCGTCGGTATTGTACTGATTTTGCTGAAGGAACTGAGTAGACTGAATTTTACGAGCTGCGGTCATGTTGGCCTCCTCTGGCTGGTTGGGTGAGTTAACGATGACACGCAAAAAATGTATTTGAGAAGTCGGAATATCGCTAAACGTGTATCAGAGCGAGTTATCCACATGAAGATTCTCCCATAGGTTGTTTGGAAAAAAAAGGTCCTGAAGTTATCAACAGATTTGAAAAATCTGGGGATAAGTCTTTTCGCGTCGACCGGGCGGGCATCGGCGCTGGTGCGACGGGCTGAACAAACCGCGATTTCGGGGCATTCAATGACGTTCGATTCGGCCAGATCCCTTCTTGTACGTCCGTGCCCTTCTTGGGATAGAAAGGACAATCGGGGAGACCACATATGAAAATCGCGACGTTCAACATCAACGGGATCAAGGCCCGCCTGCCCGCACTGACCGACTGGTTGCGCGACAGCGCGCCGGATGTGGCGTTGCTGCAAGAGATCAAATCGGTCGATGAGGCATTCCCGCGCGAGGAATTGGAGGATTTGGGCTACACGGTCGAAACCCACGGTCAAAAGGGCTTCAACGGCGTGGCGATCCTGTCGAAGCTGCCACTTGAGGATGTGACCCGCGGCCTCCCCGGTGATGACAGCGACGAACAGGCACGCTGGATCGAAGCGACCGTGATCGGGGACACGCAGGCGGTCCGCGTCTGTGGTCTCTACCTGCCCAACGGAAATCCAGCGCCGGGGCCGAAATACGATTACAAACTGGACTGGATGAAACGGTTGGAGGCGCGGGCCCGTGATTTGCTGGCTGATGAGATGCCTGCGCTGATGGCAGGTGATTACAACATCATCCCGCAGGCCGAAGATGCGGCCAAGCCCGAGCAATGGACAGAAGACGCCTTGTTCCGACCCGAATCCCGGAAGGCGTTCCGGCGCATCCTGAACCTTGGCTTTACCGAAGCTTTCCGGGCGCGAACGCAGGGCGGCGGGCATTATTCGTTCTGGGATTATCAGGCCGGTGCGTGGGAGCGGAACAACGGTATTCGCATCGACCACTTCCTTTTGTCGCCCGCCTGCGCAGACATGATGAGCGATTGCTGGATCGAAAGCGCGGTGCGTGGACGCGAGAAACCGTCTGACCACGTGCCGGTTTGGGTGTCATTGGCAACCTAACCCGCAGCAGCGCCTTGCGGAATAGCAAAGCCCGGCATACATCTTTTTCAAAGTCCACAATCGGAGAGCAGCGCAATGGCCATGCAAGCGCAGGAAATCGAAGACCTGATCCGCGCAGAGTTTCCCAACGCCAAGATCACGATCACGGATCTGGCCGGGGACGGGAACCACTATGCGGCCGAGGTGATCGACGAAAGCTTCAAGGGCATGAACCGCGTGCAACAGCAACGGGCCGTCTATGCCGCGCTGAAGGGCAAGATGGATGGCTCGCACGGTGAATTGCATGCGCTGGCCCTGACCACGAAAGCCCCCGCCTGATGCCCGCGCGGGTCTGGAATATCCTGATGATCCTGTTGATCGGTCCGTTCGCTTGGTTCACCTGGCGACGCCCTAAAGCGCAGAACCACTCTGGGGATGTGGCATGATCGACTTTCTGTCAAACACTTGGCCAATGTTCGCCGCCATTGGTCTCGTCACCCTAATCACTGTCGGCGCCACAATGCCGTATATCCGCAAGGACCGGAAACGCCGCGAAGAGATGGAGCAAAAGAATGACTGACGCGAAACAGATGATCGACGAAACCGTCAAAGCGAATGACGTGGTGCTGTATATGAAAGGCACCAAGTCCATGCCGCAATGTGGGTTCTCCAGCAAGGTTGCCGGTGTGCTGAACTACATGGGCGTCGAATTTGCCGACGTGAACGTTCTTGCGGACGAGAACATCCGTCAGGGCATCAAGGAGTATTCCGATTGGCCGACGATCCCGCAGCTTTATGTCAAAGGCGAATTTGTCGGTGGCTGCGACATCATCACCGAGATGACGTTGTCTGGCGAGCTGGATCAGCTGTTTGACGCAAACGGCGTCGCTTATGACAAAGACGCGGCGGAAAAGATCCGCGAAGCGAACGCATAAACGGTTTTCGCGAGAACAATGACAAACGGCGCCCAATGGGCGCCGTTTTGCGTTGAGGTCCGGGCGAAGCGCAAAGAACGTCCTACCCGGCTTTATCCTCGACATCGCGGGCCAGAGCCTCGGCGCGTGCTGCGATTTCTTGCAAGGACTCGGTCACGTCGGTTGGCACCACCGGCACTTCGATCCGTTCCGGTTCGGGCGGCGGCGCGTCTTTGATGGCACGCAGTTCGGACAGATACGCCTCTGCGCGGTCTTCGCTTTCGCGTAGCTTGTCTTCCAGACCGGCGGTCTTGTCTGCCAGCATCAGCCCGGCCATCAACAGCATCCGCGCTTCGGGAATGCGGCCAACCTGCTGTGCCAGCACTTGTGCTTCGGTGTCGAGCATGCGGGCCGCGGAATGCAGGTATTGCTCTTCGCCTTCCTGACAGGCCACGTCAAAGCTGCGGCCCCCGATGGTGATTTCGACTTCCGGCATCAGTTCGCCTCCTCGGATTCAGCAGCCGCTTCGAGCAAAGGTGTCAGTGACGCGATGATGGCGCGGGTTTCCGCTGCGTCGACCGAGCGGGCGGCACGAAGACCTTCCAGTTCGGCCAGCATTGCCTTGTTGATCAGATGTGGTTCGCCGACATTGTCGGCCAGCGCGCGGCGCAGTTCTTCATTCGTGGCGCGCAGCATCTCGTTGGATTGGCGCAGGCGTTGTAGGTCAAGATCAAGCGCGGCCACATCCACAGTTGGTTGCGGCGCTGGTGCAGGTGCCGGGACCGCTACGGCCTTGGCTGCCTCAAGCTCCTGACGGTGGGTTTCGTGCAGCTTGCGCACCCGTTCTTCAAGTTGGGCATTGGCCAGCTTTTCTTCGTCCAGCGCATCCTGCAGGCGCGCCACTTCGGCTGGGTCGATCCCCGGCTCGGCGGGTTCAGGCGCTACAGGGTGTGCCGCGCGCTCTTCGAGCCGGGCGACCCCTTGCGCAACCCGGTCCAGCGCCGCTGTGATGCGATGTTGTAACTCGTTAATTTGGGTCATTTGCCTGATCCCCGTTTTGTTGTTTATCTGACCGAGGTGAGACCCCTCCAGACGCATTTTTCCGTGCTCTCGAAACGAATCGCTCCGTCCTCTTAATGTGAAAGTTTAACAATCCGCGTCTGAAAATGCGCCCCCTTATGCGCATCCGGCACGGCTGTGCCGCTTGAACTCTGCGTTGACACTGGTATGAGCGCCGACAACGACCCCTTTTGCCCCCATCATGAAGGACGCGACGGCCCGTGGATATCGAGACCCTCAAAGCCCAGAACCCCGATCATTGGAACAAGGCGGCGGCGATCCGTGCGCTTTCACTGGATGCCGTGGCTGCCGCCAATTCCGGCCATTCTGGCATGCCCATCGGCATGGCGGATGTGGCCACCGTGCTTTATGAAAAGCACCTCAAGTTCGACGCCGCACACCCCGGCTGGCATGACCGCGACCGGTTCATCCTGTCGGCGGGTCACGGCTCCATGCTGCTTTATTCGCTGCTCTACCTTGTAGGTGATCCCGAGATCACGTTGGATCAGGTCAAGAATTTCCGCCAATGGGGCGCGAAAACCGCTGGCCATCCCGAGAACTTTCTCGCGCAGGCGATCGAAACCACCACCGGTCCGCTGGGTCAGGGCATTGCGAACTCTGTTGGCTTCGCCATGGCAGAAGAAGCGCTGCGCGCGCGGTTCGGCAAGAAGCTGGTCGATCACTATACTTACGTGATCGCAGGCGACGGGTGCCTGATGGAAGGCGTCAGCCACGAAGCCATCGGCATCGCCGGGCGTCAGGAACTGTCCAAGCTGATCGTCTTCTGGGACAACAACAACATCACCATCGACGGCACTGTTGACCTGTCTGACCGCACCGATCAGGTAGCGCGGGTCACTGCAGCAGGCTGGCACGTGCAGGAAATCGACGGCCACAACCCGGCCGAGATCGACGCAGCCATCACGGCAGCCAAGAAAGACAAGCGCCCGTCGATGATCGCGTGCAAAACGCATATCGCCCTTGGTCACGCGGCGCAGGACACCTCGAAGGGTCACGGCGCATTGACGAATGCCGACCAGAACGCCGAGGCCAAAGCGATTTGGGGTTGGACCACTGGCCCGTTCGAAGTGCCAGGCGACATCAAATCGGCATGGGAAGAGATCGGTCGTCGCGGTGCTGCGGACCGTGCCGAGTGGGACGTGCGTCTTGCCGAGATGTCCGCCGCCCGTCAGGCCGAATTCGCCCGCACCATGGCAGGTGAAGCGCCGAAAAAGCTGTCTTCGACCATCAAGGCGCTGAAAAAGCAGATCAGCGAAAGCGCCCCCAAGGTGGCCACGCGCAAAAGCTCGGAAATGGTGCTGGAAGTGCTCAACCCGATCCTGCCGGAAACCTTTGGCGGCTCGGCTGACCTGACCGGATCGA
Organism: Marivita sp. NO-S04; assembly: GCF_059070475.1. Taxonomy (NCBI): domain Bacteria; kingdom Pseudomonadati; phylum Pseudomonadota; class Alphaproteobacteria; order Rhodobacterales; family Roseobacteraceae; genus Marivita; species Marivita sp. NO-S04. The sequence continues at coordinate 1,768,365 of NZ_CM180980.1, forward strand.
ACAACACCAAGACCGGCGATCTGGGTGTGTTCGACGTGGACAACCGCAAGGGCCGTTACATGTACTGGGGCATCCGCGAACATGGCATGGCGTCGGCGATGAACGGCATGGCGCTGCACGGCGGCATCCGTCCCTATGGCGGCACGTTTATGTGTTTCACCGATTACGCCCGCCCTGCGATGCGCCTGTCGGCACTGATGCAGGTGCCGACGGTTTACGTGATGACGCATGACAGCATCGGTCTGGGCGAAGATGGCCCGACCCACCAGCCTGTCGAACATCTGGCGATCAGCCGGGCGACGCCGAACACACTTGTGTTCCGTCCTGCCGATACGGTGGAAACGGCTGAGGCTTGGGAGATTGCGTTCACCCAGACCAAGACGCCGTCGGTTCTGTCGCTGACCCGTCAGAACCTTCCGACCGTGCGGACCGAGCACAAGACCAAGAACCTGACCGCGCAAGGCGCCTATGTTCTGGCTGATGCCGACGGCAAGCGTCAGGCGATCCTGATGGCCACCGGTTCGGAAGTCGAGATCGCCATGGCGGCGCGCGACATTCTGCACGCCGAAGGGATCGGCACGCGGGTCGTGTCGATGCCCTGCTGGGAATTGTTCGAAGAGCAGGACGAAGCCTACCGCAAGCGCGTCCTGCCGGGTGGTCCGGTGCGTGTCGGGGTCGAAGCGGGCATCCGCTTTGGTTGGGACCGCTGGCTGTTCGGAGAGCGCGGCAAACGTGAAAAGTCGGGCTTTGTCGGGATGCACGGCTTTGGGGCCTCGGCGCCCGCGGAAACGCTGTACGAAAAGTTTGGCATCACGGCAGAGGCCGTGGCGCAAAAAGCACGCGATCTGGTCGAGGGCCGCTGGCAGGCTGATCCGCGCACATAAATGCATCTGGGCGGCTCTGAAACTCGGAGTCGCCCAAATGCGATGCATCGATGCATCGCACGAACGCGTTGACGCGTTCGCACCCCACCTGAAGAGCTGCTCCCCGGATCTCCTTGCGTCGACGCAAGAAGGAAACGCGTTGACGCGTTTCTACCACTCGACCCGAAATCGCGGCGGCCATGCTGCGTCGACGCCGCGATACACCGCGGCGACGCGTTTTTTGCTGCACCTATTTTATCGAAAAATGCCACCGCGCTCCGAAGGCCATGCCCTCTGCGACAGGCTTGGTGGGTCACGCTGCACGATCAGGCGCACCGGATCACGATTGCAGAACACCACCAACTGTTCGCCATTTTCCACCACCGTAAAGCCGCGTCGCTGCACTTCGCGCAGAAACGCATCCCGCCCCACAACCCGCTCAACATCGCGCGCCGACCGGTGGATCACGCCGCCACGTCCCACGGCCTTCGCCGAGAAGACGTTGCGCAGCCATGTGTCGGGATCAAGATAAATCGGTATCGTCATGCATCCAGCATAGCGATGACAAGGTTAAGACCGACTTAATGCAAATCAAACACCCTTGGGCATCACCGAGGTCCAGATCGGTCCCACGATCTTGACCCCGATCGGGATCAGGATCAGCCCCCAGATCAAACCAAGCACGAAATCGATCCCGGCTGTCACCGCCCATTCGACAAAGCCCTGCCCGGCCCCGACAGCCACTGCGATGCCGTGGATCGCATCTTCCGGCCCATGCCAGCCCATCTGCGCCACCGAATGTACGATGATCGACCCTCCGACCCAGAGCATTGCCGCTGTCCCGACGACGGTCAGGCCTTTCAGAAGCCACGGCATGAACTTGACGATCCCGCGTCCCAGAGCGCGCGTCAGACCAAGGCGCCCCACCCGCGACAGCCAAAGGCCCACATCGTCCATCTTAACGATCACCGCCACCGCGCCATAAACCGCCAGCGTCACCATGATCCCCACAACGGCCAGCGTGGCACCCTGCATCCAGATATTGTCGCTTTCGATCACCGACAGCGCGATGGTCATGATTTCAGCCGATAGAATGAAATCGGTCTTGATCGCGCCTTTGATCTTTTCCTCTTCCAGATGCTTTGGATCAGCCACATCATGGCTGCCATCCGGCCCGCCGGAATGGTCGTCATGCGGCATCAGCACGTGCACGATCTTTTCCGCCCCCTCGAAACACAGATAACTGCCCCCGAGGATCAGCAACGGCGGGATCATCCACGGCGCGAATGTCGACATCAGCAATGCGGCGGGCAGCAGAAAGACCAGCTTGTTGACCAGGGAGCCTCGCGCAATCCGCCAGATGATCGGCAATTCGCGGTCAGGCTCGAATCCGTGGAGGTATTTCGGCGTCACCGCCGCGTCGTCGATCAGCACACCTGCCGTCTTCGATCCGGCCTTGGCGGCCGCCGCCCCGATGTCATCGACCGAGGCCGCCGCCACCTTTGCAATGGCAGCCACATCGTCGAGAAGGGCCAACAATCCGCTCATACCTGCACTCCTTAGACTGATTGCTTCAACACATAACGTCCGGGGCCATGCGCCGCCAACACCAGGCACCCGCCAGCGATGGCCCAGTTCTTGACAAAGATGCTCATTTGCCACGGATCGTCCGGGATCAGGTGGAAAAAGCTAGTCACTGCGCAATAGCCCGCAAGCAGGAAAGCCAAAGGTCGCACGGCCCACCCTGCCAAAACCATCACGCCCGCAACAGCGTTAAAGCCAAGCGCGGGCCAGACCAAATCGGCAGGCAAGCCGAACCCGATCAACAATTGCGAAGCCGGGGTTGGGTCGATGGCCTTTTGCAGCGCCCCCGCAAGGAACAGCAGAGCAATCAGACTGCGACCGACAAGAACCGCGAGATCCGCAGACACGGGCATTATTTCTGATTCCGAAACATCCTTCAGGTGTTACCGCAAACCGTCCCGCAACGTTAGCGCCATCATGCCTCTGACTCACACCTTTTGCGCTAACATGTTGTGAAATCGTGCCTTTTTTACTTTGCGGTTGCAGCATACCTGCGTATACGAACCACAACCTACAGCGCAGGAGACATGCCCATGACCGTCACACTTGGAATCAACGGTTTCGGTCGTATCGGCCGCTGCACCCTCGCCCATATCGCCGAAAGTTCGCGCAATGATGTGCAAGTGGTCAAGATCAACGCCACCGGCCCGATCGAGACCAACGCCCACCTGCTGCGCTATGACAGCGTGCACGGGCGTTTTGGGGGCGAGGTCAAGATCAAGGGCAACACGATGGATCTGGGTCGTGGCCCGATGGAAATGTTCTCGACCTACAATCCTCAAGAGTTGGACTGGTCGGGCTGCGATGTGGTTCTGGAATGCACCGGTAACTTCAACGACGGTGATAAGGCTGGCATCCACATGGAGCGCGGCGCGAAATCGGTTTTGATCTCCGCCCCTGCAAAGAATGTGCAAAAGACCATCGTTTACGGCGTGAACCACCGGTCGCTGGTCGAAGGCGACACGATGATCTCGAACGGGTCCTGCACCACCAACTGCCTTGCGCCTTTGGCCAAGGTGCTGGACGAGGCGTTGGGAATTGAATCGGGCATCATGACCACGATCCATTCCTACACTGGCGACCAGCCGACACTCGACCGCCGCCACGACGATCTCTACCGGGCGCGGGCCGCTGCCATGGCGATGATCCCGACCTCCACAGGCGCCGCCAAGGCGCTGGGTGAAGTGTTGCCGAACCTCAAGGGAAAGTTGGACGGATCTGCCGTGCGCGTGCCGACGCCAAACGTGTCGGCTGTGGACCTTACCTTCTATGCGGGCAAGGACGTCACCGTTGCGGACGTGAACGAAGTGGTCCGCGAAGCGGCTGCCACGCATATGGGCACGGTTCTGGGGTATGACCCCGAACCCAAGGTTTCCATCGACTTCAACCACACCACGCAATCGTCGATCTTTGCACCCGACCAGACCAAGGTTGTGGGCAAGCGTATGGTCCGCGTGCTGGCTTGGTATGACAACGAATGGGGTTTCTCGGCACGTATGGCCGACGTGGCTGGCGCGATGGGGCGTCTGCTGCACTGATCCCTCAGAAGGTGCACCGTCGCGCCTTCCGATCCTTAGACCAAAACCGATCAAATTTTCATCCGCCCCTGTTGTGAATGCCGCGACAGGGGCGGTCCGATTTATATCGGGGCTATAAAGCCCGCCCGGGCACAGTCTTGCGACCCTTCGGTTTTTCACGTCGGCCCCGGCCTGTTAGGCTTACACCAGCGGCAAAACCGGACAGTCGATTGGAGGTCAAAGGATGACGCAGATTTTTTCGGGCATCTGGGCGCTCTTGATCGGCATCGTGTTCATCATGCTGGGCAACGGCATGCACTTCACCCTGATCGGTTTGCGCGGCGCGATCGAAGGGTTTTCTGCCACTGAACTGGCGATCGTGGCATCCGGCTATTTCCTTGGATTTCTGTCAGGCGCACGGTTGACGCCCGGAATGATCAAACGCGTCGGCCATGTGCGCGTGTTCGCAGCCCTTGGCAGCTTTATGTCGGCGGGCTTGATCGCGTTTCCATTGCTGACGGATCCGATCCTGTGGACTGTGCTGCGCGTTCTTGTCGGGTTCTGCATGTCCGGCATCTATGTCACCGCGGAAAGCTGGCTGAACGCGTCAGCCACAAACGAAACCCGCGGCAAAGTTCTGTCGGCATACATGATTGCCCAGACACTTGGCATCATCGGGGCGCAGGGACTTTTGACCTTTGGCGAGGCAGCGACCGCCGGTCTCTTCATTGGTGCGTCGATCCTCGTGTCGATCTCGTTCGGGCCGATCCTTTTGTCCGTGACCCCGACACCCGCAGCCGATGTCACCCGACCGATGCCGCTTCGGGATTTGTTCAAAGGATCACCCCTTGGCACGGTTGGGATATTTCTGTTGGGCACCATCTACGCCACGCAATCCGGCATGGGCGCGGTGTACGGCACGCAAGTCGGAATGAGCGCCAACGAGATCTCACTGTTCATTGCGATGCTGTTTGGCGGTGCATTGCTGCTTCAATTCCCCATAGGCTGGCTGTCGGATCGGATCGACAGGCGCAAGGTCATCCTGGGCTGTTCCGTTCTGGGGGCTGCGTTTTGCGTGTTGGGTCTGATCGATGGCACAAACGTGGTGCTGCTGATGGGCGCCGCGTTTCTGACCGGCGGTGTGACCACACCGCTTTACGCGCTGATCCTCGCCTACACCAATGATGCGCTCGATGCCGAGGACATGCCAGCGGCGTCAGGTGGGCTTGTTCTGACCTTCGGCATTGGTGCGATCCTTGGGCCTTTGGCAGCGGGGGCTGCAATGGAATACTTCGGGCCGCAGGCCTTCTGGCTGGTGCTGGGTGTCACCTTTGTCGGAATCGCGATGTATTCAACCTATCGGATGACCCAGCGCCCTGCGGCTCCAGTTAGCGAAACCGACAGTTATCTCGGCGTCTTGCCAACAGCCTCTCCGGTTACCGTCGAGGCCGCGGGGGCATGGGCTGTGGAACAAGGGGACATCGACCGCGAGGCAGAGGCGTAGGTCTCCGGTATCGGCGGTATCTGGCTCTAAACCTGAGTTGCAGGTGGGCCTGACCTGACCCCGGTCCAATGTCCAAACCGCCGGCGGGATGCGATCTGATCGTCATCGGCGCTGCATGACGCAGCCCCCATGATCCTCAAGGAGACATCCCATGACCCGCATTCTCGCCCTCGCCCTTGCCCTCTCCATGCCGGTTTCGGCCTTCGCATCCAGCGACTATTCGGCCCTGACCGCAGAACGCAAAACCGAGATCACGAACAAGCTGACCGCCGAAGGTTATGAAGTCCGCAAGATCGACTCGGAAGATGGCATGATCGAAGTCTACGTCCTTAAAGACGGTCAGCGTCTCGAGCTTTATCTCGACGCCGCTCTGAATGTCGTCCGCACCAAGATCGACGATTGATCCCAGCAGGTCCGCGCCACCCTGCGCGGACCGCCAATTCCGGAGCGTGACATGACATCCTACAAAGTCTGGGACCCGTTTGTCCGGGTCTTTCATTGGGCGCTGGTTGCTGGCTTTGCCGCAAACGCCTTGTTCACTGATGACGAAAGCAAGCTGCATGAATGGCTTGGCTATGCTTTGGTCACACTGATCGCTTTGCGGCTGGTCTGGGGCGTGGTCGGTCCCCGCTATGCTCGGTTTACCTCGTTCTGGCCGACTGTGTCCAAGGTCATTGCACAGGTATCGGACATGGCCACTGGCCGAACACGCCTGCATCTGGGCCACACACCACTGGGCGCGCTGATGATCTTCAACCTGTTGGGCGCGGTGCTGTTGATCGGCGTAACCGGCTATATGATGACCACAGATGCCTTTTGGGGCATCGACTGGGTTGAAGAGGCGCACGAGGCCTTGGTAACCTGGGCAGAAATTTCCATCGTGCTGCACATCGCCGCCGTGATCTGGGAAAGCCGTCGGACAGGTGTGAACCTGCCCCGCGCCATGATCACCGGGATCAAGACTGTGCCGGACGGAGCCAGGACGGACCCGTGACTTTGAACACTTCCACCAGACCTTTATCGTTGTTGGTCCTGATCGTCGCGCAAACCCTCTGCGCGGCGTTCTTCCTATGGGACGTGGCGGTGGACGGGTTCGACATGGGAATCGCGGCTTTTCTATCCAGCCATTTTGTCATCGAACTGTTGGCAGTGCTGGCGCTGATTGCCGGTGTGGTCTTCGAGAGCCGCTATCTGTTCGCCCTGCTCCGCCGCAAGGCGCATCTGGAAGAGCAGCTTGGGCTGGCGGCAGGTGCGTTTCATGACATCGTCGAGGCCCGGTTCGATACATGGGCGCTAACCCCGTCCGAACGCGATGTTGCGCATTTTACCCTTAAGGGCTTTGGCATCGCCGAGATCGCCGAACTGCGCGGCACCGCCGAAGGCACCGTCAAGGCGCATCTGAACGGTATCTACCGAAAAGCAGGTGTCACCGGGCGCGGTGCTTTTGTCAGTCTCTTCATTGAAGACCTCATGGCGCTGCCACAATCGGCTGCAACGCTGCCTGCGTGACAAGCGCGTGTGGCTCTGGCATCTTGCGCGCACGAGCAGAGGGGCACAGGCGACATGACCAATACACTCGCCATCGGTTTGGGCTTGGCGGTTCTGGGTGGGCTGGCGATTGACGCCTTCCTGACAGGCGGCGACGGGTTCATGTTTCTTGCCTCGAAATGGATCGACCTTCTTGAGTGGATGGCCTTTTGGCGGTGACCTGACGGCCGCACGGTTGCTTGACAGCTTCGTTGAGTTCTGTTTGTTAGCGGTAACGGAACCCGGCAGAGCTTTCTGTCCGAACCAGTGAGGGCATCCCAATGAGCACCAAAGTCGCCATCAACGGATTTGGCCGCATCGGCCGCAATATCCTGCGTGCGATCATCGAATCCGGCCGCACCGATATCGAGGTCATCGCGATCAACGATTTGGGTCCGGTGGAAACCAACGCGCATCTTCTACAATATGATAGTGTGCACGGGCGTTTCCCGGTCGAGGTGACGACCGGCGAAGACTTCATTGACGTGGGCCGCGGCCCAATCAAGGTCACGGCGATCCGCAATCCCGCTGAATTGCCTTGGTCGGATGTGGACGTGGTTCTGGAGTGCACCGGCATCTTCACCAGCAAAGAGGCCTGTCAGGCACATCTCGACAACGGGTCCAGCCGGGTTCTGATCTCGGCACCGGGCAAGGACGCGGACAAGACCATCGTCTACGGCGTCAACCATGACAGCCTGACCGCGGACGATATTGTTGTGTCGAACGCGTCCTGCACCACGAACTGCCTGTCCCCGGTCGCCTATGTGCTGAATAACGCGATCGGCATCGAACGTGGCTTCATGACGACCATCCACTCTTATACCGGCGACCAGCCGACGCTCGACACGATGCACAAGGATCTCTACCGCGCCCGCGCCGCAGCACTTAGCATGATCCCGACATCCACCGGGGCGGCCAAAGCCGTGGGTCTGGTGCTGCCGGAACTCAACGGCAAGCTGGATGGCGTTGCGATCCGCGTTCCGACGCCGAACGTGTCGGTCGTTGACCTGACCTTTACCGCCTCGCGCGATACCACCGTCGAAGAAATCAACGACGCGATCCGCGCTGCCGCGAATGGACCGCTTAAGGGTGTTCTGGGCTATACGGACAAGCCGCTGGTGTCGTCGGATTTCAACCACGACCCGCATTCGTCAATCTTTCACACCGACCAGACCAAGGTGATGGATGGCAATATGGTTCGCATCCTGAGCTGGTATGACAATGAATGGGGCTTCTCGAACCGCATGGCTGACACCGCCGTGGCGATGGGCAAGCTGATTTAAGTAAATATCGGCACGCCAGATAGGGGGCGCGCCGACCATCGATCTGGCAGAAACATGCCTGCCGCACTTTTCATTGCGGCCGCTTCGGGAACCAGTGCTGGTTTCCGGAATTACCTTTTCAGACGGGCATTAAGTCCCGTCAGAAAAGGAGACGACATGACCGACAGCGCGCTCAATCCTGGAAAACCGCATCTTGACCCGATGTTCGAGACCGGTCCCACCACACCCAATGATTATTTGCGCGATCTGTATACACGCATTATCGACGCCAAAGCCGGGTTCGATGTGATGGTCGACAAGGCGGAACCCGAGTTTTTGGACGTCGCCACGTCCTTCCGAGACATGCACGCCGAACATGCGTCTAAAATCGCTGATCTTCTGCATGGACATGTCGACGCCGACGGGTCGCTTATGGGCACGGTCAACAAAGCGGTGGTCTCCTTGCGCGCCTTTTTCGACGAGATTGACGAAGACATCATGGATCAGGTGCGCAACGGAGAAAAATGGGTGCTTGAAGCCTTCCGTGAGGCCGAAGCGCATTGTGCCGCACCGCATGAGGCGCAACTGATCGCCTTGCGGGCAGAGCTGGAGGATCTGTTAGAGCGCACTGCGCATCTGGATTGACGGGCTAAATCGACAGGTTCTGACCACATCGACCCTTGCATGGAACGCAAGGCGGCCTTTCCGGTCTGTCAGTTGTGCTGCGGCGCCGCATGACTATCTTCAATCCTGTAGCTGGTAGCGCAAACAGACTGCTGGCTCAGGACCATAGAGCAAGGAAAGGACTGACCATGGCCCATCTTATGTCTTCCCTGCGGGACCGTCTTAACAAGCGGGCCGCGTATAACCGCACTGTTCATGAAATCCGGTCGATGCCACTTGATGTGGCACTGGACTTGGACATCTATCCCGGCGATGCCGAGAAGATCGCAGCACAGGCCGTTTACGGCCGTTGATCAACGCTCATCCGTTGGCACATGATACAGCCGCGCAAACTTGCGCGGCTTTTATCATTTTGAGGGGTCGAATTTTTTGATCAAGGCCAGCCGCACCGGGGCGGTGACGAATTTCGACACATCCCCCCCCAAGCGTGCGATTTCCTTGACCAACTTGGACGCAATCGCCTGATGCCGTGCTTCGGCCATCAGAAATACGGTCTCTACACTGTCGTCCAAAGCGCGGTTCATGCCGACCATCTGGAATTCATATTCAAAATCCGCGACCGCACGCAGACCGCGCACGATGATCGTGGCATTCACATCGCGGGCGCAGTCGATCAACAGGTTTTCGAACGGATGAACCACAATCTCGATGCCGGTCTGTTCCGACAGAGACACACATTCCGCTTCGATCATCGCGACTCGTTCGTCTAGGCCAAACAACGGCCCCTTGTCACGGTTGATGGCAACGCCGATGACAAGCCGATCCAGAAAGGCGGACGCCCTGCGGATGATGTCGATATGGCCCATGGTGATCGGGTCAAATGTCCCGGGATAAAGACCGATGCGCATGGGCAGTCTCCGGTAAGTCGTCAGGTTTGCCCCTGTCTCGCATCAAAACTGCGGGAAGATCAAGCAGATGACCCGATCAGGGTCAGTGCCCCATGATCATCCCTTCCAACGCGTTGCGCTCCATCGCCAGTTCAGTGAGGCGCGCTTTGACCACATCTCCGATGGTGATCAGGCCCACCAGCTTGCCGTCTTCGACCACGGGCATGTGGCGGAACCGGCCTTCGGTCATCTGGGCAAGGATGTGATCGGCGTCGTCATTTCGGCTGCAGGTCACCAGCTTTTCGGTCATGTAGGTTTCCGCCGCATCCGACAGACAGGTCGCGCCGCGATTTGCCAGTTCCCGCACGATGTCACGCTCGGACAGGATGCCAAGCGCGATCTCGTCATCATTCGACACGACCACGGTGCCGATGCGCTTTTCGGTCACGATCTTTGCAACGTCCGCAATGCTGGTGCCGGATTTCACCGTCACAACCGCATCGGTGGCCTTGCTTTTGAGAATGTGATGAACTTGCATGGTCTGTCCTCCGGTCCCTGTGCCCCCTCAGCGTCATCACAGACCCGTGTTCTGTCAAGTGCCTGAAAGTAGCGACTCCAATCGCGTCACCTCGGCGCGCACGCCTTGCGCAAGGGCAGTGGCGAACCGCGTGATCCGGTCAAGTCGGCGATCTTCGGCGTGGCGCACAAGGTAAAAGCTGCGCGTGAAGGACAGCGCATTGGTCAAAACCCGTCGCACACCGGGCGCAAAGGGTAGCGCAAAATCATGCGCGATGCCGATCCCGCCATGTTGCCGCAGCAGTTGGATTTGCACCGATGCCGAGTTCGACGCAAGCGCCACATGCTCCAACGCCAGATCACTCAGGTAATCCAGTTCCTTGTCGAAAATCATATCGGGGATATAGCCCACAATCCGATGGTCCCGCAGATCGCCAACAATGGTCAGAGGCGGCCGCGTCGACAGATAGGTATCGCTGGCTGCAAGGTGAAGTTTGTAATCGGTGATCCGCTGATACGACAATCGCGATGCGGTGGGTGGGCTGACGGTGATCGCCATATCCGCCTCGCGCCGAGACAGGTTCACCACACGCGGTAAGGCCACGATCTGCAGATCGAGGTTTGGATTGGCTTTGGACAGATCGGCAAAAACCCGCGGAAGCACGAAATTCGCGCACCCGTCCGGTGCCCCGATACGGATCTGCCCGGTCAGCGTTCCCGCCTCTCCTGTCAGAACCGAGCTTGCACCCTGCATCGCCTGTTCTGCGCGTTCGGCATGGTCGATCAACCGGGTGCCCGCTTCGGTCAGCGTGTAGCCCTGTGGGCTTTTGACAAAGAGCGCCTGCCCAAGCGTTTCTTCGAGCCGCGCGACCCGCCGCCCCACCGTGGCGGGGTCCATGCGCAGGGCCCTGCCCGCTCCGGACAGGGTTTCACTGCGTGCGACGGACAGGAAAATTCGCAGGTCATCCCAGCTTTGCATCTCGAAACCTTTGCATTTTTGCAAAACGCATTTGGGATATTGCCTCTTTGCCCAGCATTTTTGCAAGGCTATGGTGCCCGCAAAAGGGAGACTGATCATGAAAGAGCTTACGCATTTCATCAACGGCGCGCAGGTCAAAGGCACGTCTGGGGATTTTGGCGACGTCTACAACCCCGCAACCGGTGAGGTTCAGGCAAAGCTGCCGCTGGCCAACCCCGCCGAAGTTTCGAAGGCGGTCGAAGATGCCGCTGAGGCACAGGTCGCATGGGGCGCCACAAACCCGCAGAAGCGCGCGCGTGTGATGATGAAGATGGTCGCGCTGATGAACCGCGACATGGACGTTTTGGCCGAGGCGCTGAGCCGCGAGCACGGCAAGACGATCCCGGACGCCAAGGGCGATCTTCAGCGCGGCCTCGAAGTGATCGAATACTGTGTTGGCGCGCCGCAGATGCTCAAGGGCGAATACACCGACGACGCGGGCCCCGGCATCGACATGTATTCCATGCGTCAGCCTCTGGGTGTGGTCGCCTCCATCATGCCATTCAACTTTCCGGCGATGATGCCGCTTTGGCATGTCGGCCCTGCCCTTGCCTGCGGCAACGCGGTTGTGCTGAAACCGTCCGAGCGTGACCCCTCGGTGCCGCTGATGCTGGCGGAGCTGTTCGTCGAGGCGGGCCTGCCCAAAGGTGTGTTCCAGGTCGTGAACGGCACCAAGGAGGCGGTCGACACGCTGCTCGATCACGAGATCATCCAGGGCGTGTCCTTTGTCGGCTCCACCCCGATTGCGCAATATATCTACAGCCGCGCCACGGCGAACGGCAAACGTGCGCAGTGTTTCGGCGGTGCCAAGAACCACCTGATCGTCATGCCCGATGCCGACATGGATCAGGCAGCCGACGCGCTGATCGGTGCGGGCTTTGGTGCGGCAGGCGAACGCTGCATGGCGGTCTCTGTCGCCGTGCCCGTGGGTGAAGAAACCGCAGATCGGCTGATCAGCGCTCTGGTCCCCCGGATCGAAAAGTTGCGCGTGGCTCCCTACACCGATGGCGACGATGTTGATTTCGGCCCCGTTGTGACCCGCGAAGCCAAGGAACGTATCCTTGGTCTGATCCAGTCCGGTGTCGATCAGGGCGCCGAGCTGGTGGTCGACAACCGTGACTTCAAACTTCAGGGTTATGAAAACGGGTTCTTCGTCGGTCCACACCTGTTCGACCGCGTCACACCGGACATGGACATCTACAAACAAGAGATCTTTGGTCCCGTGCTGTCGACCGTTCGTGCCGGGTCTTATGAAGAAGCGCTCAAGCTGGCGATGGACCACGAATACGGCAACGGCACCGCGATCTTTACCCGCGACGGCGACACCGCCCGTGATTTCGCGCACCGCGTGAACATCGGCATGGTGGGCATCAACGTGCCGATCCCCGTGCCGCTGGCCTATCACACCTTCGGCGGATGGAAGAAATCCATGTTCGGCGATCTGAACCAGCACGGGCCGGACAGCTTCAAGTTCTACACCCGCACCAAGACCATCACAACGCGCTGGCCTTCTGGGATAAAGGAAGGTGGGGAATTCAACTTTAAGGCAATGGATTGATTTGCCAGAAAAATAATAGCACAAAGGGCGGAGCAATCCGCCCTTTTTTGTTCGAGGTTCCGTGCCTGTCTCCGTTCAGATCATTGCCACGCATAACCTCGTGTATGTCCGCTACAGTGGCGCCATGTTGGTCAACGAGACGGCGGAGGCGCTGACCGAGTTTGCCAAGCACCCCCTTGCAGGACCGGGTCTACGGCATCTGGTCGATCTTACACGCCTGACTGATATCGATCGTGACTACGCCAAATTCATGGAGATACAGGCCAAGAAGGTCGAAACGATGGCTGGGCACGGAATAGAGACCTTTATGGTCTATTACGCGACAACACCCATCGGCCTGCAGGCTGCCAATCTTGGCAAAAATGGCTGGACGCCGGAAAGTGGTGTCGTGGCCATTGTTCTGGAGGACGAGGAGCACGCCCTGCAAGCACTGGGGCTGCCCTATGACAGCATTGCGGCCATGCTCGACAGGGTCGACGTACAAAGCGTGTGATGCGTGGAGCCGCTATTGCATTGCGTTCGCGGGCTTTTTCCGAAATTGTCGCCGGGTTGATGCCCCTTTGTCATTGAACCCCCATGCCCGCCAGTTTCCAGATCCTGCCCCAGCACAATCTTGTCTATGTCCGCTACAGCGGGTTGATGCTGGTTGAGGACAGCCTCAAGGCCTTTGGCGCCTATGCGCAACACCCCGACGCGCGGCCCGGCCAACGCCATCTGATCGACCTGAGTCGGATCACCGACATGGAACGGGATTTCGCGAGAATCATGCAATTGCAGGCCACCAAGGGCGCGGATTTGGCAATGCGCGAGGTCGACACCCTGATGGTCTATTTCGCAAATACGGCCGTGTCGCTCAAGGCGGCGGCACTGGCCAAGAACGGCTGGTCTGCGAGCCCAGGTGTGATTGCCATCGTGCAGGACACTGAAGAGACTGCGCTTGCCGCATTGGGATTGGCGGCGGCATCCTTTGATGCGCTTCTGGAAGAGGCGCTACGCCGGACACCCTGAGCGCGTGCGTCCAGAATGACGCAGTAACAGGTTTTGCATTTCTGACCACGAGCGGTCATTTTGGCATGACACAATCGGGAGGTGTGCCATGCAGGAACCCGCATTCAGCATCGGGATCGAAGAGGAATACCTGCTGGTCGATCTCGACAGCATGGCTTTGGCCCAAGCGCCTGAAGGGCTGATGGAAGCCTGTGCGGCAGAGCTGGAAAGCCAAGTCAGCCCGGAATTCCTGCAATGCCAGATCGAAATCGGCACTAAGGTCTGCGCCGACATCAACGAGGCACGAGAAGACCTCAAACGTCTGCGCAGCACGGTCGCGCGCTGTGCCAAGGCCTATAACCTCGCCCCTATTGCCGCGTCGTGCCACCCGTTCGGAGACTGGAAGCACCAGCACCATACCAACAAAGACCGGTACAACGCGCTTCAGGATGCGTTGGGGGGTGTGGTGCGGCGGATGCTGATCTGCGGGATGCATGTCCATGTGGGGCTGGACGATGACGCATTGCGGGCGGACCTGATGGGGCAGATGGCCTATTTCCTGCCGCACCTGCTTGCGATGTCCACCTCTTCGCCATTCTGGCAGGGGCAGGATACTGGGCTGGCCTCCTACCGGATCTCGGTGTTCGACAACCTGCCCCGCACCGGACTGCCGCCGACCTTTGACAATTGGTCGGAATATGAACGGTCGGTTCAGGTCTTGGTCGATCTGGGCGTGATCGAAGACAGCTCGAAAATCTGGTGGGATTTGCGCCCGTCGCACAGCTTTCCCACGCTTGAGACGCGCATCATGGATGTGCAGCCCCGGCTTGAGGACACTCTGACGCTGGCCGCCATCAACCAGTGCCTGATGCGGATGCTGTGGCGGTTGCGGGTGCGCAACCAGCGTTGGCGGCGGTATGATCCGTTCTTGATCAGCGAAAACCGCTGGCGCGCGCAGCGCTATGGGGTGAGCGACGGGCTGATCGACTTTGGCCGGGGTGAAATCGTGCCGATGGCTGAATTGACCGAGGAATTGATTGCACTGGTCGAAGAAGATGCAGGCATTTTAAGGTGTTACCGAGAGTTGGAGCACAGCCGCGAGATTGTCGCGAATGGCAACGCGACCACCCGCCAACGTGCGGTCGCGGCCGAGGCCAAGGCCGCAGGCAAAGACGGTGATGGGCAGATGCAAGCAGTTGTCAGCCATTTGGTCGAGGCGTTCCACGACGGGCTTTGACCTCTTGCAAAAGTCCTGAAACAGTTGGCAATTAAACAAACGTTCAAT
The DNA here is from genome assembly GCF_059070475.1 of Marivita sp. NO-S04. Classification (NCBI taxonomy): domain Bacteria; kingdom Pseudomonadati; phylum Pseudomonadota; class Alphaproteobacteria; order Rhodobacterales; family Roseobacteraceae; genus Marivita; species Marivita sp. NO-S04. The sequence goes on from NZ_CM180980.1 coordinate 1,783,497, forward strand.
TCTCGCAGCCAAGGGGAGGAGCAGCGCGATGGATTTTGCCCTCACAGAAGAACAGACCGCCATTTTCGACATGGCTTACGCCTTTGGGCAGGAGCACATCGCGCCCCATGCCCGCGACTGGGAAGCGCAAGGTACGATCCCGAAAGAGCTTTGGCCGCAACTCGGAGAACTGGGGTTCGCCGGTTTGTACGTGTCCGAAGACAGCGGTGGCTCTGGTCTGAGCCGATTGGACGCCACCTTGGTGTTCGAGGCGCTGTCGATGGCCTGCCCGTCGGTCGCAGCCTTTCTGTCGATCCACAACATGTGCGCCAAGATGATCGACAGCTTTGCCGATGAAGCCATGAAGGCGCGTGTTCTGCCCAAAGCCATGACGATGGAAACAGTGCTCAGCTATTGCCTCACTGAGCCGGGCAGCGGGTCAGACGCGGCGGCGTTGAAAACACGGGCCGAGCGGTCCAACGAAGGTTACACGCTCAATGGCACCAAGGCCTTCATCTCGGGCGGCGGCTATTCCGACCTTTACGTCGCTATGGTGCGCACGGGCGAGGACGGACCCAAGGGCGTGTCTGCGGTGCTGATCGAAGACGGCACACCAGGGCTGAGCTTTGGTGGGTTGGAAGACAAGATGGGCTGGCGGTCGCAACCCACACGGCAGGTCCAGTTCGACGATTGCAAGATCCCGGCGAACAACCTGCTGGGCGAGGAAGGCCAAGGCTTCAAATACGCGATGGGTGGTCTCGATGGCGGGCGGCTCAACATTGCCGCGTGCTCATTGGGGGCGGCACAAACCGGTCTGACCTCGACCCTCGCTTACATGGCTGAACGCAAAGCCTTCGGGAAATCCATCGACCAGTTTCAGGCGCTTCAGTTTCGGCTGGCGGATATGGAAATCGAATTGCAGGCCGCACGAACCTTCCTGCGGCAGGCAGCATGGAAGCTCGACACCGGTGCGCCGGATGCTACCAAGTTCTGCGCAATGGCCAAGAAATTCGTCACCGAAGCAGGCAGCAAGGTGGTCGACCAGTGTCTGCAATTGCATGGCGGCTATGGCTACCTTGCCGATTACGGGATCGAGAAGCTGGTCCGCGATTTGCGGGTGCACCAGATCCTCGAAGGCACCAACGAAATCATGCGCCTGATCGTTGCACGGCAAATGTTGGCGCGCTGACCCTCCGGCTTCTTTGGGCTTGAAATACCTCGGGGGAGTCCGCCAGCGGCGGACGGGGGCAGCGCCCCCCTCGCCCCTCACCAGACACGCGAAAGCAGACCGATATGACCGACATCGACATTCGCAAAGACGGCCATGCCGGCCGCATCACGTTGAACCGACCCAAGGCGTTGAACGCTCTGACCTACGAGATGTGTCTGGCCATCGAAAACGCGCTTTGGAACTGGCGTGAGGATCCGACGATCAAATTGGTGTTGATCGACGCGATGGGCGAAAAGGCGTTCTGCGCCGGCGGAGACATTGCAGACATGTATGCCAGCGGCACAGCAGGCGATTATGCCTATGGCCAGCGGTTTTGGCGCGACGAGTACCGGATGAATGCGCTTTTGTCTGAATATCCCAAGCCGGTCGTCAGTTTCCTGCAAGGCTTCACCATGGGTGGAGGCGTCGGTGTGGGCTGTCATGGATCGCACCGCGTCGTCGGAGACAGCAGCCGCATCGCCATGCCGGAATGCGGCATTGGCCTTATTCCGGACGTTGGCGGGTCATACCTTCTGGCGCGCGCCCCTGGGCAAGTTGGCGCTTATCTTGGGCTGACCGCCGATCGTATGGGACCGGGCGACGCGATCTTTGTCGGGTTTGCCGATCTTTATGTGCCAGAGAGCGCATGGGGCAGCATCAAGGTGGCACTTTGTTCACAGGGCAATGTCGCATCGCTGACCAAGGCGGCGCAGCCCGCACCGGAGGCCGCCTTGATCGAACACCGCGCGCAGATCGACCATCTGTTTGCCTCAGAAACCCTTGCCGATCTCGTAGCAAAACTTCAGTCAGACCCGGGCGATTTTGCGCAGCAAGCTTTGGCCAAGCTGTCGCGCAATGCGCCGCTTTCGATGGCCTTTACGCTGGAGATGCTGAAACAGCTGCGCTCCGGACCGCTGGATATCCGCCGGGCGCTGGAGCTAGAGTATCGTTTTACGTCGCGCGCGATGGAGCATGGCGATTTTATCGAAGGCATCCGCGCGGCGATCATCGATAAAGACAAATCCCCGAAATGGTCACATGATCTGACCGGGGTGCCCGAGGCGGATGTGGCCGCGATGCTGCAGCCGGTGGCAGGCGAAAACGTGACATTCGAACGGAGGAGCGAGGCATGAAGATCGGGTTTATCGGATTGGGCAATATGGGTGCGCCGATGGCGGCGAACCTGGCGAAGGCCGGGCATGATGTGACCGGATACGACATGGCGACCGTGACAGTGGACGGGGTGTCGAACGCGCGAACCGCCAACGAAGCCGCAGAGGGCGCGGATGTGGTGATCACCATGCTGCCCAATGGTGACATCCTGCGCGCGGTGGCGGCGCAGGTCATTCCCGTGATGCGCAAAGGGGCCGTGCTTCTGGATTGTTCGACCGTGGATGTGGAGAGCGCACGCGCTGTGGCGTCCGATGCCGAAACGGCTGGATTGCTGCCGTTGGATGCACCGGTGTCCGGCGGGATCGGAGGTGCGGCGGCCGGAACGCTGACCTTCATGGTCGGTGGATCGGACGAAGCGTACACCACCGCCCTGCCCCTGTTTGAGACAATGGGGCAAAAATCAGTCCATTGTGGACCCTCGGGCAACGGTCAGGCGGCTAAGATCTGCAACAACATGATCCTTGGCGTGACCATGATCGCCACCTGCGAAGCCTTTGCGCTTGCCGACAAGTTGGGCCTAGATCGGCAGGCGATGTTCGACGTCGTTAGCACCTCGTCGGGATACAGCTGGTCAATGAATGCTTATTGCCCAGCACCTGGGATTGGCCCCAAGAGCCCGGCAGATAACGATTATATCCCAGGTTTTGCCGCGGAATTGATGCTCAAGGACCTGAGGTTGAGCCAACAGGCGGCCGATGCGTCTGACGCCGATACGCCGCTGGGTCAGCAAGCGACAGAACTCTATCGCCGCTTTGTAGAGGACGAAGACGGCGCCGGCCGGGACTTTTCCGCGATGCTGCCCCGTTTCGAAAAACGTGGGCGCGGATAGCTGCCACAATTATCCAAAGATAGCGATCAATACCAAAAGAAATGTCTAAAAGTTAACTAGATTGCTACAAAAGATCGCCGCCTTGCCGGGGCAAAACCGTCTGAACAACACGGTTAAAGGCAAGGCGGCACAACATGCCCATCGCGCAGGAACTTCCGATCAACATCAATGCCACGGCATTGCAAATGGCCAATGCCATTTTCGGCTCTGGCGTCACGGTCAGCAGCGCATCTTATTCCGGTGATTTCCGGTCTTCGGGCATCTACACGAACGGCGACACGATCTCTCCCGGTGTGGTGCCCGGAGATTCCGGTGTCATCATGTCAACCGGTTTCGTTGCTGATTTCACCAACAATTCCGGCACATTAAACACCAATATCAGCGGATCGACCGGCACCAACAGTTCGGGCATCAACCGTGATCCAGACTTTGATGCACTGGCTGGCCGCAATACCTTTGACGCTGCCTTTCTTGAAGTGGTGTTTACCCCTGCCGGTGATTTTATCACCGTTGATTTCGTCATCGCCTCGGATGAATATCCGGAATTCGTGAACTCGGCCTTCCTCGACACCGTGGGTGTCTGGGTCAATGGCGTCGAAGCCACAGTTTCGATTGGCAACGGTCAGGCGTCGATTGGCAACATCAACAGTGCGACGACCCCGAACCTCTACAAGGACAACACGCTCGACCAGTTCAACACCGAAATGGACGGTCTGACGGTCACGTTGACCTTCATTGCACCGGTGAACCCCGGCGTGCCGAACACCATCAAACTGGGTGTGGCCGATACATCGGACCCAAACTACGACACGAACTTCCTGATTGCCGGTGGGTCGATCCAATCGTCCATCATCGCCCAAGATGACAGTGCCAATATCGGTCTGAACAGCTCGAAAACCATCAGCGTTATGGACAATGACAGCACCACGGCGGGTACGCTCACGGTAACTCATATCAACGGCGTAGCCGTGGGCCCGGGTGGATCTGTCACGCTGACGTCCGGTCAAACGGTAACCCTCAATGCTGACGGCACGCTGACCGTGCTGTCCGATGGCGATGTGGAAACCGCCTACTTTACCTACACGATCAACAACGGCGTCGGTCAGGAAGACACTGGCATCGTTCAGATCAACCAGCTTCCGTGTTTTGTGGCGGATACATTAATCGACACTCCGACCGGCCCGGTGCCGGTGCAGGATCTGCGCCCCGGTGATCTGGTTCTGACGCTGGACAATGGGGCGCAACCACTGCGTTGGATCGGCGCGCGCGAGATCGAGGCGCGGGATAATTTCGCACCGATCCGCATTTGCGCGGGCAGCTACGGTGCCGAGGCGGATGTGCTTTTGTCACCGCAGCACCGCGTTCTTATCCGCGATGTCTGGGCGGAACTGCTGTTCGGTGAATCCGAAGTGCTGGTGAAGGCCAAGGATCTGGTGAACGGCAAGACCGTGCGCCGCGAAGAAAGCGGCGAGGCCATCACCTATGTGCATCTGCTCTTCGATCAGCACAACATTGTGACGTCAAGCGGCTTGCTGTCCGAAAGCTACCTGCCCGGACCGATGATGCGCCACACCTTCCCGGAAGACTCCTGCGCCGAGATCATCACGCTTTTTCCCGAATTGGCCGACATCGATTCATCCGGGTGGGAAGCGGCGCGACCGATCCTTAAAATCTACGAAGCGCAAGCCTTGCAGGCCCGCGCTGCGTAAGTGTCATTCGGCGGCAATCGGTTTCTTGGCGCTCAGCATCGATTTGAGATAGTGCCCCGTATGCGAGGCCGCCACTTGGGCCACTTCTTCGGGGGTGCCAGTTGCCACGATCTGGCCGCCGCCATCCCCGCCTTCGGGGCCAATGTCGATTAACCAGTCGGCGGTCTTGATCACATCAAGGTTGTGTTCGATCACAATGACCGAATTTCCCTGGTCCACAAGTTCGTGCAGAACTTCAAGAAGCTTGCGTACATCCTCGAAATGTAAGCCAGTTGTTGGCTCGTCAAGGATGTAAAGCGTGCGTCCGGTTGATCGCTTGGCAAGTTCCTTCGACAGCTTCACGCGCTGCGCTTCACCACCCGAAAGCGTGGTCGCCTGCTGGCCCACCTTGATGTAACCCAGACCCACGCGCACCAGTGCGTCCATCTTTTCACGGATGCTTGGCACCGCCTTGAAGAACTCCTGCGCGTCTTCGACCGTCATATCAAGAACGTCAGCGATGCTCTTGCCTTTGAACTTGATCTCCAACGTTTCCCGGTTGTAGCGCGCGCCTTTGCAGGTTTCGCAGGTCACATAGACATCGGGCAGGAAGTGCATCTCGATCTTGATGACGCCGTCACCCTGACACGCCTCGCAGCGCCCGCCCTTGACGTTAAAGCTGAACCGCCCGGGTTTGTAGCCGCGCGCCTTGGCTTCGGGCAGACCGGCGAACCAGTCGCGGATCGGGGTGAACGCACCGGTATAGGTCGCAGGGTTTGACCGGGGTGTCCGGCCAATCGGACGCTGATCAATGTCGATCACCTTGTCCAGATGCTCCAGACCTTTGATCGTTTCGCAAGGCGCAGGCGTCTGGCGCGCGCCGTTCAGGCGCATGGACGCGGTTTTAAACAGGGTTTCAATGGTCAGCGTGGACTTGCCGCCCCCGGACACGCCGGTCACACAGACGAACTTGCCCAGCGGGAACTCGGCGGTGACGTTCTGCAGGTTGTTACCCGTGGCCTTTACCACCGTGATCGACTTGCCCTTTTTGCCCGTCCGACGTTCGGTCGGAACCGAGATTTCGCGCGCGCCGGAAAGGTATTGACCGGTCAGCGAGGCAGGATCATCCGCCACTTCTTTCGGCGTCCCCTTGGAAACCACCTGCCCGCCATGCACGCCGGCTCCGGGGCCAATGTCGAAGACGTAATCGGCTTCGCGGATCGCCTCTTCGTCATGTTCGACCACGATCACTGTATTGCCTTGATCCCGCAGGGATTTCAGCGTTCCCAGAAGGCGATCATTGTCACGCTGATGCAAACCGATGGATGGCTCGTCCAGCACGTAAAGAACGCCCGTCAGGCCGGAGCCGATCTGGGATGCCAGACGAATGCGCTGGCTTTCGCCGCCCGACAGGGTGCCAGCATTGCGGGACAGCGTCAGGTATTCAAGGCCAACATTGTTAAGGAACCCCAGCCGTTCACGGATTTCCTTGAGGATCGCCTTGGCAATCTCGTTCTTTTGGTTGGTCAGATGTTCGGGCACCGTATTACACCAGTCGAACGCTTCCTTGATCGACATCTGAACGACCTGCCCGACATGGACGCCTGCGATTTTGACCGCCAACGCCTCTTCCCGCAGGCGGTAGCCGCCGCAGGTGCCGCAGGAACGGTTGTTCTGGTAGCGCTCGAATTCTTCGCGGATCCAGTTGCTGTCGGTCTCGCGGTAGCGGCGTTCCATGTTTGGGATCACACCTTCGAAGGTGCGGGTCACTTGGTAGACGCGGCCACCTTCGTCATAGCGGAACGGGATTTCTTCATCGCCCGAGCCATAAAGGAAGACCTGCTGCACATGCGCATCAAGGTCCTTCCAGCGGGAATTCTTGTTGAATTCGTAATGTTTTGCCAGCGCTTCGATGGTTTGCAGGAAATACGGGGATTTGCCTTTGCGCCATGGGGCCAGAGCCCCATCCGCAATCTTGAGCGTGGCATCTGGCACCACAAGCCGTTCGTCAAAGAACAATTCGACCCCAAGGCCATCGCAGTCGGGGCATGCCCCAAATGGTGCGTTGAACGAAAAGAGCCGTGGTTCGATTTCCGAAATGGTAAAACCGCTGACCGGGCAGGCGAATTTTTCCGAGAACGTGTGCCGTTCTGGTTCGCCGTCGCTTGGTGCGGTTTCAAGAATTGCGATGCCATCGGCCAGATCGAGTGCGGTGCGGAAACTGTCCGCAAGGCGCGTCTCAAGCCCCTCTTTCACAACCAGACGGTCGACAACCACGTCGATGTCATGGCGGAACTTCTTGTCGAGTGTGGGTGGTTCGTCCAGTTCGTAGAACTGCCCATCCACTTTCACACGCTGAAACCCTTGCTTGCGCAGTTCCAGAAACTCCTTGCGGTATTCGCCTTTGCGGTCGCGCACGATGGGCGCAAGAAGATAAGCTCGGGTGCCCTCCTCCATCGCCATCACGCGGTCGACCATGTCCTGCACCTGCTGCGCCTCGATGGGCAGACCCGTAGCCGGGCTGTAAGGGGTGCCGACCCGCGCGAACAGCAGGCGCATGTAGTCGTAAATCTCCGTCACCGTGCCCACGGTCGAGCGCGGGTTCTTCGATGTGGTTTTCTGTTCGATCGAGATCGCAGGACTAAGACCACTGATGTGATCGACATCCGGCTTTTCCATCATATCAAGGAATTGCCGGGCATAGGCCGACAAGGATTCCACATAGCGGCGCTGGCCCTCGGCGTAGATCGTATCGAACGCCAACGAGGATTTGCCCGACCCGGACAGCCCCGTGATCACCACAAGCTGATCGCGCGGAATATCCACGTCTATGTTTTTGAGGTTGTGCTCGCGCGCCCCGCGCACCTCGATATTCTTGAGCTCGGCCATCTTGTCCCCCGGTACGGTTGATTAACACATAGGGGATGGTCCGAGTTTCGCCAATCGAAAAAAGAGAACGAACAAGGAACACCGCGATCTGCCCACAGAAAATGCAAACGGCTCAGAACTTTGTCCGGAGCCGGTGCACATTATGCTCTGCGCGATAGACGATCAGCGGTACAGCAGCGACACCTCGTCGTGGAACACATGCACCTTGTCCGGTGAAGCGCCCAGTTTGACCGATTTGCCGCGCAGTCCGGCATGGATGCCCGGCAGTTTGCCGATCACCGCATGGGCGTCTCCTTGCTGTTCGAAATACAGCAACGTCACTTCGCCCAAGGCTTCGGTGATGTTCACCTTGCCTTCGAAGATGTAATCACCCCCAGTTTCAAGGAAATCCTCTGGGCGGACGCCGACATTGACCTTGAGGCCCATATCAGCATCGGTGGTCGGGTAATCCGACACCGCGGTGCCGCCGCCGACCATCTTGATGGTGGTTTGCGCGCCAGTGCCGACAATTTCACCCGGAAGCAGGTTCATCGACGGTGAACCGATGAACTGCGCCACAAATTCGCTGTTGGGTCGTTCATACAGCTCCAGTGGTGCCCCGACCTGCGCGATCCCCTTGTTGGCCAAAACGACAATGCGGGAGGCAAGTGTCATCGCTTCGACCTGATCATGGGTCACGTAGATCATCGTGCTTTCGGGCATCTGTTCCTTGAGTTGCGCAATCTCGATCCGGGTGGCGACACGCAGCGCCGCATCGAGGTTCGAGAGCGGTTCATCGAACAGATAGACTTTGGGATCGCGGACAATTGACCGACCAATCGCGACACGCTGACGCTGACCACCAGACAGGGCCTTGGGCAGACGGTCGAGATACGGATCGAGTTGCAGCATCTTGGCGGCGCGATTCACCGCCTCGTCAATCTCGGCCTGCGGTTTCTTGGCGATCTTGAGCGCGAACTGCATGTTCTCGCGCACGGTCATGTGCGGATACAGTGCGTAGGATTGGAACACCATGGCAATGCCGCGCATCGCGGGCGGCATATCGTTGACCACCTGCCCGTCGATTTCCAGCGTGCCGCCGGTGATCTTTTCCAACCCGGCGATCATCCGCAGCAGCGTGGACTTGCCACAGCCGGAGGGGCCTACAAAGACGATCAGCTCGCCCTGCTGGATATCGAGGTTGATATTGTTGAGCACGTTGACCGCGCCCGCATAGGTCTTTTCGACATCCGTCAGCTTTAAATTGGCCATGACTGTCCCTCCCTAATCCTGTCTCTCTCAGGAATTCATTTTCAGCGCGAGGCATGGTTGCCACGGGCCAAGATGCAATTTGCCATCGGCTTGCGGTCCGGCGCTCCCCAGTTCCAGACCGATCTGCGCCCAGTTGCCCGATGGCATGTCCATCGTCGCGGGCTGGTCGCTTAGGTTGAAGGCACAGAAAATCGTCGAGCCTTCATGACTGCGTGTGAAATGCACGATGGTGTCGGTATTTTTCACGCCGTCGTGGTCACCCTTGGCCAATGCGGGCTGTGCATGGCGGAACGCGATGGCACGGCGATAGTGGTGCAGGATTGCAGCAGGGTCGTCTTCTTGGTGCGACACGGTGCGGTTCAGGTGTTCGTGACTGACTGGCAGCCACGGCTGGCCCGAGGTGAACCCGCCATTCTGGTTCGAAGGTTCCCACACCATCGGCGTGCGGCAACCATCGCGACCCTTGTATTCCGGCCAGAACTGGATGCCGTAGGGGTCTTGCAGGTCTTCAAACCCAACCTCGGCTTCCGGCAGGCCCAGTTCTTCGCCTTGGTAAATGCACACCGATCCGCGCAGGCACATCATCAGCGTCGCAAACAGGCGCTGCGCCGCAGGTGACAGGTTCCAGCGCGACGCATGGCGTGTCACGTCGTGGTTCGAAAACGCCCAGCAGGCCCAGCCGTCTGAGGCCACTTCGTCCACATGGCCCAGCACCTCGACAAAGCGGTCGGCGGTGGGTTCGACACCCGACAGGAATTCGAACGCGTAGCACATGTGCACACGGTTCTCGCCACGGGTGTATTCGCCCATGATCTCAAGCCCGCGCTGTGCATCGCCGACCTCGCCCACTGACGTGGTGCCGTTGTATTCGTCCAGCAGCGCGCGGAACCGCTCAAGAAAGGCCAGGTTTTCGGGCTGGTTCTTGGAATAAAGGTGTTCCTGATGGTTATAGGGGTTCACCGACGGCGCGATATTGGCGTTTCGCATTTCCTTGGGCAGCGCCGGGTTGCTGCGCAGTTCCTTGTCGTGAAAATAGAAGTTGATCGTATCAAGGCGGAAGCCGTCAACGCCGCGATCCAGCCAGAACCGAGTCACATCCAGAAGCGCCTGTTGCACATCCGGGTTGTGAAAGTTCAGATCCGGCTGCGAGGTCAGGAAGTTGTGTAGGTAATACTGTTCGCGCCGCGCGTCCCACTGCCAAGCTGAGCCGCCAAAGATCGACAGCCAGTTGTTGGGCGGTGTGCCGTCGTCCTTGGGATCAGACCAGACATACCAATCCGCCTTGTCGTTGTCGCGGCTGGACCGGCTCAGCTGGAACCACGGGTGCTGATCCGAGGTGTGCGACAGCACGAGGTCGATCATCACGCGGATGCCAAGGCGGTGGGCGGTCTGTACCAACACATCGAAATCAGCCAGTGACCCGAACATCGGATCGACATCGCAATAATCGCTGACATCGTAGCCGAAATCCTTCATCGGCGAGGTGAAGAAAGGGCTGATCCAGATCGCATCCACGCCAAGTGACGCCACATAGGGCAGCCGGTGCGCGATCCCCAAAAGGTCGCCAACGCCATCTCCGTTGCTGTCCTGAAAGCTGCGCGGATAGATCTGGTAGATCACCGCCCCGCGCCACCAGTCGTTGTCTACAGCGGGGTTTTCTGCGGCCAGAGTGTTTGCCACGTTCATCGTCCTGTTTTCTTTGCATCCGCACCTGCAGATGCTGTGTGAGAGTTGGCCCCGCCGTTCAGGCGGGACGCGTTACTTTACCGAACCGGCCAGAAGGCCGCGCACGAGGTATTTTTGCATCGCGAAGAACACCAGAAGTGGCACCGCGATGGACACGAAGGCCGCAGTGGCAAGGATTTCCCAATTGCCGCCACGTGTGCCCAAAAGTTCGACGATTTGGTTCGTCATGACCGTGGTCTGCCCGGTCGCGTCGATCAGGAACACCTTGGCCACCAGAAGATCATTCCACGTCCACAGGAACTGGAAGATCGCAAAGCTGGCCAGTGCCGGGAAGGAAAGCGGCAGGATGATCTTGGTGAAGATCTGGAATTCGGTCGCGCCGTCCACGCGGGCATTTTCGATGATGTCCCGTGGTAGGCCAACCATGTAATTGCGTAAGAGGTAGATCGCCAAGGGTAACCCGAAGCCTGTGTGGGCCAGCCAAGTGCCCAGATACCCCTTTCCGATGCCAATCCCCAGATGCAGCTTCAGCAGCGGGATCAGCGCCAATTGCAGCGGCACCACCAATAGACCCACGATGATGGCAATCAAAAGCGCCCTGCCCGCGAAATCCATCCATGCCAGCGCATAGGCCGCAAAGGCCGCGACCACGATGGGAATGATCGTTGCGGGGATCGTCACGGTCAGTGTGTTGAAGAACGCCTTGGCCATGCTATCTGTCGCATTACCCGAGAAAAGAACCTGTTGGTAATTCTCAAGCGTGAAATCCGGCGGCAGTTCGGCGGTCACAAAGATCCGCTGACCGCGGCTGCCTTCCATCTCAACCGGGCTTTCCAAGCGGTATTCGCCATTTGCCTGCACGGTTATGCTTTCGCCATCACGCAGTTCAGCAGTGTCGCCGGGGGCATAGGCGCCGATATCGCGCGAAGAGGTTCCCCATGCGGACATGTCGATGTCTTCCGACAGGTCTTCGCCGGTGAAAAGGTTGCCTTCGATGACGTAGACCCCATCGACCAGCGTCTGTGTGTCAGGATCGGCGGTGCGCAGCGTCAGGCTTTGTTCCGTGGGGAACAGAGCCTTCCACCAGCCCGAAGTTGCGATCTGGTCCGCCGTCCGGAAGGACGACACAAAAAGACCAACTGTCGGGAAAAGCCAGAGCGCCACGAGCGCTGCGACCGAGATGTGAACCGCCCATGTCAGGGAGGATTTCGTTCCAGCGATATTGTCCATCAGCGCATCTCCTTGCGCGCGTTGCGCACGTTCCAATAGAGGATCGGTGTCACCAGCAGCATGATCACCATCGCACTGGCCGAGCCAACGCCCCAATCCCGGGCCACGAACAATTGGTTGAACATGTAATTGGCCAGAACCTGCGTGCCCCATTGGCCGTTGGTCATGGCGAACACGATGTCAAAGACCTTGAGAACCACCAGCGTGATCGTCGTCCAGACCACCACGATGGTGCCCGCGATCTGCGGCATCTTGATCTTGAAGAAAATCTGGAACGGGTTGGCACCATCCACAATGGCAGCCTCGATGGTTTCCTCGGGAATGCCGCGCAGGGCGGCGGACAGGATCACCATGGCAAAGCCGGTCTGGATCCAGATCAGCACGATCATCAGCAGAAAGCTGTTCCAGAACGGTGTTGTCAGCCATTGTTGCGGGTCATTGCCCGTAAACCAGACATAGACCGCGTTCAGAACGCCGATCTGTTCGGTGCCGGGCGGGCGCGCGTCATAGACCAGTTTCCAGATCACCGCAGCGCCCACGAATGAAATCGCCATCGGCATAAAGATCAGCGACTTGGCGATATTGCCCCAACGGATGCGGTCGGTCAGTTGTGCAGCCAGCAAGCCGAACGCGGTCGACATGGCAGGCACAATGATGAGCCAGAACATGTTGTTGACCAGCGCTTCCCAGAATTTCGGATCAGCCGACATTTGCGCATAATTCGCAAAGCCGACGAAGTTATAGACCGTGGTGCCGTCAGACAATGTCTCGCGTTCGGTCAGCGACAGGCGGATCGTCTCGACCACCGGATAGGCCAGGTACAATCCCAACGCGAGAAGCGCTGGAAGCAGGAACAGCCACGGGCGCACAAGATTGGCGCGGTTGATGTTCTTGCCTGCGTTCGGGCCTTTGGCGGGAAACACCACCTTGTCCAGAATTTGGTTGGAAAAGTAGAAATAACTCAGACAGCCGCCGACGCCGATGGCGATGGTCAACAGACCTTGAATTGCGGGATTCATCTGTCCCTCCCAAAAATGTTTGCTGATCCAGTGTGTGCCACTGGCGGTCCCTTAAAACGGGTCTTGGCCTTGCAGCTTTGTGGGTATGGACTGCGCGATCACCCGCGCAGTCCTGCATTTTTGCAAAACAGCCTTACTTCAGAGCGTCCCAGCTTGACTGGATTTCGCTGGCAACTGCGCTTGCGTCCTTGCCGCCGGCATAGTCAACCATACCGGTCCAGAACGTGCCTGCACCCACGCCGCCCGGCATAAGGTCGGACGCGTCAAACCGGAACGTGGTGGCGTCCAGCAGGATCTGGTTCATGTTCGCCGCCGCCTCGGTCGAGAACTTCGACAGGTCCACACCTTTGTGCGGTGTCAGGAAGCCGCCATTGGCCATCCAGATCTCGTGCGCCACAGGCGTCTGGAGGTACTCAATCAGGTCATGTGCTGCCTGATTTTCGTTTGTGATCGCCCAAAGCGTGCCTGCACCCAAAACCGGCGCGCCAAGGTCTTTGCCTTCATAGGCCGGGAAGTAGAAGAAATCCGCGTCCGCGCCGATTTCCGTACCTTCCGGGAAGAACGCGGGGATGAACGACGCCTGACGATGCATGTAGCACTGCGGAGGCGCTGCAAAGAGGCCCTTGGGGCTGTCGCGGAAGTCAGTTGAGGCCACGGCCCCGGCCCCACCAGCAACATAATCGTCGTTGCGGGCAAATGCGCCAAACTCTTCGATTGCCGCAACGACGCGTTCGTCGTCGAACGGGATTTCGTTGGACACCCACTGATCATAAACGGCAGGCGGCTGTGTGCGCAGCATCATGTCCTCGACCCAGTCGGTCGCAGGCCAGCCCGTTGCACCACCGGAACCCAGACCGATGCACCACGGCGTTTCACCATCCGCCACGATCTGATCCGTCAGTGCCTTGAGCTCTTCCATCGTGGTCGGGATTTCATAACCCGCATCCTCGAAATTCTCGGGCGAATACCAAACCAGCGACTTCACATCGACCTTGTAGAAAAAGCCGTAGAGATCTTCTGCGCCATCAGGGCCGGCATATGTGCCCAGATCGACCCACGACTGACCGGCGGCATAATTGTCGCGCACCCAATCGGCGGTGCCATCCTTGAGCGGTGTCAGAAAGCCGCGCGCGGCCATGTCAGAGGCCAAGCCCGGCTGCGGGAATACCGCGACATTCGGTGCAGAGCCCGCTTCGGCGTCAACGACAATTTGCTGTTCAAAGCTGTCGGAGCCGACATAGCTGACATTGTGGCCGGACTTTTCGGCAAAGTCGGACAGGACCGCTTCGACCAATTCCTGATCCGGGCCAAGCCACGGTCCGAACACGGTGACATCTTCGGCAAACGCGGCGCTGGAGCACAGCGCGGCAATCGCCACACTCGATGTGAGCGTCTTTTTCATGAGTAACCTCCCAAGTTGCGCATGTTAGCGCCTAACTTATCCCCCGCTCCGGAATCACTCCAAAGCGCTTTGGATACCTGAAACTCCCCGATTTGTTAGCGCCTGTCAATCCGCGGTTGAGCCTGAATTATTGTTGTTTTATGCTGCTTTGCAGAAATTTAGCGCGCGTAAAGGGGCTTTCCTCGCCTTGGATTTTGTGCCTAATTTGATGGCGAAACTCAAAGCGCTTTGGAAAATCCTGTGAATCTCAAGCAACTTTCGGAACATCTCAATCTGTCGCAGACCACTGTGAGTCGCGCACTGAACGGGTATCCCGAAGTCAGCGAAAGCACGCGCACCCGCGTTCTCAAGGCAGCGCAAGATCTCAATTATCGGCCCAACCTGCGCGCCAAAGGGCTTGCGACCGGCCGCGCGCTGGCGATTGGGCACGTGATCCCGGTCTCGAACCAGCACGAGATGGTGAACCCGGTATTTGGGGATTTCATCGCCGGAGCAGGCGAAAGCTATGCCCGAGAGGGTTTTGACATGATGCTCAAGCTCGTGCCCGACAGCGATGAAACCCGCGCCTATGAAGACATCCGTGCGCGCGGCACTGTGGATGGGATCATCGTGCATGGCCCGGTGATCAATGATGAACGCATCGCGCTTTTGTCGCGGATTGGCCTGCCCTTTGTGGTGCATGGGCGGTCAACCGATGTGGCCCTGCCCTATTCTTGGATCGACGTGAACAATCGCGGCGCGTTCGAACGTGGGACACAATTCCTGATCGAACTTGGCCATTGCAGCATCGCGCTGCTGAACGGTCTGGAACACATGGATTTCGCGTTCCGGCGGCGCAAAGGCTATGAGACGGCCTTGCGCAATCACGGCATCTCTGTGGATGCAAGCCTGATGCGCAGCGAAGAGATGACCGAAATCTACGGCTACCGCGCGGCCAAAGAGATGCTGTCACGGTCAAAAAGGCCCACGGCCTTTGTCTGCTCATCGATCATCACAGCCATTGGCGTGCGCCGTGCCGTTCACGAGGCAGGGTTGGTGTTGGCGCGCGATGTGTCGATCATCACCCATGACGACGCGCTCAGCTATCTTGAGAACGGGGATGACGTACCGATCTTTACCGCCCTGCGGTCGTCGGTGCGCTATGCCGGGGCCGAGGCGGCCGACATGCTTCTGTCGCTGATCGCGATCCCCAAGAACGCGCCCAAAACCCGCCTGCTTGAGGCGGACCTGATCATCGGCCGGTCCACCGGACCCGCTGTAACCTGAAGGACACCCCTATGTTGAACTTCAAACGGCAGGACTTTCCTGACGATTTCATCTTTGGCTCTGCCACATCCAGTTACCAAATCGAAGGTCACGCCTTTGGCGGCGCGGGCAAGACCCATTGGGACACCTTCGCGGCGACACCGGGAAACGTGGTGCGCGCCGAAAACGGCGACCTTGCCTGTGACCACTATCATCGGTTCGAAGAGGATTTTGATCTGGTCAAAGCCGCCGGATTGGACGCCTACCGTTTTTCGACAAGCTGGGCACGAGTGATGCGCGAGGGGCGTGGCGCCCCCAACCCTGAAGGTCTTGATTTCTACGACCGACTGACCGACGCGATGCTCGAACGCGGGCTGAAACCCTGTGCCACGCTTTACCATTGGGAACTGCCGGTGGCGCTCGCGGATCTGGGCGGCTGGCGCAATCCGGACCTGCCCAAGTGGTTCGGCGACTTTACCGAGGTGATCATGGGCCGGATCGGCGACCGCATGTTTTCGGTCGCCCCCATCAACGAGCCGTGGTGCGTTGGCTGGCTGTCGCACTTCCTTGGCCATCACGCGCCGGGCCTACGCGATATCCGCGCAACGGCGGGCGCGATGCATCATGTGCTCAAGGCGCATGGCACAGCTATTCAGGCGATGCGCGGTTTGGGCATGGGCAACCTTGGCGGTGTGTTCAACATGGAATGGGCGACGCCTGTCGATGACAGCGAAGCGGCGAAAAAGGCGGCAGAACTGTACGACGGCTATTACAACCACTTCTTCATGTCCGGTGTTTTCAAGGGCTCCTACCCCGAGAACGTGATGGAGGGGTTGGAACCGCATATGCCCAAGGGCTGGCAGGATGATTTCGGGGTGATCCAAAGCCCTCTCGACTGGTGCGGGATCAACTATTACACGCGCAAGATCATTGCGCCGAATGATGGTCCTTGGCCCAGCCATCACGAGGTCGAAGGCCCGCTGCCCAAAACCTTCATGGATTGGGAGATCTACCCCGAGGGTCTGTATGATTTCCTCACCCGGACCGCGCGCGATTACACCGGCGACCTGCCGCTATATGTCACCGAAAATGGAATGGCATCACCGGACGTGATCGAAAACGGCGTGGTGAATGACCCCGGCCGCATCGACTACCTCAACCAACATATCGCCGCTGTGCAGCGCGCCATGGCAGATGGAGCACCGGTGAAAGGCTATTTCATCTGGTCGCTGATGGACAATTACGAATGGGCGCTTGGCTACGAGAAACGCTTTGGCCTTGTGCATGTGGATTTCGATACACTGGACCGCACGCCCAAATCCTCCTATCACGCGCTCAAATCCGCGTTGACCGGGACCTGACATGACCAATACCACGACCCTGACCGCCTTGGTCGCCGATCTGGGCGGCACCAACACCCGTGTCGCCCTTACTGACGGCGCAAAAGTTCGAACCGATACAATCAAACGCTTTCGCAATGCCGAGCACCCCGATCTGCTGTCGGTCTTGCGTGCCTACATGGCAGAGCAAACCGTGGTCCCGGATGCGGCCTGCGTGGCGATGGCAGGACCAGTGCGTGACGGGGTTGGCGAATTGACCAACCTCAGCTGGACCGTCGATCGCGCGTCCGTGGCCGAGGCGACAGGCGCGGGCACTGTAGCGGTGCTGAACGATCTGCAAGCACAGGGTCACGCGCTAGACCTGCTGACCCCCGATGTGCTGCAAACCATCCTGCCGGGCCAGACTGCAGGGGATCACGCAGCGCGTCTGGTGATTGGTGTGGGCACAGGTATGAACGCAGCGGCCGTTTACCGTCTTGGGGATCGCACGCTGGTGCCCCCGTCCGAGGCAGGTCACGTGTCCCTGCCCGCCCAGAACGCCGACGAATTGCGGCTTTTGGATTGGATCGCGCGCAAACATGGGACGCCGGGCTTTGAAGACGTGCTGTCCGGGCGCGGGTTCGAGCGGGTCTACGAATGGCTTTGCGACGAGGCGGGTGTCGATGCGCCGCTTGATGCGGGCGGGATCATGCAAGCGGTGAACGAAGGATCGAACCAAATCGCCGAAGACGCAGCGCGGGTGTTCATTCGCATGATGGGTCGCGCTGCGGGAAATCTGGCGCTGGTGCATCTGCCGTTTGGCGGCATCTACCTGATCGGCGGTGTCGCACGCCATTTCGCACCGCACCTGTTGCGGTTGGGCTTTCAGGACGCGTTCTACGACAAGGGCAGGTTCTCGATCTTCATGGAACAGTTCCCAGTGCATCTGGTCGATGACGACTATGCCGCCCTGACCGGATCAGCTGCCCACCTGTCCGAACTGATGGGTTAGGATTTCACCTGCCGGATCACACCGGCAGGACCAAGGATTTTTCCCTCTATTTCAACATCATGCGGGTTATGGTTGAACCAGAACCGCTCGGTCCCTGTATCGCGCAGTCGGACACCCATCGGCAAGACTGTGGTGTCCACCTGGGCACGGTCGCAGATATCTTTTACCAAACGGTCAAAAAACGCATCATCCCCCCAACCACCACAATAGGTGATGGTGCCAGAGCGCATCGCGACCGGCATTCCTGCCTCTGTCAAAAACAGACTTTCTGCTTCACCTTCAAGATGTTCAAACCAGTTCTTAATGTGACCTCCACCGCTGAGTGGGATGGGCATGTCGGGACGCAGGGTTTCCAGACGGGACACGGTCGCGTCCAGTCCCGGCCATGCAGGTGGCAGCGGCACAGGAATGGTGAAGTCGCCATCACGGGCGGCTGAACGGGGGCCAATAAGCACGTCAGCCCCACTGTCAGACAAGGCCGACTTAAGCTCGTCGGGCATTGTCATCATGCCGGGGGCGGCAACGACGCGATACCCTGTGAAATCGCGCTGTGTCGGCGGCAGGATATCCACCGTCACCCCCGCCCGTCGAAGCGCTCGGTAGAGGTCAAAGACCAGACCGAAATAGTCCATGCCCTGCCCCTGTGGCTGGACCTCCCAAGCCCATGCGGCATCGTAGTCGAAGATCAGCGCGACGGGGGCTTGGGTGATCGCCACGTCTGGCGCGTCGGCCAATTCCTGCGCCACCTGCTCGGCTTCAACATAGCCCGGTGCGATCACGCTATCGGGGCGCAACAGGCCCGCGTGAAGCTGCTCCTGCGCAAAGGGGGCCTGACGCCAGCGAAAGTAACACACCGCCTCGGCCCCATGGGCGAATGCCTCCCACGTCCAGAGGCGCACCATGCCAGGCAGAGGTGCCGGGTTATAGGGCGCCCAGTTCACCGGGCCGGGTTGTTGTTCCATCACCCACCAGCGGCCTTTGCCCACAGCCCTGTAGAGATCATGGTGGAACGCCTGAAAGTCGGGATCGCCTTGGCGGGCATAGTGGCGCTGTTCCTCTGCCGTTGCACCAACGCGGTCTTCGAGGAAGCCCAGCGGATAGCTGTCCCATGTCGCGATCTCGAGGTCTTCGCCCACTGCGAAATGGTCGAAATCGGTGATCCGCCCCATGTAATTGTGCGAGATCGGCGCGTCGGAATACTTGCGGATGATGTCCACCTGCGCCCGGTTGAAGCGCACCACCTGATCGGACGAGAACCGCCGGAACGCCTGCACATGGGCGGGGTTTGGTTCCGTTACGGTCAGGTTCGGCAGGTCGATATGGTCGAAATCATCATACTCCATCGACCAGAACACGTTGCCCCAAGCGGCGTTCAGCGCGTCGATGTCGCCGTCATTGCCCTTTCCCGGATAGCGCGTGCGCAGCCAGCCGCGGAACGCCTGACGCGCGGCGTTGGAATAGGAAATGATCGTGTCGTGACAGCCGTATTCGTTATCGGTCTGCCACGCTGCGACATGCGGGTTGCGACCATAGCGCTTGGCCACTTCGGTGACGATGCGACGGCATTCGTCAAGATAGCCTTCATGGCTAAAGCAGTAGTGGCGACGCGATCCGAACCCGCGCGGGTGGCCTTGGGCATCAACAGCGAACATGTCGGGATGTTTGTCGCAGAGCCAGCGCGGCGGTGTCGCTGTGGGGGTGCCAAGAACCACCTTGAGGCCTGCCGCGCCCAAAACCTCGATCGCCTCGTCCAACCACTCCCAGCGGAAATCGCCCGAAGCGGGTTCGATCCGCGACCACGCGAATTCACCGATGCGGACCCAGGTGAGGCCAAGCGCAGCCATGCGTGCGGCGTCTTCTTCCCAGATCGCGCGCGGCCAGTGTTCGGGGTAATAGCAGGTGCCAAGCGTGCGTTTCATAGGATGACTTGGTGTTCTTTCTGGCCTTTGGTGCCTGAGGGGACGGCGAATGTCATTCCGTCACTGTCGCTGGCCGGGTTCAACCCATCGGCAGCGCTGGTGATGTAGAGGGTGCTCAGATCCGCCCCACCGAAGGCCGGGCAACTGGTTTGCGATGCAGGAACCGCTATCGCGCGGATCAACACGCCATCGGGGCCGTAACACGCGACCCGTGACGCGCCCCATTGCGCGACCCAGAGATTGCCATCCGCATCCACCACCGCGCCATCTGGGTTCAGACCTTCTCCCCCCAAGTCGGTAAAGAGTGTCGGTTTGCCGTCCGGGTAGCCGTCGTCGTCCAACGCCACCTTCAGGATCTTGCGCTTGCGCGTGTCGGTGTAAAACGCGTGGCTGCGATCCGGCGCGAAACAGATGGCGTTCGAAATGGTGATCTTGTCGAACAGCTTGGTCAGTGTGCCGTCAAAATAGCGATAGATTGCGCCCGCACTTGGTTCCGCGTTCTTGCCCATTGTGCCGATCCAGAACCCACCCCACGGGTCAGCGCGGCCATCGTTGGACCGGGTGATTGGGTTGTCGGATTCGAGCGGATGGACAAACGTGCTTTCTCCGGTCTGCGTGTCCAACACCGACAACGATGTTTCGCTGGCGATCAGCAGAACGCCCGTGTCGACCCATCCTGCCGCCGAGACATGTTCGTCGAAATCCCAGCTTTGCTCATCCGTCCCGTTGCTGCGGTAAAGCCGTTTGCCAAGGATATCGAACCAGTAAAGCACCTGTTCTTCGGGGTGCCAAAGTGGCCCCTCGCCAAGGGTACAGATCGTCGAGCTGAAGATATTGGCCATCAAGGTTTTCCCGCATCATAGGCCGCAACGATGTCTTTCGCGCGTGCCTTGATGTCGTCCACCGATGCCCCCGGTTTGTAAAGCGCTGATCCGATCCCGAACCCATCCACACCCGCCGCAAACCAGTCGGCGAAATTGGACGAACTGGCCCCACCCACGGCAAAGGTTTGCGTGCCTTCAGGAAGGACCGCCTTGATCGCCTTGAGGCCATCCGGGCCGATCAATGAGCCCGGAAAGAGTTTCAGCCCGTCCGCCCCATTGCGCAGCGCGGTAAAGCATTCGGTGGGCGTCATCACACCGGGAAAGCTTTGCAAGCCCAATTGCTTGGTCGCTACGATCACGCGCGGATTGCAGTCCGGCGATACCACCATGCCAGCACCGATCTGGTGTAGGCGTTGCACGTCGTCCGGCGTTAAAACCGTGCCCGCGCCAATGAGAGATTGCTCTCCGAACGCATCCACCATGGCCTTGATCGACGTGAACGGATCGGGCGAATTCAATGGTACTTCTATCGATGTGATGCCCGTGTCGATCAGCGCTTCGGTGATCGGCACAGCCTCAACCGGGGTGATCCCGCGCAGGATGGCGATGATCTTGCGGGTCATTGCGTGGTCTCCTTCAGGCCGGCATAGGCGGCTTTCAGCCCTTCTAGCGTCATACGTTCCGCATCAGTGCGTTCAACTGGCAAACCTTGCGCACCCAGCGCATCGGCGTAGGCCTTGCAGAGCTTGTCGTCACCGATCAGCGCGACATGCTGGCCCAGCCAATAGGGTCGCGACGCTGCAAGCTCTGCGCCGATCAACAGACCTGACAACCGCGCGCGGGCCTGATCTGCGTGAAGATCGTTCAACAACCCCTCGGCGCGTATGGAAAAAAGCCGCGCGGCAAGCTCTGCTGGGTTGGACATGCCGCTGGAGACCGCATCGGCAAATATCGCAGCATCCCAGCCGTCGCCCGCCACTGTGTGACGAAGGACAGACTGTTGCGACAGGAGCGCGAACATCTCTCCGGTCATGAAAGTGCGGAAGCTGACAATCTCACCCGCGCTGATATGCACCCATTTCGTGTGTGTGCCCGGCAGGCAGATCACGCCATCGAATTTCTGGTTCAGCGCGAGGAAGCCCGCGATCTGCGTTTCCTCTCCGCGCATCACGTCCGCCGGGCTGGTTTGCTTGACCCCGGGTAAGATGTGAACCGACAGGCGCGGGTCCGTCGTTGTCACACGGGTCGCGCGGTCGATCCCCGGCGGGGTGCAGGGGGTGGCTATGTATTTCGCCTCGGCCCAGCCCTGCCGCGATCCGGCCATGCCACAGACCACGACGGGCGTTTCACCCGTTGCCAGCAGGTCACCAGCGAGATCCAGCAGCGCAGGTTCGAATTCGTCGCGAGTGAGACCGCCCATGCCTGCATCATTCGTCCTGCGGGTGAGCACCGCTCCATTCCGCGACATCGCCCAGACGCGCAAATGGGACGTGCCCCAATCGACTCCGAGCCAATCCGTCATGCCGCCACCGTGACCACACCACCATCCACAGCAAGCGTCTGGCCCGTCATCATGCGGCTGGTCTTTGACGCTAGGAACAGAGTGGCATCGACCACGTCCTGTTCAACGAGGTGCTCTTTCAAGCATTGCTTGTCGAGATGGGCGGCCAGTGATGCGGGGTCAGCCCACAGCTCTTTCTGTTTCGGCGTCAGCACCCAGCCGGGAGCCAACGCATTGGCGCGGATGTTGTCGGGGCCAAATTCGCGCGCAAGGCTGCGGGTCATTCCGGTGATCCCGGCATTTGCCGTGGTGTAGGCGATATATCCAGCATTTCCCATCATATAGCTGATGGAGCTGAAGTTGATAATGGCACCGCCGCTTGCCGCCTGCATGCCGGGAATGACAGCCTGACAGGCGAAGAAATAGGCATCGAGATTAATCGACAGCGACCAATCCCAAAATTCCGGCTCCACGTCGAGCGCGTTGTGGCGTTTGTCATTTGCGGCGTTGTTGACCAGAACGGTAATCGGACCGTGGACCTCAGCTGCCTGCGTGATCGCAGTTTGCAGCGCGGCGGTGTCGGTGATGTCGCATTGGATGAACAGCGGCGCTGTCCCGTGTTTCGCCTCCATCTCGGCCACAAAAACCGACGCGTCAGAGCGGCCGACAAAGGCGACCTTCGCGCCCTGCCCCAGAAACCCGTCCGTCAGCGCCGCGCCAATGCCCGAACCGCCGCCCGTGATGAAAACGGATGCATCCTTGAGGTCGTGGAATGTCGCATAAGAAGTCATTCAGGCGGCTTTCTTCAGTCGAGCAAATTCTGGCAGCATGTCGCCATGAGCCGCCAGCAGATCGGTCACAAGGCTGTGGATCTGGCGCAGGTCCAATTCGGCAGCGGTGTGCGGGTCCATCATGGCGGCGTGGTAGACATGTTCGATGTCCTCGTCCACCAACGCGCGCACGACAAGTTCCTGCACGTTGATCTGCGAGCGCATCAGCGCCACCAGCTGCGGCGGGATGTCGTCGATCACCGAAGGCTGGATGCCGTTTGCGTCCACCATGCATGGCACCTCCACCGCCGCACCCTTGGGTAGTTGCGGCGACTGACCCCGGTTCGGCAGGTTGCCATAGATCGTGTAAGGTTGGTTGGTGACCATGGCGTTCATGATCTCGGCCGCGAACTCATGACTCTTCTTGAAGTCGATCTGATCCGCCGTGCGGTAGGCTTTCGCCTGATCTGCCCAATCGGCCATCTGCTCGATGCAGCGCTTGGGATATTCATCCAGCGGCACGCTGAACGTGTCGATCAGGTCCGCACGGCCATCTTTGATGAACCACGGCACGTATTCGGCCAGATGTTCCGAGCTTTCGGTGCAGAAATAGCCCAAGTGGTCCATCACCTCGTAGCGCACCTTGTTGGCACAGCGCGGCATCAGCAGCGGTGGTTTGGGAAGGCTGCCGTTGCGATAGCCGTCGCGCAGCGCGGGATAGAGCGGCTTGCCCTTGTGCGTCAGGTCCAGAAAAAACGCCACATGGTTCACGCCTGCCACACGGTAGCGGATCTCGTCCTGTGGCAAGTCCAGATCATGGGCCAGTTCCTGAACCGTATTCTGCACGGAATGGCACAGGCCCACCTGTTTCACATTCGGATAGCGTTCGGCCAGCGCCCAAGTGTTGATTGCCATCGGGTTCACATATTGCAGCAGGGTGGCGTTCGGGCACAGCTCTGCCATATCCGCCGCCACGCGCCACAGATGCGGAACGGTGCGCAAACCGCGCATGATGCCACCCACGCCCAGCGTGTCGCCGATTGTCTGACGCAACCCGTATTGCTTCGGAATGTCGAAGTCGATCACGGTCGACGGCTCATAACCGCCGATCTGGAACGCGGTCACAACGAAGTCGGCCCCCGCCAAAGCGCGGCGTTGGTCCGTCGTTGTCTCCACCTGCGCCGATCGCCCCGAGGCGGCGATCAGCTTGCGCGCAACCAGTGCGGATTC
The DNA here is from genome assembly GCF_059070475.1 of Marivita sp. NO-S04. Classification (NCBI taxonomy): domain Bacteria; kingdom Pseudomonadati; phylum Pseudomonadota; class Alphaproteobacteria; order Rhodobacterales; family Roseobacteraceae; genus Marivita; species Marivita sp. NO-S04. The sequence goes on from NZ_CM180980.1 coordinate 1,807,673, forward strand.
CTCCAGCCGCTGCTCATTGATGTCCATCAGCGCAAAGGTGGTTCCTTCCAGCGCCGGAAAGTGAAGAACGTCGCCCACGATGTTCTTCATGAAGATCGTCGAGCCTGCGCCGATAAAGGCGATACGTGTCATGGTCTTTGGTCCTTATTTCACCGCGCCCAATGTCAGGCCCGCGATAAAGTGTTTCTGCATGAGGAAAAACATCAGCACCGGCGGCAGGGCCGCGACGATGCTGCCCGCGCTCATCAAGTGATAGGCAGCACGGTACTGTGCGTTGAAGCTGGTGATGCCAGCGGTCACGGGCTGTGCGTCCGGCCCTTGGGTCAGGACAATGGCCCAGAAATAGTCGTTCCAGATGAAGGTGAAGATCAGCACTGCCAATGCGGCCAGAGCAGGCTTCATCAGCGGCAGCACAACGAACCAGAAGATCCGCCACTCCGCGACCCCCTCAACCCGCGCCGCTTCAATGAGCGGAAACGGCAAAGCGCGGATGAAGTTGCGCATGAACAGCGTACAGAACCCCGTCTGAAACGCGATGTGGAACAGCACGAGGCCCGTCTTGGTGTTATACAGCCCAAGGTCCAGCGTCAGGTCGCGCACCGGGACCATCAGGATCTGGAACGGCACGAAATTACCCGCCACGAACATGAAGAACACCCAGATGTTCGACCGGAAATTGTAGACGCCAAGGGCAAACCCCGCCATAGCCGACAAGGCCACGGCCCCAATCACCGTGGGCACGGTGATCAGCACCGAATTCAACATGTAGCGCGGCATGTCAGAGTTGAAGAACACCTGCCCGTAATTGTTCATAAATTCGAACGACCCCGGCATCCCCCAGTAATTGCCTTGGGTGAAATCCGATGCCGGCTTAATTGAAAACACCGCTACAGCAATCAGCGGCAAAAGCCAAAGGATCAACGCGATGGGAAGCATGGTCTTGTAGGCCGTCTGCGCAGACGCACTGGCCTGTTGAATGGGACGTGGGAACATCAGAATACCCCCCGTTCAAAACACCACGGCATGATCTTCATCTTGCCAAATAAACTCCCGCCGGAGGCTCCCGTCAGACACCACATGCTCAATGCCCCTTCTCTTCGCGGTACATCGACCAGAGGAAGTAGGCGATGAAGACCAGCATGATGAGGAACAGAACCACAGCAATCGCCGCGCCATAGCCCATGCGGAAGCCGTATTCCGACAGCGCCTTTTCGAACATATAGAAGGACAGCACGCGGGTCTGCCCGAATGGGCCACCATTGGTCATGATCGAGATGAGGTCAAAGGACCGCAAAGCGCCGATGATCGTTACGACAAATGCGATGAAGGTGGCGGGTTTGAGTTGCGGGATGATCACGTACCACAGCATCTTCCAGCCCTTGGCTCCATCCAGCCGCGCGGCTTCGACCTGTTCAGGGTCCACAGCGTTGAGGCCAGTGAGATAGAGGATCATGCAGTAGGCCGTTTGCGGCCAAAGCCCAGCAAGGATAATACCGTAGGTCGCCAGTTTCGGATCGCCCAGAACATTGACCGGGCCAAGGCCGATCATCGCCAGCATGTTCGACAACAGGCCTTCGTTGGGCAGGTAGAACCACGCAAAGACAAGGCCGACAACGACCTGCGACAGAACAAACGGAAAGAAAAACAATGACTTGTAGATACGGATACCCGCAACCGTCTGATTCAGGAACAATGCGATGAAAAGGCCCGCCGGGATCGCAAGCAGATAGCAGACCAGCCATTTGAGGTTGTTCCACAGCGACACCTCGAAGGCGCGGTCGTTCATCAACTCGGCATAGTTGCCCAAGCCGATATACTCCGCCTGCCCCAGCCCGTCCCAGTCGTAGAGCGAGATCGAGAAGCTCTGGAAGATCGGGATGATGACATAGACCGCAAAGAACAGGATCGCAGGCGCAAGGAACAACCACGGTGTGACCGCAATTTCGTTGCGCTTGTACCAGCCGCGTTTCGGCGGGTCGGTGTCGGGCAAAGCTGCAGTGGTCATGGTCGGGTCTCCTCCACACGGGCCACGCGAAAGCCGGATCGCGGCTTGCGGATGGGCCGCGATGGGCCGGGAATGTCCCGGCCCACGCGTGATTGGCTTATTTGTAGACGCGCTGGCGTACCTGTTCGAGGCGGGCCAAAATATCGTCGAGGTTGTCAGGCAGCACCATGAATTCCTGGAAACCTTGCATTGCCTCAGCCGCCATTTCCGCCGGGAAGTCACGGTCAAAGAACTGCGCAACGCCGCCCGGGCTGTTCGACGATAACATCGCAAAGCCCTGTTCGAGGAACTTGTCTGCGTCGATCGATGCGGATGCGTTCACCGGAAGCTGGCCGAGGTTTGCGCCATTGTTGATCTCGGTCTGTTCCTCCGCCGATACGACGAACCGCAGGAATTCACGCGCGGCCTCCTTGTTGTTGGCATTGGCCGGGATGTGGAACGTGTCAGTTGGCGCATCTTCGGCCAGTGCTACACCTTCGGTGATTGCCGGGAACTGATAGAAGTCGAGCTGGTCATCGCTCAGCCCCGCTTCGCGCAGCGGTGCGACAGCGAAGTTGCCCATCAAATACGCTGCAGCATCACCGTTGACCATGAAGGGCAGCGCTTCCTGCCAGCTGTAGTTCTGGTGGTTGTCGACATACCCGCCCATGTCGATCAGCTCGCGCCAGTTGGCGAATGTCTGACGCACGCGGTCGTCCGTCCAAGCCACGTTGCCAGCTGCCATTTCCATATGGAAATCATAGCCATGCGTCCGCAAGTTCAAGTAATCGAACCAGCCGCCAGCTGTCCAAAGGAACTTTGTGCCGATGGTGTAGCACTTCACACCATTGTCCAAAAGCGTCTGACAATTGGACTTCATCTCGTCCCAGTTGGTCGGCTCACTCAGACCGTATTGGTCGTAGATATCTTTGCGGTAATAGATGCCCCACTGATAGTAGGTATAAGGCACGCCCCACTGTTTGCCGTCGATGGTCATCGCGCCCTTGGTCGATGCGAGGTTGTCGGCAATCGCGGGTTCGGCCCAGAGGTCGGACACGTCTTCGAACAGACCTGCCTCGACATAGGGGCGCATACGGTTCGCTGCGTACCATGTCGCCACGTCCGGTGCGTCGGCGGTCAGGAAGTTGCGGATCTGCGTCTTGTAGGCTTCACGGTCGATCACTGTCGTTTCGATGTTCAGCTCTGGGTGCTGCGCACCAAAGCGTTCGATCATCGCTTCCATCGTGGCGCGCGGCGCCGGGTTTGATGTGTCGAGGAATATCTTCAGATCGCCACTAAGCGAATGGCTTCCTGCAAATGCCGTCGAGGCTGCAAGTGCAGCCGTCAGCGCCAGTGCTGACGCTTTCAATGTGGAACGCATGGTATCCTCCCTAATGCTCCCAATTCTGGTGCAAGGTTGGTTTCATTATTTGAAACCTTGTTTTGCATATTGAAATCATAACAGCGACTCGCCTATGCTTGTCAACAGCCGACGGAACGCGACCTGCGGCTAAGGGAGGAAATCGCGAACATGACATCGGTCGAACGAAACGATGGAACCGTGGGCAAAGCCCTGTCTGTACTGGACCAGATTGCGTCGTACGGGCGCCCTGTGCGTTTTGGCGAACTTCTGGCTGACTCCGACATGCCCAAGGCCACGCTGTACCGGTTTGTGCAAACCCTGACCAACCAAGGCATGTTGCAATATGAACCCGAGCGCCAAACCTACGCGCCGGGGCTGCGGCTTGTGCGGTTGGCCCATGCCGCGTGGGCGCAATCCTCGCTCGCGCCGGTTGCCCGCCTGCATGTCGATGCGCTCAGCGCTGAAACCGGAGAGACCGTCCATCTGGCGCAACTTGACCATGCGCAGGTGCTCTATATCGACAAACGCAACGCCCGCGACCCGGTTGAAATGTTCAGCCAGGCGGGCAAGGTCGGACCCGCCTACTGCACCGGTGTTGGCAAGGCGATGCTGGCCTTCCTGCCCGAACCCGAATTGCAGACCGCCCTCGCCCAGCAAAGCTGGCACCAGTTCACATCCGCCACACATGGATCGGCTGAAAGCCTGCAGCGCGAACTGGCAGAGATCCGCGAAGAAGGGCTGAGCTTCGACCGCGAGGAACACGAGATCGGCATTGTCTGCGTTGCGGTGCCGATCCTGAATTCCCAATCCCGCCCACTAGGTGCCTTGTCCGTCACAGGCACCACCCGGCGCACCAATCTTGACGCGCTGCGCGATCTTGGCCCGCGACTCAAACAGGCAGCGGCGGCGATTGCACGCGATGCCGAAAGCTGGCTGTTCCCGCGCACCTCTGCGCGGCCCACACACCATAATAACGGAGAGATGTCCCATGTCCGGAGTGACGCTTGACACTGTCATCAAACGCTATGGCAACACGCAGGTCATCCACGGGATTGATCTGGACGTTCAGGAGGGAGAATTCTGCGTCTTTGTCGGACCATCGGGCTGCGGCAAGTCCACCCTACTGCGGATGGTGGCCGGGCTTGAAGAAACCACCGAAGGCACGATCCGCATCGGTGCCCGTGATGTGACGCGGCTCGACCCGTCGGACCGGGGCGTGTCGATGGTATTTCAGACCTATGCGCTGTATCCACACATGACGGTCGAAGAGAACATGGGGTTCGGGCTCAAGATGACCGGCCATCCGTCATCTGAGATCAAGTCCAAGGTCGCTGAGGCGAGCCGCATCCTCAAACTGGACGACTATCTCAAGCGCAAGCCCAAAGCCCTGTCCGGCGGCCAGCGCCAACGCGTTGCCATCGGCCGGGCCATCGTGCGCGGGCCGGAGGTGTTCCTCTTCGACGAGCCGCTGTCGAACCTCGATGCCGAACTGCGCGTCGAGATGCGCGTGGAGATTGCCCGTCTCCATAAGGAGATTGGTGCCACGATGATCTACGTGACCCACGATCAGGTCGAAGCAATGACGCTGGCCGACAAGATCGTCGTGCTGCGCGCCGGTCGCATCGAACAGGTCGGCGCCCCGATGGACCTCTACCGCGATCCCGACAATCGTTTTGTTGCAGGGTTCATCGGATCTCCGTCGATGAATTTCATCCGCGGCACGGTCCAAGGCGCAGAGGTCGTGTCAAACGGCTTGGCCCATGCGGTGCCCCAAACCGGGTCTGCGCAAGACGGCCAAGAGGTCTTGATCGGTCTGCGGCCGGAGCATCTAACGCTGAAAGCAGGATCGTCGCACCGGGTCGACCTTACGGAAAGCCTTGGCGGCGTGTCCTATGTTCACCTGATCGGACCGGATGGCGGGAAGATCATCGTCGAGGAACGTGGGGATCACAGGTCTGCAATTGGCGACCAGGTCGATCTCGTGGTTGATCCCGACCACATGTATCTGTTCGATGCGACATCCGAATTGCGGCTGCGGTAAATTCCACAGAATTTTCCAAGCACATTAAAGGGTTTGCGCAGCTCGTTTTGCCTCGCGTTCAGGTTGCATCCAAAGATATTGCTCCCAGCCCTAAAGAGATATTTTTTTGCGTCGTTTTTTCCTTATGTCCCGTACGGGATTTGGAAAACAAAGGGCAATAATTGTGTCTCAAAATATTGATAAGTCAGAAACCAAAACGGAATTCGAAGCAGCGCCCCTGCCGGCAAATGAGGCGGCGCGCAATGCAAGGGTTCTTCGATCTGGCGTAATGGATGTTCACCAAGAAGACCGATACGGCCTTTATGTCGATCTTGCGAAACTCATCACCGACTGCCCTGTCGCGTATACGGGGTTGCTCGACGATGATCGCCAGTTCTTTCTTGCCAAGGATTTCAACGGGCTGCTCGACACTGATGAAGTGCCGCGCCACCTAACGCTGTGCCAATACGCTCCTGGATCAACACAGCCTATGATCGTGCCAGATCTGCGGGAACATCGTAACCGCGCCATTGGCACCGCCTGCCTGAGGTTGGTGCGGTGATCTAAGACACGTGTTTAACTACGTCGTTAGCGACGTGTCTTATGCGGGGTCCCTGATGCGTGGTGAAATTCTTGGGATGGAGCGGCGGCGCTTCTGGCGTGATGAGGACAAGCTCGAGATCATCATGTCGGTCGGGGTTGGTGGCACAACGGTGACGCAGGTGGCGCAGCGCCATGAAGTGACGCGGCAGCAGATTTACGCTTGGCGGCACGACCTGAAGAAGAAGGGTCTGTGGTCGCCGGAGGCCGGGGCGCTTTTCTACCCTTTGGATATGCCAGTGGCGGCTGGAGTGCCGACAGCGCAGGATACGGCCGCTGAAACGTCGCCACCGGTTGCGGTTGAATTGCGTTTGCGTGGCGGCCGTAGTTTACATTTTGAAAGCACGATTGATCCGACTGCACTGTCGGTGCTGATCCGCGCGGTGGACGCCGCATGATCGGTCCCGGCACTGGTGTGCGTGTGTATCTGGCGTGTGGTGTCACGGATATGCGAAAGGGAATCGCGGGGCTGGCCGCTTTGGCGCAGGATGTGTTGCGTCAGAAACCAGCCAATGGTGCGGTATTTGCGTTTCGTGGGCGACGCGGGGATCGTATCAAGCTTCTGTTCTGGGATGGCCAGGGGTTTTGTCTCTACTACAAAGTCTTGGAGCGTGGCCGCTTCCCCTGGCCGAATGCTGCGGATGGGTCGATGCGGCTAACATCAGCACAGCTCGCGATGCTGTGGGAGGGGATCGACTGGAGACGTCCGGATTGGGGCGCTCCGCCAGCGCGCGTGGGGTAATTCTGCGCACGAATTATCGTTATTTATATGGCGCTTGAGCCTGTTTTTTGGTAGTCAAGCGCATGTCTGAACCTGCTGAAAACCTGCCTGATGATCCCGCTGAATTGCGCGCTATGATCGCTGCTCTACAGGCTGAAAACCTGCGGATCGCGGCAGAGAACGCCAAGATATCGGCCACGCTACGGGTTCACGACCAGCTGGTGCAAGCCCTGCGCCTACGGATCGCCAAGCTTCAGAAACTGGCCTTCAGCAAATCCTCGGAAAAGATTGAGCGCGAGATCGAACAGCTGGAACTGGCGCTTGAAGACCTGCTGGTTGCCGTGGCCGAAGACGATGAAGCGCCAATCGACGAAGGGCCGGATGAGCCATCAGCGGAAGCTGCCGATGCGCCCACTTTGCGCCGCAAGCCACGTGTCTCGGATGCGACCCCGCGCGAACGCCGTGAACTGGACCCCGGTGCCTGCTGCCCCGACTGTGGCGGCGATCTGCGTGTGGTGGGTGAGGATGTCAGCGAACTGCTGGACATGATCGCCGCTCAGATGAAGGTGATCCAGATTGCCCGGATCAAGAAATCCTGCCGCCGGTGTGAGCGGATGGTGCAGGAACCAGCACCCAGCCGTCCGATCCCCGGCAGTATTGCAGGGCCGAACTTGCTGGCCCATGTGCTGGTCTCGAAGTTCGACGACCACCTTCCGTTATATCGCCAGCACGAGATCTTCGCCCGCATGGGAGCAGACATTCCCGAAAGCACGCTTGTTGGCTGGTGCGGGCGAGCCATGAAGACCTTACAGCCGCTCATTGTACGGATCGAGGCGGACATCATGGCCAGCGACCTGCTGCATGCGGACGACACCCCCATCCGGGTGCTTGATCGCAGCATGCGCAACAGAGGGCTTGGCAAGGGTGTCAAGCAGGGCCGGATCTGGGCCTATGTGCGTGATCAGCGACCCTGGGCCGGGGCATCACCACCGGGTGCTGTCTATCGCTTTGCGCCAGACTGGAAGGAAGAGCACGTCCTCAGTCATCTGTCCGCAGCGCAGGGCATTCTTCAGGCCGACGGCTACAAAGGGTATGCCAAGCTTTACGCGCCAGAGCCTGACGGCACAGCCCGTTTGCGGGAGGCCGCCTGTTGGGCGCATCTGCGGCGCGACTTCCATGACTTTTGGACCTCAACCAAATCCGAGATCGCTCGCGAGGCGCTCGACCGGATCGGAAAATTCTACGACATCGAGCGCGATATCAACGGTCAGCCCGCCAACGTCCGCTATGCGGCACGTCAAAAACTTACCAAGCCCAAGGTCGAGGCTTTCTTTGCTTGGTCTGAACAGCAGCTTCTGCGCATCCCCGGCAAAAGCGATCTAGCCAAGGCGTTCCGCTATGGCCTCGCGCGGAAGGAGGCCTTCAGCCTGTTCCTGAACGACGGGCGTGTGGCCATCGACAACAATCCGGCCGAACGCGCCCTGCGCCCGATTGGAATAGGACGTAAAAACTGGCTCTTCGCGGGCGCAGATACCGGCGCGGAAACCCTCGCGCGCGCGATGACGGTCATTGAAACGGCCAAGCTGAACGGTCTTGACCCGCTGGCCTATCTTGCTGACATCCTCGACCGCATCCACGATCACAAGATCAACCGGCTTGATGAATTGCTGCCTTGGAACTGGGCGCCGATCGCATCCGTGAAGAACAGTCAAGCCGCGTAAGCTGCGGTATCAATGGCGTGGTTACGGAACATCCAAAGCTCAAGCACAACCCATTGGTCACGGCATCTCCGAATTGGGTCTTCTGGGGCGCGTATCCGTTGGTCACACAAGATGGTCTCGTTCTGGGAACCCTTTGCACAGTCGACTACAAACCCCGCTCCATGGAGCCTTTCCAAATCCAACAGATGCAGGCTTTGGCGAACAACCTGACATTGCTTGTCACGCTACAAATGGATGAGCGCGATGCTGTCACAGAACGCATGGCAAAACTCGCGGCGTATTTCCATCGCAATCACCCGGACCTGCGCCCAATTGAATTGGAGAATTTCCTGAACCTGTGTTCCGGCCAACCCGTTAACCGCCAAGACCTTCAGCGCCTGGCGCAATGGGGCATCGTCGCATTGGACGACAACGCACCGGACCTGACCGCCAAGGGTCGGGAAATCCAGGCAGAGCACGGTCTGCACGCCGCAACCTTCCGTCGTCAGGCACTGGCGCAACGCACCGCAGTCGATATCGAAGACCTTTTTGCGATGATCGATTGAAACAGGACACGACATGTATACCAAGATTTATCAAATCAAGACATCCACCCTCGCCGAGGGAAAGATCGCCGCGTCCTATGTTGCCGAAGAACTTGGCGGGAAGATTTCGCAATTCAATATGACGGCACTCAACGTCCTTCTGTGCAAAGAAGGCGCTCTGTACGTGACTATCAATTTTGACGAAGCATCAGATATGAAGGTCTTTCAGACAGCACAGGTTGAACTGTTCGAAAATCTGCGCAAAAGCCTGAAGTGTCACACGATGGACTTTCAGGCGATCCCGGTCTTCCGCTACGAACGCGAGGCGACCAACGCGGCGATGGAGAACTTGGCGTCCTGACGCACAAGCGTTTCAGCGTCAGTTGATCGGCACGGAAACCTTGAATTGAACGGTCTCGATGCCGGGGTTGTCGTCGTAGATCCCGGCATTCGACCTATGGTCATAGCTCAGCGCCATCCGCCAGCCGCGCCGGTTTTCGTAACCGAACTCGATGCCAGACCGGAATGCAATCGGTCCGCCAAGATCAAAGCCACCGTTGTCGAAATACAGCCCCGGCATGGAATGCAGTTCAGCATATGCGCCGCTGCGGCCAAAAGGGATCGTGTAGGTGGAGCCGAATCCGATCCACGTCTCTCCGTTTTCGCCGATCGACAAACCGGCGGCATTCCCAAACGGCCCACGCTTATGGCCAAGATCGTAGCGAAGATAAACCTCTCCCGCAGGATCGGCGTGACGCTCCAGAACCTCGCCCCCAGAGATCGAAAACCGCGGCGTGGCGTCGGATTTCCCAAGACAGCCCGCCTCCGTCCCGCAATGGTTCATACTCATGTCGGTCATGCCAAGAATGAAGAGAAGTGCCGCGAAGGTGCCGTCCGCCATTTGAAACCGTCCTATGCCATGGGCCCGTATGATCACGCATGATGCAAATCACGTCCTATGTCCAGTTGAGCACGTCACTTCTCGCAGACGATCCGCCAGTGCGAAACGACTGGAGCGAAACTGAACGCCGGATCACGAAAATTTTGATTTTTGCAGGTAATCGGGCACTGTTAGCAGAGCGTAACGATCCTATTTCAGAGTTCAATTCTCAAATCGACTTTTCGAAAGGACTATTCATGTCCATGACCTTGTTTACCCAGGCGTACAAGAAAGCGCGTGAGATATTCGAGACCCAGAAATTCGCAGGTGGCGATCCCGATTGGGAAAAATTCCTCAAGAACGACGTCGCCAGCTTGTCGATCCTCGCAAATGGTGGGCCTAACCCCGCCCATGCGGATGGGTGCGATAAGCTGCGCAAGAAGCTCTCGGATTCTCTGCCGACAGGCATGTTCGGACGTCTTTTCACACATGAAGGCGATATCATCTGGCAAGCCGCGGGTTCGGATAACGGCGGCACACAGATCGAGCGCGCCGCCGCGATCAAATTCTTACGGCACCTATACCGGGCACACAAACGCGGCGGACAAGATGTCTGGGTGTTCAACCCACCGAAAGCGCACAAGAAATTCGTCTTCGATGAAGTGAAAGGCTTTGCCATTCTCAACAAGCACAAATTGGGGCAGGCAGACGAAATCTACTCTGATGACGAAATGAGACACATGTGTTCCGCGCTGGCGCTGGCATTGGCGTCGTCCCAAAAGGCGCAAATGAAAGTGAACTCGCCCGACGATGCAGTGCGAGCCTGCGTCAAGGATTGGTTCTGCGACGATCACAGCTCTGACACGCAGTTCAACACGGCGATGACCAAGCTAAAAGCAGGTCTTCCCAAGATCGTCAACGCCTGCAATTCGAACAGTCTGGTGTTCAGCGACGACCCAACCAGCAGAAAGTCGCGGGCGAAAACTTATGGTCTGGCCTTGCCCGGAGGAGAAGGTGGAGGGTTTCCGGTGATCTATCTTGAAGGGCTGTTCACCCGGATGACTGGCAATTCCGGCAAGCTTTGGCTTTGCGCAGAAACCATCATACATGAATTGACCCACACAGAGTTGAGCACAAAGGACGTCTTTTATGATTGTGAGGGTCTCAAGCCGTCTGGCAACAGATTTTCAAGCGCTGATGCGCTGTCTAATGCTGACAGTTGGGGCTACTTTGTTATGGATATCGACGGCAAACTCTCTGCCGCAGACAAAAAACGCATTCTGGTCACCCCATAGGCTGGAGGCAGAGATGATCAAATCCGCAAAACGCGCCGCCCCTGATCCTGTGCCCCCGGTTATCGTTGGGGATGTGAGATACGAAGTGATCCATTTTGGGCGCCGTGAAGGTCTAGACCAGAATGGTGGATATATCGTGGCCAAGACTGACAAGACAGGCGAGGTTCTTTGGACGCTCAAGGTCTACGACGTCGTGTATGACCCAAATGGAAAGGAGGGCGACAGTCAGGATGTATTTATTGCCACGATGCGCAAGATGTGGTTTCGCCCAAAACTTTGGATTGCTGATGAGCTTGGTCGCAGGTTTGTGGTCGACCTGAACAGCAAGACTGTCTCGCCGTGACGCGGCTGTGATATATGCGGCTACGAATTTAATTCGTGGCTGATATAACAGCCTCGTTGGCGGGTGTATTTGGCAATTATGTGATTGTACATCGATTGAGAGATTGGGGATTTTATTAGGTTTGGCGGTGACCTACTCTCCCACGACTTGAGTCGCAGTACCATTGGCGCGGTGGCACTTAACGGCCGGGTTCGGAAAGGGACCGGGTGTATTGCTCACGCTATGACCACCAAACCGAATAAAATCCCCCTCGCATCTCGGATGCGAGGGGTGGCAGGCAGGGTATGACGCAGTCATGCCTGAGCTGAGCATCTTTGATGCCAGCGAGTTGCCACACCGCGTCATTCCGGGTGCGAAGTAATCAACGAACCACATTTTTGATGTGGTTTTGTTGTCCGAGGCAAGTATTTTCACTTTGGTGTTTGTGCTTTTGATCATTGGTCCAGTTTCCGCGGCTCGGATTGAGCGTTGGTTTTGTTGTTACTGGATCAAATCAAGCCTATCGGGCCATTAGTACCGGTCAGCTGAACGCATTGCTGCGCTTACACCTCCGGCCTATCGACGTGGTGGTCTACCACGGCCCTCAGGGATACCTTGTTTTGAGGGGGGCTTCCCGCTTAGATGCCTTCAGCGGTTATCCTTTCCGATCATAGCTACCCTGCACTGCGGCTGGCGCCACAACAGGTCCACCAGTGGATCGTTCACCCCGGTCCTCTCGTACTAGGGGCAACTCCTCTCAAGTATCCTACACCCACGGCAGATAGGGACCGAACTGTCTCACGACGTTCTAAACCCAGCTCACGTACCTCTTTAAACGGCGAACAGCCGTACCCTTGGGACCTGCTCCAGCCCCAGGATGAGATGAGCCGACATCGAGGTGCCAAACACTGCCGTCGATATGGACTCTTGGGCAGTATCAGCCTGTTATCCCCGGCGTACCTTTTATCCGTTGAGCGATGGCCCTCCCACTTGGGACCACCGGATCACTATGGCCGTCTTTCGACTCTGCTCGACTTGTCAGTCTTGCAGTCAGGCTGGCTTCTGCCATTGCACTCAACGAGCGATTTCCGACCGCTCTGAGCCAACCTTCGCGCGCCTCCGTTACGCTTTAGGAGGCGACCGCCCCAGTCAAACTACCCGCCACGCAGGGTCCCGGATCCGGATAACGGACCGCGGTTAGACATCAAGAGTGCGAAGGGTGGTATCTCAAGGGAGGCTCCACGATGACTGGCGTCACTGCTTCAAAGCCTACCACCTATCCTGCACATCACAATCCTGATGCCAGTGCGAAGCTGTAGTAAAGGTGCACGGGGTCTTTCCGTCTAACCGCGGGAAGCCTGCATCTTGACAGGCAATTCAATTTCGCTGAGTCGATGTTGGAGACAGCGGGGAAGTCGTTACGCCATTCGTGCAGGTCGGAACTTACCCGACAAGGAATTTCGCTACCTTAGGACCGTTATAGTTACGGCCGCCGTTTACCTGGGCTTCAATTCAGAGCTCTCACCCCTCCTTTTAACCTTCAGGCACCGGGCAGGCGTCAGACCCTATACGTCGTCTTGCGACTTCGCAGAGCCCTGTGTTTTTAATAAACAGTCGCCACCCCCTGGTTTGTGCCCCCAGCCCCTAGTTGCCTAGGAACCGGGCCTCCTTCTCGCGAACTTACGGAGGTATTTTGCCGAGTTCCTTCAACATCGTTCTCTCAAGCGCCTTGGTATTCTCTACCAGTCCACCTGTGTCGGTTTAGGGTACGGTCTGATGATGGAGCTATTTCCAGGAACCTCTGAACGGCCCCTCCAATCCGATAAGGAGGAACAATCTTCGAGATCCGTCACTTCCATCTGGCCCACGAATATTAACGTGGTTCCCATCGCCTACGCCTTTCGGCCTCGGCTTAGGAGCCGGCTTACCCTGCTCAGATTAGCTTTAAGCAGGAACCCTTGGACTTTCGGCGAGAGTGTCTCTCACACTCTTTGTCGCTACTCATGTCATCATTCTCACTAGTGATCTCTCCACCGGATCGCTCACACGCCGGCTTCACAGAATAGACTTTGTCTATTCTGACTTCTTTTGTGCACTACCGCCTCCGGCTACTTGAGTGCGAACACTCACGGAACCAATGCAGCAATACAAAAAACCAGAATAAGACGAAGTCTAATGTCACACTACGCTCTGCTACCATGCACTATGTGCATCCTAAGCTTCGGCTCATGGCTTGAGCCCCGTTACATCTTCGCCGCAGGACAACTTATTTAGACCAGTGAGCTGTTACGCTATCTTTAAAGGATGGCTGCTTCTAAGCCAACCTCCTGGTTGTTTTGGTCGTCCCACCTGCTTTCCCACTTAGCCATGAATTGGGGGCCTTAGCTGTAGGTCAGGGTTGTTTCCCTCTCCACAACGGACGTTAGCATCCGCTGTGTGTCTGCCATCTAGTACTCCCCGGTATTCGGAGTTTGGTTAGGATCAGTAAGCCTGTGGGGCCCCATTACCCATCCAGTGCTCTACCCCCGGGGGTATTCGGATGACGCTCTACCTAAATAGATTTCGCAGAGAACCAGCTATCTCCGAGTTTGATTGGCCTTTCACCCCTAGGCACAGCTCATCCCGATCCTTTTCAACGGATGTGGGTTCGGTCCTCCAGTTGGTGTTACCCAACCTTCAACCTGGCCATGCCTAGATCACTCGGTTTCGGGTCTGATCCATCTAACTCATGCGCCCTATTCAGACTCGCTTTCGCTGCGCCTACACCTAACGGCTTAAGCTTGCTAGATAGACCAAGTCGATGACCCATTATACAAAAGGTACGCCGTCACCCCGCAAGGGGGCTCCGACTGATTGTAGGCGTTCGGTTTCAGGTACTGTTTCACTCCCCTCGTCGGGGTGCTTTTCACCTTTCCCTCACGGTACTGGTTCACTATCGGTCAGTAAGGAGTACTTAGCCTTCGAAGGTGGTCCTCCGATCTTCAGACAGGATTTCACGTGTCCCGCCCTACTTAATACGTCCCATCACGCTTCCTATACGGGGCTGTCACCCGCTATGGCTGTGCTTTCCAGCACATTCTAGTCACGCTCAAGGCTCGGCTGGTCCCCGTTCGCTCGCCGCTACTAGGGGAGTATCAATTGATGTCCTTTCCTCCGGGTACTTAGATGTTTCAGTTCCCCGGGTTTGCTCTTAAAACCCTATGTATTCAGGTAATAAGTACCTGTTTCAGCAAGATATAAGCTGCCCGAAGGCAATTATATCAAACTGTCAGGTGGGTTGCCCCATTCGGAAATCCATGGATCAAAGCTTATTCTCAGCTCCTCATGGCTTATCGCAGAGTATCACGTCCTTCATCGCCTCTTACTGCCTAGGCATTCACCAAACGCCCTTCTCGCGC